>NZ_JAOWCB010000099.1 GCF_026420845.1 Streptomyces sp. PR69 | reverse complement strand
CAGTTCCTCGCCCGCGAAGCCCAGTTCGGCGCGGACGCGGGCGTGCCAGTATTCGGCGAGGGCTTCGGCGAGTTGGACGGACAGGCCGTGGAGTTCGAGGTAGTCGCGGTAGGAGTTGGTTTCGAAGAGTTCGGCGGCAGCCTGGCCGATCTTTGATCCTACGGTGACGATCTGGAGGCCGACGACGTCGGTTTCGCCGGATTCTTCGGGGCGGAAGAAGTCGGCCAGGCACAGCCGGCGGCCGCGGCGCTGGCGGGGGAAGGAGAAGCGGGTGCGTTCTGAGCCGTCTTCGTTGAGCAGGATCAGGTCGTCGCCTTTGGATACGCAGGGGAAGTAGCCGTAGACCACTGCGGCCTGGAGGAGGTTGTCCCTCTGGAGCCGGTCCAGCCAGCCGCGCAGCCGGGGCCGTCCCTCGCTTTCGACCAGTTCCTCGTAGCTGGGGCCGTCACCGGTGCGGGACTGCTTCAG
>NZ_JAOWCB010000098.1 GCF_026420845.1 Streptomyces sp. PR69 | reverse complement strand
GGGTCTCTTGTGGAGGTGGCTGGTGCCGTCGGTGTCGGTCGGGTCTGTCAAGCGAGCGGTGTAACTGGGGTAGTTGGGGTTAGTGACGGGCCGCCGACAGGCGGCCGTCGAAGGTGATGTCGAAGGCGTTCAGCGCGGTCTTCCATCGCATGGTCCAGCGGGCCTGGCCCTTGCCGGTGGGGTCGAGTGACATGATGGCCATGTAGACACACTTCAGGGCGGCCTGCTCGTTCGGGAAGTGTCCGCGGGCCTTGACCGCCCGGCGGATGCGGGCGTTGACCGACTCGATCGCGTTCGTCGTGCAGACGATGCGGCGGATCTCGGTGTCGAACCGCAGGAACGGGGTGAACTCCTCCCACGCGTTCTCCCACAGCTTCACGATGGCCGGATACTTCCTGCCCCAGGCGTCGGCGAACTCGGCGAACCGGTCCAGGGCGGCCTCCTCGGTGGGAGCGGTGTAGACGGGCTTGAGGAGCTTGGCGATCTTGTCCCAGTCCTGGCGGGCGGCATAGCGGAACGAGTTCCGCAGCAGG
>NZ_JAOWCB010000097.1 GCF_026420845.1 Streptomyces sp. PR69 | reverse complement strand
GTGGTGGCGGGCGGCTTCGGCGTGGGCAAGACCACGTTCGTCGGCGCCGTCTCGGAGATCAACCCGCTGCGTACCGAGGCCGTCATGACGTCCGCGTCAGCCGGCATCGACGACCTCACCCACACCGGGGACAAGACGACGACCACCGTCGCCATGGACTTCGGCCGCATCACCCTGGACCAGGACCTCATCCTCTACCTGTTCGGCACCCCCGGACAGGACCGCTTCTGGTTCATGTGGGACGACCTCGTCCGCGGCGCCATCGGAGCCGTCGTCCTCGTCGACACCCGACGCCTCGCCGACTGCTTCCCCGCAGTCGACTACTTCGAAAACTCCGGGCTCCCCTTCGTCATCGCCCTCAACGGCTTCGACGGACACCAGCCCTACACCCCCGACGAAGTACGCGAAGCCCTCCAGATCGGCCCCGACACCCCCATCATCACCACCGACGCACGCCACCGCGCCGACGCCAAAAGCGCCCTCATCACCCTCGTCGAACACGCCCTCATGGCCCGCCTG
>NZ_JAOWCB010000096.1 GCF_026420845.1 Streptomyces sp. PR69 | reverse complement strand
TAGCCAGGCCGTACTGTCGCTGCTGGCGGTGGCCAGGGTGCGGCCGTCCGGGCTGAACACCACCGAGATCACCCAGTTGGTGTGGCCGGTGAGGGTGTGCAGTGTGCGGCCAGAAGAGGCGTCCCATAGCCGGGCCGTGCGGTCATAGCTGGCGGTGGCCAGGGTGCGGCCGTCCGGGCTGAACACCACCGACCACACCTCCTCGGTGTGGCCGGTGAGGGTGTGCAGTGTGCGGCCAGAAGAGGCGTCCCACAGCCGGGCCGTATCGTCGAGGCTGGCGGTGGCCAGGGTGCGGCCGTCCGGGCTGAACACCACCGAGATCACGACGCTGGTGTGGCCGGTGAGGGTGTGCAGCAGGCGGCCGGTGGAGGTATCCCATAGCCGGGCCGTACCGTCTTTGCTGGCGGTGGCCAGGGTGCGGCCGTCCGGGCTGAACACCGCCGAGATCACGACGCTGGTGTGGCCGGTGAGGGTGTGCAGTGTGCGGCCAGAAGAGGCGTCCCACAGCCGGGCCGTATCGTCGTGGCTGGCGGTGGCCAGGGTGCGGCCGTCCGGGCTGAACACCGCCGAGATCACGACGCTGGTGTGGCCGGTGAGGGTGTGCAGCGGGCGGCCAGAAGAGGCGTCCCACAGCCGGGCCGTACCGTCGAGGCTGGCTGTGGCCAGGGTGTGCCCGTCCGGGCTGAACACCGCCGAGCTCACGCCGCTGGTGTGGCCGGTGAGGGTGTGCAGTGTGCGGCCGGTGGAGGTATCCCATAG
>NZ_JAOWCB010000095.1 GCF_026420845.1 Streptomyces sp. PR69 | reverse complement strand
GGGACTGTAAGACGTTCGGTGTAACTCCCGATCATGGAAGATGCATCGATGACCAGTGAGAACGTGTCCGAGTCCGAGACCGCCGAGCCCACGAAGGCTGCGTCGGTGAAGGCCGTGGACGACCAGTTGATCGACGAGCTGGTGGGCCGCGCCCAGGCCGAGGGCCTGCAGCTGACGGGCGAGGGCGGGCTGCTGCAGCAGTTGACCAAGCGGCTGCTGGAGTCCGCCCTGGAGGGCGAGATCACCGACCATCTCGGCTATGACAAGCACGATCCGGCCGGCAAGGACGGCGGCAACTCCCGCAACGGCAAACGCTCCAAGACCGTCCTGACCGATGTCGGGCCGGTGGAGATAACCGTGCCCCGCGATCGGGACGGCTCTTTCGAACCGAAGATCGTGAAGAAGCGGCAGAAACGACTGACCGGCGTCGACGAGATGGTCATCTCACTGGCCGCGAAGGGCCTGACCACCGGCGAGGTCCTGGCTCACCTGGCAGAGGTCTATGGCGCCGAGGTCTCCCGCCAGACCATCTCCACCATCACCGACAAAGTCCTCGAGAGCATGGCCGAATGGCAGAGTCGCCCCCTCGACGCCGTCTACCCGGTGGTCTTCATCGACGCCATCCACGTGAAAATCCGCGACGGCGCGGTCGCCAACCGGCCCATCTACGTGGCCCTGGCCGTCACCGCCGAGGGCCGTCGCGAGATCCTGGGGCTGTGGGCCGGCGACGGCGGCGAGGGCGCCAAGCACTGGCTGCACATCCTCACCGAGATCAAGAACCGCGGCGTCAGCG
>NZ_JAOWCB010000094.1 GCF_026420845.1 Streptomyces sp. PR69 | reverse complement strand
CTCGGACGGTTCCTCGCTGGCGGTGCTCGCGCACCCGGAGGCCGACATCGGCCTCGTGGGCTATGAGATGGCCCTGCTGGTGGACCGCGCGGGCAGCGTTCTCACCCCGGACCTGCGCGCCGAACTCCAGGGGAGCCTGCTGCGCTAGACGACCCGACCCGACCGCCCGCCCAAGCCCCGTACCGCCGACCGTAGCGACGCTCGTACCGAACGACCTGCCCCACGCTTTTCCCGGTACCTGCCCGATACGGGAGTACGCGCCACCGCACCGACATCCGTCAAGGCCGCCCACCGGTCCCCCACCGGCCCAGTCAGACGGCACAGCCGACCACTTGCTGTCATCGCCCGGAGGATTCATGACCCCGCCACCCGCCTCTCACGATCCGTACGGTGTCCCCATGGATGCCGGATACGGAGACGAGGGCGACCAGCCGCTGGTGCGTCCGTACGCCATGACCGGCGGCCGTACGCGGCCGCGTTACCAGCTCGCCATAGAGGCGCTGGTGTCGACGACCGCAGATCCGGCGGTGCTCGCCAGCCTGCTGCCGGAGCACCAGCGGATCTGCCATCTGTGCCGTGAGGTCAAGTCGGTTGCCGAGATCTCGGCGCTGCTGTCGATGCCGCTCGGCGTGGCGCGCATCCTGGTGGCGGACCTCGCGGAGGCGGGCATGGTGGCGATCCACCAGCCGGGCAACGGAGAGGCCGGCGGCACGCCGGATGTGACACTGCTCGAAAGGGTGCTCAGTGGACTTCGCAAGCTCTAGCGGCGGCACGGCAGCCAGATCGACCACCAGTGCGAAGATC
>NZ_JAOWCB010000093.1 GCF_026420845.1 Streptomyces sp. PR69 | reverse complement strand
GGGTCAGTAGCGGTAGTGGTCGGGCTTGTACGGGCCGTCGACGTCGACGCCGATGTACTCCGCCTGCTCCGGCCGCAGCGTGGTCAGCTTGACGCCCAGCGCGTCAAGGTGGAGCCGGGCGACCTTCTCGTCCAGATGCTTGGGCAGCACATACACATCCGTCGGATACGCCTCCGGCCGGGTGAACAGCTCGATCTGCGCCAGCGTCTGGTCCGCGAAGGAGTTCGACATCACAAACGACGGATGACCCGTGGCATTGCCCAGATTCAGCAGCCGGCCCTCCGACAGCACGATCAGCACCTTGCCGTCCGGGAACGTCCAGGTGTGCACCTGCGGCTTGACCTCGTCCTTGACGATGCCCTCCACCGCCGCCAGACCCGCCATGTCAATCTCGTTGTCGAAGTGGCCGATATTGCCCACGATCGCCTGGTGCTTCATCCGCGCCATGTCCGACGCCATGATGATGTCCTTGTTGCCGGTCGTGGTGATGAAGATGTCAGCCGTCTCCACCACCTCCTCCAGCGTGGTCACCTGATAGCCGTCCATCGCCGCCTGCAGCGCGCAGATCGGGTCGATCTCCGTCACGATCACCCGCGCGCCCTGCCCCCGCAGCGACTCCGCACAGCCCTTGCCCACATCCCCGTACCCGCACACCACCGCGGTCTTGCCGCCGATCAGCACATCCGTGGCCCGGTTGATGCCATCGACCAGCGAATGACGGCACCCGTACTTGTTGTCGAACTTCGACTTCGTCACCGCGTCATTCACATTGATCGCGGGGAACAGCAGCGTGCCCTCCCGGTGCAT
>NZ_JAOWCB010000092.1 GCF_026420845.1 Streptomyces sp. PR69 | reverse complement strand
AATCTTCGCACTGGTGGTTGAGCGGGATGCACCGCCGCTAGAGCTTGCGAAGTCCACTGAGCACCCTTTCGAGCAGTGTCACATCTGGCTGACCGCCGGCGGACTCGTCGCCGCCGGGCTGATGGATGGCGACAAGTCCGGCCTCGGCCAGGTCGGCTACGAGGATCCGGGCCACGCCGAGGGGGATGGAGAGAAGCGCCGAGATCTCGGCGACCGACTTGATCTCGAAGCACAGCCGGCAGATCCGCTGGTGCTCGGGCAACTGCCCCTGCAGCCTCGCGGGATCCGCCGTCGTCGACACCAGCGCCTCGATGGCGAGCTGGTAACGCGGCCGCGTACGGCCGCCGGTCATGGCATATGGACGCACCAGTGGGTTGTGCACGCCCTGGGAACGGGACCCCGCGGCCCCCGACCCGCCCGCGGACTCCTGGGCCCGCGGCTGCGGCGGCCGTGCATGCCGCCGCGTCTGCCGGTCGAAGGTGCGGTCATACGGCGACTGGGGCGCCTGGGGCTGCTGGTACGGCTCCTGGCCGCCCCCTCTGCCCGTCGGCGCCGAAGGGAAGTTGAAACGGTTCTGAGGGTGTTCACCAGAGGCCTGATGCCCACCGTCATATGGGCGTCCGCCCGGGGGTGTTGCCACGTTTCCTCCTCCGACTGCCGGTCGCCGGTCCATGTCCCTGTGGAGCCGCGCCACCGCACCCTATGGTGCGGTGGCGAGAAACGCACCGTCCGTCTGCTAGTTGAGAAGACTTCCCTGGAGTTCCGCGCGCAGATCCGGCGTCAGCACGCTGCCCGCGCGGTCCACCAGCAGGGCCATTTCATAGCCCACGAGGCCGATGTCGGCCTCCGGGTGCGCGAGCACCGCCAGCGAGGAACCGTCGGAA
>NZ_JAOWCB010000091.1 GCF_026420845.1 Streptomyces sp. PR69 | reverse complement strand
GGGCGTGGCCGTGTAATTGGTCATGGGGCGTGGCGATCTGACGAACGCGGAGTGGTCCCGCTTGAAGCCGCATCTGCCCGGGACCGGGCAACGCGGCGGGAGGTGGGCCAGCCACCGCAAGGTGATCAACGGGATCCTCTTCCGTGAGCGCACGGGGGTCCCGTGGCGGGACCTTCCCTCGCGTTTCGGCAGGTGGAAGACCGTCTACGAACGGCACAGACGCTGGTCCGCGGACGGCACCTGGGACAAGATCCTCAAGGCCGTCCAGGCCGACGCCGACGCGGAAGGCCGGATCGACTGGAGCATGGTGAGCGTGGACTCGACCTCCTGTCGCGCTCACCAGCACGCCGCCGGGGCACGCAGGAAAGCACCGCGTGTCCCGAAAAAAGATCAACGCCCCGGCATCACCGCCCCGACGAGGGACTCGGACGGTCCCGGGGCGGCCTGACCTCCAAGATCCACCTCGCCGGTGAAGGCGGACGCCGACCCCTTGCCCTGCTGATCACGCCAGGCCAGTGGGGCGATGCCCCGCAGCTCATCCCGGTCCTCGAACGCGTCCGCGTCCCCCGGCCGACAGGCGGGCATCCACGCACCCGGCCGGATCATCTCGGCGGCGACAAGGCGTACTCGTCCCGGCGGAACCGCCGCTACCTGCGCAGACGCCAGATCAAGCACACCATCCCCGAGCCGAAGGACCAGCGGGCCAACCGCAGACGCCGCGGCAGCAAAGGCGGCAGGCCCACCGGCTTCGACAAGGACAAGTACAAGCGCCGCAACGAAGTCGAGCGGACGATCAACCTGCTCAAGGGCTTCCGGGCCGTGGCGACGAGATACGACAAGCGGGCCTACGTATTCCACGGCACAGTCACTGTCGCGGCCATCCGCTTATGGCTCCGCACATGATCCGCCGGACAGACCCTAG
>NZ_JAOWCB010000090.1 GCF_026420845.1 Streptomyces sp. PR69 | reverse complement strand
CCGCCTGACCGTGTCTCCGGCCCCACCTGGTGCGGGGCCGGAGCCCATTTCGCCCCTCGGTGCTGTCCGGCAGGGGTCGACTCGGCGTAGGGGGTGCAGGGCGGCCCGCCGGGGGCCCCGTACGAGGAGCCAGCACCCGCCGCCGTCGCGCGCATCTTCCAGGTCAAGGGACGTGGCATGGGCATCCCAGGCGCGGGCGAGGGCGGTCCCAGCGCAACCAGTCTGAGCCGACCTGCGACTTAGTCCTGCGTGATCTTCTCGCTCTTCATGGTGAGGGTTGCGTTGACCACCGACTCGACGCGCTCCGGGTCCTTGGTGTACCCGCAGCCGATCCCGGTGGTGCACTCCTCCCGCCACGTACCCCCGGCGACGTAGTACGTCACATCCTTCGCGGTGAACTCGGTGACGGCACCGGACTCGTCGCAGGTGACGCTGCCGACGGACTGCCCGTCGGACGTGCGGATGAGGTAATCGGCCATGGGAGACAGGACCATGTCGTCCATGGCAGTCCAGCGAGCGCTAAGGGGCTTGCTCTTGCTGGTGTAGTCGGCGGTGGCTGTACCGGTCACCGGGCCAGTCGAGACATGTCCTTGCCTGCCTGTTTCCTGGCCGATGACCATGTTGTTGACAGACCCGTTCACGTGGCTAGACGTGACACGTCCGTTGTACGGGCCTCCGAGCCGGAAGCTCTCGACGCTGCCGCACGCAGGCTTCTGCGCCTGAGCCGGGCCTGCTTCAACGGCCTCGGCGTTGACGGTCAGGGCAACTGCGCAGGCAGCCATGGTGACGGCGGTGGCCATCCTCATCCGCATACAGCTCTCCTCCGTTTGAGTTGTCAGTGCTTATACGGCCACAACATCAACGACCAGGCTCAACTGAGGAAACGCCTCGGCAGGTGACAGAGCCGGTGGCCACGGAAGCAGCCCCGACATGCCGATGTCAGCACGTCCGACGCTCTCGCGACAGACGACACCGC
>NZ_JAOWCB010000009.1 GCF_026420845.1 Streptomyces sp. PR69 | reverse complement strand
CCTGGGGGCGTGGGGGGACCCCCACTTCCCGTAACCGGCACTCCGCCCCAGACCCCGTTTCCCGGAGGCTCCGCCCCCCGAACCCCCGCGCCTCAAACTCCCCCAGCTACCTCCCCCAGACTCCGTCCGGGGGTACCCCCAGAGGTACCCCCAGGCGGGGCTGAAGGTGCTGGCTCCCGCGCCTCAATCGCCGGCGGGGCTGGATTTCCGGCCCGTCCGGCCATTGAGGCGCAAGGGCCAGCGCAGTCAAGCCCTCAGCGGCTTGGCGAACTCCGTGGTGAAGGCCGCGCAGAACGCCTTGAGGTCGTGCGGCCTTCTGCTGGTGATCAGGGTGTTCGGGCCGTCGTGGCAGACCGAGACCTGTTGGTCGACCCAGGTGCCGCCGGCGTTGGCGATGTCGGTGCGCAGACTGGGCCACGAGGTGAGGGTCCGGCCGCGTACCACGTCGGCTTCCACGAGCGTCCACGGCGCATGGCAGATCGCCGCGACGGGCTTGCCCGCGTCGAAGAAGCTGCGGACGAACGCCACGGCGTGCCGGTCCATCCGCAGCGCGTCGGGGTTGGCGACCCCGCCGGGCAGGACGAGCGCCCCGAACTCGTCCGCCGTGGCGTCGGCGACGATCTCGTCCACGGGGAAGGTGTCCGCCTTGTCGAGGTGGCGGTACGCCTGCACCCGGCCGGGCCGGGTGGAGACGAGCCGGGGGGTGTCCCCCGCGTCGAGGACGGCCTGCCAGGGTTCGGTGAGTTCGACTTGCTCCACGCCCTGGGGGGCTGTCAGGAATGCGATCAGCATGATCTGCTCCTTTGGGCTCCGTCCCTGGGTACCCCTGCCGGGCGGCCCCATGCGGTGGGTGTGGCGGTGCTTTCCTGTCCGCCGTGCGTGACGCCCGCCGTCCGCGGAGGACGAGGAGCCGCTCCCGAGAGGCGCGGTCTGGCGCGGAGCCTGGCGGACGCGGTGGAATGTGCGCGCGACACCGTGTGACCGTCCGTCACTTCCCCGCCTCTGGAGGCACGATGGCGAGACAGAGCGGCATGCGAATACGCCCGCGCACGGCCCGCGCCGGCTTATGCGGCCTGGGCGTCGCCGCGCTCACGGCGGCGGCGCTGCTCGCGCCTCCGGCGTCCCCTGCCGCGCACGCCGAAGGCGGCGAGAGCACCGCGCACGCCCTGAGCATCGTCGGCGAGCGCACCCAGCCGGTGTTCTCCCGGGCCGACGCCGTCTGGCAGCAGGTGGACGTCGAGACCGAGGCCGACAGCGACCGGGACGGCCGCCGGGACACCGTGCGCATGAGGATTCTGCGGCCCAGGGAGACCGAAGAGGGGCTGAAGGTCGCGACCGTCATCGAGGTGAGCCCGTACTGGGCGGGCATCGGCGATGTGCCTTTCCACGAGGTGGACCTGGACGAGGACGGGCTGCCGCCGGGGCGGCGGCTGACGTCTGACCTCCGCACCCCCGGTCTGAGCGGGCCCTCCGTGCCGTTCCCGGGATACACCGACAACTACTTCCTGCCGCGCGGCTATGCCGTCGCCCAGGTCGACAGCCTCGGCACCGGAGGCTCGACGGGCTGTCCGACCTCCGGCGGCCGCAATGAGACACTCGGCGCGAAGGCCGCCGTGGACTGGCTGGGCGGCCGGGCCCGGGGCTGGGACCCCGAGGGCCGGCCCGTCCGCGCCGACTGGTCGACCGGCGACGCCGCGATGATGGGGATCTCGTACAACGGGACGCTGCCGACCGCCGTCGCCGCCACCGGCGTGGCGGGGCTGAAGGCGATCGTGCCGATCTCCGGCATCTCCTCCTGGTACGACTACTACCGGGCGGGCGGCGGGGTGGTCGCCCCCGGCGGCTATCAGGGCGAGGACGCCGACGTCCTGGCGAAGGCCGTCAACACGCGTGCGGACCGGGAGATCTGCCGGCCGGTCATCGACGGGCTGACCGCACGGCAGGACCGGGTCAGCGGGGACTGGAGCGGCTTCTGGGCGGAGCGGGACTATCTCCGGGACGCCGGCGGAATCAGAGCCGGGGTCTTCCTGGTGCACGGCGGCAATGACTGGAATGTGAAGACCAAGCACTTCGGGCAGCTCTGGCAGGCGCTGAAGGAGCACGATGTGCCGCGGAAGCTGTGGCTGCACCAGGCGGGCCATGTCAACCCCATGCCGCTGCGCATGGAGGAGTGGCTCGACCAGCTGCACCTGTGGTTCGACCACTGGCTGTACGGGCTGGACAACGGGGCGACGGCAGGCCCGCCGGTCGAGGTGGAGCAGGCCGACTTCAGCTGGCGCGCCCAGTCCGACTGGCCCGCGCGCGGCACCCGCGCGGTGACGCTGCGGCTCAACGAGGACGGGCTCGCCCCGCTGCCGGGGCGGCCGGTGCGGCAGTCGCTGACGGACGCGGGTCGCACGGTCGCGGCACAGACGCTCGCCGCCGGCCCGGACGCCGCCCATCCGAACCGCCTCGCCTACACCACGCCCCCGCTGCGCCGCGCACTGCACCTCAACGGCGTGCCGGAGTTGTCCGTACGGGCGTCGCTGGACGGCTCCTCGCCGTATGTCACCGCCCTGCTGGTCGACTACGGACGCGACACCCGCGCCACGGCCGGCACGACGGCCGACACCTCCGAGCAGGTCTGCTACGGGAAGGGCATTCCGGGCGACACCGGCTGCGCCTACCGGACCCGGCACCGCACGGAAACCGCCGACTTCAAGATCGTGTCGCGGGGCTGGCTCGACATCCGCAACCGGCACTCGCTCAGCCACACCGATCCGGTGACGGAGGGCCGTGAGTACCGGCTCCGGTGGGATATGCAGCCACAGGACTACGTCTTCAAGAAGGGACACCGCCTGGGCGTGGTGCTGATCTCCACCGACCATGACTACACCCTGCGCTACCCCGCGGGGACGCGGATGACCGTGCGGGCAGGACTGAGCCGCGTCGTCCTGCCGGTCGCGCCCCGCTGAGCCGCCCGGCCCGGCCGTAAGACTTTCGTCATCCGGCCGGGCTGGGATCGCCGCCCTGACCTGGCGTTGAATGGAGGTCGCCGGTCAGGTGCCGGAAGGTTCGGAATGAGGAGATGGCAGTGGGGCGTGTGCTCAGGTGGTTCGGCAGGCCGTTGGGTGTGACGGTGCTCGTCGTCGGGCTGGCGCTGGCCGGTGCGGGACTGTACTGGTTCCAGCCGTGGAAGCTGTGGGTGAACGAGACCGTACGGGACGAGATCCCGACCGCGGCTCCGGCCGGCGGAGCGAACGACGCGGCGGAGGGCACGGCGGAGGGCGCGGAGGCGTCGGGCGGCACGGCGTCCGACGCTCCCGCCGGGCCGGAGACGCTGGCGGAGGGGGAGCTCATCAGCCATGAGCACACGACCACCGGATCGGTGAAGGTCCTCCGCCTCGCGGACGGCAGCCGCACGCTGCGGCTGGAGAACCTGGACACCAGCAACGGCCCGGATCTGCGGGTCCTGCTCAGCGACGCGCCGGTCAAGGAGGGCAAGGCCGGATGGCATGTCTTCGACGACGGCGAGTACGTCAGTCTCGGCAAGCTCAAGGGCAACAAGGGTGACCAGAACTACGCCCTGCCCGCGGACGCCGATCTGGACAAGCTCACCAGCGTGAGCATCTGGTGCGACCGCTTCGATGTGTCGTTCGGCGCCGCGCCCCTCGCCCGCGGCTGACCTCCCGAGCGTTCGACTCCGGATGGGAACATCCGACCGATCACCAACACCTGCGGTGTGCGGTTGAGTTGCCGCACCCGCGGGTGGCCGGTTATGCCCCTGTGAGCGGCGGGAATTCTTCTCCTGGACAGAGACCGCGGAGTAGCCTGCGGGCCTATGGCATATGTCTTGGGCACCACCAGATCGAGTGTTGCCAAATGGCTTACGAGCCCTCGTTCCCTGTGCAACCCTCGTTACCGGTCCTTTGTTGAGACCCGGCCGTGGCCGCGCCTGTATCGGAGTACGACATGCCGTCCCATGTGTTCGCGGACCGTCCCGCCCCGCAGCCTCCCGAGCGCGGCGACGTCGATGCGCTGATCTCGCTGGCGAGGCGGCTCCGCGGCGACGTCGACGCCGTACGCCGGGATGCGGTCGACCGGGAGGACGACGCACACGGGCGGTGGCAGCGCGCCCTGTGCGAACTGGCCGTCCATCACCTCGACGACCTCGGCGCCCATCTGGGACAGCTCAAGGAGGGGCTGCCCGCACAGCCCGCGGACGCGCCCCAGCCACACGAGCACGCCGAATCCGTCGAGTCCCCCGACTCCCATCAGGACGATTGTCAGGACGATCTCGCCGCATA
This sequence comes from Streptomyces sp. PR69, assembly GCF_026420845.1. GTDB lineage: Bacteria > Actinomycetota > Actinomycetes > Streptomycetales > Streptomycetaceae > Streptomyces. The sequence continues at coordinate 239,773 of NZ_JAOWCB010000009.1, read as the reverse complement.
CGAGGCGGACTCCGCCCTGCGCAACGGCTCGCTGCTCAGCAGGGTCGGCAGCGCGGAGTGGAATCTGCTCACCGACGAGGTGAGCTGGTCCGACGAGCTGTACCAGATTCTGGGGCGGCCTCCGGAGAGCGGCCCCATGACGCTGGACGAGCTGCCCGCCATGGTGTTCGCGGAGGATCAGCCGCTGCTCACCTCCATGGTGACGGACTGTCTGGTGGACGGACGCCCCATCGACGGCGAGTTCCGCATGGTGCGCACCGACGGGGGCGTTCGCACGGTCCATATGATGGGCGAGCCCGTCCTCGACACCGACGGCTCCACCGCCTCCATGTGGGCCGTCCTCAGGGACGTCAGCGAGCTTCGGCGCAGCCAGCGCGCCGTCCGTGAGACACGCGACTCGCTCCAGCGCAAGCAGCATGTCGCGCAGACGGAGCGGCGGCTCGCGGTAGAGCTCCAGGAAGCGGTGCTGCCGCCCTGGCGCGGCTCCCTCCAGCTCCCCGAGGACACCCCGGCCGCGCTGGACGTCGCTGCGCACTACCTCCCCTCCGCCGACAGCGCCCTGATCGGCGGCGACTGGTACGACGCACTGCAGCTGCCCGGCGGCCAGGCCCTGCTGAGCGTCGGCGATCTGACGGGACACGGCGTGGCCGCCACCTCCTCGATGGCGATGCTGCTCGGCGCCCTGCGCGGGATGGCCGTGGCCGGCATTGCGCCGGGGCAGCTCATGGCTCATCTCAACCAACTGCTGGAAGCCTCCGCGCAGCCAGCCCTCGGCAGCGCCGTCTGCTGCCGCTATGAGCCGGCTCAGCGCACGCTGTCCTGGGCACAGGCAGGGCACCCCGCCCCGCTGCTGTTCCGCGGCGGGACGGGGTCTGCGCTGACTCCCCCCGAGGGTGTGCTGCTCGGCGCCACCCCCACCGCGGAGTACGGTCAGGCCGAGGTACGGCTGCTGCCCGGCGATGTGCTCGTCCTGCACACCGACGGACTGACGCGGACCAGTGCGGCGGAGGAGTGCGACACCGGTCGGCTGCTGGCGCTGGCGCCGCTGTTCGCCGAAGCCCGGGACGCTCAGGACTGCGTCCGGGCTGTGGTGGAGGAGTTCGGCGAGGCGGAGCGCGGGGACGACGCCTGTGTACTGGTGGCGCGGATCGGTCAGTGATCGGTCGGTGATCGACTGATGGGTCGGTGATCGGTCAGTGATTGGTCGGTGAGGGCGGGGCTCCGAACGGAGCTCCTAGATCTCCACGCCCCGGGTCTTGGTCGACGGGCTGCTGGGGAACGCGAGCTTGATCTCCTCGCGCAGATCCTCGATCTTCGAGTAGCCCGAGTACCGCCCGGTGAGGCGGTACATCTCCCGCAGCCGGTCCCACGTCCGGTGCGAGGAGGTCTCCCCCATCGACATCAGCGCCATCCGCGCATAGCGGTCGGCCTGCTCCGGGTCGTCGGCGATGAAGCATGCGGAGGCGAGCGAGATGTAGTCGAAGATCTTCGACCGCTGCCGGCCGTCGATACGCAGTTCCAGCGCCTTCTCGGCGTAGTGCTGGGCGTGCTTGGCGGCGGCGGGCTCATGCTCGGCCAGGGTCCGGTAGGACAGCGCCTGCATCCCGTACATGTCCTCGTCCTTGAAGGTCTGCATCCAGCTCGGCGCAGGCACATCGCCCTTGTCGGAGACGAAGAGGTCCTCCGCCTCGCCGAGGGTGCGGCGCATGGCCTGGCCCCGGCCCATATGCGCATGCGCCCAGGCCTCGATGGTGAGCAGCATGGCCTGGGTGCGCGGCAGGACTTCGTCGCCCGAGCCGGACTTGGCGAGCTTCATCAGGTCCAGGGCGTCGTCGGGACGGCCCAGATGGATCATCTGGCGGGCGGCGCGGGAGACCGCCTCGCCCGCGCGTGGGCGGTCGCCGCCCTCGCGGGCGGCGTGGGCGGCGATGACGAAGTACTTCTGGGCGGTGGGTTCGAGGCCGACGTCATGGGACATCCAGCCGGCGAGCACGGCGAGATTGGCGGCGACGCCCCACAGGCGGCGCTGCAGATGGTCGGGGTGACGGTAGGCGAGCATGCCGCCCACTTCGTTGAGCTGCCCCACGACGGCCTTGCGCTGGAGGCCGCCGCCACGGGCGGCGTCCCAGGCGCGGAACACCTCGACGGAACGCTCCAGCGCCTCGATCTCCTGCGACCCGATGGGGGCGGCCTCATAGCGGTCGTACCCAGCGGGGTCGGCGAGCAGGGGACTGTCGGTGCGGGGAGCGTCCTGAGCGAGTGCGGGGTCGGTGTGCAGCCAGTCGTGCATGGCGCTGCTGAGTGCGGAGCCTGCGGCGAGCGCGGCGCCCGCGCCCACCAAACCGCGTCGGTTGAGCATGAGGTCCATTCCCGTGAATTCGGTGAGGACCGCAGCCGTCCGGTCGGGCGCCCAGGGCAGTCCGTCGGGGTTGTCCGCCCCTTGAACGTCCCGGCGCTTGCCCGTTCGCCCGCTCCGTGCGAACCCGAGGTCCTCGATGGTCACGACACGGCCGAGTCGCTCGGTGAACAGAGCCGCCAGCACTTTGGGCACCGGGTCGCGCGGGGTCTCCCCCATGTCGATCCAGCGCCGGACCCGCGAGGTGTCGGTCGCCAGCTGCGGGTGGCCCATGGCCGCCGCCTGCCGGTTGACCAGCCTCGCCAGCTCTCCCTTGGACCAGCCGGCCAGGCCGAACAGGTCGCTCAGGCGGGTGTTGGGTTCTCCACTCACATCAAGCCCCCAGGTTCTCGGCTGAGTTGACAGTAGCCCCCTGTCAGTTGCGAAGCGACTATTCGCCAGGCTTCGCCAGGGCTCGCAATGTGGCCCGCCAGTCGCGCTTGGGTGTCAGGTAGGAACGCGCCACCCCGGCCCGGTAGCTGGAGCATTCCCCAGGGTGCTGCCTGGGTGCGGGGACGGGGCGGCGCACTGGTGCACGCAGAAGCACGCCACTGCACACTGCTGCACTTTGGTTGCATATCGGTGCAACCGATGCATCTTGTCGGCGCACGAAGGGATCTGTATCGCTCATGTACACAGCATCGTCCTCCGTGTCCGCCCCGCCCCGGCTGCAGCGTCCCGCTGTCCCGGCCGGCGGCGCCCCGTATCTCGACCCCACGCACGCCGGTCGGGCTCGACGGGCGGCGGGCACGGTGGGCCAGCCCCTCAGCGGCAGGATCGACCTGTCCGGCCCGCAGGGCGCGCAGCTGCGCATGGCCATCGCCTCGGTGCACCGGATCTGCCCGGAGTTCAATCCGGTCCAGGTGCTCCGACGAAGCGGACGGTCGGTGCTGCTGGTGGGCACCACAGGACGCGCCACCGCGGTCGCCAAGTGCTTACTGGATCACTCGCCCGCCTGGGCCGAGCGGTTCCGTCACGAGATAGTGACGTACCGGGCCTTCGTGCGGCACCGCCCGCCGGTGCGGGTGCCGCGGCTGATCGCCGCGGACCCGGAGAACTGCACGCTGGTCATCGAGCGGATGCCGGGGCGGGCCGCGGCACTCAGCCGACATACGGTCGAGGCGCCGGCGCGCGGCGATCTGCGCGCCGTGCTGGACTCGATCGCCCGGCTGAACTCCTGGCGGCCCCCGGCGGGGCTGTTCGACGCACCGCTGGACTATGCGTCCCGTATCGCCCGCTATCACGAGCTGGGGCTGTTCACCGACCGGGATCTGGGCGATCTGCAGAAGCTGCTGCACGGCCTGGCACAGGCCGGCGGGCGGCAGGCCATGGGCCAGTTCTGCCATGGCGACGCACTGCTCTCCAACGTCCTGCTGTCGCCGGCCGGCCCGGTGCTGGTGGACTGGGAGCACGCGGGCTGGTATCTCCCCGGCTATGACCTGGCGACGCTCTGGTCGGTGCTGGGGGACGCGCCGGTGGCACGTCGGCAGATCAGCCAGCTGGCACAGCGGCCGGGGCCGGCGGCCCGGGATGCGTTCCTGCTGAATCTGATGCTGGTGCTGACGAGGGAGATCCGTACGTATGAGACGGCGGTGCAGCGCACCATGCGGGAGGCTCCGCCGGTGAGCCCCGGCCAGCCGCAGCCGAACGGGCTGTCGGCCGGCGAGGAGCAGCGGCTGCTGCTGCGGCGGCTGCACGACGACTGCGCCATGGCCCGGCGGGCCGTGCGTGCGGCGGTCGGCACCCGCTGACCGGCACCGCTGACCGGCGCCCCGAGAGGGGACCCCTGCAGAGGGGGAAGCGCGCTGCGTTCCCAGTGAGCCGACGCACTGGGAACGCAGCGCGCTGTGGTGTGCCGGCGTGCTCAAGCGGTGAAGACGGCCGCCCGACAGTCGACTTGCGTCGGATTGTGTGACTAATCCGTGTTGTGCGTGGGCCGTATGGGCGACGGGTAGGGCTCGGCCGACCACTGTCCATCCGCGCTGGGGGCGCGGATGCCGATCGAAAGGCAACTGGCGCACATGGGACAGCCCTTCACACTGCCGGACTTCTATGTTCCGTATCCGGCGCGGCTCAATCCTCATCTTGAGGAGGCACGGGCGCACACCAACCAGTGGGCGCGCCGGATGGGGATGCTGGAGGGGTCCGGCATCTGGGAGGAGAGCGACCTCGAAGCGCATGACTATGCGCTGATGTGCTCCTACACCCACCCGGACTGCGCTGCCGAGGTGCTCTCCCTGGTCACCGACTGGTATGTGTGGGTCTTCTTCTTCGACGACCACTTCCTCGAGCTCTACAAGCGGACCCAGGACAGCAAGGGCGGCAAGGCGCATCTGGACAGGCTGCCGCTGTTTATGCCGATGGACCTGGCGGACGGCATGCCGGAGCCGGAGAATCCGGTCGAGGCGGGGCTTGCGGACCTCTGGGCGCGCACGGTCCCCAGCATGTCGATGGGCTGGCGCGCACGCTTCTCGGAAGCCACCGAGAACCTGCTCAATGAGTCGATGTGGGAGCTGGCGAACATCAACGCCGGCCGGATCGCCAACCCCGTCGAGTACATCGAGATGCGCCGCAAGGTGGGCGGCGCGCCCTGGTCCGCGGGGCTGGTGGAGTTCGCGGCGAACGCGGAGGTGCCGGACGCGGTGGCGCACTCCCGGCCGCTGCGGGTGCTGCGGGACGCCTTCGCCGACGCGGTCCATCTGCGCAACGACCTCTTCTCGTACCAGCGGGAGGTCGAGGACGAGGGCGAGAACAGCAATGGCGTGCTGGTGCTGGAGACATTTCTGAACTGCACGACGCAGGAGGCGGCGGAGGCGGTCAACGATCTGCTGACATCACGGCTGCAGCAGTTCGAGCACACGGCGCTGGCCGAGGTCGGCCCGCTCTGCGCGGAGAAGGGACTGGACGCGGCGCAGACGGCCGCCGTCGCGGCCTATGTGAAGGGTCTTCAGGACTGGCAGTCCGGCGGGCATGAGTGGCATATGCGTTCCAGCCGCTATATGAACGAGGAAGCGGATCTGGGCACAGGGCAGGCGGGGGATGCCTTCGGCATGGCGGCGGCCTCCGTCCGGTTCACCCCGCGTGCGGAGGCGGCGCGGTGGCGCCGCCATGCCCATATTCCGTTCCAGCAGGTCGGCCCTTCGCTGCTGCCGGATTTCGACATGCCGTACGAGACCCGGCTGAACCCTCATCTGGACGTCTCCCGGGAGCGGACCGTTGAGTGGGGCCGTGCGATGGGCATGCTCCAGGCCCAGCCGGGCATGCCGCACTCGCATGTCTGGGACGAACGGAAGCTCGAAGGCTATGACTTCCCGCTGTGTGCGGCCGGCATCAATCCGGAGGGTTCGGCAGAGGAGCTGGACCTGGGATCGTGCTGGCTGACGTGGGGAACCTACGGGGACGATCTGTACCCGGCGGTGTACGGGCGGACCCGGGATCTGATCGGGGCGCGCGCGGCGACCGACCGGCTCTCGCTGTTCATGCCGCTCGACGGCTCGTCGGCGCCGGAGCCGGCGAACGCCCTGGAGCGCGGACTCGCCGATCTGTGGCGGCGGACCACGGCGCCGATGAGCGACAAGGACCGTGCGGCGTTCCGCTCGTCCGTGGAGGACATGACGGCGAGCTGGGTATGGGAGCTGACCAATCAGGCGGAGCACCGCATCCCGGATCCGGTGGACTATCTGGAGATGCGGCGGCATACGTTCGGCTCGGATATGACGATGCGGCTGGCCCGCATCGGGCATGGCGATCTGGTGCCGGAGGAGGTGTACCGCAGCGGCCCGGTGCAGTCGCTGGAACGCTCCGCCATGGACTACGCGATGCTGATGAACGACCTCTTCTCCTACCAGAAGGAGATCGAGTTCGAGGGCGAGGTGCACAACGGCGTTCTGGTGGTGCAGAACTTCTTCGATCTCGACTATCCGACGGCGATGCCGATCATCGCCGATCTGATGAAATCGCGGATGGCGCAGTTCCAGCATGTCGCCACACATGAACTGCCGCAGCTGTACGAGGACATGGAGCTGAGCGCAGAAGCCCGTGAGGTCCTCGAAGGATATGTGCGGGAACTGCAGGACTGGATGGCGGCGATTCTGACCTGGCACCGGGAGTGCAGGCGCTACCGGGAGGAGGATCTGCGGGACGGCGGGCTGGGGCCTTGGCGGCTCACCGGTCCCCTGGGGCCGGGCACTTCGGCGGCGCGTCCGCAGACGCTGCCGGCCTTCCGCCCCTCCGCGGCCGTCGTCGCATAGCCGCCCGTCCGCTCACCATGGACGACGGCCCGCCGCGCACAGAGGCGCGGCGGGCCGGTTCCGGTCCGGTGAGGCGGGCGCTGGTCAGCCCTGCTGGAACAGTTCGGCGGGCAGCGGCTTGAGCAGTGCGTACAGATCGTCGGTGATGGGGCGGTCCCAGCTCGCAATGGTGACCAGGACATCGTCGCTGCGGTCGAACTGAACGCAGGAGATCCGGCTTTCGGAGAGCTTGATACGGCGCACGATCAGCAGATTGTCACCCTGCATCACGGGGGTGTCCTCGCTGCCGACGACCTGCACCGGCTCGTCGTTCCCCAGCGCGGCCAGCAGCTGGGCCACCTCGAAGGGGATCTGGCCCTCCTCCAGCTCTCGGGCCGGGGAGCCCTCGGGCAGATTGCCGATGATCATCGCCGGGCCGCGGCCGCCGAAGAGGTCATAGCGCAGAAAGACACCCTGGCAGCTTCCGTCCGGAGCGGGCAGCAGGCCTGCGCCGAGATTGCCGGGCCAGTCCCCCGGGTCCATGGCCAGGACGTCGAAATCCGGGCCCGCGGGTGTGGCGGCGCTGCGGCGGCGGAGGAAGGACATACGGCCATGGTACGTGCCCCCGGCGGCGTGGCCCGCCAGGGCCTGTCCTTCTGGTCCAGGGCCTGGCTTTCGGATCCGGGCCGGCTTTCGGACCCGGATCCGGGTGTCCGGATCTCGCCGGGCTCGCGGGTCAGTGGGAGCGCCGGGCGAGTACCTCCAGCAGAGCGACGGCCTCCTTGGCCCGCTCGTGGGGCACAAAGAGGTGGTCATGGTGGTAGCCGGCGACGACATTGCAGCTCAGACCGCCTGCTTCGGCCAGTTCGCGGGCGACGGCGGCCGTCAGTCCGACGGCGTCCAGCGCGGAGTGGACGCGCAGGGTGATCCAGCCGGCGACATAGTCGTAGGCCAGCCCGGCGGCGTCGGCTTCCTCCTGGCGTACGACGAGGGTGAGTCCCTCGGGTTCGGCAACGGTGACGACGGGCCGCAGACCCTCCGGGGCGGGGCCGTCGACGGTCGTGAAGACATAGCGGCCGGGGTTCAGCTCGGGCCGCATGGTCGCAAGGAGGGTGCTCAGATCTCGTTCGCCGCTCATGGCACCAGCCTAAGCAGCGGGTCCCGCGGTTGCGGCGGCGCGGTGTTGAAGGCGTGGTGTTGAAGGCGCTGTGTTGAACGCGGGCGGAGGCCGCTGCGTATCCCTGGGCACATCCGGATGCCGACACCGACCGGCCCCCTGTGAGGAGCAGTCCATGAACGACCGCGTCGATCCTCCGCCCTCGTCCCCGCCGCCTCCCCTGCATGCGCTTCCGGACGGGGAGGCCGAGCTGAAGCTGGTGGTCCGGCTGGGGTGGGAGGATGTGGCCGCCCTCGGACAGGAGGCGGGGCGGCTGGCGGCGCGCATGCAGCGCGCCGTGACCCTTGACGAGGCCGCCGCGCACCGGCTGCGCACCCGGCCGGTCTCGCGTCCGCAGGCCGTGCCTGAGCGCACCGCGCCCGCGACGGCGTCCCCGGTGTCCCCGCTGACCGCGCGCTCCCCGGGGGAGCATGCGCGCCAGGCCATCGACAAGATCAACGGTTCGGCGGCCGGCGGCCACGGGGGCGCCCAGACCTCGGCGTGACGCCCGGACGCGGCGTAAAGGGGGCGCGGGACGGGCCGCCCGGAGACGGCTGGGCACGGCGGGTGTGCTCAGGTGAGGTCGAACTCCCCTTCGCGGGCGTTCATGACGAAGGCACGCCATTCGTCCGGGGCGAAGATCAGCGACGGGCTTCCCGGCCGGGCGCCGTTGCGCATCGCGATGAACCCCTCGACGAAGGCGATCTGGACGTCTCCCGCCCCCTGACTGCTGGACTGCCACTCCGCATTGCTGAGGTCGAGCTCCGGCTTGTCCCAGCCGGACGGCGTCTGCGCGGTGGTCGTCATGGTCTCGCCCACGTCCGTAGCTCCTCCCGGTTCGTCGTCCGCCGCTCAGCCTAGCCACCGTCTCCCGCCGGGGACAGGCCACGAACGGGGGGTGCGGCCTGCAGGGCCGTCTCCGCCCGTGCGGGACGTCAGCGGTCGGGCGGCCGGTCGCCGACCAGCCATATGGCGAAGAACTGCGAGCCGCCGCCATAGGCGTGGCCGAGGGCGCGGCGTGCTCCGTCGACCTGGTGCTCGCCCGCCTGGCCGCGCACCTGGAGGGCCGCCTCGGCGAAGCGGATCATGCCGGAAGCTCCGATGGGGTTGGCCGACAGCACTCCGCCGGAGGGGTTTACAGGCAGATCGCCGTCGAGTTCGGTGACCTTTGACTCGGTGAGCTTCCAGCCCTCGCCCTCGTCGGCGAAGCCCAGGTTCTCCAGCCACATCGGCTCGTACCAGGAGAAGGGCACATAGATCTCTACGGCGTCGATCTCGCGGCGCGGCTCGGCGATGCCCGCCTGCCGGTAAACGTCGGCGGCGCAGTCCCGGCCTGCCCGCGGGGAGACGAAGTCCTTGCCGGCGAACATGGTGGGTTCGCTGCGCATCGCCCCTCCGTGGACCCAGGCGGCCGGTCTCGGGGAGCGGGCAGCACCCGCGCGGCCCGTGAGCACCATGGCGCAGGCGCCGTCGGAGGAGGGGCAGGTCTCCGAGTAGCGGATGGGGTCCCAGAGCATCGGCGACGCCATGACCTTCTCCAGGGTGATGTCGTGCTCGTGGAGATGGGCGCAGGGGTTCTTCAGCGCGTTGCGGCGGTCCTTGTAGGCGACCAGGGCGCCGACGGTGTCGGGGGCGCCGCTGCGGCGCATATAGGCGCGGACATGGGGGGCGAAGAAGCCGCCCGCGCCCGCCAGCAGGGGCTGCTGGAAGGGGACGGGCAGCGACAGGCCCCACATCGCGTTGGACTCGGACTGCTTCTCGAAGGCGAGGGTGAGGACGGTCGGGTGGACGCGGGCGGCGACGAGATTCGCGGCGACGAGCGCGGTGGAGCCGCCGACGGAGCCGGCGGTGTGCACACGCAGGATGGGCTTGCCGACCGCGCCGAGGGCGTCGGCGAGATACAGCTCGGGCATCATCAGGCCCTCGAAGAAGTCCGGGGCCTTGCCGATGACGACGGCGTCGATGTCCGCCCAGGTCAGCTCGGCGTCCTGAAGGGCGCGGACGGCGGCCTCGCGGACGAGTCCGGCGATCGAGACGTCCCGGCGGGCGGCGACATGTCTGGTCTGGCCGACGCCGACGACGGCCACGGGCTCTTTGCTCACCTTGGGCCTCCTTCTAGGGCTCCTTCAGAGGCTCGCTCGGGGTCTCCCCCGGCGTTTCGCTCTGTGTCCCGCTCGGGGTCTCCTTCGAGGACGGCGACCAGGTTCTGCTGGAGGCAGGGGCCCGAGGTGGCGTGGGCGAGGGCGCGGTCGGACGCGCCGCGGCAGATGCGGGCGGCGGCCTCGCCGATGCGGATCAGCCCCGCGGCCATCATGGGGTTGGCGGCGAGCGCGCCCCCGGAGGGGTTGACGGCGACGCGGTCGTCGAGCCTCAGGGCGGCGCGCAGTACGGCCTCTTGAGAGGTGAAGGGGGCGTGCAGCTCTGCGGTGTCGACGGGCCGGTCGAAGGCTCCGGCGTGCTCTGCCGCCAGGCGGGTGGAGGGCGAGTCGGTCAGATCGCGTACGCCGAGGCTGTGGGCCTCGATGCGGTGGTCCATGCCGCGGATCCAGGCGGGGCGGGGGCACAGCCGGCGTGCCCGGTCTCCGGCGGCCAGCACGACGGCCGCCGCGCCGTCGCCGATGGGCGGGCAGTCGGCGGTGCGCAGCGGCCGTACGACGTAGTCGCCGTGCGGGGTGGGGGCGGTGAGCTGGGCGCGGGGGTTGCCGGCGGCGGAGGTGCGGCTGCGCGCGGCGACGGCGGCGAGCGCCGGTTCACCGGTGTGGCCCGCGTCGATGAGCGCCTGCGCCTGGAGGGCGGCGAGCGCGACCGGGTCGGGCCACAGCGGGGCGACGTAATAGGGGTCGAGCTGCCGGGTGAGGACCTCGCGCAGGTCGCCGGGCGAGGACTTGCCGTAGGCGTAGACGAGCGCGGTGTCCGCCTCCCCCGTCAGGAGCTTCACCCATGCCTCGTACAGGGCCCAGGCGCCGTCCATTTCGACATGGGACTCGGAGATGGGCGGCCAGGCGCCGACGCCGTCCAGGGCCATGGTGAAGGAGAAGGCGCGGCCCGCGAGATAGTCGCTGGAGCCGGAGCAGGTGAAGCCGATGTCGCCGGCCTTCAGCCCGGTTTGGCGCAGCACCTCGTGCAGCACGGGCATCAGCATCTCGACTTCGGAGAGTTCGTCGGTGCGGCGGCGGCACGTCGTCTGGGCGAAGGCGACGATCGCCACGTCCCGCCGCGCCGGGGTCCCGGGGGTCACAGGAGCTCCTTGTAGGTGTCGTAGTCGGCGTCCGGCTCGCCCGTGGGGCGGTAGTGGTCGGGGTAGCGGCCGTCGTCGCTCCACACCGGTTCCACGCGCAGGCCCATGCGCACCTGGTCGTACGGGATGCCGCCGATCCGGCCGTGGAGAGCGAGGTCCGCGCCGTCGAGGGCGATATGGGCGTAGACGTACGGCACCTCTATCGCCAGATTCCTGGCTTTGATGTTGACGATGCAGAAGGTGGTGACCGTGCCGCGGGGGCCGACCTCGACCTGTTCGGCGGTGGCGACCCCGCAGGTGGGGCAGGCGCCGCGGGACGGGACGTACACCTTCCGGCAGGAGGGGCAGCGTTCGCCGACGGTGCGCCGCTCGGCGAGGGCGTGGAGGTAGGCGCTCTGGGCGCGGCCGGGCGCGTAGGTGTAGTCCAGCCGGGCGGGGGCGGTGATGCCCGTGACCGGGTTGTCGAACCGTCCGCTGTGCGGGCGGGGCCACCCCTCTGGCGCGTCGTCCGGGCAGGGTTCGAAGCACGCGATGTCGGTGATCGCGCCGCTGCGCCGCCCGGCCCAGCGGACGCGGACCCGCATCCCGGTGCGGACGGCGTCGGGTCCGGGGGCGTCGAGTGCGTGGAGCAGGGCGCTGTCGGCCCCGTCGAGCCGTACGAGCACCCAGGCGAAAGGGGTGGCCAGCGGCTGGCCGCGGGTGGGCGCCGGGTTCCAGGCCCAGGTGGTGACCGTGCCGGTGGGGGCGACTTCGACGAGGTCGCGGAGTTCGCCGGCGGTCTCGGGGTCGTACTCGACGGGCGGGACGAGCACCGTCCCGGCGTCGGTCCGCACCCCGAGGAGGGTGCGCTCGCGCAGCCCGGTGAGAAACGCGGACTGCACGGGCCCGAGGGACCGGGTGAAGGGGAACTCCACGACCAGCGGGGCGCTGAGCGTCGCGCCCGGCGCGGGGGTGGCGGTCATCTGCGGCGCGCTCCATTCTCCGCCGGGGCGGCGGTTTGTGCTCCGGCGTCGCCGGAGGGTGTTGTCTGGCCGGCTGCGTCCGCGGCCGGGCGGCTCGCCCCGGACGAGCGGGCGAAGACGTGTCCCCAGCCGAGGCGTCTCCGGCCTCCGCGGGGCGGGGCCTGATGTCCCCGCGCGGCGCGCGGCCGAGGAGGCAGCGGATGCAACGAGGGGACGGGGGCCGGACGGAGTCCGGGGAGCGGTGTCATCGGCGGCGGTAGACGGGCGGTCGCTTCTCGGCGAAGGCGCGGGCGCCTTCCCTGGCGTCCTCCGTGTCAAAGACCGGCCAGCCGCGTTTCAGTTCGGCCGCGAGCCCTTCGGTCTCGGTCATGTCGGCGGTCTCGTAGACGGACGCCTTGACCGCCTCGACGGCCAGCGGCCCGCAGGCGTTGATCCGTTCGGCGATCTCCAGGGCCGTGGCGAGGGCCTCGCCGTCGGGCACGACATGGCCGATGAGGCCGATGCGCTCGGCTTCCCCGGCGCTGTAGCGGCGGCCGGTGAGGAGCATCTCCAGAGCGTGGGTGCGGGGGATCTGGCGCTGGAGGCGGACGGTGGAGCCGCCGATGGGGAAGAGGCCGCGCGCCACCTCGAACAGCCCGAAGACGGCGCCGTGTCCCGCCACGCGGATGTCGGTGCCCTGGAGGATCTCCGTGCCGCCCGCGACGCACGGGCCCTCGACCGCGGCGATGACGGGTTTGCGCGGGCGGTGGCTGCGCAGCATCGCCTTCCAGTGGAGTTCGGGGTCGGCCTTGAGCCGTTCCCGGTGCCGCTCCCCCGCCATGCCGTGGCCGGCCAGGGCCTTGAGGTCCATGCCGGCGCAGAAGGCCCCGCCCGCGCCGGTCAGCACGATGGAGCGGACGGAGTCGTCCTCGTCCGCCTCAAGCCAGCCGTCGTGGAGGCCGACGAGCATCGCGATCGAGAGTGCGTTCTTGGCTTCGGGCCTGTTCAGGGTGAGGACCATCGTCGCGCCTTCGCGCCGCACGGCCAGGTGTTCCGTACCGCCGCCTTCTCGCATGCCTGCCGCCTCCCGTGTGAGGAACGAGAACAGGTTGCAGGAGGCGCAGAGCCAGTTCAAGAGTTTTCTGACATGCAGTCAGATTTCTGCGGCGACGGGTCTTCCCAGTCCTGCGGCGCTCTGCTCTGATGACGCGGAGTCGATGGCGTCGTCTTCGGTCAGGAGGAGCGGTGGAGTACAACCTTGCCGACCTGTTCGAGTCGGTCGTGGACGCGGTCCCGGACCGTGAGGCGCTCATCTTCGCCGACATTCCGGGCACCGGCGCGGAGCGCAGGCTCAGCTACGCGGAGCTGGACGCCGCGGCCAACCGGATCGCCCACCACCTCCTGGACGCGGGCATCGCCCCGGGTGAACATCTGGGGCTGCATCTCTACAACGGAGTCGAGTATCTGCAGACGGTGCTCGGCTGCCTCAAGGCGCGGATCGTCCCCGTGAACGTCAACTACCGGTATGTGGAAGAGGAACTCGTCTATCTCTACCGGGACGCCGACCTCGTGGCACTGGTCTTCGACGCGGAGTTCACCGGGCGGGTCGCGGCGGCGCTGCCGCGGTGCGCGGGGCTGCGCCATCTGCTGCGGGTGGGGGCCGCGCCGGCGGACGCGCCGGACCTGCCCGCCGTGCCCTTCGCGCAAGCCGAGGCCGGCGGATCCCCGCTGCGGGGCTTCGCGGCGCGCTCCGCCGACGACCAGTTCATCATCTACACCGGCGGCACGACCGGCATGCCCAAGGGCGTGATGTGGCGTCAGGAAGATCTGTTCTTCTCCGGCCTGGGCGGGGGCGCGCCCACGGGCGAGCCGGTCACCCGGCCCGAGGAGCTGGCGGAGCGGGTCGCGGCGGGAGGCGACGGGATCACCTTCTTCCCCGCTCCCCCGCTGATGCACGGCACGTCCACGCTGACCGCGTTCATCGCCTTCAACTTCGGCCAGCGGGTGGTGCTGCACCGCAAGTTCGTCCCCGAGGAGGTGCTCCGCACGATCGAGAAGGAGCGGGTCAGCAGTGTGTCGCTGGTGGGGGACGCGATGCTGCGCCCGCTGGTCGACGCTCTGGCGGGACCGCTGAAGGGGACGGACCTCTCGGCGCTGTTCAGCGTCTCCAGCTCCGGGGCGATCATGTCCGAGACGGTGCGGGCGCAGTTCGCCGAGCTGGCCCCCGGGGTGCTGCTGCTGAACAACTTCGGCTCCTCGGAGTCCGGCTTCAACGGCACGGCGACACAGGACTCGGGCCCCGGGAACGGTTTCCGGCTGCGGGTCAACGACCGTACGACGGTGGTCGATCCGGTGACGTACGAACCGGTCGGGCCGGGCGAGCCGGGGCGCATCGCCCAGCGCGGCCATGTGCCGCTGGGCTACTACAACGACCCCGGCAAGACGGCGGAGACGTTTTTCCGGCGCGGGGGCGAACGGTGGGTGCTGCTCGGCGACATGGCCACGGTGGACGAGGACGGCGTGGTCACCGTGCTGGGACGGGGCTCGCAGTGCATCAACACCGGCGGCGAGAAGGTGTATCCGGAGGAGGTCGAGCAGGCGCTGAAGTCCCATCCGGACGTGTACGACGCACTGGTGGCGGGCGTCCCGGACGCACGGTGGGGCAGTCAGGTGGCGGCGGTGGTGCAGCCGCGCGCCGGAGCGGCCGAGCCGAGTCTCACGGCGCTCCAGGCGCACTGCCGGGCCCGGCTGGCGGGGTACAAGATCCCCCGCCGGCTGGTGATCGCCCCGGAGATCCAGCGCTCGCCGAGCGGCAAGGCGGACTACCGCTGGGCACGCGCGGTGGTGACGGCGGCGGCGGAGGAATCGGCAAAGGCCCCGCCGTCCGCGCCTTGACGCACCGGGCTCTGGGCTGCGTTACTGACCCCGCCGGCTCAACCGAATGATCGGTCGTCAGGCGTGCGGCGGGAGGAGCCACGGATGACGGACCTGCTGGACGCGGCGGAACGGCTCGGCCGCGAAGAGCTTCAAGAGCTGCAGCTGACCCGGCTGCGGTCCGCCCTGCGCCATGCGTACGACCGCGTGCCCTTCTACCGGACAGCCTTCGACCGGGCGGGCGTACGCCCCGAGGACTGCCGCACCCTCGCCGATCTCGCGCGCTTCCCCTTCACCGCCAAGACGGACCTGCGGGACAACTACCCCTTCGGAATGTTCGCGGTGGACCGGTCCGAGGTGCGCCGCATCCATGCCTCCAGCGGGACGACCGGCCGGCCCACCGTGGTCGGCTACACCGAGCGTGATCTGGACGTCTGGGCGGATGTGGTGGCCCGCTCGATCCGCGCGGCGGGCGGCAGGCCGGGCGACACGGTCCATGTGGCCTACGGCTATGGGCTGTTCACCGGCGGTCTGGGCGCCCACTACGGGGCCGAGCGGCTCGGCTGCACCGTCGTGCCCGCGTCCGGCGGCATGACGGCCCGGCAGGTGCGGCTGATCCAGGACTTCCGCCCCGGGATCATCATGGTGACGCCTTCGTACATGCTCACCCTCCTCGACGAGTTCGAGCGCCAGGGCGTCGATCCGCGCTCCACCTCCCTGAGGGTGGGTCTCTTCGGCGCGGAGCCGTGGACCGAGCAGATGCGGGCCGAGATCGAGGAGCGGTTCGCGATCGACGCCGTCGACATCTACGGACTGTCGGAGGTGATCGGTCCGGGTGTGGCGCAGGAGTGCGTGGAGACGAAAGACGGACTCCACATCTGGGAGGACCACTTCTATCCGGAGATCGTGGATCCGGCGACCGGCGAGGTGCTGCCGGACGGCGAGCCGGGCGAGCTGGTGTTCACCTCGCTCACCAAGGAGGCCATGCCGGTGATCCGCTACCGGACACGTGATCTGACCCGGCTGCTGCCGGGCACGGCCCGGGCCTTCCGGCGGATGGAGAAGGTCACCGGGCGCAGCGACGACATGGTGATCCTGCGCGGGGTGAACCTCTTCCCCACCCAGATCGAGGAGATCGTGCTCCGCACCCCGTATGCGGCCCCGCACTTCCAGCTCCGCCTCACCCGCGAAGGCCGCCTCGACGCACTGACAGTCCGCGCGGAGGCGCGGGCCGGGGCCGGCCCCGAGCAGCGGGCGGCCGCCGAGAGGGCCATCGCCCGGGCCGTGAAGGACGGGATCGGGGTGGCGGTGGGGGTCGAGGTGGTGGACCCGGAGACGCTGGAGCGGTCGGCAGGAAAGATCAAGCGGATTGTGGATCTGCGGGAGGCGGGGCGTTCCGCGTCTTGACGCCCTGGGGCTGGTGCGCCGGCGGTTGGCGGATCGCCCGGGTGCGGGGGCGTCAGCGGTCCGGGGTTGCGCCTGCGGCGGGCGTTCTCCCCTCCCCCGCCCCTTCCCGAAACCGGGGCTGAAGCCCCAGACCCCGGTACGGCCTTCGGCCGTGTCCTCAAGCGCCGAACAGGCTTGATTTGGCTGCGCCAAATCCCAGCCACGCCGGCGATTGAGGCGCGGGGGTCTGGGGGCGGAGCCCCCGGGAAACGGGGTCTGGGGCGCAGCCCCGGTTGCGGTCAGGTGTCGTGGGGTTCCCAGTACGGGTCCCTCAGGCGGCGCTTGTAGAGCTTGCCGTTGGGGTCGCGCGGCATGGTGGGGATGAAGTCAAGGCTCCTGGGGCGCTTGTAGCGGGCGAGCCTGGCCGCGCAGTGGGCGAGGATGTCGTCGGCGAGCGCGGCGTCCGGCGTGTGGCCGTCGGCGGCTTCGACGACCGCCTTGACCTCTTCTCCCCAGTCGGCGTGCGGGATGCCGAAGGCCGCCGCGTCGGCGACCGCGGGATGGGTGAGCAGGGCGGACTCGATCTCGGCGGGGTAGATGTTCACTCCGCCGGAGATAATCATGTCGATCTTGCGGTCGCGGAGGAAGAGATAGCCGTCCTCGTCCAGGAAGCCGAGGTCTCCCACGGTGAAGTAGTCGCCGATGCGGCTGTCGCGGGTCTTCGCCGTGTCCTTGTGGTAGCTGAAGCCTCCGGTGGTCATCTTCATATAGACGGTGCCGAGTTCGCCGGGCGGCAGCCGGTTGCCTTCGTCGTCGAAGACCGCGATGTCGCTGATCGGCCAGGCCCTACCGACGGTGCCCGGCTTCTTCAGCCAGTCCTCGGCGGTGGCGAACGCGCCGCCGCCCTCGCTGGCGGCGTAGTACTCCTCGACGCACCTCCCCCACCACTCGATCATCGCCCGTTTGACGTGGTCGGGGCAGGGCGCGGCGCCGTGGACGGCGTGGCGCATGGAGGTGACGTCATAGCGGCTCTTGATCTCGTCCGGCAGGGCGAGCAGCCGGTGGAACTGGGTGGGCACCATATGGGTGTGGGTGCAGCCGTGGGCGTCGATCAGCCGCAGCATCTCCTCCGGCGTCCATTTGTCCATCATCACGAGCGGATGGCCGATGTGCAGGGACGCGCTGGCGAACTGGAGCACGGCGGTGTGGTACATCGGCGAGCAGACGAGATGGACATTGCCGTCGAACGGCCGGATGCCGAAGATGCCCAGGAAGCCGCCGAGATGGCTCTCCTCGGGGAGTCTGCCGGTCAGCGGCCGGCGGATGCCCCGCGGCCGGCCGGTGGTGCCGGAGGTGTAGTTCATCACCCAGCCGAGCGAGCGGTCGTCCGGGGGCGTGGCCGGCTGCCCGTCGAGGAGGGCGGTGTACGGGCGGAAGCCGGACGCCTCGCCGACGGCGTAGCGGGCGGTCCGCGGCAGCTCCGCCTCGTCGGCGGCGGCCCGCGCGGCGTCGGCGAACCGCTCATGGGCGATCAGCGCCCTGGCCCCGGAGTCGGCGGCGATCCAGGCGATCTCGGGGCCGGTCAGATGGTGGTTGACGGGGACCAGATAGAGCCCCGCCTGGGTGGCGGCGAGTGCGGCGGTGAGGAACTCGACGCCGTTGGGCAGGACGACCGCGAAGGCATCGCCCTGGCGGAGCCCTGCCGCGCGCAGTCCGTGCACCAGCCGGTTGGCGGCGGCGTGCAGCCGTCCTGCGGTCCACCGCGCGCCGTCCGGGGCGATCAGCATCGTGCGGTCGGGGTCGGCCGTCGCCTGCGCCCAGAAGCCGCTGGGCGTATCGCCTGTCGGGGGTGTCATGGTCAGCTCCTTCCGGCGATGCGGTTGATGCGGTCCACGGCCCGTTCGAAGCCCCGGGTGAGGTCGTCGAAGACCTCCTGGACGCTGCGTTCGGACGTCATCCGGCCCACGATCTGCCCGACGGGCGTGCCCAGCAGCGGACCGGTCTCGTACTTCTGGATGCGGGAGAGCGCCTCGGCGACCAGCAGGCCCTGCAGCGGCATCGGAAGGGCGCCGGGGCCGCCGGGGTCGTCCCAGGCGTCGGTCCACGCGGTGCGGAGCTGGCGTGCGGGCTTGCCCGTCAGGGCACGGGAGCGGACGGTGTCGCCGGAGCCCGCCGCGAGCAGTTTGCGGGTGAGGGCGCGGGAGTGCAGTTCCGCCTCGGTCGTGGTGAGCCAGATCGAGCCGAGCCAGACGCCCTGCGCGCCGAGCGCGAGCCCGGCGGCGATCTGCGCGCCGCTGCCGATGCCGCCCGCGGCGAGCACGGGCAGCGGGTGGACGGCGTCGACGACGTCGGGGGTCAGCACCATGGTCGCGATCTCGCCGGTGTGGCCGCCGGCTTCATAGCCCTGGGCCACCACGATGTCGATGCCCGCCTCTGCGTGGCGGCGGGCGTGCTTGGCGCTGCCCGCGAGGGCCGCGGTGAGCACCCCGCGGCCGCGGGCGCGTTCGATCACATCCGGGGGCGGGGAGCCGAGGGCGTTGGCGAGCAGCCTGATCGGATAGTCGAAGGCGACGTCGAGCTGGCTGCGGGCGACCTGCTCCATCCAGCCGGTGATGCGCCAGCCGGGGGCCTCGCCCTCGGGGAGTTCGGGCACGCCGTGCTTCGCCAGGGTCTCGCGGACGAACTGCCGGTGCCCCTGGGGGATCATCGCCTCGGCGTCGGCCTCCGTGACGCCTTCGACTTTCTTGGCGGGCATGACGACATCGAGGCCGTAGGGCTTGCCGCCGGTGTGCTTCTGCATCCATTCGAGGTCGTGTTCCAGTGCGTCGGGGGCGGTGTAGCGGACGGCCCCGAGCACCCCGAGGCCGCCGGCCCGGGAGATGGCGGCGGCGACCGCGGGGAACGGCGTGAAGCCGAAGACAGCGTGCTCGATGCCCAGTTGCTTGCTCAGCTCCGTCTCCATGGGCGCAGGATGCCGCAGCCGGACGGACGACGGAAGAGATTTTCTGATGCAGCGTCAGATTGCCTGGGGCGGACCCCGCCCTGCCCCGCGCCGTGATGGTTGACACCGCTCAGGTCCGGCAAGAAAGTTTCACAGGCGGTCCAGATCCCGAAAAATACTTTCAGGGCTCTCCCGGAGAGGTGGTGCGGATGACTCACGACACGGCAGGCTCGGGGATCAGCAGACGCAGACTGGGCGGCGGCGTGCTGGCGCTGGGCGGAGCGCTGGCGCTCGCGCCGATCGCCACGCCGGCGCGGGCCGGGGAGCCGGGCGGAGGCGGCTCCCCGGCCCGCCGGCCGACGCTGCGGCACGGCTCGCCCGAGCGCGCCGGGCTGCTGCGGGGACCGCTGGAGCGGCTCGTCACGGACGCCGAGACCTTCCTCGGCCCCTCTCCCCTGCATCCCTGGTACGCCGGGGCCGTCCTGCTCGCCGGGCGCGGCGGCACGGTGGCGCTGCACCGGCCGATCGGCTGGGCCGTGCGCTACGCGGCGTACGACGAGAAGACCGACACCGGGGTGGAGCTCCCGGCCGCCCGGCGGATTCCCATGGCCCACGACACCGTCTTCGATCTGGCCTCGCTCACCAAGCTGTTCACCTCCATCCTGGCGGTGCAACTGCTGGAGCGCGGCGCACTGGAGCTGGAGGCGGCCGTCGCCTCCTATCTGCCGGAGTTCGGCGGCGCGGGCAAACAGGACATCACCGTGCGTCAGCTTCTCACCCACACCTCCGGGTTGCGGGCCTGGCTGCCGCTCTACCAGGAGCCGACGCACGAGGGAAAGCTGGAGCTGCTGTGGAACGAGGCCCCCGTCGCCGCGCCGGGCGCCGCCTACCTCTACTCCGACCTCAATCTGATCAGCCTTCAGCTGCTGTTGGAGCGGGTCACCGGCCGCAGGCTGGACGTGCTGCTCCATGACGAGATCACCGCGCCCCTGAGGATGCGCCGCACCCGGTTCAACCCTCCCTCCTCCTGGAAGCCGAGGATCGCCGCGACCGAGGACGCCAGAGCGCCGTGGTCGGGGCTGGAGCGCGGCATGGTGTGGGGCGAGGTGCACGACGAGAACGCGTACGGCTTCAAAGGCGTGGCCGGGCACGCGGGCGTCTTCTCCTGCGCCTGGGATCTGGCGGTGCTGGCCCGCGCGCTGCTCAACGGCGGGGTGTACGGACGGCGGCGCATCCTGCGGCCCGCGTCGGCGCAGCTGATGTTCACCGACTTCAACACGGACTTCCCGGGCGATGCGCACGGGCTGGGCTTCGAGCTCTACCAGCACTGGTACATGGGGGCGATGGCGACGCCCCGCAGCGCCGGGCACACCGGCTTCACCGGCACCAGCCTGGTGCTGGACCCGACGACCGACTCGTTTCT
Organism: Streptomyces sp. PR69; assembly: GCF_026420845.1. Taxonomy (GTDB): domain Bacteria; phylum Actinomycetota; class Actinomycetes; order Streptomycetales; family Streptomycetaceae; genus Streptomyces. The sequence goes on along the minus strand of NZ_JAOWCB010000009.1, from coordinate 219,190 downwards.
CATCCTGCTCGGCAACTCCTGCCATCCGGTGCGGAGCTGGCGCTCGGGCAGCGCGCCGAGGGTCGCCGCGGCGGATCACCTGGCGCGGGCGGTCCCCGTGCGGCCGGTCCACGGCCGCACGGCCTGGTTCACCGGCATGGCGAGCCCGGCCGACACGACGCTCACCCTGCCGCCGCTGGCCCTCTCCGCGGACGGGCGTGCGCGGCTGCGGTGCGCGCTGTGGTGGGACACCGAGCCCGGCTCGGACGCGGTCTTCCTGGAGGCGTCGGGGGACGGCGGGGCGGCGGGCGCCTGGACGCCCGTGCCGTTCACCTCCGTACGGGCGGGCGGCGAGCCGCGGTCCCACCCGGCGGGTTCGGCCGGCGGCTGGTCCGGGCGGGTCTGGCACCGGGTCGTCGCGGACCTGTCCCGGTGGGCCGGGGCCGGATCCGGGGCCGGATCCGGGGGCGGCGGCGTCCGGCTGCGGTGGCGGTCCCGGACGGACGAGCGGTATGTGGGGCGCGGTGTGTACGTGGACGGGCTCCGCGTGGAGGACGGGGGGCGGTGCGTGTTCGACGAGTCGCGGGCGGGGGATGCGGGGCGGATCGAGGCGAGGGGGTGGGAGGCGGTGCGGGGCTGACGGGCCAGACCCCGGTACGGCCTTCGGCCGTGTCCTCAGTCTCCCCCGGGCTCCTCCTCCAGCTACCGCTGGGGGAGTTTGAGGCGCGGGGGTCCGGGGGCGGAGCCCCCGGAAACGGGGGCTGGGGCGGAGCCCCAGTCACCGGTCCAGCGTTGCCATCGCTGCGTTGTGGCCCGGGATGCCGCTCACGCCGCCGCCCCGTGTCGCCCCCGCGCCGCAGAGGAGGATGTTGGGGTGGGCGGTCTCCACGCCCCAGCGGCCGGTGGCCTCGGTGGCGTAGGGGAAGGCGAGGTCGCGGTGGAAGATATGGCCGCCGGGCAGGCGGAGTTCGTGTTCGAGGTCGAGCGGGGTCTTGGCCTCGATGCAGGGTTCGCCGCGCTCGTCGAGGGCCAGGCAGTCGGCGAGCGGCTCGTCCAGGCAGGTGTCGAGCTGGGCGAGGGTCGCCTTCAGCAGGGCCGCGCGGGCGGCGTCGTTGTCGGCCGTGAAGAGCCTGGCGGGGGTGTGCAGTCCGAAGAGGGTGAGGGTGTGGCAGCCCCGGGCGGTGAGCCGGGGGCCGAGGATCGACGGGTCGGTCAGCGAGTGGCAGTAGATCTCCGACGGCGGAACGCTCGGCAGGCGGCCCTGCGCGGCCTGGGCGTACGCGGTCGCCAACTGCTCATAGCCCTCGGCGACATGGAAGGTGCCGGCGAACGCGTCGCGCGGGTCGACGGACCGGTCCCGCAGCCGGGGCAGCCGCTCCAGCAGCATATTGACCTTGAACTGCGCGCCCTCGGCCGGCGCCGGGGGCCGCTCGCCGAGCAGTGCGGCCAGCTCCCGGGGAGAGGCGTTCACCAGGACGTGCCGGGCCTCGACGACGCCCTCCCCGTCCGCCGTGCGGTAGGCGACCTCGGCCTGCTGTCCGTCTGTGGCGACGCGGATCGCCTCATGCCCTGTCAGAATCTCCGCGCCCGCGGAGCGCGCCGTGCCGGCCAGGGCGTCCGTCAGCGCGCCCATGCCGCCGACCGGGACGTCCCAGTCGCCTGTACCGCCTCCGATGACGTGGTAGAGGAAGCAGCGGTTCTGCACCAGGGACGGGTCGTGGGCGTCCGCGAAGGTGCCGATCAGGGCGTCGGTGAGCACCACGCCCCGGACCAGGTCATGCGCGAACCGCTCCTCGATCGCGACGCCGATGGGCTCCTCGAACAGCATCCGCCATGCGCGCTCGTCGCCGATGCGCTCGCGCAGCTCCTCGCGGGTGGGAAGCGGCTCGGTCAGCGTCGGAAAGACGCGGCGGGCCACGTCGCCGGTGGTCCCGTAGAACTCCCGCCACGCCGTGTACTCCGTGTCCCCGCCGGTCAGCCGGGCGAACGACTCCCTTGTGCCCGGCCCGCCGACCAGCAGCCCGCCGTCGCCCGCGGGGGTGTACGAGGAGACGGTCCGCTTGCGGACCGCGAAGTCCAGGCCCAGCTCCCGCACGATTTTCGGGGGCAGCAGGGAGACGAGGTACGAGTAGCGCGAGAGGCGGGCGTCGACCCCGGCGAAGGGACGGGTGGAGACGGCCGCTCCGCCGGTGCGGGGAAGGCGTTCCAGCAGCAGCACGGAGCGTCCGGCGCGGGCGAGATAGGCGGCGGCGACCAGGCCGTTGTGACCGCCTCCGACGATGACCGCGTCGTACGAGCCGCGTGCGGGGTGCGGAGAGTCCGGGCCGGGCGAGGAGAGTGCGGACATGCGGCCGACCCTACCCGCGCGCCGTCATGTCCCGCCGCCATGTCCGGTCCTGATGTCCGGTCCTGATGTCGCGTCACGATCTCCGGTCGTCATGCCCCGCTGTCCTGCTGAAGCGCCGCGACCCGCCGGTACCGCTCCACCGCCTCGGCGTGCCGGCCGAGGCGTTCCAGGCAGTGCGCCTCGTCGTTGCGGCTGGCGAGCGCGTCGGGGTGCTCGGGGCCCAGCACCCGGTCACGGGCGTCCGCGACCTGCCCGTACACCGCCAGGGCGTCCGACCAGCGGCCCAGCCAGCCCAGACCGACGGCGATCTCACGGCGGCTGACCAGGGTGTCGGGGTGCTCGGGGCCCAGCACCCGGGCGCGCAGAGCGCTGACGTCGCGGGCCTCGGTCAGCGCCTCCTCCCAGCGGCCCAGCCGGCCGAGGCTGACGCCCAGGCCGTGCCGGGCGCGCAGCGTTCGGGGGTCGGACGGCCCGGCGAGGCGGGTGTGGTCGGCGACGAGTCCGCGGTACGCCTCCAGGGCATCAGCGTGGCGGCCGACCCGGCCCAGACCGATGCCGACCTCGTGCCGGGCGGCGAGCGTGTCGGGGTGGTCCGCGCCCAGGGTGCGGCCGCGCGCGGAGGCCACGTCCTGGTAGATGCGCAGGGCGTCGGCCCAGCGGCCCAGCCCGGCGAGCGCGCGGGCGGCCTCGTAGCGGGTGGCGAGGGTGTCGGGGTGGTCGGGGCCGAGCACCCGGGCGCGGGCTTCGGCGACCTGGTCCGCCATGCGGCAGGAGGCGTCGAGCCGCCCCAGCCTGCCGAGGGTGAACGCCAGATTGTGCCGGCAGAGCAGGGTGTCGGGGTGCTCGGGCCCCATGGTGCGCTCCCGGGCCTCAAGCACCGCCGTGTACAGCTCGTGCGCCTCGGCGTGCCGTCCGAGCTGGCCCTGCGCGAACGCCGCTTCCTGGCGGGCGGCGAGGGTTTCGGGATGGTCCGCGCCCAGGACGCGGGTGCGGGCGTCCGCGACCTCGCCGAACGCGCGCAGCGCCTCGGCGGCACGGCCTGTCCTGCTGAGGCTGAAACCGATCTCGTAGCGGCTGGCCAGGGTGTCCGGGTGGTCGGCGCCGAGCACCCGTTCCCGCTCCGCCGCGACCGCACGGTGCACCTGTCCGGCCTCCGCCCAGCGGCCCAGCCGGCCGAGGCTGAGGGCCGCGCTGTGGCGGCTGGCGAGCACGGCGAGCACCTCGGGCGGCGGCGTGGGCCGGTCGCCGGGGCGTCCGGTTCGGGGTTCGGGGCCGGTGGCCATGCCGGGGCCGCCGTCGGCGGCGGGCGGCGGCGTCACGCCTTCGGGGAGGCCCTTGGGGAGGGTCCACGCGCCCGTCAGCCCCGCTGTGTGGTCCGGCAGCACGGGCCCCGGGAGCGCGCCCGCGGTCGCCTTGACGCCGGTGGTCATGGAACGGGCCCAGGCCGGCAGCTCCGGGTCCGCCGGGCGCGGCGGCGTGGCGACGGGTGTGCCGGCGGGCGGGGAGGTCCGGCCCAGCAGCCTGCGCAGCTCCGCTGCGCAGGCCGGGCGGGCCTCGGGGGTCTTGGCGAGCAGCCGCAGTATGGCGTGGTCCAGGAAGGCGGGCACCGCGGGGCGGCAGGCGCGCAGCGGCTGCGGCTCGGTGTCCCGGTGGCCCACGAGCACCGACCAGGAGTCCTCAAGGTCGAAGGGGGGAGCGCCGGTGGCCAGCTCGTACAGCACGCAGCCCAGCGAGTACAGATCGCTGCGGTAGTCGACCTCGCCGCCGCCGATCTGCTCGGGCGACATGTAGTGCGGGGTGCCCATGGCGATGCCGGTGCCGGTGAGGCGGGAGGTGATGCCCATGGACTCGCCGAGCCGGGCGATGCCGAAGTCGCAGATCTTCACCGTGCCGTCGGCGAGCCGCATGATGTTGGCGGGCTTGAGGTCACGGTGGACGATGCCCTGTTCATGGGTGTAGGCGAGGGCGTCGGCGATTTGGTCGGCGATGTCGACGACGTCGTCGACCGGCAGGGGACGCTGGTCGTTGTCGTCCATCAGCTGGCTGAGGTTGCGGCCTTCGAGCAGCTCCATGACGAGATACAGCACGCCTTCGTCGTCGCCGAAGTCATGGACGACGGTCACCCCGCGGTGCTGGAGGGAGGCGGCGACCCGCGCCTCGCGGCGGAAACGCTCGCGCAGCACGCGGGTGAAGGCGGGGTCGTGCTGGGGTCCGAGGGGTTTGAGGCGTTTGACGGCGACGCGCCGTCCCAGGGCTTCGTCACGGGCCTGCCAGACCTGGCCCATGCCTCCGCGTCCGATGAGTTCGAGCAGCCGGTAGCGGCCGTGGATCAGCCTCGTCTCCGCCATCGTCCGCCGTCGCCCCCGTTGTTTCGCTGCGCCCTCCCCGGCGCGTCCAGTATGACCGTCTGACCGCGGAGTTTGTACGGGGAGGGCCTGCTGCCGGGCCCGAGGCGGGCCATCGCCCTGAGGATGTGGCCGGGCGGCAGCCGCCAGCGCAGCCGGGCGGGAATGCAGCGCAGCAGGGCGCCCACGGCGACGAGACGACGCCGGGTGGGTACGGGGCCGGCGGCGGGTCTGCCGTAGAGCCGGTGGGCGTACGGGGGCAGTGCGTCGTACGCGAGCGAGGCCACGCGCCTCCAGAGCAGGGCGCGCGCCGGGAGCAGCGGCGGCGGGACCGGCGGGCGGCGCAGAAAGGCGTCGACCTCCTGCGCCTCGGGCCCTGCGGCGAGGTGCGGCAGCACGGCGCGGAAGTAGTCGGCGAGCTGGGCGGCGGTGGCGGGCACGGCGGCCGGGTCGAGGCCTATCAGGCGGGCGGCTGTGCGCTGTTCTGCGATATAGCGGTCGGCCTGGGCGTCGGTGAGGGGGAATCCGGAGCGGCGCAGCACCGTCAGATAGGAGTCGACTTCGGCGCAGTGCACCCACAGCAGCAGTTCCGGTTCGTCGATCCGGTAGCGCTCCCCGGTCGCCGGGTCGACGGCGGTCAGGGCCGCGTGCAGGCGGCGGACGCGGGCGCCCGCGCGTTCGGCCGCCCCTGCGGGGCCGTAGGTGATGGTCCCCACGAAGTCGGCGGTGCGCAGCAGCCTCCCCCATGCGTCCCGGCGGAAGTCGGAGTTCTGCAGGACCGCGCGGACCGCGCGCGGGTGCAGGGCCTGGAGGTAGAGCGCGCGGACGCCCGCGATCCACATCATCGGGTCGCCGTGCATCTGCCAGGTGACGGAGGCCGGCCCGAAGAGCCCGGGCCCCGTGTCCGGGCCGGGGCCGGTGTCCGGGCCGGCGCCCGTGTCCCGGCTGAGGTTGCCGGCCATGCTCCGACGGTACGCCTTGGCCATGGCCCGCGCCGTTCAGCGCCGTACGCGGGGCATGCCGAGGCCGAGCCAGGAGATGATCTCGCGCTGGATCTCGTTGTTGCCGCCGCCGAAGGTGAAGATGACGGCGGAGCGGTAGCCGCGTTCCAGCTCGCCGTGGAGGACGGCGCCCGCCGAGCCGTCCTTGAGCGGGCCCGCGGCGCCGGCGACCTCCATCAGCCAGGCGTAGGCGTCGCGGCGGGCCTCGGAGCCGTACACCTTGACGGCCGAGGCGTCCTGCGGGGTGAGGGTGGATTCCTGGACGGCGTTCACCATCCGCCAGTTGAGCAGTTTCATGGCGTCGAGCCTGGCGTGGGTGCGGGCGAGGCGGCCGCGGACCCAGCCGAGGTCGATGACGCGCCGTCCGTCGGCGAGTTTGGTGTCGGCGGCCCAGCGCTGGACGTCGGCGAGGGCGCGGATGGCGGTCGTGCCGTGGGCGGCGAGGGTGACGCGCTCATGGTTGAGCTGGTTGGTGATCAGCCGCCAGCCGTCGTTCTCCCGGCCGACGCGGCGGGAGGCGGGGACGCGGATGTTCTCGTAGTGACTGGCGGTGGTGTCGTGTCCGGCGAGTGTGGTGATGAGGGTGCAGGAGTAGCCGGGGTCGTCGGTCGGCACCAGCAGCATGGTGATGCCCTTGTGCGGCGGTGTGCCGTCGTCCGGGGCCGCGGTGCGCACGGCGAGCCAGACCCAGTCGGCGGTGTCGCCGTTGGTGGTCCAGATCTTCTGCCCGTTGACGAGATAGCTGCCGGTCTCCTCGTCTCCCTCGCGTACGGCGCGGGTCTTCAGGGCGGCGAGGTCGGTGCCCGCGTCGGGTTCGCTGTAGCCGATGGCGAAGTCGATCTCGCCGGAGAGAATCCGGGGGAGGAAGTAGGCCTTCTGCTCCTCGCTGCCGTACTGCATGAGGGTGGGGCCGACGGTGTTCAGGGCCATCAGCGGCAGCGGCACCCCGGCCTGGGCGGCCTCGTCGAAGAAGATGAACTGCTCCATGGGGGTCAGCCCGCGGCCGCCGTACTCCTCGGGCCAGCCGACGCCCAGCCAGCCGTCCGCGCCCAGACGGCGGATGGTGCGGCGGTAGTACGCCTTCTGCTCGGCCGGGTCGGCGTACCGCGCGGAGGCGTGATCCGGCGTCAGCCGGGCGAAGTAGGCACGCAGCTCGGTGCGCAACCGCTGCTGCTCGGGCGTGTATTCGAGGTGCACGGGACCCTCCCGGGTGCTCGCTGATGCTCGCGGTACGTCCCTCTGGCGTGCGCAGACTAGAACGCGTTCCATAAATCCGGAAGGGCTTCAGCGGTGCGGGCGGAGCAGCAGCAGCGCGATGTCGTCGCCGCGATCGGGCGACCCGGCCGCCGTCTCCTCGATCAGGCGGTCGGCCAGCTCTTCCAGCGGCCGGTCCCCGCTGCTCTCCAGCCGGTCAGCCACCTGTGCCAGCGCCCGGTCCAGGTCGACGCCGGGGGCCTCGATCAGGCCGTCCGTGTACAGGACGAGCACGGAGCCGGGGCTCAGCGGGACGGCGGAGGTCGGGTAGACGGCCGCCGGGTCGACGCCGAGGAGCGGCCCGCCGGGGATGTCGAGGACATGGACCGTGCCGCCGGGGACGCGCAGCAGGGGCTGCGGATGGCCGGCGCGGGCGACCAGGGCGCGGTGCCGCGGCAGGTCCAGATGGAGATAGGCGCAGCTGGCGAGCAGGTCGACGTCGAGGCCGATGAGCAACAGGTTGGTGGACGCCATGACCGTGCCGGGCTGCCGGCCGACGGCCGTGTAGGCGCGTACGGCGGTGCGGATCTGGCCCATCAGCCCGGCGGCGGTGACGTTGTGTCCCTGGACGTCGCCGATGACGGCGGCGGCCTGGACGCCCGCGGGGGCGGCGGCTGCGGCCTGGTCCTCGTCGGTGTCCTGGCCGGTGCGGATCAGATCGTAGAAGTCGCCTCCGATGTCCATGCCCTGGGTGCCCGGCAGATAGCGGGCGGCCACCTCCAGGCCGGGCAGCCGGGGCAGGGAGTGCGGCAGCAGCGCGGACTGCAGCCCATGGGCGAGGCGGTGCTTGGCGTCGTACAGCCGGGCGCGCTCCAGCGCCTGGGCGACGAGCCCGCCGAGGCTGGTGAGCACGGCCCGCTCATCGGCGGGGAACCGGTGCGGCTCCGTATAGCCGAGGACGCAGGTGCCGACGGGGCGGCCGGAGGCGATCAGCGGCAGAAACGCCCAGGCGGACATCCCGTCCGGAGTGGCGACGCGCGCGGGGTAGATCGTCTCCAGCTCCTCGCGTGTCTCGAAGAACGACGGCACGCCCGTCGCCAGCGCCTGGGCGCTCGGCCGGGGGGCGGACAGCGGTATGCCGTCGTAGTGTTCTGCAGCCGAGGGGTCCGGGTATCCGCGGTGCCCGAGGAGGCGCAGCCGTCCGGCCTCAGGGACGAGGACGGCCAGGGTGCGGCTGCCCACCGCGGGCATGATCTCGTCGGCGACGAGGTCGATGACGTCCGTGACCGAGACGGCCTCGGTGAGCGCGCTGGCCAGATTCAGCAGATGGGAGATGGCCACCAGCCCCGCCGGGTGCCGGCCCGGCTCCGCCGCCGGCTTGTCCCGCCCCGCGCCCCGGGCCGGGCTGATCACCACGCTCAGACCGCTTCTGCTGGGATACAGCCGGAACGTCAGCCAGTCCTGCGGGGGGCGCAGCGCCACGAACGACGCGGGGTGCTGGCTGATCAGCGCGGCTCGGTAGCGGTCCTCGTAGACCGGGTCGTTCAGCCAGGGGAGGGTGTTCCACGGCTTGCCGCCGAGCAGTTCGCGTGCGGGCCGCCCCAGCAGTTCGGCCGCGGCGGGGTTGGCATAGGTGACGCGGCCGTTCACGTCCAGGGCGCACAGGCCGTCCGGAATCCGGGCGGCCAGCTGCGCCGCCTCGGCCGCGCCGGTCGTGCCCGCCATGGCGGAGGGCCCGAGGAAGTCGGCCTCCGGCAGCACCGGGCGGCCCGCCTCCGCGGCCCGCTCCAGCCGCAGCGCGAGCCGGTCGCAGGCCGCGACGAGGGCGGCGTGCTCCGCGTCGGACAGCTCGGGCGGATGGGAGCCGGGCCAGGTGGCGAACACGGCCCCGTACACGGTGTCAGCCCTGATGACGGGCAGCGCGGCGATGGTGAAGGGATACGGGAGGACCACGGCGATACGGGGATACCGGCGGGCCATGTCCTCCTCGCCCGCGACCCAGACGAGCCGGCGCTCGCGGACGGCGTCCGCGACGGGTACGGGCGCGGCGAGGGCGACGCGCTCCCAGGGCGCGGCGAAGGCGCGGGGCAGCCCGGCCATGACGGCCATCTCCAGCACGGCGTCCTCCGGTGACAGCAGGTACACCGCGCCCGCGTGCGCCCCGACGTCGTCCATCATCCCGGCGAGGGCGAGCGACAGCAGGGGGTGCGCCCCCTCGCTCCCGGCTTCGGGGGGCCCTGAGGGGGAGGCGGTTCGGTCGGACACGGGCACCACCTCGTTCCGCAGCCGTCATGACCAAGGCTGCCCGGGATTGCGGGGTGGCGCACGGTGGGCCCGAAACCGGGCGCGGCGGGGGCGGCGGTCACCGTGAGGGTGGCAGTCAGGCCGCCCGCGGCAGCCGTGATCAGGCCCGTGCCGCCTCCGGCGCGGGCGGTGACGGTGAAGGAGCCGCGGCCGTCGTCGTGTACCTCGAAGCGGGTGCGGTCGTAGGCGAGGGTGACGTCGGCCGGTTCGACGGGCGCGCCGGCGCCGTCGGCGTCATGTCCGAAGAGGCCGAAGGTTTTGGCGGCCGTGCTGTCGGGGAGGGCGATATGCCGGACGGTCGGCTCCAGGCGGGCGAGTTCGCCGAGGACGGTCAGTTCGATGCCGCCGTGTGCGGGGCCCCGGTGCGCCCGTACGGCGGTGGCGCCTGGGCGCCGTGCGTGGAAGACCCCGTGCCGGTCGATCCGGCCGACTCGGGGCCGTACGACGTGCCAGTGCGGCTCTCCGGGGGCCGGGCCATAGGCCTCATCGTGGCCCGCGGCGGTGAGTCGGCGCGTCAGGCCGGGGAACACCCTGTCCGCCGCGGCGGCGGCCGTCTGGACCCAGAAGCCCTTCAGCCGGCCGCTGCCGTCGGGCGCGGTGAGCGCCAGGCCGTTGGGCACGGGGCGCTCGCGGCCCCCGGAGGGGCTGTTCCGCAGGGTCACGGCATCGCTGCCGACGTCGCGTGCGACGAGGGTGGAGGAGCCGCCGCCGTCAAGGTTGAGCGCGTGGTGCGCGCCCGCCCGGCGCATCATCGCGGCGAGTTCGGTGAGGGTGACGCCCGCGCTGGCGGCCTGCCGCCCGTCGACGGTGAGCAGATGCATGACGCGCCCGTCGCGGGAGAAGCCGACGGCGGTGCGCGGGGCGGCGGCGTTGTTGGGGCGGCCCTCGTGGCTGAGCGGCACGCCGTCGACGACGAGGAGTTCCCGCCCGCCGACGGCGGTGCGCGGCACGGGTCCGCCGTCCGCGCGGGGCCGGAACCCCCAGGACACCCGGTCGCCGGGCCGGAGCGCGGCGAGCGCCGCGGCCCCGGAGCCGCGCCCGACGAGGGCGGCCGCACCGGCGGGGACCGGCCCGCTGCCGGGCCGGCCGGCGACGGAGACGACCGTGCCGTCACGGACGAGGGCCTCCGCGGTGCGGTCCGCGGTGTCGACGGTGAGGGCGCGGTCGGCGGCGCCCCAGGCCGGGGTGTAGAGGCCGACGCCGTCCGCGGGGACGTTCGCCGCGTTGTAGGCGGCGAGGGGGCGCGTGCCCGAGGGGAGCGTGAGCGTGCCGTCGAAGTACAGCTTCAGGATGCGGCCGGCTCCGCCGGGGCCGATGCCTGCGGCGCGGTGCGCGCCGGGGGCGGGCGAGTGGGTCAGCCGGCCGTCGCCGATGCCGGGGCCCTGCGGGGCGCCGGTCTGGCCGAGGTCGAAGAAGTCCGCGTTGACGGCGGCGACCGTGCGGCGGCCCGCGCCCGGCCGGTGGTGCGCGGCGAGTTCGGTCAGGGCGCGGCGGCCGGTGACCGTGCCGGTGGACAGATAGTCGACGCGGACGCCGGTGCGGGCGTCGAGGTCGACGGTGAGGGCGTGGGCGCGCAGCCGGGCTCCGGCGTCCTGGCGGACGTAGGAGGCGAGGCGGACGCCGGGGGCGACGGGACGGGCGGTGCGGACGGTGCAGGTGGTGCAGGTGGTGTCAGCACCGTCGCGTACGCCGGGGACGCCGGGGACACCTGCGGCACCTGGGACGCCGGTGCCGGTGCCGTGTACGGCGTCCGCCGGGGCGGTCTGGTGCGGCGGACGGTCCACGACGGCGGGCGGGGCGGGCACGGCCATGGCAGGGGGCACTGCGCCGAGCGTCAGCGCGGCCGCCGTCAGCAGGGGCGCGAGGAGGCGTCGTGTTCGCCGTGGGGCTCTCCTCGGTGCTCTGCCCGGTACTCGCCTCGGGGCCACAGGTTCTCCTGGAGTGCGGCTGGTTGAGCATGCGTCAGCGGTCCGCGGAACTCGACGTGCGGCGTCTCGGCCCCCGGCTGCGCGCGCCGGGGGCTCACGGGAACCGTAGGGAGTACGGCGGACGCCGCGGGAACGGCGCGCCGTTCGGTCCGCGCGTCTCGTCCCGCGAGAACCGCTCGCCGCCGGCCGGCGCCGCGGCTGCCAGCGCCGCCGTGCGCCGCCACGGGGCCTTACGCATGCCGGGGTGAGGCGCGGACAGTCCGACGGCAGGACCCGGGTGACGGTCCTGGTGGCGCTTGCCGCGAATCTGGTGATCGCGGCCGCGAAGGCTGTCGGCGGGCTGGGGAGTGTCGTCAAAGTGGCGTCGTCCGCCCGGAGGGCGGGCCGGGCGCGTCTGGTGCTGGGGGCGCCCCCGCGCCCGAAGGGCCGCGGGGGAGATCGCAAGGCGCAGGGTGGGGGCGCCTCCCGGGCCGCCAGGCCCAGGGGGAGAGAGCACAGCGGGCTGCGCTGACGACCGACAACGCCGCGAGGGTGCGCGCCAGACGCCGCCCGGCAGACGGGACTTCGACGACACGACCTAGCGGCCGGCTCCCCCGCGCTGCTGTCCGAGGCCGCGCACTCCGTCGCCGACACGGCGAACGAGGTCTTCCTGCTGATCGCGCTGCGCCGCAGCCGCCGCCCGGCGGACGCGCATCACCCCTTCGGCTATGGCAAGGAACGCTATTTTTTCGGCGTGACGAGGGCCGCGATCCGGCGCTGCGCACGGTGATCGCGGAGGACGGCGCTGCCGTCGTGGGGGTGCTGCTCGCCATGGCCGGCATGGCGCTGCACCTGGTCACCGGGCAGGTGATGTGGGAGGCGGCGGCGTCGCTGGCGATCGGGCTGCTGCTGGTCTTCATCGCCTGCCGGCTGGGCCGCGAGGCGCGTGACCGGCTGATCGGCGAGTCCGTCGACCCCTGGCTGAGCGCGCGGATGCGGGAGCTGCTGTCCGCCCAGCCGGAGATCGACAATGTGGCGGATCTGCTGACGATGCGCCTGGGGCCCGACTCCACGCTGGTGGCCGCGCGGGTGGATCTGGCGCCCGGCCTGGACAGCGAGGAGATCGAGCTGATCTGCATGCGCATCAAGCGGAGCATCCGCAGCGTCTGGCCGGAGGTCGACCATGTGTTCCTGGACATCACGGAGGCGCCGGGGCCGGACACCGTGTGAAAGGCGGCGCGGGTGATTCGGCGGGGCCGCCCGGGGTACTCGCGACCTGCGTTGTCGCGCCCCCGACGCCGTCTGGGGGCCTCGCAGGGAAGGAAGGCTGACCATGCCTCGCGGATCCGGCCCGAAACGGGAGCGGCAGTACGAGCACATCAAGGAGAGCGCCCTGGAGCGCGGCGAGAGCGAGGCCCGGGCCAAGGAGATCGCCTCCCGCACCGTCAACAAGGAGCGGGCGCGGAAGGGCGAGTCCGAGAGGGCGAGCCGTGTCTCGACCGAGGACATGTCCTCCGGCCGCCGCGGCGGGCAGCGCTCCCACAAGGGCGCGCAGGGGCCGACGTACGACCAGCTGTACGAGGAGGCCAGGCGGCGCGATGTGGAGGGCCGCTCCAAGATGAGCAAGGCCGAGCTGGCGCAGGCGCTGGGCGGCAAGAAGAGCGGGCCGCGGTGAAGTGACCTGTGCGGGGGCCGGGCTCGATACTGGCCCGGACGCACTGCCCGGCCGGACGTCTGCCCGCCCCCAAGGAGGCATCACATGCGCATGCTCATCAATGTGCCCGAGACCGTCGTACCGGACGCGCTGCGCGGTTTCGCCGCGGCGCACCCCGAACTGACCGTGGATGTCGAGAACCGGGTGATCGTGCGGCGGGACGCGCCGGTCGCCGGGCAGGTCGCGCTGGTCTCCGGCGGCGGGTCGGGGCACGAGCCGCTGCACGGGGGCTTCGTGGGCCCGGGGATGCTGGCCGCCGCCTGTCCCGGCGAGGTGTTCACCTCGCCGGTGCCCGACCAGATGGTGCGGGCCGCCGCGGCCGTCGACAGCGGGGAGGGCGTCCTCTTCGTCGTCAAGAACTACACGGGAGACGTGCTGAATTTTGACATGGCCGCCGAACTCGCCGAGGACGAGGGCGTGCGGCTGGCCAAGGTCCTGATCGACGACGACATCGCGGTGACCGACAGCCTCTACACCGCGGGCCGCCGCGGCACGGGCGCGACCCTGTTCGCAGAGAAGATCGCGGGTGCGGCGGCCGAGGAGGGCGCCCCGCTGGAGCGGGTGGAGTCGATCGCCCGCCGGGTCAACGACAACGCGCGGAGTTTCGGCGTGGCCCTGAGTGCCTGCACAACGCCCGCGAAGGGCAGTCCGACGTTCGATCTGCCGCCGGGCGAGCTGGAGTTGGGGATCGGCATCCACGGCGAGCCGGGGCGGGAGCGGCGCGCCATGATGACCTCGCGGGAGATCGCGGACTTCACCGTGCATGCGCTGCTGGACGACCTTCCCACGTCCGGTCCGGTGATCGTGCTGGTCAACGGCATGGGGGCGACGCCGCTGCTGGAGCTGTACGGCTTCAACGCCGAGGTGCAGCGGGTGCTGGCGGAACGGCGGGTGGCAGTGGCGCGTACGCTCGTGGGGAACTATGTGACCTCGCTCGACATGGCGGGCTGCTCGGTGACGATCTGCCAGATCGACGAGGAACTGCTGCGGCTGTGGGATGCGCCGGTGCAGACGCCGGCGCTGCGGTGGGGTCGCTGACGAACCCCTCGCCGGGGCGCAGCCGTCGCCGCGGCGATGACGACGACAGCGGGAGTGACCGAGTGACCGAGGCAGCGCCTGCGCTCGACGCGGGCTTCTTCCACCGCTGGCTGACCGCCGCGGCGGCGGCCGTGGACCGTGCGGCGGACCGGCTGACCGAACTGGACGCGGCGATCGGCGACGCCGACCACGGCAGCAATCTCCAGCGGGGGTTCGCCGCGGTGACGGCCGTACTGGAGAAGGACGCTCCGGACACGCCGGGTGCCGTGCTGACGCTGGCCGGACGGCAGCTGATCTCCACGGTGGGCGGTGCGTCGGGGCCCCTGTACGGGACGCTGCTGCGCCGCACCGGCAAGGCCCTGGGCGATGCGGCGGAGGTGACGCCCGCGCAGCTTGCGGAGGCGCTCGGCGCGGGCGTGGCCGCGGTGGCGCAGCTGGGCGGGGCGAAGGCCGGGGACAAGACGATGCTGGACGCGCTGCTGCCGGCCGCACAGGCGCTGCGCGAGTCGTTCGAGGCGGCCCGTGCGGCGGCGGAGCGCGGAGCCCTGGACACGGTGCCGCTGCTCGCCCGCAAGGGCCGGGCGAGCTATCTCGGCGAGCGCAGCATCGGCCATCAGGACCCGGGCGCGACGTCGTCCGCGCTGTTGGTGGCCACGCTGGCGGACGTCGCCGCCGGGGAGGGGTCATGAGCGGTGGGCCGGTGGGCGTCGTGCTCGTCTCGCACAGCGCGGCCGTGGCGCAGTCGGCGGCGGATCTGGCCAGGGGCCTCGCGGGCGGCGGGGAGACCGTCTCGGTCGCGGCGGCCGGAGGCGGTCCCGACGGCGGTCTGGGCACCAGCGCGGAGCTGATCGTCGAGGCCGCGCGGGCGGTCGACCGGGGCGCGGGCGTCGCGCTGCTGGCCGACCTGGGCAGCGCCGTGCTGACGGTCAAGGCGCTGCTTGAGGAGGGCGGCGAACTCCCGGAGGGCGCACGGCTGGTGGACGCTCCGTTCGTGGAGGGAGCGATCGCCGCGGTGGTCACGGCCTCGTCCGGCGGCGACCTGGACGCGGTGGAGGCGGCGGCCTCGGAGGCGTACGCGTACCGCAAGGTCTGACCGGACGCGGGGGCGTACGCGTACCGCACCGGTACGCGCAGTGTGACCGGCCGCGGCGGGCCGCGGAGCCCCGGACAGGGGGCGCGGAGGGCGCGAGCGGCGGGCGCGAGGGGGGTGCGTCCGCGCGCGGGTTGTGATGTCGCTGGTGGGAGCACTAGTGTCACACCGCCTTGGTGACGGGAAACCGGTGCGGTACCGGTGCGGCCCTCGCCACTGTGATCGGGAAGTCCGGCTCCATCCCTTCGGGGAGCCACTGGGACGCCGCGGGAGACCGCGGCCCCCGGGAAGGCGGAGTCCGGGCGGCGTGACCCGTCAGCCAGGAGACCGGCCAAGGCGCGTTGTCCATCCACGAGGTGCTGGAGAGGGTCTCCCAATACCATGCATATAGCCGAGGGGTATCTGCCCCCGTTGCACGCGGTCGCCTGGGGCGCCGCGGCCGCCCCCTTCGTCGTCCACGGAGTGCGGGCGCTGACCCGCGAGGTCAAGGCCAATCCCGATTCGACGCTGCTGCTCGGCGCGTCCGGTGCGTTCACGTTCGTCCTGTCCGCGTTGAAGATCCCGTCTGTGACGGGCAGTTGCTCCCATCCCACCGGCACCGGCCTCGGGGCGATTCTGTTCAGACCTCCGATCATGGCGGTGCTGGGCACCATCACCCTGCTGTTCCAGGCGCTGCTGCTGGCGCATGGCGGGCTGACGACACTCGGGGCGAACGCCTTCTCGATGGCGATTGTCGGGCCATGGGCCGGATACGGCGTCTACCGTCTGCTGAGACGGTCCGGTCTGCCGCTGATGGCCAGCGTGTTCTTCGGCGCGTTCGCCGCCGATCTGTCGACGTACTGCGTCACCAGCGTGCAGCTCGCGCTGGCCTTTCCCGACCCCGCCTCCGGCGTCCTCGGCGCGCTGGCGAAGTTCGGCGGCATCTTCGCCGTCACCCAGCTTCCGCTGGCCGTCAGCGAAGGCCTGCTCACCGTGCTGGTGATGCGGCTGCTGGTCCAGTCGAGCAAGGGTGAGCTGACCCGGCTCGGTGTGCTGCTCAGCGGCGGCAGGGGCGGAAAGAACAGTGCGAACACGACGGAGGCCACGGTCCGATGAGCCGCAACGCGAAGATCAATGCTCTGCTGCTGGCGATCGTGGCCGCGCTCGCGGTGCTGCCGCTGGCGCTCGGGCTCGGGGACCACAAGGAGGAGCCGTTCGCGGGCGCGGACGGCGAGGCCGAGGCGGCGATCACCGAGATCGAGCCGGACTACGAGCCGTGGTTCTCTCCGCTGTACGAGCCGCCGTCCGGTGAGGTCGAGTCCGCGCTGTTCGCGGTGCAGGCGGCGCTCGGCGCGGGGGTGCTGGCGTACTACTTCGGGCTCCGCAGGGGCCGCCGCCAGGGCGCGGAGCGGGCGGCCGGGCAGCCGGCCGGGACCGGCGGGGAGGTGGAGGCCCCAGCGGGCGGGGCGGCCGGCGCGAGCGCCTCGTAAGCCCGGGACATGCTGCCCATCGACGCGGCGGCGCACAGCAGCCGCTGGCGCCGCCGTCACCCGTGTGAGAAGGCCTTCCTCGCCCTCGGGCTGACCGCGACGGCCGTCGGCCTCCCGCCCTGGCCCGGAGCGCCGCTGGTCGCCGCCGCCACGCTCGCCGTGCTCCTCGGCCCGGCCGGGGTGGCGCCCCGTCAGCTGTGGCGGGCCTTCCGCATCCCCCTGGGATTCTGTGTCACCGGCGCCGTGCCGCTGCTGTTCGCGGTCGGCGGCGACGGCGCGTTCATCTCCCTCGCCCCCGGCGGGCCCGCGGACGCCGGGCGGCTGCTGCTGCGCACCTCGGCGGCCTCGCTCGGCGTGCTGCTGTTCGCGTTCACCACACCGGTCTCCGATGTGCTGCCCCGGCTGGCACGCGCGGGTGTGCCGCCCGCGGTGGTGGATGTGGCGCTGGTGATGTACCGGATCACGTTTCTGCTGCTCGACTCGGTCAGCCAGGTGCGGCAGGCGCAGGCGGCACGGCTCGGCCATACGACCAGGGCCGCGGCCTGGCGCTCGCTGGCCGGCCTCGGCGCGACCGCGTTCGTCCGGGCCTTCGACCGGGCGGGCCGGATGCAGACGGGGCTCGCCGGGCGCGGCTACGACGGCACGCTGCGCGTTCTGGTGCCCGCGGCGACGGTCTCGCGGGCGTTCCTCGCCGGGGCCGCCGCGCTGCTCGCCGGGCTCGTCTGCCTCACTCTCGTCCTCGAAAGGCACCTCCGATGAACCAGCGCCAGCCTGCGGCGGCCACGCCCGTCGTCGAGCTCGTCGACGCCTGCTTCGCGTACGAGGACGGGCCGCCGGTGCTCAGCGGCGTCGGCTTCGCCCTGCCCGAGGGCCGTGCCACGGCGCTGCTCGGCCGCAACGGCAGCGGGAAGACGACGCTGCTGCGGCTGCTCAGCGGCGGACTGCGGTGCTCGTCGGGCCGGCTGCGGCTGGGCGGGGAGACCGTCGCCCACGACCGGGCGGGGCTGACCCGGCTGCGCACTGCCGTGCAGCTGGTGGTGCAGGACCCGGACGACCAGCTGTTCGCCGCGTCGGTCGCGCAGGACGTGTCCTTCGGCCCCATGAACCTGGGGCTTTCGGAGGCGGAGGTGCGGGAGAGGGTGGAGGAGGCCCTCACGGCGCTGGACATCGCCGCGCTGCGCGACCGTCCGACGCATCTGCTGTCGTACGGGCAGCGCAAGCGCGCGGCGATCGCCGGGGCGGTGGCGATGCGTCCTCGGGTGCTGATCCTGGACGAGCCGACGGCAGGGCTCGACCCGCACGGCCAGGAGCGGCTGCTCAAGGTCCTGGCGCGGCTGCGGGAGGCGGGCGCCACGGTGGTGATGGCGACGCACGATGTGGACCTCGCGCTGCGCTGGGCGGACGACGCCGCGGTGCTCACCCCGCAGGGGCTGCGCACCGGACCCGCGGCCGAACTCCTCGCGGACCGGGAGCTGCTGGCCGCGGCCCGGCTGCGCAGACCGTGGGGCGCGGCCGCGGCGGAGGTGCTGCGCGCGCACGGCCTCCTTCCCGACGGCGCGCCGGGCCCGCGCACCCCGGAGGAGCTGGAGGCGCTGGCCTCGCCGGCGGTGTAGCCGCCGGTGCGGACGGCCTTACGGGTGCGTGCCGGGCCCCGCGGCGCGTGGCTGTCGCGCGTCGCGGGCGGCCCGCGTCAGCCCCTCCCGGGGCCGCCGCCAGCGGCAGCTGGGACCCACCCGCGACAGCGGCCCCGCCCACCAGGTAGATTGGTCTACACCACTCGGCCTTCAAGGACAGGGATCTTCGTGGAAGTCATCATCGTTCCGGACCCCGCGGCCGGCGGCGAGCTGATCGCCGACGCCATGGCCGATCTGCTGCGGCGCAAGCCCGACGCACTGCTGGGCGTGGCCACGGGATCGACTCCGCTGCCGGTCTACGAGGCCCTCGCCGCCAAGGTGCGGGCCCGTGACGTGGACGCCTCGCAGGCCCGGATATGCCAGCTCGACGAGTATGTGGGGCTGCCGTACGGGCACCCCGAGTCCTACCGCTCCGTGGTGCTGCGCGAGGTCGTCGAACCCCTCGGGCTCAGCGAGGGGGCGTTCATGGGCCCGGACGGCGCCGCGGAGGACGTGGCGGCGGCCTGCCTCGCGTACGACCGTGCGCTCGCCGAGGCGGGCGGAGTCGATCT
Organism: Streptomyces sp. PR69; assembly: GCF_026420845.1. GTDB lineage: Bacteria > Actinomycetota > Actinomycetes > Streptomycetales > Streptomycetaceae > Streptomyces. The sequence continues at coordinate 200,617 of NZ_JAOWCB010000009.1, read as the reverse complement.
CCAGCTCCTGGGCATCGGCACGGACGGGCACATCGGCTTCAACGAGCCGTGCTCGTCGCTGGCCTCCCGCACACGCATCAAGACCCTGACCGAGCAGACGCGGCGGGACAACGCCCGCTTCTTCGACGGGCTCGACGAGGTGCCGCACCATGTGATCACCCAGGGCATCGGCACCATCCTCGACGCCCGCCATCTGGTCCTGCTGGCGACTGGCGAGGCAAAGGCGGACGCCGTGGCGCAGGCGGTGGAGGGCCCGCTCTCCGCCCTGGTGCCCGCGTCGGCGCTGCAGCTCCATCCGCACGCCACGGTGGTGGTCGACGAGGCGGCCGCATCCCGTCTCAAGCTGGCCGACTACTTCCGGGCCACCTATGCCGCCAAGCCCGCCTGGCAGGGGCTGTAGGGGCATACGGCCACGGTCCACGGCCCCGGGCGGCGCCCCTTGGCCCCGGCTGGGCGGCGTCGCCCTTCTCGGCTCCACCCGCGCCGAAGAGGCGAACGAATGACCGAATCCCTCCCTTGACCACCCTCAGGGAGGGGCCGGACACTCCCCGCGAACGGCGGAGAACGCCGCTCCCATGAATGACATGGACACGTCATTCAGAAAGGAGCGCCCCCCATGGCCACCCCTCTGTCCGCCTCCCGTTTCCTCAGCGCCCTCCGCGGCGAAGGGCTGATCGTCGCCGAGCACCGGAGCTGGCGTACGCACAACCGCAACCACAAGGGGCCGTGGGGCCCCACCCACGGTGTGATGATCCATCACACCGTCACGTCGGGCACCCGGCACTCCGTGGACCTCTGCTACGACGGCTACGCCGGGCTGCCGGGGCCGCTCGGCCACGGCGTGATCGCCAAGGACGGCACAGTCCATCTGATCGGCAACGGCCGCGCCAACCACGCCGGGCTCGGCGACGACGACGTGCTGCGCGCGGTGATCGCCGAACGCGAGCTGCCGCCGGACAACGAGGCCAACACCGACGGCAACCGCCACTTCTACGGCTTCGAGTGCATCAACCTCGGCGACGGCAAGGACCCCTGGCCCGCCGAGCAGCTGACGGCCGTCGAGCGGGCCGCGGCGGCCGTCTGCCGGGCGCACGGATGGAACCAGCGCTCGGTGATCGGTCACCTCGAGTGGCAGCCGGGCAAGGTCGACCCCCGCGGGTTCACCATGGACGCGATGCGCGAGCGGATCAGACGCCGCCTCGGCCGCCCCCCGGACGGACCGCCCCCGCCGCGCTACGAGCCGTACCCCGGGGCGTCGTTCTTCCGGGCGGGGCGGAACAGTCCGGTCATCACGGCGATGGGCAGACGGCTGGTCGCGGAGGGGTGCAGCCGGTACGAGATCGGGCCCGGCCCCCGCTGGACGGAGGCCGACCGCAGGTCGTACGCGGCCTGGCAGCGCAAGCTGGGCTACTCGGGGTCCGACGCCGACGGCATCCCGGGCCGAACCAGCTGGGACAGGCTCAGGGTGCCCAGGGTGACAAGCCGGTGAGAGCCACGGGGAGCTGACGTCATGTCAGCGTCCCCGTGACGCCGTGCAGTCGGCAGGGGTCGGCTCGCCGTTCGGCCAGGCGAGCCCGACGAAGCGGATGCGAGCCGGGTCGTCGGGGGCGAGCTCCACGACCGCGACAGGCTTGTTGTAGGCGTTGCCGTAGTTGTCGAGGCAGATCCAGCCGCTCGCGCCCTCGACCTTGCCCATGCCGTGCAGCCGGAGCCAGGAGTCCTTGATGGAGGACAGCTCGGGGATGACGGGGTCGTCGTCGCCGCGCATCCGGATCGCGGTGACGGCGGTGAGCCCCGCGTCGTAGAAGACGATGGTGCGGGAGTCGGTCAGGGTGACCGGCCCGATGTCGCCCGCCTCCCCGCTCGCGGCGAGCTGTTCGAGAGTGCGCACGGCGTCCGCGGAGCCGCCGGTGGCGGGTGCGTCGGCACGGGTCCAGGCGTGGGGGTGCGCCATCGAGGCGTACTGCAGGGTGACGCCTTTGCGGAAGACGTCCCGGTTCAGCTTCGCGTCGGACGGGAGGGTGGAGGCGGCGTCACCCGTGATGACCGTGTACTTCTTGTCGGTGCACCCGCGGTCGCCCAGTTCGTTGAGGAACTGCCGCAGCTGCACGGGGCGTCCGGCGAAGTAGATCACCTTGGCCGGCGAGGTGCAGATGGTGTCGACCATCCGGTCGAAGGCGCTGGCGGTGGTTCCCTCCTTGTGGAAGTCGTCGGGCGCCCGGTACTGCTCGGGGGCGCGCGGGGCGCCCCTGGTGAGGTCGGCGAAGGCGCTCTTGAGGGAGTCGACGTAGTTGTCGCCTTCGCGCACATCCTCCACGACCAGCGTCTGGGCGGGGTCGATGTCCTTGTTGAAGTAGGAGAGGGCCTCGGCCTGGTCGGTGTTGTCCGGCACGATGCGGGCGAAGCCCGGATAGGCGTCCGGGCGGGCCTCGCTGTTGCCGAAGTCGTCCGCGGTCAGCGGCCCGCTGACCACCGGGATGCCGTGGTCGGCGGTGAGACGGTGGATGGCCGCCTGGGTGGCGGCCGTCGAGACGTCAAAGCCGAGCACCGCGCGCAGATTGTGCCGGGGGTCGGACGCCATCTCCGCGAGCTGACCGGCCACCGGCTCCCAGTGGGCGTGAGTGCGGCCGGGGTTGGCGAGCAGCAGCTTGATCAGCGGCTTCTTGCCGTTGGAGTGATGGTTGGCGCGGTACTGGGCGAGATACGCGCCCTGTACCTCGCTGAGGGTCTTCTGCTGTTCGAAGGGCTGGGCGGGGGCCATGGGCAGCAGCACGGCGACGGAGACATGCGGCTGGTCGCCGACGCGGTCGTTCTCCTCCTCGATGCGGGCGCTGACCTCCTTGAGATTGGCGGCGAAGACATGACTGCCGTCCGTGACGCCGGTGCACTCCTTCGCGCCGTCCTGGCCGCGCCACTCGACTCCGGGCCCACAGCTCGGATCGGGGCCGAACCAGCGCACGCCCGTCCAGACGGCGGCGGTGAGGAAGACGAGAGCCACGCAGGCGACGGCCGCCTTGGTGACCGGGCCGCCGGGGAGGCGCCCGAGGAAAGTCGTCATGATTCAGTACCCCTCCGGGATGGGCAGATCCGGGGCCTGCGCACCGGCCCGCAGCCGGGCGGGCCAGTCGGCGGACGCCGCCCGGTAGGCGGCGCGATCGGCCCCGTTGCCGTACAGCGACTCCAGCGCGATGCGGACACTGTTCAGATCGTCCTCCCGCGGGGCGAGGGTGAGCGGGTCGGAGAGCTGCCACAGCAGCCGCGTCAGGGTGCCGATGGCCTCGTGTACGCGGTCGGGGCCCGCGCTCCCGCACACCGTGCACAGCGGCGTCACTCCGGCGTCGGGCGGCTGCTCGCCCTCCGGCGGGTGCGGGGCCGCGCAGATCCCGTTGAGGGAGGTGAGCCAGCTCTCGGGGGCCGCCCCGGTGAAGCGGTGGTGCAGCGCGCAGACGACCTCGCCGACCCGGCCGAGGGCGAGGGTGTGCCACAGATAGTCGTCCTCCTGCGGATGGCACAGGGAGCGCAGCCGCAGATGGATGCCGCGCCAGCGCTCGGGGGCGGTCTTTGCCGCCAGCCGGTGCGTCAGCAGCAGATCGAGCGCGCGGTCGCCGTCCAGACAGGAGGCGCTGCGGTAGCCCTCCGCCTCGGCGATGCGGGCGGCGATGAGCTCCTCCGTATGGTCCTCGGGATAGGCGAAGGTCCACAGCGCCCGCCGCGCCGCGGGGCGCCGGGCAGGCGACAGCAGGGTCAGGCGGTCCCGCATGACCTCATCGGGCAGGAGCTTGGCCAGCAGGTCGGGGACGGCCGCGTCCAGCAGGTCGCGGGGGCGGATGACGCCGGTGTCCTGGAGGAGACGGAGCGCGGCGTCGACGAGGGTGCGAGCGCTCGCGGCGCGGCCGCCGCTGTAGCGGGCGAGCAGCCGGGGCAGATGCTCGGGGTAGTCGACGGCGCCGAGCATCTCGCCGATGTGGGTGTGGTCGACGGCGGGTATGCGCAGCAGGAGCGGGCGGGCCGCGGGGACGGCGGTCGCGCCGATGTCGTCGAGCGGCGGCAGGTGCGCGCCCCTGCCGAGGGAGGCGGCCAGGACGACGGGGCGGGTGGGGCGGTGGCCGTTCGCCGCGGGCGGGGAGTCGAGGACGCCGAGCAGGCCGAGGACGGTGCGGCCGACGTCGGTGTGGACGTTGTCCAGGAGGATCAGCGGCCGGGGCGTCCGGTTGAGCCGTCTGAGCCGTCCGTATCCCGCGTCGATGTCGGCGAGCAGCGCGGCGACGAGGTGCTCCTCCGCGGTGCGCCGCCGGCCGTCGAGCCGCCGGAAGCCGCGGACGAACTGGAACAGCCGCTGCAGCGAGTCTCCCTGGTACCCCTGGGCGGGGGGCAGCCGGTCGCCCCACCAGGCGAGGGCGCCCCGGTCGGGCTCGCCCTTGAGGAGCTGATGGCGGGCGGTGTCCAGGACGATGCCCGCGATGGCGTCGAGGCCGGGCACGGAGGCCAGCACCTGCGGGAGGTTGGCCGAGACGGCGTCGAACCAGCGGCCGAGGCTCTCGCGGCGGTGTCGGACGTTGGAGTCCTCGTCGGTGATGAATTTTCTGAGATCAGCCTCGGCGCGGCGCAGGTCGGCGGGCCGGACATCGCCGTCGTCGCCGCCGAGCGGACGCCAGGCGGTGACCACCAGCAGCCCGAGGGAGAGTCTGGGGAAGGCGAGCGGACGGCCGAACCGGCGTACGTCCAGCCCGAGCCGGTAGGCCAGCAGATAGAGCAGATGCGTGATGTGCGAGGCGTTCGGGCTGTCGTCGTCGAGGAGGTCGACGACTCCCGCCTCGCCGAAGCCGGGAGCGGCGAGATCGGCGCGGGCGAGCGGCACCCGGCCGTTGTAGGCGTCGTACACCCGGTCCAGGAGAGCCGTCTTGCCGCTCCCCCGGCCGCCGACGACATGGACGAGGGGCGCACCCCCGGGGTAGGCGAACGGGACCCGGTACCGGCCGTCGCAGTGCAGGCCGACGAGGCGCGGCACGAAGTCCTCCTGCAGGGCCCGCTGCCCGTACAGCGTGTGCTGTCTTCCTCTTCCGCCCCCGCTTCCGCTCATTGCGCTCCCCCCGACGTCCTGAGCCATAACCCCGGCTCATATGACAATTACCGTTGCGCAGAGGGAATGTAACGCGACGCAGCGCTACGGATGCGGCCGTTGCGGCACTCTGTGATCCGCCCGTGACGGTCGGATTGTCAGTGGGGGGCGGGATGCTTGACGGTCCGACACCGTTCCGAGGAGCACCGCGAGATGACCGGCCCCGATCCCGCACCCGTACCCCCTCCCGTGCCCGTACCTCCTCCCGTGCCCGACGCCGAGCTGGCGGCCGTGCAGGCGTATGTGCGGCTGCTGCGCACGGCCCGTGCCGTTCTGGCGGACCCCCAAAGGCCGCCGTCGGCCGTGCCGCTGCTGTCCGTCCCGATGGCCGAGGCGGACGAGGCGCTGCGGGCCGCGGGTCTCGCCGGCAATGAGGCGGAGTTCCTCAGACTGGTCGCCGCGCGCTCGGGGCCATCCCGGGCGGAGTAGTCCGGGCGGAGTGGTTCCGGCGCGCGGCGGCGGCAGATCGCCGGGGTCCGGGGTCAGCCGGCCGCGGCTTCGACGGCGTCGGCGACGCGGGTGAGGAACCGGGCGTGGGCGCGGGCGCTGACGGGGGCCTCCGGGTTCCAGGGCAGCACGACGGCGTCCCTGCGCAGTCTGTGCCAGCCGTCGGCGGCGGCCGCGTCCAGCTCGCCCGGCGGTGTGGCATTGCACCGTACGTCGGCGAGGACGACCGCGGGCCGCAGTTCGGCCGCCTCGGCCCAGGTCACCGTGGACCAGTTCGCTCCCGCGGACCCGGCCGGCTCGGCCAGCCGCACGCCGCCCGCGGTCAGTGCGCGCAGATCGGGCCAGGCGGCCGGACGGGCGATGTGCGCCCTGTCTGGCCCGGCGGCCGACAGCGCCGTCACACGGGGCGGCGAGGGGACGTCCGCCGCCGTGCGCAGCCGGTCGAGGGCCGCCTGCGCCCGGCGCTCGGCTGCCGGGTCGTCGGGTGCGCCCAGCGACCGCGCCAGCTCGGCGAACCGCGCCCGCAGGGCGGCGAGATCATGGGGCCGGGAGACGTCCAGCACGGTCAGCGGCACCTGCTCTTCCAGGTGCTTGGCGGTTTCCGGGTCGAGGCCGTAGACCTGGCCGGAGCCATAGCTGACGGCGACGACGAGATCGGGCCCACAGCCCAGGAGCGCGTCCAGGTCCGCCGTGCCGCCCGCGCCCAGGTACTCGACGGAGTCGAGGGGCAGTTCACCCGCCTTCGCCGGGTCGGGCGCGGGTCCGTCGTGGTATGAGCCGAACACGCCGTGGACGTGTATGCCGTGGTCCCACAGGGTCGCACCGGCCTGGATGTACGCGATCACCTTGGAGGGCCTGGCGGAACGCGCCGCCAACTGCCCCCGGTCGTCCGAAAACTGCCATGCCGTCTGCTGCGCCACGTCGCACGCCCCTCGCTGCCTCGTTCGGGTGCTCCCCCCTCGGAGCCGTACAGATGTACCTGCCCAGCCCTTCGCCGGGCCATCCCGCCGGGCCATCCCGCCGGGCCTGGGCGCAGGCCGTTGAACACCACGCGCGCCCCATCCGTACCTGAGGCTGCGCGCCGTGCCAGCCGCGACAACAACCAGCTCCCGACAACACGTTGGAACCGCTCACCGCCGAACCGGGAGGCACCATGCATGCAAACCGACGTTCCGTACGAAACGGCATCTCCAGAAAGCTGATTGCGATGATCTCCGCCGCGGTCGCGGCGATCGCCGTGGTCCTGGTCGCCATCCAGAGCAGCAGTGGCGAGGCGACCGCGGGCTCGGCGTCCGCCGACACGGCCGGGGCCCCGCACAGCGGGGGCCACTCCCTGGAGGGGGCCGCCGCCGGGCCCGCGGGGTCCTCGGGGAAGACCGGGGCGGGCCCGCAGATCGTCACCGATGTGGACCGAACCTTCCTGGTAGCGGTGCGTCAGGCCGGTCTGTGGGAGATTCCGGCCGGGCGGCTGGCCCAGACCCATGCCCAGAGCGAGGCCGTCAAGCGCGCCGGGCTCCATCTGATCGACGGGCACAGCAAGCTCGACCAGCTGGTCCGTGAGGACGCGAAGATCCTCGGCGTCGAGATCCCCAATGAGGCGACGCCCGAGCAGCAGGGCTGGGTGAAGCAGATGGAGAACGCCCGCGGCGCGGAGTTCGACCGGCTGTTCGCGAATCTGCTGCGCGCCTCGCACGGCAAGATCTTCGCCACGATCGGCGAGGTGCGGGGCGCCACGCAGAACGATCTGATCCGCCGGCACGCTCGGCAGGCCAACCAGACGGTCCTGGACCACCTTGAGGTGCTTGAGGACACGGGTCTGGTCGAGCAGGCCACCTTTGAGGAAGTCGAAGCGGCGGTCAAGCCCAAGTGACCGGCGGGCGGCTCCGCCGTATGCCTTCAGCTCGCCTTTGCACTGTGCAATGATGCGTTCGGCGGAAGGCCCGGCAGGAGCGCCGGCCCCTGCCCGGGAGCGGCACTGGCACGGTGACGCAGCTCAGCAGCGGGGGCCCGGCGCCCGTCCGGGCCCTCCGCCGCGTCCTGCCGGGGCTCAGGGCGAGTGCCGCAGCGGCGTTTCCGCCCAGCCGAGGGGGCACAGCGCGGCGGCCTGGTCAGCCGGCGACGGCTCGCCGCCGGCCTCCGTGAACGCGGTCAGCGCGGCGACCATCGCGGACCGCTGCTCCGGGGCGAGCCGCTCCACGATCGCCGCGATCTCCTCATGCCTGCGCGCGGTCACATCCTCGACGATGCGCCGCCCCTCGGGCGTCAGCCGCAGCACCGTCTCCCGCCGGTTGTCCCGGTTGATCTGCCGGTCGGCGAGACCCGCCGCGATCAGCCGGTCCATCATCCGCATCGCCGTCGACGGATTGACGCCGAGCCGCTCGGCGAGCACCACCAGTTTGGCGGAACCCTCGATGGAGAGCACCACCAGCAGCCGGAACTGGGGCAATGTCACCCGGTCCTCCACCGCGGCGAGCGAGCGGGCGGAGACGGCGACCAGCAGCCGGGAGGCGGTCAGCACCGCCCGGGTCACGGCGTCCACGTCATCCGCACCGGCGGCGCCCTGCGCGTGTTCGGTCATTCCCTCTTTCTACCGCGCACAGGTGACAGAGCGCGCACCCCTGTCCATCTGCTGGGCGGCCGGGCCATGGCACACCCGAGGCGGTTAGGCTTGCCTAAGTACGTCTCTCATCGACAACACGCGGAAGGGGCAGGGCTTTGACGGACAATCAGGAAGCGGCGGCACAGACGGCGGGAGAGAGCGACCAGGCCGGGCTGATGCGGCTGCTGTTCGGGGGGCTGGCGGGCTACACCGTGCGTGCCGCGGTCCGGCTCGGGGTCGTCGAGGCGATCGGGGACGCGGAGCTGCCCGCGGCCGAGGTCGCGGACGCGTGCGGAGCACAGCCGCAGGCCATGGCCCGGCTGCTGCGGGCGCTGACCGCACTGGGACTGCTCAAGGAGTCGCCGGCCGAGCGGGACGTCTTCTCCGTCACCCCGACGGGGGCGCTGCTGCATCCGGGGCGGGACGGCTCAATGGCCGCGCTGGCGCAGATCTTCACCGATCCGGTGCTGCTGCGCGGCTGGGAGCTGCTGGACGACAGCGTCCGCAGCGGCAGGCCCTCCTTCGACACCGTCTTCGGCACGGACTTCTTCGGCTTCCTCAAGGACCGTCCCGAGCTGTCCGCCCAGTTCAACGCGGCCATGAGCCAGGGCACATCCGAGACGGCCGCGCTGCTCCCGCACGCGTACGGCTTCGGCGGCCGCGGCACGGTGATGGACATCGGCGGCGGCGACGGCACGCTGCTCGCGGCCGTCCTGGCAGCTCACCCGGACCTCAAGGGAATCCTGTACGACACCAAGGAGGGGCTGGCGCAGTCCCCCGCGACGCTGGAGCGCGCGGGGGTGGCCGACCGCTGTACGGCGGCCGTCGGGGACTTCTTCCGCTCCGTTCCCCCGGGAGCGGACCTGCAGCTGCTCAAGAGCGTGCTGCACGACTGGACCGACGCACAGTGCGAGTCGATCCTCGGCCACTGCCGCGCCGCCCTGGCCCCCGGCGGCCGGGTGCTCATCATCGAGCCCGTCATGCCGGAGGCCGTCGATCCGCAGGCCGCGGGGCTGACCTACCTCAGCGATCTCAACATGCTGGTGAACGTGGGAGGACGGGAGCGCACCCGCCGGGACTTCGAGGAGCTGTGCGGGCGCGCCGGGCTGACGGTCACCTCGGTGACGCCGCTGCCGGCGCCCAGTCGCTTCTCGCTGATCGAGGCCCGTCCCGAGTAGCGGCCCCCGGGCGCGACAGCCCCGATCCCCCGCCCCGCCAGGCGGAGCAATCAGGCATCAGTGTGGATCAATAGCTAGAATTCGGACATGGGAGAGCGGTCTGTCGCGCCCAGCGCGCCCGAGCTGATGCTCGAAACGGACACCGGAGTCACGGTCATCAGCCCCGACCGGGACTACCACGTCGGGCGCGACCCACTGAGCGACATCGTCCTCGACGATGCCCGGGTCTCATGGCACCACGCGGTGCTCCGGCCCGAGGCCGACCACTGGACCCTCCAGGACGAGAACAGCACCAACGGCACATACGCCGAGGGCCGGCGCATCCACGAATGGGGCGTCGGCCCCGGCAGCGTCATCCGGTTCGGGAACCCCCTGGACGGGCCGCGGGCCGTGCTCACGGCCCGCGAACCGCCCCCGCCGGCAGCGCCCGAGCGGCCCTCCGCCGTGTCGACGCCCTCCGCTACCGGCACCTTCCGGCAGCCCACGACGGTGCGGCCGCTGCCCGTGCGCACCGTGCGCATCGGCCGCTCAGCGGACAACGACCTCGTCATCGACGATCTCGTCGTCTCCCGCCGCCATGCCGAGCTGCGGGCCCACCCGGACGGCAGCTACGAGATCGTCGACCTCGGCAGCCACAACGGCACCTATCTCAACGGGCAGCCCGTTGAGCGCGCCCAGGTCTCCCCCGGCGACATCGTCGGCATCGGCCACAGCGCGTTCAGCCTCGTCGGCGACCAGCTCCAGGAGTACGTGGACACCGGCGAGATCTCCCTGGAGGTCCAGGAGCTCGCGGTCGCCGTCGACCACGGCCGCAAGGTGCTCCTCGACCATGTGTCCTTCCCGGTGGCCGAGCGGTGTCTGCTCGCCGTGGTCGGCCCGAGCGGCTCGGGCAAGTCCACGCTGCTCAACGCGCTGACCGGGCAGCGGCCCGCGGACCACGGCACCGTCCTGTACGACGGCCGCGACCTCTACCGCGACTACGCTGAGCTGCGCCAGCGCATCGGGCTGGTGCCGCAGGACGACATCCTGCACGCACAGCTGACCGTGCGCCGCGCCCTGGAGTACGCGGCCGAGCTGCGCTTCCCCCAGGACACGGCGCGCGCCGAGCGCCGCGACCGGGTTGCCGAGGTGATGCGGGAGCTGGGACTAGAGCAGCGCGCGGACCTGCCGATCCACCGGCTGTCCGGCGGACAGCGCAAGCGCGTGAGCGTGGCGCTCGAACTGCTGACCAAGCCGTCGCTGCTCTTCCTCGACGAGCCCACGTCCGGGCTCGACCCCGGCATGGACCGGTCCGTGATGCATACGCTCCGCACCCTGGCCGACGACGGGCGCACCGTCATCGTCGTCACCCACAGCGTGCTGAGCCTCGATGTGTGCGACCGGCTGCTGGTCCTCGCCCCCGGGGGCCGCATCGCCTATTACGGCCCGCCGGACGACACCCTGCCGTTCTTCGGGTTCGGGCAGTGGCCCGAGGCGTTCGAGGCGTTCGAGACCGACCAGGCGCGCGACTGGGCGGGCGAGTACCGGACCTCCCCGCACCATCTGCGGTACGTGGCCAGCTCCACGGCCCAGCCGAGGCCGTTTGGGGCGGCGGCCCCGCCCACGGCCCCCGCGCCGCCGCCCCGGCCCCGCAGCAGGCGCGCACAGCTCGGCACGCTGGTACGCCGGTACGCGGCCGCCCTGAGCGCCGACCGCACCTTCCTGGCCATCATGATCGCGCTGCCGTTTGTGATGGGCGCGATGGCGCGGGCGCTGGCCGGCAGCGAGCTGACCCAGGAGACCGCGATGAACGCCCTGCTCATCCTGTGTGTGGGCGGGGTGCTGACGGGCGCGGCCAACGCCGTGCGGGAACTGGTCAAGGAGCGGGCGATCTACCGGCGGGAGCGGGCCGTCGGGCTGTCCAGAGCCGCGTATCTGCTGTCGAAGGTCGTGGTGCTCGGCACGGTGACCGTGCTGCAGGCGGTCGTGCTGACGCTGGTGGCGCTGGCCGGGGTGGATCTGAACGCGCCGGGCGGCGAGGGCGTGCTGATGCCGCCGCTGCTGGAGATCACACTGGCGGTGGCGCTGCTGTCGTTCACCGCGATGACGCTCGGGCTGCTGATCTCCGCGCTGGTGCGCAAGGAGGAGGTCACCATGCCGCTGCTGGTGCTCCTCGCGATCGTGCAGGTGGTGTTCTGCGGGGCGCTGCTGAGCGTGGACGGGGTGCCGGTGCTGCAGCAGCTGTCCTGGCTGGTTCCGGCGCGGTGGGCGCTGGCGGCGATGGCCGGCACCGTCGACCTGGCGCGCATCGTCCCCGGCGAGCGGACCGCGGATCCGCTGTTCGAGCACTCGGCGGGCGCCTGGCTGCTCGACATGGGGGCGCTGGCGGGACTCGCCGTCGTGTTCTGCTTCGCCGTGTCGAGGCTGCTGCGGCGGCAGGAACCGGCGATCATGCGCAAGTAGCGGAAGCACGGCGGACGCGCGGGCGTGCGGGATGGAGCGCGGGCGTGCGGCGGACGGAGGGAGCGTGGCGATGACGGTGCAGGACTTCCGCCCGACGCATGTGATCCCGCAGGGCGGGCTGCCTTCTTTCGAATTGCCGGACGTCTCCCGCCCGTCCGCCCCGCTCGACCCGCTCCTGCCGGTGCAGCTTCTGGGCCGGCGCGGCGACTGGGGGCAGGTGCTCTGCGCCAACGGCTGGTCGACCTGGGTCGACGGCAGGCTGCTGGTTTCGGTGCCGCGGGACCCGCCGCCCCCCGGCGGGCCGCTCGCCCGCACGGCGGATCCGCGGCCCCTGCTGGCACGGGTCGACGAGACGCTGCGGCAGTACCGCGGCGCGGTGCAGGACCTGGCGGAGGGGCGCACGGACGGGGAAGGGTTCCGGGACCGTACACGGGGGCTGCGGGTGGGGGTGGTCGTGGACGGCGAGTCGGTCTGGCTGTACGACGCCGAGCATGAGCGCTGGGTCTACGGCGACGGCGCGTCCCTCACCGCCTTCGCCGCCTCCGAGCCGCCGGCCGCCGCAGCGGGGCCGGATCACCCCGGCCCCGAGGCTCCAGGGCCCGAGGGGCACGAGGGGCACGAGCCCACACGGGTGGTCTCCCATGACGGGCGGGCCGACGGAGGCGGCCAAGGCGGCGGAACGGGGTGAACGACATGGCGCACGCGGCGGCCGGGCGGCCCTCGGACCTGATCGGAAAGCAGATCGCGGGCTACCTCGTGGAACGCGAGATCGGCCGCGGCGGCATGGCCGTGGTCTACCGGGCCCGCGATCTGCGCCTCGAACGCACCGTCGCGCTCAAGCTGCTGGCGCCCGAGCTGGCCCGCAACGACACCTTCCGCAAGCGGTTCACCCATGAGTCGCGGGTGGCCGCGGCGATCGACCATCCGCATATCGTGCCGGTCTTCGAGGCCGGGGAGACGGACGGCATCCTCTATATCGCGATGCGGTATGTGCCGGGTCAGGATCTGCGCGCCCTGCTCGACCGGCAGGGGCGGCTGCCCGCCGCCACCGCGGTCAGGATCGCCGCACAGGTCGCCTCGGCACTGGACGCCGCGCACGCCCACGACCTGGTGCACCGGGATGTGAAGCCGGGCAACATCCTGGTCGCGGCGGGCACGGACCCGGACCATCCGGAGCATGTCTATCTGACCGACTTCGGGCTGACGAAGAAGTCCCTGTCGCTCACCGGGCTCACCACCGTGGGCCAGTTCGTCGGGACGCTGGACTATGTGGCGCCCGAGCAGATCTCGGGGCGGCCGGTGGACGGCCGCTGCGATGTCTACAGTCTGGGCTGCGTCGTGTACGAGACCCTGGCCGGGGTCCCGCCGTTCCAGCGCGACGACGATCTGGCGCTGCTGTGGGCCCATCAGTACGATCCGCCGCCGCCGTTGACCGGGCAGCGGACCGATCTGCCGCAGGAGGTCGACGCGGTGCTGGAGCGGGCGCTCGCCAAGACTCCCGACGAGCGGTACGGGTCATGTCTGGAGTTCGCCGGCGAACTGCGCGCGGCGGTGGTCCGCGCGGGGGCGGCGGGGAGCCCGGAGAGGCATGCGCCGACCAGGGTGGACGTCCGCGGCGGCGGAGTGGAGACGGGGGGCGTGAGCCCGCCGCCGGGGCCGCCGCGGTGGGCGCGGCCGGTGTTCGGGCCGAACGCGACCTGACCCGCGTCTTCCGGGGGCTCCGCCCCCGGACCCCCAGACTCCGTTGTGTCCTCAAGCGCCGGACGGGCTGGAAAATCCAGCCCGTCTGGGGGCACCTCCCGGACGAAGTCTGGGGGAGATTGAGGGCCGGGGGTCTGGGGGCGGGGCCCCGATGTCAGCGGCGCGCGGGGGCCTCGCCTCGGCGGTGGACTGGGCGGGCGAGCAGGCCGCCGAGGAATCCGGCCACCAGGCCCCACGCCGCCGCCAGGCCGAGCGCGGTCCACAGCCGGGGCCGCAGGATCACCTCGCCGCCGAGTGCGCCTCCGAGGTCCCCGATGCCCAGCAGCGACAGGCCGTACTGCGCGGAGATACGGGCGATCAGACAGATCGTCAGCACGGTGAGGACGAGCGCCACGGCCAGATGCACGGCGTGCTGCCACAGCCGCATCCGCGCGGGTGAGCGGACCGCCATCACGACGGCCGCGGCCAGCAGCAGCACCGCCGCCGCGGGGATCAGCCACCAGACCCGGCCGTCGTGTTCGGCGAGCGTGCCGACATTCAGCTCGGACAGCTCGGGGGTCTCGGTGCGCAGCACCCGGTCCAGCACCTGCGGCATCGGCAGTCCGAACGGGCCCTCCACCCGGCCCTCCCAGGTCGCGCCGAGCCCCAGCGTAAAGCTCAGCCACATCAGGTTGGGCAGTCCCAGCAGCATCACGGCGAAGGTCTCGGCCGTATGGCCGCGCGTCGCGGCCACGACGAAGCCGGCGACCAGCCCGACGGCCACACAGGCGAGAAGCAGTGCCACCATGGCGAAGGCCGCCGGGCGCACGGTCTCCTGAAAGCGCACCAGGCGGGCCGGGAGCGGGGCTCCGCGGGAGACGAGCAAGGCGAGGGCCAGCACGCCCGCAAGCCAGAGCAGCCCGTAGACGAGGGTGAGGGCGTACTCGGCGCGGAAGCCGACCGTGGGGGTGGCGTCGAAGAGGTCCGTGATCCCGGTCGGGTCGTCGACGGGGATCACGAAGGAGTAGCGGGCGGCGGCGCACAGCCCGATGAGGGCGAGGACCCACAGCGCCCCGAGCCGTGCCGCCCAGTCGGCCAGTTCTCTCGCGCCCGCGACCGCCCGGTGCCGCAGCGGCCGGAGAAAGCCGGCCGCGACGGTCAGGGCGCCGACGAGGGTGACGGTGAGCGGAAGGGCGGTGAGGTCCGCCCGGGTCTCGGCGATGGCGCCGGCCTCCCCCGCGAAGGCGACGTCGCCGCCGACGGCCATCACCAGGACGGCGGCGACGACCCGCCAGAAGGCGTTGCCCGGAAGGTCCGTGGCGCCCGCCGCCCACAGCCCGAGAGCCGCGGTGACGGCCATCGCGGCCAGCCCGGCGAGCACCGCGGCGAGGGCCTGCGGCCAGCCGTGGGCGGCACGGCCGGCGCCGCTGCGGTCCCGGGTCTGCTGCGCGCTCACGCTGCCACGCTAAGCAGCGGCCGGCGGCTTCGCTTGCCGGGCTGGGCCGACCGCGTCAGCTTGCGGGGTCCATGACGGACAGGCACACAATGGGCACACAGTGAAAAAACTGACATTGCGCCTGTTTCTTGCTTTGTCCGCCCTGTTCCGCTCTGCCACACGTCGGGAGTAGAGGCCCGTGACTTCCCAGCCCCCATCGTCCGACCGCCCCTCCGGTCCCCCTTCCGGCCCTCTCTCGGGCCCCTCCCGGGAAGGGCCCACACAGCAGAGCCCCACGCCGCCGCCGGCTTCGACGCCGCCCGAGCGGCCGGGAGGGCCGGGCGGCACGGGCGGAGGAGGCGGGGGCGGAGGAGGCGGGGGCGGAGAAGGCGGAGGTCCGGCCGGCGGCCCCGGGCAGGGGCCCGGACGGCCCTGGTGGCGGTCCGTTCCCATCGTGGCGGGCATCGCGGCCGCCGTGGTGGTGGCGGCGGTGCTGGCCGTCGCCCTCACCCGCGGCGGCGGCGACGGCGGGCAGGACGAGGTGTTCCTGCAGGCGGCCGGCTCGGCCGGCCCCGACCCTTTCACCGAATCCTCGGCGGATGAGGACGCTCCGTCGCCGTCCCCGCCGCCCCCGCCCGCTTCCCCTGAGGAGGACGACGGCCGTGTGACGCGTACGGTGGACGGCTCGGAGCCCGGTGTGTACGGCGGGACGCGCAATGTCTCCAGCTGCGATGTGGAGCAGCAGATCCGGTTTCTGACGGACCAGCCGGACAAGAACCGGGCGTTCGCGTCGGTGCTGGACATCCAGCCGGACGCCGTCCCCGACTATCTGCGCTCTCTCACCCCCGTGCAGCTGCGGGCGGACACCCGCGTGACCAACCACGGCTACCGGGACGGCAGGGCCACCAGCTACCAGTCGGTGCTTCAGACGGGCACCGCCGTCCTGGTCGACGACCGGGGCGTGCCGCGGGTGCGGTGCGCCTGCGGCAATCCGCTGACCCCGCCGCAGGCGCTGAAGAGCTCCGCGCAGCGCAGAGGCGAGGCGTGGCCCGCGTACAGCCCGTCGAAGACCGTGGCGGTCACCCCGTCGACGACGGTGGTGAACGTCTTCATCCTCATCGACTTCGAGAACGACGAGTGGTTCGCCCGCGAAAAGGGCGACACCGGTGACAAGGACAAGCCGACCACGCCGCCGTCGCCGTCGCCCTCGCCTGATGCCTCGCCCACCGGTTCGCCCTCGGCGTGCCCCTCGCCGTACGAGTCGGTGACGCCGTCGCCGGGTGAGGTCTGCCCCTCGCCGACGGAATCCCCGGCCTCCCCGTCGCCGACGGAATCGCCGACCGAGTCGCCGGGCACCGAGTCGCCGGGCACCGAGTCGCCCGGCGGGCCCACGGAGGACGGTGGTCCGGTGGACGGGACGGACACGTACGGGCCTGCCGGGACGTCGCCGGGCGGGACGGTGGACACCGCTTCGGCCTCGTACGTCCTGTCGGCGTCGCCGAGCGCCTAGGGCCGTGTCCGGCGGGGGTTTTCCCCCTCCCCTCCCCCTACGCCCTGGGGCGTGGGGGGGGGACCCCCACTTCCCGCAACTGGGGGCTCCGCCCCCAGACCCCGCTTTACGGGGGCTCCGCCCCCGGACCCGCGCGCCTCAAACTCCCCCAGCTACCTCCCCCAGCTACCGCTGGGAGGTGCCCCCAGGGGTGCCCCCAGGCGAGGCTGAGAGCGCAGCCCCCGCGCCCCCATCGCCGGCGGGGCCGGGATGTGGCGCAGCCACTTCCCAGCCCGTTGGGGACACCTCCGTGGGGGTACCCCCGGACGGAGTCTGGGAGAGTCTGAGGACCGGGGGTCTGGGGGCGGAGCGCCCGGTTACGGGACGGGCGCGGTCACTCGGGCGGGGCCCCCGGCTCGCCCTCGGCCGTGCGGGGCTCCAGCGCTCTGGTCGCCGGTCCCTGGAGCACCGAGCCGTCGACGGCGAAGCGGGAGCCGTGGCAGGGGCACTCCCAGGTCCGTTCGAGGTCGTTGAACTGCACGAGGCAGCCCTCGTGGGTGCAGCGCGCGGCGACGGCCGAGGCGCGGCCCGTCTCGTCGCGGTAGACGGCGCAGCGCTTGCGGCCGGGGCCGAGGCGGACGATCTCGCCGGTGCCGGGCGGCACGGCGTCGGCCGAGTCGATGTGCCCGGTGTGCAGCCGGTCACCCGCGTAGTGGCGTGCGACGGCCGTCTGGAAGCGGGCGATCTGCGCCGTTTCACGTATGTGCGGCAGCCGTCGCGGGTCGAACAGCTCGGTCCAGGGGGGCCTGGGGCGGCCCGCGACATGGGCGGCGATCAGTTTTCCGGCCGCCACGCCGTTGCTGATGCCCCAGCCGCCGAAGCCCGTGGCCACATAGACGTGCTGGGTGCCGGGGTGGATGTGGCCGACGTACGGCAGATGGTCGCTGGAGTCGTTGTCCTGCGCCGCCCAGCGGTAGACGCGCTCCGCCGCGGCGAAGCCCGGCAGGCGTTCACTCGCCCAGGCGTCGAGGCGGGCGAGCCGGGCCTGTACGCCGCCCGCGCCGGGCTCGAAGGACTCGCCGGTGACGATCAGCAGCCGTCGCCGCTCGTCGTAAGGGGCGCCGCGCAGTGAGCGGACCCGGTCCTCGGGGCTGAAGTACATGCCGGTGGGGGCCTCGGAGACGGGCACGGGCGCGGCGATGACCAGTTCTCTGCGGGGCTTGAGGCGAGTGCTGAGCAGGGAGCGGTCGAAGGCCGGATAGCCGACGGCGACGACCGCGTCACGGGCTTCGACATGCGCTCCGTCGCCCGTGGCTAGGCGGCATCGCCGTCCGTCGTGCAGGGCGGTGACGCGGGTCCGTTCGCAGATGCGTGCGCCTGCCTCCGCGGTCCGCTCCGCCAGCGCGAGCAGAAAGGCGCGCGGGTGGAACTGGAGCTGGCCTTCCGCGCGCACGGCCGCGGCGACGGGGAACGGCAGTTCGGTCTCGGCGGTGAGGGTGACGTCGAGCCCGGCCTTCGCGGCGGCCTCGGCTTCCGCGGCGATCTCGCGCTCACGGTCCCGGTCCATGACATAGGTGTGGGCCGGGACGCGTTCGAGCTGGGCGTCGATGTGCAGCCGCCGGCACAGCGCGGCGGTGTGGTCGAGCGCGTCCTCCTGCGCCAGGGCGTACAGCTCGCCGGCGCCGGGGCCGTGCTCGGCTTCGATGCGGGAGTAGGCGAGGCCGTGCAGGGAGGTCAGCTTGGCCGTGGTGTGCCCGCTGACGCCGGAGGCGATGCGGTCCGCCTCCAGGACGATGACGTCCAGCCCCGCGCTGGTCAGCTCCCAGGCGGTGCACAGCCCGGCGATGCCCGCGCCGATCACGGCGACGTCCGCGGTGGTGTCCGCGGAGAGCGGCGGGTACTCCGTCGTGGGGGTGTCGGTCATCCAGTACGACGTGTCGAGTACGTGCCGTTCTTCCGCCATATCATCGAGTTTTCCCGTTCTCCGCGGCGGCTAACGGCGGACGAAGGGGGCGCCTCGGCGGCGGCCCGTCAGTCGTGCGGGACGACGGCGACGGGGCAGGGGGCCAGATGCAGGGCGGCGTGGGCCACCGAGCCGATGCGGCCGCCGACCGGTGAGCGGCGGACCCGTCGGCCCACCACGGCGAGCCGGGCTCCGGCGCAGGCCATGAGCAGCACCTCGGCCGCGCTGCCCATCTCGACATGCTCGACCGCCGGCACCTCGGGGAAGCGCTTGCGCCAGGGGCCCAGTGCCTCGGCCAGTCTGCGCTGCTCCAGCTCCACCAGGCCGCCGGCCTCGTCGGCGGCGCGCAGCGCGTCCGCGCCGAGGGCGTGGACCGGCGGCAGCGCCCAGGCCCGTACGGCCCGTACGGTCGCGCCGCGGGCGGCGGCGGTCTCGAAGGCGAAGCGCAGCACGGCGGCGCTGTCCTCCGGCGTTCCCTGCTGTCCGACGGTGACCACCCCGCCCGCGGGCGGGCCCGGCTCGTCCGGGGGGCCGCTCTGGCCCGCGCGGACGGCGACGACGGGCCGTTTCGCCGAGGCGATCACCTGTTGTCCGTACGAGCCGACGAGGAAACCGACGAGCGCGCCGCGGCCGCGGGAGCCGAGCACCAGCATCTCGGACTCCTCGGCCGCGGCGAGCAGCGCCGCGACGGCCGTGTCGGAGACGACTTTGGCGGAGACGGACAGTCCGGGCCGCCGGGCCCACACGCGGGTCTCCGCGTCATCGACGACACTCTGGGCCCACCGGGCCTGGGCTTCCCGGTCCTGGGCGATCGGCAGGTCGAGCGGCTGCCAGAGCCAGGCGTGCAGCAGTCGCAGCGGGAGCCCGCGGCGCGCGGCCTCGTCGGCGGCCCAGTCGGCCGCGTCCAGGCTCTCGTCGGATCCGTCGACCCCCGCGGTGATCGGGCGCGCCATCTGTGCCTCCGTCGCATGACTCGGCCGGCTGTTCCGGGTTGTCCGCCGTTCCGGGTTGTCCGCCGTTCCAGGATTTCAGCTCGGGGCGGCGTCCGCGCGTCCGCCGCAGGCCTCCGCCGTGCCGCAGGTGGCCAGGGAGCACCAGCGGCGGCGGCCCCCGGCGCCGGGGAACAGCCAACCGCAGTGGTCGCCGGGGCAGACGCGGACGGTGAAGCGCTGCGGGCCGGCGAGGAGTTCCGCGGCGCTGAGGGCCGCCGCGTACAGAGGCAGGCGCAGCCCGGCGGACGGGGAGATCCGCCAGACGCCCAGGCCGTCGCCGCCGCGGGTGAAGGAGGCGTGCCGTGCGGCGGCCTCCGCGGTTCTGGCGACGGCCGTGAACGCGCCGACGTCGTCGGGCGCGGTCAGGCAGGCGTACAGCCGGGCACGGAACTCCCGCGCCTCGTCCAGGGCGGCGGCCGCCTCCCCGGGGTGCTGCCGGGCGCGGTCCAGCAGCCCGTCCACGGTGCTCCGGCCGGCCAGGTCCAGATGCCCGGCCCACACGGCGAGCGTGCTGTACCGCCGCAGCCACTCGGAGCCGGGCAGGCTGCTCGCCGCGCCCCAGCCGGCGTAGGTGTTGCACAGTTCGAGCGCCGGATGGCCGCTGGTGGTCCACGGCAGCCACTCGTCGCCGACCCGTACGGCGTACACGGGGGCGGGCGGGCGGTCGAGGCGGTGGTCGCCGCGGAGCATGCGCGTGTGGAGGGTGCGCAGTTCGGGGCCCGGGTCGACGCCGAGGGCGCCGGCCAGCCGCTGCCGGGTGGCGTCGTACAGCTCCAGGGCGTCCGCCTGCCGTCCGGCGCGGTAGAGGGCGGTCATCCGGGCGGCGACGAGCCGCTCCCGCTGGGGGTGGGCCGTGCACGCGGCGGCGAGTTCGGCGGCGACGCGGTCGTGCAGCCCCAGGGTGAGCTGGATGCCGGCGCGCTCTTCCAGCGCGGTCAGCCGCAGTTCGTCCAGCGGGCCGCCGAGCCGGTCGCGCAGCCGGTCGTCCGCCAGATCGGCGAGGAGGGGTCCGCGCCACAGGCCAAGGGCCCGGTCGTACAGCCGCAGCCGCTCCGCCGGGCCCTGCTCCGTCGAGGCCTGTCTCACCAGCCGGGTGAAGCGCGGCACGTCGAGGTCGTAGGGCCCCTCGACGGCGTATCCGTTCTGCCGGGTGGCCACGCTCAGGCCGCAGGGCGCGAGAGCGGTGCGCAGCCTGCCGATGTACGTGTGGAGGGCGCCGCGCGCGGAGGCCGGTGCGGCGTCGCCCCACAGCAGGTCGATCAGGCGCTGAGCGGTCACGGCGCGGCCTTCGTGCAGCAGCAGGACGGCGAGCAGACAGCGTTCCTGACGGCGGCTGCCGAGCCGGACCCGCTGTCCTTCCCGGTGTGCTTCGAAGGGGCCGAGCAGCTTGAACTCCATGGCGGCGTCAGCGTAGCGCGGTGAGAAAGCGGTGAGCGGGCGGGGTGAGGCTGTGAGGGTCCATGCGGCGCACGGCATGGACTGATGTGATCCTGCGACCTGTTGAGGAGCGTGTATGCGCACCGTACGCCGAACCGGCCATGTTCCAGGCGTGTCCGGAGTTGTCTGTGTCGTCGTCAGCGCGCTGGCGGCCCTGGCCCTCGGCGGCGCGCCCGCGGCCGCTTCGCCGGCCGGCGGCCCGGCGTCCGCCGTGGCGGCGGCCGCGGGCGGGTGGGAGCCCGCGCCGTCCGCGCCGTGGGGCGTCCCCGCCGGGGCGCGCTGCGACTTCCCGGTCCACGGCGAGGCGGTCGTCGACGAGGTCGAGCGGCTGGTGCTGGCCAGGTATCCGGACGGGTCGCCGAAGCAGGTCGCGTACCGGGGCGATCTCGTCGTCCGGGTGGTGAACACCGATACGGGAGTGGCGTACGACGCGGACGCGGGCGGCACGGCCGTGGTCGAACACCGCGCCGACGGCTCGCAGTTGTGGACGGTTTTCGGCCCGGTGCTCGTCGGCGTCGGCGAAGGGGGCGGCAATCTCGCCCGCGGGCTCTACATCGTCGACGGGGTCTACACGCTGGAGATCAGCCGGACCGGATACAAGACGGTGACCATGGCGTACGGCGGTCAGGACGACCTCTGCGCCCGGATCGGCTGACCGGGACGGCCCGACCGCGACGGCTGCCCCGCAACGGCTGTTTCCGGCCTCTCACAGCGTGCGCGGGGGCGGGCGCACGGCAGACTTCCCCTGCTGCCGGCGCGCCCGTCCCCGCTTCCCGCGTCCCCCGTTCCCCGTCGCGGTCTTCGAAGCCCCCGCCGAAGCCCCCGTCCGTCTCAGCACCCGCGAACGCCGCGCCGGAGCGCAGCAATCAAGCCACTTTGCCTCGCCGTTGCCCGAACGGCGGGCGCTGCGCCCTGGTCCGGTGTACTGATGTCGATGACGCTAGCGGGCGCGGCCGGATGGCTGTACCGCCAGTTCAGGGGGGTTGCATCGAGGGGGTGCAGCAGGCAGTTCGCTTCAGGGGAGTGGGGCATGCGTCGCCGAGGAGGCGTGCGGTGAGGCTGGGCTCGGGGCTCCAGCGGGCTCAGGCGTTTCTGATCGTGGCCACGGCTCTGTACCGGGCCAGCCATCTGATGGTGGGGCTGGTCGCCGTCGTGCAGCACCACCGGCACAGCCCGGTGTCCTGGGCGGTGCTCGCCGCGGCCGTCGCGTGCAGTGTCCTCGTCTATGGCACGGCTCGCTCCCGCGGCTGGTTCAACGGCAGGACGGTCTGGGCCGACGTCCTGGTGACCGGCTGCGCCCTGCCGTTCGCGGCCTATCTGTGGGGCGGGGCGCACGAGGCCCCCGCGATCGCGTGGGTGATGGTGCTCGGCGGTTCGTCGTCCGCGCCCGCCGCGGTGGTGCTGGACCGGGGACAGGCCGTGCTGGCGGTGGCGCTGATCGCGGCGACGCACGCGCTGGGGTACGGACTGGTGGGCGCGGCCATGGCGGTGACCGCCGGGCATCTCAACTCGGTCGTCTCATCGGCCGTGCTGGGATGGGTCTTCTGGTGGTATCTGCGGCGGCAGGGCGCGCTGCTGGACGCCGCGAACGAGAAGGCCAGGAAGGCGGAGGCGCAGCGCGCCCGGTACGCGGAGCGCATCGCCCACCACCGGGCGCTGCACGACACGGTGCTGGCCACGCTGACCGCGATCGCGGGCGGCCGAGTGGACGCCAGCGCCGAGCGGGTGCGGTCCCGCTGCGCGCGCGAGGCGGCGTATCTGCGCCGGCTGATCCAGCAGTCGGCGGACGCGGACGTCTACCCGGAGGCGGGGGCGGCGCTGGAGGAGGCGGTGCGGGCGGCGGAGTGCCTGGGGCTTTCGGTGAGCGCGCAGTACGGGGAGATGCCGTCGGTTCCCCCGGACGTGGCCGCCGAGGTGGCGGCCGCGGTCACCGAGGCGCTGAACAACGTGCTGCGCCACGCGGGCACCGGCCGGGCGTATCTGACCGCCGCCGGGCGGGACGGTCAGCTGGTGGTGACCGTGGTGGACCGCGGGAAGGGCTTCGACCCGGAGCTCGTCACGGGCGGTCTGGGGCTGCGGAGCTCGGTGCGCGAGCGGATGCGGGGCATCGGCGGCGCGGCCGAGGTGGAGAGCGTTCCCGGTGAGGGGACCCGGGTGGAACTGAGCTGGCCGGCATGATCACGGTGGCGGTGGTCGACGACGACCGGATGCTGCTGGACGGGCTGCGGTCCTGGCTGCGGGATGTGCCGGGGGTGCGGCTGGCGGCCGCGGCGGCCACAGTGGACGAACTGCTCGCGCAGGTCCCGGCGGGCGCGGGCGGCGCGGCTGCGGACGGGGGCGGGGACGACGGGGACACGGACGGGGGCGGGGGCGGGGGCGGCGTTTTCGACGTCGTACTGCTGGACCTGGTCCTGCGGGACGGCTCGCAGCCGCCTGAGAACATCCGCCGGCTGCGGGCGGCGGGCAGCCGCGTGCTGATCATCAGCACGGTGGCCGACCGGGGCCGGATCGTCGCGGCGATCGCGGCCGGGGCCGACGGCTATCTCACCAAGGACCACGATCTGGACACACTGGTGACCGCCCTTCAGGACGTCGCCGCGGGCCGCTCGGCGCACTCCCCCGAGCTGGCCTTCGCCCTGGCCCACGATCAGCGCCCCGACCGTCCGCGGCTGTCGCCGAAGGAGCTTCAGGTGCTGCTCGACTACGCGTCCGGTCTGACGCTCAAGTCGACGGCCCGACGCGCGGGGATCACCCCGAACACGGCCAAGTACTACCTGGACCGGGTGAAGGACAAGTACCAGCAGGCGGGCCGCCCGGCCTATACGAAGATCGACCTGGCGCTGCGAGTCCGGGAGGACGGCCTGGACACACCCTGACAATCCGCGTCCGGCGGGCGGGGCGCGCCCCGCCCGCTTCCCGGCAGCCGGGGCTCCGTTCCGGTTCGGCCTAGATGCGGCGCTCGCCCGCCCCGGACGGCCCGTACAGGTCGAGCAGCCGGGTGCGGGCCGAAGTGAGCCGGTGGGCGATGACCTGGGCGACGGCGCGAGTGAAGGCGAGGCCGAACACCGGGTCGTCATCGCAGAGGTCCCGTACCGCGACCGCGTCGAACTCAAGGGCCGTCACGGGGCTGACGGCTTCCGCCCCGAGATGCCACACATGCGGCGGGAACAGCCAGGACCAGCCGAGCAGCTCGCCGGGGCCGAGCTGCTCCACCACCACGGCCCGCCGCCCCGGCACATGGAGGTCGAGGTCGACCGCGCCGGTGCGGATGATCCAGAAGCAGTCGGCGCGCCGCCCCTCCTCGAAGATGCGCCTGCCCGGCTGGAAGGAGGTCTCCCCGGCGAGTTGCAGCAGTCGGTGTCTGCCCTCCGCGGGCAGGTCCTTCAGCAGGGGAGGTCCGGTCGTCATGCTCGCTCGCTCCGTCGGCCGCCGCTCGACTGGTCGCCGCTCATCCGCTCGTCCGCTCGTGGTGCGTCCGCCCCGGCGGAGGCATCCGCATGCCCAGTGTCCGGCCGATGCGCCGCCCCGGCATGTCGAAGCTATTCGGTCAGATTTGCGACATGATCCCCGTCACACTCGCTCGACGCACGCAAAATAATCTTCACAGATTCGCCATATCCGCGAAATATCTTTCTCCGCCCACCCTAAAGGGCCCCCTCCACAGCAAGATCACCTTTGTTCAATTCTGCACTGTGTATCTCGACATGTCCGCATAGCAGCCAACCGCCCGCAGATGATTTCCGCGGCCGGGTCGCAGCCAGGTAGGGATCGGTCTCGCATGCCCGACGGCGTGCCGGAAACACCGAACTCCCGTTGTCTGCCTGGAGGTTGAGTTGTCAACTATTTCTTCCATGTCCCGCAGGAGCGCCCTGGGCGCCACCGTCGGCGTCTTCGGGGGGCTGGCCCTCGCCGGGGCCGCGCACGCCTCCGCCGACCGCGCCCGGGACGGCCGCCAGGACCACCTGGCCCACGCGGGCCACGACGCCATGCCGGAGTCCTTCGACGAGGTCTACCAGGGCCGCCGCATCCAGGGCCGCCCGGCGCAGAGCGGCGGCCACGGCGGCGGCTCCGCGCACGGCGGCCATCACCCGGCCGGCTACCAGGTGCACGTCGACGGCCGCGAGCTGCATGTGATGCGCAACGCCGACGGCACCTGGATCAGCGTGGTCAACCACTACGAGACCTTCGCGAACCCGCGGGCCGTGGCCCGTGCCGCCGTCGTCGAGCTGCAGGGCTCGGCGCTCGCGCCCTTCCCGGCCTGACCGCGTCAGCGCCGGCGCCCGCCCACACGCACACACGCGCGTGCCCGGAGCGCCCATCGCGCCCGCACACCGCACCCACCGCACAACCCGATCGGGGAGCAGCACGTCCATGACCGTACGCAAGAACCAGGCCGCCCTGACCGCCGAGGAGAAGCGCCGCTTCGTCGCCGCGCTCATCGAGCTGAAGCGCAGCGGCCGCTATGACACCTTCGTCACCACGCACAACGAGTTCATCATGAGCGACACCGACTTCGGCGACCGCGTCGGCCATCGCTCGCCGTCATTCCTGCCATGGCACCGCCGATTCCTCCTTGAGTTCGAACAGGCGCTGCAGTCGGTCGACTCCTCTGTCACCCTGCCGTACTGGGACTGGACCGCGGACCGCACCGCCCGCTCCTCGCTGTGGGCTGCGGACTTCCTGGGCGGCACCGGCCGCAGCCGCGACAACCGGGTGATGGACGGCCCGTTCGCCGCCGGCTCCGGCAACTGGCCGATACGGGTGCGGGTCGACGGACGCGGCTATCTGCGGCGCTCGCTGGGTGCGAACGGCGGACTGACCCTGCCCACCCGCGCCGAGGTGGACTCCGTGCTGGCGATGCCCACGTATGACACCGCTCCCTGGAACAGCTCCTCCGACGGCTTCCGCAACCATCTGGAGGGCTGGCGCGGGGTCAATCTGCACAACAGAGTGCACGTCTGGGTCGGCGGCCAGATGGCCACCGGCACCTCCCCCAACGACCCCGTCTTCTGGCTGCACCACGCGTTCGTGGACAAGCTGTGGGCCGAATGGCAGGCGCTCCACCCCGACTCGCCCTATCTGCCCCAGGGCGGCACGCGGAACGTGGTGGACCTCCATGACACGATGCGGCCCTGGAACGATGTGACGCCGGCCGACATGCTGGACCACACGGCGTTCTACACCTTCGACACCGCCGCCTGACCGACGCCGGGCCGCCGGCCGGTCGGCCTGCCGGGCGCGGCTCATACGGCAGCTCTCACGACGGCCCTTCACGGCGGCTCTCACACCGTGAAGGGCCTTTCGTTCACGAACGCGCCGCCCGGCCGGCCGGCGAGATACAGGTTCGGGCTCTGCGTGGCCGGCATACGCCGCACGATGGCCCGGTGGAAGGCCCGGTGCCCGCCCCGGAAGCCGCCCTCGTCCCAGACGTCCAGCAGCGTTCCGGTAAACCGGCCGTTGACCGGGCCGTCGGCGGCGAGCTGGTTGTCCTGGCAGGCGGAGATGAGCACCGCGTCCGCCTCCTTCACGCCCTGCGCACCGCGGCGCTCGGCGGCGAACGACCGCTGGAGCTCCTGGTAGAAGTCCTTGTCCCGGGCGTAGCTCTGCTGCTGGCGGAAGACCGGCATCAGCCGGGAGCGGTCCTCGACCCGGGCGGGGTCACGGGTCTGGAACTGGTCCTCCATGGCCTCGGGGCTGAGCACGTCCGCGACCTCGATGCCGCTGCCGCTGTGGCAGCAGTCCAGCAGCACCAGGACGCGCACGCCGTCGGCGAACCGCGCCAGCTCGCGGTTCACCTCGTCGTCGAGGAACTGACGGTCGTACAGGACGAGGGTCTCGTCGAGCGCGTCGGGCTCGGCGTCGCCGCCGACCTCGTTGGGGATCTGCCCGCCGTGGCCGGAGTAGCTCAGCAGCATGATGTCACCGCTCTTGAGCTGGCCGGCGGCCTTGCGCAGCTCCGCGACGACGTTGTCGGCGGCGCCGTCCGCCCCGAAGAGGACCGTGTCGGAGAATCCGGCCTCACGGGCCAGCGCCGCCATGTCGCGGGCGTCGTTCTCACAGGCGACCAGCGCGCCGTCCCAGCCGCCGTATTTCGCGGGGTCGACCGTGTTGAGTCCGATGTGGAGGGAGAGGCCGACAGCCATGGGTCCTGCCTTTCTCCGGCTTTCACCGGGCGACGTGCGTCGCACGGATGCCTTCCGCGGGCCGCCCGCCGCCGAACCCGCCGCCCCCCGCATCACGCGCACGGCGCGCGGCTGTTCGAGTGGCTTCCCCGCGCCCGCCGACAGCGGGCCGATATCGCGCGGTACCGGTCATACCATGAGCCCATCCGACTCCTCGGGGGTCCCGGAAGGCGTCGGTGCGGCGGCAGGGGCCTCCCTGGCCGACCGCACGGGGTACGACGAGCGCTTCCTCGGCGCCGTCGTGCCGCTGCCGCTGCCCGTCGGCCCCGGCATCGAGCCGGTGGTCCTGCCCTATACGCATTTCACCGTGGTGCTGCGCCCGGACCGCAGGCTCGCGGCGTCCACCGCCTGCTGCATCGACGGGGCGCGGCTCGCCGAGGACGCTCCGGAGCGGCACGACGGCTGGCGGTTCGACCCGCGCGTGCCGCGGGAGTGGCAGGCAGGTGAGGCGCTGTACAAGAACAACTCCCTGGACAAGGGGCATCTGGTCCGCCGGCTCGACCCGGTGTGGGGCGCGCACGCGGTCGCGGTGCGCGCCGACGACGACACGTTCTACTACACGAACGCCGCCCCGCAGGCCGATGTGTTCAACCAGGGCAAGAAGGTGTGGCAGGGCCTGGAGAACCACCTCCTGGAACACGCGGCCCGGTTCGACCGCAAGCTGACCGTGCTGACCGGCCCGGTGCTGCATGACTCCGACCCGCCCTACCGGGGCGTCCAGGTGCCGCTGCGCTTCTGGAAGGTGGCCGTCTTCCTGCAGGAGGGGCGGCTTGCCTCCACCGCGTATGTGCTGGACCAGAGTCCGGATCTGACCCGGGACGCGGAGCGGGCGCTGGCGGGTGCGCAGCGGGGTGCGCCGCCGCCGCTGGGCGGCTTCCGCACCTTCCAGGTGCCGGTGTCGGATGTGGCGGAGCTGACCGGCCTTGATCTGGGCCCGCTGCCCGCGACGGATCTGATGCCGCTGACTCGCGCCCCCGAGACGCGCTGGAAGCGCCTCCGTTCTTATGCCGAGATCGTGATGGACGGCCCGTAACCGGGCACAACACCTGTGCCACCACCGATGATGACCGCTCCTTGGCAGTGGGAGGCGTAATGCGGCCCCGGATCGTCTATGTCCACGGCAACGGCAACAAGGTCCGGCGCGAACTGCTCAAGTCCCAGTGGGACCGGGCGCTGTTCGGCCGTGACATGGGTGAGGGGTCGGCGATGGCGTACTGGGCGCCGGTCCAGTACGACTCCCCGCTGCCCGACTTCCGGGCGGATCCGCTGGACGGCGAGCCCGAGTGGATCGAGGAGATTCCCGGGCTCACGGCCGTGGAGTCCGCCGAGGAGTTCATCGAGGAGTGCCTGGCCGAGGCGCGCGAGGAGGCGCGCGGGGCCGGCGGCGTCCCCCGCGAGGGCGTCGCGGGCACAAAGCCGGCGGCCGCCCTGAGCGGCTGGCTGCGCGATATGACGTTTCTGGCGGAGACGCTGGCGCCGGCCGAGGAGGAGGACCGGCTGCCCGAGGCCGGGACGGACGCGCTGCCGGAGGTGCTGCCGCTGCCCCGCCCGGCGCGCAAGGCGGTGCTGCGGCTGCTGATCAAACGCACGTTCAAGGATGTGTACGGGTATTTCTTCGGCGGCGTCGGCGCCGCCATGCGCACGGTGGTGCGGGAGACGGTGGCGGACATGGGCCCGGGCCCCCTGGTGGTGGTGGGCCACAGCCTCGGCAGCATCATCGCGTACGAGGTGCTCCGCGAGCAGCGCCGGGGCGTGCAGCTGTTTCTGACGGTCGGCTCGCCGCTGGGCATCACGGAGATCAAGGACTGTCTGGAGCGGCGGCCCGCCGTGCCCGACTGCGCCGCCGCCTGGTGCAACGCCTCCGATCTGCGCGACCTGGTGGCCATGGACCACACGCTGCGCGGCGAGTACGCACCGGATCACAAGGTCACCGATCTGCTGGTGTCCAACGACAGCGGGAACCACCACGGCATCTCGGAGTACCTGGGCCATCCCCGGGTCCAGCAGCCGGTCCGGCGGGTGTTCGGCTCCACCGCAGGGGGGTCCCGTATCGCCTAGCGGTTCGGGCGCCGCCTGCACACGCGGTCCGCACGGCCGAATTGCATCGCACCGTACCCGGTGGAAACATGACAAACAGGAGTCGGCGCGTCTCCTGCTTTCCCTGGGCGACCGGGTAGGTGCGCTATGCCGCTGGCGGACACCGAATGGGACCTTGTCACCATGTGGGCACAGCAGTACCTGCTGGACACCCCGGCCCCGCACACCGCGCTCGCCGAGCACGGCTTCTCCCGGGAGTTCATCGGCGCCCTCCCGCTCACCGCGGTCAGCGCGGACAACGCCCGGGCGCTGGTGTGGCAGGCACGCAAGGACATCGAGGGCCAGCTGCGGCTGCTTGAGGCGCTCGCGGCGCACGACCGGCTGTCCGTGCTGCCCGAGGGGGTGAAGGCCGCCGCGTTCCGGGACCGGCTCGCGGAGGATCTGCGGGAGCACCACTCAAAAGACCAAGACGCCTTCCTCACCTGTGTGCTCAGCAGCGGCGCGCAGGTCTTCATCGACCGTCAGGACCTGCGTGAGACGCTGCGTTCGTTCGTCTCGGACCCGCACCGATCGGTGCTGCTGGTCGACGGTGCCCCGGACAGCGGCCGCTCGTACACATACACCCTGATCCGGCACATCGGCCAGCACCACGGCTTCCGGCCCGCGCGGGTGACGCTGTCGCCGGCGAGCACGGCCGGCCAGGTGATCCGCCGGCTCGCCGGCTTCGTCTCCGACCCGCGGGCCGGGCTCACTCCGCCGCACCCCGGCGAGCTCAACGATCTGCTGCCGTCGCTGGACGACGCGGTGCACTGGATCGTCGGCCGGGCGACGGCCGCGGACGAGCGCTACTGGCTGATCCTCGACGAGTGCGACAAGCTCGACGCCAGCTCCGACGTCTGGGATCTGATCAGCCAGCTCGCCCTGGCCGTCTACGAACACGCGGCGGTGCGGGGCGACGCGGCCCCGCGTCTGGTGCTGCTCGGCTACGGGCCCACGATGCGTCAGCTCCCGTACGACGTGCGGGGCAGCGTCTGCTGGGACACGGCGCGGATCGTCCAGCCCGACGATCTGCGCCGCTTCTTCGACCAGTACTTCCACGAGTCCCCGCCCTCCTTCGTCGCCTCGGGAGCTCTGCAGGACGTCTCCATCGCGGAACTCGTCGACGAGGCCGTCGGAGAAGTGCTGCGGGCCGCCGAGAGCGGGGAGTGCGACGGCGGCGCGAGCTATATGCGCAGGATCTGCACCGCGGCGGAGGGGGCGATCCGTGTCTACCGGTCCCTCTGAGACGAGCGGAAGCGCGCGTTCGGCGTTTGGCGCACGGCTGCGCGAGGAGCTGCGCACCGCCGCCGCCCGCGGCCCGGCCGTCTCCGGGGCCCGCCGCGGCTACCGGGCCGCCGCCTGTCTGCTGTCGTGCTTTGACCCGCAGCGGCTCGCCCTGCCCGGCCAGGAGCACCCCGACGGGCGCGCGGTGATGGAGCTGGTCGACGACTGCACCGTGACCGGTGCGCAGGACCGCGCGGAGTGGACGCTGCTCCCCCGCATACGGGATACGGCGCTGCGCTCACTCAGCGGCCCCGAGGAAGCGCTGCGGGCGCTGGAGAGCAATCTCGCCCAACTGCCCGTCGAACCGGGACCCGAGCATCTGTGCCTGGCGGCGCTGCGCGGCGAACAGCTCACCCCCGCAGACGACGCCGACCGGCTGGCCGATCTGCTCCAGGCGGTGCTGTGGCTGCGGCTCATCCCGGGCATGAGCGGCCTCCCGGAGGCGGGCGGGGTACAGGCGCGGCTGGAGCGGGCCCGGCTGCTGCAACCCCTGGAACGGCTGCTGCGCGACCCGTTCGTGGGCCGCGAGGCCGAGCTGGGCGAACTGCGCGGCTTTGTGGACGGGCGGGCCGCCGGGCGGGCCCCGTCACCGCCGCTGGTGATCCACGGTCCGGGCGGGGTCGGCAAGTCCACGCTGCTGGCCGCCTTCCTCCTCGACAGCCTCCGCAGCACCCCCGGCTTCCCGTTCGCCTACATCGACTTCGAACGGCCCACGCTCTCGGTGCATGAGCCGGTCACCATCATCGCCGAGTCGGCACGTCAGCTCGGCATCCAGTATCCGGCGTTCCGGGACGCGTTCGACGCGCTGGAGGAGGAGTGCCGGCGCACGGCCCGCAGCCAGCGGGCACGCCAGGAGCGGGTCGTCCAGCTGCGGCGGCTGGCCACCACACGTCCCGGCCCCGGACGCCGCTCCTCCGAGCAGTTCCAGCTCGCGGCCATCGAGGAGGAAAGCGAACTCGTCACCCGGACCGCCGAACTGCTGCGGCGCGCCGTCGCCCCCGCTGACCCGCCGTTCCTCCTGGTCATGGACTCCTTCGAGGAGGCCCAGTACCGCGCCTCCCCCGCGCTCGGCCGGATGTGGGCGGTCTTCGGGGCGCTGAGGCAGGCCTATCCGCGGCTGCGGGTCATCGCCTCCGGCCGCGCGCCCGTCGGGCATCCCGCGCAGTCCGCGACGCCGCTGGAGATCGCCCTGGGCGAGCTGGACCCGGACTCCGCGGCAGCGCTGCTGATGGCCTGCGGGGTACGGGACGCGGAGGCGGCCCGGCTGCTGGCGGAACGGGTCGGCGGCCATCCGCTCAGCCTGAAGCTGGCGGCCCGCGCCGCCCTGCCCGCACAGGACCGCGGGGAGCGGCTGGACACGCTCATCGGCGGCCTGCCCGCCCGGCGGCGGCGCTTCTTCCGCCGCGTCGACCAGATGCTCGTCCAGGGCCTGCTGTACGAGCGGATCCTGCACCACATCCGGGACGAGGACGTCCGCAGGCTCGCCCATCCGGGCCTGGTGCTGCGGGTGATCACCCCCGAGATCATCCAGGAAGTGCTGGCCGGGCCGTGCGGGCTGCGGGTGGAGGGCCCCGAGGAGGCCCGGCGGCTGTTCGACGCGCTCGCCCGGGTCGATCTGGTGGAGCCCGCGGGCCCCGACGCCGTACGCCACCGCGCCGATGTGCGCGCCATCATGCTGCGGCTGTCCGGCAGCGACCGCGCCGCGGTGATGCGGGAGATCGAGCAGCGGGCCGTGGCCTACTACGCCGCCCGCGGCGGGGTGCAGGCGCGCGCCGAGGAGATCTACCACCGGCTGCGGCTGAACGAGAGTCCGCGGTCGGTCGAGGAGCGCTGGCTGCCGGGTGTGGAGCGGCTCCTCGCCGGGGCGCAGGCGGAGATGAACCCCCGCGCGGCGGCGCTGATCACGGCGCATCTCGGCGGCGGGGCCCCGAGGAAGGTGCTGGCCGAGGCGGACCAGAAGGACTGGGAGCGGATCACGGCCCGCGAGGTGGAGGATCTGCTCGCCCAGGGCTTCGCCGAGGAGGCCCTGGAACGGCTGGGCGAGCGCCGTCCATGGACGCCGTGCAGCCCGCTGCACGCGCTCTGGGCGGAGACCCTGGAGCGGCTGGGGCGGCGGGACGAGGCGCGCGCCGCCGCCTCGGACGCCGCGGAGCGGACCCGGAGCGCGGGCTGCGCGGGGCGGCGGCTGGAGTTGCTGCTGCTGGCGGCGCGCCTGGACGAGGAGGCGGGGGAGGTGACGGGCGCGGACCGCAGGCTGCGTACGGCCGAGGACCTCGCCGTGAGTCTCGGCCAGGATCTGGAGGCGATGGGGGCGCTGCTGGCGCGGGCACGGCTGGCCGCCCGGGTCGCCGCGGGCGACCACGAGGCGGAGGGGCTGCTCGCCCGGCGGCTGCGGATGCTGCCGGACTCCGTGCTGGCCGGTCAGCCGGCGCTGGTGCGGGCCGTCGCCTCCCAGGTCTATCCGCAGGATCCCGGCGCGCTCGGCCACGCGGTGGGTCTGGTGGGGCTGCCCGAGGACGACGGGGCGCTGGAGCTGCTCGGCGGTGCGCTGCGGCGGGCCCTTGAGGCGCGGCCGGGGCTGCTGGGCGCCCTGATGGAGGCGCTGGAGGCGGCGGGGGCGGGCGGGACACGGCAGGCGGAGGGGGTGGAAGGACCGGAAGGGGCGGAAGGGGCGGCGCCGGCGGATGTGACGGACATCCTGCGGCTGGCCCGCGACCGGGGCGCGCTGAACGATCTGGCGCGGCGGCTGCTGGCGCTGCCCGACGACAGCGGGGAGATCGCGGCCGGGGTGGCGGCCGCGATGTGCTGGGGGAGCGAAGGGGACGGCCCAGCCGGGCCTGGTGGGCCATGACCGCGTATCTGTCCCCCGAGGCGCTGCTGCGGGTGCGGGACGCGGCGCTGGAGAGCGGGCTCGCCGACCCCTCGGTGCGGCCGCTGCTCTTCGACGGCATTCTGCCCCGCTACCGCGGCACGCTGCCGCTGCACGCCGCGCCGGGCCGTCAGGTGCACTCGGATCTGACGGAGATGAACCGGGTGGAGCGGCTGATCGACGGCTCGGTGCCGCTGGAGATCTGGCTGCGCAACGCCGTGGCGCAGACCGCGGAAGCGGGACCCGCGGCCGTGCTGCAGCAGGCGCTGGACGATGTCGCGCGGGACGCGGGCGGCGAGCCGGATGTGCTCGCGGGGCGGGCGGCGCCAGAGATCAAAGAGCAGATCATCCACCGCGACGACACCGTCCCGTTCGCGTTTCTGCGGAGCGGCGACCTGGCGGGCGCGGCCGTCGCCCGCGTCAGGGTCCCACCGTACGAGGGCGGGGCGCCGTTGCAGCCGGCCGGCCATCCGCACGCGGGCACGGGCTGGCTCATCGCCCCTGACCTGCTGGTCACCAACCACCATGTGGTCAACGCCCGCACCTCAAGCGGCGGCGCCCGGGTCCTGGCGACGCCGGACGACCTGGCCCTCCAGGCGCGGCACACGCATGCGCGGTTCGACTACGAGGGCGAGGACGGCGAGACCGAGGAGGCGCGGGCCGTCGGGCTGCTCGCCTCCGACCCGCAGCTGGACTACGCGGTGCTGCGGATGGCCCCTGGCCCCTCGCGGCCGGTGCTCTCACTGGCCGCGGCCCCGCTGAAGGTCGCCGCGGGGGAGGTGGCCGCCGTCAACATCATTCAGCATCCGGGCGGGCTGCCGAAGCGGGTCGCCCTGCGCAACAACCTCGTCTACGAGGCGGACGAGCGCGATGTGCGGTACTTCACCGACACACGCGGCGGCTCCTCCGGATCGCCCGTCATGACGGACGACTGGAAGGTCGTGGCCCTGCACCGGGGCACGCGGCGCGTCGAGAACGTCTCCTTCCAGGGCAGAAGCACCGCGTTTGTCAACGTAGGAACGCAGATCAGCGCGGTGCTCGCGCATCTGGCGCAGCACGCGCCGGACGTGCACGCCGAGATCCTGGCGGCACAGCGGAACTGAGCAGGCGGACGTGAGGAGGTCGAGGTCCATGGCCAGGAGAAGCAGATCGCCGGTGGCGGCGACAGCCCAGGAGATCTTCGCGGACCCGCGGGAGGTCGCGCGGCGGGTGCGGGAGCGGGTGCTGCAGGAGGTTCCCGAGTCCTCCCGGCAGCTGCACACCGACGACGCCCCCGCGGGGCAGATCGCCCACTTCGCGGAGCTGGAGCGGGCGCGGGTGCTGGAGGCGGGAGCGAGCGGCCTGGACAAGCTCGCCGCCGGGCGGGCCGACGAGATCGGCGACGACGAGTCGTTCGGCATCGAGGCCATCGTCCTGCTCGAAGGCAGGCCCGCGATTCTGGTGCAGGGCGGCGACTTCCCGGTGCAGCAGGGCGACTGGGCGGTCCTCGAAGACCACCGGGCCGCCATCCGCACCTCGCTGGCGCGCGTCGGCCGGGTGGAGGTGTCGGGCCATGTCAATCTGGACTGGGTCGGCACCGGGTTCCTCGTCGGCGCCGATGTGATCATGACGAATCGTCATGTCGCGGTGGAGTTCGTCCGGGGGGACGCCGCGGGGTGGACCTTCCAGCAGGGCGTGAGCGCCGAGCTGGACTTCGCCGAGGAGTTCGGCACACTGCCGGGCGCCGCCTCACCCACGTTCACGATCACCGAGGTGCTCGGCGTCCATCCGGAGGCGGACATGGCGCTGCTGCGCATCGCGCCCCCGGTGAACGGCACCGCACTGCCGACGCCGCTCGCCGTGGCGGCGGACGCGCCGGCCGATCTGCCAGGGCGTCCGGTGTACTGCGTGGGCTATCCCGCATGGGACGGCCGGCGCAATGAACCCGAATCGATGCGCAGGATCTTCATGGACGTCTACAACGTCAAACGCCTCCAGCCCGGGACCGCGACCGAACTCGTCCCCGGGCAGAATGTGATGAAGCACGACTGCTCGACCCTCGGCGGCAACAGCGGCTCGCCGGTCTTCGACCTGGCCGACCACCGGGTGCTCGGTCTCCACTTCGGCGGCCGCTACGGCTTCGGCAACTACGCCGTGCCGCTGTGGCAGCTGATGGACGATCCGCTGCTGAGCCGCGCGGGGATCAACTTCGTCTGAACGCCATGCGGGTGCGGGTGCGGGTGCGGGTCACACGGTGATCGGCACCGGGTGCACCTCGTCGGCCTTGTGCCCGGCGCGTTCGTGAACGCGCTGCACCGCCTCCGGGGAGGGGGCCTCGGACAGGCAGTACACCGTCCCCGACTCCGGGTCGGCCCAGGCCCGCTCGAAGTGCACGCCCTCGTCCTTCTCGACGGCGAGGTCGGCTTGGTGGGCGGCCTTCAGCTGTTCGGCGGTGATGCCCTTCATTCCGTGGTGGACGTCCATGTACTTGGCCATGGTGCAAACACCTCCGCGGTGTGCCGTGCGGGTTGCGGGGCGTTGCCTTCCCGAAACTGGGGGCTCCGCCCCCAGACCCCCGCGCCTCAAACGCCGGCGGGGCTGGATTGTGCTGGCCCTCGCGCCTCAAACGCCGGTGGGGCTGGGATTTGGCGCAGCCAAATGAAGCCCGTCCGGCGTTTGAGGACACGGCCGTCAGGCCGTACCTGGGGTCTGGGGGCGGAGCCCCCAGTACCGCCCGAAACGCCCCGGTTCTCCCTTCCATGCTGCACCCGTTCCGCCCGCCCCGCGCGACCGCGGCCTACAGCTGCTGCTCCGCCCAGATCGTCTTGCCCGTCGGCGTATAGCGCGTGCCCCACTGCTGCGTCAGCTGGGCGATCAGGAACAGCCCCCGGCCGCCCTCGTCCTCGCTGCCCGCGCGGCGCAGATGCGGTGAGGTGTGGCCGGTGTCGGAGACCTCGCAGATCAGTGTGCGGTCGCGGATGAGGCGTACCTGGATGGGGCCTCCGGCGTATCGGATGGCGTTGGTGACCAGCTCGCTGACCACCAGTTCGGTGGTGAACGCATGCTCGTCCAGGCCCCACTCGCGGATCTGGCGTCCGGCCTCGGCGCGGGCGAGGCCCACGACCTCGGGGTCGGCGGCGAGCTCCCATACGGCCACCTGGTGCCGGTCGAGGATGCGGGTGCGCACCAGCAGGAGCGCGGCGTCGTCGTCGACCGCGCCGTCGGGCAGCAGCCGGGCGACGGCGCGGTCGCACAGCGTCTCAAGGGGCTGTGCGACATCGGCGAGGGTGTCGCGCAGGGCGTCCAGGCCGGCGGCGGGGTCCCGGCCGCGGCCGCGGACGAGACCGTCGGTGAACAGTGCGAGGACGCTGCCCTCGGGGAGCTCCATCTCCATGGATTCAAACGGCAGGCCGCCCAGACCCAGCGGCGGGCCGGCGGGGATGTCGGGGAAGTCGACGGCGCCGGACGCGGGGTCGACGACCGCGGGCGGCGGATGGCCGGCCCGCGCCATGCGGCACAGCGCGGAGACCGGGTCGTAGACGGCGTACAGGCAGGTCACGCCGACCGCTTCGTCCTCGGTGGGCTCCTCCGGTGCCGGCTGCCGCGGTTCCCCGGCCTCGCGGAGGTGGTCGGGGATCTGCACCACGAGGTCGTCGAGGCGGGCCAGCAGCTCGTCGGGCGCGAGGTCGAGCTGGGCGAGCGCCCTGACGCTGGTGCGCAGCCGCCCCATGGTGGCGGCGGCCGTCAGCCCGTGGCCGACGACGTCGCCGACGACGAGGGCCACGCGGGTGCCCGACAGGGGGATGACGTCGAACCAGTCGCCGCCCACCCCGGCCTTGCTGTCCGCGGGCAGATAGCGGTAGGCGAGTTCGGCCGCGGTGAGCCGGGGCAGCCTGCGGGGCAGCAGGCTGCGCTGGAGCAGCAGGGCGGCGGAGTGCTCGCGGGTGTAGCGGCGGGCGTTGTCCAGACAGACCGCGGTCCGCGCCACCAGCTCATGTGCGACGGCCAGCTCGGCGGTGTCGAAGGGGTCGGGGTGCCGGGTCCGGGTGAAGGTGACCACCCCGAGGGTGACTCCTTCGGCGCGCAGCGGCACGGCCAGCAGGGACGCCGTCGCCGCCAAGGTCCCCGCGGCCCCTTCGGCGCCTTCGCCGGGGTGCTCCAGCACATGGTGGCCGGTGGCCAGGCTGCGTGCCTGGGGTGCGTCGGGCGGGTACGCGGTGTGTCGTCTGCCGGGGGGCCGTCCGGCCGGCGGCGGGGACGTCGTACGGCCACTGGTGTCCCACACCCGTACCAGGCCGGTGGCCGGGACCGGGCCGGGCGGGGGCAGTTCGCCGTCCAGGACGGCGGCGAGGACGTCGACGGCGGCCTCGTCGGCGAAGCCGGGGACCGCGACGGAGCACAGCTCCCGGGCGGTGCGGTCCATGTCCAGGGTGGTGCCCACGCGCCCTCCGGCCCGTACCAGCAGATCGAGGCGCTGCTGGGCGAGATAGCGGTCGGTGATGTCCACCGTCTCCTCGCAGACGCCGAGGGTGACGCCTGCCGCGTCCTGGAGCCGGTAGTAGGAGCAGGACCAGACGTGGTCGCGGTCGGGGTCGACGGGCGGGCGGCCGCGGTAGTGGAGCTCGATGACCGGCTCGCCGGTGGCGAGCACCTCCCGCATGGTCTCCTCCAGGGTGCCCGTGCGGCGGGCGGAGAGGATCTCGCCGTGGGTGACCATGTCGTCGGGGCCGACGCCGTGGTAGTCGGCCGGGCCCATCTCCTCGTACAGGGCGGCGTTGGTCCACACCACCTTCAGCCGGGTGTCGTAGATGGCCAGGCCGACGGGCGACTGGGTGGCGAGGCCCTTGAGCATCGACTGCAGCGCCTCCCACTGCTCGGTCTCGTCCGCGGCGGCGAGGGCGAGCAGCCGGGCGGGGCCCGCGCCGTGGTGGGCGAGGGCGAGCCGGGCGGCCGCGATGCGCAGGGGGTGGCCGTCGCGGTGCCGCAGCACCAGCACCCGGTGGCGGTGCGCGGCTTCGGCTGCCGGGTCGGCCAGGACGTCGCCGTGGGCGTTGCGGGAGGCCAGCAGCGCGGCGGCGGGGCGTCCGAGGATCTCCCCGGGCCCGTAGCCGAGCAGGCGCTCGGCGGCGGGGCTCCAGCCGACGATCACGCCGTCGGCGTCGAGCACGGCCGTGGCGGCCCGGGTGACGTCGAGAGGGCCGTGCACATCGACTTCTTCGGCCGGGTTGACCGTGCTCATGCGGCGTCCCCCTCGTCGGCGGGCGCGCCATCGTCCTGCCAGCGGGCGGCGAGCAGCAGCGCGATGTCGTCGGGCCGGTCCGCGGTCTGCCTGGCCTCGCGGATCACCCGGTCGGCGGTCTCGGCGAGCGACAGCGAGGCGGTCGCGGCCAGCGTGGCGCGCAGCCGCTCCACGCCGACGTCGATGTCGACGCCGGGCTGTTCGACGAGCCCGTCGGTGTAGAGGGCCAGCATGTCTCCCGGCGCCAGCCGCAGCTCGGTGACCGGATAGGACGCTTCGGGGTCGACGCCGAGGACCACCCCGCCCGGCAGGTCGAGGACGTCGGTGACGCCGTCGGGGCGGCGGAGCAGCGGCTGCGGGTGTCCGGCCCGCACCGCGCGGGCGCGGCCGCTCGCCGGGTCGAGGACGACGTAGCAGCAGCTGGCGAACTGGCCGGGGTCGAGGTCGATGAGCAGCCGGTTGACGCCGCTCATCACGGCCTGCGGCTCCTGCCCGCTGAG
The DNA here is from genome assembly GCF_026420845.1 of Streptomyces sp. PR69. Lineage (GTDB taxonomy): Bacteria > Actinomycetota > Actinomycetes > Streptomycetales > Streptomycetaceae > Streptomyces. The sequence continues at coordinate 161,707 of NZ_JAOWCB010000009.1, read as the reverse complement.
CGCGAAGGAGTGCACGGCGCTGCGGAGCTGTCCCATGGTGGCCGCCGCGGCGACGCCGTGGCCCTGGACGTCTCCGATGACCAGGGCGAGGCCCTGGTCGGTCTCGACGACGTCGTACCAGTCGCCGCCGACGTCCATGTCCTGGGTGCCGGGCAGATAGCGGCCGATGGTGTCGACGTGCCGGACGGCGGGCAGCCGGTGGGGCAGCAGGCCGTCCTGGAGTCCGCGGGCGAGCGCGGCCTCGGTGTCGTACCGGCGGGCCCGCTGGAGGGCCTGGGCGATCAGTCCGGCCAGCGCGGTGAGCACGGTGCGTTCTTCGGGGCTGAAGCCGCGGGGCTGGTCGAAGCCGAGGATGCAGGAGCCGACGGGGCGGCCGGAGGCGATCAGCGGCAGAAAGGCGCGGGCGCCGACGTTGGCGTCTATGGGGATGCCGGGGTAGGCGGTGGCCAGGCGCTGCATGGATTCGAAGAAGATGGGGCGGCCGGTGGTGAGCGTCTCGACGCCGGGCAGCCGGGCGTCGAGGCCGACGCCGTCGAAGCGGTCGAGGAAGCCCTGGGGGAAGCCGGTCTCCCAGGCGAGGTAGAGACGGCGGTCGCTCAGCAGGTAGATCGCGAGCTGGCGGCCGCCGAAGGCGGGCAGCAGCTCCTCGGTGACGACGGCGGAGACCTGGCGTGCGGTGACGGCCTCGGTGAGGGCGATGGCCAGGGCGACCGGGCGGTACAGCGCGGAGGCGCGGTCGGCCGGCGAGCCGAGGCCGGTGCCGGGGGCGGCGGCTGAGGTGGGCAGATAGGCGGGCCGCTCCGTCTGGGCAAGCATGGCGGTCAGCCCGTCGTGGCCGGGGTAGAGCGACACGGACAGCCAGCCGTCAAGGTCGCTGCGGGCCATGAAGTGCACGGGTTCCTGCGAGATCATGGCGGCCCGGCAGTGCTCCTCGTAGGCGGGGTGGGCGAACCAGGGCAGGACGTCCCACAGCACGTGCCCGGTCAGCTCGGCGCGCGGGCGGCCGAGCAGCGCCTCGGCCTCGTCGTTGACGTAGGTGATCCGGCCGAGCCTGTCCAGTGAGAACACGCCGTGCGGCATGCGGTCGGTGGCGTCGGCGACGATCGGGTAGGCCCCGAGGTCGACGAGGCGGCCGACGAGGCGTCCCGACGCGCCCTGCTTGGAGGGCGGGCGGGTGCCGTGTCCGGTCAGTTCGATGCGGTGGGGCCGGCCGTCCGGGCCGAGGAGCCGCATGGCGCGTGTCACGGGGCGGTCGGAGGCGGCGGTCTGCCGGGCGAGCGTCCACAGCCCGTAGACGTCTTCGGGCGCGAGCCGGACGGTGAGCGCTTCGATGGTGCCGGGGAAGTCCTCCGGGGCCACGCCGAGGACGGCGCAGACGTCGTCGTCGGCGGTGACCGCGCCGGTGTCGAGGTCCCAGTCGAGGCGACCGATGCGGACGGCGGGCAGGGCGGCGCCGGGGAGCTGGACGCCGACAGGTTCGCCGTCCCAGGCGACGTCCAGGCCGTCGGCGTGCAGGGCGCCGAGGCCCGCGCCCAGGCGGCGGGCCGCGATCTGCATACGGCGTCGGTCGGCGTGTCCGACGGGCCGGCCCGGGGTGGCGGCGCGCAGCACCACCAGCACGCCGAACCGCTCCTGGTCAGCGAAGACGGGGGCGTACAGCGATCCGAAGGGGAAGGGCAGCCCCGCCATGAGCTGCGGGAAGCGGCGCATGGCCTCCTCGGCGTCGGCGAGGTGGACGGGGTGCCCGGTGCTGAATGCCTCGGCCACGGGGAAGGGCCGGTTGACGTGCATCCGCCACCAGGGCCGGAACAGCGGCCCCGGCAGTCCGCCGAGCACGGCGAGCCGCAGCAGTCCCGGGGTGCGTGAGCGCAGATAGACGCCGCCCGCGTAGCCGCCGACGGCCTCGGTCGCTCCTACGGCGGCCTGTGCGAGCACCAGGGCCAGTTCGTCCGGGACGCGGCTGTCACTGCTGTCTCGGCCGGGCAGCGCCGTGCTCTCACTCGGCGGGATGTGCCCGGCCGAGCGGTACCGGGTCACAGTGCCAGGATGCTCCACGGCTCAGGGGAGGCGCACCTTGTGCGCATCACGCCCGCGGCGGCGCGGCCGCCGTGCGCCTGCGCGTACGACCGCGCTGCCCGTACGGCGCTTCACCGCCGTCTCACGCGGCGGTGAGGCGGTTGCGGACATCGATCACATCGTCGATGTCCTCGATCCGCACGATCAGTTGCTTGGCGTCGGCCTCGGCCATCCGGCCGCTGAGGTCGACCACGCCGTCGCGGACGGCGACGGTGACATGGCCGCGGGCGGCCGGGAAGTCCGCGGCGAGGATCTGGCTCTCGATCTCCCAGCGGATCTGGTCGTCGTCCCGCAGCAGGGCCTGGAGCAGCGCATTGCGGTGCACCACGCCGACCAGGCGTCCTTCATGGTCGGTGACCGGCATCCGCTTGAGGCGGGAGAGGGCGGCCAGCCATGCCGCCTCGGCGACCGGCGTGCCGGGGTACACCGCGATGGCGGGGCTGGTCATCAAGGCCTCCGCGGTCTGACCGCGGGCCTTTTCATGGAGCCTGCGCTCCCTGGCACGGCCGATGAGGGCCGGCCGCCGCCCGGATGCCGCGATCGCGGCCTTGGCGAGGAGATCGGACTCCGAGACGACGCCCATCACCCGGTCCTCCTCGTCGACGACGGCCACCAGCCCCGTCCGCTCCCGGCTGAGCACGCGGGCGATGTCCGGGAACCGCAGCTGCCCCGGAACGGAGGGCGCGGGCACGTCCATGACGTCGCGGACTTCGAGCGGGCCGGGCCCGGGGGGCTGCTGGGGCTGCTGCTCGGGCGGCTGTACGCCGGGCTCCTCGGCTGCCGGCTTCTTCGGCTCCGCCGTACGCGCCGGCGTGCGCTGGGCGGCCTGCTGGGCGGAGGCCGCGGTGACCGCGCCGAGGTAGCGCAGCAGCGAGTCCTGGTGCGGGGATGCGCCGGGCCGGGCCGCGGCGGCCGGCCGGCGGGCCGCGGCGCCTGCGGAGAAGTTCGAGTGTTCGTTCACCGTGGGCTCCTCACTCCGGCTGCTCGTGTGGTCTGCGTGGTCTGGGTGGTCTGTGTGGTCTGCGTATCCAGTCTTCGTCGCGCACGGCCGGATTCTCAGGGCCGGTCGGCCCCGTACCGTGCGGCGGTCGGCCCTGCCGGGGGAGAGGCGGTCAGATCTCGTCCTGGCCCTCCGGCGCCGGGACCGTGATCACCGGGCACTCCGCGCGCTGCAGCAGACCGTACGAGACGGAGCCGAGCAGCATGCCGCGGAAACCTCCGCTGCCGCGGCGGCCGACGACCAGGGCCAGCGCCCTGCCGGACTCCTCGGCCAGCACGTCGACGGGGTGGCCGCGTACGACGGCGTGGGTCAGCGGCACCTCGCGGAAGGCCCCGGCGCGGGCCGCGACGGCTTCCTCCAGCCGGGTGCGGCATTCCTCAAGCGCCGGGCGGTCGTCCTCCAGGAAGGCCAGCAGCGGCGGCTGCCAGACCCACAGGGCGCGGACCGAGGCCCCGCGCAGGGCTGCGGCTTCCAGAGCGTGGTCGAGGGCCGCCGTCCCGGACGCGCTGCCGTCGACTCCGGCCACCACATACGGCGGCTCTTCGACGGCCTGCTCCCCCTCGGGCACGACCGCGACCGGGCAGGCCGCGTGGGAGCTGACCGGTTCGGCCACCGAGTAGGCGCTCAGCTTCTGGGCGATCCTGCCCAGCCCCCGTGAGCCCACGACGACGAGACAGGCGTGCCGCGACTGCTGGACCAGGACCTGCGCCGGGGTGGCGTCCGTGATGTACGTCGACAGCTCCAGACCGGGATGGCGCTCCAGGGCGCGTGCCGTGGCCTTGTCGAGCGCCTCGTCGCCCAGCTCGCGCAGCGCCTTGTGGTGGGCCGTCTCCTCGACGCCGCGCACATGGTGGGTCATCGGGAGCACCGCGTGCACCAGGCGCAGCGAGGTTCTGCGGCGTGCGGCTTCGTCCGCGGCGTAGTCCGCGGCGGCGTCGGCTGGCTCCTGGGCGTCGACGCCGAAGACGACCGGGGGGTTCTCACTGGCGGAAGTCATGGCTCCTCCATGGCTGGTGACTGCACCGTAGGCCCGGCGGACGGCGTGTGTCGGGGGGACGTTCGGCCCCTGATGCGGACTGTTCGGCCCCTGCGCGCCGCCCGTGCGCGGCGCTGCACTGGAGGTGTCCGAAGCCCACCGTCCGGCTCGCTGCCGAGGAGGCAGGAATCATGGCGACACTGGCACGCAAGCAGAGGTTCCCGTTCCCGGATCTGCCCGAGTGGTTCGAGGCGTTCCCCTCCCGGTTCGCCATGCCGGCCATGGCCGATCTCTACACCGTGCGGATCGAGTCGTACACGGAGAACGACCGCTATGTGGTCCGCGCCGAGCTGCCCGGGATCGATGTGAAGGACCTGGACGTCACCGTCGAGGAGGGCATGCTGAGCATCAAGGCGGAGCGCACCGAGCGCGAGGTCGACAAGACCCACAGCGAGATCCGCTACGGGTCGTTCACCCGCAGTGTGGCGCTGCCCGCCGGTGCGAAGGAGGACGACGTCAAGGCCGAGTACGCCGACGGGATGCTGACGGTCAGCGTCGGTCTCGGCGAGGAGAAGCGCGAGGCCAGGCACGTCCAGATCAAGCACACCGCCTGACGGCCCTGACAGCCCTGACGGCACTGACGTCCCTGACAGCTCTGAGCCGCTCTCGGGCAGCCGGCCCGGCACCGGGTCTCACCGTCCGGACGCGGTGTGCGACAGCGCCGCGAAGTGGTCGGTGAACCAGTTCCCGGCCAGCTCGGTGACCGCTTCGAGGGCGCCCGGCTCCTCGAACAGATGCGTGGCGTCGGGCACCACCTCAAGCCGGTTCTCGCAGCGGAGCCGGGCCTGCGCCTGCCGGTTGAGGTCGAGCACCATCACATCCTCGCCGCCGACGATCAGCAGCGTGGGGGCGCTGACGCGCGGCAGCCGGGAGCCGGCGAGATCCGGCCTGCCGCCGCGGGAGACGACCGCGGCGATCGGCGCGTCGGTCTCCGTCTCGGCCCACAGGGCGGCGGCCGCGCCGGTGCTGGCGCCGAAGTAGCCGACGGCCAGCCGCTCCGCCTCCGGCTGCTCGCGCAGCCACGCCGTGGCGTCCGCCAGCCGGCGGGCCAGCAGCGGGGTGTCGAACACCTTGGCCCTGTCATGCGCCTCCTGCTCGGTGAGCAGGTCGAACAGCAGGGTGCCGAGCCCGGCCTCGTTCAGCCCCGCCGCGACGAACCGGTTGCGCGGGCTGTGCCGGCTGCTGCCGCTGCCGTGGGCGAACATCACGACGCCCACAGCGCCCTCGGGGATGGTCAGATGCCCTTGGAGCCGTACGGGCCCGGCGGTCACATCGGTCTCCCGGTCCACGGGTCCGGCGGAACCGCCCGTGTCCTGCCCGGCCCGCCCCCGCGGGTCGCCGCGTGCGCGCGAGCGCCTCTCGGCGGCCGCGAGACAGGCGAGGACCTCCTCGTCGCTCGTCTGGTCGAAGTCCGCGTAGAACTGCCCGATGGCGTAGAAGCCGGGCGGGGTGTCCAGACTGATCAGTTCGTCCGCGGCCGCCCCGAGCCGGTCGGTCCAGCCGGGCGGGGCCACGGGCACGGCCAGCACGACCCGGGCCGCGCCGCGCTGCCGGACGATCCGGCAGGCGGCGAGCGCGGTGGAGCCGGTCGCCACACCGTCGTCGATCACCACGGCCGTCCTGCCGTCAAGGGCGGCGGGGGCGTGGTCGCCCCGGTAGCGGCGGGCGCGCTCGTGCAGCACTCCGCGCTCATGCCGCTCGACCTCCGCGAGGTCCGCCGGGGAGACGCCCGCCCGGCCCATGACCTCGTCGTTGACGACGCGCGCGCCGTCCTCGCCGATGGCCCCCATGCCCAGCTCCGGCTGGTACGGCACGCCCAGCTTGCGGACCAGGCAGATGTCAAGCGGGGCGTCGAGCGCCTGGGCGACCTCGGCGGCGACCGGAACGCCGCCGCGGGGCAGCCCCAGCACGATCACGTCCTGGCTCTTGAGGTGCTCCAGCCGGGCGGCCAGCCGCCGTCCGGCGTCGACACGGTCCTGGAAGTACATGGTCCGACCTCCTGAAGGCCTGCTGTGCGGCCGCCGGTGCTTTCAGAGTGCCCCGATGCGGGCCGGGCAGTCGGGCGCGGCGGCCGGCGGGCCCGGCTGCCGAGGACCCGGCCACCGAGGACCCGGCTGCCGAGGACCCGGGCGGCGAGGTCAGCGGTGCGGGACCAGTGCGACGGGGCAGTCGGCGTGGTGCAGCACGGCGTGGTTGACCGGCCCGAGCTGCATGCCGATGTGTCCGCCGCGGCGGCGTGCGCCGACGACGAGCAGTCCGGCGCCCGCCGAGGCCCGCAGCAGGGCGTCGCGCGCATGGCCCTCGACGGTGCCGCGCTCCACCACCACGCCGGGGCGCCGGCGGCCGGCCGCGGCCAGCGCGTCCTCCAGCCTGGTCTCCTCCATGCCGCGCCGACTGCCGGTTTCGGCGTCCGCGAACTCCGGATGGTCGGACAGGTCCAGGGAGGGGGTCTGCCAGGCGTGCACCGCGCGTACGGCCGTGCCGCGCACCTCCGCCTCGCGCAGCGCGAAATCGAGGGCCGCGGCCGCCTCTTCGGGGTCGCCGACGCCGACGGTCACCACACCGTCGCCGGTCTGGCCGGGGCCGCGGGGCGGTTCGCCGCGGACGACGAAGACGGGGCTTTCCGCGTGCGCGGCGACGGAGAGGCCGGTGGAGCCCAGCAGCAGCCCCGCCAGCGCACCCCGGCCGCGGCTGCCGACCGCCACGGCGAAGGCGTCACGGCTGCGCCCGATCAGCGCGTGCGCCGCGTCCTCCTTCGCGATTTCGCTGGTCACTTCGGTGTCCGGGGCATCCGCGGCGTCCGCGGCGTCCGCGGCGTCCGCGATGTCCGCCGCGCGCCTTCTGGCGCGTTCGAGCGCCACGGCGGCGATGTTCTCGGTCAGGGTCCGTCCGGCGTCGCGCCGGACGTCGAACGCAGGCCGGCGTCCCTCGAACCGCTCCCGGCTCGACGCGTGGACGATATGCAGCGGCACCCGGTGCAGGACGGCCTCGTCCACCGCCCAGTCCAGCGCCTCAAGGCTGGGCCCGGATCCGTCGACCCCCACGACAAGCGGCTGGACCATCGTTCTCACTGCCTCTCGTGCTCGCAGCAGCGGTGCCTGACATGGGCGGCGGGGCGGGGCGGGCGAACAGCCTCCGCGGGCCCCGGCAGGCGGAAAGGGCCCATCCGCTTCTCGCGGATCCTGATTGCGCGGTGCGCGGCGGAAAGCCGCTTCTCCGCGCCCTCTCGTGGGCCCTTTCCGTCATCTCCAGGAAAGCACCCGGCCGCCGGCCGCGCCAGGGCCGACCGGTCCGGAAAGGCCCCCGCCCGGCCCTGTTCCGCGCGCGGTCCGGCCCGCAGGCTCGAAGTCTGGCGGACCGGGCGGACCGGGAGGATGAGAGCCGTGGCCCAGGACGATCAGACCGGGAACGGCAGCCGGGTGCACACCCGGTGCGGCCGCACCATCAGCGTTTCGCGCTTCGGCCATGAGCCGCTGCCGCCCGGAATGGGGCGCGTGGTGCTGGACACCGCCTGGGAGCCCTATGACCACGGTGAGGTGTGGGCCTCCCTGACGCCTGAGGAGGCGCGCCGCATCGCCGGGCTGCTGCTCTTCCACGCCGCGGCCGTCGAGCCGCCCGCACCGGGGCCGCCCGGCCGGGCCGAGGCCGTCCCGATCTGCGGCGACGCCTATGAGGTGAGCGTCCGCGGCCATGTGGTGACGGTCGATCAGCCGGTCGCGGACGGCGGGGCCGACACCGCCCCTTCCCCGGTCGAGCTGTTCGCGGCCGCGCTCGCCTCGTGCACCGCGCACTATGCGGGCCGGTTCCTCGACCGGCACGGCCTCAGCCGGGACGGGCTCCGGGTGCGCGCCGACTACACGATGGCCGGGGACCGCCCGGCCCGCGTCGCCTCGGTCGCCGTCCGGGTGGACGCTCCGCAGGTGCCGCCTTCCCGCGTCAAGGCCCTTGAGGCCGTGGCCGCGCACTGCACGGTTGCGAACACCCTGGAGACGCCGCCCGAGGTGACCTTCACCGTGCACGGGGAGCAGCAGGGCGACACAGACAGGGTGTGATCCGTATGTGCCCGGAAGGGACCGGCGAGCGCACGATGTCCGACGTCACCGTCACCGATCTGTACGAAGTGACCATGGCGCTGTCCTATGTGCGCGAGGACATGCGGCAGGACGCCACATTCAGCCTGTTCGTCCGGGATCTGCCGGCCGGCCGGGGCTTTCTGGTGGCCGCCGGGCTGGAGCCCGTCCTGGACTATCTCTCCGGCTTCCGGGTCGGCCCGCGGGAGGTGAGGGACTTCGCCGAGGCCCTGGGGCGGCCCGCCAGGGATGTGGAGCCGCTGCTCGGCCTGGAGTTCGACGGGGAGGTGCGCGCGGTTCCGGAAGGGCGGCTCGTCTTCGCCGACGAGCCGCTGCTGGAGGTCACCGCACCGCTGCCGCAGGCCCAGCTCGTCGAGACGTATCTGCTCAACCAGGTGTGCCATCAGACCGCCGTCGCCTCCAAGGCGGCGCGCTGTGTGCTGGCGGCCGCGGGCAAGCCGCTTGTCGACTTCTCGCTGCGGCGCACGCACGGCACGCAGGCGGGGCTGCAGGCGGCCCGGCTGTCCGCGCTGGCCGGCTTCGCGGGCACCAGCAACGTGGCGGCCGCCGTGCGGCTGGGCATCCCAGCCTCCGGCACGATGGCCCACTCCTACGTCGAGGCGTTCCCCGGGGAGGAGGAGGCGTTCCGGGCGTTCGCCCGCGCCCACCCGGGGCCGGTCACCTTCCTCGTCGACACCTACGACACCGAGGCGGGCGTCGCCGTGGCGGCCCGGGTCCTCGCAGAGCTGCGGCGCGGGCCGGGCTGCGCCGTCCGGCTGGACAGCGGCGATCTGGAGGCGCTGGCCCGCCGGGCGCGGAGCATCCTCGACGACGCCGGGCTCGGCGATGTGCGGATCATCGTGAGCGGCGGACTGGACGAGTACGGCGTGGACGCCCTGGTGCGGGCGGGCGCGCCGGTCGACGTCTACGCCGTCGGCACCCGCGTGGGCGTCGCCGCCGACGCCCCCTATCTCGACGCGGCGTACAAGCTCGTCGCGTACGACGGCCGACCGGTCATGAAGCTCTCGTCGGCGAAGGTGACCGCACCGGGCCGCAAGCAGGTCTTCCGCCGCCCCGGATGCGCCGATGTGATCGGGCTGTACGACGAGCCGGCCGGCGAGGACGCCGAACCGCTGCTGCGCACGGTGATGCGGGGCGGGCACAGAACCGGTCCCGCCGACACGCTCGCCGGCGCCCGCGCCCGCTTCGAGGCCGACCTCGCCGCCCTGCCGCCCGCCGCACGGCGCATCCGCGGCCCTGAGGCCCCGGCGCCCGGCTTCTCCCCCCGGCTGACCGCGCTCACCGACGAGGTGCGCGGCCGTCTCACCGCAGGCAACCGTGCCCCTCCGAGGGCCTCAACGCCCGACAAACCGCGGCCCGACCAGTCGCAGCCGCCGTCCCAGCCGTGACCGGGGCCGCCGCGGGGGCCGGAGGTCCGGAGAGGGGCTGTTCGGTCCCGCGGCGGGACTGTCGGCCCCTGCTGTCCCGCCCGTGCGGCGGCGACGCTGAGGGTGCGGCCGTATGGGCGGCCGGAAGGAGGTCCGTGCCATGGCACAGCATGTGGTCGCCGGTCTGGACGGCTCGCCGGAGAGTCTCGCCGCGGCCGAATGGGCCGCAGAGGAGGCTCTGCTGCGGCAGGCCGCGCTGCGTCTTGTGCACGCCGAGGAGGTCGCAGCCGGTTCCGCCGCCCCGATGGTGCGGCCCGACGTGGTGCGCGGCTGGGCCGACGGCATCCTCGCGGAGGCGGCACAGGAGCTGCGGCGACGCCACCCGGGGCTGGAGATCAGCACCCGTCGGCTGTCCGGCAGGCCGGCGGCGGCCCTCGCCGTCGACGCGCTGGACGCGGACCTGCTGGTCCTCGGCTCCCGCGGCCTGGGCGCGGTGCTGGGCTTTCTCGTCGGCTCGGTCGGCCTGGCCACGGTCGGCGCCACGGAGCGGCCGGTCGTGCTGGTGCGGGCCGACGACACGCGGGCGGGCGGTGCGGGCCGTGGCGGCTCGGGGCCGTACGGCGAAGTGCTCCTGGGCGTGGACATCCACCAGTCCTGCGAGCCGCTGCTGGCCTTCGCCTTCGAGGAGGCGGCGCGCCGGGGCTGCACCCTGCGCGTCGTGCATGCCTGGACGCTGCCGCCGGTCTTCAGCTACGCGCCCGTGCTCGACCCCGGCATCCAGCTGGAGGTCGGCGGGACCGTCGCCCAGTCGCTGAGCGACATGCTGGCCCCGTGGCGGATCAAGTTCCCCTCGGTGCGGATCACCGAACGCCCCGTCATCGGCCCGCCCGCCCGTGAGCTGGTGTACGCGGCGGACAACGCCGACCTCGTCATCGTCGGCCGCCGCATCCGCTCCTCCCCGCTCGGCGCCCACATCGGCCATGTCGCCCATGCCGTGATCCATCACTGCGTCGCGCCCGTGGCCGTCGTGGCGCACGACTGACCGCGCCGCCGTCAGGAGGCTCCCGTGTCCCACGCCGGCCGGCCCTATTCCGTGACATCGGGCCAGCCGTAGCCGGAGACGCCCGGCTTCGGCTGCGCGGCGTCCGCGGCCGTCTGCTCGCCCTCCCCGGCCCCCACCGCCTCCAGGCCGCGGTCGGCCAGCCGCATGAGCTGGTCCGCCAGATCGCTCATCGCGCGGCTCGCCGCGAGCTCGTCGCCGATTTCCGGCACATCGACGTCCTGGGGGTTGCAGCGGGCGACCCCGCGGCCAGTGAGCCGGGTGACGCCTGTGTCGAGCACGGCCTTGGCCTTCGTCGTACCGTCCTCCTCGGACAGGTAGACGCCTGCCTTCCACTCCAGCGTGCGTGTCATGTTCGCCTCCATGCCGTCATCTCACGCTCGCCCGGCTGCCGCGTCGCCGTCTTGAGGCGTTCAGTCCCCGCCGTGGGGCCGGTCGGCCCATCCGGTTCCGGCCGGTCGCCCGGCGGCTCGCCGGGGAGTCCGTCGCGGATGCCCTCGGCCGAGCTGTAGGTTGACCGGGGCTGCAGACGTTCTTATCAAGTTTTCAACGAACCACTTGTCGTTTTGTCGATTCTCATCAAGATTGCTGACCATGGCGACCGTTGTGCTGGTGGGGACGCTGGACACCAAGGGGACGGAGTACGGCTGGCTGCGCGAGCAGCTGCTGCGCGCCGGGGTCGAGGTGATCGTGGTCGACGCGGGGGTGATGGGCACGCCGCGCACGCCGCCCGACATCCCACGCGAGGAGGTGGCCCGGGCGGCCGGCGCGGACCTCGGCGCGCTGCGCGCGGAGGGCGACCGCGGCGCGGCGGTCACGGCGATGGCCGACGGCGCGGCCGAGACGCTGAAGCGGCTGTACGGGGAGGGCCGGCTGCACGCGGTGCTGGCCGTCGGCGGCAGCGGAGGCACGTCGATCGCCACCCGTGCGATGCGCGGACTGCCGCTGGGCGTGCCGAAGCTGATGGTCTCGTCGATGGCCGCGGGCGATGTGTCACCCTATGTCGGCTCCGCGGACATCGCGATGATGTACAGCGTCGTCGACATCGCCGGGATCAACAGCGTGTCCGCGCCGATCCTGGCGAACGCGGCGGACGCCGCCGCGGGGATGGCCAGGGGCTTCGCCGCGGCCTCCCGCGCCCTCGTTCCGGCCGAACTCGGCGCGGGCGGCAGACCGCTGGTCGCGGCCAGCATGGCGGGCGTGACCACGCCCGGCGTCGACGCCGCACGCGAGCGGCTCACCGAGCTGGGCTACGAGGTGCTGGTGTTCCACGCCAGCGGCACGGGCGGGCGCACCCTGGAGTTCCTCGCCGGACAGGGGCTGTTCGCGGGCGTGCTGGACCTCACCCTCTGCGAACTGGCCGACGACCTGGCGGGCGGCATCCTGACGGCCGGCCCCGACCGGCTCCGCGCGGCGGGACGCAGCGGCGTTCCGCAGGTGGTGAGCCTGGGGGCGCTGGACATGGTGAAGTTCGGCCCGCTCGACACCGTGCCGCGGCGATTCCGCCCCCGCGGTGTGCGGGTGCACAACCCCTCCATCTCGGTCGTCCGCACGACTGCCGCCGAGTGCGCGGAGCTCGGCGTCCGCATCGCCGCGAAGCTGCGGGAGGCCGCCGGGCCCGCCGTTGTGTGCCTGCCGCTGCGCGGCCTGTCCACCCTCGGCGCGCCGGGCGGCCCGTTCCACGACCCGCGGGCGGACGAGGCCCTGTTCGCGGCGGTACGCGGCGGACTGCGCGGCAGCGCGGTGGAACTGGCCGAGTACGACACCCACCTCAACGACCCGGCCTTCGGCCGCGCGGCCGCGGAGCTGCTGCACCGCCTGATCACCGGCTTCCGGACGGCGGACTGCGCATAGCCCGGTCGCCGTTGACGGGAACCGCTGTGTGGCGGAAATGTGTCTGTGGTGGCGACAGCGGATCCCTCGCAGCCGCCTCACGGTCCCCAGGGGGGAGAAACACGCTATGAGCGCATGGTCGGTCCCGGGTTACAGCGAGACCCGGGAGCTCGGCTCCGGCGGCAGCGGGCGCGTCGTGCTCGCCGTCCACGAGGCCACCGGCACCCCCGTGGCCGTCAAGTACCTCAATGAGCGGATGCGGCGCGACGAGGCGTTCCTCCAGGAGTTCCGGGCCGAGGCCCGGCTGCTCGGCGGGCTCGACTCGCCGTATGTGGTGCGTCTGTACGAGTATGTCGAGGCCCCGGACGGCGCGGCCATCGTCATGGAGCTGGTCGACGGGGTGGCGCTGCGTGCGCTGCTGGCCCGTGAGGGGAGCACCGGGCCGGAGGCGGCCCTCGCCGTCCTGAAGGGCTCGCTGCTGGGGCTCGCCGCGGCGCACCGCACGGGTGTCGTGCACCGCGACTACAAGCCGGAGAACGTGCTGGTCTCCGCGGACGGCTCGTCCAAGCTCGTCGACTTCGGCATCGCGGCAGGGCGCGGCACGACTCCCGGCGTCGCCGGCACGCCCGCGTATATGGCGCCCGAGCAGTGGAGCGGCGAGCCCGCCTCGCCGGCCGCCGACGTCTACGCCGCGACGGCGACGTTCTTCGAGTGTGTGACGGGCCGCAAGCCGTTCGCGGGCGAGAATTTCGCCGAGTTGGCGCTCGCGCACACCAGCGCGCCCGTCCCCGAGGAGGACGCGCCGGAGGAGGTGCGTCCGCTGATCCGGCGGGGGCTGGCCAAGGCCCCGGACGAGCGCCCGGAGAACGCCGAGGCGTTCGTGGCCGAGCTGGAGGAGGTGGCCTGCGCGGCCTACGGCCCGGACTGGGAGGAGCGAGGGCAGCGCAAACTGGCCGCGCTCGCCGCGCTGTTGCCGCTGCTGTTCCCCTCGGCGGGCGCGCCGCCCGCCGGGGCCACGGCCCTGGCCTCCACGTCGCTGGGGCAGGGGCACGGTCTGCGTGTGCTGTGGCCGGGCAAACAGGGCCTGCTCGCCGCCGCGCTCGCGCTCGTGCTGGGCGTGGTGCTGTCCATCGCCGCGCGGGCCGCGGGCGATGCGCCGCAGGACGCGGCCGTCCGGGCCGTCGCGACGACCAGCGCGTCGCCGCACGGGGAGCCGGCGGCGACGCCGCCGGGCGAGGGGCCGTCCGGCTCTCCCCCGGCGAGCACGGCCCCGGCGCACTCCCCGACCCCCTCCCCGGCCGCCTCGCTCACCCCGGCCCCGCCTCCGACGCCCGCGCCTTCCCTCACTCCCCCGGTCCCGCCGGGCCCGCCCACGACGCCCACGCCCCCGGCCAGCCCTGACCCGCCGGTCTCCCCGGATCCCCCCGAGAGTCCTGACCCGCCGGAAAGCCCGGACCCGCCGGAAAGCCCGGACCCGCCGGAGAGTCCGGACCCGCCGGCCGTGACCGTCACCTCCGTGTCCGTCACCTCGCTGCGGCGGCACGGGGACACGGCCACCGCCACCGCGACGGTCGAGGTCCGCACCCGGGGCGCCGGCCCCGTGACGATCACCGTGGACTGGGCCACGGCGTTCGCCAAAGGCGATGCGGGCGCCGCCGACGGGCCCGCCCAGGCGTTCGAACGCAGCGGGGGCACTTCGTACACGCTGACACTGACCCACACCTTCCGGGGCAAGGGCTGCTACTGGAGCGTCGCCGCCCGCACCGAGCCCGCCGCGGCCAACGGCTCGTCCGTGCAGCAGCTCCAGGCCAGGCGGTGCCCGGTCGGATGAAGGACCCCCGCGCCGCCTTCATGAAACCTCCCGAACCGGAGAGCGGAGAGCCCGACAGCGGACGGCCAGAGAGCGGCCGGCCCGAGGGTGAGCAGCCGGAGCGGGAGCAGCCCGCGGCCGACGGAGTCGAGCACAGCTACAGCGCCACCGTGCTCGCCAGCCACTGGGTCGAGCGGCCCGCCGTACAGCCCGACCGCGTCGAGGGCTCGGTGCTCCGCTTCGGCCCCGGCGTCACCGCCGCGGTCCGCCCGCGAGGCGGCGACCGGGACGTCACCGCCGTCCTCTGGCGCGGCGAGGCCGCGCCGCCTCCCGGGCGACCGCGCCCTTCCCGTCTCGCCACGGCCCTGCGGCGCTACACCCTGGCGCTGGTCGTCCTGCTCGCCGTACTCGGCTACCTGGCCTGGCAGCGGTACGGGGCGCCGCTCGCCGTCGAGAACGTGTCCGTCCGCACCGACCAGCCGGGCCCGCCGTGCGACGGCACCGCCGATGTCACGGCGCTGGTCACCACCAACGGGCGTCCCGGAACCCTGACGTACCGCTGGGTGCGCAACGACGGCACGGCGTCCGGCGAGCTGAGTGAGCGGCTGGCGCGGGGGCAGCGGGAGACGCGGCTGCGTCTGCTGTGGTCGTTCGAGGGCACGGGGGACTTCCGGGCGGAGGCAGAGCTGCGGATCGAGTCGCCGGAGCGGCGAAGCGCGGCGGTGGCCTTCGTCTACCGGTGCCCGTAGGCGGCCGGGGGTCTGCTCCCCCTTCCCCGCCCTCCCCCTGCGCCCGGGGCGTGGGGCCCCGGCCTGAAACGGGGCTCCGCCCCCGGCCCTCCCGCTGGGGAGGGGGATACGCCGGGCTCCGCCCGCAGCGCGGCAGCGTCCCCAAGGGGCGCGAGGCTGTATCGCTATGCGGCTCCGCCGCGTGGGTGCGATCCGCCACGCATGCCCGCACACGCCCGACAGCCGGCCGCGGCGCTCCCCATGGAGCATGGGGGCCCGGGCTCACCCGCCGCTGTTCTCGCGGCGGGTGAGGTTGACGCCCGTCTGCGGGTTGAAGACGTGCATCCCCGACACGTCCACGTACAGCTCCGCCGCGCTTCCCTCCCGGATGCGGGTGCCGGTGGACAGCCGGGTGACGATCTGGTGGCCGGCGCCGGCTTCGCTCGCGCCCGAGTCCGCGGCCAGTTCGTCGAGTTCCGCGCTGGACGCCGGCTCCCAGCCCTCCTCGGTGAAGTGGGCGTACACATCGGAGCCCAGCGACTCCAGCACCTCCACCGTGGCGGTGAAGCGGAGCCCTTCCCTTCCGGGGCCGACCAGCGCGGCGTCCTCGAACACCTCGGGCCGCAGGCCCACGATGAGGTCGCGCGGCGCGTTCTGCCGCTCCAGGGTCCGGCGGACCTCGGGGGTGAGCGGGAGCGCGCCGATCGCCGTGCGCAGGGTGTTCTCCTCCAGGGCGGCGTGGAGGAAGTTCATGGCGGGCGAACCGATGAACCCGGCGACGAAGAGGTTGCGCGGCTCGTCGTAGAGGTGCTGTGGGGTGCCGACCTGCTGGACGACGCCGCCGCGCATCACGACGACCCGGTCGCCCAGCGTCATGGCCTCGGTCTGGTCGTGGGTCACATACACGGTGGTGGTGCCCAGCCGCTGCTGGAGGCGGGAGATCTGGGTGCGCATCTGCACCCGCAGCTTGGCGTCGAGGTTGGACAGCGGCTCGTCCATGAGGAACGCCTTGGGGCTGCGTACGATGGCGCGTCCCATGGCGACGCGCTGCCGCTGGCCGCCGGAGAGGTTGGCCGGCTTGC
The DNA here is from genome assembly GCF_026420845.1 of Streptomyces sp. PR69. GTDB lineage: Bacteria > Actinomycetota > Actinomycetes > Streptomycetales > Streptomycetaceae > Streptomyces. Next base: position 145,624 of record NZ_JAOWCB010000009.1, on the reverse strand, counting down.
GGTCGAGGTGTTCGGTGAGGTCGAGGATGCGGGCGGCCTCCTCCACCTTCTCCTTGATCACGGCCTTGTCGGTCTTGGCGAGCCGCAGCGCGAAGCCCATGTTCTCCCGCACGCTCATATGCGGATAGAGCGCATAGCTCTGGAAGACCATGGCGATGTCGCGGTCCTTGGGCGCTTTGTCGTTGACGACCTGGTCGCCGATGCGGAGCGTGCCGGCGGTGATGTCCTCCAGGCCGGCGATCATATTCAGGGTGGTGGACTTGCCGCAGCCGGAGGGGCCGACCAGGATGACGAACTCGCCGTCCGCCACCGTGAGGTTGACGTCCCGCACGGCCAGCGCGCCGTCGGGGTACCTCTTGGTGATGCCCTCGAGAACGATCTCGGCCACGGTCGGTGCTCCTTGAAAGCGTGGGGCCAGTGCGCGGGTCAGCCTTTGACGGCGCCGGACGTCAGTCCGGCGACGATGCGCCGCTGGAACAGCAGAACGAAAATCACGATCGGCACGGTGATCACCACCGCGGCGGCGGCGATCGAGCCGGTGGGCTGCTGGAACTGGCTGCTTCCGGTGAAGAACGCGATCGCCGCCGGGACCGTGCGCGCGGCCTCCGTGGAGGTCAGGGAGATCGCGAAGAGGAAGTCGTTCCAGCAGAAGATGAAGACCAGGATCGCGGTGGTGAACACACCGGGCGCGGCCAGCGGCGCGATGACCAGGCGGAACGCCTGGGCGGGGGTGGCGCCGTCGACCTTGGCGGCCTTCTCCAGGTCCCAGGGGATCTCCCGGAAGAACGCCGACAGCGTGTAGATCGCCAGCGGCAGCGAGAAGGTCATATAGGGGATGATCAGCCCGGGCCAGGTGTCGAAGATCCCGAGGATCCGCTCGATGTCGAACAGCGGGGAGACCAGCGAGATCGGCGGGAACATCGCGATGAGCAGCGAGATGCCGATCAGCAGCCGTTTGCCGGGAAAGCTCAGCCGGGCCACGGCGTAGGCGGCCATGATGCCGAGCAGCACGGCGATGGCGGTGGCGATGAGCGCGATGCCGATGGAGTTGACCAGCGCCCGGGTGAACTCGGAGGTCGCGAAGATTCCGCGGTAGTTCTCCCAGGTCCACTTGGCAGGGATGAAGTTGCCGTCGGTCAGGGTGGAGGGGTCCTTGAAGGACAGCGCCGCGATCCACCAGACGGGGAACAGCGCGTAGGCGACGACCACGATATTGGCGGCGGTCCACCCGGCGATGCGCCGCCTCTGTGCACCGGGCATCAGCGTCCCCCTTGCTGCGATCCGGGGGCGGCCGCCCCGAAGAGTCTGACGAAGACGAAGGCGAGCACCGCGACGCACAGGAAGATCAGCACCGACACCGCCGAGCCGATGCCGAGGTTGAGCGCGGTGAACAGGTTGTCGTAGCCCAGGATCGACAGCGAGCCGGTGCCGTGCGCGCCCCCGGTGAGCACGAAGATGCTGTCGAACACGCGGAAGGCGTCCAGGGTGCGGAAGAGCAGCGCCACCAGGATCGCCGGTTTCATCAGCGGCAGGGTGACCTTGATGAAGCGCTGCCAGCCGCCGGCTCCGTCGACCATGGCGGCGCGCAGCGTCTCCTCGGGGACCAGGGCGAGGCCGGCGAGCAGCAGCAGCGCCATGAAGGGGGTGGTCTTCCAGACCTCGGCGAGGATGATCAGCCCGAGGGCCGGCCACTGCTCCGTCAGCGGGGCCTCGCCCTGCGGGAGGAGGGCGGCGAGATAGCCGGTGCCGGGCGTCCAGGCGTACTGCCAGGAGAAGGCGGCGACGACGGTGACGATGCCGTACGGGATGAGGATGGCGGTGCGCACGGCGCCGCGGCCGAAGAGGGTGCGGTGCATCACCATGGCGAGCGCCAGGCCGAGGACGAGTTCCACGGCGACGGACACGGCGGTGATGAACAGCGTCACCCAGAAGGCCTCCCACCAGAACGGGGAGGACAGGACCGCGACGTAGTTGCTCAGGCCCACGAACTCCGCCTGGTCGGGGAAGCGCAGATCGTGGCGCTGCAGGGAGAGGTAGACCGCATAGCCGATGGGGTAGGCGGTGACGGCGGCCATGACCAGGACGGCGGGCGCGCACAGCAGCCAGGCGAGGCGTCGCTCCTGGCGTGCTCCCTCGGAGAGCCTGCCCGCGGTGACGGCGGCCGTCTCGCCGGCCTGCCGGGCGTCGAGGGTCGGTGGGTTCATGGGATCAGCCCCTTCGACTCCAGGGCGTCCTCGATCTGGGCGGAGATCTCGTCGACGGTGGATCGCGGGTCGATGGCGGAGGGCGGGGAGAGCGCATGGGCGATGACGATGGACACGTTCTGGTACGCCGGGGTCTGCGGGCGGACGCTGGCGTTCTCCAGGGCCTGGAGGATGGCGTCGGCGAAGGGGTAGCTCTCGATGAATTCCTTGTCGTGGTAGAGCGCTTCCAGCGTGGGCGGAAGTCCGCCCCGGACGGCGGCGGTGATCTGGTTTTCCCGGTTCCGCAGGCACAGCGCCGCCTCGAAGGCCAGGTCGGGGTAGCGGGAGTAGGCGCCGATCGCCAGGTCGATGCCGCCGATGGTGGGTCTGGCGGGGCGGCCGGCGTCCACGCGCGGGTAGGGGGCCCAGCGGAAGTGCTGGAACAGCTCCGGGTTGTTGGCCTGCATCGAGGGATAGACGAAGGGATAGTTGAGTTCAAAGGCGGCTGTGCCGGCCTCCATCGCCAGCCGGTTCTGGTCCTCCATCTGATTGGGGAGGGAGGGGTCGGCGGCGGGCGAGAGGGCCAGCTCGCGCATGATGGCGGCGGCCTTCACGGCGGGCGGCCCGAGGGAGGGCGCGGTGGCGTCGGCGTTGAGGACGGACCCGCCGGCGCTGGCGACGAGGGTGTTGAACCAGACCGTGAGCCCCTCGTACTGGGCGCCTTGGATCTCCACATAGTGCGGTCTGCCCTCGGCGGCCAGCTCGCGGGCGATGTCCAGCATCCCGGACCAGGTGCGCGGGGGTTCGGGCACCAGGTCGCTGCGGTACCACAGCAGCTGGGTGTTGGTGTTGTACGGGACGGCGTACAGCCGGTCCTTCCAGGTGCCGGTCTGCAGGGGGACCGCGAGGGTGCCGTCCATGGCCCGGGCGCGGTGCTCGCCGGTCCACGGCAGGATCCATCCGGCCTCGGCGAACTCCGGGGCCCAGGTCACGTCCAGGCCCATGATGTCGATGGAGTCGTCCTCGGCGGCCAGCCGCCGTACGAGCTGCTGGCGCTGGCCGTCGGCGGTGCGCGGCAGCTTGTGGTAGCTGATGCGGTAGCGGCCCCCGGACGCGCGGGTGCAGTTGTCCGCCGCGCTCTGCAGCGCCCCGGAGTCGTCGGGGAAGTTGTACCAGTTCAGGGTCGGCGGGCCGGTTTCCTCGCCGCCGCAGGAGCTGAGCAGCGCGGCCAGCAGGGGCAGCACGGTGAGGATGCGCAGCCGCCGCCGTGCGGTGTGCGGCCGGGCGCGCCGTGGCCGGGAATGTTCGCCCGCCGTGGGCGCCGCACCGGCGTCACGTTCGCCGGCCGGCCGTTTCCCTCCCGTCGTGCGACCCACCCTTCACCTCCCCGCGCCGTGATTCTCCGGCCGGTCGTGGCCTCGCCGTACGGCCTTGCGGCGGGTCCGGCGCAGCGTCGACCGTAGACCCGGCGCACGCGCGGGCCGCCGTGACGGGGCTGCCGGGTCGCCGCGGTCACCCGGATGGCCGGAAGTATTCGGAGCTCTCGGGCCGGGAAGATCGGGCAAGCCCGTGGCCCGCGACCCCGGCCGGTGCTACAAATGACGATGTGATCAGCCGCTTCGACCGACTCCGGGGCGTGTCGGCCCGGTCACTTTTCGGCGCGCGCCCCCGGACTGTCGCCGGGCAGGTCTTCGTCCTCCAAGTGGCGGTCGTGGTCCTGCTGGTCGTGGGTGCGATCCTGGCGCTCTTTCTGCAGAGCCGCGCGGACGCCGACACGGAGGCGAAGAACCGGTCCGTGGCCGTCGCGGAGACCTTCGCGCACTCTCCCGGGCTGATCGAGACGCTGAATCTGCCCGACCCCTCCGAGGTCCTCCAGCCGCTCGCGGAGGAGGCCCGCCGGGCGGCGGGCGTCGACTTCATCGTGGTGATGAACACCGAGGGCATCCGCTACTCGCATCCGCTGCCGGAGCGGATCGGGCAGCGCTTCGTCGGCACCATCGAGCCGTCTCTCCAGGGCGAGGTGCTGGTCGAGAGCGTGGACGGGCCGCTGGGCCAGGAGGTCCAGGCCGTGGTGCCGGTGACGGCTCCGAACGGCACGGTCGTGGCGCTGGTGTCCGCCGGGCTGAAGGTCGAGAACGTGACCGGGGAGGTCTATGACCAGCTTCCGCTGATCCTCGGCGCCGGGGCCGCGGGTCTTGCGGTGGCGATGACCGGCACGGCGCTGGCGACCAGACGGCTCAGGCGGCAGACGCACGGTCTGGGTCCTGAGGAGATGACCCGGATGTACGAGCACCATGACGCGGTGCTCCACGCGGTGCGGGAAGGGGTGCTCATCGTCGGCGGCGACGGGCGGCTGCTGCTGGCGAACGACGAGGCCAGGCGGCTGCTGGAGCTGCGCCCTGACGCCGAGGGACGCCGGATCGCGGATCTGCCGGGGCTCGACCCCTCGATGGCGGAGCTGCTCGCCTCCGGGCGCGCGGTCTCCGATGAGGTGCGGCTGGCCGGGGACCGGCTGCTGGCGGTGAACCAGCGGACCACCGACGGCCCCGGCGGGCCGCTGGGCACGGTGGCGACCATCCGCGACTCCACGGAGCTTCAGGCGCTCGCCGGACGTGCGGAGGTCGCCCGCAAGCGCCTCAAACTGCTGTACGACGCCGGGGTCGGCATCGGCACCACGCTCGATGTCACCCGGACGGCGGAAGAGCTGGCGGAGGTCGCCGTCCCCGGCTTCGCGGACTTCGTCACCGTCGATCTCGCCGACCCCGTGCTGCGGGGCGAGGAGCCCGGCGTGGGGGCGGGCATGCGCCGCACCGCCGTGTGCGGCATCCGGGAGGACCATCCGCTGTACCCGCGCGGCAGGCTGATCGAGTTTGTGGCCTCCACTCCGCAGGCGCGCGGGCTGGGCAGCGGTCAGGCGGAGGTGGTCCCCGAGCTGTCCAAGGCGGCGGGCTGGCAGGCCCAGGACCCCGAGCGGGCCGAGGCGATCGTCGAGTACGGCATCCACTCGCTGATCACGGTGCCGCTCCAGGCGCGCGGGGTGGTGCTGGGAGTGGCCAACTTCTGGCGCTCGGAGAAGCCGGGGCCGTTCGAGGAGGAGGATCTGTCGCTGGCCGAGGAGCTGGTCGCCCGTGCCGCCGTCTCCGTCGACAACGCGCGCCGCTACACCCGTGAGCACGCCATGGCCGTGACCCTGCAGCGCAGCCTGCTGCCGCGGGCGCTGCCCGAGCGCAGCGCGGTCGAGGCGGCGCACCGGTATATGCCCGCGCAGTCCGGGGTGGGCGGCGACTGGTTCGATGTGATTCCGCTGCCCGGCAGCCGGGTGGGCCTGGTGGTGGGCGATGTGGTCGGGCACGGGCTGCACGCCGCGGCGACGATGGGGCGGCTGCGTACCGCCGTGCACAACTTCTCGACGCTGGATCTGCCGCCCGACGAGCTGCTCGGACGCCTTGACGACCTGGTCGGCCGCATCGACCAGGACGAGGCCGAGGCGACGGGCGACGAGGGCCGGGCGATGACCGGCGCGACCTGTCTGTATGCGGTCTACGACCCGGTGGCGGCGCGCTGCACCATGGCGCGGGCGGGGCATCCGCTGCCGGCGCTGGTGCATCCGGACGGCCGGGTCGAGTTCCCCGAGCTGCCGGCCGGGCCGCCGCTGGGCCTGGGCGGCATGCCGTTCGAGGCGGCGGAGCTCCAGGTGGCCGAGGGCAGCCAGCTGGTGTTCTATACGGACGGTCTGATCGAGGACCGCAGCCGCGACATCGACGTCGGCATCGAGCTGCTGCGGCAGGCGCTTTCCCATCCCGACCGGCCCCCGGAGGAGAGCTGCCGTGCGGTGCTGGCCGCCCTGCTGCCCGAGCGGCCCAAGGACGATGTGGCGCTGCTGATCGCCCGCACCCGGGTGCTGGGGCGGGACCGGGTCGCCCAGTGGGAGGTGCCGAGCGACCCCAGCGCCGTGTCCGGGATGCGCGCCACGGTCGGGGAGAGGCTGGAGGAGTGGGGGCTGGCCGAGCTGGCGTTCAGCATGGAGCTGATCCTCAGCGAGCTGCTCACCAACGCGATCCGCTACGGCGTGGCGCCGATCCGGGTCCGGCTGCTGCACGATCAGGGACTGACCTGCGAGGTCGCCGACGGGAGCAGCACCTCGCCGCATCTGCGGTATGCCGCGACGATGGACGAGGGCGGGCGCGGGCTGTTCCTGGTGGCGCAGATCGCCGAGCGGTGGGGCACCCGCTACACCTCGGCCGGAAAGATCATCTGGGCGGAGCTCTCCACTCCGTCGGTTTCCTGAAACCTTTCTGACGCCTTATCAGGTAACTGGAAGGTCTCCTTCAGGTTTCGGAATCAACTACAACTTTACCTGCCTTTGGTGTAGCTGTGACCGCTGGTGAGCGAGTCTCGCAGGGACCAGGCGGCGATCACTCAACCAGCCCGCGGGACGCTCAAGTCCCGGACTCGGGGCTGGAGTTCGCCGACCCCCCAAGCACAGTGCGAGAGGTACCGCATGACGATGAACCCCATGAGGCGCGGCGGCAGGATGCTCGCCCTCGCGGCGGCGGCATTCGGCGTGATAGCCGCCACGGCCTCCCCCGCGGCGGCCGACGACGGGCCGACCCGGGAGCTGCTGATGGCGGACTGCCGTTCCGGCCTGGGCAAGTGCACCTTCAACGACCCGAAGCTGGGCGAGGCGTACCTCGGCTCGTTCCGGCAGGTGTCCGACTCCCTCTACAACTGCAGCACTTCGCCCGCGACCCAGTCGATGACCTGGACCGACACGGTGGGCTCCACCGACTCGTTCGGGGTGTCGGTCACCGCCGGCGGCAATATCGCGGGGCTGGTGGACCTCAGTGTGACGGCGAGCTACAACCACACCTGGTCGAGCACGCACTCCGAGAGCAGCTCGCTGAGCATGACCGTCGCTCCGGGCGAGGTGGGCTGGATCTCCCGCGCGCAGGTGATGCAGAAGGTGTACGGCACCTGGCAGACCCACTACGACAGCCCCAAGTGGGATCACTACTACTGGTTCTTCGGGGATGCCATCACCGGCCCCGCGAAGAACGGCACGGACGGCAAGAACAACGCGGTGATCGTCAAGACCCGCAAGATGACCCCCGCGGAGAAGAGGTCGTGCTCCGCCGAGGGGCACAGCGGCAAGACGTTCGTCGAGCGCCGGTGACACCGCGCTGACGCACTGACGAGCGGCGCAGACGCGGGCCGCGGCCGGTCAAGGCCGCGGCCCGCGTTGCCGTCCGCCGCGGGGCGGGGCACGGCTCACCCGCCGGGGGTGAGGCCACAGGCCCGCGGCGGCGTCATGCTCGGGAACGTACCGCAGCGAGCCGCTGCACGGTTCGTCAGGAGGGAAGAGCCATGGCGACCACCACTCCACAACGCTCGGGCGGATCCGCCACGGTTGCCAGGGGCCTGGTGGCCTTCGCGGCCGTGATGCTGTTCATCGCCGGGCTGCTCGACCTCTTCCGGGGCATCATGGCCATCGCCGAGGACGAGGTGTTCATCACCACGCCGGACTATGTCTTCGAGTTCGATCTGACGGGTTGGGGCTGGATCCATCTGATCCTCGGCGCCCTCGCCATCCTGGTGAGCCTCGGGCTCTTCACGGGCTCCGTCGCGGCCCGCGCCGCGGGGGTCGGACTGGCCGGGCTGCTGATCATCGCCAACTTCCTGACCATCCCGTACTACCCGCTCTGGTCCATCGTGGTGATCGCGCTGTACGCGTTCATCATCTGGGCCCTGTGCACGGTCAAGCCCGAGGAAACCTGAGCGCGCGGGGCGATGCCGTCCCTCTTACGGCAGGAGGTCGCGATGACCGACTTTCCCCTCCTCAATGTGTTCCTGACGATGCTGTGGTTCTTCCTGTGGATCCTGTGGCTGATGCTGCTGTTCCGGGTCATCGCCGACATCTTCCGCGACGACAGCATGGGCGGCTGGGGCAAGACGGGCTGGACCGTCTTCGTATGCCTCCTTCCCTTCCTGGGCGTCTTCGTCTATCTGGTCGCCCGCGGCCGCGACATGGGCGAGCGCGAGCTGCGCCATGCCCGGCGCCAGCAGGAGGCGTTCCGCAGCTACGTCAGGGAGGCGGCTGCCGAGGCGCCGCCGGGCGGTGCGGGGACGAGCCACGCGGATGAGCTGGCGAAGCTGGCCGGGCTGCGTGACAAGGGCGACCTCACGGCCGAGGAGTACGAGCGGGCCAAGGCGAAGGTCCTCGCGGGCTGACTTCCGGGCATTGAGCCCGGGCGGCGGGAGCGTGCCGGCATGCTCCCGCCGTCCGGGTTTGAGGCCCGGGCATGCCTCACCCGTGACGTGCCTCGCCCCGCGGCATGCATCACCCCGCGCCATGCCTTGCCCCACGCCGTGTCCCGACCACGGCATGCCTCACTCGGGCAGCCGGCGGAGTTCCACGACCCGCAGTCCCAGCGCCTGGCAGCGGCTCAGCAGGCCGTACAGATGGGCGTCATCGGTCACCTGACCGAACAGCAGCGTCTGCGACGGCACGACGACGCTGGCCAGTTCGGGGAACGCCTCGTGGCGTACGACCTCCGACACGGCGCCGGCGATGCGGATCTCGTAGCGCATGTGCGCACGCTTCTCCCGTCCATGCGTCCCCCGCTGCGGCCATCGTCTCCCCCGCCCTCCCCCGCGGCATCACCCTGCCGAGGTGACCCGCGGCGACCCGTGCGCGCACGGCGGCGGCCGTCACAGCAGACGGAGTTCCCTGGCGCGCCGTACGGCCTCGCCCCTGCGGCGTGCGGAGAGTTTGCGGTGGACGCTCTTGAGGTGGGTCTTGACGGTGTTCACCGACAGATGGAGCTCGTCGGCGATCTCCTGAGTGGAGAGCATCTGCGCCGCCCGTTCCAGGACCTGCCGTTCCCGCTCGCTGAGCGGCTCCAGGACGGGGGCCGGGGCGTCGCCGTCCCGCTGGGGCGCGGGGAGCCCTCCGAGGAGCGGCGGCCCGAGCCACGCGTGCGCGCGTGCGAGGTCCGGCCGCCGCAGCAGCAGCCGCAGGGACGGCCCGGACTCACGGAACGGAAGCCGCAGCCGGTCGGGGCGGGCCGCCGCGAGCGCCTGGGCCAGGACGCTGGCCGCACCGGCGGGATCGCCGAGGCGGTCCAGCGTCTCCGCCCGGGCCAGCAGCACCCGCACACGGACGCCGGGGCCCGTGCCCCGGCCGCCGTCCTGAGGGAGCGCGTCGAGGAGCGCGAGCGCCGCCTCGGCGTCCTGGACGGCCAGGCGGGCACGTGCCGAAGCGGCGGCGCCCAGCGGTTCATCCGGCGACACTCCGCCCAGCGCCCCGACCGCGGCGTGCGGATCGTCCAGGGCCAGCAGCGCCGCGGAACGGACCACGGCGGCATGGTCGAAGACCCAGGGCGACGGATGGGCGGTCCCCAGCGGCCGGGCCCCGTCGAGGGCGGCGAGCGCCGCGAGGGGGTCGCCCTCGGCGAGCAGCAGCCGGGAGCGCCAGAGGGCCGCCGCCGAGGCCGCGACCGGGTCGTGGTGCGCGCCGGACGACTCCGCCGCGCGGTCCAGCTCGTCCCGGGCGGCGGCGGTGTCAGCGCGGTCGAGGGCGACGGCGGCCAGGGCGAGATGGGCGACTCCGCTACGGGCGCGGGGCGCGAGCCCGCCCTGTTCGGCCACGGCGAGCGCCCGTCGCGCATACGCCTGGGCCGGACCCGGCAGGCCGCGCAGCACATCGACGAGGGCGAGCCCGCTGAGCGCCGCATAGCGGGGGTGGACCGTCTCCGGACCGCCCCCGGCCGCAATGGCCACATCGGGCGCACCGGCCACATCGGGTGCTCCGGGCGCACCGGCTCCGTCCGCCGCGTCGATCGCCTCGCCCGCGTCGAGCAGCGCCTGCCGGGCGGCGTCGAGGCTGCCTTCCCACAGCAGGGCGGAGCCGAGGGCGACGAGCGGCAGGGCGAACAGCTCGGGGCGGCGGACCCGAAGGTCCTCGGGGAGTCGCAGCGCGGCCCGCTCCACCTCGTACACGGCGGTCCGCGCCGTCCCGGCCGATCCGGTCAGCCGTCCCGCCAGCGCCCACAGGAGCGCCCGGCTGAGCAGTGCCCGGGCCGGCGCCGCGGCCGCGGGCTGCTGTGCGGAAACGGCGCGCAGCTGCTCCAGACCGGCGGGCAGGTCATAGCGGGCCAGGGCGCATCCGGCGCGGACCAGGCCTGCGGCGGGCCCCGGGACGCCGGGCGGCATGGCGGAGAACAGACCGGTCAGCCGGTCGGCGTCGAGGCCGGTGAAGAGCCGGCCCACGGCGAGGTCGTCGATGAAGCGGGACGCGGCCCACTCCCAGTCGTCCGCGGCCGCCGCGTGGGGCAGCGCCTCGGCGGTCCGCCCCGCGTCGCCCAGCCAGCGCGCCGCACGGCGGTGCAGCTCGGTGTCCAGGCCAGGATGCCCGGCCCGCAGATGGACGCGGAGGATCTCCGCGAACAGCGCGTGATGCCGGTACCAGCCATGGCCGATCGGCTCGACCAGGGCGTTCGCCCGCGCCAGGCCGGCGAGTATCCCCTCGGCGTCCCGGCGTCCGGTAAGCGTGTCGGCCAGGGCGGGGCAGGTCCGGTCCAGGACGCTGGTGCGCAGCAACAGGTCCTGGACGGCCTCGGGCTGTGCTTCGAGCACCTCGGCGAGCAGATAGTCGGCGATCGTGCTGTGCCCCGCCTCGAAGCCGGCGAGGAAGCCCGCCGGGTCCGGTGACTCCCGTGCGGCCAGTGCGCTCAGCCGCAGCCCGGCGGCCCAGCCTTCGGTTCGTGCGGTGAGCGCGTCGGCGGTCTCGGCCGGCAGGGACAGGCCGTGGCCGCGCAGCAGCCGGGCCGTCTCGTCCGGGGTGAAGGCCAGGTCCGCCCCGCGGATCTCGGTGATCTCGCCCGCGGCCCGGTAGCGGTGGAGCGGCAGGAGCGGCTCGCTCCGGCTGGTGAGGACGAGCCGCAGCCCCGGTGCGGCATGCCGCAGCACCCGGTGCAGTCCGGCGGCCACCTCCGGGGAGGTGATGTGGTCGTACGCGTCGAGCACAAGCACGACCGGTTCGGCGCGCCCGCTCAGCCGCGCGGCGAGCCGGGCCAGCAGGGAGGGGTCCACTTCCCCGGCGCGTACGGGGCTTCCCACGGCGTCGGGGCGGGCGGGCCCGTGGTCGCGCAGCGCGGTGAGGACGCCGGCCCAGAACACGCCCGGCGCGTTGTCCCCGGGCTCCAGCGTCAGCCAGGCCGGCTGCGCGGGCGGGGCGGACGACGCCGCCCAGTGGGCGGCGAGCAGGGTCTTGCCCGCGCCCGCGGGGCCGGTGATCAGCACCAGCGGTCCGGCCGCTCCCGCGGTCAGCCGCCGGGTGAGGCGCTGCCTGCGGACGAAGGCCGACGGCAGGGCCGGGACGGCGAACCGGGCCGCGTACGCCGGGTCGCCGCCGGAGAGGAGGGCGGCCCGGGGCCCGCGGCCCGGCCCGCGACCGTGGTCAGCGGCGTCGGGCGGGCGGCCGGGACGCCCTGCTGGCGGGGACATCACAGTGCTCCTTATTCGATCTTTACTCGCGGGACCGCGGTCCGCAACAGGCCGCCCGCTCCCGGCGGAGATGTCCGCCCGTAGCCGGACCGTGATGCTCAAGTTCCGCTCAGATCTGCTGACGCCGGCTCGACGGCGTCCCTACTGTCCTCTTCACCAATGAAGCGAGCGGAACGAACAGCCCTATAGCGGGCATTTCGCCACGGTCGTCGCACCACCGTGCGATCGCACGTATGAAGGATGTCCCACCATGAAGTCCTGCAAGTCCGCGGCGACCGCCGCGATCGCCGCCATTGCCGTCACCCTGGCCGCGAGCGGGTGCGGCGGCGGCTCGGAGGGCGCGGACGCCAAGCCGTCCGGCAGCGGTATGTCGAAGCAGGACGGGCCGCGGCTGCCCACCTACAAGGTGGCCAAGGACGTGGAGATCGACTCGCCGGTGCTGAAGCGGGCCCAGGCGGCCGGCAAGCTGGTCGTCGGCGCCAAGAACGACCAGCCGTTCCTGGGCTACGAGGACGCCGACGGCAACCGCTCCGGCTTCGACATCGAGATCGCCAAGATGATCGCCGCCGATCTCGGCTTCTCCCCTGAAAAGATCGAGTTCAAGACGGTCGACTCGAACAACCGGGAGGCCGCGATCACGAACGGCGAGGTCGACCTCTATGTCGGCACCTACACGATCAACGACGAGCGCAAGAAGCGCGTCGGGTTCGCGGGCCCGTACTACATGGCCGGCGCCGATCTGCTGGTGCGCAAGGACGACCGGTCGATCAGCGGTCCGTACTCGCTGGTGGGCAAGACGGTCTGCTCGGTGAAGGGCTCCACCGCGCTCAAGGAGATCAAGAGCCCGGAGTACAACACCAAGACCGTGGAGACCGCGAAGTACACCGAGTGCGTAGAGCAGCTGCTGGACGGGAAGGTCGACGCCGTCACCACGGACGACGCCATCCTCATGGGGTATGCGGCCCAGCGCCCCGGCGAACTGCGGGTCGTCGGCACCCCGTTCACCGAGGAGCCGTACGGCGTCGGCATGGACAGGGACGACAAGGCACTGCGCGAGGCGGTCTCCGACGCCATCGAGGCGCATGACGAGAACGGCGACCGCAAGCAGGCGTTCGACGCCACGCTGGGCCGGTCCGGCTCCAACTACGGCGGCACGACCCTGGTCGAGCGCTACTGACGCCCGCCCCGAGCGCCGCCGACGCCTGCCCGGCCGGCCGGGCAGGCATACGGCCGGCCGGGCGGCGTCAGCCGGGCGCGGACACGACGACGGCATAGGACCCCGCGCCCAGCAGCCGTTCGCCGGGGATCTCCTCGTCGTCCGTGATGAGCCGCCGGATGCTGCCGTCGCTCTCGTCGAAGTCGACGTCGGCGACCGCGCCCTTGAGCTCCCCTGCCTCCGTCAGCACGGGTTTGCCGACCGGGTCGTGGACCTTGTCGATCGGGTCGCCTGCCGCGATGTCCTTCTCGGCGACGATCAGGTCGAGGTCGCGGACGGTCACGGCGTCCGCTCCGATCGACCGGATGTCGTCCCAGGGCAGCACATGGCCGCCGTGGCCGCGGGTCTTCAGCCGCAGGGCGGTCACCCGCGCGGGGGACGGGGCGACGGCGCACGCGGTCACGGAGCCGACGGTCTCCGCGGTGGTGACGCTGACCACGGCGAAGCCGAGGATGTGGCTGAACAGCATCACTTCTCCTGTTCCAGTCGGTCCCGCAGCCCCGCCTCGGCGGCGGCGAGACCGGCGAGGTCCCCGGCGCTGAACTCCGCCGTCGCGTCCGGCACGATCACCAGTTCCCCGGAGACCGCGACCGGCCGGACCACGGGCGCCAGCACCCGCTGCCGGTCCGCCGCCTCGATCTCGTATCCGACGACACGCGGGGTCGTGCCCGCGGCCAGGACGGCGTCGGTGACCGTCCCCAGCACGGTGCCGCTCTCCGTCATCATCCGCGCGCCCAGCACATTCGCCCCGCCCCGCTCCGTGCGCTGCTCCCGGGCCGCCTTGTCGTCGCCCTCAAGCGCGGACGCGTCGCGGACCATGACGGCGTCCGGGCCCAGGGCGTGGACCTTCTCCCACAGCAGGGCGCGTTTCAGCGGGCCCGCGAACAGTCCCCGGCCGCTGAGCGTGAAGCAGCGCACCTCGCCGCGCTCGGGGTCAAAGACGATGTCCTTGACCTGCCCGATATCCTCACCCTCCAGAGTGACCACCGGTTTCGCGGCCACCTCCCGGGCCAGCAGATGCTCCGTCATCGCACACGCCGCCCGCCGTCGCGCCGGGGCCTGCCCCGGGCGATCACACCGCCCCTGCGGCGGCGCGCCTGTACCCAGACGGCGACCACGGTGCACACCAGCAGCGCCGCCAGAACGACGACGACCCAGACCCACCAGTCCATACGCGCGCGCCTCCATGATGTGATGCGGGTGACGGCCTTGAGGTGCTGCTCCATCTCCCAGCATGATCCGGCCCCCGTCAGGTGTCGACCGCAGACGGCCGCCGGTCGGCCGGGCGACGGCCCCGCGGCTGTTCCGGTTCCGCCGCCGCCGCGGACGGCGGAAGCGCAAGCTCGACCGGCTCGGACGCGGTGACGGTGACCGGCTCGCCGTGGTGCAGCAGCCGCAGCGGGCCGCCCTCCGCCAGGGTGTAGCGGGCGGCAGAGCGACGGATGTCCACCCGCAGCCGGCGGCCCCGCACCAGGACGGTGAAGGCCAGCCGCGACAGCGGCTCGGGCAGCCGGGGGGCGAAGCCGAGCCGAGCCCCGGCCGCCGACGGGTCCTCGCCGCCGGCGCCGCGGGATCCGCTGGCGGCCTCGCTGGCCGCCTCGCCGTCGGGTTCGCCGTCGGGTTCGCCGTCGGCCGGGCCGTCGTGGTGGCGCAGGCCGCCGAGCCCCATGACCAGGGCGATCCAGGTGCCCGCGAGGGAGGCCATATGCAGCCCGTCGCGGGTGTTGTGCTCCAGATTCTCCAGATCCATCAGCGCCGCCTCGCCCAGATAGGCGTAGGCCAGCCGCAGATGCCCGGTCTCGGCGGCCAGCACGGCCTGGCAGCAGGCCGAGAGGGAGGAGTCCCGCACGGTCAGCGGCTCGTAGTAGGCGAAGTTGCGGGCCTTCTCCTCGGCCGTGAAGGCATCCGGGCAGGTCAGCATGGCGAGCACCAGATCGGCCTGTTTGACCACCTGCTTGCGGTACAGGTCAAAGTACGGAAAGTGCAGCAGCAGCGGATAGCGCTCGGGCGACGTGGCGTCAAAGTCCCAGTGCTGGAGCCGGGTGAAGCCCTCCGACTGCTCGTGCACGCCGAGCGCGGCGTTGTACGGCACGGCGATGCGGGCGGCGGCGTCCCGCCAGGCGGCGCTCTCCTCGTCGTCGACGCCGAGTTCCGCCGCCCGCTCCGGGTGGCGGACGGCCGCCTCCGCGGCGGCGATGAGGTTCCGCCGGGCCATCAGATTGGTGTACAGGTTGTCGCGGGTGACTGCGCTGTACTCGTCGGGTCCGGTGACGCCGTCGATGTGGAACACGCCTTCGGCGTCGTGGTGGCCGAGCGAGCGCCACAGCCGGGCGGTCTCGACAAGCAGCTCGACCCCGGGACCCCGTTCGAACTCCGTGTCTCCGGCAGCGGCCACATAGCGGATGACGGCGTCGGCGATGTCGGCGTTCACATGGAAGGCGGCCGTGCCCGCCGGCCAGTAGGCGGAGCACTCCGGGCCGGTGATGGTCCGCCAGGGGAAGGCCGCCCCGGCGAGTCCGAGCTGCCGGGCCCGCTCCCGTGCCGCGGGCAGGGTGGCGTGCCGCCAGCGCAGCACCGGGGCCACCGTCTGCGGCGCCGTGGCGGTGAGCACCGGCAGGACGAAGGACTCGACGTCCCAGAACGAGTGGCCGTCGTATCCGGTGCCGGTCAGGCCCTTGGCGGGGATCGCCCGCTCCTCGCCGCGGGCCGCCGCCTGCAGCACATGGAACAGCGCGAAGCGGACGGCCTGCTGGATCTGGGCGTCGCCGTCCACCTCGACGTCCGCGCAGGACCAGAAGCGGTCCAGATACTCCCGCTGTTCGGCGGCCAGCCCGTCCCAGCCCGTGCTGCGCGCCGCCGCGACGGCCCCGTCCACCTGGTCGTGGACGGCGGGCAGCGACCGCTGGGCGGACCATCCGTAGGCCACGAACTTCACCAGCCGCAGCCGCTGCCCGGGCCGCAGCGTCGCGGTGACGGTGAGTCTGCTGACGTCCGGCTCGCTCTGAGCCGACCAGGCCGTCCCCTCGGGGCCCTCGATCAGATGGTCGGCCGCCGCCCCCACGCGCTGGCCGCTGCGCTCGGTGCGGTGCACCAGCCGCAGCCGGGTGTCCTGGGCGAAGTCCTCCTCGGGCCGCAGCGGACGCCCGATCGCCGCCGCCACCCTCGGGTCTCCCCCGGCGTCCGGCAGCTGCTCGTTGGCGACCAGCTCGGACTGCACGGCCACCGTGGCCGGGCCGTCCAGCGGGGTCACCTCGTATACGACGGCGGCCACCGCCCGCTGGGTGAAGGACACCAGACGGCTGGAGCTGATGCGCACGGCCCGGCCGCCGGGGGTGGTCCACTCGGCGGTGCGGTGCAGCACTCCGGTGCGGAAGTCCAGCACCCGCTCGTGCGCCGTCAGCTCGCCGTAGCGCAGATCGCAGGGGTGGTCGTTGACGAGCAGCCGGATGACCTTTCCGTCCGTGACGTTGATCATCGTCTGTCCGGACTCCGGGTAGCCGTACCCCGCCTCGGCGTACGGCAGCGGGCGCGTCTCGTGGACTCCGTTGAGATAGGCGCCGGGCAGTCCGTGCGGCTCGCCCTCGTCGAGGTTGCCGCGCCATCCGATATGGCCGTTGGACAGGGCGAACACCGACTCGCTCTGGGCCAGCACAGCAAGGCTCAGCTCGGTCTCGCGCAGCCGCCACGGTTCGACCGCATAGCTGGGATGAGTGATCACCGGGCCTCCGTCAGCTCTGCTTCATCAGCTCTTCCGTCAGCTCTTCCATCAGCTCTGGTCCTTTGGCTCTGGTCCATCAGCCCTGGTCCATCAGCTCGGCGAGGTCGCGCACCACGACGTCCGCGCCGTGCGCCCGCAGCTCGTCCGCCTGTCCGGTCCGGTCCACGCCGACGACGAGCCCGAACCCTCCCGCGCGTCCGGCCGCCACACCGGCCAGCGCGTCCTCGAACACGGCGGCGGCGCGCGGCTCGCCGCCCAGGGCACGGGCCGCGGCCAGATAGGTGTCGGGGGCGGGCTTCCCGCGCAGCCGCCGCTCCCGCGCGACGATGCCGTCGATCCGCTCGTCGAAGAGGTCCTCGATGCCCGCCGCGGCCAGCACATCGCGGCAGTTGGCGCTGGACGACACCACGGCGCGGCGCAGCCCCGCGTCCCGCACGGCCCGCACATAGGCGACCGACCCGTCGTACGCCTCCACGCCCTCCTGCCGGATCTTGCGCAGGACCAGTGCGTTCTTCCGGCTGCCCAGGCCGTTCACCGTCTCGGCGCCGGGCGGGTCGTCGGGCGTTCCCTCGGGCAGTTCGATGCCGCGCGAGGCGAGGAAGGTGCGCACCCCGTCGGCGCGGGGGCGGCCGTCCACATACGCGTCGTAGTCATGGACGGCGTCGAAGGGTGTGAACACGGCGCCCTCCCGGTCGGCGCGCTCACGCAGATAGGCGTCGAACATCTCTTTCCAGGCGGCCGCATGCACTGCCGCGGTGCGGGTGAGGACGCCGTCGAGGTCGAACAGACAGATGCGCACATGGTCCGGAAGCCCCAGCATGCCGCCGAGGCTAGGAGGCAGGGAGAGCCGCCGCCACGGCCTTCCCCGCCCGCCGCGCCGCGGGCAACCCTGCCGGATGAGCCGCCGTGCCATCCGGACCAACGCGGTGCGCGTCGCCGCGCCGGGTCCGGCCGTGCCGCCGCGCGCCGCGGCGTCGGCCGTGCTCTCATGGGCGGCCTGCCGCCGGCGCACCGTGCTGTGCGGCGACCAGTTCCCGTGCGGTCTGGGCCACCCTTTCGGGGGTGAAGCCGAATTTGGTCAGCAGCTGCTTCAGCGGGGCTGACGCGCCGTAGGTGTGCATGCCGATGACGGCCCCCGCGTCGCCCACATACCGGTCCCAGCCGAAGGTGGACGCCTGCTCGACGCCCACCCGCGCGGTGACGCCGGGCGGCAGCACCTGGTCCCGGTACTCCTTGGGCTGGCGGTCGAACAGTTCCCAGCAGGGCATGCTGACGACCCTGGCGGCGATGCCGTCGGCGGCCAGCTCCTCGCGGGCCGTCAGGGCGAGAAAGACCTCGGAGCCGGTGGCCAGCAGGATGACGTCCGGCTGCCCGTCGGATGCGTCGGCCAGGACGTACGCGCCGCGCGCGAGACCGGAGGCGGGGGCGAGCCGCGAGCGGTCGAGGGTCGGCAGGGCCTGGCGGGTCAGGACCAGCGCTGCTGGCTCGCGGCGCAGGGCCATGACGGTCCGCCAGGTCTCGGTCACCTCGCCCGCGTCGCAGGGGCGGAAGACCAGGAGACCGGGCATGGCGCGCAGTCCGGCCAGCTGTTCGACGGGCTGGTGGGTGGGTCCGTCCTCGCCCACGCCGATGGAGTCGTGGGTGAAGATGTGGATGACGGGGATCTCCATCAGCGCGGACAGCCGGATGGCCGCCTTGGCGTAGTCGGAGAAGATCAGGAATCCGGACCAGTATGGGCGGAGCTTGGTCAGCGCCATGCCGTTGGCGACGGCCGCCGCGGCGTGCTCGCGCACGCCGAGGTGGAGGTTGCGCCCGGACGGCTCGTCGGGCTGGAAGTCGCCCGCGCCGCCGAATGTGAGGCGGGTCTTGGTCGACGGCGACAGGTCGGCCGAGCCGCCGAGCAGCCAGGGCACGTTCTGGGCCAGGGCGTCCAGCACCTGCCCGGAGGAGTCACGGCTGGCGATCCCCTTGGGGTCCGCGGGGAAGCCGGGCAGACCGCGGTCCCAGCCGTCGGGCAGCTCGCGGCGCTGGATGCGGTCCAGCTCGCCGGCCAGGCCGGGCCAGGCGGCGCGGTAGGCGTCGAACCGCTTCTCCCAGGCGTCGCGCAGCTCCGCGCCGCGTGCGCCGATGCCTCGGTCGAACCAGTCGCGCACCCCGTCGGGGATGTGGAACGTCTCATCGGGCGGCATGCCGAGGAAGCGTTTGGTCTCCCGTACGCCCGCCGGTCCGAACGGCGCGCCGTGGGCCTTCGGGGAGTCCTCCACGGGGGAGCCGTAGCCGATGTGGCTGTGCACCAGGATCAGGGTGGGGCGCTCGGTCTCCGCGCGGAAGGCGTGGAAGGCGCGCGCCGCGGCGTCGAGGTCGTTGGCGTCGGCGACGGTGGTGACGTTCCAGCCGTAGGCGAGGAAGCGGGCGGCGACGTCCTCGGTGAAGGTGATGTCGGTGTGGCCTTCGATGGTCACCCGGTTGGAGTCGTAGATCCAGCAGAGGTTGGACAGCCGGTGGTGCCCGGCGAGGGAAGCGGCCTCGGAGGAGACGCCCTCCATCATGCAGCCGTCCCCGGCGAGCGCGTAGACGTCGTAGTCGAAGAGCTCGAAGCCCTCCTTGTTGTACCGGGCGGCGAGCCAGCGGCCGGCCATGGCCATGCCGACGGAGGTGGCGACGCCCTGGCCGAGCGGGCCCGTGGTGGTCTCGACCCCGCTGGTCCAGCGGTATTCGGGGTGCCCGGGGCAGCGGGAGTCGAGCTGGCGGAAGCTCTTGAGGTCGTCGAGCGTCACCGAGGCGCGCCCGAGGATCTCGTAGTCGGGGTCGACGGCCCGTACGCCGGTCAGATGCAGCAGGGACCACAGCAGCGCGGAGGCATGGCCTTCGGAGAGCACGAAGCGGTCGCGGTTGGGCCAGATGGGGTCCTGGGGGTCGAAGCGGAGGAATCTCTGCCAGAGCGTGTACGCGACGGGCGCGATCCCCATCGGGGTGCCCGGATGTCCGGACTCGGCCTGTTGGATCGCGTCCATGCAGAGGCCGCGGATGGTGTTCACCGACAGAGTGTCCAGGTCGGTCATGGGCGCTTTCCGTTGCTCGGCGTGCACGGGCATGTTCCAGTACACGCCGCCTCCCCCTCGCCCGCACCCGCACGCCGGACCGGGGCCGCCCGCGGATGCCGCCCGACGGGATGTCATAGAGTTCCCAGTCTCCAGGCCATGACCTCCACGGGACCGGACCATGTCACCGAAGCAGCAGCGCGCCGAGGCCACCGTCGACCGTCTGCTGGCCGCCGCGCTCCAGGTGTACGCCGCGTCGGGCCAGCAGGGCTTCACGGTGAACGCGGTCACCAGGGCGAGCGGGGTCAGCCTGGGCAGTCTGTACCACCACTTCGGCAGCTTCGACGGCCTGGCCGCCGCCCTCTATCTGCGGTGCATGGTCCAGCTGTGCGACGCCATGAGCGAGGCCCTGCTGCGCGCGCGCTCCGCGCGGACCGGCATCCGCGCCCTGGTCGCGGCGTATCTGCGG
The DNA here is from genome assembly GCF_026420845.1 of Streptomyces sp. PR69. Taxonomy (GTDB): domain Bacteria; phylum Actinomycetota; class Actinomycetes; order Streptomycetales; family Streptomycetaceae; genus Streptomyces. Next base: position 125,493 of record NZ_JAOWCB010000009.1, on the reverse strand, counting down.
TTCACACAGGAGCACCCGGACGTCTCGCTGTTCATCCATGCCTCCGCGTACTCCGGCCGTGCCGCGGCCCAGCCCCAGGAGGTCCGCGCCGCCGACGCGGCCCGGTTCGCCGTCGTCTCCGACTGGCTGCGGCCGAGGGTCGTGGCGGGAGAGGTCGCCGCCCTCCCCGAGCCGGTGATCGGGGTGCTGGTCCTCGGCCCCGTCATGGAGACCGCGCGACGCTGGCTGGCAGGCACGTTCGACGTCGATCTCGGCCAGGCCGCACGTATCCTGCCCGACCGGATCTGGCGGTCCGTGCAGCCGGACGGGAGCGGGGTCTGACAGGCCGCCCGCGCCGGCGGCGGGCTCTTCGCCCCACCGCGACGGCCGGTGCGCGCGCCCGCGCCGGCTGGCTGGAGCCTTCCGTTCCGCCACCGCCTGGCTGGGGTTTTTGAGCGCCAACAGACATCTGATGCCTGTGAGTTGGCTGATTCGCGCCGGTGACACCCCTCGGCGGATCGCCTATCTATGGCATACGTATACGAGATCCCGACGACCAGTCGACCGACAGGGAAGCGCGCCCGTGGGCGCCGGCATCGCGGGGGTGGCAGATCAGTGTTGGCCAAGCGGACCAGACCTATGGGGGACTTGACTTCTCGTGAGGAGTGCGGTGCTCTGCCGGGCTGCGCGCAGGGCTCCGGCGGCGAGGCGGGACGGCCGTACGAGCCGATGTATCTGCTCCTGGGGCCCCTGGAGGTCCGGCGGGCGGGCATGCCGTGCACCCCTACGGCCCGCAAGCGGCGCGCCCTGCTGGCGCTGCTGCTGCTCCATGCCAACCGGACGCTCCCGGTGGACGCCCTGATCGACGAGTTGTGGGACGGCCGTCCGCCCCGGTCGGCGGTGGCGACGCTGCAGATGTACGTCTCGGGGCTGCGCCGCACGCTGGACCCCGGGCACAGCCGCGAGGGCCGCGACGCACGGCGGCACCCGCTGCTGCGCACCTCCGGCGCCGGTTATCTGCTGCGCGTACGACCGGGTGAGCTGGATCTGGACCGGTTCCGGACCATGGCCGTCCACGGCCGGGAGCTGATGGCCGCGGGGGACTGCCCGGCGGCCGCAGAATCGTTTCGGCAGGCGCTTGCCCTATGGCGTGGAACGCCCCTGGGCGATCTGGGGCAGTCCGGTCTCCCCGCCCACTACGCGGTGCGGCTGGAGGAGGAGCGGCTGGCGCTGGTCCGCGACCGGATCGGTGCGGACATCTGCCGGGGCAGGGCGCATGAGGTGGTCGGCGAGCTTGAGGAGCTGTGCGCACGCCACCCGCTGCGCGAGGGCTTCCACGAACAGCTGATGCTGGCCCTCGCCGCGACCGGACGCCTCGCGGAGGCCCTGGACGCCTATGCGCGGGCCCGGCGCACGGTGGTGGACAACACCGGCATCGAGCCGGGCCCGGGGCTGCGGAGCACCCAACGGGCCCTGCTCAGCGGCGACCTCCCGGCCAACACCGGCCACGACCGGTGCGGCGGCCTCCGTGCGCTCCAGCCGACGGCGTTCCACCGCTGAGGGCCCGGTCCGCCGGGGCCGGGCCACAGGGGCCCGGACCCGCGGAGGCCGCTCCGGCCCGGTGCGAGCCCCCTCAAGGCCTCAGGGGCGGCGCGGAGCGGAGCGCGGCGAACACGCCGGCGGACCGGGCAGGCGGGGGCCGGGTCAGTCCGGCGGGCCCGGCACGGCGCGGCCCAGGCACCAGTCCAGGCGGCGGTGGAAGTACACCAGCGGCTCGCCCTCCCGCAGTGCGCAGTGCTCCGCCCCGCCCACCACGATCATATGGTCGCCGTGCGGGAACACCGCGTCCGTCCGGCACTTGACGTAGACGGGCACGTCCGCGAGGCGCGGCACCTCCCCGTCCCACTCCCACAGCACATCGGCGAACTTGTCCTCGGCGCTGCCCGCGAAGACCCGCGCCAGGGCGGCGTCGGTGCGGGCCAGCAGATGGACGCCGAAGGCGGCGCCCGGCGCGGTCCCCAGCTCGCGGCAGGTGCGTGAGCTGCGGGCGAGTGCCATGAGCACCGAAGGCGGGTCCACGCTGTAGGAACAGAGCGACGACACCAGCAGCCCGGACGGCCTGCCGTCGGCCCGCCGCAGGGAGACCACCGCCACGCCCGACACCAGACGGGACATCGCCTCGGCGAAGCGTTCCGCCGGAACGGTCCGCTCACGGCGGCGGTCCAGACCCGTCTCCCGCTGCCCCAGCCCCATGCCGCCCCGCCCCTACGCCTGGACGCGCTCTGCGGCACGGCGCAGACAGGACTCCCGGCGGCTGCGCGCCTCGGGGTCGTCGGCGACCGCCAGGACCGCGTCAAAGTCGGCGACGGCCTGCTGGTAGCCGCCCGCGGCCTCGTGCACCACCCCGCGGTTGAACCGGAACTCGGGGCGGTCGCCGAGTTCCACGGCACGGTCGAAGTCGGACACGGCGGCCGTCAGATCGCCGTCCAGATAGGCCAACTCGCCCCTGACCGCCCAGGCCTCGGCCAGTTCCGGATCGCTGCGCAGCGCCGCCGCCAGCGCCTCGCGGGCCTCGCCGGGGCGGCCCTGCTCCGCCAGCAGGCGTCCCTTCAGACAGAGCAGATGGGCATGGCCTGGGTCCTGCCGCAGCCCCGCCGCCACGCTCTGCAGCGCCGCGTCGGGCTCCTTGAGGTCGGCGAGCAGCCCGGCACGCGCCAGCAGCGCCTCCACATGGCCGGGCTCCAGCTCCAGGGTGCGGTCGAAGTCGGCCAGCGCGCCTTCGGCGTCGCCGAGTTCCAGCCGGGCGTCGCCCCGGTTGTAGTACGCCTCGGGGAAGGGCGGTTCCAGGGCCAGCGCCCTTCCGAAGTCGGCGACGGCGTCCTCAAGCCGGCCCAGTCTGCGCAGGATGCTGCCCCGGTTGAAGTAGTGGTCGGCGAAGTCGCTGTCCGCGTCGATGATCTGGGCGTAGTCGGCGAGGGCGTCCTCGAACCGGCCGCTCATGCCGTTCACCTGCGCCCGGTTGTAGCGCAGGCCCACCCGGTGCCAGGTGCGCTCGCCGATGCCCAGTTCCCGGTCCAGCCGGGCCATTCCCTCGTCGAGCAGCCGCAGCGCCTCGTCGTGCCGCCCGGCCCTGACCTCCACCAGGGCGAGCCCATTGCGGTTGAACACCGAGTAGAAGGCGCGTTCCTTGGGGTCGGGCAGCAGGTCGGATATCGCGATGGCCTGGTTCACCCAGGCCCTGGCGCGGCGTTCGTCGCGCAGTTCGGGCGGGAAGTGGCGGGCGTAGAGCATCCCCGTCTCATAGGCCAGGCTCATATGGTGCAGGGGCACGACGGTCGCGGCGCGCGCCTCTTCCTGCACCGCCGCCGACTCCTTTGGGCGTCCCGCCGCGGCCAGGCACACACAGGTGTCGCGGGTGAAGGTCCACCACAGGTCGGGCTGTGCGGCGGGGTCCACCCGATGCCGGCCGTCCTCGCCGAGTTCCGCGGCGGCGTGGTAGAAGCCCAGATACTTGCAGCGGCCCTGGGCCCAGCGCAGGGCTTCGAGCCCGGCGTCGCGGTCGCTGCCGCGCAGCAGATGGTAGGGCAGGGCGCCCAGCTTCAGCGACGGTTCCCCGTCCGCCCGCGCGGCCAGGGTCCCGGCTCTGCGGTCGTGGAGGGCCATGCGTGCTTCGGCGGAGATGCGTTCGTACGCGGCGAGGAGCGCGGGGTCGTCACCGGTGCAGTCGCCCTCCACATACAGGGCGGCGGCCTCCCGGTCGTCGTTCTGCTCCGGCCCCGCGGCTGCCGCCGCTTGTGCTTCTGCTTGTGCTTCTGCTTCCGCGGCGGCTGCCGGGCCGGCGATCCGGGTGGTGTGCGCGGCGAGCGCCTCGGGCAGGGAGACCGAGACCATCCCCGGCGGTTCCGCCGGCGTCCCGGTGTCCGTGCACACCACAAGGGTGAGCAGCTCGGCGGGGATGCGCCGCAGCGCGGCCGCCAAAAACTCCTGGTCGGTGACATCGGCGTGCTGGACGTTCTCGACGACCAGGGTGCGCGGGGCCCCGTCCGCGTCGGGCAGCGCGGCGAGCAGGAAGTCCACCAGGCCGTGGGCGATCCGCAGCGAGTGCAGCCTGGCCGGGTATCTGCTGGCCTCCCCCGGCGCCTTGGCGTTCCGCTCCAGGGCCCGCACGATCGGCGGCACCAGGGGGCGCAGCTCGGGTGTGCTCTCCTGGAGTTCGATGTAGTGGCGGTCGGCCAGCTCCGGGCGGCGGCGCAGCGCCTCGGGGGCCACCAGGCGCAGCAGCGCCCCGGTCGCGGAGTACGGCCCGCGCAGCCGCCGGTGGGCGTCCGCCGCCGCCGACGGGGAGGGCAGTTCGACGCCGGCCCGCAGCCGGTCGCGCTCGCGGCGCCGGGGCGCCGATATCCAGTAGTGGCCGGTCATGAACCTGCCTTTCGCAGCGGGGCCGTTCGGGGGCGTCTGTCAGACGATGACGTGGTGGGGCCGGGACCGCCGTTCGCGGATGCGTTCTCTGACGGCGATCCAGACGGTGAGGGCGAGCTGTGCGAATGTCAGAAAGAGGAAGGCCGAGGAGTCCAGCAGCCCGACCCAGCTCGTCTGCCGCCCGTCGCCGAAGCGGTCGACCGCGCCCGACACCATCTGCACCAGGACCGGGGCGAGCGCCAGCACGAAGGTGCCGAGGCTGACCGTGTAGCCGACCACGATCAGCCAGGAGTACCAGCGGGCCGCCCGGCGGTCCACGGGGTGGAACAGCGACTCGTCCGCCAGCCGGCCGGTCCGCCCGAACAGCCGCAGAAGGCGGTTGCGCAGCAGGCGGATGGACGTGGTGTGCAGATCCACACAGCCGAGCATGGTGGTGATCAGCACATAGATGTCGGTGCGCAGATACAGGAAGAACTGCCACAGCAGCCGCAGCAGCGCCGCGAAGGCCAGCGCAAGGCACACCCGGCTGGTGAGGCTGTCCGCTCCGCCGGGGCCGCGCGTCGCGTCCGCGACCGTGATGAGCAGCGCGATCAGGACGCAGTCGGCGAGCATCCCGGCCATGATCGGCAGATAGCGCTTACGCCGTTCGACGGCGACCAGGCCGTCCAGCGCCGTCTCCACGACCAGGAAGTAGAACCGGTACGACATCCGGGTCTTCGACCGGACGCCGAGCCGGCGTGCGGCCAGCGCGTGAAAGGCCTCGTGGATGGCGATGAGCGGCACGGCGGCGATCAGCAGCACCACGCTGATCACCGCGTAGTAGTCGCTGAAGAGCAGGTGCTGGGCGGTGGGGATGAGATCCGGCGAGCGGATCATGCGCAGCACGGCCCAGGCGACGATCGCCGCGTAGCAGACCCAGGCGAGGGGCGAGAACAGCGCCCGGCCGAGGCGCTGCCAGCGTACGGGCTCCGAGGCGGCCGTCTCCTCTCCGCCCTCCCGGACGAACCCCAGTTCGCGCAGGGCGTCGATGACGTCCTGGACGTCGGCCCGCTCGCCGTACTCGGCGGCATACCAGTCGGAGGCCTGCGCCGGTGTGTCGCCCTGAGCGAGACGGCGTACCAGCCCGGCCCCGTCGGGCGGGAAGATCGCGTAGGAGTCGGTGTCGGGACGCCCGATGGTGACTTCCCCGCCGTCTTCCAGATAGACCAGCGGATGGAGCGTCAGCGGGGTGTCAGCATCGCCGCGGATGCCGTGCTCCGCCATGGAGTTCTCCCTCGGCTTGCGGTCCGGCCCGGGTCCCGGCGCCGGGCGGCTGCCCGCCGCGCCCGGTGGCGCCGTCGTGCCGCCGGGGCCCCGATCGCATGGGCTCCCGCGGACACGACGGCGCCGGGGCCCTGGCCAGCCAGCGGCCCGGAACTCAGCTGATCCGGGATCAGTTGGGGTTCGTGTACAGGCTGCAGGCCGAGGACGTCAGACGGACCGGGCCGGCCTTGCGGATCTGGATCTTCTTCATCAGAGCACCTCCTTCGCACGAGCAGGGGCTGCGGACGTCCTTCATCCTGGCGAGGGCCGCCATAGTCTCTCCATAAACCCGCCAAATTCCCTTCACGGCGTGGGCACATATCGCGGGGAGGGGGGCCGTATCGGCCGGCCGGTGTGCTCAGGAGGGGAAGCCGTACCGTCCCCGCAGCCGTACGAAGCGGGCCGCCGTCAGGACGCGGAGGCGCTCCAGGCCCGACTCCGTACGCCGGAAGCACACGACGTCCTCCCGCCCGCCCGGCCCGATGGGCTGCACCAGCAGACCGCCGGTCCGCACCTGCGCGGCGAGCGGGGCCGGCACCTCGGGAAACGCGGCCGACACGAGGATCGCGTCATACGGGGCCCGGTCCGGCACACCGGCGCTGCCGTCCCCGACGCGCAGATCGACAGTGCGGATACCCTGCCGGGCGAGGTTGCGCCTGGCCCGGGCCGCGATGTCCGGCAGCATCTCCACACTGACCACGTCGGCGGCGAGGCGGGCCAGCAGCGCGGTCTGGAATCCGAGACCCGTGCCGATCTCCAGAATGTGTTCGGCTCCGCCCAGGCCGAGGGCCTCGATCATCAGGGCTGACAGCGAGGGCTGCGTCGTCACCTGCTCGTGCCCGATCGGGACGGGCACATCCGCATAGGCGAGGCCGGCGTGCTCCGCGGGGACGAAGTCCCTCCGCGGTGTGGCGCGCACGGCCTGGAGCAGCAGCTCGTCGCGGATGCCGGCTGTGCGAAGGGCCCGCACGAGATCCTCGGGAGAGTGCGCCCCGGTCACTGTTCCCAGGCTAGCGCCGCGACCGGCAATGTCTGCCCGTCAAGGAGCGTCGTCCGGCGCTGGGAGGGGCACTGGCGCCCCCGGCGGAACCGGTGATCGTGCTTCAGCGCGCGGCGGGCTGGAACCAGGCCGGTCCCTCGGTCAGCGCCTGTTTGATCCGGAACAGGGCGAATTCCTGCAGCTTCGGAAGCGCGTCCACCGGGAACCACCCGACGTCGAGGGACTCCTCGTCGTTGACCCGTGCCTCGCCCCCGGTCGCGCGGCACCGGAAGGTGATGTCCATGAACTGGCACCGGTCGCCGTTGGGGTAGGTGATCGGCTTCTGGAACGCCTGGACGAGCACGACCCGTTCGGCGACACAGCGCACCGCGGTCTCCTCGTACACCTCGCGGACCGCCGTCGCGGCGGGCTCCTCGCCCGGCTCCGGGATTCCGCCGATGATCGACCAGTTGCCGGTGTCGGCGCGTCTGCCGAGCAGCACCCGGCCCGCGCCGTCGAAGACGACGACGCTGACGCCGGGGAGGAACAGCAGCTGATGCCCGGCGCTGGCCCGGATCGCGCGGATGAAGTCAGGGGTCGGCATGGCCCGAGACTAGCCGTCGGAGTGCTCGCGCCGGCGGGCCTTCAGCGCGTCGGCGGCGACCCAGCCGACCCCTCCCGCGGCTGCCAGAAGCAGGGCCGCCTCGGGCCAGACGCCGAGCCAGGTGGCGGGGGTCAGCGAGGAGCGCAGCGGCACCTCGGCGACCAGGGCGTCCGGGGTGAACATCTCGGTCCGCTGGACGACCTCGCCGTCCGGCATGATCACCGCGCTGACGCCGCTGGTCACGGGCACGACGACGGACCGGCCGTGTTCGACGGCCCGCACCCGGTCCATCGCGAGCTGCTGATAGGTCATCTCGCTGCGCCCGAAGGTGGCGTTGTTGCTGGGTACGGAGATCAGCTGAGCGCCGTGGACGACGGTGTCCCTGGCGGCGTCGTCAAAGGCCGCCTCGTAGCAGGTGACCAGCCCGACCTTGGCGCCCGCCAGATCGAAGACGCCGACCTTCTGGCCGGGCCCGAAGTCACGGCGCACCCGGTCCACGTCCTCACTGAAGATCCGTACGATGGAGCGCAGCGGGATGTACTCGCCGAACGGCTGCACATGCCGCTTGTCATAGGTGTCGACGGGGCCGCGTCCGGGCTCCCACTCGATGAGGGTGTTGCGGAGCTTGCCGGTCTCGGGGCTGACCACGGCGCCCACGACGGTCGGCACGCCGATCGCCTTCACCGCCTTGTCGATGACGGCGCGGGCGTCGGGATTGCGGTACGGGTCGAGGTCGGAGGAGTTCTCCGGCCACAGCACGAAGTCGGGCTGCGGGACCTTGCCCTCCGCCACGTCCTTCGCCAGCTGCTCGGTGCGGTGCGCGTGGTTGTCGAGGACCGCGCGGCGCTGTGCGTTGAAGTCCAGGCCCAGCCGGGGCACATTGCCCTGGATCGCTGCGACGGTCGCCGTGCCGTCCTCCGCGGAGTCGTCGACCAGGGGCAGCGACGCGAAGGCGGCGGCGATCGGGGCGAGCAGCGACAGCAGCGCGGCGGTGGCGGCGGCGCGGGGCAGCAGCCCGGTGCGGCGGAAGGCGAGGCTCCTGCGCAGGGTCTCGTACAGGCCGAAGCCGCAGAGTACGACGGCGAAGCCGAGCAGGGGTGTGCCGCCGAGGGCCGCGAGCGGAAGGAACACGCCGTCCGCCTGGCCGAAGGCGATCTTCCCCCAGGGGAAGCCGCCGAACGGCACGCGCGCGCGGAGGGCCTCCCCCGCGATCCAGGCGGCCGCGCCCCACAGCGGCCAGGCGGGCAGCCGGGTGACGGCCGCGATGCCCATGCAGGCGACCGCGATGAACAGCGCCTCCACCGCGGCGAGCGCCAGCCAGGGGAAGGGGCCGACCTCCTCGCCTGTCCAGCTCAGCAGCGGGAGCAGAAAGCCCAGCCCGGCGAGGTAGCCGAGGCCCAGTCCTGCGCGCAGCCGCCGTCCGTGCAGCACCCAGCCGAGCAGGGCGAACGCGAGCGGCGCGAGCCACCACAGGGGGCGGGGCGGGAAGCTGGCGTACAGCAGAAACCCGGAGAGCGCGGCGGCGCCGGGCCTGGCGAGCCGCCGCAGCGGCCGCGGCACGCGCGCCAGGAGGGTGTCCGCGGGGGCGGGCCGGGGGCCGGGGGGCGGGGGTGTCTCGACGGGGGTCACTGTGGCGCTCACGTGGCGGAGTCTACGGCCGGTGGACCGGGGGCGGGGTATGTCCCCCTCCCCGCCCCTTCCCGTAACTGGGGGCTCCGCCCCCAGACCCCCGTACGGCCTTCGGCCGTGTCCTCAATCGCCGGACGGGCTCATCTGAGCCCCGCCGGGGGGTACCCCCAGCGGTAGCTGGGGGAGATTGAGGCGCGGGGGTACGGGGGCGGGGCCCCCGGGGTCAGGGCTCCGTGGGCGGGGCCAGCCGCGCGCGGATCACGCGGACCGCGGTCGCCGCGTCGTCGACCGTCACCGTGAACGTTCTGCCGTCGCCGAGCGTGAGGGCCATGCCCTCGCCTCTGCGGACGACCACGGCCGTGCCCATCTCCGGACGCCAGCGGTAGCCCCATCCGCCCCACTGGCGTGGGGTGACCTTGGGCACGAAGTCCGCGCCGACCACCTGGGTGAGCGGGATACGGCGGCGCGGCAGGCCCATGTGACCGCATCGCACCTCAAGCGACTCGTGGTCGACGGTGACCGCGACATGGACGAAGGCGAGCGTCCCGTACATGATCAGCAGGCCGACGGTCACGCACCCGACCACGGACATCAGCAGCGGGGCGGTGCCGGAGGTCCAGTTCGAGACCACGGCGAGCACGACGCCGAGTGCCACACACGCCGCGCCCGCCGCGGAGAGCAGCCACTGCACACGGTTGGTCGCGCGGCCGGTCCAGATCGCGGGAAGGGGCGGCTCTGCGGCGCGCCCCGCGCCATGGGGGTGGTCCCTCATGGCAAGCAGGTTACTCAGGATCGCGAGTCAGTGCGCATGCGTGACCGTCTGCAGCAGACGGCCTTCGGCATAGCCGAGAGCGGCTTCCGGGAGAGCTGCTTCCCGGCCGTTGAGCAGCATGGTCAGGGAGGCTGCGCCGCGCGCGCCGGGGTCGGGTTCCGCGCCGATGCGGCGCAGCGCCTGCGCGGCCACGGCGCCCGCCGAGCCGTGCAGGACCAGCGGCGGACCGGGCTCGGGCCGTACCGCCGAACGGATGTGCTCGGCGACCAGCTCGTAGTGGGTGCAGCCGAGGACGACGGCGCTCACGTCGTCGGGCGTGAGCGCGGCCGCCGCGGCCACGGCCCGTTCGACGGCGGTCTCGTCCGCCTGCTCCACGGCGTCTGCCAGGCCGGGGCAGGGCACCTCGGTCACCTCGACGCCGTCGGCGAAGTCGCGGATGAGGCCCCGCTGGTAAGGGCTGCCCGTGGTGGCGGGCGTGGCCCAGATGGCGACGGGGCCGCCGCCGGCCGCCGCGGGCTTGATCGCGGGGACGGTTCCGATGACGGGGATGTCCGGCTCCAGCTCGGCTCGCAGCGTGGGCAGCGCGTGCACGGAGGCGGTGTTGCAGGCGACGATCAGCGCATCGGGGCGGTGCGCGGCGGCCGCGCGGGCCACGGTCAGCGCGCGCTCGGTCAGATCGTCGGCAGTGCGCGGCCCCCAGGGCATGCCGTCGGGGTCACAGGACAGCACGAGATCCGCGTCGGGCCGCAGCCGACGCACCGCGGCGGCCGCCGGCAGCAGGCCGATTCCGGAGTCCAAAAGCGCGATCTTCACCCGGTCACCTTAGTCGACGGCCCTTGCGGGAGCGGCCCTGTGGGGCACACTGCGACGGGTGAGCGCCCTCGCATGGACCGCCGTCGTCTCACTGGCCGCCTGGCTGTGGCTGCTGCTCGGCCATGGCTTCTTCTGGCGCACGGACCAGCGGCTGCCGCCCCGTGAGCCGCCCGCCGACTGGCCGGCGGTGGCCGTCGTCGTACCGGCCCGCGACGAGGCGGAGGTGCTGCCGGTGACGCTGCCGACGCTGCTGGCGCAGGACTATCCGGGCAGGGCGGAGATCGTTCTCGTGGACGACGGCAGCTCCGACGGCACGGGCGAGCTGGCCCGTGCGCTGGCGGAGCGGTACGGCGGGCTGCCGCTGCGGGTGGTGTCCCCCGGTGAGCCTCCGCGGGGCTGGACGGGAAAGCTGTGGGCGCTGCGGCACGGCATCGAGACGGCCCGTGCGGGCAGACGGTCCGGCGACGGGCCGGACGGGCCGGACGGACCAGAGCGGCCAGGCGGGCCGGGCGCCGGCTGTTCGGTCACCGACGGCACGGTCGCCGAGGGGCCGGAGTATCTGCTGCTCACCGACGCGGACATCGCGCACGGTCCCGACAGCCTGCGGGAGCTGACCGCCGCCGCACGCGCCGGACGCCTCGATCTGGTGTCGCAGATGGCACGGCTGCGCGTCGCCTGCGGCTGGGAGCGGCTGACCGTTCCCGCTTTTGTGTACTTCTTCGCGCAGCTCTATCCCTTCCGGTGGGTCAACCGGCCGCGGGCGCGGACGGCCGCCGCGGCCGGGGGCTGTGTGCTGCTGCGGACGGAGGCGGCCGAGCGGGCGGGCGTCCCGGAGTCCGTCCGGCAGGCGGTGATCGACGATGTGTCGCTGGCGCGGGCGGTGCAGCGCTCCGGCGGGCGGATCTGGCTGGGGCTTGCGGAGCGGGTGGACAGCGTACGGCCGTATCCGCGGCTGGCCGATGTGTGGCGGATGGTGTCGCGCAGCGCCTATGCCCAACTGCGCCACAGCCCGCTGCTGCTGGCGGGCACGGCGGCCGGGCTCACCGTGGTGTATCTGATCCCGCCGGCGGCCCTGTGCGCCGGTCTGCTGCTCGGCGACGCCCCCGCCGCCTGGGCCGGTGGCGCGGCCTGGGCGGTGATGGCGGGCAGCTATCTGCCGATGCTCCGCTACTACGGCCAGTCGCCGCTGTGGGCGCTGCTGCTGCCGTGCACGGCGCTGCTGTATCTGCTGATGACACTCGACTCGGCCGTGGCGCACCGCAAGGGCCGCGGCGCGGCGTGGAAGGGGCGGACCTACCCCCGCCCCGGACCCGCCGCGCCGGACCGCTGAAATCCCGGCGGCGGCAACCCGCTTGCGGCCGCCCGGCACACAGCCCTATTTGCGGCCCGGCGTCCAGTTCATACCCCAGCCGTACGCGTAGTCGACGGTGCGCTGCGGGCTGACGCCGCGGTCGGGGACGAGGAAGCGCGCCTCCCGCTGGACGACGAGGTCGGAGCCGGTGTTGGTGATCAGGGCGAGGGCGCAGACGGGCGAGGGCACGGTGCACTCGCCGAGGGAGAAGTCGATGGGCGCGCCGTGCTGCGGCTGGAGTGTGACATGGGCGTCGAGATCGGCGAAGCTCCGTGCCCCCTCATAGATGGTGACGAAGATGAGGACCCGGCGGAGCTTGTCCTTGTGGTCCAGGTTGACGGTGAGGTTCTCGCCGGATGTGCCGCCGGTGCGGTCGTCGCCGTCGAGGTGGATGTACGGGGGCCGGTGAAGTGCGCCGAAGGCGTTGCCGAGGGCCTGGACGACGCCCTTGCGGCCGTCGGTGAGTTCGTACAGGGCGCACAGGTCCAGATCGAGGTCGGAGTGCATGGCGACCGCGCGCCCCAGTTTCGCGCCCCACCCGCGGAACTGCTTGCGCATCTGCCAGCTGAGGTTGACGCGCATCGCGCCGGCGGTGCCGCCCTGTTTGGTCAGGGAGACGGACGGGGCGTCCTTGGTGAGCGTCACCTTGGTGAGCCGTACGGGGGCGGCGGGCGCCGCGGGGGCGCCGGGCGCGGGCGGCGGAGGCGGCGCGGCAGAGGCGGCCGTAGCCACGGGCGGGGCGGGCGCGGGCGCGGCCATCGGGGCGGCGGCAGCGGGGGACTGCGGCTGGTCCACGGTGATGCCGAAGTCCATGGCGAGCCCCTCCAGGCCCGAGCTGTAGCCCTGTCCCACCGCACGGAACTTCCAAGCGCCCTGCCGCCGGTAGAGCTCTCCGAGGACGAAGGCCGTCTCGACGGTCGCGTCCTGGCTGTCGTAGCGCGCGAGTTCCGCGCCGGAGGCGGAGTCCAGCACCCTGATGAAGAGCCCCGGCACCCGCCCGAAGCTGCCGCCGTCCGCCGAGGCGGCGAGGACCACCCGCTCGATCTCGGGCTCGACACGCTGGAGGTCGACCGCGATCCGGTCGAGCGCATCACCGCCCGCCGTCGCCTTCCCTTCGTGCCGTACCGCTCCGGAAGGGTGCGACGGCTGGTTGTAGAAGACGAAGTCCGCGTCGGAGCGGACCTTTCCGGATGCCAGAAGGAGGGCGGAGGCGTCGATGTCCGGAATGCCCGGACCCGCACGCCAGCCCAGTTCTATGCGCACCCGCTGGGCAGGCACTGGAGTATTGGCTCCCTTGAGCATGGACATGCTTCTCTCGCCCCCATACCGAATCGGGCGCCCCGCGGCTCTATGCGTGCCGGCGGCGCCGCCTGTCGTCGCTGTCGCAGTCGCTGTCGCAGTCGTGCTCTGTCGCCGCTGTCGCCGCTGTCGTCGTCTGTGCGGCCAGCCTATTGTGCGAAAGCCCTCGCCCCCTGGGGCAGCCCCCGCTGTGAGGATGCTTCCCGTCTCCCGGATACATCCGCCGATAACCCTCTCTCAACTCACCCTTTACACGATCCGCACGTGCCCAGGCGACCGTTTTTCCCACGTTCGCTCGCATTGGGGATCCGCCGTCACGCGGAGCCACCGAAACAACCCTCTTATCGGGCTCCCCAACCAGCACATCGTGGGCTTAACTTATGTTCCATGACCTCCCCCCGCTCCACCTATGGCGGCGGTTACTACTCCGCGCCGCCGTTCCCCGACACCCCGATCTACGACTCGCTGGTCGCGGAGCGGGGCACGCCTCAGATCGCCCCTATCCGAGTGCCCGCCGCATACGACTCCGTCAGCACGGGCCACACCCATCTGCCGGCGCTCCCCGCGGCCCTCCCCGCCCTGCCGTCAGCGCCCTCCCACCCCCAGCCCGCCCCCGCGTACGGCTATCCGCAGCCCATGCCGCAGCCCGTTCCGCTGCAGCACGCGACCGCGCCCCATATCCCCCAGCAGCAATCGGCCCCACGTGGCTACCCCGGCCCCCAGCAGCCCATGCCTGCGCCGCAGCAGCATCAGCGCCCCATGGCCACCGGCTATGAGGCGATGCGCCCGGCCGCGGCCCCCCGGCCCGCCCCCGCCCCCTCCCCGTACGAGGACCCCTACCAGCGCCCGTACCAGAACCGCGGGTACTGAGCGGTTACGGGGCGGGGGCGGGTCGGCCGAACCCCGCCCCCGGCCGTCACGTCTCGTCAACTCCCCTGCCCTTCGCGCGCTACGGTGGTGCGACCCCCAGCGGGGGCCTTCGGGGGCGTCCCCCTCAGAGACGCGTGGAACGGGATCACGAGGTGGGGGCAGAACAGCGCCATGGCACAGGGCACGGTCCAGGTGACGCACACCAGCACATCCCGGTGGCGACGCCGCACGGGTGAGTACGCCTCCCTCGCCGCCGCTCTGGAAGCCGCGGCCGACGGCGACGTCCTCACCGTCTCTCCGGGCACCTACCGCGAGAACCTCGTCGTCCAGCGCGCGGTCACCCTGCGGGGCGCCGAGGGCGCGGTCGGCTCGGTGCGCATCGCACCGGCCGACGGGGTGCCGCTGACCGTCCGCGCCTCCGCCACCGTGCGGGATCTCCATGTGGAGGGCCAGGACACGGCCGCCCCGGCGCTGCTGGTCGAGGACGGCACCCCTGAGCTGATCGCACTGCGCATCGTCACCCGATCCGCCTCCGGTCTTGAGGTCCGCGGCGCCGCCCGGCCGACGGTGCGCCGCTGCACCGTCGACAATCCGGCGGGCGTGGGCATCGGCGTACTCGACGGCGCCGGCGGACTGTTCGAGGAGTGCGAGGTCGTCTCGGCCGGCCAGTCCGGCGTCTTCGTCCGCGACGGTGCGCACCCCCGCCTGGAGAACTGCCGTATCCACCACGCCGGCGGCGCTGGCCTGGCAGCCTCCGGGGAAGGCAGCGGCTTTGAGGCGATCGGCTGCGAGGTGTACGAGATCAAGGGCGCGGGCGTGCGGATCGGCGCGCGCGCCGGGGCGCATCTGACCGATTCGACCGTGCACCGCACCACGGCCGACGGCGTCACGCTCGACACGGACGCGGTGCTGACGCTGTCCGACTGCGATATCCACGACGTCCCGGAGAACGGGATCGATCTGCGCTCCCGGTCGGTCCTCACCCTCACCCGCTCCACTGTGCGCCGCTTCGGCCGCAACGGCCTGTCCGTGTGGGATCCGGGCACCCGCGTGGACGCCAACCAGTGCGAGATCCATGACAGCACCGGCGACTACCCGGCGGTGTGGGTCAGCGACGGCGCGAGCGCGGTCCTCGAATCGTGCCGGGTGCACGATGTGCCGGACGCCCTGTTCGTGCTGGACCGCGGCTCCCGGGTCGACGTCGTCGACAGCGATCTCAGCCAGGTCCGCAACACCGCGGTGTCGGTGAGCGACGGGGCGACGGCCCAGCTCGACGACTGCCGGATCAGCCAGGCGTCCACCGGGGCCTGGTTCCGCGACCACGGCAGCGGCGGCACGCTCAGCGCCTGCACCCTGGACTCCGTGCAGACCGGAGTGATCGTCACCAAGGGGGCGGATCCGGTCATCGAACGCTGCACCGTCACCTCGCCCGTGGAAGCGGGCTTCTATGTGTCGGCCGGGGGGCGCGGGACCTTCCGCGGCTGCCGGGTCACCGGCAGCTCCGGCTATGGATTCCATGTGATGGACGGCTGCCGTACGGCGCTGAGCCGGTGCCGCACCGAGCGGTGTGCGCGCGGCGGCTACGAACTGGGCGAGGACGGGGCGGCCTCCGTCGACGACTGCGCGAGCGACGAGAGCGCCATGCGGCACGCCCCGGCCGGGCCGCCGGGCGCCGGGGCGACCGGGCAGACCACGGCCGTGCTCACCGCGCAGCAGTCCCCCGGGCTGCTCTCGGCGGTGCCGGACCAGCGGCCGGCGGACGCCGCCCCGTCCGCTCCCGGGCCCTCCGGCGAACCCGCGCCCGGCTCCGCGCGCGACTCCGCCGCCGTGCTCGGCGAACTGGACGCGCTGGTCGGCCTGGACAGCGTCAAGCGGGAAGTCCGTTCCCTCACCAATATGATCGAGGTGGGCAGACGCCGGCAGGAGGCCGGCCTGAAGGCCGCCTCCGTCCGCCGCCACCTGGTCTTCACCGGCTCCCCCGGCACGGGCAAGACGACCGTGGCCCGGCTGTACGGCGAGATCCTCGCATCCCTCGGGGTGCTGGAACGCGGCCATCTGGTCGAGGTCTCCCGCGTCGACCTCGTCGGCGAGCACATCGGCTCCACCGCGATCCGCACCCAGGAGGCCTTCGACCGGGCCCGCGGCGGGGTGCTGTTCATCGACGAGGCGTATGCGCTGTCGCCGGAGGACTCCGGCAGGGACTTCGGCAAGGAGGCCATCGACACGCTGGTGAAGCTGATGGAGGACCACCGTGACGCGGTCGTGGTCATCGTCGCCGGGTACACGGACGAGATGGAACGCTTCCTGTCCGTCAACCCCGGTGTGGCCTCCCGCTTCTCACGGACCATCACCTTCCGCGACTACGCTCCCGAGGAACTGCTGCGGATCGTGCAGCAGCAGGCCGAGGAGCACGAGTACCGGCTGGCCGAAGGCACGGCCGAGGAGCTGCTGACGTACTTCACCCGGCTCCCCAAAGGCCCCGCCTTCGGCAACGGCCGCACCGCGCGCCAGACGTTCGAGTCGATGGTCGAGAAGCACGCGGGGCGCGTGGCGGCCCTCACGGAAGCGGACACGGACGCGCTGACGCTGCTGTATCCGGATGACCTGCCGGACCTGCCGGACCTGCCGGACCTGGGCTGAGCGGGGGTTAGCGGGCGGCCAGCAGGGCTTTCCCCCACCCCGCCCCTTCCCGAACCGGGGCTCCGCCCCAGCCCCCGTGCGGGGGCTCTGCCCCCGGAACCCCCGCGCCTCAAGCGCCGGCGGGGCTGAGTTTCTGGCCCCTTGCGCCTCAAGCGCCGGCGAGGCTGGATTGTGCAGCCCCCCGTGCCTCAGGCGTCGGCGGGCTGGGAATTGGCGCAGCCGAAATCAGCCCGTTGGGGGCACCTCCGTGGGGGCCCCCGGACGGAGTCTGGGGGAGGTAGCTGGGGGAGATTGAGGACACGGCCGAAGGCCGTACCGGGCTGGCGGCGCGAAGCTGCCGCCCTTGGGAGCGCGGGGCACCAGCCCCGCAGCTCCTCCCCCCCGGGGGGGTCTGGGGGCTCGCCCCCAGTTACGGGAAGGGGCGGGGTGGGGGAAAGCCCCGGCAGGCACCGCCTAGTGCGGCGACTGCCGCGGAACCGGCGGTGACAGCCGCTCCAGGAGCCAGGCGCGTTCGACCGCGAAGGCCGGGTCCGCCTGGTAGTCGGAGTGGCCGAGAACCGGCTCCGGCAGCGGATGGCGGTCGGAACGCCCATACGCGACCGGGTCCTTGAGCGCCTCGCGGTCCACCGTCCGCCGCCCGGTCCCGTCCGGCGGGATGAGCACCGGTCCGCCGATGGGGTCGGTGTGCCTGAAGAGGTTGCGCCAGACGTGCAGTTCGGAGCTCAGCCCCCGAAGCGCCGCCGGGCCGAAGTACGCGGGGAACCAGCGGCCGTACAGCCGCTCCAGCGGCGAGCCGTAGGTGAGCAGGGCGACCCGCCGCCGGGTGGCGGCGGGAAGCTGCCAGACGGCGGCGGCGGCCAGCACACTGCCCTGGGAGTGGCCGGAGATGACGAGCCGTCCGCCGGTGCGCGCGGTCCAGGTGCGCATGCGCCAGGTCAGGTCAGGGACCGCCCGCTCCGCGTAGCACGGCGGCGCGAAGGGGTGCGCGGCCCGCGGCCAGAATGTGCCCACGTCCCACAGGATGCCGATGGTGCGCCGCGCGGAGGCGTCCCGGTAGGCGCGGCGGCCCCAGGTGACGAAGAGCAGAAAGCCCACGCCGATCAGCCAGGAGCCCAGCGCCTGCACTGTGGTGGCCAGCGACTCGGTGAACGGGTGCGCATGGGCGAAGGCCCGTCCCGGCGCCTGCCCGCTGATCCACGCGCCGAAGACCGCGCCCGTCCCGAGCAGCAGCGTCGCCGCGGACACGGTGCCGACGATCCAGGGCGCGGCGTCGGTGAGGGCGGCCCGGGCGCGGACGCCGGCGATCCGCCGGGTGCGTACGGAGTCATATCGGCCGTCCCCGTTCTCACCGGCGGCGTCGCCCTCCGCGCCGTACTCCCCCTCCACGGTCCCGCGCAGTCGCCGGGCGGTCAGCCAGGTCCGCACGGCGAGCACGGCGGCGGGCACGAGCAGGACGAACAGCAGCACGGGGATCACCGACGCCTGCCAGCTCAGCAGCACCGGCGGGCCGGTGATGTCGCCTTCGTCGCCCATGCCGGGGGCGCCCGCGCCGTCCAGATAGTCGCCGACCCACTGGGCGAGTCCCCCGGTCATCACCCCGCCCAGCGCGCAGGACACCATCGCGACGGCCGGTCCGGCGAGCCCGTGCATAACGGTGCGGGGGTGGCGGGCCCGGCGGTGCAGGGCGAGTGCGGCGACCGCCAGGGCGACGACCAGGGCGCCCTGGGCCAGGGCGATCACACGGAATGCGACATCGCCGGGGAGCGTGCCCGCGGAGACCCACTCCGGGCGGGACCAGGAGGCGTACCCGGCGGACAGGACAAGGAGTGCGACGGCCGCGCCGGGCAGCGCCCGGACGGCGGCGCGGTCCAGGCGGGCGTCGATGCGGCGCTCACTGCGCCCGCGGCGCAGCACCACCCACACCACGGCCGCGCCCGCGATGGCGAGCGCTCCTTCCAGCAGCCGTCCGGCGGCGTCCAGTGCGGCGCTGTCCGCGCCGCGGTCGTGCCGGGCCGCGGCCCCCGCGACCGCGGCGGCGATCGTGAGCAGGCCGGCCGCCGTGTGCGCGGCGCGCAGCCGGGCGACCAGCCGCCGCCCGTACCAGAAGCCGGGCCTGCCGAGCACGGGCCGCACCGCTGGGCCGCCGTCGGCCGGCTCCCCTGCCCCCGCGTCGGCGTCGGCGTCGGCGTCGGCGTCGTCCGTGGGCGAGGCGTCCGGCTCTCCGGCAGGCGGGCGCTGGGACTCGTACGCACTCCAGGTGCGGTTGGAGAGGAACCACAGCAGGGCGACCAGCGCGGCGGGCACGACCGCGGCGACGGCCAGCCGGCGGCCCGGCTGCGCCCACCAGCTTCCCTGCGCACCGGAGAGAAAACCGAGCCAGGTCCGGCCCTCGCTGCAGCGGACCGAGCCCGCGCACTGCCAGGCGAACAGATCGAGCGTTACCTCGCAGGCGGCCGCGGTGAGCAGCACGGTGAGGCTGAGGGCGACAAGCCGCACCAGGGCCCCGTACAGCCGGGTGGTGCGATGGAGCCCTGCGGCGCGGGGGCGCATCCAGTGGGCGAGGTTGACCACCATGAAGGGCAGGAGCAGCAGCCACAGTGCGCGTGCGCCGTTGCCCGATGTGAGGTTGGACCAGCAGTACGCCTCCGGGATGGGGCGGTCACGGTACCGCTCGGGGTGCCGCTCCGCCTCCGCGTCGGCGACGCGCCGGAAGACGGCGGCGCGTTCGTCGCCGCTGATCCGGACGGTGCGCGGGTCGTCGAGCATCCCCTGCGGGGTGGCGCCGCCGACGCCGTGGACCAGTAACTCCAGTGCGGGCCCCTCGCCCTGTGGGCCGGAGGCGGGAAGGGAGGTCGGGCGCGTGGGAGACGCTGGCGGCACGGTCGACTCGCTCTCTGCGGGACGGTGAGGCGCAAGGTGCGGGGGCGGCACGGTCAGGATCCCGGACCGGGCTGCCGGGCACACGGGTATCACGGAATCTCCCCGCGTCCGGACGCCCGCCCCACATGCGACGATGCTGATGTGACGAGGAGTGTCTTCCGGCTTACGCGTGCCACGGCGCTGTCCGCGGAGACGGTCTGGCGGCGGGTCACCGACTGGCGGGCGCATGCCGCTCAAGTGCCGTTGACGTCCGTCACCGCGGTCATTTCCGGCGGTGCGGCCGCCGGGCGGCCGCCCACGGCGCGGGGCACGGCGCAGGGCACGGTGTTCACGGTGCGTACGGGTGTGGGGTGCGTGGGCGTCGACGACCCTATGGAGGTCGTCTGCTGGACGCCGCCCGCACAGGGACGTCCGGGGCGCTGCCGGCTGGTGAAGCGCGGAAGCGTCGTCAAGGGCTGGGCGGAGATCGAGGTGGTGCCGTCGCGGTCCGGGCCGGACGGCGGCTGTGTGGTCGTGTGGACGGAGGAGCTGTCCCTCCGTCCGCTGCCGCGGCTGCTGGACCCGCTGGTGGCACGGGTGGGGCGGCTGGTGTTCGGCCGGGCCCTCGACGGGGTGCTGCGCGGGCCCGGCGACGACATCTGACGGGTCGCCAGTTATGGTGAGCGGGCCCATCCGATCCCTCCCGGAGGAGGTACGGTCCATGGCTCGCCCACTCCGCGCTCTGCGCCCTGTGGAGCTTGACTTCCTCGCCACCGCGCCGGTGCGGCTGGTGTTCGCCGACGAGATCGCGGCCGCGCCCGACGCGGTGTACCGGGCGCTCGCGGACGATGTGGCCGGCTGGCCGCGCTGGTTCACGGCCGTCGTCGCCGCGCGGTCCACGCACCAGGGGGCGGGCCGCGAGATCCGCCTCAAGGGCGGCGTCGTCTTCGGCGAGACGATCCTGGCGGCTCAGCCCGGCGCGCGGTACGCGTACCGGGTGGACCAGACCAACGCGCCCGGCCCGCGGGCGCTGCTGGAGGAGTGGCGGCTCACTCCCGCCCCCGGAGGCTGCCGCGTGCAGTGGACCATGGCCGCCGACGGTCCGGCGCCGCTGCGGATCGCGATGCGCCTGGGGCGCCGGGGGCCGGGACGGGCCTTCACCACGGCGGTGCGCGGTCTTGAGCGCCTGCTCGCCCGTTCGCCCGCTCCCTGACCGGGGCCGGCACTCGCCCCGGGCAGTCCGGCCAGTCCGGTCGATCAGATCAGTCCTGTCGATCAGATCAGTCCGGCCACTTTCCGGTGGTGAGGAACTGCTCGACGGCCGCCGTGTACGGCGCGATGTCCAGGCCCTGCTCCGCCAGCCAGTCGTCGGAGTAGTACTTGTCGAGGTAGCGGTCGCCGGGGTCGCAGATCAGGGTGACGACGCTGCCCCGCTCCCCTCGCTGCACCATCTCGGCGACGATCTTGAGCGCGCTCCACAGCCCGGTGCCGGTGGAGCCGCCCGCCTTGCGGCCGATGACACGCTCCAGCGCCCGTACGGCCGCCACGGTGGCCGCGTCCGGCACCTTCATCATCCGGTCGATGGCCCCGGGCACAAAGCTGGGCTCCATCCGCGGCCGGCCGATGCCCTCGATCCGGGAGCCGCAGTCGCTGGCGGCGTGGGGGTCGTTGCGCGTCCAGCCGTCGAAGAAACAGGAGTTCTCCGGGTCCGGCACACAGACGCGGGTGTCGTACTGCATGTAGCGCACATAGCGGGCGATGGTCGCCGAGGTGCCGCCGGTGCCCGCCGTGGCGACGATCCAGGCGGGCACCGGGTAGCGCTCCAGCCGCAGCTGCTGGTAGATCGATTCGGCGATGTTGTTGTTGCCGCGCCAGTCCGTGGCCCGCTCGGCATAGGTGAACTGGTCCATGTAGTGGCCGCCGGTGCGTTCCGCGAGCGCCGCCGACTCCTCGTACATCGTGCGCGGGTCGTCCACGAAATGGCACCGCCCGCCGTGGAATTCGATCAGCCGGCACTTCTCGGCGCTGGTCGTGCGGGGCATCACGGCGATGAACGGAACCCCGATCAGCTTGGCGAAGTACGCCTCCGACACGGCGGTGGAGCCGCTGGACGCCTCGATGACCGGCTTGTCCGGCCTGATCCAGCCGTTGCACAGCCCGTACAGGAAGAGCGAGCGGGCGAGGCGGTGCTTCAGGCTGCCGGTGGGGTGGGTGGACTCGTCCTTGAGGTAGAGGTCGATCCCCCACTCCTCCGGGAGCGGGAAACGCAGCAGATGGGTGTCGGCCGAGCGATTGGCGTCGGCCTGCACCTTGCGCACGGCGTCCTTGAGCCACTCCCGGTATGCGAGGTCGCTGCGGTCCACGTCCACGGTGGCGGCCGCCCGGCCTGTCACTGACTGCTCACTGATGCTCATACGCGCCGTACCTCGCCTCTTCGCCGTCGGTCCACACCTGCAACAGTAAGCCCACGACCTGCGAAAACATTCACTTTGGGCATCCATAGGGGTCACTTGTGGGCAGCTGTCCCACACGCTCTGGTGCGTGGGCCGGTTGTTGTGCAGACTGCGAGCAGGAACCGGTGCGAAGGGGGCCTGAGCCGATGGAGATGACGGAGCCCGAGTTCCGTGCGACGGGTGTGCGGATCGAGCGGTGGCCGCGTTCGCTCACCAGGGCCGGCGAGGTGCTGATCAAGGATGGCAGGCTGGCGCTGCTGACCAGCTACGGCCGGGTGATCGACAGCGCCCCCCTGCGTGCCGTGCGGGCGGGAAAGCCCTGGTTCGCGGGCGGCGACAGCACGGTCGCCACGCTCAACGGCCACCGGTATCGCCTCACCATGGGGCAGGGCGGCAGCCGGATACGCGATGGCAGGGCGCTGGCCGGGCGCTTCCTGGAGGCGGTGCGGGGCGAGCGCCACTGAGCGTGCCCGGTCGGACGCCATGAGTTGCGCGGCGGCGTGCATGGGCCCACCCTGGCCTTACGCATCCGACCCTTCGTCTTCTTCCGGACCTCATTCGGGGAGTCGCAGCCGTGATCAGCCAGCCAAGCAGGCACTGCACGGTGGAGCTCCAGGCCCTGCCGTCGCGGATCGGTCAGGTACGCAGAATCATCTCCGCGCAGCTGCGCTACTGGCACCTCGATCCGCTGATCGACCATGCGGCGCTCGGCGTCACCGAGTTGCTGACGAATGTCCATCGCCATGCACAGCCGGACAAGATGTGCAGGGTGGAGCTGAAGTTGCTGCGGGGCGTGCTCCGGGTCTCCGTCCGTGATCACGATCCGCGTCTTCCCGTCCGCCATGGCGGAACCCTGACGGGTGCCGACACCTGTGCCAACGCCGGCGCCGGCGCCTGTGTCGGCACCGGCGCCGGCGGCGAAGGGGCGGAGGGCGCCGAAGAGGCAGGAGACGCCGACCCGTTCGCCACATCCGGCCGTGGGCTCGCCCTCATAGAGGCGATGAGCGAGAGCTGGGGCGCACGGCCGGACGGCGAGGACGGCAAGGTCGTCTGGTTCACGCTCGCCGCGCCGCCCCCGCCGCTGCCCCTGGCAGCCGCCCACCGGGCCCTGTACGGCGCGTCGACTGACGGCCCCTTCCCAGCGGAGGAGGACCAGCCGGGGCGGAGCGGCCCTGCGACCGCACGCTCGGCGGTGGCGGGCTGAGCGCCCTGTGCCCGCGGCCGCTCCGCGCGGCGGCGGCGCTCAGGGCACGCCGAACTCGCGGCTGATCCTGCGCTCGGTGCGGTGTTCGTGGATGAGCCGGCCGACGAGCGCCCCGCCGTAGACGACCACGCCGACGCCGACGAGCCAGGACTGGATGACCAGGACGGTCCCGAAGGGACCGTAGGTGACCGCGTTTGACGCGATCAGCGGTGAGAAGACGAGCTGGGAGAAGATCCGCAGCCCCAGCATCGCCAGCGCGGTGGTCACCGCTCCGGGCAGCAGCGCCCGCCACTTCACCCGCCCGCCGAGCAGCAGCCGCTGCGAGAGCCAGAAGAAGACGAAGGCGCCGATCAGATCGAGCAGCGCGGCTGCGAAGGTGCGCCAGCCCGCGTCCTCCGGGACCGGGGTGTTGACGAACGCGACCAGTGCGAAGATCAGCAGGGCCAGCCAGACGATATGCCGCCACATGGTGTGCCAGCGTGCGGTCGGCAGGTCCCAGACCCGCTCATAACCGGTCTGCACCACGGAGCCGAAGGTCAGCCCGAACACGGTCAGCGCGGCGAGCCCGAAGGCGGTGGTGCGCTGCAGCGCCTCGTCCGGGACCCCGAACAGCTCCCTGACCTCCTCCTGGGAGGCCTCCGAGACCCCCAGGGCCTCCCCCAGCCAGCGGGCGAACCCCTCGCCGCTGGCCGGGTCGGCCGCGGCGACCACGATGAGCAGCGGGACGAGCGTGAGGAACCCCAGCGCGGCGAAGCCCATCGCCCGGTGCATCAGCTCCATCTGGCGCGCCCGGTACCAGCCCAGCCCGACCGGCGACTCAAGGATCCTGCGGTGCAGGTCCCGGAGACGGTGGGCGTGGTGGGCCGCGCGGGCACGCCTGTGGCTCATACGTCCTCGCTACCCGCGAGACAGAGGCGACCCGCCCCCAGTGCGCCCGGACGGGTCACGGCCGATTCAGCCGATTCAGCCGATTCAGGTCGCCGCCTGCCGGCGGTTGAGGCGCGGGGTCCGTCGAGGCCGGGGTCCGGGGCGGAGCCCCGGGTTCAGGCGAGCGCGGCGAGGGGGTCGTCCAGCACCGGCTGCCACGCCAGCTCCGCCGCCCCCACCAGGCTGTTGTGGTCAAGGCTGCACGGCAGGATCGGCACTCCCCCGCTGCGCCCCCACAGGCTGCGGTCCGCGACCACGGCCCGCAGCCGCTCCGGGTCCGCGTCCAGGAGTTCGCGGTGCAGCCCGCCGAGGATGATGCGGTCGGGGTTGAGGATGTTGACCAGACCGGCGAGCCCGAGGCCGAGGCGGTCGATGAGTTCCTCGCAGGCGGCCCGTACCCCGGGGTCGTCGTACTCCCCGCGGAGCAGCTCGCGGGACTGCTGGAGCAGGGAGACCTCGGGGCCGGGCTCGCGGCCGGCCGCGGTGAGGAAGGCCAGCGGGTCGGCCTCGACGTCGAGACAGCCGCGGCTGCCGCAGTGGCACGGGCGGCCCTCGGGGTTGACGGTGAGATGGCCGACCTCGAGCGCCAGTCCGGAACTGCCGGTGTGCAGCCGGCCGTCGAGGACGAGCGCGCCGCCCACGCCGCGGTGCCCGGTGGCCACGCAGAGCAGATGCTGAGCGCCGCGTCCCGCCCCGTGCCGGTGTTCGGCCAGCGCCGCGAGGTTGACGTCGTTGCCGGTGAAGGAAGGCCCTTCGATGCCGGCCGCCCGTACCTGCGCGGCGAAGATGTCCCGCACGGGGGCCCCGGCCGGCCATGCCAGATGCAGCGGGTTGAGCGCGGTCCCCTCGGGTTCGGCGACGGCGGAGGGCACGGCGAGACCCGCGCCGACGCAGCGGCGGCCGCTCTCGCGCAGCAGGCCCGCGCCCGCCTGGACGACCTCGCCGAGCACCTGAGCGGGGTCGGCGGAGACGGTGACGCAGCCGGGCGCGGTCGCCACCATGTGCCCGCCGAGCGAGATGAGCGCGGCCCGGAAGCCGTCGGCGTGCACCTGGGCCGCGAGCACGACCGGCCCGGTGTCGTCGATGGCGAGGCGGTGCGAGGGACGGCCCTGGTGGCCCGCGGCGGCGGTCGGCCGCGAGTCGACGCGGATGAGGCCGAGCGCCTCCAGCTCCGCGGCCACCGCGCCGGCGGTGGCGCGGGTGACGCCCAGTTCGGCGGTGAGCACGGCGCGCGTGGGGGCCCTTCCGGTGTGCACCAGTTCCAGCGCGGGGCCGAGGGCGCTGCGCCCTCTCTCCAGCCGTGTTCTCGCCGTCGTCGCCTTGCCGTTCATGGGTGCGAGTCTCCCATGATCGGGCAATTGACCTGGCGGCCAGGCCGCCGCGGACCGCGCATGGCCTGTTTCGGCCCCTGGCCGCGGGGCACTGCGGGCAGCTCCACCGAGAAGCCTGGAGGCGGCATGGCACGCCGTACGAGCGGTACGAGCCGTACACGCGCATCCGGCTCCGAGCGGGACGCGGCGACCGTGCGTGCAGCAGCGTGTGGAGGCCCTCGGCGAGGGAGGCTGCCGGCGCTGTGACGAGCGGACGGCGACCCAGCCGGGCGAGGGTCCGAAGCTGCCTGCTGGAGTCGTACGGCGGCGATCTGCGCAGGCTCCGCGCACAGGCGGGCGGCGACCTGGACGAGCTGCGCGGTCTGCTCAGGCGGATGCCCGGCATTGGACCCGCGGGGGCGAGCATTCGTATCCGGACGGCAGGGCGCTGGAGGGGCGGAGCGGCTGGGTCTGCCGCACGACCCCGAGGCGCTGGCCGGTCTGGTCGCCGAGCGGGAACTCCCGGCGACGGCGGCCGCCTTGGTACGGGCCGTGTGACGGGCCGCAAGGGCAGTACGCGAGATGCGCCGCTGACGGCCCGTCGGCGAGTGGACGCCGACGGGCCATGGCCCCTATTCTGAATTTGTGCCGCTCATAAACAAACTCGGAACGGCCGTTCCCCCAGGCCCTGCCCCCGCAGCCCTCACCCGCCTTCGCACCGCGCTCACCGTCTTCTTCGCCCTCGACGGCTTTCTCTTCGCCGGCTGGGTCGTCCGGATCCCGGCGATCAAGCAGCAGACCGGCGCGTCCGCCAGCGACCTCGGGCTCGCCCTGCTCGGCGTCTCCGCCGGCGCCGTGGTGACCATGACGCTGACGGGCCGCCTCTGCCGCCGCTTCGGCAGCCGCCCCATGACGGTGGCGAGCGGCGCGCTGCTCTCGCTCAGCATCGCGCTGCCCCCGCTGACCCACTCGGCGCTCGCCCTGGGGCTGGTGCTGCTGGTGTTCGGCACCGCCTACGGCGCGATCAATGTGGCGATGAACAGTGCCGCCGTCGATCTCGTCGCCGCCCTGCGCAGGCCGGTCATGCCGAGCTTCCACGCCGCGTTCAGCCTGGGCGGGATGCTCGGCGCGGGCCTCGGCGGCCTGGTCGCGGGCGGGTTGAGCCCGGCGGCGCATCTGACCGCGCTCACCGGGGCGGGGCTGCTGGTGACCGCGGCCGCCGGACCCGCGCTGCTGCGTACCCCGCCGCAGGCCGCGCCGGAGGCCACCGCGGCCATGGACACGTACACGGGCGCGGGCGCGGGCGCGGGCACCGAGACGCCGACAGGTGCGAACGCATCGCGCCGCATGCCGCCCCGCACCCGCCGGATCGTGATCCTCTTCGGCGTCATCGCGCTGTGCACGGCGTACGGGGAAGGGGCGCTCGCCGACTGGGGGGCGCTCCACCTCGAACAGGACCTGCACGCCCACCCGGGTCTCGCGGCCGCCGGGTACTCCCTGTTCGCACTGGCCATGACCGCCGGGCGGCTCTGCGGCACGGCTCTGCTCGAACGGCTGGGGCAGACGCGCACCCTGGTGGCCGGGGGCGCGACGGCCGCCGCCGGCATGCTCCTCGGCGCGCTCGCCCCGACCGTCTGGGCGGCTCTGCTCGGCTTCGCCGTGACCGGCCTCGGGCTGGCCAATATCTTCCCGGTCGCGGTGGACCGGGCGGGCGCGCTCGCCGGGCCCGCGGGCGTCGCGGCCGCCTCGACGCTCGGATACGGCGGGATGCTGCTGGGGCCTCCCGCGATCGGCTTCCTCGCGGACTGGTTCTCGCTCCCCACGGCGCTGACGACCGTGGCGGCGCTCGCTGCCGCGGCCGCGGTCATCGGATACGGCTCACGCCGCCTTTCCGGGCCGGAGCGCGGGCTTTCCGGACCGGAGCACGGGCCCGGCTCCATGCGGCGCCAGGCCCGCACCGGCCAGGAGTTCCGGCACGGCGCGGAGCCCCGGCGCCCACGGGAGCCCCGCGCGCTCGCGTCGACGGACCACCGCAGCCAAGTGGCACAATCGCCGCATGGAGACGGCTGAACTGATCAAGTCCCTGGTCCGGGAGGGCCAGTTGCTGGCCGGAGCCGCGCAGGCGGCGGGCACGGCGGCCGCCGTGCCGACGTGCCCCGGCTGGACCGTGCGGGATCTGCTGCGGCACACGGGCATGGTCCACCGGTGGGCGACGGCCTTCGTGGCCGAGGGACTCACGGAGTTCCGCCCCGGCGACGGCGAGCCCGACCTCGACGGCGAGGCGCTGGTGGAGTGGTTCCGGGAGGGCCATGGACTGCTGGTGGCCGCGCTCAGTGAAGCGGCCGACGACCTCGAGTGCTGGACGTTTCTCCCCGCGCCCTCGCCGCTGGCGTTCTGGGCGCGGCGGCAGGCGCATGAAACCGCGGTGCACCGGGCGGACGCCGAGTGGGCACGCGACGGCAAGCCGGGGCCGGTGGCCGCGGGCTTCGCCGCCGACGGCATCGACGAGCTGCTCGGCGGCTTCCACGCCCGTTCGCACAGCCGGGTGCGCAGCGAGGAGCCCCGCGTGCTGCGCCTCCGGGCCGTCGACACGGGCGATGTGTGGACCGTACGGCTGTCGGCCGAGCCGCCCCGCGCCGAGCGCACGGACGACGGCCCCGCGGACTGCGAGCTGAGCGGTCCGGCCGACCAGCTCTATCTGACCCTGTGGAACCGCCTTCCGCTGACGGCGGTTTCGGTCACCGGCGATGCGGGCCTGGCCGAACTGTGGCGCGAGCGCTCGGCCATCACCTGGTCCTAGCGCCTCGTCTGGTCGTGGCCGAGGCGTGCGTGTGACACTACGGCCATGACCCAGCCCGCCAGGCGGACTCAGACCGACCGTGACGAGATCACGGTCGAGATCGGCTATGCGCTGTTCAGTGCGGCCTTCGCCGCCGCACTGGTCTTCGGAGCGGTCGCCGGGCCGGCCCTGGCCTTCGCGCTGCCGGATGCGCTGGAGGGGGGTCTGCCGGTCGTCGGCACGGCCGCCGCGGCCGTGGTGTTCGCGCTCCGGGTCGTGACGGTCCTGTGGCGCTTCGCCCGTGCGGCGCAAACGACGCGTACGGCTGCGATGCGCACGGCCCGCCCGGCGGCCGGAGGGAAGCCGGGCCAGCCGAGCCAGCCCGGCCTCACCGGGCCCGACTCATAGGCCGACGCCACCAGTTGGGCCCGCTCCCCGGTCCGAGGGCGGGCACGCACGCTCAGCGCCGCAGGCCGATGCCCTCCGCAAGGCGGGCCACGGCCTGGGCGAAGAAGGCGTCACGGTCCTCGATCACCCGGTGAAACTGGCCGAAGACCTCGAAGGAGATGAGCCCGAAGAGCTGCGCCCAGGCGGCGACGAGGGCGAGGGCGACGGCGGGCGGCAGATCGGGGGCGAGGTCCGCGGCGATCCGCGCCGCCTCGGGGCGCAGTTCGCCGGGGAGCGGCGGAGGGGCGAGCGCGTCCGCGCGACAGGCGTCACGGGCGATGGAGACCAGAGTGAGCCCGACGCGGGAGGCGGGCCCGACGGTGTCGCCGGGGGCGGTGTAGCCGGGCACCGGGGAGCCGTAGACCAGGGCGTACTCATGGGGGTGGGCGAGGGCCCAGGCGCGAACGGCGGCGCATACGGCGTTCCAGCGGTCTCGGGGGCCGAGGGCGCCCTCGCCCTCCCGGCCGTCGGCCAGCGCGGCCTCCGCGGCGGCGCCGACGGCGTCGTACGCGTCGACGATCAGGGCGGTCAGCAGGTCGTCGCGGCTGGGGAAGTAGCGGTACAGCGCCGAGGAGACCATGCCCAGCTCACGGGCGACGGCACGCAGCGAGAGCTTGGCGGCGCCCTCCTCCGCGAGCTGTCTGCGAGCCTCGCTCTTGATGGCCGTGGTCACTTCGATGCGGGCCCGCTCTCTGGCTCCTCGGATCGCGCTCATGCCGACAGTCTTCCATGGTTTCAGATCACCGCCCAAGAATGAGAGCAGTGCTCTTGCAAGGCTGCGGGTCCGGGTGCACACTGCTCTTGAGCGAGAGCAGTGCTCTCATATCAGGGCAGGCCGGGAGGCGGAGGGACATGGAGCAGACGCACTACATCAAGCCGGGACGATTCGACCGGGCCCTCAACGGCGCGGTGGGGTGGCTGGCGCGGCACGGCGTCAGCCTCATGGGCACGGCGGAGCTGTCGGTGCGCGGCCGCACCAGCGGGGAGTGGCGACGGCTCCCGGTGAACCCGCTGCCGTACGAGGGCGGGCCCTACCTGATCTCCGCCCGGGGCCACTCCCAATGGGTACGCAACCTCCGCGCGGCGGGCGGCGGCCGCCTGCAGACCGGCCGCAGGACCCGCCCGTTCACGGCCGTGGAGCTGCCGGACGAGGAGAAGCCGGAGCTGCTGCGGAGGTATCTCAAGCGGTGGGGCTGGGAGGTGGGCCGCTTCTTCGGCGAGGTGAACGCGGACTCCACCGACGCGGAGCTGCTGGCGGCGGCGCATCGGCACCCGGTCTTCCGCATCACGGTCACCGGGTGACGACCGACGTCCAAGGGGCGGAAGCCTCGCCGGTTGGGGCTCCGCCCCCCCCGGACCCGGTACGGCCTTCGGCCGTGTCCTCAAGCGCCGGACGGGCTGGATTTTCCAGCGCCGCTGGGGGCACCTCCGCCCAGGCCGCGCCGCCCAGGCCAGCACGGCGGGCTACCCCCCGCGCCGGTCCAGCGCGTCCAGCGCGCGGCGAGCGACCGCATGGGTGCGTACGAGCCCCGCGAGGCTCGTCGCGCCGCGCGTGATGTCCGTGAAGGCGCGCCACACCGGCCGGAAGCCGGTGATCGCCGCATGCAGCAGCCCGGGCCGGCGCTCGAAGACCGCGAGCATCCGGCGGCCCACGCTCATCTCCACACCGAGCGACGCCTTGACGGCGAAGGCGTAGTTCAGCGCCTGCCGACGCGCGTCCACCGCGTCGTGCGCCTCGGCGATCCGCGCCGCCCACTCGCCCGCGAGCCGCCCGGAGCGCAGGGCGAAGGAGATTCCCTCCCGTGTCCACGGCTCCAGCAGCCCGGCCGCGTCCCCGCACACCAGCACCCGTCCGCGGGACAGCGGGGAGTCATCGCTGCGGCAGCGCGTCAGATGCCCGGAGGAGATCGCGGGCTCAAAGCCCGCGAGGCCCAGCCGGGCGATGAAGTCCTCCAGATAGCGCTTGGTCGCCGCGCCCTCGCCGCGCGCCGAGATCACCCCGACGGTCAGTGTCCGGCCCTTGGGGAAGACCCAGCCGTAACTGCCGGGAAGCGGACCCCAGTCGATGAGCACCCGCCCCGCCCAGTCCTCTGCGACCGTCTCCGGAACCGGGATCTCCGCCTCCAGGCCGAGGTCGACCTGGTCGACCTTGACGCCGACATGGGCCCCTATGCGGCTGGCACTGCCGTCCGCGCCGACGACCGCCCGCGCCAGGACCGTCTCACCGCCCGTCAGCACCACGGCGACCGTGCGGCGGTCCGGCACGGCGGGCCCGTGCTGTTCGACCCTGGAGACGGTGACGCCCGTGCGCAGCTCCGCGCCCGCCTTCTGCGCCTGTTCGACCAGGCCCGCGTCGAACTCCGGCCGGTTGACGAGGCCGAACAGCATCCGCTTGGAGCGGCGCGTACGGGTCAGCCGGCCGTTCAGCGAGAAGGTGACCGCATGCACCCGGTCGCTCAGCGGCAGTTCGAACCCGGGCGGCAGGCTGTCGCGCGACGGACCGATGATCCCGCCGCCGCAGGTCTTGTAGCGGGGCAGCTCCGCCTTCTCCAGGAGCAGCACACGGCGGCCCGCGACCGCCGCCGCATATGCCGCCGAGGCCCCCGCGGGCCCGCCGCCGACCACGACGACGTCCCACACCTCCCCCGCCGGCTCGCCCGGCTCACGTTCCGCGCCCGCTCCAGCGGCCCCGTTCTCGCTGCTCACGATGTGTTTCTGCTCCCGATCCGACGCATGGCCCGTGCTGTTGCACGGCATCCTACGGCGCGGTCCCGCGATTCCGGCTGTGGGAGGATCGAGGACGCATTCGCCGTACACACATCACGGACAACGTCGCACCCACAAGGAGCGTGCCCATGACCGCCCATCCGATCGCCGAGACCGTCGTGTCCCTGATGCCCCGCGCGAAGGCGGAGCTCACGGAGCTGGTGGCCTTCCAGTCGGTGGCGGACCCCGCACAGTTCCCCAAGAGCGAATGCGAGGCGGCCGCCGCCTGGGTCGCCGGGGCGTTGCGCTCCGAGGGCTTCACCGACGTCGCCGTGCTGGACACCCCGGACGGCACCCAGTCCGTCTACGGCTTTCTGCCCGGCCCCGCCGACGCCCCGACCGTGCTGCTGTACGCGCACTACGACGTGCAGCCGCCGCTCGACGAGTCCGCGTGGACCACTCCGCCGTTCGAGCTGACGGAGCGCGCCGACGGCCGCTGGTACGGCCGCGGCGCCGCCGACTGCAAGGGCGGCTTCATCATGCATCTGCTCGCGCTGCGCGCCCTCAAGGCGAACGGCGGCGTGCCGGTCAACGTCAAGGTGATCGTCGAGGGTTCGGAGGAGCAGGGCACCGGCGGTCTGGAGCGTTATGCGGAGGCACACCCCGAGCTGCTGACCGCCGACGCCATCGTCATCGGCGACTGCGGGAACTTCCGCACCGGTCTGCCGACCGTGACCGCGACGCTGCGTGGCATGACGCTGATGCGGGTGCGGACGGACACGCTTGAGGGCAACCTGCACTCCGGTCAGTTCGGCGGCGCCGCTCCCGACGCGCTGGCGGCGCTCATCCGCGTACTGGACTCGCTGCGCGCCGAGGACGGCTCGACCACGGTGGACGGTCTTGACGCGCACATGGAGTGGGAGGGACTGCAGTACCCGGAGGAGGACTTCCGCAAGGACGCCAAGGTGCTGGACGGTGTGGAGCTGATCGGCTCCGGCACCGTGGCGGACCGCGTCTGGGCGCGCCCGGCGGTCACCGTGCTGGGCATCGACTGCCCGCCGGTGGTCGGCGCGACGCCGTCGGTGCAGGCGAGCGCCCGGGCGCTGGTGAGCCTGCGGGTGCCGCCGGGCCAGGACGTCACGGCGGCGGCCGAGCTGCTGGCGGCGCATCTGGAGGCGCACACCCCGTGGGGGGCGAAGGTGTCGGTGGAGCAGGTGGGGCAGGGGCACCCGTTCCAGGCGGATGTCACCAGCCCCGCGTACACGTCGATGGCCGAGGCGATGCGGGTGGCCTATCCGGACCAGGAGATGCAGACCGCCGGCATGGGCGGCTCGATCCCGCTGTGCAACACCCTGGCCGCGCTGTACCCGCAGGCGGAGATCCTGCTGATCGGGCTGAGCGACCCGGCCGCGCAGATCCACGCGGTGAACGAGTCCGTCTCCCCCGACGAACTGAAGCGGCTGTCGGTGGCGGAGGCGCTGTTCCTGCTCAACTACGCGGCCTCGAAGCAGGCGTAGCGAGACGGGCGCGGGCCGGGCGATACGGTCCGCCGGGCTGTCCCCCGGGGACCTGCGCCGGATGGTGCTGCGCCGGCCCCGCCGCCACTGCGGCCATGTGGCCGCGGCCGGGGAACTGGCGGACCGTCACCGCGCACCGCCCAGATCCTGGCGACGCACCGGCTGGACGCGCCTGGGGCTCCGCCCCAGACCCCGCTCCTCAATCGCCGGAGGGGCTGGATTTTCCAGGCCCCTCCGGCGTTTGAGGACAAGAACACCCCGCGGGCGATTGAGGCGCGGGGAGCCACAGACTCAAGCCCCGCCTGGGGGCACCTCCGTGGGGGTACCCCTGGGGGCACCCCCGGACGGAGTCTGGGGGAGGAGTCTGGGGGAGGTAGCTGGGGGAGATTGAGGCGCGAGGGGGCCGGGGCGGAGCCCCAGAGGCGTCAGGTCACCGGTGTGCCCGCCTCCAGGTTCAGCACCGTCCCCCGCTCCCGCGCCCGCAGCGCCCACCGCAGTCGCTCATAGCGCGCAGCCGGCAGCAGCTCCGCCGCCTCCCTCTCGTCCGCGAAGCGCCAGCCGCGCAGTTCGGCGCCGGGCAGCAGTACCCGGTGCGCGCCGACGCCGTGCGTCCGCAGCCGTCCGCCGTCGAAGAGCAGCCGGAGCCCGCCGAACCGCGGCGGCCGGGGCGGTTCCCAGTCGACGACCAGCAGCCGGGGCGGCTCATCGAGCGTGATGCCCAGTTCCTCGGCGACCTCCCGCATTCCGGCGCGGGCGGGCGCCTCCCCCGGCTCCACGATGCCGCCGGGGAACTCCCAGCCCGGCTTGTATGTGGGGTCGACGAGCAGCACCCGGTCCTGCTCGTCAAAGAGCAGCACGCCCGCTGCGAGGGTCTCGGCCGTGGGTTCCGGCGTCTGCACGATGGCGCAGGCCCCCGCCTCGCCGCTGTTCAGGGCGTCGGCGATCCGCCGCGCGGTCTCGGCGGGGCCGATCCGGCCGTTGTCGACGACATGGGCGTCCACGGCGATCCAGCCGAGGGCCTGGCGGTAGGGCTCGATATGGTCGTACGCCCACTGCCGTATGCGCTGTTCGGCGTCGGGGACGTCCGGCTCCTCACGGGCGGCGATCCGCTGGCGCAGGATCGTTTCCCCCGGGGAGAGGAGCATATGCCGGACCGGAATCCTGCGGGCGGCGAGGCCGCCGAAGATCTCGTCGCGGTACTCCTGCCGCAGCAGGGTCATGGGGACGACCAGCACTCCGCCCAGCTCGGCGAGGAGCCCGGCGGCCGTGTCGACGACGAGCCGCCGCCAGATCGGCAGGTCCTGGAAGTCGTTCACCTCGGCCAGCCGCTTGGCAGGCAGCAGACAGCGCATGCCGGCGCCGATCAGCTCCGGGTCGAACAGGGTGCTGCCGGGAATCAGGTCGACCAGCTCACGCGCCGTGCTGGTCTTGCCCGCCCCGAACGCGCCGTTGATCCAGACGATCACGGTTCCCCCTCTTCCGTAGCCCTCAGTGGATTGCCCGCAACACCCCGCAGTGAAAACCCGACTTCACCGACGCGCGCCGTCCGCGCCGCGGTCCGTCGCCGGAGCGCAGGAGACAAGGGGGTGCGGGATGCACCGTACGGTGTGGAAGCAGTTCCCCGTAGGGGACCGGCGTGGTCGCGCGGCAGAGCCCGCCGCCGACGCCAGAGCCGTCCGCGGCGCGCCGTCCGCCCCTCTGCCCGCACCCGATGAGTGCGGAGACGGCGGTGGCTTGTGCCGCCCGCGACGGCGACCTGCCGCTCAGGCGCGTCCGCCGGCGACGACGGGCGGTGTGACGCAGGTGCGCACGGCCGCGGCGGTCGCCGCGGCCGCCGCCCCGACGAGCCCCGCGTCCGTGCCGGTCAGCGCCGGGGCGACGGTCAGCCGCTGGACGAAGGACAGCGCGGCATAGTCGCGCAGCGCACGCCGCAGGGGGACGAAGAGGACCTCGCCCGCGCCCGCCACTCCCCCGCCGATGACCGCGATCTCGATCTCGACAAGGGTGGCCGTGGCCGCGATGGCCGCCGCGAGGGCCTGTGCCGCGCGTTCATAGGAGGCGGCGGCGATCCGGTCGCCGGCGCGGGCTGCCCGGGCCACCGCGGCCGCCGAGGCATCGCCGTCGGGACCCGGCCGCCAGCCGTTCTCCAGGGCGCGGCGGGCGATGTTCGGGCCGCTGGCGATCCGCTCGACACAGCCTCGTCCGCCGCAGGGGCACAGATCGCCGTCCAGGTCCACACTGATGTGCCCGATGTGTCCCGCGTTTCCGGTCGGGCCGGTGCGCAGCTCGCCGCCGAGGACGAGGCCGCCGCCGACGCCGGTCGAGACGACCATGCACAGCGCGTTGTCGAAGCCGCGGGCGGCACCCTGCCAGTGCTCCGCCGCGGTCATCGCCACGCCGTCGCCGACGAGCTCCGCCGGCAGCCCGCCCGTCGCCTCCCGTACCCGCGTGACCAGCGGGAAGTCCCGCCAGCCGGGTACGTTGACCGGGCTCACCGTGCCCGCGGAGGCGTCCACGGGTCCCGCGCTGCCGATGCCGACGGCCAAGGCCCGCGCCCACAGCGGCGAGGCGCTCAGCTCGGCCAGGACCGCGTTGACCGTCCGCATCACCGTCTCGCCGTCCTCCTGCGCGGGCGTGGGCCGCTGGGCCCGCAGCAGTATGTTCCCGCCGCCGTCCACCAACGCCCCAGCGATCTTGGTGCCGCCGATGTCGAGCGCGGCGACGAGGTCGGTATGCATCGGTGCGGTGTCCCCCCGGTGAGCTGTCGGACCTGCGGATCCGGGAACAGTCTCCATTGCCCTGACAACGTTGTCCAGGCCCTATGCTCGACGCCGCAGCCTTGCACATCAGATCCAACACCGACGGGCAGCCGCCGGACAACCACCCGGAGTCACCGGCTTGTTCCGGTGGCACGCACCGCCGTACGCCGCCTTACCGAGACAGGACAGCACACTGTGGGCAAAACCGACCGCCTTCCGTCGTCGCCGGGCCGTCGCCCCAGGACGCCCGAGCACCGCTACGGCAATCGGCCGACCATGAAGGACGTCGCGGCCAGGGCGGGCGTCGGCCTCAAGACCGTCTCCCGGGTCGTCAACGGCGAGCCCGGCGTCACCCCGGACACCGAGCGCCGGGTGCAGGAGGCGATCGAGTTCCTGGGCTTTCGCCGCAATGACAGCGCCCGTGTGCTGCGCAAAGGCCGCACCGCCTCCGTCGGGCTGGTGCTGGAGGATCTCGCCGACCCGTTCTACGGCCCGCTCAGCCGCGCCGTCGAGGAGGTCGCCCGCGCCCATGGCGCCCTGCTCATCAACGGCTCAAGCGCCGAGGACCCCGACCGGGAGCAGGAGCTGGCGCTCGCGCTGTGCGCCCGCCGCGTGGACGGGCTGATCGTGATCCCCGCCGGATACGACCACCGCTATCTGGAGCCCGAGATCAGGGCGGGGGTGGCCACCGTCTTCGTGGACCGGCCCGCGGGCCGGATCGACGCGGACACGGTGCTCTCCGACAACTTCGGCGGCGCCCGCGAGGGCGTGGCGCATCTGATCGCGCACGGGCACCGGCGGATCGGCTTCATCGGGGACCACCCGCGGATCCACACCGCCATGGAGCGGCTGCGCGGCTATCGCGCGGCGATGGAGGACGCCGGGCTGGACGTCGAGGAGCGCTGGGTGGCCCTCGGCTCGACGTCGCCCGACCGGGTGCGGCCGGCGGTCGAGTCGATGCTGGACGCGCCCGAGCCGGTCACCGCCGTCTTCGCGGGCAACAACCGGGTGACGGTCACGGCGGTGCGCGCCCTGGCGGAACGCGACCGCCGCACCGCGCTCGTGGGGTTCGACGACATCGAACTCGCCGATCTGCTCGGCATCACCGTCATCGCCCAGGATGCCGCGGCCCTGGGCCGGACCGCGGCGGAGCGGCTGTTCCGCCGCCTGGACGGCGTCAATGAGCAGCCGGAGTGCGTCACGCTCAAGACGACGCTGATACCCCGCGGTTCGGGCGAGCTCCCCCCGGCGGCTGCCACCTGACGCCCCCTGCCCCACAGGGCGGGCCCCTCGCCTCATGGGCGAGTGAGCCGAAGGGGTGCGCGGGTGCCGAAAGGGAGATCACCCGCAGGTCCCGAGGAACGAGGGACCGAGCATGATCGACCGTCGACAGACGCTCAAGCACCCCGTGGGGGCACCTCCCAGCGGTAGCTGGGGGAGAAGGAGCCACAAAAATCAGGGCGTGAGGTCCCCCCGCCGCGGCGCGGCGAAGCCGTCGAGGTCGGCGCGCGTCAGCCCGGTGAGGCGGGCGACTTCGGCGGTGTCGAGGGCGCCGCAGTCGATGCCCCGCAGCAGATAGGAGCTGAGCGCCTTGGCGGTGGCGGGCTCGTCCATGACGTCGCCGCCCGCCTGGTTGGCGTAGGCGGCGAGCCGGGCCGCGGCCTGCTCGCAGCCCTCGCGGTAGAAGGCGAAGACGGCCGCGTAGCGGGTCGGAAGGTGGCCCGGGTGCATATCCCACCCCTGGTAGTACGCGCGGGCCAGGGCGCGCCGGGTGAGGCCGTAGTGGAGCCGCCAGGCGTCGTGCACCTTCGGGGTGGGGCCGATGGGCAGGACGTTGGTGGAGCCGTCGGAGACGCGGACGCCGGTGCCCGCGGCGGCGACCTGCATCACGGCCTTGGCGTGGTCGGCGGCGGGGTGGTCGCTGGCCTGGTAGGCGGCGCTGACGCCGAGGCAGGCGCTGTAGTCGAAAGTGCCGTAGTGCAGTCCGGTGGCCCGGCCCTCGGCGGCGTCGATCATACGGGCCACGGCGGCGGTGCCGTCGGCGGCCAGGATGGCCTGGCTGGTCTCGATCTGGATCTCGAAGCCGATGCGGCCGGCGTCCAGGCCGTGGGCCTTCTCGAAGGCTTCCAGCAGCCGGACGAAGGCGCTGACCTGCTCGGGGTAGGTGACCTTGGGGAGGGTGAGCACCAGCCCCTCGGGCAGCCCTCCGGTCTGCATCAGGCCGGTGAGGAAGACGTCCAGGGTGCGGATGCCGCGGTCGCGCACGGGGGCTTCCATGCACTTCATGCGGATGCCCATGTACGGGGCGGCGGTTCCGTGCGCATACGCCTCCGAGACCAGCAGGGCGGCGCGGGCGGCGTGCTCGTCCTCCTCGGCGTCGCTCCGCCCGCCGTAGCCGTCCTCGAAGTCGATGCGCAGGTCTTCGACGGGCTCCCGCTCCAGCTTGGCGCGTACGCGGTCGTGTACGGGCGCGGCGAGCTCCTCGGGGAGGCCCAGCACGGCGGCGAACGCGGCCGCGTCGGGGGCGTGTTCGTCGAGCGCGGCGAGCGCGGCGGCGCCCCAGCCGCGGAGGGTGTCGGGGGCGAAGGCCTCGCCGGGGACGTACACGGTGTGGACGGGCTGACGGGTGCCGGGGTCTCCCGGGTAGCGGCGGGCGAGCTCCGCGTCCACCGGGGCGAGGGAGGCGCTGACCGCCTCGCTGACCGCTCCGGCGAGGCTTGTCGCCACCGTGTCCTGCTGGCCCATTCCCGCACCCTCCACAATCTCTCACTATTCCGCTGAACGGAATCTGAAATCCGTATGGTGAAGTTAATGCGCAGCGGTGACCTGCGTCAATGGTCGCCGCAACGGCGAGGGGCCGCGCGGCGGACACCCGCCACGCGGCCCCTGCGGCGCCAAGCGCCGGTCCGGCTCAGCCCTTGCGGGCCTTGATCTCCTCGGTGAGCTGGGGGACGACCTCGAAGAGGTCGCCGACCACGCCGTAGTCGACCATGTCAAAGATCGGGGCCTCGGCGTCCTTGTTGATGGCCACGATGGTCTTCGAGGTCTGCATGCCGGCCCGGTGCTGGATCGCGCCCGAGATGCCGGAGGCGATGTACAGCTGCGGGGAGACCGACTTGCCGGTCTGGCCGACCTGGCTGGAGTGCGGGTACCAGCCGGCGTCGACGGCGGCGCGAGAGGCGCCCACGGCCGCGCCGAGCGAGTCGGCCAGCGCCTCGATCACGGAGAAGCTCTCGGCGCTGCCCACGCCACGGCCGCCGGAGACCACGATCGCGGCCTCGGTCAGCTCGGGGCGGCCGGTCGACTCGCGCGGGGTGCGCGCGACGACCTTGGTGCCGGTGGCCTGCTCGGAGAAGGACACCGTCAGCGCCTCGACCGCGCCGGCGGCCGGAGCGGCCTCCACCGGGGCGGAGTTCGGCTTCACGGTGATGACCGGGGTGCCCTTGGAGACACGGGACTTGGTGGTGAAGGCGGCGGCGAACACCGACTGGGTGGCCACCGGGCCCTCATCGCCGGCCTCCAGGTCGATGGCGTCGGTGATGATGCCGGAGCCGATGCGGACGGCGAGGCGGGCGGCGATCTCCTTGCCCTCGGCGGAGGACGGCACCAGCACGGCGGCCGGGGACACAGCCTCGTACGCGGCCTGCAGCGCGTCCACCTTCGGGACGACCAGGTAGTCCGCGAACTCGGCGGCGTCGGCGGTCAGGACCTTGACCGCGCCGTGCTCCGCGAGCGTGGCGGCGGTGGCCTCGGCGCCGGAGCCGAGAGCGACGGCGACCGGCTCACCGATGCGGCGGGCCAGCGTCAGCAGCTCAAGGGTGGGCTTGCGGACCGCGCCGTCCACGTGGTCGACATAGACGAGAACTTCAGCCATGGGACTTCTTCTCTCCTGCTTACGAAGTGTGAGGGGGCAGTGGGTGGCCGAAGCCTCAGATGAACTTCTGGCCCGCGAGGAACTCCGCGAGCTGCTTGCCGCCCTCGCCCTCGTCCTTGACGATCGTGCCGGCGGTGCGGGCCGGGCGCTCGGTGGCCGACTCGACGGCCGTCCAGGCGCCTTCGAGACCGACCTCTTCCGCCTCGATCTCCAGGTCCTCCAGGTCCAGGGACTCCACCGGCTTCTTCTTGGCGGCCATGATGCCCTTGAAGGACGGATAGCGGGCCTCGCCCGACTGGTCCGTCACGGACACGACGGCCGGCAGGGACGCCTCAAGCTGCTCGGTGGCGGCGTCGCCGTCCCGGCGGCCCTTGACCGTTCCTTCCGGGCCGCCCTCGACGGAGACCTCGGACAGCAGCGTGACCTGCGGAACGCCCAGGCGCTCGGCGAGGAGCGCCGGCAGCACGCCCATGGCGCCGTCGGTCGAGGCCATACCGCAGATGACCAGGTCGTAGCCGGTCTTCTCGACGGCCTTGGCGAGCACCAGGGAGGTGCCCATGACGTCGGTGCCGTGCAGGTCGTCGTCCTCGACGTGGACGGCCTTGTCGGCGCCCATGGACAGCGCCTTGCGCAGCGCGTCCTTGGCGTCCTCGGGTCCGACGGTCAGCACGGTGATCTCCGCGTCATCCGCCTCTTCGGCGATCTGCAGCGCCTGCTCGACCGCGTACTCGTCGAGCTCCGACAGCAGGCCGTCGACGTCGTCGCGGTCGACGGTCAGGTCATCGGCGAAGTGCCGGTCGCCGGTGGCGTCGGGCACGTACTTCACACAGACAACGATCCTCAAGCTCACGCCGGCTCTCCTACTGCATCGTCACTACGTCACTAACGAACTGCCTTTGCACGCAGCATAGGCGTCCGATCAGGCGGATCCCGGTCGGGGCGGGCCGCGCTCCGAACGAAATATTACTCACCAGTACACCCATTGTATTTCCGGTAAGCAAGCGCTTGGGAGTGTGACCTTGCCAACGCTCCGTAACCGGCGGTCGCACCGGGACGCATACGACGTGCCCGCGCCCCGCCCAGGGGGGCCGGAATCAGTCACGCAGCGCGTTGAAGCGCCCCTGGCAGTAGAGGAGAGGACGGCCGTCGCCCGTGGGATCGCCGGACACCGCCTCGGCTATCACGATGCGGTGGTCGCCGGCCGGCACCCGGGCGACCACCCGGCACACCAGCCACGCCAGCACCCCCTCCAGCAGCGGTACGCCCTCGGGGCCCGTATGCCAGCGTGTCGGCGGGGCGAAGCGGTCCGCGCCGCTGCGGGCGAAGGTGGCGGCGAGATCCCGCTGATGCTCGCCAAGTATGTGGACGCCTATGTGTGCGGCCTCTTCCAGCACGGGCCAGCTGGAGGAGCCCGTGCCGACGCCAAAGGAGATCATCGGGGGCTCTGCGGCGACGGAGGTCAGCGAGGTGGCGGTGAAGCCCACGGGGCGCTCGCCCTGCGCGGTGATCACGGCGACGCCGGCGGCGTGCCGCCGGAAGACGGAGCGCAGCAGATCAGCGGAGCCCGGCAGCACGGCGTCGGACGCCGCGGCGTGGTCGCGCGCGGCGGGCAGGGCGGGTGCGGCGACGCCGGATGACTCTGCGCCCTCACGCGCCGCGGGCAGCGCGGCGTCGAGCCTGGACGGGGCCGTCATACGGCCCGCCCCAGCGCCGCGATCACA
Source organism: Streptomyces sp. PR69 (assembly GCF_026420845.1). GTDB lineage: Bacteria > Actinomycetota > Actinomycetes > Streptomycetales > Streptomycetaceae > Streptomyces. The sequence continues at coordinate 84,280 of NZ_JAOWCB010000009.1, read as the reverse complement.
TCGGCCTTGCGGGGCTGTCCCGCGGCCCGGACCACGATCCGGCCGTGCGCGTCGAGCACCAGCACGGTGGGCGTGGCGGCAATGCCCAGCTGCCGCACGAGCGGCAGCCGCTCCTCGGCGTCGATCTCCAGATGCGCGATGCCGTCGACCATGTCCGCGACCTCCGCGAGGGTGCGGCGGGTGGCGCGGCAAGGCTGGCAGAACGCGCTGGAGAACTGCACGAGCGTGGCCCTCTCCCCCAGCGCGGCCGCCCCCAGCGCCCGCGCGTCGAGCCGTGTGACGGCCCCCCGGCCGTGCGGCTCGCTTCCACTGTGCACTGAGCTCCTCCTTACCGTCCTCATGACATCCTGCACTGAACCGCTTCCCGCACCGCAAACATTCCCGCCAGTCGGTGACGCGACGTGACGAGAATCTCGCCCGCTGAAGCGCCAAGGGCTGGCCAGGACGGCGCACATAGGGCACGATCTGCGCAATGCCGAAAACCTACGGCTGCGTAACTTCGCCGGGAGAACACTCCTTCCCGGGGCATGATGAAAGGGTGTTCTCCTGATGGCAGAACTCGTCTACCGGCCGGTCATCGGCGCCGCACTGACGATGTTCAAGGCACTGGATCTGAAGATCGACACCCAGGGCTCCGAGCACATTCCGCGCACCGGCGGCGCGGTGCTGGTGAGCAACCACGTCAGCTATCTCGACTTCATCTTCACCGGCCTCGCCGCCCTTCCGCAGAAGCGGCTGGTGCGCTTCATGGCGAAGGACTCCGTCTTCCGGCACAAGATCTCCGGGCCGCTGATGCGCGGTATGAAGCACATCCCGGTGGACCGCGGACAGGGCGAGGCGGCCTATGCGCACGCGCTGGACTCGCTGCGCTCCGGCGAGGTCGTCGGGGTCTTCCCCGAGGCGACGATCTCGCAGTCTTTCACCCTGAAGTCGTTCAAGTCGGGTGCGGCCAGGCTGGCGCAGGAGGCCGGTGTGCCGCTGATCCCGATGGCGCTGTGGGGGACCCAGCGGCTGTGGACCAAGGGTCGCCCGCGCAATTTCAAGCGCAGCCACATCCCGGTGACGATACGGGTGGGCGAGCCGGTCGAGGCGCCGTCCGACCAGTACGCGGGGGCGATCACCCGCCGGCTGCGCGAGCGGGTGCAGGAGCTGCTGGAGGCCGCGCAGCGCGCCTATCCGGTGCTCCCGAAGGACGCGGGGGACACCTGGTGGCTTCCGGCGCATCTGGGCGGCACGGCCCCGGCGCCGGCCGCCGTACGGGACTGAGGGCGGGGCGCGGCCCGCTGAAAGCGCTGTGGTCCCCGCCCGGACGGGCGGGGACCACAGCGCTTTCAGCGGGCGGCCGCTCGGGCTCCAAGAGAGTCGCCGGGCGTCGCTCAGTGCGCCATCTCTTCCTTCAGCGCCTGGACGAAGGCGTCCACATCGTCCTCGGTCGTGTCGAACGAGCACATCCAGCGGACGTCGCCGGCCGCCTCGTCCCAGAAGTAGAAGCGGAATCGCTTCTGCAGACGCTCGCTCACGGCGTGCGGCAGCCGGGCGAAGACCGCGTTGGCCTGCACCGGGTAGAGGATCTCCACCCCGTCGACGGCCCGTACGCCGTCGGCGAGCCGCTGGGCCATCGTGTTGGCGTGGCGGGCGTTGCGCAGCCACAGATCGCGGGCGAGCAGCGCCTCCAGCTGCACCGAGACGAACCGCATCTTGGAGGCGAGCTGCATCGACAGCTTCCGCAGATGCTTCATCTGACGGACGGCGTCCGGGTTGAGCACCACGACGGCCTCGCCGAACAGCGCGCCGTTCTTGGTGCCTCCGAAGGTGAGGACGTCGACCCCGGCGGCGTTGGTGAACGCCCGCATCGGCACATCGAGCGAGGCCGCGGCGTTGGCTATCCGGGCGCCGTCGAGGTGCACCTTCATGCCGAGGCCGTGGGCGTGTTCGCAGATGGCCTTGATCTCGGCGGGCGTGTAGACGGTCCCCAGCTCGGTGTTCTGGGCGAGTGAGACGACCTGCGGCATGGCGCGGTGCTCGTCGTCGAAGCCCCACGCCTGCCGGTCGATCAGCTCGGGGGTGAGCTTGCCGTCGGGGGTGGGGACGGTGAGCAGCTTCAGTCCGCCCATCCGCTCGGGCGCGCCGCCCTCGTCGACGTTGACATGCGCGGACTCGGCGCAGATCACTGCGCCCCAGCGGTCGGTCAGCGCCTGCAGCGCCACGACGTTCGCGCCGGTGCCGTTGAAGACGGGGAACGCCTCGGCCGTGGGGCCGAAGTGGCTGTGCATCACGCGCTGGAGATGCCCGGTGTAGTCGTCCTCCCCGTAGGCGATCTGGTGGCCGCCGTTGGCGAGGGCGATGGCCGCCAGGATCTCGGGGTGCGCACCGGCGTAGTTGTCGCTGGCGAAGCCGCGTACTTCGGGGTCGTGGTGGCGTCGGGCGTCGGTCTTCACCGGTGTCCCGGCGCTCACCACGGTCACGGCTTGGGTGTCAGCCACAGGCGCTGTCCATTCACTTCCCCGGCGGGCCGGTCCCAGACTCCGGCGATGGCCTCGGCCAGCTCCTTGACGTCGGTGAAGCCCGCGAACTTCGCATTCGGGCGCTCGGCGCGCATGGCGTCGTGCACCAGTGCCTTGATGACCAGGATGGCAGCCGCGGCCTTGGGGCCGTCCTCGCCCCCTGCCTTGCGGAAGGAGTCGCCGAGCGCCAGCGTCCAGGCCTCGGCGGCGGCCTTGGAGGCGGCGTAGGCGGCGTTTCCGGCGGTCGGCTTGCTCGCCCCGGCGGCGCTGACCAGCACATAGCGGCCGCGGTCGCTGCGCAGCAGCGCGTCGTGGAAGGCGAGGGAGGTGTGCTGGACGGTGCGGATCAGCAGCTTCTCCAGCAGATTCCAGTCGGCCAGGTCGGTGTCGGCGAAGCCGGCGCTGCCCCGCCAGCCGCCGACGAGGTGGACCAGGCCGTCGATCCGGCCGAACTCCTTCTCGGTCTTGGCCGCCCATTCGCGGGCGGCGCCGAGGTCGAGCAGGTCGACGGTGTCTCCGGTGACGGTGGCGCCGCCATGCGCGTAACGGGCGGCGTCCACGGCCTCGGCGAGGCGTACGGGGTCGGCGTCGGAGCCGACGACCGTGGCGCCTGCCTCGGCGAGGCGCAGCAGGGTGGCCCGTCCGGCCGGTCCCGCCGCTCCGGCGACCGCGACGACGGCGCCCTCCAGGGGTCCGCCGTTGCCGTTTGCGTTCATGGACGTAGCCTCCTGGGTGCTGTGGGTACGCGAGCTCACGCGGCGGCCTGCCCGGCGCTCCGCGTCTCGCCTGCCGCCGTGGTCTGCGCCATGCGCTGCGTCGTGCTCTCTGCGGTGATGCCCTTCGTGGAGGCGATCACACCCTTGAGCTTTTTGGCCAGCGCCTCATAGAACATGCTGAGCGGAAACTCGTCCGGAAGCACGTCGTCCACGAGCTTGCGCGGCGGCTGGGTCAGATCGAGGGCGTCCGGGCCCTTGGCCCAGCGCGAGCCGGGGTGCGGGGCGAGATAGGAGGACACCAGCTCGTACGCGGCGAACCAGTGGACCAGCTTGGGGCGGTCGATGCCGTCGCGGTAGAGCTTCTCGATCTCCGCGCAGAGCTGGTTGGTGACCTGCGGGGCCCGCTCCCAGTCGATCTTGAGGGTGTTGTCGGTCCAGCGCACCACATCGTGCTTGTGGAGGTAAGCGAAGAGGAGCTGGCCGCCGAGGCCGTCGTAGTTGCGCACCCGGTCCCCGCTGACGGGGAAGCGGAACATCCGGTCGAAGAGGACCGCGTACTGCACATCGCGTCCGTGCTGGTTGCCCTCGGCCTCCAGCTTCACGGCCTCCTTGAAGGCGGTGAGGTCGCAGCGCAGCTCTTCCAGGCCGTACATCCAGAACGGCTGGCGCTGCTTGATCATGAACGGGTCGAAGGGCAGGTCGCCATGGCTGTGGGTGCGGTCGTGGACCATGTCCCACAGGACGAATGCCTGCTGGCAGCGCTCCTGGTCGCCGACCATCTCGCGGATGTCGTCGGGGAGCTCCAGGCCGAGGACGCGGACGGCCTCCTCGGTGACGCGGCGGAAGCGGGCGGCCTCGCGGTCGCAGAAGATGCCGCCCCAGCTGAACCGCTCGGGGGCCTCGCGGACGGCGATCGTCTCGGGGAAGAGAACGGCCGAGTTGGTGTCGTATCCGGCGGTGAAGTCCTCGAAGGTGATGCCGCAGAAGAGGGGGTTGTCATAGCGGGTGGCCTCCAGCTCGGCGAGCCAGTCGGGCCAGACCATGCGCAGCACGACCGCTTCGAGGTTGCGGTCCGGGTTGCCGTTCTGCGTGTACATGGGGAACAGCACCAGGTGCTGAAGGCCGTCCACGCGGTCGGCGGCGGGCTGGAAAGCGAGCAGCGAGTCGAGGAAGTCGGGCACGCCGAAGCCCTGGTCAGCCCATTTGCGCAGATCGGCGACCAGCGCGCGGTGGTAGGCGGCGTCGTGCGGGAGAAGCGGCGAGAGCTCCTCAACGCCCTTGATCACCTGCTCCAGCGCGGCGCGGGCGGCGGCGCGCTCGGGGGCTTCCTCGGCGGTGAAGTCGATCGATCCGTCCTTGGACTGCCACGGGCGGATCTGCTCGACGGCATTCTTGAGCGCCGGCCAGGCCGGGTGCTCGATCACCGGGTCGCCTTGGGGTGCGGCCCCGTGGGATACACCTCCGGCTGGGGTGTCCTGCACAAGAATTTCCGTCATGTCACTTCCTCCACGGGAGAACCTCGCGTCACCACACCGTATCCAGCACCGGATTCCCATACAAGAGGCCCCATGGAAAATACTCTCGTTCACACCCCCTTGTCGCCGCAGTTTTTCCTGCGAGCAACCCTGTCAACGCTCGCTTCTGCGAGACGACAGGGTTGCAGGGCATCGGGGGCGGGGGCGCGGCAAGGCGGGGCCCGCCATGCGTCGCGGACCGTTCGTCAAGGCATACGGGACGCGCCCACGGGAGAGTGACCGCGTACGGCACACCCCGTGCGGGACCGGGTTCACCGCCGGACGGGGCGGTTAGGCTCCGTGCTGCCGCGCGGCCGCCGGCGGTCGGCGGCCGTGGGAGCCGCCGTCGACGGAAGCGAGAGAATCTTGACTTTCCTCACCATCGGTCACCGCGGAGTCATGGGCGTCGAGCCGGAGAACACCCTGCGCTCGTTCGTCCGCGCCGAGCGGTCCGGCATGGACGCCATCGAACTCGATCTGCATCTCAGCAAGGACGGCGCGCTGGTCGTCATGCACGACGCCGACGTGGACCGCACGACGGACGGAAAGGGGCCCATCGCCGAGAAGACCCTCGCGGAGCTGCGGGAGCTGGACGCGGGCCAGGGCGAGCGCGTTCCGCTCTTCGAAGAGGTGCTGGACGCCGTGCGCTCCCCCCTCCAGGCGGAGATCAAGGATAGGGCGGCGGCCCAGGCGCTGGCGGAGGTGATGCTGCGCCGCGATCTCACCGACCGCATCGAGGTGTCGTCCTTCCACGACGACGCGGTCGCCGAGATCGCCCGGCTGGTGCCGGGCGTGCGCACGGTGCTGGTCGCCAGCCGCTGGGGCGCCGACATCGTGGACCGGGCGAAGGCGGTCGGCGCGGGCGCGCTCGCGCTGAACATCCGGCGGCTGACGCTGGAAACGGTCGAGCGCGCACGCGGCGAGAAGCTGCGGGTGATCGGCTGGGTGGTGAACACCCAGGATCATCTGCGGCTGGTGCGGGCCCTGGAGCTGGACGGCGCGACGACCGACTTCCCGGAGATCAGACGCACGGGCCGGTTCACGGCCTGATACGCCGGCCGTTCCGCGGCGGCTCGCCGGGGGCTTGCCGGGGGCTCAGCAGGGGTTCGCCGGGGGCGTCAGGGCGCGTCAGGGCAGTTCCTTGACCAGCAGCTCGAAAGCCAGGTCGGCACGCTGGGGTATGCCGAAGCGCTCGTCGCCGTACGGGAACGGGCTGAGCCGTCCCGTACGGCGGTAGCCGCGCCGCTCGTACCAGGCGATCAGCTCCTCGCGCACCGAGATCACGGTCATATGCATCTCGCGCACACCCCACTCCTCGCGCACCGTGCGCTCCGCCTCGGCGATGATCCGGCGGCCCAGGCCCGCCCCCTGGAGTTCGGGCCGGACCGCGAACATGCCGAAATAGGCGGCGTCACCACGGTGCTCCAGCTGGCAGCAGGCGATCAGCTCGCCGTCCCGCTCGACCGTCAGCAGCCGGCTGCCGGGCTTGGCGATCACCTCGCGCACACCCTCGGGGTCCGTCCGCTGGCCGTCGAGCAGATCCGCCTCGGTGGTCCAGCCGGCCCGGCTGGCGTCACCGCGGTACGCGGACTCGATCAGCGGCACAAGCGCCGGCACATCGGCCTCGACCGCATCGCGATAGGTGAGTTCGCCGGCACTCGAGGGCGGTGCGGTGTCCATACAGCTACTCTCCGTCGTCCGTGGTCGGTTGAGACGGTCTTGAGCCTAACCCCGCCGACGGGCTTACTGTTTGGACCATGGTTCATGTGCTGAGCAGCCGGACCCTGCTGCGTCCTGCGGACCCCGAGCGGTCCCGGCGGTTCTACGGGGAGCAGCTGGGGCTGCCGGTCTACCGGGAGTTCGGCACCGGCCCGGAGCGGGGCACGGTCTACTTCCTCGGCGGCGGTTTCCTGGAGGTGTCCGGGCGGCTGCCGGCCGCGGAAGATCCGCGGGCCTCACCCGCTGTGCAGCTGTGGCTCCAGGTCGAGGACGCGGCGGCGGCCCATGAGGAGCTGACGGCGGCGGGCGTGACGGTGCTGCGCGAGCCGGTGCGGGAGCCATGGGGGCTGATCGAGATGTGGATCGCCGACCCCGACGGCCATCGCATCGCCGTGGTCGAGGTTCCCGCAGACCATCCGCTGCGCTACCGCCCCTGAGAGACGGCCGGCGGGGGCCCGCGCGGCTGGCGGGCGCGCGGCTCGGTCGGCGTACGGGCCGGTGTGCTGGGTGCGGTACGGGGTCGGTACGGGGTGCCGCGCGGTCGCCGCGCATATCGCGGCACCGGCGGAGGGTGGCCTTCCGCTGGGGCCGGGGCGGAGATGGGCTCGATTCGCAGCCCCGCGCCCCCTTCGCACGCCTGTGCGCTCGCGTAGGCCGCCTCCAGACGGGCATCGACTCCTCGACACGGTCGAAGGGGGGAGGTGCACCGTGCATGGACCGGCGGCGGTCGGCTGGCTGCTCATGGCGCTGTGCGGCGCGACGGGCGGGTACTGCCTGCTGCGGATGCGCCGCTGCGCGGGCACGGCACGCAAGGCGGCCGGCAGCGAGGCGCTGATGAGCATCGGCATGGCCGCGATGGCGGTGCCGACCGCGGTGTTCACCCCGCCGGAGTGGACCTGGGCGGTGTACGCGCTGGTGTTTGGCGCGGTCGCACTGCCGACCCTGCGTACCGCGCTGCGCAGCGCACACCATCTGCACCATCTCGTCGGCTCGCTGGCCATGGTCTATATGGCCGCGGTGCACCCGGCGAGCCCGTCCGGGCACGGCGCTCATACCGTCGGAAGCCATCCGGCCGGAGGCGCGCCGCTGCTGACCGGGGTGCTGCTCGTCTACTACACGGTCTATGTGCTGCGCGCCGGCCCACGGCTGATACCCGTGCCCGCGGCGGCGGGCGCGGCGACGCCGCCCTCGGCGGCCTGGGCGGCGCGCCCGGAGCTGGCACTGGCCTGCCAGGTGTCGATGGGGCTGGCGATGCTGGCGATGCTTCTCGCTCTGTGAGACGCGGCCTCTCGGAGTGCAAACCGTGGCGTGCGTCACTTGAAGCGCGCGGCCATACCCCCGGGTAGGCGTGCGCTCATAGGGTGGGCGGCATGGTGGTCTCCCTTGCGCTGCTCTCGCTCGGCGCGCTGGTCGCCGTCGTCGCCCCGCGCCTGCTGGCCAGGGCCGAATGGGCGGAGCGCGAGCCGGTGGTGGCGCTGTGGGTGTGGCAGTGCGCCGTGGCCGCCGTGCTGCTGTCCTTCGCCCTGTCGATGACGTTCAGCGCAGCCGCCGCCTGGCAGCTCGTGCGAGGCCAGGTCTTCGCCCCCGCCCCGCACGCTGTCGTCGAGGCCTATGCCCTCGCCGCCCATGAGCCATGGTCCGCGCTGCTGGCGGTCGCCCTGGCCTGCGGCGGCCTGTGGACGGCGGCGATGCTGGCGCGGGAGATCCGCCGGGCGCGGCTTCGGCGCAGGGGGCGGCGTGCGGAGCTGCTGGCGCGCTCGCCGCTGCTGCCGGGGGAGAAACCGGGCGGGGAGCCGCTGGTCGTGCTGGAGGGCGAACGGCCGGACGCCTGGTGGCTGCCGGGCGCCACGCCCCAACTCGTCGTCACCACAGCGGCGCTGCGCCGCCTGAAGGGCCGTCAGCTCGATGCGGTGCTGGCACATGAGCAGGGCCACGCACGCGCGCGGCACGACTGGCTGCTGCACTGCTCCGGGGCGCTGGCCGCCGGGTTTCCGCAGGTGCCCGTGTTCGCGGCGTTCCGGGACGAGATGCACCGGCTGGTGGAACTGGCCGCCGACGACGTGGCGTCGCGGCGCTTCGGCCGGCTCACGATCGCGCTGGCGCTGGTCGAACTCAACGAGGACCGGGGGGTGTTCGGACCCTGCCCGACGCCCGAGGCGCAGCTGCCGCAGCGGGTGAACCGGCTGCTCGCCCCCACTCCGCGGCTCACCGCGGGCCGCCGGCTGAGGCTGACGGCCGCGGCCGCGCTGGTGCCGGTGGTGCCGCTGCTGGTGGCGTTCGCGCCGGGCCTGCGGGCGCTCGGCCAGAGCGTTCTCTTCCCATAACTGGGGGCTCCGCCCCCAGACCCCGTTCCCCGAGGGCTCCGCCCCCGGACCCCCGCGCCTCAATCGCCGGCGGGGCTGGATGTGCTGGCTCCCGCGCCTCAAACTCCCCCAGATTCCTCCCCACAGACTCCGTCCGGGGGTGCCCCCAGGGGGACCCCCACGGAGGTACCCCCAGGCGGGGCTGACTGTGCGCTGCCAACGTCGGCGGTGCGGGGGTTTGGCGCAGCCAAGTCAAGCCCGTTGGGGGCGCCTCCCGGACCGGGTCTGGGGGAGTTTGAGGACACGGCCTTCAGGCCGCACGGGGGTCTGGGGGCGGAGCCCCCAGTTTCGGGAAGTGGGGGTCCCCCACGCCCCCAGGGCGTAGGGGGAGGGTGGGGGCAAGACCGCCGGGCGCGGCCTGGCGGCGCGACGTGGGAGCGGGGAGGATCTCCGCATGCACCTGCTGCATCCGGAGGCCCGTCCCGTCACCGCGGCCACCGCAGCCCGCGGCCCGTATCTCGCGGTGTGCGCCGCCGCAGCGGCCGCGCTGACGGTGCTGGTGGCCGTCGACTGGGCCCCGCTGGTCTCCTTCGACCGGGCGGTGGCCGGGGCACTGCACCGGTCGGCGGTCGCCGAGCCCGGCTTCACCCGGCTGAACAGGGTGCTGTCGGACTGGGTGTGGGACCCGTGGACGATGCGTGCGCTGACCCTCGCCGCGGCCGTCTGGCTGTGGGCGCGCCGCGAGCGCCTGCTGGCCGGGTGGTTCGCGGCGACGAGCGCGCTGGGCACGGCCGTCCAGCAGAGCCTGAAGTCGGCGGTCGGCCGGGAGCGCCCACGCTGGGCGGACCCCGTCGACTCGGCCGAGTACGCCGCTTTCCCCTCCGGTCATGCGATGTCCGCGGCGGTCGCCTGCGGGCTGCTGGTGTGGCTGCTGCGCCGGGAGGGCGTGCGGGGGCGGCCGTGGGTGTGGTGTGCGGCGGCCGCTGCCGTGTCGGTGGCCGGGGTGGGCTTCACCCGGCTGTATCTGGGCGTGCACTGGCCCTCGGACGTGGTGGCCGGCTGGCTGCTGGGGGCGCTGCTGGCCGGGCTGGCCGCCGTCTCGTATGCCTGGGCCGGACGCGCCTTGACCCGTTTGCGGCGGGCGGGGCCGACCGGCGAGGATCCGGGGCCATGACGATCAAGGGTGTGCTCTTCGACTTCTCCGGGACGCTGTTCCGCGTCGAGTCGGCGACCGACTGGCTCCGCGCGGCGCTCGACGCCCGCGGGCAGCGGCTCGACGCGGCGGAACTCACCCGGTGCGCCCAGGGGCTCGAAGCGGCGGGGGCGCTGCCCGGCGGCTCGTCTCCGCAGCGGATGCCCGATGAGCTGTCCGAGCTGTGGCGCACGCGCGATATGAGCGGGGAGCGCCACCGGGCGGCGTACACGGGTCTCGCCCGCCAGGTGGAGCTGCCCGACGAGGGGCTGTACGACGCCCTGTACGACCGGCATATGTCACCGGACGCCTGGAGCCCCTATCCGGACGCGGCCGGGGTGCTCGGCGCGCTGCGCGAACACGGGCTCGCAGTGGCGGTCGTCAGCAACATCGGCTGGGATCTGCGGCCGGTCTTCCGCGCCCATGGGCTGGACCCGCTGGTGGACGCCTATGTCCTGTCGTATGAGCACGGTGTCCAGAAGCCGGACGCCCGGCTGTTCGGCACGGCCTGCGAGGCGCTCGGCCTGAATCCGCGGGAGGTGCTGATGGTCGGCGACGACCGCAGGGCGGACGGCGGGGCAGCCGCGCTGGGCAGCGCCGTGCACTTCGTGGATCATCTGCCGGTTCACCGGCGGCCCGAGGGCCTGCTCCCGGTGCTGGACCGCGCCGGGCTCGCCCGGCCGTCGCCAGGGTCGGCCGCTCCCCGCTGAGCAGCACAGAGCCGTCGGACCGGACGGCCAGAGAGAGAATGAAGGCAGGGCAAAGCCGCCCGAACCGGACGATCCCCCGCGTCGCCCGGTTCAGGCGGCATCCCCGCTGCCCGAGCCATGGCACCGGTACAGCAGCCGCGCTGAGTATATTGGCTCGGAGCCAGTCAACGCAGGAGTCAAGCATGTCCCCGCGGAGCCCATCGGTCAATGAAGAGCTCCGCCGTCGTTCCCGGGAGCGACTGCTCCAGGCGACGGTCGATCTGGTCGGCGAGCGCGGTTACGAGGCGACGACGCTGGGCGACATCGCCGATCGGGCGGGCGCGGCACGCGGGCTGGTGTCGTACTACTTCCCGGGCAAGCGCCAGCTGCTGCAGTCGGCGGTGCACCGGCTGATGCATCTGACCCTGGAGGCGGCGCTGGAGCGGGAGCCTCGCTCCGAGGACGGCCGGGAGCGGCTGGCGCGGGCGATCGACGCGATCCTGGGGCTCGCCGTCGACCGGCCGCTGCTGATGCGCACCCATATGTCCGGGGTGCTCCAGGCCGAGGGCTTCGTGCAGTGCCCGGAGCAGCAGCGGCTGGCGTTCCTGCTGCGTGACACCGTCGAGCGGTACGGCTCACGGGACGTCGACGCGGACTATCCGATGCTGCGTGCCCTGCTCATGGGCGCGGTGTTCGCGGTGCTGCTCCCGGGGGCGCCGATGCCCCGGGAGCGGCTGCGCGCCGAGCTGTTCCAGCGGTACGGGCTGGACTGGGAGCTGGGTGTCCCGCCGGGCGAGAGGCCGCCCAGCGAGACGGCGGCGGAGGCGGTGCGCCGCTGAGATCCTGCGCCACTGAGATCCTGCGCGGCTGAGATCCTGCGCCGCTGAGGGTGGCTCAGCCCCGGAAGGGGAAGAAGTCGCGGAAGTAGTCGGGCTGGGTCTGGACGTTCAGCTCGTCCATCCGCAGCCGCTTCGCCCAGTCCGTGCGCCGGTCGTCGATCCGCAGCACATCGAGGCCCTTGGCGATGTCGTTCGAGTAGATATGGCCGTTGTAGTAGTACGCCGACCAGGAGCCGCCGCCGCGCAGGGTGTCCGCGCTGAGCGGGCCGCGTTCGAAGTAGGCGATCTCCTTGGGCCGCCGGGAGTCGGTGAACTCCCATACCGAGACGCCGCCCTGATACCAGGCCTGGACCATGATGTCGCGGCCGGGGACCGGGATCAGCGAGCCGTTGTGGGCCACGCAGTTCTCGGTGTCGGCCTGATGCCTGGGGATCTTGAAGTAGCTGCGGAAGACCAGTTTGCGCTTGGCCCCCCGGCCGACGATGTCATAGACGCCGTCCGCGCCGCGGTCCGGACCGACCTCGGCGTTGCAGGTGGCCGCTCCGCCGCCGCCCAGCTCATCGGTGAAAACGACCTTGTCCGCCCGCTGGTTGAAGGTGGCGGAGTGCCAGAAGGCGAAGTTGACGTTGTCCTGGACGCGGTCGATGACGCGGGGGCGTTCCGGGTTTCTGATGTCGAACAGGATGCCGTCGCCCATGCAGGCTCCGGCGGCCAGCTTCTTGGCGGGCAGCACGGTGATGTCATGGCAGCCGGTGGTCTTGGCCACGCCGGGGTTGGTCGGTCCGCCCGGGTTGCCGCCGCCGTCCGGGCCGTCGCCGGGGAACAGCACCGGGAAGGCCACGACCCTGGCCCGCTCGGGCGCCGTGCGCGGCACCCTGATGACGGAGATCCCGTCGTGCGGCGGCTGGCAGTCGGGGAAGGCGGCGTTGGGAGAGTACGAGGAGACGTACACGTAGACGTTGCGCCGCTCGGGCACCAGGGTGTGGGTGTGCGAGCCGCAGGCGGTCTCGACCGAGGCGATATAGCGGGGGCTGCGCTTGTCGCTGATGTCGAAGATCTTGATGCCCTCCCAGGAGGACTTTTCCGTCGCGGGCTGCGTGGTGCTGTTGCAGGAGTCGTCGCTGCGCGAGGAGTCGGTGGACAGGAAGAGCAGCTCGCCGGAGACGGAGACGTCGTTCTGCGAACCGGGGCACAGGACCTGTGCGACGGTCCGGGGCGACTTCGGATCGCTGATGTCGAAGATCCGGAAGCCGTCGTAGTTCCCGGCGTAGGCGTATCGCCCTTGGAAGGCGAGGTCCGAGTTGGTGCCCTTCAGCGCGTCTTTGGGGATGGCGGCCAGGTGCTCGATGTTGTCGCTGTGGACCACCTCGTCCACATCGGGTATCTCCCCCGCGGCGATGGCGGCGCGGGTGTCGGCCGCCTGCTGCGCGGTGATGTCCTGCTGGACGGGTGAGTCTCCGGGGTCGGGGGTGGCGGCCGCGGGTCCGGCTGTCAGCAGGGCGGCGAGGAGACCGGCGGCGGCTGTCGCCACGCCCAGTCGTCTGCGCCGTACGCGGGTGGTGTGCAACGGGGTCACTGCGTCCTCCCTCGGTCCGTTCGCGGTGGAACGGTTCACGGACCCCGGCAGTATCGTCCCCTGCATGGACATATCAACAGTGGGCAATGGAGACGTCGTGCGGACGCCCTGAGAGCAGCCGTCCGCAAGCGCGCAGCACGACCCCCAACCACCACAAGTGCCCCAGGAGGTCCGCGTGTTGAACCGCCGCAGAACGCATGTATCCCGCCCGCGCCTCGCCCCCCTCGCCCCGCCCGCGGCCGCCGCGCTGCTCGCCTCGGCCCTGCTCGCCCTCACCGGCTGCGATGCGGAGCCAAGCGCTCCCGCCGAGGCCAAGGGGACTGCGGGCCCGTCCGTGGTGGCGCCGGGCAAGCCCGGTGAGCCGGCCAGGACGCTGTCCCCCGAGGAGGCCGCGAAGGCCACCCCCGACGACAGTCCCAACGCGGCGGACTTCAGCTATACGCGCATGATGATCGTCCACCATGCCCAGGCGCTGACCATGACCGGCCTGGTCCCGGAGCGTGCCGCGTCCGCGCAGGTCAAGAGGGTGGCGAAGCGGATCGCCGCCGCCCAGAAGCCGGAGATCGGCGCGATGGAAGCATGGCTGAAACACAACGGCGGGGACCAGCAGCCGGACTCTGGCCATGGCCATGACCACGGCCTGATGCCGGGCATGGCGACCGAGGCGCAGCTTGAGCAGCTGCGCGCGGCCCGCGGCAAGGCCTTCGACGAGCTGTTTCTGAAGCTGATGATCACTCATCACCAGGGGGCGGTCACCATGGCCGCCGAGGTGCTCTCGGAGGGGAACAACGTCCTGATCGAGGAGATGGCGGCCGATGTGATCGCCCAGCAGACGAGCGAGATCAACCGGATGCGCGCCATGTGACAAACCAGAGGGACGTGACGGCGGTGGCGCGCCGGGCGGCCGGGACACTCCCCAGCGCCGTCGCGCGGTGCGATGCTGGAAACCCCACCCCGTGGGAAGGAGCGCCCCTCGTGCTTCGCGTCGCCGTCGTCGGATCGGGCCCCAGCGGGGTCTACACCGCCCAGGCTCTCGTACAGCAGTCGGCGGTCCCGGATGTGCACGTCCATGTGCTGGACCGGCTGCCGTGCCCGTACGGCCTGGTGCGGTACGGGGTCGCGCCCGACCACGAGAAGATCAAGTCGCTGCAGAACAACCTCAGGACCGTACTGGAGCACGAGCGGATCGACTTCGTCGGCAATGTCGAGGCGGGCGCGGGCGGGCTCGGCCCCGAGCGGCTGCTGGAGCTCTACCACGCGGTCGTGTACTGCGTCGGGGCGGCGCGGGACCGGCGGCTCGGCGTGCCGGGGGAGGATCTGCCCGGCAGCCACTCGGCCACCGACTTCGTCTCCTGGTACAGCGCGCACCCGGACGCCGCGGGCGGCGCCTTCGGCCTGGACGTGCGGTCGGCCGTGGTGATCGGCGTGGGCAATGTGGCGGTCGACGTGGCCCGCATCCTGGCGCGCGAGGCGGGAGAGCTGCAGGGCACGGACATGCCGCACCCGGCACTTGACGCCCTGGCCGGCAGCCGGGTGCGCGAGGTGCACATGGTGGGCAGACGCGGCCCCTCGCAGGCGAAGTTCACCACCAAGGAGCTGCGGGAGCTGGGCGCGCTGCCCTCGGCCGCGGTGGCCGTCGACCCGGCGGAGCTGGCGCTGGATCCCGCGTACGCCGATCCGTCCGGGGAGGCGTGCGCCGCGCTCCCGGCGGTGAACCGCCGCAACCTCGGCGTCGTACGGGGCTGGGCGCAGGCGCAGGCCGCGCGGCGGGAGGAGACCGCGCGGGACCGCCGGATACGGCTGCGCTTCTTCCTGCGCCCGGTCGAGCTGCTGGAGGGGGACGGGCGGGTCAGGGCCGTACGGTTCGAGCGCACCGAGCCGGACGGGGCGGGCGGGGTGCGCGGCACGGGGGTATACGAGGAGATCGAGGCGCAGCTGGTGCTGCGGGCGGTGGGCTACCGGGGGACGCCACTGCCCGGACTGCCGTTCGACGAGCGGCGCGGGACGGTGCCGCACACGGCCGGACGGGTGCTGCGGGACGGGACGCCCTCGCCCGGGGAGTACGTGGCCGGGTGGATCAAGCGCGGGCCGACCGGTGTGATCGGCACCAACCGGCCGTGCGCGAAGGAGACCGCGGCGTCCCTGCTCGCGGATGCGCCGGAGCTGGCGCGCCGGGCGGTGGCGGACGATCCGCTCGCCCGGCTGAGGTCGTGGGGCTGCTGTCCGGTGCTGTGGCCGGGCTGGCTTGCGATCGAGTCGGCGGAGGCGGCGCTCGGGGCGGCGCTGGGCCGGCATATCGTCAAGATCCCCGACTGGCCGGGCCTGTTGCAGGCGGCGACGGCGCGCTAGGGCCCCTCCCGGCAGGCTGTGCCCTGGCGCGCGCCGGCCTGCACGCACTCCCCTGGGCCTTGCGGGCCCGGGAGGCGCCCCTGCGCCGCGTGGCCGAGAGCCCAAGCAGCTCCGCTACGAGGACTTCCGGCCGCCTTGCGATGGCACGCACCGGACGACGCTCCTTTGCGGGCCAGCATTGCCGGTCGCGGCACTAGGTCGCGTCGTCAGAGTTCCGTCTGCCGGGCGGCGTCTGGTGCGCGCTCCCTCTGGGCCCTGCGGGCCCGGGAGGCGCCCCTGCGCCGCGTTGTCGTCAGTCGCCAATGCCCCCATGGACTCTCTCCCAGCCTTCGGCCGGGGGCGCACCCGGCGCCAGACGCCTTCCGGGCGGACGACGCCACTTCGACGACACCCCCTGGCGGGCGCGGGGCAGACGGCCGGACGATGGCCCGTCGGCGGGGGTCCGTCAACCGTCCGCGGTCCGCCGCCCGGCGGTCCGTCCGCCGCGCGGGGGCCCTCCGCCGTCCGGTGCCGGTCAGACGGCGAGCCGGGTCTCCTCCTTGCCGGCCGCCTTGAGGACGGCGTCCAGCAGCCCCGGGAAGAGCGCGTCCAGATCGTCCCGGCGCAGGGCGTTCAGCTTCGCCGTACCCCGGTAGAACTGCCGGATCACCCCGCTCTCCCTGAGCACCCGGAAGTGGTGCGTGGTCGTGGACTTGGTGACGGGCAGCTCGAAGTACGAGCAGGACAGCTCGGATTCGGCCGAGGCCAGTTCGCAGACGACGCGCAGTCGCATGGGGTCCGCGAGCGCGTGCAGCACGCCCTCCAGGCGGATCGCCGCGGGCTCGGGGTGTTCGAGCACCCGGCTGCCGCCGGTCTCACGGGTCATATGGCTCCACTCCTGTCCACTCCCGCCCATGCCTCGATGCGGCCTTCGGCGCTCGACGCCTCCATCGTACGAGAGTCACCGTAGTACGACGGAGGTCGCATCGGGTCACTGCCGCTCACCGCAGGCTGCCGCTCACTGCTGGCGGAGGTTCTCAGACCGAGCGGTGGTACTGGGCGGGCACATGGACCTCGCCGCCCAGCTCACGGGCCGCCTGCCGGGCCCAGGAGGGGTTGCGCAGCAGCTCACGTCCCAGCAGCACGGCGTCCGCCTCGCCATTGGCGACGATCTTCTCCGCCTGCTCCGGCTCGGTGATCAGCCCGACCGCGGCGACCGGCAGGCCGGTCTCTTCCCGCACGCGGGCCGCGAAGGGCACCTGATAGCCGGGACCCGTGGGGATGCGCACCCGCGGCGCGTTGCCGCCGCTCGACACATCGAGCAGATCAACGCCGTGTTCCCGGAGCAGCGCCGCGAAGCGCACGGTGTCTTCGGGCGTCCAGCCCGCCTCTTCGAGCCAGTCGGTGGCGGAGATCCGGAAGAACAGCGGCAGCTCGTCGGGCCAGACGTCGCGGACGGCGTCCACCACCTCCAGGGCGAAGCGGGTGCGGTTCTCAAAAGAGCCGCCGTAGGCGTCCGTACGGTGATTGCTGTACGGAGAGAGAAACTCCCCGATCAGATATCCGTGCGCGCCATGGATCTCGGCGACCTCGAACCCGGCGTCCAGAGCACGGCGGGCCGCCTCCGCGAAGTCTTCGACCACCCCGGCCAGCTGGGCTTCGGTCAGCTCCTCGGGCACCGGGTGGCCGTCGTCGAAGGGCAGCGGGCTGGGGCCGACGGGCCGCCAGCCGTGCTCGTCGGGGCCGACGGGCGCGCCGCCCTGCCAGGGGAGTCCGGTGGACGCCTTGCGCCCCGCGTGGGCGAGCTGGATGCCGGGGACGGCGCCCTGGCCCTTGAGGAAGCGGGTGATCCGGCGCAGCGTCGCGACCTGCGTGTCGTTCCAGATGCCGAGGTCTCCGGGGCTGATCCGGCCCTCGGGGCTGACGGCGGTGGCCTCCAGCAGGATCAGCCCGGCGCCGCCGGTGGCGCGGGCGGCGTAGTGGGCGAAGTGCCAGTCGTTCGCCACTCCCGTGTCCGACCCCGACATCGCGGCGCTGTACTGGCACATGGGGGCCATCCAGACGCGATTGGGGACGGTCAGCGAACGCAGCGCGTAAGGCTCGAACAGGGCGCTCATGGGGACTCCGTTTCACGGGCGGGGCCGGGGTTCACGGGCGGGGCCGGGCGGCCCCTTGTACGAGAAGAACCGTACTACGAATCTCATCAAATTACGAGAGTCATCGTACAAAGGCCCCGGGAGGCCGTTCGGAAGCTCCGGAAGCCCGGACGCGCGGTGCCGATGAGTTTCCTGATGCGCGGAAGTCATCCGTGTTGTACTCCGTACTGAGGAGGCACTCCGCGCCTAGGGAGGCACTCCGTGCTGCTCAAGAACAAGAGGTGTCGGCGATGACCGATGTTCTTCTGACCGTAGGCACCCGCAAGGGACTCTTCATCGGCCGCAGAAGGGCCGGCACATGGGAGTTCGAGGGGCCGCACTTCAATGCGCAGGCGATCTACTCCATCGGCATCGACACCCGCAGAGCCGCCCCGCGCCTCCTCGTCGGCGGCGACAGCTCCCACTGGGGCCCTTCGGTGTTCCACTCCGACGACCTCGGCAGGACCTGGACCGAGCCCGCACGGCCCGCGGTGAAATTCCCCCAGGACACCGGGGCCTCCCTGGAACGGGTCTGGCAGCTCCATCCCGCCGGGCTCGACACCCCGGACGTGGTGTACGCGGGCACGGAGCCGGCCGCCCTGTTCCGCTCCGCGGACGGCGGCGAGACCTTCGAGCTGGTCCGCCCCCTGTGGGAGCACCCGACCCGCTCGAAGTGGGTGCCGGGCGGCGGCGGGGAAGCCGTGCACACCGTCGTCACCGACCCGCGCGACCCGGACGCGGTCACCGTCGCCGTGTCGACCGCCGGAGTCTTCCGCACCCGCGACGGCGGAGCCAGCTGGGACCCGTCCAACCAGGGCGTCTCCGCGGTCTTCCTGCCCGACCCGCACCCGGAGTTCGGACAGTGCGTCCACAAGATCGCCCAGGACGCCGGCAATCCGGACCGGCTGTATCTGCAGAACCACTGGGGCGTCTACCGCAGCGACGACGCCGGCGCGAGCTGGACCGACATCGGCGCGGGCCTGCCCTCCGACTTCGGCTTCGCCATGGCCGCCCATCCGCACCGCCCCGACACCGCCTATGTCTTCCCGATCAACGCCGACGCCGACCGGGTGCCCGCGGGACGGCGCTGCCGCGTCTACCGCACCCAGGACGCGGGCGCGAGCTGGGAGCCGCTCACCGCGGGGCTGCCCGAGGGCGAGCACTTCGGCACGGTGCTGCGCGACGCGCTGCGGACCGACGACGCCGACCCGGCGGGCGTCTACTTCGGCAACCGCAACGGCGAGCTGTACGCCAGCGCCGACGACGGGGACAGCTGGCAGCAGCTCGCCCGGCATCTGCCCGATGTGCTCTGCGTGCGGGCGGCGGCCCTGAGCTGACGGCGACCCCGACGGCCCCGGCGACGGTCCCGGCAGCGGTGGACGCGGCCGAGACCGACCGGCTCAAGTTGAAATCTCCCGCCGCTCGACCAGTAGAGTGACGCTCCGTGGCAGCACGACCGTTGAGAGAAATCGTCGAGCCGGGCTGGGCCGAGGCCCTCGCGCCGGCGGCCGAACGCATCGCCGCGATGGGCGACTTCCTGCGCGGGGAGATCGCCGCGGGGCGCACCTATCTGCCATCCGGGCCGAATGTGCTGCGCGCCTTTCAGCAGCCGTTCGACGAGGTCCGGGTGCTGATCGTCGGCCAGGACCCGTATCCCACGCCCGGTCACGCGGTGGGGCTGAGCTTCTCGGTGGCGCCCGAGGTGCGGCCGCTTCCCGGCAGCCTGGAGAACATCTTCCGGGAGATGCACACGGACCTGGGCCTGCCCCGCCCCGCCAACGGCGACCTCACCCCCTGGACCCGGCAGGGCGTGCTGCTGCTCAACCGGGCGCTGACGACCGCGCCCCGCAGGCCCGCCGCCCACCGGGGCAAGGGCTGGGAGGAGGTCACCGAGCAGGCCATCCGGGCGCTCGTCGCCCGCGGCAAGCCCCTGGTGTCGGTGCTGTGGGGACGCGACGCGCGCAATCTGCGGCCACTGCTCGGCGAGTTCCCCGCCGTGGAGTCCGCGCACCCCTCCCCCATGTCCGCGGACCGCGGCTTCTTCGGCTCACGCCCCTTCAGCCGCGCCAACGACCTGCTGGTGCGGCAGGGGGCGCAGCCCGTGGACTGGCGACTGCCATGACCTGGGTGCTCGGCGTCGACTCCGGCGGCTCGGGGCTGCGCGCCGCGCTGGCCCCGGCCGACGACGTCACCCGCGCCGTAACGGCCGTATCGGATGAACCGGTGCGCACCGGTCCGGACGGCGCCGACGCCGGGCATCTGCTGCGGCTGCTGCTGCCGATGGTCCGCTCCCTGCTGCTCCGCGCCGGAGACGGCGCCATCGCGTCGGCCGTGCTCGGCGCGGCCGGGATGGCCTCGCTCGGCGGGCCGTTGCGCGCCAGGCTGCCCGACGCCCTGAGCGCGGAGCTGGGGGTACGGAGTACGGCGCTGGCGGCCGACGGGGTCACCGCCTACGCCGGAGCGCTCGGCCAGCGGCCGGGGGCGGTCGTCGCGGCCGGCACCGGAATGATCGCCCTGGGCACGGATCTGTACGCCTGGCGGCGCGCCGACGGCTGGGGCCATCTGCTGGGCGACGCGGGCGGCGGCGCCTGGATCGGACGGGCCGGTCTTGAGGCGGCGCTGCGCGCCCACGACGGGCGGCGCGGCGGCTCGGCGGCGCTGCTCGCACGGGCCGAGGCGGCGTTCGGCCCGGCCGAGGAGCTGCCGGAGCGCCTCTATCCACGGCCTGACCGGCCCGCTGTCCTGGCGTCGTTCGCCCCTGAGGTCGCCGCGTGCGCGGATGACGACCCTGTGGCGGCCGCCATTCTCACCGCCGCCGCACGCCATATCGCGGACACCGCCGCGGCCGTGTGCCCACCGCCAGCCCGGGGCGGAGGGGCGACCCGGGGTGGGCCGTCGGGTGAGGGCGTCGAAATCGCCCTCACCGGGGGGCTGTTCAAGCTGGGCGAAGCGCTGCTCGCGCCGCTGCGGCGCGAGCTCGCCGCGCAACTGCCCCATGCCCGGCTGACGTCCACGGCCGGGGATCCGCTCAGCGGGGCGCTGCTGCTGGCGTCCGCCCTGCACTCCGGCGATCTGCGGCTGCCGCCGCATCCGACGCTGCTGTATCTGCCGGGGGCTGCGGCGACGGCCAGTTGACCGCACGTACACCCGGCGGACACCGAACGCGCCCCCGGACGAAGCCCGCGGCAGGATCCATCGGGCATATTCGGACAGATGTCATGGGGTTGGCCCCTCCCCGAACAGCCGCACCGGCAAAACCAGTAGCATGCGGCCGCATGAGCTCCCCCACTGGGCCCGCATCCGGCCTGCCTGTACGAATGCCGCGACCCCGCCAGCCCGGTCGGCACCGCCGGCCGGAGCCCGTGACGGCTCCCGAGGGCGCGCCCGCGCTGATCCTGGCCGTGCCCGGCACTCCCGAGCCCGGCACGCGCAGCCTGGCCGAAGAGGTCATAAGCATCGCTCGGTCCGAGCTTCCCGGTCTTGAGGCGGCCATCGGCTACCTCGACGGCGACGACGCCGAACACGCTGAATACCCCGCCCTCGCCGCCGTTCTCGCGCACACGGCGCGGCGGCGCACCGAGCGGTTTGAGATCGCCAGGGCCGCCGGCCGTGAGGTCGCCGAGCCCGAGGGCCCCGCGGCGGTCGTGGTGCCGCTGCTGGTCGGCCCCGATGCGTCGCTGACCGGCCGGATCCGTCAGGCCGTCGCGGACAGCGGCGCGAGTGCGGAGCTGACCGATGTGCTGGGCCCGCACCCGCTGCTGGCCGAGGGCCTGCACGTCCGCCTCTCCGAGGCGTCGCTGGCGCGCGCCGACCGCGCCAGGCTGTTCACCGTGGCCACCGCTGCTGACGGCATCATCCTGGCGACGGTCGGCGGTGAAGAGGCCGTCCAGGCCGCCGGCATCACGGGAATGCTGCTCGCCGCCCGGCTCGCCGTGCCGGTGATCGCCGCGGGTCTGGACCAGGAGGGCGCGGTCACCGCCGTCGCCGAGCAGCTGCGCGGCGCGGGTTCCGTGCAGCTGGCGCTGGCCCCCTGTCTGGTCGGCCCGGAGCTGCCCGAGGGGCTGTTGGACTCCGCCGCCAAGGAGGCGGGCTGCCCGGCGTCCGAGGCTTTGGGCGCCTATCCGGCGATCGGCAAGCTGGTGCTGTCGCAGTACGCGACCACGCTGGGCATAGCCCCGCAGCAGCCGCAGGGCGCGCCCGCTCGCTGAAACCGCTCAAACCCCGTACCGCACTTCACCGCAGGGCCCGCACCCGCCGATCACCCGGCGGGTGCGGGCCCTGCGGCCTGCCCGGACGGGGCCGGTCAGACGAAGGTCACACAGGACGCGGCGGGAGCGGCGAACGACCCCGCCCGCCGCGGGATTCCGCCGTCCGCGTCGATGTCGACGTCGAACCAGGTGACGTCCCCGGAGCGCTCGTTGGCCGCATACAGCCTGCGGCCCGCCGGGTCGAGTGCCAGATCACGCGGCCAGCGGCCGCCGCAGCCCACGACGGCCGTCAGCTCGGGCCGCTCCGGGCCCGCGTCGAGCGAGAGGACGGAGATGACGTCGGGGCCGCGGACCGCGGCCCACAGCCGGCGGCCGTCGGGCGAGGCGACGGCCTCGGAGGGGTAGGCGGGCCCGGTGAGGCCGTCCGGGACGAGCGGATGCTCGCCCACCGCCTTCAGCAGACCGCCGGCCGCGTCCCAGCGGCAAACGGTGACGACGGGATTCAGCTCGCCGACGACGTAGACGTGTGTGCCCGCCGGGTGGAAGACGAGATGGCGGGGCCCGACGCCGGGCCGCAGGGCGGTCTCGGCATGCGGGGTGAGCGTGCTGGTCAGCGCGTCCAGGGCGTGGACGTACACCCGGTCCGTGCCGAGGTCCACGGCGAGCACCCAGCGCCCGGTGGGGTCGGCGACCGCCTGGTGGGCGTGCGGGCCGGCCTGCCGGTCCGGGTCGGGGCCGCTGCCGTGGTGGCGCAGCACCGCGCCGACCGGCTCGGGCGCGCCGTCCGCCCCGATGGGCAGCACGCTCACGCTGCCGGAACCGTAGTTGGCGGTCACCAGCCGGTCCGCGGCGAGCGCGAGGTGTGTGGGGCCCGCGCCGCGCACCGGCATGCGCCGCCCGATCGGCCGTGGCACGGGCCCGGTGACGTCGAAGGCGGCGACCGCGCCGTCCTCCGTCTCGGAGACCGCGTAGAGCACGGTGCCGCCGAAGGCCGCACCCGCCGCGAGATACGAGGGGTCGGCGACGGCGTCGCTCACCCCCGTCTCCGTGAGCGCGCCGGTGTCCGGGTCCACGGCTGCGGCGATGACGCCCCGGCCCCCGGCCGAGGTGAACGACCCGATGAACGCCCGTACGGCAGATGCCCGGACGGTGTTCGCCCCTGCGGGGCTGGTGCGGCCCATTGCTTCCCCTCTCCGCCTGCTGATGCGCTGCCGACGCTAGCAGGCGGTCTAGACCAAAGCAGGGGGTGTTGAGAAGGTGTCAGCTTCTCAGGCCGCGGGCGCGAGCGGGGCGCGCGGTGAGGTGCGCAGCGGAGTGGACAGCTCCGTGAGCGCCCTCTCCAGTCCGTGCAGATGGCTCAGGGCCGCCTCGGCGCCGGGGTGGTGCGGCGGCAGCGCCGGCGCCCCGGCCGTACGCGTGGCAAACGAGCGGGCCCCGGAGGGCACCAGCGCGTGCACCGCCTCCTCGACGCGGTGGCAGGCGGCGGCCAGCCGGGCGTCATGCGAGGCGTCGGGGTCGCCGGCCACCTGGACCAGACCGCGGACCTCTCGGGCGCAGTCGTCGAGCAGCGCGATCACCTGACGGGCGCGGGCCTTGCGGGCGCGCAGCGGGCTGAGCGGGTGGACGAGCGGGGCGAGCGCCAGCCGTACCCGGCCCAGCAGCAGCTCCAGCTCGGCGGCCAGCGGCGCGGGGTCGGCCTGCTCGTCTCCGGCCAGCCGGCGGGCGGCCGCCGCGGTGCAGCCGTGGACGCAGCTCAGGGCCCGCTCGATCCAGGCGTTCGTGGCGGCATGGGTGGTGACGGGCAGCACCAGCGCCACGCCGAGGGCCGCGCCGAGCGCGCCGACGGCGGTCTCCTCGAAGCGCAGCAGAAGCAGACCGGGGTGCAGCACGCCCAGCAGACCGTACAGCAGGCCCGCCATCACGGTGACGAAGAACATCATCCAGCTGTACGAGGGCGCGGCGGTGTAGAAGATGCCGAAGACGCAGACCGCGACGAGCGCGGCGGTCGGCGCGGGCGCTCCGCCGAGGGGGATGGCGATCAGCAGTCCGGCCGCGATGCCGACGACGGTGCCGACGACCCGGCGGAAGCCGCGGACGAGCGTCTCGCCGCGCGAGGCGGTGTTGACGAAGATCCACCATGCGGTGCCGACGGCCCAGTACCAGCGTTCGTCGGAGATCAGCTGTCCTGCGGCGATGGCGAAACCGCATGCGGCGGTGGCCTGGAATGCCTGCCGGGTGGTCGGGCGGGCCAGCCCGGTCCCCGGCAGCGGGGCGGGCGGTGCGGGCGGCGGGGTACGGCGCTCGATGGGCCACAGTCCGAAGCGGACCGCGGAGGAGGCCGCAAGCGCCAGCGCCCCGGCGCCGTACAGCTCGGGCAGCTGGGCCGGCACGGCGTGCAGAAACTGCGTGACGAAGAACATCATGAACGCGAAGATGCCCAGCGCATGCCCGCGCGGCCCCCAGCGCCTGGCGTACACGCCGCAGAACACCACCGCGAGCCAGACGGCGGCGCGCAGCAGCGGCTGTCCGTGCAGGACGGTCGCCAGCGCCAGCACGGGGAAGCCGGCCAGCGGCAGCAGGGCCGTGGTGACCGCCTGGCGGCGCACGGTGGCGTCGGTGACCGTGAACAGGGCGAGCAGGGCGGCCAGGCCGCCGGTGATGGAGGCGACCAGCGACAGCCCGGCGAGTTCCGCGGCGGCGACGGAGAGGCCGACGCCCAGCACGGCGCGCGTGGAGGTGCGCAGCCGCAGCCGCCCCGGGTCGGGGGCGGTGAACATCCGCTTCACGCCCATGCTCACCTTCTTCGCGCCCTTCGCTTCGATCACCTTGATCACGTGGCCGTCCCGCCCCCTGTCCTCGCGACATCCCTCTGAGACACGGCAAAGGCGCCGCGGGACCGGTACGGCCTCCTCGCCGTCCGGCGCTGCGGCGCCATCTCTTCCCTCAGGAAAGCACCAGCCTGGTCAGTGGCTCAACTGAGGCGGTGCACACTGAGCCAATGGCATAGTGGAGAGGAGGTCGGGCAATCCAGAAGGAGGCCAACGGACCATGGCGGTCGATGCACTGGACACACGCATCCTGCGACTGCTGATCGAGCAGCCGCGCACCTCCGTGCGCGAGTACGCCCGGATACTGGGCATCGCGCGCGGCACCCTCCAGGCGAGGATCGACCGGATGGAGCGGGACGGCGTGATCATGGGCACGGGGCCGGTCCTCTCCCCCGCCGCCCTGGGGCATCCGGTGCTGGCCTTCGTCCACATCGAGGTCACCCAGGGGCATCTGGACGAGGTCGGCGATGCGCTGGCGGCCGTACCGGAGATCATCGAGGCGTTCTCGATCACCGGCGGCGGGGATCTGCTGACCCGTGTCGCCGCACGGGACAACGGCCATCTGGAGGATGTGATCCAGCGGCTGATCCAGCTGCCGGGCGTGGTGCGCACCCGTACGGAGATGGCGCTGCGCGAGCGGGTGCCGCACCGGCTGCTGCCGCTGGTGGAGTCCGTGGGGCAGGCGGCCGGCGACCGCCGCTGACAAGCCGCCCGCGCACCGGCCGCCGCCGCTTGGCATGCTGGACGCCATGAGCACGGCGGTGATCTTCGATCTCGACGGCACGCTGGTGGACAGCGAGCCGAATTACTACGAGGCGGGGCGCAGGGTCCTCGCCGAACACGGCGCGGGGGGCTTCAGCTGGGAGCAGCACACGCGCTTCATCGGCATCGGCACCCGTGAGACGCTCGCCGCCCTGCGGGCGGAGCGCGGCATCGACGCCTCGGTCGAGCAGCTGCTCGCCGCGAAGAACCGGCACTACCTCGCGCTCGCGGCCGCCTCCACGGAGGTCTTTCCGCAGATGCGGGCGCTTGTGGAGCGGCTGTCCGCGGAAAGTGTGCCGATGGCGGTCGCCTCCGGCTCCTCGCGTGCGGCGATCGAGGCGGTGCTCGCGGGCACCGGACTGGACGCGTATCTGCCCGTCGCCGTCTCCGCGGAGGAGGTCGCCCGCGGCAAGCCCGCCCCGGACGTCTTCCTCCGGGCAGCCGCCCGGCTGGGCGCCGCCCCGGCCGACTGCGTGGTCCTGGAGGACGCCCCCGCGGGCGCGGCGGCGGCGTATGCGGCGGGGATGCGGTGCATCGCCGTGCCGTATCTCCCCGGCACGGCCGGCGACCCGGCGTTCGCGACGGCCGATCTGCTGTTCGCGGGCGGCCAGGAGGCGTTCACGGCCGAGGCGGCGTACGGCTACGTCCTCGGCCGGCCCGCGGGGCACGGCTCGTCCCCGCGCAACTCGTCCCCGCTCGGGGGGTGACCCGCTCGGGACATAACCGCGCGGACCGTAACCGCGCGGCCCGTCCCCGCGGGTCGTGACCCACCCGGGGGGGCCGCCCGGGGGTGACCGCCCGGGCCGTAAACCGCTCGGCTCGTTACCGCGCAACCCGTCCCCGCTCGGGGGGTGACCCGCGCGGGACATAACCGCGCGGGCCGTACCCACGCGGGTATGTAACCGCGCGGGGCGTAAACCGCGCGGCTCGTCCCGCGCGGGTCGTGACCCACTCAGCGGACCGCTCGGGACGTGACCGCTCGGGGGTGACCGTCCGGCTCATAACCGCGCGGGACGTCACTGCGAAGGGTCTTCGCCGTCGGAGTGCCGGAGGCAGGAGGCGACGACCACCGCGGGCCACAGGGACTGCATGCCTGTCACAAGCCGTTCGGCCACTCCGGCAGCCCCCTGCCGGTTCATCTCGACGAGGAACCAGGCCGCGCCGAGCAGCATCAGCGCGGTGGCCGCGATGGCGGGCGCCGGCCGCAGTCCCCATGGGGCGGCTCCGCCCCGCCCCGCGGCCAGCACCGGCCACACCGCTATGAAAACAAAGCCGACCGCGGCGACCGCCCCATGGCTCAGCGACCCCCCGCTGCTCGGCGCCGGGAACAGGGTCACCGCCATCGCCGCCACTCCGCCGCCGCCCAGTGCCACACGTCCGGCGAGCGCGGCCGGACGCAGACCCCAGGCGGTCAGCAGATAGCAGACGCCCAGGGCGATCAGCGCTCCGGTCATCACCCAGAACCCGGCAGCCCCGTAGGACGCCAGGACGCTGATCGTCTCGGTCGCGGGATCGTAGGCGGGCCCCTCCAGCAGTGCCGCGGTCGTCCAGCCTCCCACCAGCAGGACGGGGGCACACCCCGACGAGACCAGGGCCCATCTGGGAACAGATCGCACCAGCGCACCGTAAAGCGCTTCGCTACCCCAGGAAGCTCAACCGCACCTGACGCTCCAGATTGTCCTTGTTGGTGTCCACCAGACAGACGGACTGCCAGGTGCCCAGCTCCAGTCGCCCGCCGAGGACCGGCAGGGTGGCGTGCGGCGGCACAAACGCGGGCAGGACGTGGTCGCGGCCGTGGCCCGGGCTGCCGTGACGGTGCTGCCAGCGGTCGTCGGCGGGCAGCAGCGTGTGCAGGGCGGCGAGCAGGTCGTCGTCGCTGCCCGCGCCGGTCTCGATGACCGCGATCCCGGCGGTGGCGTGCGGCACGAAGACATGGAGCAGCCCGTCCCGGCCGCCCGCCACCTCGCGGAGGAACTCCTCGCAGGAGTGGGTCAGATCGGTCACCGTCTCCCGCGAGCCGGTGGCGATGGTCAGGGTCGTGGTGGTGAAGGCGTCTGGCATGCCCCCATCCTGCCGCCCCGCGCCCGGCCCGCCGAACAGCCGCTGGGGGTCCGTCACGGCTCGCGGCGTCAGGACGGCGCCATGGACGCGATGAGTCACAGCCGCCACGCTTGTCCCTATGAGCCTGACGCGGGAGAGGGCGGGGGAGAGCGCGGAGGCCGTCATCGTCGGCGGCGGCGTCATCGGGGCGAGCATCGCCTTCCATCTCGCCGAGGCCGGGGTCGAGGACGTCCTGCTGCTGGAGCGGGACGCACCGGCGTCCGGGTCCTCCGGAAAGCCGATCGGCGGCATCCGCGCCCAGTTCTCCGATCCGCTCAACATCCGGCTGGGGCAGCGCAGCCTGGCGGCGTGGCGGGCGTTCCCGGACCGCCCCGGCGCGGAGATCGGCGTCGAGAGCGTCGGCTATCTGTTTCTGCTTGCCGCAGAGGCCGATGCCGCCGCCTTCCGCGGGGCCGTGGACGTCCAGCGGGAACTGGGCGTGGACAGCGCGCTGCTCACGCCCCGTGAGGCCCATCGGCTGTGCCCGTATATCGAGCCGCGCGCCATCGTCGCCGCCGCCTACTCCCCCGACGACGGTTTCGCGCTGCCGGGCGCGGCCGTGCACGGCTATCTGACGGCCGCACGCCGTCTCGGCGCACGCGTGCGCACCCACTGCGCCGTCACCGGTCTTGACCGCGACGGCGACCGGATCACCGGCGTGCGCACGGAGGCGGGGACGGTGCGCACCGGGACGGTGATCTGCGCCGCGGGCGCATGGTCCGCGCAGATCGGCGTCATGGCGGGGGTGGAGCTGCCTGTCACCCCGCTGCGCCGGCAGATCGCGCTGACCGGTCCGCTGCGCCCCGCGCCGCCGCGCATCCCCTTCACCCTGGACTTCTCCTCCACGCTCTACTTCCACAACGACACGGCCGACGGGCTCGTCCTCGGCTTCTCCGACCCCCGTCAGCGGCCGGGCTTCGAACGGGAGTTCAGCCCGGAGTGGCTGGAGCCGTTCCGGGCCGCGGCACGGCTCCGCGCCCCGGCGCTCGCCGGGATGGCGGACGCCGGGGGTGGCTGGGCGGGGCTGTACGAGATGACGCCGGATCGCAATGCGCTGATCGGCCAGGCGGCGGGGATCAGCCGTTTTCTGTACGCCACCGGGTTTTCCGGGCATGGATTCCTGCAGGCGCCCGCCGTGGGCGAGATCGTCCGCGATCTGTTCCTCGGCGCCCCGCCGCCCGTCGATGTGCGCCCGCTGTCCGCGGACCGCTTCTCGGGCGGCGCGGGGGACGCCGCCGTACGCCCGGAGGCCCACATCATCTGACCGCGACTGGAGGTCCGCATCGTGTCCGTGCCGATCCCCGCATGGCGGCTGCGTGCCGCGTTCGCCCGCCGGCTTTCCGATATGTACGGACGGGAGGTCCCCGCGTACACCACGCTGCTGGAGGTCTCCGCCGAGGTCAACGACGAGGTGATCCGCCGGGGCGGGGACGCGGGGCGGCTGGGCGGCATCGAGCGGGTCACCGCCGAGCGCCACGGCGCGATCCGGGTGGGCACGGGGCGTGAGATGCGCCAGGCCGCGCAGATCTTCGCCGCGCTGGGCATGGAGCCGGTCGGCTTCTACGATCTGCGTGAGGCGGCCGCCAGCTCCGTGCCCGTGGTCTCCACGGCCTTCCGCCCGGTCGACGCCGGCGAACTGGAGCGCAATCCGTTCCGGGTGTTCACTTCGCTGCTCACCTCGGCCGACCGGCGCTTCTTCGACGCCGGGCTCCAGGCGCGGCTTGAGGCCTTCCTCGGCCGCCGTGAGCTGTTCGCCCCCGAGCTGCTCGATCTCGCGGTCCGGGCCGAGCGGGACGGCGGGCTCGACGAGACGTCGGCGGAACGGTTTCTGACGCTCGCCGTGGCGTCGTTCGAGCTGTCCCGGGAGCCGGTGGACCGGGCCTGGTACTCCGAGCTGGAGAAGGTCTCCGCGGTCGCGGCCGACATCGGCGGGGTGGGCAGCACCCATGTCAACCACCTCACGCCGCGGGTGCTCGACATCGACGAGCTGTACCGGCGGATGGCGGACCGCGGCATCACGATGATCGACCGGATTCAGGGCCCGCCGCGCTGGGACGGCCCGGATGTGCTGCTGCGTCAGACGTCGTTCCGGGCGCTGGCCGAGCCGCGGCGCTTCCGGGAGCCGGACGGCACGGTGACGACGGGTGAGCTACGGGTGCGGTTCGGCGAGGTGGAGGCACGCGGCATCGCGCTGACCCGGGCCGGCCGGGCGCTCTACGACGAGCTGGCCGACGAGCCCGCCGAGCGCTGGGCCGCCCGCTTCCCCGGCAGCGAACGCCGGCTGGCCGCCGAGGGCATGGCGTATTTCCGCTATGAGCCGGCCGCCGGCCGTCCGCGGCGGGGCGGCCCTCCGCCACGCGACCTCGCCGGGCTGCTGGACGGGGGCTGGCTGGAGGCCCGGCCCATCGTCTACGAGGACTTTCTGCCGCGCTCCGCGGCCGGGATCTTCCAGTCCAACCTCACCGACGAAGGCGTGCGCGACGCCTCGCGAAGCGGCGTCCACTACGACCAGCAGTGGCTGTCCGGCGTGCTGGAACGGCCCGTGCACGACCCGTTCGCGCTGTACGCCGCACAGCAGGAGACCTCCCTGCGGGACGCCTGTGCCCGCCTCTCGCTCCCCTTCCCCGAGCTGCCCGGCTTTCCCGTACTGCCCGCACCGCCCGTATCCCCCGCACCGCCCGTGCCCCCCGTACTTCCCGAGGACCGTGAGGACGCATCGTGACCCCTGACACCGGCCTGTCTCTCCCCCGCACCGAGGATCTGCGCCGCCGCGCCGAGGAGCGTCTGGCCGCCTGCGGCGTGCGGCTCGGCGCGCGGGGCGGCGCGCTCACCGCCCGTACCCCGCTGACCGGCGGCACGCTGTGCACGCTGCCCGCCGCCTCCCCTGAGCAGGTGGAGGCGGCGGTGGGTGAGGCCGCCGAGGCGTTCGCCGCCTGGCGGATGCGGCCGGCCCCGGCACGCGGGGCGCTGGTCAAACGGCTCGGTGCGCTGCTGAGCGAACACCGGGAGGACCTGGCGGAGCTGGTGACCGTCGAAGCGGGCAAGATCCGTTCCGAGGCGCTCGGCGAGGTGCAGGAGATGATCGACATCTGTGACTTCGCCGTCGGCCTGTCCCGTCAGCTGTACGGGCGGACCATGGCCAGCGAGCGGCCCGGCCACCGGCTGTCGGAGAGCTGGCATCCGCTGGGCGTGGTCGGGGTGATCTCGGCGTTCAACTTCCCGGTGGCCGTCTGGTCCTGGAATACGGCGGTCGCGCTGGTCTGCGGTGACACGGTGGTCTGGAAGCCGTCGGAGCAGACCCCGCTGACGTCGCTCGCCTGCGATGCGCTGCTCGCCCGCGCGGCGGCGGACACGGGCGCTCCGGCCGGGGTGCACCGGCTGGTCCTCGGCGGCCGGGAGACGGGTGAACGGCTGGTCGACGACGCGCGGGTGGCTCTGGTCAGCGCCACGGGTTCGGTGCGGATGGGGCGCGAGGTCGGCCCTCGGGTGGCCGCCCGCCTCGGCCGGCTGCTGCTGGAGCTGGGCGGCAACAACGCGGCGGTCGTCACCCCGTCCGCCGATCTCGATCTGGCGGTCCGCGGGATCGTGTTCTCCGCGGCGGGCACGGCCGGGCAGCGGTGTACGACGCTGCGCAGGCTGATCGTGCACGAGGAGGTCGCAGAGACGCTGCTGGAGAAGGTCGTCCATGCGTACGGCCAGCTGCGGGTCGGCAACCCGCTGGCGGAGGGGACGCTGGTCGGGCCGCTGATCTCGGACGCCGCCCGGGAGTCCATGGCCGAGGCGCTGGCAGCGGCGCAGGCGGACGGCGGCAAGGTGCTGACCGGCGGTGACCGGGTGCTTCAGGCCGAGGCGCCGCAGGCCGCGTATGTGCGCCCCGCGGTGGTGCGGATGCCGGCGCAGACCGCGGTCGTACGGCGGGAGACGTTCGCCCCGATCCTCTATGTGCTGACCTACCGGACGCTGGACGAAGCGCTGGCGCTGCACAACGACGTGCCGCAGGGGCTGTCGTCGAGCATCTTCACCGGCGACCAGCGCGAGGCGGAGCGTTTCCTCGCCGCGGACGGCTCAGACTGCGGCATCGCCAATGTCAACATCGGCACGTCGGGTGCGGAGATCGGCGGGGCGTTCGGCGGAGAGAAGGAGACCGGCGGCGGGCGGGAGTCGGGCTCGGACGCCTGGCGGGCGTATATGCGGCGGGCCACCAACACGGTGAACTACTCCGACAGTCTGCCGCTCGCCCAAGGGGTGAACTTCCTCTGACATCGCCCGTCGGCGCGTACGCCGCCGCGGAGCGTGGTGGTGACCGGCCGGGCCGCCGACCGCTGCTGCTGATGCTGCTGCTGTGATCAGCTGTCGGCGTCGGCTGTGGCACGGGCGCTTCTGCGGTTGGCGTTGAACTCCTTCACATTGCGCTGGTGTTCCGCATAGTCGGCGGTGAACCGGGTGTCCCCGGGGGCGACGGTGACAAAGTAGATCCAGTCTCCCTGCGGCGGGTTGAGCGCCGCACGCAGGGCCTCCTCGCCGGGGTTGTCGATCGGGGTCGGCGGCAGCCCCAGGCGCAGATAGGTGTTGTAGGGGCTGTCGAGCCTGGTGTCTTCGATGCTGGTGTCCAGGGTGGAGCGGTTCAGGGCGTAGTTGAGGGTGGAGTCCATCTGGAGCGGCATGCCCTGCTCCAGCCGGTTGTGGATGACCCGGGCGACCTTGCCCATGTCGTCGGCCGTGTCCGCCTCGGCCTGCACGATGCTGGCGATGTTGACGGTCCGGTAGAGGCCTGCGCCGGAGCGCTGTGCGCCGCCGCTGATGCTGTCGGCGGCGAATCGCTTGTTGGCGGTGTCGACCATATAGGTGAGCAGGCCGGCCGGGGTGACGCCGGGGTCGAGGGGGTAGGTGGCGGGAAAGAGATAGCCCTCCGGGTTTCCTTTGGCCTCGGCGGGCAGCTTGAGATCGGCGGTGGCGGCGGCCTTCCGGGTGGTGCCCGAGGGCTTGCCCAGCGCCTTGTCGACGGCCTGGTACACCTGTGCGGCACGCCAGCCTTCGGGGATCAGCAGGGTCCGGCGTTTCTCCGGCTGCTTCTCGGGTTTCGGCTCCAGTTGGACCAGCAGGGGGATCAGTACGGCAGCACAGACCGCGGCGGCCGCGACGGCGATCAGGACCAGCCGGCCACGGCGCGTCAGACGCAGCCTGCGCCTGGACCGTGCCGGCGGGGGCTCGTACATCATGGGGGCACGCTAGCCGCCCGGCGCACCTGATCCCGGCACCCGGCGCGCGGCGCACCCGCGTCCCTCACCCGGCTTCAGGAAGCGGCGGGGCGGCGGCGGTCGTCAGCCGGGCATCCCGGCGCACCAGGGCCGCATAGCGGCCGTTCCGCTTGAGCAGTTCCCGATGGCTGCCCCGCTCCGCCACCCGTCCGCCGTCGAGGAAGACGATCTCGTCGGCGTCGCGGACGGTGGACAGCCGGTGGGCGATGGTGATCGTGGTGCGGCCGGCCGAGAGCGCGTCGACGGCCTGCTGCACGGCGTGTTCGGTACGGGTGTCGAGGGCGCTGGTCGCCTCGTCGAGGATCAGGACGGGCGGGTCGCGCAGGATGGTGCGGGCGATCGCCAGA
Organism: Streptomyces sp. PR69; assembly: GCF_026420845.1. Taxonomy (GTDB): domain Bacteria; phylum Actinomycetota; class Actinomycetes; order Streptomycetales; family Streptomycetaceae; genus Streptomyces. The sequence goes on along the minus strand of NZ_JAOWCB010000009.1, from coordinate 51,262 downwards.
CGCTGCTTCTCGCCCCCGGAGAAGCGGTAGCCGCGCTCGCCGACCAGGGTGTCATAGCCGTCGGGCAGGGACATGATGTGGTCGTGGATCTGCGCGGCCCGGGCGGCCGCCGCAAGCTCCTCGTCGCTCGCGTCGGGCTTGGCGAAGCGGAGGTTCTCGGCCACGGAGGCATGGAAGAGACAGGTCTCCTGGGAGACCACTCCGACGGCCCGGGCGAGGGTGTCGAAGTCGAGGTCGCGCACATCGACTCCGTCGAGGGTGACACGGCCCGAGGTGACGTCGTAGAGCCGGGGCACCAGATAGCTGAGGGTGGTCTTGCCGGAGCCGGTGGGGCCGACGACCGCCAGCGAGGCGCCGGCGGGGACGGTGATGTCGATGCCGTCGAGTGTGGGGCGCGGCTGGGCCGTGTCATAGGCGAAGTTCACTCCTTCGAAGCGCACTTCGCCGAGGATTTTGCCGAGCCGCACGGGCTGGTCCGGCTCGCTGATCTCGACCGGCAGATCGAGGTATTCGAAGATCCGCTGGAACAGGGCGAGTGAGGTCTGCATCTGCACGCCGGTGGAGAGCAGGCTCACCGCCGGCCGGAACAGCCCTTGCTGGAGCGAGACGAAGGCGACCAGGGTGCCGAGGGAGACGGCTGGCCCGCCGGTCTGGAATGTGAGCCCCGCCGCCCAGTAGATGACGGCGGGCATGGCGGCCATGACGATGCCGATGGTGGCCATCCGCCAGCGGCCCGCCATGCTGGAGCGGACCTCAAGATCGACGAGCCGGTCGGACTCCGCCGCGAAGGAGGCGGTCAGCGAGTCGGCGCGGCCCATGGTGCGGCCGAGCAGGATGCCGCTGACGGAGAGCGATTCGGTGACCGTGGCGGCCATGGCGGCCATCTGCTTCTGCCGCTGGGTGGTGATCTTCTTGCGCTCCCTGCCGACGCGCCGGCTGATCGCGACGAACACCGGCAGAAGCACCAGCGACACGGCCGTCAGCCGCCAGTCCAGGGCGAGCATCGCGACGACGGTGGCGACCACCGCGGTGAGATTGGAGACCAGGGAGGTGGCGGTCGAGGTGACCGTCGCCTGCATGCCGCCGATGTCATTGGCGATGCGGGACTGGACCTCGCCGGTCCTGGTCCTGGTGAAGAAGGCCAGCGGCATGCTCTGCAGCCGGGCGTAGACGGCGGTGCGCAGATCGTGCATGACGCGCTGGCCGACGGTGGTGGAGATCAGCGTCTGGAGCACTCCGAAGACGCTGTTCATCACCGCCGTGAGGATCATGCCCAGCGCGAGCAGGCTGAGCAGACCGGTGCGGCGCTCCGGGATGGCGGTGTCCAGGATCTCGCGCAGCAGGAACGGCGAGGCGACGGAGACGAGCGAGGCCGCGGCGACGAGCAGCACGACGACGGCGAGCCGGCCGCGATAGGGGCGGAACAGACGCAGGATCCGCCGCACGTCGGCCGGCGGCTGACCGGCCTCTTTCGGCGGGGGTGTCCAGGAGTCGGGTTCTCGATGCATGGGCTCCTTTGCGGGCTCCTCTACTGGGTCGGATGCGGCACACGGCCGAGGTGGCCATTGAGACCCTAGCTCATTGTTACCTAGCTTCACAATGAGCTGTATCCTGATAGTGTTCCCGTATGAGCGCCCCCGACCCCGACGGCCTGCTGGCCGAGCAGCTGCTGCGGCTGACGCGCCGGCTCCATCGCAGTCAGAAGCGGCAGCTGGAGTCGGCCGACATCGCCATCACTCCCGCCCAGTCGCGGCTGCTGCGCATCGTCGCGCACTACGACCGGCCGCCGCGGATGGCCGATCTGGCCGAGCGTCTCGAAGTGGTCCCCCGCGCGATCACCAGCCTCGTCGACGGCCTGGAGGCGAGCGGCTGTGTGCGGCGGGCGCCGGACCCCGACAACCGCCGGGTGATCCGCATCGAGCTCACCGACACCGGGCGCGCCGTGCTCCGCGCGCTGCGCAGGGCGCGCCGCGCCGCGGCGGAGGACATCCTGGCCCCGTTGACCGCCGAGGAGCGGGCGACGCTCGGAGGGCTCCTCTCCACCCTGGTCGACGGCCGGGGCCAGGCCGCTGCTGACGGAGGCTGACGGAGCCTCAGCGGCGGCGCGCGGCGGACCAGGCAGTCCAGGTAATCCAAGTAGTCCAAACCACGCTCTTGCACAGAGCAGTTCTGACCTCCAGGGTCCCTACCGAGGTTCATGATGCTTCATGACCCGGCCGCGCAACGTCAGTCCCCTGGAGGCTCGATGAACGACGCAGCACCTCGGAACCCCGGTGACAACGACCGTACGGAGGCCGGCGACGCCGCCGACGCCGCCTCGATGAGTCGCCGCTCGGTCCTGCGGACCACCGCAGGCGCAGGGCTCGGGCTCGGCGCCCTCGGGGCCTCGTCGGCCTCGGCCGCCCCCGCCGCATCACCCGCCCCGGCCACCGCTTTCGCCGCCGCGCCCGGCGACGGCTCCGCTGCCGACGACCGAGGCGACGAGGCCGCCGTACCGCCCCGTCGCGGCCGGACCATGGCCGGCGTCCCCTTCGAGCGGCGGAGCACCGTGCGGATGGGCATCATCGGCCTGGGCAACCGGGGCGACGCCATGATCGGCCTCTTTCTCGCTCTCCCGGGGGTCCGCGTGGCCGCCCTGTGCGATCCCGTCAGGGAGAAGGCCGAACGCGCCGCGGCCAAGGTGGTGAAGGCCGGCCAGCCCGCGCCGGCCCTCTACACCAAGGGGGAGAACGACTACGAGAACCTGTGCGGGCGCGGCGACCTCGACTTCGTCTATGTGGCCACCCCCTGGGACACCCATGCCGCGATGGCCGCGTCCGCGATGGTGAACGGCAAGCACGTGGGCGTCGAGTGCCCCCTCGCGATGCGTCTGGACGATCTGTGGCGGCTGGTGGACCTCTCCGAGCAGACGCGGCGGCACTGTATGCAGCTGGAGAACTGCTGCTACGGCAGAAACGAGATGCGGGTGCTGCGGATGGCGCACGCCGGCAGATTCGGTGAGCTGCTCCACGGCGCGGGCGCATACAACCACGATCTGCGGGACCTGATGTTCTCAGCGGACTACTACGAGGGGCCGTGGCGGCGGCTGTGGCACACCCGGCTGCGCGGCGACCTCTACCCGAACCACGGCTTCGGACCGGTCGCCAACTACATGGACGTCAACCGTGGCGACCGTGCGGTGAGCATCGCGAGCCTCGGCACCCCGGCGCTGGGACTCGCCGAGTACCGCAGTGCCCATATGCCGCCGGGCGACCCCAGCTGGAAGGAGACGTACATCGGGAGCGACCGGACCGTCAGCCTGGTCCGGACGGCGAAGGGCCGGGTCATCCGGCTGGAGCACGATGTGTCCACACCGCACCCCTACAGCCGGATCAACAGCCTCGGCGGCACCAAGGGCGTCTTCGAGGACTACCCGGCCCGCATCTATCTGGAGCCCGATCACAGCGGCCATCAGTGGGGGGACTTCGGGGCGTACGCCGACTGGGACCACTGGCTGTGGAAGGAGCACTCCAACCCGCCCGGAGGCCATGGCGGAATGGACTACATCATGGTCTACCGGCTGATCCAGTGCATGCGGCTGGGGCTGACGCCTGACTTCGACGTGTACGACGGGGCGACCTGGACGGCCCCCGTCCCGCTGAGCCATGCCTCGATCAAGGCCAATGGCGCGCCGCAGCAGATCCCGGACTTCACCCGGGGCGAGTGGCGCAAGGCCCGGGCGGGTGTGGACTCCCCCCGGCCGGCCGGGGTGGCGACCTAGATCACATTCAGCGCCGCCGCGCCGCCCACGCCGCCCAGGAGCATGAACACCGGCATCAGAACCTTCAGCTCGACCCAGCTGCCCGCGCGGAAGCGCATCGCCTTCGGGGGGCCGACCGGGTACCAGCGCTTTTTGCCGATGGGTATCGGCCACAGGACGGGGCAGCCGGAGACGGTGAGGGCGTCGCCGATGTCATGGACCAGGGCGCCGAGGACGATCGGGAGGCCAAGCCACAGATACTCCTGGCCGGGCGCGGTGAACAGCCAGTCCGCGCCGTTGCCCGGCTTGTCCAGGACGCCGGCCAGGATCCATGCGCTGGTCGCGCCCAGCAGCCACACCAGGACGTCGCTGGAGACCCGCGCGGCGCGCCACAGCAGTCCCTCCACGGCCAGCACCAGGTGGACGAAGAGGATCGCGAGGACCGCCCAGCGGCCTCCGGTGACCGCGAGGGCGGAGGCGCCCGCGCCGATCAGCGCCGCCCACAGCCAGGTGTGCGTCAGGGTGCGGTGCCCGCCGGTCCTGCGCGGGTCGCCGGGTTTCCTCGTCGCCTTGTACACGGCGTACGACAGCTTGTCGACGATCTCGCACAGCCAGCGGGACACGGGCCCGAAGGCTCGGGAGATCGTCGCCGCCTTGTGGTCGAGGTCCGGCGCGAGCGCCGCGCCCGCGCAGATCAGCGCGCCGACGACGAGCACCGGCCATGGCATCGGATGCCCCGCCGCGGCGACGGCCGCGCCGACGCCCAGCCAGGCGGCCGCCCCGGACAGTGAGTGCGCCGGTCCCATCATGTGCTGTTCCCGCCCCAGTGTTGTTGTGGTCCCGCTCAGTTGACGGGCCGGTCGACACGGCAGCGTACCGTCCGTGATCTTCCTGCCGACGACCGGTTCCCGCATCCCGGGGTGGGACAGGCAAGATGGAGGGCGTGACCCTTATCGATCAGCTGCCGCCAGACGCCGACCCCGATGCCCTCTTCGAAGCCTTCACCTCATGGGCTTCAGGCCGGGGCATCTCCCTCTACCCGGCTCAGGAGGAGGCGCTGATCGAGGTGGTCTCCGGGGCCAATGTGATCCTCTCCACCCCCACCGGCTCAGGAAAGAGCCTGGTCGCGGCGGGGGCGCACTTCGCGGCGCTGGCCCGTGACGAGGTGACCTTCTACACCGCCCCGATCAAGGCGCTGGTGTCGGAGAAGTTCTTCGACCTGTGCAAGCTCTTCGGCACGGAGAACGTCGGCATGCTGACCGGCGACGCCTCCGTCAACGCCGACGCCCCGGTGATCTGCTGCACCGCCGAGGTGCTGGCTTCGATCGCGCTGCGGGACGGCAAGGACGCGGACATCGGCCAGGTGGTGATGGACGAGTTCCACTTCTATGCGGAGCCGGACCGCGGCTGGGCGTGGCAGATTCCGCTGCTGGAACTCCCCCAGGCGCAGTTTGTGCTGATGTCGGCGACCCTCGGCGACGTCTCGATGTTCGAGAAGGATCTGACGCGCCGCACCGGCCGGGAGACCGCCGTGGTGCGCTCCGCGACCCGCCCGGTGCCGCTGTCGTACGAGTACCGGACGACGCCGATCACCGAGACGCTGACCGAGCTGCTGGACACCAAGCAGGCGCCGGTGTACATCGTGCACTTCACCCAGGCCCAGGCGGTCGAGCGGGCGCAGTCGCTGATGAGCATCAATATGTGCACCCGCGCGGAGAAGGACCAGATCGCCGAGCTGATCGGAAACTTCCGTTTCACCACCAAGTTCGGCCGGAATCTCTCCCGGTATGTGCGGCACGGGATCGGGGTGCATCACGCGGGCATGCTGCCCAAGTACCGCCGGCTCGTCGAGAAGCTCGCCCAGGCGGGCCTGCTGAAGGTGATCTGCGGCACCGACACCCTCGGCGTCGGTGTGAACGTCCCCATCCGCACGGTGCTGTTCACGGCGCTGACCAAGTACGACGGCAATCGCGTCCGCACGCTCCGCTCCCGTGAGTTCCACCAGATCGCGGGCCGTGCGGGCCGGGCCGGATTCGACACATCGGGCTTTGTCGTCGCCCAGGCGCCCGAGCATGTCATCGAGAACGAGAAGGCGCTGGCGAAGGCGGGGGACGACCCCAAGAAGAAGCGGAAGGTGGTCCGCAAGAAGGCCCCGGAGGGCTTTGTCGCCTGGTCGCAGAACACCTTCGAGAAGCTGATCGCCTCCGACCCGGAGCCGCTGACCTCGCGTTTCAAGGTCACCCACGCCATGCTGCTGTCGGTGATCGCCCGCCCGGGCGACGCCTTCCAGGCGATGCGCACACTGCTGGAGGACAACCACGAGCCGCGCAGGCAGCAGCTGCGCCATATCCGCCGGGCGATCGCGATCTACCGCTCGCTGCTGGACGGCGGGATCGTGGAGCGGCTCGACGCCCCCGACGCACAGGGCCGGATCGTCCGTCTGACGGTCGACTTCCAGGAGGACTTCGCCCTCAATCAGGCGCTGTCCACGTTCGCTCTCGCCGCCTTCGAGCTGCTGGACGCCCAGTCGCCGTCGTACGCGCTGGACATGGTGTCGGTCGTGGAGTCGACGCTGGACGACCCGCGGCAGATCCTGGCCGCCCAGCAGAACAAGGCGCGCGGCGAGGCGGTCGCCGCGATGAAGGCCGACGGGGTGGACTACGAGGAGCGGATGGACCGGCTCCAGGACATCTCGTACCCCAAGCCGCTGGAAGAGCTGCTGTGGCACGCCTACAACCTCTACCGGAAGTCGCATCCGTGGGTCGGCGACCACCCGGTCTCCCCCAAGTCGGTCATCCGGGACATGTACGAACGCGCACTGTCCTTCACCGAGTTCACCTCGTTCTACGAGCTGGCCCGCACCGAGGGCATCGTGCTGCGCTATCTCGCCTCCGCCTACAAGGCGCTGGACCACACGATCCCGGACGATCTGAAGACCGAGGACCTTCAGGACCTGATCGCCTGGCTGGGCGAGATGGTCCGCCAGGTCGACTCCAGCCTGCTGGACGAGTGGGAGCAGCTCGCCAACCCCGAGGTGGAGACCGCCGAGGAGGCCCAGGAGAAGGCCGACCAGGTCAGGCCGGTCACCTCCAACGCCCGCGCCTTCCGGGTGCTGGTGCGCAACGCCATGTTCCGCCGGGTGGAGCTGGCGGCGCTGGACCAGGTGGCGGAGCTGGGCCGGATGGACGCCGAGTCCGGCTGGGACGAGGACGCCTGGGGCGAGGCCATGGACGCGTACTGGGAGGAGTACGACGACCTGGGCACCGGCCCTGACGCCCGTGGACCGCGGCTGCTGTCCATTGAGGAGGACCCCGACCACGGGCTGTGGCGCGTCCGGCAGACCTTCGCCGACCCGAACGGCGACCATGACTGGGGCATCAGCGCGGAGGTCGATCTGGCGGCCTCCGACGAGGAGGGCCGGGCGGTGGTCCGGGTCACCGACGTCGGCCAGCTGTGAAGCTGTGATCGTCGACGTGGCGGCGATCGAGGCGCTGCCGGGCGCCTGACGGCGACGGGCGACGAGCGACGGGCCGGGGGCCGCGCTGGGCGTCCCCGGCCCTTTCGTGTGCCGCGTGCGCTTCGTGCGGGCGCGCCGCGTCAGCGGATCGGCATGCCGGACAGGGTACGGGCGATCACCAGGCGCTGGATCTCGCTGGTGCCCTCGAAGATGGTGTAGATCGCCGCGTCCCGGTGCATGCGCTCGACCGGATACTCGCGGGTGTAGCCGTTGCCGCCGAGGATCTGGATCGCCTGCGCGGTGACCTTCTTGGCGGTCTCGCTGGCGTAAAGCTTGGACATCGAGCCCTCGGCGGCGGTGAAGGGCTTGCCGGCCGTGGCCATCCAGGAGGCACGCCACACCAGAAGGCGGGCGGCGTCGATCTGGGTGCGCATATCGGCGAGCTGGAAGGCGACACCCTGGTTGTCGATGATCGGGCGGCCGAACTGGGTGCGGGTCTTCGCATAGTCGAGCGCGACCTCGTACGCGGCGCGTGCGGTGCCCACCGCCATCGCGCCGACGGCGGGGCGGGAGGCCTCGAAGGTGGCCATGGCGGCGTTCTTCACCTTCTCGCCTCCGCTGCCGGCCTGCTCGCGGGCGCGGGCGAGGCGTTCGTCGAGCTTCTCCTTGCCGCCGAGGAGGCAGTGGCCCGGGACCCGGACGTCCTCCAGCACCACTTCGGCGGTGTGGGAGGCGCGGATGCCGTGCTTCTTGAACTTCTGGCCCTGGGTGAGGCCGGGGGCGCCCGGCGGCACGATGAAGGAAGCATGGCCCTTGGATCCGAGCTCCGGGTCGACGACGGCGACCACGACATGCACGTTGGCGATGCCGCCGTTGGTGGCCCAGGTCTTGGTGCCGTTGAGGACCCACTCGTCCTTGGCCTCGTCGTACACGGCGCGGGTGCGCATGGAGGCGACGTCGGAGCCCGCGTCGGGTTCGGAGGAGCAGAAGGCGGCGAGCTTGACGTCGTCGGCGTCGCCGTACATCTGGGGGATCCAGGTGCCGATCTGCTCCTCGGTGCCGTTGGCGATGACGCCGACCGCGGCGAGGCCGGTGCCGACGATGGACAGGGCGATGCCCGCGTCGCCCCAGAACAGTTCCTCCATCACCATGGGGATGCCAAGGCCGGTGGGGTCGAAGAACTGCTGAGCGTAGAAGTCCAGTGAGTAGATGCCGACTTTGGCCGCCTCCTGGATCACGGGCCAGGGGGTCTCCTCACGCTCGTCCCACTCCGCGGCGGCCGGGCGGATCACGTCCGCGGCGAATCCATGCAGCCAGTCGCGTACCTGTCGCTGGTCGTCGTTGAGTTCGAGCGTGAACTCGCTCATGTCCCCTCCTGCTCTGCCCGGCGGCCGCCGGTGCGTTACCTGCGGTAACAGCAGTCTGTTACCGGCAGGTAGCCACTGTCAACCGGCCACCTCCGACGGCCGGAGTGTTACGTTGCGCGGGCGTCACGCAATCGCACGGGCGGGGAGACACGGCTCATGGAGAGCACACGGCAGACGGCGGCTCAGGTTCAGACCCAGCAGCGGTCCGCGGCGGACCAGCGGCGGCGGGAGCTGCTGGAGGCGGCCGACCGGGTCGTGCTCCGGGACGGCCCCAAGGCCTCGATGAACGCGATCGCCGCGGAGGCGGGCATCACCAAACCCATCCTCTACCGGCACTTCGGCGACAAGGGCGGGCTGTACCGGGCACTGGCCAAGCGTCATACCGACGCGCTGCTCGACGCGCTGCGGGCGGCGCTGGACGCGCCCGCGGAGCGCAGGCAGCGGGTCGAGGCGACCCTCGACACCTACCTCGCGGCGATCGAGGCGCGGCCCCAGGTCTACCGCTTCCTGATGCACCCCGCGGAGGAAGCGCCCCCCTCCGAGCAGGGCGAGCAGAACTTCGACGTCGGCCGCCACTCCGCCCCGCTGCTGCGCCGCCTCGGCGAGGAGCTCGCCAAAGTGATCGAGGACCGGGTGGACCTCGGCCCGGAGAGCCAGCGGCTCGCCCGCGTATGGGGCCACGGCATCGTCGGAATGATGCACGCGGCGGGCGACTGGTGGCTGGGCGAACGCCCCTGTTCACGGGATGAGTTGGTACGGAGTCTGGCGGATTTGCTGTGGGGGCGGTTGGCGGTGGCGGGTGACCGCGAGGGCGGAGCGGTGTTCTGACTCACTGGGGCTCCGCCCCAGACCCCGCTTACGGGGGCTCCGCCCCCGAACCCCCGCGCCTCAAACGCCGGCGAGGCTTGATTTGCGGCCCCGCGCGCCTCAAACGTCAGCGAGGCTGGGTTTGCGCCCCTCGCGTGTTCAAACGTCGGCGGGGCTGGATTGTGCAGCCCCGCGCGCCTCACACACCAGCGGAGCTGGACTTCCGGCCCCTGCGCCTCAAGCGCCGGCGAGGCTTGAGGGCAGCCTCATTGCCGGCGGGGCTGGGATGTGGGGCAGCCAAATCAAGCCCGTGGGGGCACCTCAGCGGTAGCTGGGGGAGCTTGAGGACACGGCCGAAGGCCGTACGGGGTCTGGGGGCCTGCCCCCAGTTACGGGAAGTGGGGCCCCACGCCCAGGGCTGGGGGGAGGGGTGAGGGGAACGCCCGCCGCGCGGCCCGCAGGGTGCGGGCGCGGCGCCAGCCGGTGAGGCGGTCGGGGTAGACCAGGCCGTCCAAGTGGTCGCACTCATGCTGCAGGCAGCGGGCGAAGAAGCCCGTGCCCGCCACCCGCACCGGCTCACCTTCCGCCGTGACCCCCTCCACCACAGCGTGGTCGAAGCGTTCCGTGGGGGCCTCCAGGCCAGGCAGGGACAGACAGCCCTCGGGCCCCCGGACGCGGACGCCGTCCGCCTGCACCAGGCGGGGGTTGACGATATGCCCGAGGTGGCGGACGTCCTCGTCGTCGGGGCAGTCGTAGACGAACACCCGCAGCCCCACGCCGACCTGGTTCGCCGCAAGCCCCACACCGTTCGCCGCGTACATCGTCGCGAACATGTCCTCGACCAGCCGGGACAGCTCGGGTCCGAAGTCCTCGACGGGTGCGCAGGGGGTGTGCAGCACGGGGTCCCCGTACAGGCCCATGGCCCTGACGAGTCCGGAACTGCCGGGGATCGGCCGGTTTCGCATGGCGATCAGCGTACGACCTCCACATCTCCCGCGACGCCGCGATTCGGGCGCTGGAGCGGACCTCGATAGGCTGAGCGCGGACCGACGCAAGGAGGATCAAGGACGATGTCAGGCAACTCGGAGCCCCTGACGCCGCGGGCGAAGCTGGCCGTGACGGCCGGCCGGGCCGCGGCCGCGGTGTCGCGCGCCGCGGGGCGCGGCAGCGGATCGGTGATCGGCGGCCGGGTCGCGCTCAAACTCGACCCGGATCTGCTGGGTCGGCTCGCGCAGCACCTGGACGTCGTCCTGGTGTCGGCGACCAACGGCAAGACCACCACGACCCGGCTGATCGCCGAGGCGCTGCGCGCCAGCGGCGAGGTGGTCTCCAATGCGCTGGGCGCGAATATGCCCGCGGGCATCACCTCCGCGCTGGCCGGCGGCTCGGACGCCAAGTACGGCGTGATCGAGGTCGATGAGAAGTACCTCTCGGGCGTCGCTCGCGATGTGACCCCGAAGGCCATCGCGCTGCTCAATCTCTCCCGCGACCAGCTCGACCGCGCCGCCGAGACCCGCATGCTGGCCGAGAAGTGGCGCGAGGGCCTGGCCGGCAACAAGGCCACGGTGATCGCCAACGCCGACGACCCGCTGGTGGTGTGGGCCGCGTCCTCCTCCCCGAACGTGGTGTGGGTCGCCGCCGGCCAGGAGTGGAAGGACGACGCCTGGTCCTGCCCCTCCTGCGGCGGTGTGATGCAGCGCCCGGGAGACGACTGGTTCTGCGGCGAGTGCGGCTTCCGCCGTCCCGCCCCGAGCTGGGTGCTCAGCGGGGACCATGTACTGGACCCGCACGGCAGCGCCTGGCCCATCCACCTTCAGCTGCCGGGCCGCGCCAACAAGGCCAACGCCGCCACCTCCGCCGCGGTCGCGGCCTGCTTCGGGGTGCCGCCGCAGGTCGCGCTGGAGCGCATGTACCAGGTGCAGGCCGTCGCGGGCCGCTATGACGTGGTCTCCTTCCTGGGCCGTGATCTGCGTCTCCTCCTCGCCAAGAACCCGGCGGGCTGGCTGGAGACCTTCTCCCTGATCGACCAGCCCCCGGCCCCGGTGATCCTGTCCGTCAACGCCCGCGGCGCCGACGGCACGGACACCTCCTGGCTCTGGGATGTCGACTACACCCGTCTCGCCGGGCACCCGATCTTCGTCATCGGCGACCGCAAGCTGGACCTGGCGGTCCGGCTGGAGGTCGCGGGACTGGACTTCCGGGTCTGCGAGAGCGTCGACGAGGCGGTGCAGCTCGCGCCGCCCGGACGCATCGAGGTGATCGCCAACTACACGGCCTTCCAGGATCTGCGCCGCCGGGTCGGCAACTGACGCCACGACGGCGAGGAGGACTTCACCCATGAGCGACAACAGCCTGCGTCTGGTCTGGGTCTACCCGGATCTGCTCAGCACCTACGGAGACCAGGGCAATGCCCTCGTCGTGGAGCGCCGCGCGCGCCAGCGCGGCCTGGACGTGGCGCGTCTGGACGTGCGCAGCGACCAGCCGGTGCCCACGTCCGGCGACATCTATCTCATCGGCGGCGGCGAGGACCGGCCGCAGCGGCTGGCCGCCGAGCGGCTGCGCCGTGACGGCGGGCTGAGCCGGGCCGCCGCCAACGGCGCGATCATCTTCTCGGTCTGCGCCGGCTACCAGATCCTGGGCCATGAGTTCATCAACGACCTCGGCGAGCGTGAGCCGGGCCTCGGCCTGCTGGATGTGGTCTCCACGCGCGGCGAGGGCGAGCGCTGCGTCGGAGATGTGCTGGCCGACATCGATCCGCGGCTCGGTCTGCCGCAGCTGACCGGTTTCGAGAACCACCAGGGCGTCACTCATGTCGGCCCTGCCGCCCGCCCCTTCGCTCGGGTGAAGCTGGGCCGGGGCAACGGCACGGGCGACGGCACGGAGGGCGCGTACAACGACACCGTGTTCGGCACGTATATGCACGGCCCGGTGCTGGCCCGCAATCCGCAGATCGCGGATCTGCTGCTCAAGCTGGCGCTGGACGTCAACGCGCTGCCGCCGGCGGACGACCGGTGGTACGAGGCGCTGCGCGCCGAGCGCATCGCGGCGGCGACGCAGCCCGTATGACGGCTGACATGCTCAGCTGAGCGACGTCCAGCAGTCGGACGCCCGGTTCGGCCCCGTCACCGTCCGCCGGTAGGGTGGCGGGGATCCAACCGGACGACGTGGTCCGGGTGTCGGCCCACGTTGCAAAGGTTTTCGGGCTATGCGCATTGGTGTGCTCACCTCCGGCGGCGACTGCCCCGGTCTGAACGCCGTCATCCGCTCCGTCGTGCACCGCGCCGTCGCCGACCACGGCGATGAGGTGATCGGCTTCCACGACGGCTGGAAGGGCCTGCTGGAGTGCGACTACCGCAAGCTCGACCTGGACGCGGTGGGCGGCATCCTGGCCCGCGGCGGCACGATCCTCGGCTCGTCCCGGGTGCAGCCCGCGCATCTGCGGGACGGCGTGGAGCGGGCCAGGGGGCATGTGGCCGAGCTGGGCCTGGACGCGATCATCCCGATCGGCGGCGAGGGCACCCTGAAGGCCGCCCATCTGCTCTCCGAGGCCGGGCTGCCCATCGTCGGCGTGCCCAAGACCATCGACAACGACATCGCCGTCACGGATGTGACCTTCGGCTTCGACACGGCGGTCGGCGTGGCGACCGAGGCGCTGGACCGGCTGAAGACGACCGCCGAGTCCCATCAGCGGGTGCTGATCGTCGAGGTCATGGGGCGGCACACCGGCTGGATCGCGCTGCACTCCGGCATGGCGGCGGGGGCGCACGCCATCGTGGTGCCGGAGCGGCCCTTCGACATCGAGGAGCTGACCGCCCGGGTCGGCGAGCGGTTCTCCGCGGGCAAGAAGTTCGCGATCGTCGTGGTCGCGGAGGGCGCGAAGCCCCGTGAGGGCACGATGCGCTGGGACGAGGGCGGCAAGGACATCTACGGGCATGAGCGGTTCGCGGGCGTGGCCCGTCAGCTCTCCGTCGAGCTGGAGCAGCGGCTCGGCAAGGAGGCCCGTCCGGTGATCCTGGGCCATGTGCAGCGCGGCGGCACGCCCACCGCGTACGACAGGGTGCTCGCCACCCGCTTCGGCTGGCATGCGGTGGAGGCCGCGCACCGCGGCGAGTTCGGCATGATGACGGCGCTGCGTGGCACGGACATCGTGATGGCGCCGCTGGCCAGGGCCGTGGAGACCCTCAAGACCGTCCCGGCGGAGCGGTACGCGGAGGCGGAGTGCGTGCTCTGAAGCGAGCGCGCGCCGTGAGACCCGTACACATCTGAAATTCGTACACATCTGAACGAACCGCCCCCGGTCGCCGACGCGATCGGGGGCGGTTCTACTCTGGTCCGGACAATTGGGCGCGGATGGGCCGCGCCCCGTGGAAGACGTCCTGGCGGGAGTGCAGAGATGGATCACAGCGGGCACGGCATGATGATGGATCTGCCGCCGTTCACGCTGGGACGGGGGCTTCAGTTCGCCCCGGACGCCTTCTTTCTGATCGGCTGTCTGCTCGCTCTCTTTCTGTACGGCTGGGGTGTGGCGCGGCTGCGGCGGCGCGGCGACTCCTGGCCGGTCAGCCGGACGGTGTTCTTCACGGCCGGCGTGCTGACCATCGCGCTGGTGATGTGCACCAAGCTCAATGAGTACGGCATGGTCATGTTTAGCGTGCATATGGTGCAGCACATGATCATCAGCATGCTGTCGCCGATCCTGCTCCTGCTCGGCGCTCCGGTCACCCTGGCGCTGCGCGCCCTGCCGGTCGCCGGGCGGGGCCGCAAGGGGCCGCGTGAGCTGCTGCTGGCGCTGCTGCACAGCCGCTATCTGCGGGTGATCACCCATCCCGCGTTCACGATTCCGATGTTCATCGCCAGCCTGTACGCGCTGTACTTCACCCCGCTCTTCGACTTCCTGATGGAGTCGAAGACCGGGCATGTGGCGATGATGGTGCACTTCCTGGCGGTGGGCCTGATCTTCTTCTGGCCGATCATGGGCGTGGACCCCGGTCCGCACCGGCCCGGCTATGTGATGCGGATGCTGGAGCTGTTCGCGGGCATGCCCTTCCACGCCTTCTTCGGCATCGCGCTGATGATGGCGAGCGAGCCGATGATCAGGACCTATGAGAACCCGCCGGCCTCGCTGGGGATCGACGCCCTGTCGGACCAGAACGCGGCGGGCGGCATCGCCTGGGCGTTCAGCGAGATTCCGTCGGTGCTGGTGCTGATCGCGCTGATCTACCAGTGGTACCACTCGGAGCAGCGGGCGGCCGTGCGCACGGACCGGGCGGCGGACCGGGACGGGGACAAGGAGCTTGAGGCGTACAACGCATACCTGGCGTCGCTGCAGGCCCGCAGCCAGTAGGGCAGAGCGGGTGGCGCACCGCCCCCCTTCCGGGCGACCATGGCTGGGAACGGCCGCGGCCGTCGGAGGAGGGCGGACATGTCCGGATCCACGAAAACGATGGGAGCGCTGACCGTCGGGTCACTGGTGGTCGTGACGGCCTACTCGGCGGCGCTCGGGAGCAACGGCTGGCTCTGGTTCGGCTGGTTCGTCCTGCTGATGGTCACGGTTGGGGTGATCGCGTCACGCTCCAGCACATGAGTTTCAGAACCGGAACACGGCTCCGGTCGCGGCATCCAGTTCACAGGGGTTCGGGTAGGTCTTCTGCCAGGCGACGGTCTGCCCCTTCCACACGCCGACAGCCCGGGCGGTCACCGGGTCGTACTCCTTGGTGCAGATCTGCGGGTCGCCGGGCAGCCGTGCGAAGTCGCCTTCGGCCTCGCTGACCGCCTCGCAGGCGCCCACGGCGTCCGGGTGCGGACCGCTCGGCTCGGGGTGGCAGGTCAGAAGCACCCCGCGCAGCCAGGTGCGCTCCGGGTCGGACACGGTCAGCCACAGTCCGGGGCGGCGGTCGGGCGGAGGGTCGGTCGCGGCGTGCCCGGCGGCGGTTCCGGCCGCGGTCGCGGTGACGGCGATGAGAGCGGCTGCGGCGAGGGAGACGCTGCGTTGCATCGTTCGTACTCCTCGTGGCTCGATCGGCACATCCAGGCAGCCCCCGCGTCCGGGCGGGTGCAAGCAGCCGCACCGTGGCGGCGGCCCCGCGGCTGGCGGAATCGCCCGTACGGACGTCCGCCGTGCTCGCCCGTGCGGCCGCGCGCTCCCTGGGCGTCCACCGCATCACCGCACCTCGCGTTCGCGGGCCGGGGCCTTTCTGGCGCCGCGGCGCAGGGCGAGGCCGGGGATGGCGAACCAGCACAGGACGAACCACAGCACCATGGCCATGACCAGCCATACGGCGAGGGAGTCGGCCAGCACCACCCGCAGAATCAGCAGCAGGGCCGACGCCATGGTGCACAGCAGGAGCACCAGCCCGACCAGCGTCAGCCGCGAGGCCCATTCGACGGTCTGCACCTTCAGCCTGCGGCCCGTGAGCAGCCGGTGGAAGGAGACGGGGCCGATCAGGACGCCGGTGGTCGCCGCCCCGAGCATGACGGTGACGACATAGATCGTGCGGTCGGTCTGGCTCAGCTCCGCGAAACGCGGATGGAACGCGACGGTGAGCAGAAAGCCGAAGAGAATCTGCACACCGGTCTGGACGACGCGCAGCTCCTGCAGGAGTTCGGCCCACAGGCGGTCGGCACGCTCCTCCGGCGTCTCGCGCCGGCCCCCGCTCAGCGGGCCTGACCTGCTCGCCTGCGGCATCACAGCGGCTCTCCCCTCAAGGCTCCCCGGGGGCTGTCGGGCCGCCGGGTACCCGTCCTGGGCGGAAACATGGCCGGGGTGCGGTTGGGTACTCGGTGTCCATGAGCACGATGAGCACACTGAGCAGTGTGGAGAACCTTGTGGCCGTCGAGCAGGCGGCCAAAGGCTTCCTGTCCGGGATCGCTCCGTTCGCCGTGGGGCTGGCCCTGATCGTTCTGCTGGCCGGCGCCACCTGGTGGGACCGCAGACGCAGGGAGCGGGAGTCCGCCTCGCCGACCCCGCAGGAGCAGCCGCACCCTCCCCCCCGGCAGACGCATATCGAGGAGCCCGGCCCGCATGCGCACACGGACTTCCCGCCTGACCGCCGGCTGTTCCCCTACGAGCTGAGGGGGCACGGCAACGAGGCGTACCCGCCGGAGGAGCCACCGCCGGAGCAGCGGGAGGAGGAGCCGCCCCCGGCCTCCGGGGAAGCTTCCGGAACAGCCCCCGGAGCAGCCTCCGGGACGGCATCCGGAACGGCTCAGAACGGCCCTGACGAGCGCGGGCGCGCCGCCCCGAGGTAGGCCTCCGCCTCGGCGACCGCCTCCTGGGGCGTGCGGCGGCCCATCAGCACGCACAGCGTGTAGGCGAGATCGTCCCGCCGGCGGCGTGTGTGCGGGTCCCGGGGCTCGGCCTCCGCCAGGCACTCCCACGCCCGGTACCGGTGGAGCAGGGCGCTGAGCAGCGCCTTGTCCGGCAGAAGCACGGCTGCCTCCCGATATGTGACCCCACTGCTGCTCCTCTCCCCCAGGACCGGCGAACGGGCCACGCCCGGTGGGGTCCTTTCCCAGGGGCTGGCTCCTCCACCTTGCGCCGGTCACCCTCTGTCCGCAATTCGGAACGGTGGGCAATGATCGTCAGTTATTCACATAATTGCGCATCTGAGGAGGTCAGCGGGTGTTTGCCGGGTTTTGCGGGTGGGCATCCGCCCAGTGCCGCCGCCGCAGAGCACACCGAGGGGCGGTACGCAGGAGGGCGTGATGACCGATCCGCGAGAAGCCCGTATCCACGCGGAACATGAGCGCGACAAGGCTGAGCAGCTGTTCCAGCGGGCACGCCAGTCCACCGACCCCCAAGAGGCCGAGCGGCTGCGCTACCGCGCGGAGCAGCTGCGGGAGCGGAGCGAGGCGGCGCTCCGCGCGACATCGCAGGACGAGCCCGGAGACATCCGGGGAGAAACACCAGGAGAGCAGCGCCGGTAAGCGACACGAGTGACGGCCGCCCTTTACCCGACCGATGCGAACGGGCAAAAAGGAATAATCTGGTGGGAAAGCTCTGGCGACGGTCCCGCTGCAGCCAGCAGCGCCGGCCTCACTGCCTTCACCCCCGGAGGCGCCCCATGGCCACCCGCGCGCTCGCAGCTCCACCCGAGAGTCCCGACCCGGTACGCCCGTCCAGCGCCGACGACGCACGGGCGCTGTCGACGTGCCTGTTCCAGCGGCTGCGCACGCTGGAACCCGGCACGCCCGACTACGCGTATGTGCGCGACACCCTCGTCGAGCTGAACCTCACCCTGGTGCGCTATGCGGCCTCCCGGTTCCGGCACCGCAGCGAGCCGCTGGAGGACATCATCCAGGTGGGCACCATCGGACTGATCAAGGCCATCGACCGGTTCGACGTGGACCGGGAGGTCGCCTTCTCCTCGTTCGCGCTGCCCACCATCGTCGGGGAGATCAAGCGGTTCTTCCGGGATGCGAGCTGGACCGTACGGGTGCCGCGGCGTCTGCAGGAGCTGCGCATCGACACCGCGAGGGCGTACGACACTCTGGAGCAGCGTCTGGAACGGCCGCCGACGACCGCGGAGTTGGCGGCACACCTGGGCATCAGCGAAGAGGCGGTCACGGAGGGGCAGCAGGCGGCCAACGGGTATGTCGTCCGCTCCCTGGACGCGCCCGACGACGGCGAGGACTCCTGTTCCGGTTCGCTGGAGCGCCGGCTGGGCGAGGAGGACCACGCTTTTGACGTCATCGAGTGCCTGGAGTCGCTGCGTCCGCTGGTGGCCGGGCTGACCCCGCGGGACCGCGCCATCCTGTCGATGCGCTTCGGCGAGGAGCTGACGCAGTCGGAGATCGGGGCGCGGCTGGGGCTGTCGCAGATGCATGTGTCACGGCTGCTGGCGCGCACCCTGTCGACCCTGCGGGCCGGGCTGCTGGAGGACGGCCCGCCGCAGGCGCCGTGCCCGCAGAGCGACGCCTCGCCGGACGGCGGGCAGGCCGCCGACGACGCCGCGGACGGGCAGGCGGCCCGCGAGACCCAGGCGGCCCGGGTGGCCCGGGTGGCTCGGGCGGCCGGCTGAACGGTCTGCCGCCCGCCTCGGCGCGTGCCGGACGGCCCGCGCCCGCCGATCAGTCTCCGGCCGCCGCGTACCAGACCGTGGTGATGTTGCAGAACTCGCGGATGCCGTGGCCCGACAGCTCACGCCCGTACCCCGAGCGCTTCACCCCGCCGAACGGGAACGCCGGGTGCGAGGCCGTCATGCCGTTGAAGAAGACGCCGCCCGCCTCCAGATCCCTCGAACAGCGCCGGATCTCGTCCTCGTCACGCGTCCAGACGTTGGAGCTCAGCCCGAAAGGGCTGTCGTTGGCGACGGCGAGCGCCTCGTCGAGGTCCGCGGCCCGGTAGAGGGCCGCCACCGGGCCGAAGGCCTCCTCACGGTGGATCCGCATCCGCGGAGTGATCCCGGACAGCACGGTCGGCTCGTAGTACCAGCCGGCGTCACGGCCTGGTGGCCGCCGTGCGCCGCACAGGGCGTTCGCCCCGCCGCGCAGCGCGTCGTCCACCAGCTCCTCCAGATCGGCGCGGCCCTTCTCGGTGGCCAGCGGCCCCACGTCGGTGGTGTCGTCGAGGGGGTCGCCGACCTTCAGCGCACGCATGCCTGCGGTGAAGCGCTCCGCGAAGGCGTCGTACACCTCGGTGTGCACGATAAACCGTTTGGCGGCGATGCAGGACTGGCCGTTGTTCTGCACCCGGGCGGTCACCGCCGTGCTCGCCGCCTTGTCGAGGTCCGCGGACGGCAGCACCACGAAGGGGTCAGAACCGCCCAGTTCCAGAACCGTCTTCTTCACCTCGTCGCCCGCGATGGCGGCGACGGAGCGGCCGGCCGGCTCGCTCCCGGTCAGGGTGGCGGCCGCCACCCGGTCGTCGCGCAGGACGCCCTCCACCGCGCCCGAGCCCACCAGCAGCGTCTGGAAGCAGCCTTCGGGGAAGCCCGCGCGGCGGAACAGCTCCTCCAGATACAGGGCGGTCTGCGGCACGTTGGAGGCGTGCTTGAGAAGCCCGGCGTTGCCCGCCATCAGGGCGGGCGCGGCGAACCGCACGACCTGCCACAGCGGGAAGTTCCACGGCATGACGGCGAGGATCACGCCCAGCGGCCGGTAGCGCACCACGGCCCCGGAGGCGCCGGAGTCCTTCACATCGCTCTCGTGCGGATACTCGTCCGCCAGCAGATCCGCCGCCCTGCCGGCGTACCAGCGCATCGCCTTCGCGCACTTGGCCGCCTCTGCGCGGGCCGCCGTCACCGGCTTGCCCATCTCTGCGGTCATCAGCCGGGCGACGTTCTCCCGGTCGGCGTCCAGCAGACCGGCCGCCTGGGTGAGCAGTCTCGCGCGCTGCTCGATCGGAGTGGTGCGATAGCCCTGGAACGCCGCGGCGGCGGCCGCCACCCGGCTTTCGATCTCCTCCGGTCCATGCTCCCGGAACGTCTTGAGGGTTTCCCCGGTGGCGGGGTTCACGGTTGCGATGGGCATGGCCTCAAGCCTCCTCGGTGCCGATACGGCGACCCTCGCGTGACGACGACCCACCCGCAACACGGCGGCGCGCCCACAGGCCGGAAGGGCCTGCCCGCAGCCCGAAAGGGCCGTGCCCACAGGCAGGAAAGTCCCTCAGCGCACCACCGCCGTCTCCACGAGCAGCTCGACCGCCGCGGCGACGGCGTCCGCGTCGATGCCGGCCTCCCTGAGCTGCTCCTCGGGCGTCGCCGAGCCGGGCATATGCCGTACGGCAAGCCGCACCAGCCGCGGCATGGGCCGCCCGTCGGAGAAGACCTCGGCGACGGCGTCGCCGACGCCGCCCTCGGGCCGATGGTCCTCGACGGTCACCAGACAGCCCGTGTCGGACGCGGCGGCGTGCAGGACGGCCGCGTCGGCCGGCTTGACGCAGTAGAGGTCGATGACGCGTACGGGGATGCCGGCCTCGCCCAGCCGGTCGGCGGCCTTGAGGCACTCGTGGACGGCGACGCCCGCCGCGACCAGCGTCACCCGGTCCGCCCCGGAGTGCCGCAGCACCTTGCTGCCGCCGATGGGGAAGTGCTCGTCGGGGCCGTAGAGCACAGGGGTCTTGCCGCGCATCGTGCGCAGATAGCGGATGCCGTCGAGGTCCGCCATCGCCGCCACGAGCCGTGCGGTCTGATTGGCGTCGCACGGCTGGAGCACCGTGCTGCCGTGCACCGACCGGAACATCGCAAGGTCTTCGAGGCCCATCTGAGAGGGCCCGTCCTGGCCTACGGCGACGCCCGCGTGGGAGCCCACCAGACACAGCGAGGCCCGCCCGACGGCCGCCATCCGGATGAAGTCGTGCGCCCGCGTGAGGAAGGCGGCGAACGACGAGGCGTACGGCAGGAATCCACGCGCCTGCAGCCCGACCGCGGCCGCCGTCATCTGCTGCTCGGCGACATAGCACTCGAAGAAGCGGTCGGGGTGCTCCTCGGCGAAGAACTGCGTGCGTGTGGAGTCGCTGACCTCGCCGTCCAGGGCCACCACATCACGCCGTACGGCCCCGAGAGCGGCGAGCGCCCTGCCGTACGCGTCACGGGTGGCGACCTCCTCCCCGACATCGTACCGGGGAAGCTCCGGCTCGCCAGGGGCGGCGGGCGCCGTGGCGGGCACGGCCGGGGGCGCGGCTGCCTCGACCCGCAGCGAACGGCGTCCGCCCAGCTCCGCGATGGCGGACTCCGCGTCCTGGAGGGGCTTGCCGTGCATGCCCTCGCGGTCCTCCACGGACGCCACGCCGCGGCCCTTGCGGGTGGCGGCCAGAATCGCCGTGGGCCGTCCCCCGGTGGTGGTGGCCTCTTCGAAGGCGCGGTCGACGGCCGTGACGTCATGGCCGTCGACCTCGACGGTATGCCAGCCGAAGGCCCGCAGCCGCCGGGCGTAGGCGTCCAGATCGTGCTGGTGGCGGGTGGGGCCGCGCTGGCCCAGCCGGTTCACGTCGACGATCAGGGTGAGCGCGTCCAGCCGCTCCGCGCCCGCGTACTCGACGGCCTCCCAGACCGAGCCCTCCGTCATCTCGCTGTCGCCGGACAGCACCCACACCCGGTAGGGGATCTTCTCCAGGCGCTGGGCCGCGAGCGCCATGCCGACGGCTGCCGGCAGCCCCTGGCCGAGCGACCCGGTGGCCACGTCCACCCACGGCAGCCGGGGCGTGGGGTGGCCCTCCAGCCTGCTGCCGTGCCCGCGGTAGGTGCGCAGCTCCTCCTCGCCGACCGCGCCCGCCGCCCGGTACATGGCGTACAGCAGCGGCGAGGCATGCCCCTTGGAGAAGATCAGCCGGTCGTTTCCCGGATGGTCGGGGCGGCTGAAGTCATAGCGCAGATGGTGCGCCAGCAGGACCGCGACAAGTTCGGCGGCGGACATCGAGGACGTGGGGTGGCCCGAGCCGGCCAGGTCGGCGACGCGGACGGCGTCCACCCTGAGCTGCTGGGCCAGCTCGGTCAGAGCGAGCGCGCCGGCGGCGCCGCCGCTCTCGCGCGGATCGGTGGCGGTCATATCACTCCTCGGGCTGGATCAACTCCGGTGAGCAGGACAGCGCGGGTCAGGGACACACGGCGAAGGATGACGATGCGTGATCGGGCGGTGTGCGCTCTGCTCACCAGCGGCTCCCCCGTACACCTCGGAGGGATGGGCTGTCCGCGTGCCCAGGAGCGCGCCCCCCAAACAGCTCCGTACGGGCCCCGGCTCGGCTCGCCAAGGCGCGGGTGCGGCGCGAGGCTGGAGACGGAAGGAAGGGAAGGGAAGTGCAGTGATCAGCACACACGATTTCGCACCGGAGGTCGTCGTCACGCTCAGCGGCTGCAGCAAGGAGGACGCCGGCGCCGTCTTCGAGGTGCTGCGCCGGAACTTCGCCTCGGACCGGGCGGCGGACGACGTCCCGCAGGAGGTGGTGGAGGGACACCCGACGGTATGGACCGGCACCTTCGAGGTCGCCCCGCCCGCCTCACCCGGCCCGCCCCCCGGCGCGGTGCCCCTGCACGCGGCCGTGACGGCCGAGGTCCAGGGCGGCTACTGGGCGGTGGACCGGCTGCGGGAGGCGCTGGACTCGGCGTTCCGGGTGACGGACGAGGGTATGGCCGCGGGTGACCAGGAGAAGGACGTCCAGCTGAGACTGGAGTCGCGGGGCGCGGAGGGCTGACCGGCGCTTGAGGACCGGGGGGTCTGGGGGCGGAGCCCCCAGTTGCCCTCCCTAGCGCGACTGCCGCGCCAGCGTTCTGATGATCTCCGCCGCGCTGGTGTACGACCCCTGCGCCGGAAGCGCGTTCACCATGCGTATCAGCCGGTCAGGCGCATGCCTCTCGGTGAGAATCCGTACGAGGTCGACGCGGGTGGCGGGGAACGCCGTCCGCCCGAGGTGCCGGCCCAGCTCGGTCTCCAGCGTGTGCGCGGGCTGCAGGAACTCCCACGCGCCGATCGGGCCCGACGCGATGTCGGGGTCGTCGTCCGCGGCGGGCTCCACATCGTGCCACTCCTCCGCGCGGGTGGGGTGGCCGGAACGGAGCAGGCCCTGCAGCTCATGCTTCATCTCTTCGTCCTTGTGGACGCTGAGCCGGTTGCTGCCTCGCTGCATGTCACCCTCCTCGATCTCCTCGACGGTCGGGTTCGCTGTATGTACCCAATCCTGCGCGTATCACGCAAACCGTGCACGGCGATGGCGGGGGGGGCGCGCCCCATGCAGTTGATCGTTCTCAGGGGGACCCGCTGACGACGGGGCGGTCGCCCCACCCGGCATGGGCGATCAGGTCGTGCCAGTCGGGCAGCGCGCCGTCGGGCAGCGCGCGGCGCAGGATCTGGCCGGGGAAGCTGAGGGGGCTGGCCTTGGCGGGGTTGGCGAGCGCCTGCCGGGTGATCAGCTCCGTCATCGCGTAGGCGAGGTTTTCGCGGGGAAAGGCGGCATGGACACGGTCGGCGAAGCCGCGGGGCAGCTGCTCCTTGTCGCGGCCCAGGGCGTCGGCGGCGATGCCCGCCTGGGCCAGGGCGGCCTCCGGGCCTTTGCGGGAGGCGATGCCGTCCGAGGTGTGCAGGGCGATCGCGTCCCACACCACGGAGACGGCCTGCTCGTCGACGCCGTGGTCGCGCAGAAAGCGGGCGGCCAGGTCGGCGCCGTCCACCTCGAACCGCTGGTCGCCATTGCCCTGCTCGGACAGCCCGAGGTCGTGCAGAACACAGCTGACAAACAGCAGTTCGTCGTCGTAGTCCGCCCCGGCGGCCAGCCCGCGGCAGCCGGCGAGCGCCTGGGCGAAGAGATAGCCGCGCACGCTGTGCCGGAAGATCACGGCGGGTTCCGCCTCCTCGGCGAAACGCAGCGCGCTGCGGGCCAGCTCCGTGCGGGGCAGGTCGAAGCCGTCGTACACGGCGGGCAGGGCAGAAACCACGGGGAGAACTCCTTGTGCGATCAGGGGAACGATCTCGATCCTGCGGCCCTTGTGCGACCCCGGCCAGTGGCCATCGTGCCCCTGTCCGCTAAATTCTGGCCATGTCTGTGGTGGCTGTTCTCGCGCTCGACGGCGTTGTCCCCTTCGAGCTGTCCGTGCCGGGCCAGGTGTTCGGGACCGCCAATCAGGCGGCCGGGGCCGCGCACTATGAGATCCGCGTCTGCGCCCCGGGCGGGGCGGTGACCACATCGGCCGGGCACGGCGCGTTCCGGATACGCACGTCCCATGGTCTGGAAGGGCTCGACGGGGCTGGCACCGTCGTCATCCCCGGCCACGACGGCTTCCTCACCCCGCCGTCCCGCCCGGTGATCGAGGCGCTCCTGCATGCGGCCGGGCGCGGGGCCCGTCTGGCCTCGGTGTGCATCGGGGCCTTCACCCTGGCCGCCACCGGGCTGCTGGACGGGCGGCGGGCCACCACCCACTGGCAGTACGCCGGTGAACTGGCCCGCCGCCATCCGAACATCGAGGTCGACGCGAGCGTCCTCTTCATCGACCATGAGCATCTGATCACCTCAGCGGGGGTGGCCGCGGGGCTCGATCTGTTTCTGCATCTCGTCCGGCGCGACCTCGGCGCGGATCTCGCGGCCGCCACCGCCCGCCGTGTCGTCATGCCCCTGCAACGCGACGGCGGCCAGGCCCAGTACATCGAGCACCCCCGCCCCGAGGCCCGCTCCCCGGGGCTCCAGCCGGTCCTGCACTGGATGGAGGCCAATCTCCACCGGCCCCTCACCCTCAAGGACATCGCCGACCACACCGCGGTCAGCGTGCGCAGCCTGAACCGGCACTTCCGGGCCCAGACCGGCACCACCCCCCTGCAGTGGCTGCTGCGCGCCCGCATTCACCGTGCCCAGCAGCTGCTGGAGACGAGCGATCTGTCCATCGAGCAGATCGCCGCCCGCGCCGGGTTCGGCTCCCCCTCCACGCTGCGCCACCACTTCACCCGTCACACCGGCACCTCCCCCCACGCCTATCGCACCGCCTTTCAGCAGCGGGCATGACCGGAGAAACGTCTCCAGCGACGCTGTACGGGCAGACGCCCACCCTGGGACAGAATTGTCTGATTATTCGTCAGGAGCGCACAGCGCCAGAGGCCCGTCCACTCGAGCAGGGAGCAAGCCGTGTTCTACTACGTGCTCAAATACGTCCTCCTGGGCCCGCTGCTGCGGCTGCTGTTCCGGCCGAGGATCGAAGGGCTTGAACATCTGCCCGCGGAGGGCGCGGCGATCGTGGCGGGCAACCATCTGTCGTTCTCGGACCACTTCCTGATGCCGGCGATCATCCGCCGGCGCATCACCTTTCTGGCCAAGGCGGAGTACTTCACCGGTCCGGGGGTCAAGGGGCGGCTGACCGCGGCCTTCTTCCGCAGTGCGGGACAGATCCCGGTGGACCGCTCCGGCAAGGAGGCGGGGCAGGCGGCCATCCGGGAGGGGCTGAAGGTGCTCGGCAGGAAGGAGCTGCTCGGCATCTATCCGGAGGGCACCCGCTCCCACGACGGCCGGCTCTACAAGGGGAAGGTCGGAGTGGCGGTGATGGCGCTGAAGGCGGGTGTGCAGGTGGTCCCCTGCGCCATGGTGGGGACCTTTGAGATCCAGCCGCCGGGTCAGGTGCTGCCCAGGGTCAAGCGGGTCACGGTGCGGTTCGGCGAACCGCTGGACTTCTCCCGCTATGCGGGCATGGAGAACGAGAAGGCCGCTCTGCGGGCGGTCACCGACGAGATCATGTACGCGATTCTCCGGCTGTCGGGGCAGGAGTACGTCGACCGGTACGCCGCCGAGGTGAAGGCGGAGCTGGAGGCGGCGAAGAAGGCATCCCGGCACAGGAGCTGACCGTGTCGCCGGCACCCGGGGTCACGGCGTCGCGTCCAGTGCCTCCAGCACCTCCGCGAGCACCTCGTCCAGCACGCGCCGCAGCTCACGGGCGTCGGGTGCGGCGGCCGTGACCAGCAGGCCCGGCCCGGCGAGCGGGGCGAGCACCGCGGATTCGCCCAGCAGCCGCGGCTCTGCGGGCTTCTCCTCCAGCGCCGGGTCCACGAGCAGGAGCTGGCCCGCGGCCCGCAGACCGCCGAGGACCGCGGGGCCGTCCCAGCCGCCGGGCGCGCCGGGGCCGTAACGCAGCTCCTGGTCGAGCAGGGGCCGGCCGGCGCGGCGGACGGCCAGCCGGGTGGCGAGGGCGCCGGGCTCCTCGCCGTACCGCCCGAGGATCTGCTCTTCGCGCAGCACCAGCCGGGCGGCAGCCGCCAGCTCCACGCGGGTGTGCATCCGCAGGTCGCTGCCGGCGGCCGAGATGAGCTGCTCCGGCAGCCAGCGCAGTTCGGCGTCCTCGCCCACGGTCAGGTTCACGTCGTAGCGGGCTGGTTCCCGGGTCCGGCCAGGCAGGGCGAGGGTCGCGGCGGCGGAGTCGACGGTGAGCCGCGCCCCGTCGCGTACCTCCGTGACGATGGCGAGCCGGTCGCCGCCGAGCGGTGCGCTCATCGCTCCGACGACGGTGACGCGGGTGTGCGGGCGCGGGCCGCTTGCGCGGGAGTACGGGCCGGTCGCGCGGGTGCGGCGCAGCGCGAGGGGGCCTTCGCCGCGGAGCACGGGCAGGCCGTCGCGCTCGGCGACGATGCGGGCTGTGGCGTCGAGGCTCATGCGGTCCAGTCGGCGAGCCTGGCGCGCACCCAGTCGGCGACGGGCGCGACGCCGTCCTCGCCCCGCAGGGAGGTGAAGGCCACGGGGAGCGCGCCCCGCTGTTCCTTGGCGTCGCGCTCCATGCGGCCGAGGTCGGAGCCGACGTGGGGCGCCAGATCCGTCTTGTTGATCACCAGCAGGTCGGCGGTGGTGACGCCGGGGCCGCCCTTGCGCGGGATGTCGTCGCCGCCGGCGACGTCGATGACGAAGATCTGGGCGTCGACGAGGCCCTTGGAAAAGGTCGCGGTGAGGTTGTCGCCCCCCGATTCGACCAGGATGAGGTCGAGGGGGCCGACGGTTTCCTCCAGTTCTTCGACGGCTTCGAGGTTGGCGGAGATGTCGTCGCGGATGGCGGTGTGCGGGCAGGCGCCGGTCTCCACGGCCTGGATGCGCTCCGGCGGCAGCACCGCGTTGCGGAGCAGGAACTCGGCGTCCTCGCGGGTGTAGATGTCGTTGGTGACGACGGCGATGGAGAGCCGGTCGCGCAGGGCGCGGCAGAGCGCGGCCACGGTTGCGGTCTTGCCTGAGCCGACGGGTCCGCCGAGACCGATCCGCAGGGCGCGCCGGGCGCCGTCGGGCCGTATGGCGTCGGCGCTGACGGCTGTGGTGGCGTCGTGGTCGTGACCGAGGTGCATGGTGCGGCTCCTGTCGGTTGAGTGTTCACGGGCTAGGAGGCGAAGAGACGAACCGGCCAGGCCGCGTGCTGCTCCGCCGTGATGTCGAGCAGCGGGGCCGAGGCCGCGGGCAGTGCGTCGATGCCCTGGCGGGCGGCCAGGGCCGCGTCGGCGGCCACCTGGTCGAGTGCCGGGGCGAGCCGGGCGAGGACGGCGGTCGCCTGGAAGGGGTCGAGGCCGAGCAGCCGCACCGCCGCCGTCGCGGGGCCGCTGACCGTCTCGTACGCGACGCAGTGCGCGGCGTCCTCGGGGCCGAGGCCCGCCGAGCGTGCGGCGACGCCGAGGACGACCGGCTGGTGCGCGCCGCGGGGGCGGGCCGCGGCGAGCGCGTCGAGCCCGGGGCCAGGCCAGACGGCGCGTGCGGCCCGCATCATCTGCCGGCCGAGTCTGCGGGCAGCCGTGCGCAGTGCGGGTGAGGGGGTCCTGGCGTCGGCGGCGTCGTCGAGGGCGAGCGGGTCGAGGCCGGCCGCGGCCGCGGCGGCCAAGGCCGCGGAGGTGAGGCCGGCGGTGTGCAGGCGGCCCCGGCAGAAGTTCTCCAGTTCCTCGGCGTTCCGCAGCCGCCCGGCCTTGACGGCTGCTTCGGCCCCGCCGGAGTGTGCGTGTCCTCCGGCGGGGAAGCGTCCGTCGGCGAGTACGAGGAGGGCGGCCCGGCTCATCGGCTCCGTCCCATCAGAACAGGAAGTACCGCTGGGCCATGGGCAGTTCCGCCGCGGGCGCGGGTTCGACGGCTTCTCCGTCGATGGTGACGGTGAAGGTGTCGGGGTCGACCTCGACGCGCGGGCGGGCGTCGTTCTCGCGCATGTCGGCCTTGGTGACGCCGCGGGTGTTCTTGATCGGGACGAACTCCTTGTCCAGACCGAGGCGTTCGGGGAGGCCGTCCTCAAGCGCCGCTTCGGCGACGAAGTTGCACGATCCGGCGGTCGCCGCCCTGCCGAGCGCCCCGAACATGGGGCGGGGCAGCACCGGCTGCGGTGTGGGGATGGAGGCGTTGGCGTCACCCATCTGCGCATAGGCGATCTGCCCGCCCTTGATGACGAGCTGTGGTCTGACGCCGAAGAACGCCGGCTCCCAGAGCACGAGGTCGGCGAGCTTGCCGGTCTCCACCGAGCCGATCTGGTGGTCGAGGCCCTGGGCGACGGCCGGGTTGATCGTGTACTTGGCGATATAGCGGCGTGCCCGGCGGTTGTCGGCGCGGCCGTCTCCGGGCAGGGCCCCGCGGGCCCGCTTCATCACATGCGCGGTCTGCCAGGTGCGCATCACGACCTCGCCGATGCGCCCCATGGCCTGGGAGTCTGAGGAGATGATCGAGATCGCCCCGAGGTCGTGCAGGACGTCCTCCGCGGCGATGGTGGAGGGCCGGATGCGGGACTCGGCGAAGGCGAGGTCCTCGGGGACGGCCGGGTTGAGATGGTGGCAGACCATCAGCATGTCGAGGTGTTCCTCGACGGTGTTCACGGTGTGCGGCCGGGTGGGATTGGTGGAGCTGGGCAGGACGTGCGGCTCGGAGACGACGGTGATGATGTCCGGGGCGTGTCCGCCGCCCGCGCCCTCGGTGTGGTACGCGTGGATGGTGCGGCCCGCGATGGCGGCGAGCGTGTCGCCGACGAATCCGGCTTCGTTGAGGGTGTCGGTGTGGACGGCGAGCTGGACGCCGGTCTCCTCGCACACGCCGAGGCAGGCGTCGATGACGGCCGGGGTGGCCCCCCAGTCCTCATGGATCTTGAATCCGAGGGCGCCTCCGCGGAGCTGGGAGTGCAGGGCCTCGCGGGACATCGTGTTGCCCTTGCCGAGCAGTCCGATGTTGACGGGGTACGCCTCCAGGGCGCCGAGCATCCGCCCGATGTGCCAGGGGCCGGGGGTGACGGTGGTGGCCTTGGTGCCTTCCGCCGGTCCGGTGCCGCCGCCGACGAGGGTGGTGATGCCGCTGGCCAGGGCTTCGTCGACGAGTGTGGGCGAGATGAAGTGGACATGGGCGTCGATCGCGCCCGCGGTGAGGATCTTGCCGTTGCCGGCGATGACTTCCGTCTCGGGGCCGATGACGAGGTCGGGGCAGACGCCGTCCATGGTGTCGGGGTTCCCGGCCTTGCCGATGCCGGCGATGCGGCCGTCGCGGATGCCGACGTCCGCCTTGACGACGCCCCAGTGGTCCAGGACGACCACGCCGGTGATCACGGTGTCGGGGGCGCCGTCGGCCCGGGTCGCACGGGACTGGCCCATGGACTCGCGGATGACCTTGCCGCCGCCGAACACGGCCTCGTCCCCGGCGCGTCCGGGGCCGCCGGAGCGGTCCTCCTCGATTTCCACGAGCAGGTCGGTGTCGGCGAGCCGGATGCGGTCGCCGGCCGTGGGTCCGAAGAGATCCGCGTAGACCGCGCGGTCGAGCTCAGTCATCGAGACCGCCTCCGGTCTCCCCGCGCAGTCCGGGGACGGTGCGCCGTCCGGCGAGGGGGATGAGTTCGACGTCGACGGGGATGCCCGGTTCAAAGCGGACGGCGGTGCCGGCGGCGATGTTCAGCCGGGTGCCGCGGGCCGCGGCGCGGTCGAAGCCGAGGCCGGGGTTGGCCTCGGCGAAGTGGTAGTGGGAGCCGACCTGAACGGGCCGGTCGGCGGCGTTGAGCACCGTGAGCCGGGTGACCGGCCGGCCCTCGTTGAGTGCGATGCGCCCTTCGCCGTACAGGATCTCTCCGGGGATCATCCGCGGCCTCCCTCAGACGATGGGGTCATGGACGGTGACCAGCTTGGTGCCGTCGGGGAAGGTGGCTTCGACCTGCACATCGTGGATCATCTCGGGGATGCCGTCCATGACGTCGTCGCGGGTGAGCACCTTCCGCCCGGAGGCCATCAGCTCGGCGACGGTGTGGCCGTCGCGGGCGCCTTCGAGGATGTGCGAGGTGATCAGCGCGACGGCCTCGGGGTGGTTCAGGCGGACACCGCGGGCCTTGCGCTTCTCCGCGACGTCCGCCGCCACATGGATCAGCAGTCGTTCCTGTTCGTGCGGGGTCAGTTGCACCAGTCCACCTCACTGTTCACGGGCCCAGACGAGGTCTGGGCGCAGCGGGACCCTAGCCGACGTGAAAGCGGTCTTTGCCTGGACACGGGCGACTGCGGGCCGGCGGTTGAACGTTAGGCGGCAAGTTTTTCCGGCGCGTTAACTGATCTTGGGTTGTGGCAGGTCCGCGGGGTGGAGGCGGTACGGGACTGCGGCGGTCACTCGCCGCGGAGGGGATCGCGGTGCCGGGCGGCTAGGCCGAACCGGGGCCGTTTCGCCGGGGGCGGACGGGGGTGTGCCCAGCGAGGAGACCGACGGGACGGCCGGCTCGCCGGCGGCCTCGGCCGACTGCTCCAGACGCTCCAGGTCAGCGGCCGAGACCAGGGCGACCAGGGGTTTGCCGTGCCGGGTCACCACCACTCGCTCGCCGCCGTAGACAACGCGGTTGATCAGATCGGCGAGCTCCGCCCTGGCTTGCGTCACCGGAATCTCGTAGGCCATGGACGGCGAGCGCCGGGCCCGCCGGGTGACCGTGCCGCCGCCGTCGACGCGCTGACGGCCTGCCGGCCGCCGGGGAGCGCCGCGCGGCTCGCGCTGCGGTCAGCGCGTGCCGCAGCCGGCTGGCGCGCTGCGGTCAGCTTGTGAGCGGGGCCGCCGCGCCCGCCCAAGGCAGGGCGATCCAGACCGTCTTGCCGCCCTCGGGGGTCGGGGTGACCGAGAGCTGGCCGCCGCACTCCGCCGTGAGGGTGCGGATGATGACCATCCCGCGGCCGTTGTCCTGCCGTACGGCCGCGGGAAGTCTCTGCGGCCAGCGCGGATGACTGTCGGTGACGCCGATGCGCAGCTTCTCGTCGCGCTCCAGCCGGACGTCCACGGTGAAGGTGGGCGACTGGCCGAAGGTGTGCTGCACGGCGTTGGTGGCGAGTTCCGAGACGATCAGCCGTACGGTGTCGACTGCTTCCGCCTCTTCCGGCAGTCCCCATTCGGAGACGACGTCGGTGACGTACCGCCGGGCGACGGAGACCGAAGCCGGATCGCTCGGCAGAGTGACGGATGCTTCCTGGTGGTCTGCCATGGCGACACTGTCCCTTTCCCACCGGGGCCGGGCTCCGACTCGTAGCGGATCAATGCGAGGACGGCCACGGATTGCGCTATGGGCCCAGACTGCCACCTGCCATGCCATCAGGTGCGGCGATCCACCAAGATATGCATATATCTGTCGCTCGATGCGGTGAACTCTGCGACGGAAGACCGTATTTGGGCGCACACTCGGGGACGCGAGACCGGCATTTTGAGCCAGGAGCGCCATGCGCACCATGAGCGCTGTGAGCGCCGTGTGCGTCAAGTGGCCTGAGTGGCTGAGGAGGAGCGCCTGATGAGACAGGGTCCAGCGGTGCGCCGCCGCCAACTCGGGGTGGAGCTGCGGGGGCTGCGCCAGACCGCGGGTCTCACCAGCCGCGAGGCGGCCCGGCTCGCCGGCTGGCACCAGTCGAAGGTGAGCAGGATCGAGACCGGCGCCAGCGGGGTCAGCGCGGCGGATGTGACGCTGCTGCTGGATGTGTACGGGGTCGGCGACGCCCGGCGGCGCGCACTGCTGAAGACCCTGGCCGGCGCGGCGGCGGACAGCGGGGGCGGGGGCTGGTGGCATGCCTACCGGGGACTGCTGCCCGCGGAGTACCGGGACTTCATCTCGCTGGAGTCGCAGGCCAGTGCGGCCCGCACGGTCGAGACCTGTGTGGTGCCGGGTCTGCTGCAGACGGCGGACTATGCGCGTGCGGTGACCCGGGCGACGCTTGAGCGGCTGCCGCCGGCGACCGTGAACTCCCTGGTGGAGGTGCGGATCGCCCGCCAGTCGGTGCTGGTCGCCGAGCGCCCGCTGACGCTCAGCGCGGTGCTGGACGAGGCGGTGCTGCGCCGGGAGGTGGGCGGACGGGCGGTGATGCGCGCCCAGCTGCGGCGGCTGGCGGAGCTGGCCCGACTGCCGTGCGTCCGGCTGCAGGTGATGCCGTTCTCGGCCGGCGGCTACGCGGGCCTTGCGGGTCCTTTCGTCATCTTCTCCTTTCCGAACATTTCTGATCTGGATGTGGTCGTAATAGACCACTTGACGAGTAGCCTCTGCCTTGAGCGGAAAGAAGAGCTTGAGGTGTACAGCGCCGCCTTCAGCGCGATGCAGGCGCGCGCCCTCTCTCCCGAGGACACCTTGGAACTCATCGGGCGGATCAACGACGATCCGTGAGCCACTGCCGAGAACGATCCGTACACCCCGGTGGAAAACAGCGGAACGCCGGGCCGCCCCGGCTCGGCGCCGTTCAGGCCCTCACCCCAAGGAGGCACCCCCCATGCCCGATCAGCAGGAAGGCCTTCAGCAGCGCGCTTTAACCTGGCGGCGCAGCAGCCGCAGCGTGGCCAAGGGCAACTGTGTCGAGGCGGCCAGGCTGCCCGACGCCTCGCTGGCCGTCAGGGACTCCAAGGATGTCTCGCGCCGTCCGCTGCGGGTGTCCTCCCGCGCCTGGGAGCGGTTCCTGGCCGCTCTCGACGACGGGAGCGCTGGGATCAGCTGACCGGAGCCGTCCCGACGATTGTGGCGACGGCCTGCTCCACCTGCTGATCCGTCAGATCGGCGCGGGCCGTCAGCCTGATGCGTGAGATGCCGTCCGGCACGGAAGGCGGACGGAAACACCCCACCGCAAGCCCGTTCGCGCGGCAGTCGGCGGCCCAGCGCACGGCGTCCTCGGGCGAGGGCGCGTGCACGGAGACGACTGCCGCGTCCGGGCGGGCGGCGGTGAACCCCTCGCCGGTCAGCCGCCGGTGCAGCGTCCGGGCGACCGCACGGGTCCGGGCGGGCAGGGCGGGTTCGAGGCGCAGTACGCGCAGGGCGGCCAGCGCCGCCCCCGCCGCCGCCGGGGCGAGCCCGGTGTCGAAGATGAAGCTGCGGGCCGTGTTGACCAGATGGCCGATCACCCGGGCCGGGCCGAGGACCGCGCCGCCCTGGCTGCCCAGCGACTTGGAGAGCGTCACCGTGGCGACCACGCCCCGGCGGCCCGCGAGCCCGGCGGCGTGCGGAGCGCCCCGGCCGCCTTCGCCGAGGACGCCGAGGCCGTGGGCGTCGTCCACCAGCAGCCCCGCGCCCGCCTCCGCGCAGACAGCCGCAAGCGCGGCCAGCGGGGCCGCGTCGCCGTCCACGGAGAACACCGAGTCGGTCACCGTCACCGCGCGCCGCCCCGGATGCGCGTCAAGCGTTTTGCGTACGGCGTCGACGTCCGCGTGCGCGACGACCTCGGTCTCGGCGCGGGAGAGCCGGCAGCCGTCGACGATGGAGGCGTGGTTGCCCGCGTCGGAGACGATCAGCGCGTCACGGCCGCTGAGCGCGGTGACGGCGGCGAGGTTGGCGGCATACCCGGACGACAGCACCAGTGCCGCCTCGAAACCGCAGAAATCGGCCAGCTCCCGCTCCAGCTCCGCGTGCAGGGCGGTGCTGCCGGTGACCAGCCGGGAGCCGGTGGCGCCCGCGCCCCAGGTGCGGGCCGCCTCCGCGGCCGCCTCGGTGACCTCGGGGCGGCGGGTCAGCCCCAGATAGTCGTTGCCCGCGAGATCGAGCAGCCCGCCGTCCGCGGAGCGCGGCCGGAGCGTGCGCACCAGCCCGGCCCGTTCACGGCGGCGCGAGGCGTCGTCGATCCAGTCGAAAGGATCCTTCGGCATGGTGGTCCGGTCCTTTTGTAGGCAGCGCACAGACCCTAACCGGGGTCACTCGAGGAGCGGATGTGGCCATACACACACCTCAAAGATGCTCCGTTGTGGGGTTCCTCCTTGGCCGCGGCGTGTGCGGTACGTCAGGATCTGCGTCATGGACCTGCTGAACACGCTGGTGGAGAAGGGGCTGCGGCGCGAGCCGCCGACCCGTGACGAGGCGCTCGCCGTGCTGGCGAGTTCCGACGACGAGCTGCTCGACGTGGTGGCCGCGGCCGGAAAGGTGCGGCGGAAGTGGTTCGGGCGGCGGGTGAAGCTCAACTATCTGGTCAATCTCAAGTCCGGGCTGTGCCCGGAGGACTGCTCCTACTGCTCTCAGCGGCTCGGGTCCAAGGCGGAGATCCTCAAGTACACCTGGCTCAAGCCGGACGAGGCGTCCGAGGCGGCGGCGGCCGGGGTGGCCGGCGGCGCCAAGCGGGTCTGCCTGGTGGCGAGCGGCCGCGGGCCGACGGACCGCGACGTCGACCGGGTGTCGCAGACCATCGAGGCGATCAAGGAGCAGAACGAGGGCGTCGAGGTGTGCGCCTGCCTCGGGCTGCTCTCCGAGGGCCAGGCGGAGCGGCTGCGGGCCGCGGGCGCGGATGCGTACAACCACAACCTGAACACCTCTGAGGCCACATACGGGGACATCACCACCACCCACACCTACGCCGACCGGGTGGAGACGGTCCAGCAGGCGCAGCAGGCGGGCCTGTCGGCGTGCTCAGGTCTGATCGCGGGCATGGGCGAGAGCGACGAGGACCTGGTCGACGTGGTGTTCGCGCTGCGCGAGCTGGACCCGGACTCGGTGCCGGTGAACTTCCTCATCCCCTTCGAGGGGACGCCGCTGGCCAAGGAGTGGAACCTCACCCCGCAGCGGTGTCTGCGGATCCTCGCCATGGTCCGTTTCGTCTGCCCCGATGTGGAGGTGCGGCTCGCGGGCGGCCGCGAGGTGCATCTGCGCTCGATGCAGCCGCTGGCGCTGCACCTGGTCAACTCGATCTTCCTCGGCGACTATCTGACGAGCGAGGGCCAGGCGGGCAAGGCGGACCTGGAGATGATCGCGGACGCGGGCTTCGAGGTGGAGGGCGCGGGGACGACCACGCTGCCGGAGCACCGGCTGCACGGACAGGGCGGCGGCTGCGGGTCGGTGTGCGGATCGGAGCCGACGGCTGCCGCGGAGCCGCCCGAGGAGCAGCCGGCCGCCCGGACGGATCTGGTGGCCGTACGCCGCCGCGGCGCCGGCACCGACCTCGCGCCCAATGCCTGAGCCGCTGTCCCCCCGCGAGCCGCTGTCCCCCGCCGAACTGCTGGCGCTGGACCGGGCGCACGTCTGGCATCCGTACGGCCCCATGCCGGGCCGTACGGACCCGCTGGTGGTGCAGTCCGCATCGGGTGTCCGGCTGCGGCTCGCCGAAGCGGTCCACGGCCGATGCGAACTGATCGACGGGATGTCGTCCTGGTGGTCGGCGATCCACGGCTACAACCACCCGGTGCTCAACGAGGCGGCGCGCGGGCAGCTGGAGCGGATGAGCCATGTGATGTTCGGCGGGCTCACCCATGAGCCGGCCGTGCGGCTGGCTGCCCGGCTGGTCGAGATCACCCCCGAGCCGCTGGAGCATGTCTTCCTCTGCGACTCGGGGTCGGTCTCCGTCGAGGTCGCGGTCAAGATGTGCCTGCAGCACTGGCGTTCGCTGCGGCGGCCCGAGAAGCGGCGGCTGCTGACCTGGCGCGGCGGCTACCACGGCGACACCTGGCAGCCGATGTCGGTCTGCGACCCCGAAGGCGGGATGCACGGCCTGTGGTCGGGCGTGCTGCCGGAGCAGATCTTCGCGGACGCGCCGCCTGCGGAGTACGAGCCCGCGTACGCCGACGCTCTGCGCGCGCTGATCGCCCGCCATGCCGGGGAACTGGCCGCGGTGATCGTGGAGCCGGTGGTGCAGGGCGCGGGCGGGATGCGGTTCTGCTCGCCCGCGTATCTGCGGGTGCTGCGGGAGGCGTGCGACGAGCATGACGTGCTGCTCGTGTTCGACGAGATCGCCACGGGCTTCGGGCGCACCGGCGAGCTGTTCGCCGCGGAGCACGCCGGGGTCAGCCCCGATGTGATGTGCCTCGGCAAGGCGCTGACCGGCGGCTATCTGACGATGGCGGCGACGCTGTGCACCCCGCGGGTGGCCGAGGGCATCTCGCGCGGCGAGGTCCCCGTGCTGGCGCACGGCCCCACGTTCATGGGCAACCCCCTGGCGTCCGCCGTCGCCTGCGCCTCCATCGATCTGCTGCTCGCCCAGGACTGGCGTCAGGAGGTCAAGCGCATTGAGGCGGCGCTGCGGGACGGGCTCGCCGGGGCGAGGGACATTCCGGGTGTACGGGACGTCCGTGTGCTGGGCGCGATCGGCGTCGTCCAGCTGGACCACGACGTCGACATGGCGGCGGCGACGCGGGCCGCGGTGGGCGAGGGGGTGTGGCTGCGGCCGTTCCGCGACCTGGTCTACACGATGCCGCCGTATGTGACGGGGGATGAGGACATGAGCCGGATCGCGGCGGCGGTGGCCGCCGCGGCCGCGGCGGGGTGACCTCCGGGGCGGAGCCCCGGGCCCCGGGTGTCGCCCCACCCACCCCGCCCGCGGGCGCGGGCCCCGGCGCCCGGCGCCTGCGCTCGGGGCGTCGGCCTCGGGGCGGGCACTCGTCCCACCCACCCGCCCGATCGCCCCACCCCCCGTCCGCGGGCTCCGGGGCGCGGCGTCTGCGCTCGGGATACCGGCCTCGGGGCGGGGCACTCGTCCCACCCACCCCCAATCACCCCACTCCGCGGGCGCGGGCAGGGGCAGCCCGGGGGCGGGGGGTCGTCGCCGCCCCGCAGCGCGAGCAGAACGGCTCCGAGGGGCTGCCGTTGCCCCTCGGGGCCCCCGGGGGGCAGTCCGTGGCAACGGCTGCCGCTCGCCGCGGTGGGAGCAGGGGCAGGGCCCCCGGGCCACCGCCTAGGGAGTGTCGTCGAAGCAGCGTCGTCCGCCCGGAGGGGCGGGCCGGACGGCGTCCGGTGCTGCGATCTCCCCCGCGCCCGAAGGGCCGCGGGGGAGATCGCAAGGCGGAGGATGGGAGCACCCCCGGCCCAAGGCTGGGGGAGAATCCATGCGGGCATCAGCGACTGACGACAACGCAGCGTGGGGGCGCCTCCCGGGCCCGCAGGGCCCAGGGGGAGTGCGTGCCAGACGCCGCCAGGCAGACGGGACTTTGCGCACCGGGAGCAGGAGGCAGTCGTCGGCCCTTGGGGCGTATGGGGACTGAGGTGAGGGAAACGCATATGGGAATCGTCGTTGTCACGGGGACCGGGACCGAGATCGGGAAGACCGTGGTCACCGCGGGGCTCGCCGCGCTCGCGCGGCGGCAGGGGCGCAGCGTCGCCGTGCTGAAGCCCGCGCAGACCGGTCTCGTACCCGGTGAGCCGGGCGACGCCCAGGAGGCCGCGCGGCTCGCCGGGGATGTGGCGGCCGTGGAGCTCGGCCGGTTTCCCGAGCCCCTGGCGCCCGCGACGGCCGCGCGGCGTGCCGGTGCGGCGCCGGTGCGCCCCGAGCACGCGGCCGCCGTGGCCGCGGAGCTGGCGCAGCGGTACGACCTGGTGCTGGTGGAGGGCGCGGGCGGACTGCTTGTGCGGTTCGACGACGACGGCGGCACGCTCGCCGACGTGGCCCGGCTGCTCGGCGCGCCGGTGCTGATCGTCGCACCCGCCGGTCTCGGCACGCTCAATGCGACCGCGCTGACCGCGGAGGCCCTGCGCGCACGGCGGTTGGAGCCGCTCGGCGTGGTGATCGGCAGCTGGCCCGCGGAGCCCGATCTCGCATCGCGGTGCAACCTGGCCGATCTGCCTCAGGCGGCCGGCGCGCCGCTGCTCGGCGCGGTGCCGGAGGGAGCCGGCGCGCTGCCGGCGGACGAGTTCCGCGCGCAGGCCGCACACTGGCTCGCGCCGCCGCTCGGCGGGACCTGGGCGCCGCCCGAGGCGGCTGCGCCCGGCCCCGTACGCTGATCCGATGCGCACTGCACGCACTGCACGGATCGACGAGATCGTCTTCGACTGCCATGACCCCTCCCGTCCGGTCCGCTTCTGGGCCGCCCTCCTCGGGGGCGACCCGGTCGACCGGGCCCCCGACTGGTCGTATGTCGACCCTCCCGGCTTCGCCCGTGTCGCCTTCCAGCGCGTCCCCGAGGCGAAGTCCGCCAAGAACCGGCTGCATCTGGATCTGGACGCGGGCGACGTCGACACGGCGGCGGACGAGGCCGTGCGGCTCGGCGCGCGGCGCGTGGGGGCAGTGGTGACCGATGAACAGGGGCGGTTCCAGGTCATGCGGGACCCGGAGGGGAATGAGTTCTGCTTCGTCGGCGGCACGGAAGGCTGACATCGGCCGCGCCGGGGGACAATGACGGTGACGTCCCGCCGCCGCCCCCTGGAGGTCCGCGATGTTGCCGCGCAGCTCGAAGATGCCCCGGGACGCGGTTCACCATCCCGTCTTCGCCCGCTTCTACGCCAAGTGGAGCGTGACGGCCGACGAGAAGGGCGGGGTGGCGGCCTACCGGCATGAGCTGCTCGCCGGGCTCTCGGGCCGGGTGATCGAGATCGGCGCGGGCAATGGCCTGAACTTCGCGCACTACCCGTCGTCGGTCAGCGAGGTCGTCGCGCTGGAACCGGAGCGCATGCTGCGGAAGCTGGCACTGGAGGCGGCTGTGCACGCCGAGGTGCCGGTGGATGTGGTGCCGGGTGTGGCGGAGGCGCTGCCGGTGAAGAGCGAGGCGTTCGACGCGGCTGTGGCGTCGCTGGTGCTGTGCACGGTACGCGATGTGCCGCGGGCGCTGGGCGAGCTGCGGCGCGTGCTGCGGCCCGGCGGGGAACTGCGGTTCTTCGAGCACGGCCTGGCCCCGGGCCGTGGACTGGCCGGATGCCAGCGGGCGCTGGACCGGACGGTGTGGCCGCTGCTCTTCGGGGGCTGTCATACGGCTCGGGACACGATCGCCGCGATCGAGGCCGCGGGCTTTGAACTGGGCGATTACCGCAGGTTCCGGGTACCGGAATCGGGGCCGCCGCTTCCCGCGTCCCCCTGCGTCCTGGGCACGGCCCGCCGTCCGCTGCCGGACGCGGATGCCTGACACCGCGGGGAGGCGTCCGCGGGTCCGGCCGGAGGGCCCCGGGTCAGAGAGTCCAGCGGCGCAGCTGCTTCGCGATCGCGCGGACGTCCGCGTGGTCGTCCCTGATCAGTCGGGCCAGGTCTCTGACCTGCTCGGGAGAGGTGGCGACCTTCAGACCGGAGGCGACGAGATAGCCGTACGCGACGGCGCAGGCGAACATCGCGTTCGAGTGCTCCAGCGCCGGTACGTGCAGCAGGAGTTGCAACAGGGCTGCGGCCCGCGCATAGGGGTCCGCATAGACCTGTACGCCGAATATCTCCGCCTCGTGCCGGCTGACCGCGGCGACGAGGGCGCCCCAGTCGACGACCTGCGGATCGCCGGGCGTCTTATGCTCCGCGATCATCAGCAGCCAGGCGAGGTCGATCCGCAGGCTCACCGCCGGCCGGGACGGCCGCCCCCGCCGGGGCCGCCAGGTCTCGCCGGGTCGCCGAGCTCCTCGGCGAAGACGGATTCGTACTGCTTCATGAAGTCCGCCGCCGCCTCGACGAAAGTGCGCCCCGCCTCGCCGGCGTCCTGCTGGACGAGCTCCTCGATATAGCGGTTCACGCTGATGCCGCGCTGCGTCGCCCGCTCCCGGGCCGCCGCCGCGGTCGTCTCGTCCACGCGCACATTGAGCTGTGTCTTGGCCACGCTCACACGCTAGCGCGCAGACGCTAGCACTCACAAGAGAAGCGCGTACGCGAGTTCGACCGGATGGGATCCGGGGAGGCTGCCTACAGCGGCTCACAGCCTGTCAAGGAGGTTTCATGGAACGGCCGTTCCGGTTCGGAGTGAATATGCTGACGCCCTCTGATGGCGGCGAGTGGGGCAAGCGGTGCAGACGCGCCGAGGAGCTCGGCTACGACGTGATCCTCGTCCCCGACCATCTGGGGATGCCCGCGCCGTTCGCCGCCTTGGTCGCCGCCGCCGACGCGACGACACGGCCCCGCGTGGGGACCTTCGTCCTCAACGCGGGATTCTGGAACCCGGCGCTGCTCGCCCGGGAGGCGGCCACCGCGGACGCCCTCACCGGCGGCCGTCTGGAGCTGGGGCTCGGGGCCGGGTATGTGAAGGAGGAGCACGACCGGGCGGGGCTGCCGTTCCTCTCCCCCGGCGGCCGTGTCGGCCATCTGAGGCGCACGGTCGAGGAGCTCGACCGGCTGCTCGGCGACGCGGCCCATCAGCCGCGGCCGGTCCAGGGGCCGCGGCTGCCGCTGCTGATCGGCGGCAACGGCGACCGGGTGCTGCGGCTGGCCGCCGGGCGGGCGGCGACCGTGGCCTTCACCGGCGCCCGGGAGGGCAGGGACGGCCTTGCCGCGCTCACGGCCGAGCAGCTCGACGGAAGGGTCGCGGCATACCGGGCCGCGGCCGCCGGACGGACGACGCCGGCCGAGCTGAATCTGCTCCTCCAGACGGTCGTGATCACCGACGACCCCGCCTCCGCCGTTCGGCCGATGCTCCGGCACGCACCCCATCTGGACGAGGAGGAGCTGCTGGCGCTGCCGGTGCTGGCCGTCGGCACGGTCCGGGAGATCGCCGACCGGCTGCGGTCCCACCGGCGGCGGTACGGATTCTCGTACTTCACCGTGCTCGACCCCGCCATGGAGACCTTCGCCCCAGTGATCGAGGAGCTGCGCGGCAGCTGACCCGCGGCCCGCCGCCCGGACGCCCGTACGCGCGTTTCCTCCGTCCCTGCCGGACCATGGGACGGAGGTGAACCGATGACCGAAGTGCTCCTGCTGTTCGTGGCGGTGCTGCTCGTACTGGCGTGCGGGGCGTTCGTCGCGGCGGAGTTCTCCCTCACCACGGTCGAGCGCGGCGATCTCGAACGGGCGGCCGAGCGGGGCGAGCGGGGCGCGGCCGGCGCGCTCAGGGCCGTACGGAGTCTGACCTTCCAGCTCTCCGGGGCACAGCTCGGCATCACGGTCACCAATCTGGTGATCGGCATGCTTGCCGAGCCGTCGATCGCCCGGCTGATCCGGGGGCCGCTCGAAGGACTCGGCGCGTCCAGCTCCATGGCCTCCTCCGTCGCCCTGGTCATCGGCACGGCGCTGTCCACGGTCGTCCTGATGGTCGTCGGCGAGCTGGTCCCGAAGAACTGGGCGATCTCCTCGCCGCTGGCGGTCGCCAAGGCGGTGGCCCCGCCGCACCGGATGTTCACCGCCGTCTTCCGCCCGCTGATCGGCCATCTCAACAATGAGGCGAACCGGATCGTACGGCGGCTCGGCATGGAGCCGACGGAGGAGCTGGCCTTTGCGCGCAGCCCGCAGGAGCTGATCGCCCTGGCCCGCCACTCCGCCCGGCAGGGCGCGCTGGAGGCGGACGCCGCCGAGCTGTTCGTACGCACCCTGAGCCTGCCGGAGCTGACGGCGGAGAATGTGATGACCCCGCGTGTGCAGGTCATGGCGCTGGAGGTGACGGCCACGGCGGAGGACGTCGCCAATGCGACACGGGCCACCGGGCTGTCCCGCTTCCCGGTCTACCGGGACACCCTCGACACGGTCGTGGGCGTCGCCCACATCAGGGATGTGCTGGCGGTGCCGGCCGCCGAACGGATCCGGCACGGGGTCTCGGAGCTGCTGCGCGAGGCGGTGCTCGTGCCAGCCTCGCTGTCGGTGGACCGGCTGCTGGACCGGCTCTCGGGCCGCTCCTCGATGGCGGTCGTCATCGACGAGTACGGCGGCACTGCGGGGGTGGTGACCCTGGAGGACATCGTCGAGGAGGTCGTGGGCGAGGTACGGGACGAGCACGATCCCCACGAGACGCCGGACCTGGCGGCGGCGGGCGAGGACGCGGACGGCAGGGCGCTGTGGTCCGCGGACGGCGCGGCGCGCATGGACCAGCTGGAGCGGATCGGGCTGCTGGCGCCGGAAGGGCCGTACGAGACGCTGGCCGGGCTGATCGCCACCGTGCTGGGGCGCATTCCCGAGGAGGGCGACGCGATCGAGCTGGCGGGCTGGCGGCTGGAGGTGGCCGACGCCTCGGGCCGGCGCGCGGCCGGCGTGCTGCTGCACGCGCCGCCGTCGCCGGGCGGCGCGGGCGGTCCGCACCCCGGTGAGACGGCAGGCGGGCAGGGGGACGCGCCGTGGTGATCGCCCTTCAGCTCGGCATCGGTCTGCTGATGCTGATCGTGAACGCCTTCTTCGTCGGGGCGGAGTTCGCGCTGATCTCCGTCCGGCGCAGTCAGATCGAACCGGCCGCCCAGGCGGGAGACCGCCGTGCCCGCAGCGTGCTGTGGGGTCTTGAGCATGTCTCCGCGCTGCTCGCGGCCGCCCAGCTGGGCATCACGCTCAGCACGCTGGTGCTCGGCATCGTGGCCGAGCCCGCCATCGCCCATCTGCTGGAGCCGCTGTTCGACGCGCTGGGCATGCCGCACGGCCTGATCCATCCCTTCTCCTTCGTCATCGCCCTGACAGCGGCGACGTATCTGCACATGCTGCTCGCCGAGATGATCCCCAAGAACATCGCGCTCGCCGAACCCCAGCGGTCCGCGCTGCTGCTGGGCCCGCCGCTGGTCGCCCTGGCACGGGCGCTGCGGCCGGTGATCTTCACGGTGAACGCGTTCGCCAACGCGCTGCTGAAGCTGTTGCGCGTGGAGCCCAGGGACGAGGTCGCGGCCGCGTTCTCCGACGACCAGCTGGTCAGGCTGGTGCAGGACGCGGGCGAGGCGGGGCTGCTCGACGACCGGGCGGCCGAGCGGCTGCGGGACGCCCTGGAGCTGGGCCGGCGGCCGGTGCGGGAGGTGGCCTCGCCGCTGGAGGAGGTGGTCTGCGCACCGGCGGGGACGACTCCGGCGCAGCTGGAGGCGCTGTCGGCGCGGTCGGGATTCTCCCGCTTCCCCGTGGTCGACGCGGGCCGGCGGATCCTGGGCTATCTGCATGTGAAGGACGCCTTGGACGCGCCGCGGCGGGATGCGCCGTTCCCGGTGCCGGCGCTGCGGCCGGTGGCCCGGGTCCGCGGGACTGCCCCGCTGGACGATGTGCTGACGGCGATGCGGCGCAGCCGTACGCATCTGGCGGCGGTGCTGGACGAGGAGGACCGGCCGCAGGGGCTGGTGACGATGGAGGACGTGCTGCGCGAACTCGTGGGGCGTCCCGGCTGACGCCCGCGGGCGGCGGCTGTGGAACGCGCCCGGACCGCTGCGGCATACCGAACGGTATGATCAGTCCGCCATGGAGATGACCGACAGGCCGACAGCCCCGTACACGAGCACAGCCCACTACACGAGTTTTGTCGCGATAGGCGATTCATTCACGGAAGGGATGTCGGATCTGCTGCCCGACGGCTCCTACCGCGGATGGGCGGACCTCCTGGCGGCCCGCCTCGCCGCCCGCACCCCCGGTTTCCGGTACGCGAACCTCGCCGTGCGGGGCAAGCTCATCGGGCAGATCGTCGAGGAGCAGGCAGACCGGGCCGCGGCCATGCGGCCGGATGTGATCACCCTGGTGGGCGGGCTGAACGACGCCCTGCGCCCGAGCTGCGACATGGGGCGGGTGCGGGCGCTGCTGGAGCAGGCCGCGGAGCGACTCGCGCCCAGCTGCCGGCAGCTCGTGCTCATGCGCAGCCCGGGCCGCCGCGGCCCCGTCATGGAACGCTTCCGCCCGCGCATGGAGCAGCTGTTCACGCATGTGGAAACGGTGGCCGCACGCCACGGCGCGCTGGTCACGGACCTGTACGGGGCCGAGGTCCTGGGCGATTCGCGGATGTGGGACGCCGACCGGCTGCATCTCACGGCCGAGGGGCACCGCAGGGTCGCCGAGGCGGTATGGCAGACGCTCGGCCTGGAGGCGGAGGAAGACTGGCGCGCCCCGCTGCCGCCCGCGGCGCGTCCCGCCTGGACGGCACGGCGCATCGAGGATCTGCGGTTCGCCCGCCGCCATCTGGGCCCCTGGATCGGGCGTCGGCTCACCGGCCGCTCCTCCGGCGACGGCCTCCCTCCGAAGCACCCGGAGCTGCTGCCGTACGAGCCCGGGGCCGTCTGAGGCCCGGACGTCCCCGGCCGCCGCCCGGGCCTCGTAGCAACGCACAACCGGGGCCATGGCGCTGGCCTGCACAAACCGCCAGTAGACTCTGTGCACGTGACTGCCTCGTCTGCGAAGCCCCGCATCCCCAACGTCCTGGCCGGCCGCTATGCCTCCACGGAGCTTGCCTCCCTGTGGTCCCCCGAGGAGAAGGTCAAGCTGGAGCGCCGGCTCTGGCTTGCGGTGCTGCGCGCACAGAAGGACCTCGGAATCGAGGTGCCCGAGGCGGCCCTCGCCGACTACGAGCGCGTGCTCGACCAGGTCGACC
Organism: Streptomyces sp. PR69; assembly: GCF_026420845.1. Lineage (GTDB taxonomy): Bacteria > Actinomycetota > Actinomycetes > Streptomycetales > Streptomycetaceae > Streptomyces. The sequence goes on along the minus strand of NZ_JAOWCB010000009.1, from coordinate 6,965 downwards.
TCGCGTCGATCGCCGAGCGGGAGAAGGTCACCCGGCACGATGTGAAGGCGCGCATCGAGGAGTTCAACGCGCTCGCGGGCCATGAGCATGTGCACAAGGGCATGACCTCCCGCGATCTGACGGAGAACGTGGAGCAGCTGCAGATCCGGCTCTCGCTGGAGCTGATGCGCGACCGCACCGTGGCGGTGCTGGCGCGGCTGGGCCGGCTCTCCGGGGAGTACGCGGAGCTGGTCATGGCCGGGCGCTCGCACAATGTCGCTGCACAGGCCACGACCCTCGGCAAGCGCTTCGCAACGGCGGCGGACGAGCTGCTCGTCGCGTACGGGCGGCTTGAGGACCTGCTCGGCCGCTACCCGCTGCGCGGCGTCAAGGGGCCCGTCGGCACCGCCCAGGACATGCTGGACCTGCTGGGCGGCGACCCCGCCAAGCTCGCTGAGCTGGAGCGGCGGATCGCCGCGCACCTGGGCTTCGCGCACGGCTTCACCTCCGTCGGCCAGGTCTATCCGCGCTCCCTGGACTACGACGTGGTCTCCGCGCTGGTGCAGCTGGCCGCGGCCCCCTCGTCCCTCGCCAAGACGATCCGGCTGATGGCCGGGCACGAGCTGGTGACGGAGGGCTTCAAGCCCGGGCAGGTCGGCTCCTCCGCCATGCCGCACAAGATGAACACCCGCTCGTGCGAGCGGGTGAACGGCCTGATGGCCGTCCTGCGCGGCTATGCCTCGATGACCGGCGAGCTCGCGGGCGACCAGTGGAACGAGGGCGATGTCTCCTGCTCCGTGGTGCGCCGGGTCGCACTGCCGGACGCGTTCTTCGCCTTCGACGGGCTGCTGGAGACGTTTCTGACGGTGCTCGACGAGTTCGGGGCGTTCCCGGCGGTGGTGGCGCGGGAGCTGGACCGGTATCTGCCGTTCCTGGCCACGACCAAGGTCCTGATGGGCGCGGTGCGGGCCGGGGTGGGCCGTGAGGTCGCCCATGAGGCGATCAAGGAGCATGCCGTCGCCTCAGCGCTGGCCATGCGTGAGCAGGGCGCGGAGCGCAATGAGCTGCTCGGCAAGCTGGCGGCGGACGAGCGGATTCCGCTGGACCGGGCGGAGTTGGACGCGCTGATGGCCGACAAGCTGTCGTTCACGGGCGCGGCGGCCGACCAGGTCGCCGCGGTGGTCTGTCGTGTCGAGGAGATCGTCAAGCAGCACCCGGAGGCCGCGGGCTACACCCCGGGGTCGATCCTCTGACCCGCCGCCCGCCCCGCCTGCCGACCCGCCGTCTGACCCCCGCGGACCTTGCGGCCGCCCGCGACCGCACCGTCCCAGATGTGGCCGCGGACGGCCTGTCCGTGCTGTTCTGCGGCATCAACCCCAGCCTGATGTCGGCGGCCACCGGCTTCCACTTCGCCCGGCCCGGCAATCGCTTCTGGCCGGTGCTGGAGCTGTCGGGCTTCACCCCGCGGCGGCTGCGGCCCGAGGAGCAGCACGAGCTCCTCTCATACGGGCTCGGCATCACCAATGTGGCCGCCAGGGCGACGGCACGTGCGGACGAGCTGACCGCCGACGAACTCCGCACGGGCGGCGCCGCCCTCCGGGCCAAGGTGGAGCGCCTCCGGCCGCGCTGGCTGGCCGTGGTCGGCGTCACCGCCTACCGCACGGCGTTCGACGACCGGACGGCCCGGATCGGCCGCCAGGAGCGGGTGATCGGCGACAGCCGGGTGTGGGTGCTGCCGAATCCGAGCGGGTTGAACGCGCGGTGGACGGCGGAGACGATGGCGGAGGAGTTCGCCCGCCTGCGGGTGGCTGCGGACGGGTTTGCTCCCCCTCCCCTCCCCTTCCCGTAACTGGGGGCAAGCCCCCAGACCCCCGTACGGCCTTCGGCCGTGTCCTCAAGCGCCGGACGGGCTGAATTTGGCCGCACCAAATCCCAGCCCGCCGACGTTGGCAGCCCACACTCAGCCCCGCCTGGGGGTACCTCCCAGCGGTAGCTGGGGGAGCTTGAGGCGCAGGAGCCAGCACATTCAGCCTCGCCGGCGCTTGAGGCGCAGGGACCAGAAACCCAGCCCCGCCGGCGTTTGAGGCGCGGAGGTCCGGGGGCGGAGCCCCCGGTTACGGGAAGGGGTGGGGAGGGGGAAAAATCCCGCACGGCCCCCTACGGCGGCGCGTCCCCCGCAACCAGCACCAGCACCCCCACCCCCCGCTCCCGATCCCGCCTCGCCGTGCCCACGGCTATCCAGCGGTCGCCCGCCTCCCAGGCGTGGACGTAGTCCACAAGGTGGCTCAGCGCGGCCCAGGAGGCCGGGATGGAGTCCCCCGAGGCGCTGCGCACGGACAGGGACCACAGGGTGAACGGATCCGCCCGGCCCCAGCGCGCGCTCAGCAGCGCCACCAGCGCATCGCACTCCGCCTCACACTGCTCGCACGCCTGTTCCCATGACATATCCTCCGCCGCGCCCCCGGACGCGTCGCCGCCGCTCAGCTCCACCAGGTGGTAGCCGGGTCCGTCCTCGGCGAACGCCCGGGTGCGCAGCAGGTCTATCTCGGCGAGCCGGTCCGCAGCGGTCATGCCGTCAGTAAACCGGTCGGCACTGACATATGGCGTTCCGTCAGATGTACGGCCGTCGCGAGCGCTCACTTCCGGCCACCCCTGTCACGGCTCCCTCGCCCCCTGCGCCACTCGCCGCGCTCGCGACCAGCGAGTACCATCCGCGTGACATGCGCTCGAGCTGGGAGGACACAACGGTGGGGCGGCTGACCGGCGGGGATCCGTCGCTGCTGCGGCGGATCAATTCCGCGGTGGTACTCCATGCGCTGCGTGGCGCGGGCACTCCCACGCTGACCGATCTGACCCGTATCACCGGTCTGTCCCGGCCGACGGTGGAGGGCGTGGTCGAGGGGCTCATCGGGGACGGTCTGGTGGTGGAGGCGGCTCCGGAGGAGGGCGAGGCCCGGAGGCAGGGCCGGCCCGCGCGGAGGTTCCGCTTCCGGGCCGAGGCGGGGCATCTGCTGGGGGTCGAGATCGGTGCGCACCGGGTCGCGGCGCTGCTGTCGGGGCTGGACGGACGGATCATCGGCGCGGGCTCCCGAGAGGTGTCCGAAACCGCCTCGGCGGACGAGCGGCTGGAGCGGGTGCGGTCGGCGGTGACCGATGTGCTGCGGCGGGCCGGTGTGGCACGGGGCAGCCTGCGGGCGGTCGGGGTCGGTTCGCCCGGGATCGTGGAGGCGGACGGCACGGTGCGGCTGGGGACCGCGCTGCCCGGCTGGACGGGGCTGGCCCTGGGCGAGCGGCTTCGCCGGTCGTTCCGCTGCCCGGTGCTGGTGGAGAACGACGCCAACGCCGCCGCCGTGGCCGAGCACTGGAAGGGCGCGGCTACGGACTCCGACGACATCGTCTTCGTACTGGCGGGACTCAGCCCGGGGGCCGGCTCGCTGATCGGGGGGCGGCTGCACCGGGGCTTCGGCGGCGCGGCGGGCGAGATCGGCGCCCTGCATCTGCTGGGGCGTGAGGCGACCCCGGAGACGCTGCTGTCGACGACGGACGAGCCGCTGCATCCGCTTGACGAGCAGGCGGTGGCCCGCGTCTTCGCGCTCGCACGGCAGGGCGACGCCCGCGCGCAGGCGGCGGTGAACCGTTTCATCCAGCGGCTGGTGCACGATGTGGCGGCGCTGGTGCTCGCCCTCGACCCCGAGGTGGTGATCGTGGGCGGCTGGGCGGCGGGCCTCGACGGCGTGCTCGATCCGCTGCGGGCACAGCTGTCGCGGTTCTGTCTGCGCCCGCCCCGGGTGACGCTCTCGCTGCTGGGTGAGGCGGCGGTGGCGACGGGCGCGCTGCGGCTTGCGCTGGATCATCTGGAGGAGCAGCTCTTCGCCGTGGAAGGGTCGGTGACGGGGCGGCGATGACCGCCCGCGCGACCCGTGAGCGGCCTCAGGAGGCCTGTCGCCGCTGCCCGTGGTGGCTGATTTCCAGGTCTCCGAAGTCGCCGAAGGTGAGCCGGCAGGTGTCGGCCCGGTAGGTGGCGACGGAGACGGCCGCGGTCCGGCCGCCGGAGAAGTACCGGGTGGTGACGACGAGCACCGGCGCACCGGGCAGCCGGTCGAGCTCCTTGGCGTCGTCGGCGCGTGCGGAGCCCAGCTCGACGGCGCGGTCCTGCCCTTCGAGGGTGAGGCGCTGGAGCTCACGCAGAACCGACCGGGCGCGGGCGGGACCCGAGGGGACGTCGACGACGGCCGGCGCGGCGGGAACTGACGCAAGGGGCACATACAGCAGTTCGGCGGCCACCGGCTGGCCCTGACTGAGGCGCAGACGGCGCACCGTGTGGGCCTCTTCGCCGTCGTCCGCGTCAAGCAGCCGGGCCACGGAGCAGGGCGGCGGCGCGGTCGTGCAGCCGACCGGCTGCCAGGCGTCCTGTCCGGCGCCGGGCCAGCCGTGCCGGGGGGTGGAGACGTCCACGCCCATGCGGGGCGGGGCGACGGTGGTGCCGACGCCGCGGCGGCGCTGCAACCGGCCTTCCAGCTCAAGCTGTTCGAGCGCCTGCCGGAGCGTGGCGCGGGCGACGCCGAACCGGGCGGCGAGGTCGCGCTCGTTGGGCAGGATCTCCCCCACCGCGAAGTCCGAGTCGAGCGCTTCGCTGATCACGGTCTTGAGGTGCACATACTTAGGCTCCGGCACTGTCTCCAGCTGCGTGGTCCCCACCCTGATCCTCCGCCAATCGCCCTGCCAGCGGCGGCTTTGCCGCGCCCTTTTTCGCGCCTTTGTTTATTAAAGGTTCCTGCACTAACTCTGTGACCATAGGACGGCGCACACCCTTGGTCAAGACCAATCCAGCGCAGCTTACTCAGTGAAACGGCATGATGCCGCTGCGTGTTCGGACGGCGGCGGGAAGGTGGCGGAAAAGAATCTCGCAGCCGCTCCGGCCATGGCGTCCGGCCTGCGGATTCGGCTCGCGTGCGGGGATTCAGCCCACGGGCAGGGAGGCCAGCTTGTCGGGATTGCGGATGACGTAGACGCATTGAATGCGTCCGTCCCTGATTGCCAGCTGGAAAACACTGTCCGGCTTTCCGCCCGCCAGGGCGAGCAGCGCGGGCGCGCCGTTGATCTCGACGAAGCGGATCTCCAGTTGCCCGACGGACTGCTGGGACACGGCGGCGAGGAAGCGGCCGACCTTGTCGGCGGTCTCCAGGACGCGCAGCGGGGCCTTGGCCTTGCCGCCGGAGTCCCCGACAAGCCGGACGTCCGGGGCGAGCAGCGTCAGCAGCGCGTCGAAGTCGCCGCCGGCGGCCGCGGCGAGGAAACGCTCGGTCAGCTCGCGGCACTGGACGGGGTCGACGTCGTAGCGCGGTCTGCGCTCCTGCACATGGCGGCGCGCGCGGCCGGCGAGCTGGCGCACGGCCGCCTCGGAGCGGTCGAGGGCGGCGGCGATCTCTCCGTACGGGAAGGCGAACGCCTCGCGGAGCACGAACACGGCGCGCTCCAGCGGGGAGAGTGACTCCAGGACGACGAGGACGGCGAGGGAGACCGAGTCGGCCAGCGCGGCCCGCTCGGCGGCGTCGGGGGCGGCGTGGGCGACATCGGTGACGACGGGTTCGGGAAGCCAGGGGCCGACGTACGACTCCCGGCGCGAGGTGATCTGCCGCAGCCGGTCGACGGCCAGCCGGGTCGTGACGCGGACCAGGTAGGCGCGCGGCTCGGCGACGCCGCCGCGGTCCCCGGCCGACCAGCGCAGCCATGCTTCCTGGACCACGTCCTCGGCGTCGGCCACTCCGCCCAGCATGCGGTAAGCCACTCCGGTCAGGAGGGGGCGGTGCTCTTCGAAGACGTCGGTCACGGTGTCGGTCGCCACGGTTCCATCCCAGCACACCCGTTCAGGCTCGGCACAGCGCGGTGTGAATGACGCGTTCGGCCTCTTGAGCCCTATGCTACCGAGCGGTAATTGTTACTGACAGTCCGTCTATGTTCATGGGTGGGTCCAGGGTTCAGCCCATGGACCGGTTCATGGGTCAGGAGCGCAGTATGGCCGCAGAGATCTCGTTCCCCGTCGACACTCCAGCCGGCAGCCGCGCCCTGACGGTGACCTATGAACGCGCGGGGGCCGGTGAGCCGCTGCTGCTGCTGCACGGGATCGGGCACCACTGGCAGGCGTGGGAGCCGGTGCTCGCCGTTCTGGCCGCGGAGCGCGATGTCATCGCCATCGACCTGCCGGGCTTCGGGACGTCGACGGCGCTGCCGGAGGGAGTGCCGTACGACCTGGAGACCGTGGCGACGGTGCTCGGCCGTCTGTGCGAGGCCCTGGGGGTGGAGCGGCCGCATGTCGCGGGGAACTCCCTCGGCGGGCTGCTGGCCCTGGAGTTGGGCCGCGAGAAGCTCGTACGGTCGGTGACGGCGCTGTCGCCCGCCGGGTTCTGGACGGAGGCCGAGCGGCGCTACGCGTTCACCACGCTGCGGGCGATGCGGATCGGGGCGCAGACGATGCCGCCCGCGCTGGTCGAGCGGCTCTCCCGGTCGGCGGCGGGACGGGCGGCGCTCATCAGCAGCATCTACGCCCGGCCGGGGCGCAGATCACCCGAGGCGGCCGTCGCGGAGACGCTGGCGCTGCGCAACGCCACGGGGTTTGAAGCGACGCTGGTCGCGGGAGGGTCGGTGCTGTTCACGGACGACATCCCGGATGTCCCGGTCACCATCGCCTGGGGCACGAAGGACCGGTTGCTGCTGCGGCGGCAGGGGGTGCGGGCCAAGCACGTCATCCCCGGCGCGCGCCTCATCCGGCTGCCGGGCTGCGGCCATGTCCCGATGAGCGACGACCCGGCGCTGGTGGCCCGGGTCATCCTCGACGGCAGCCGGTGACGTGTCACCGGTGACCCCCGTCAACCGGTGACCGTCAACCGGTGCACGCCGGGGGGCCTCATACGCGGCCGCGCGCGGGCGGAGGCGGGGGCGGGCACTCTGGCGCCGCGGCTGCGGGCTCGGCCGGGCGCACGGCCTGC
>NZ_JAOWCB010000089.1 GCF_026420845.1 Streptomyces sp. PR69 | reverse complement strand
TCGAACACGATCTGTCCGTCGGCCGTCCAGCGGGCCCGGTCCCCGGTCCGGTACATCCGCTCGCCGGGGCCGCCGAAGGGGCAGGCCACGAAGCGTTCGGCCGTCAGGCCGGGACGTTCGACGTAGCCACGGGCGAGCCCCGCGCCGGCGATATACAGCTCGCCGACCACTCCGGCCGGGACCGGTTCCAGGGACGCGTCCAGTACGTACATCCGGCTGTTCGCGATAGGCGTTCCGACCGGGACCCGGCCGTCGGCCAGGCGCTCGGCGGTCAGGCGGCCGGTGGCCGCGCCGATGGTGGTCTCCGTCGGGCCGTAGTGGTTGAACACCTGGGGGCCGTCGGGCACCGCCAGCAGCTGCCGTACCCAGGCGGGCGAGGCGGCCTCGCCGCCGAGCAGCAGCGATTTCGCGGGCAGTACGGCCCTCATGTCGTCGGCGGTCAGCGCCGCGAGGTGCGAGGGGACCGCCTTCAGGTAGTCGATCCGGTGCGCGGCGAGGTACGCGCCGACCGCCGTCGGGTCGGTGACCGCGTCCGGGTCGAGGATGTGCAGCTGCCCGCCCGTGGCCAGGCTGGCGAACACCATCGTGTTGCCCAGGTCGGTGACCTGCGGCTGGAGGAGCGCGTACCGGCCGCCCTCCTCACCGAGGCCCGTCCTGCCGGGGACGGAGGCCACATAGTTGGCCAGGGATCCGTGGGTGACGGCCACACCCTTGGGGCGGCCGGTCGAGCCCGAGGTGTAGATGACGTACGCCAGCAGACCGTGGGCCATGTCGACCGGGGGCGTGTGGTCGGGGCACGCGGCGAGCGCGTCGGCCACCGCCGGGTCGTCGAGGGCCAGTGCCGTCACGTCGTCGGGCGTCAGGCCGTCCAGTGCAGACTGAGTGCCGACCAGCACCGAGGCCCCGCTGTCGGCCAGCATGAACGCGACCCGTTCGGCCGGGTACGCCGGGTCGACCGGGAGATATGCGGCGCCCGCCTTCCACACGGCCAGGACCGCCGCGACCATGTCGAGACCGCGCGGCAGGCACAGTC
>NZ_JAOWCB010000088.1 GCF_026420845.1 Streptomyces sp. PR69 | reverse complement strand
CCGCCGCTAGGGTCGCCCGCACGCAACAGCACACCAAGGGAAAGAGACAGAATGAACCGAGTTGCGGTGCTCTCGGCCGGCTCGTGGGGCACGACCTTCGCGGCTGTACTGGCCGACGCCGGAAACGATGTGATCCTCCACGGACGACGCCAGGAACTCGTGGGGTCGATCAACGCCCGGCGGGAGAACCCCCGCTACCTGCCCGGCATCACCCTCCCCGCGTCGCTGCGGGCCACCACGGATGCCGCGGAAGCCCTCCAGAGTGCAGACCTCCTCATGCTGTCCATCCCCGCCCAGTCCCTTCGCGAAAGCCTCGCCGCGTGGGCGGCGCACATTGGCGAGCGCACAGTCGTCGTCAGCCTGATGAAGGGCATCGAGACGGACACGGGCCTGCGGATGAGCGAGGTCATCGCCGAGGTGACCGGACTCCCGCCCGAGCGAATCGCCGTCCTCTCGGGCCCGAACCTCGCGCGCGAGATCGCAGCCCGGCAACCCGCCGCCTCAGTGATCGCCTGCCGCGACGAAGTCACCGCCAAAGCACTTCAGCACGCCTGCCGCACCCCGTACTTCCGCCCGTACACCAACGCCGATGTCGTCGGCTGCGAGCTGGGCGGCGCGGTCAAGAACGTCATCGCTCTGGCCGTCGGGCTCGCCTCCGGGATGGGGCTCGGCGACAACGCCGCAGCCCTGCTCATGACCCGCGGGCTGGCGGAGACCGCCCGTCTCGGCACGGCCCTGGGGGCCGATCCGCTCACGTTCTCCGGGCTGGCCGGAGTCGGTGATCTCGCCGCCACCTGCGCCTCGCCGCTGTCCCGCAACCGCACCTTCGGTGAGCGCCTGGGCCAGGGCATGACCGTCGCCGAGGCCACGGCCGCGACCAGCCAGACCGCCGAAGGAGTCACGTCCTCACGCTCGATCCTCGACCTGGCGCGACAGCATGGGGTCGAGATGCCGATCACCGAGGTCGTCGTGTCCGTCATCGACGGAACCGCCACCGCCGCCGAAGCAGCCCGCGCGCTGATGAACCGCTCGCCCAA
>NZ_JAOWCB010000087.1 GCF_026420845.1 Streptomyces sp. PR69 | reverse complement strand
ACGGCGCACACATCGGAGCGCTGGTGGTGCGCGGCGGCCGCCTCGCCGGTGGTCACGTCGACCGTCTTCAGCGCGCGCGGCACGGTCGCGATCGGCTTCATCGCCGCCCGCACGCGGAGGAGTTCCCCGGTCGTCAGGCCGCCTTCGGTGCCGCCGGAGCGGCCGGAGGCACGCTTGATGCCGTCCCCGGTCGGGACGATCTCGTCGTGGGCCCGGGAGCCCGGTACGCGGGCGAGGCCGAAGCCGTCGCCGACCTCCACCCCCTTGATGGCCTGGATGCCCATCAACGCGGCGGCCAGCCGGGCGTCCAGCCGCCGGTCCCAGTGCACATGCGAGCCCAGACCCACCGGCACCCCGTACGCCAGCACCTCCACCACACCGCCGAGCGTGTCACCGTCCTTATGCGCCTGATCGATCTCCGCGACCATCGCCTTCGACGCGTCCGCGTCCAGACAGCGCACCGGATCCGCGTCCAGCCGCTCCACATCCCCCGGCGTCGGATACACCCCGTACGGGGCCTTCGCCGCCGCCAGCTCCACCACATGCGAGACGATCTCGATCCCGGCGGTCTCCCTCAGATACGAACGGGCCACCGCCCCCAGCGCCACCCGCGCCGCCGTCTCCCGCGCCGACGCCCGCTCCAGCACCGGCCGCGCCTCGTCGAACCCGTACTTCTGCATCCCCGCCAGATCGGCGTGACCCGGACGCGGGCGGGTCAAAGGAGCGTTACGCGCCAGCTCGGCCAGCACCGCCGGATCCACCGGATCGGCGGCCATGACCTGCTCCCACTTCGGCCACTCCGTGTTCCCCACCATGACCGCCACCGGGGAACCCAGCGTCAGCCCATGCCGCACACCCCCGAGAAAGGTGACCTCGTCCCGCTCGAACTTCATCCGCGCCCCGCGGCCATAACCGAGCCGCCGCCGGGCCAGCGCATCCGCCACCATCGCGGTGGTGATCGGGACACCGGCGGGAAGCCCCTCCAGCGTCGCCACCAGTGCGGGTCCGTGGGACTCCCCCGCGGTCAGCCAGCGCAACCTGCTCAACG
>NZ_JAOWCB010000086.1 GCF_026420845.1 Streptomyces sp. PR69 | reverse complement strand
TCCATCTCCGCGGCCGACCCGGACTCGCTCGACGGCATGCTCCGCACGGAGTACCAGGGCTGCCGCTACTCCTTCGGCTATCCCGCCTGCCCGGATCTGGAGGACCGGGCGAAGATCGCCGACCTGCTGGAACCCGGGCGCATCGGCGTCGAACTGTCCGAGGAATTCCAGCTCCACCCCGAGCAGTCCACCGATGCGCTGATCACCCACCACCCCGAGGCCAGCTACTTCAACACAGGAGGGTCGCGATCGTGAAGACGGTACGCGAGGTGCTGGCAGCCGGGGAGACCTCGTACTCGTTTGAATTCTTCCCGCCCAAGACCGACAAGGGCGAGGCCCGTCTGTGGGACGCCATCCGCCGCATCGAGGCCCTGGCCCCTGCCTTCGTCTCCGTGACCTACGGCGCGGGCGGGTCCTCTCGGGACCGGACCGTCGCCGTCACCAAGCAGATCGCCGCCCACACCACGCTGCGCCCGGTCGCCCATCTCACCGCCGTCGGACACTCGGTCGCCGAGCTGCGGCATATCATCGGCCAGTACGCGGACGTCGGCATCCGCGACGTCCTCGCTCTGCGCGGCGATCCGCCCGGAGACCCCAAGGGCCCCTGGCTCGCCCATCCGCAGGGGCTGACATACGCCGTCGAACTCGTCGAACTCATCCGGGATCTCGGCGACTTCAGCGTCGGCGTGGCGGCCTTTCCGGAGCGGCACCCCCGCTCGCCCGACTGGGACAGCGACATCCGGCACTTCGCCGACAAGTGCCGGGCGGGCGCGGACTATGCCATCACCCAGATGTTCTTCGACGTCGAGCACTACTTCCGGCTGTGCGACCGGGCGGCGGCAGCGGGCTGTGACACCCCGATCATTCCGGAGATCATGCCTGCCACCGACTACCGGCAAATCAGCCGGTTCGCCGAACTCAGCGACGCGACCTTTCCCGAAGCGCTCGCCGGGCGGCTGTACGCCGCCCGGAACGACCCCGGGGAATCCCATCGCATCGGCGTGGACCACGCCATCGCGATGGCAGAGCGCCTGCTCGACGCCGGCGCTCCGGGACTGCACTACATCACCCTGAACCGATCGCCTGCGACGGTGGAGATTCACCGGGGCGTACAAGAGTCGAGGAGAGCCCATGCCGTCTCAGCCCTCCGCTGAGTTCACCGACTTCAAGGTCGCCGACCTTTCCCTG
>NZ_JAOWCB010000085.1 GCF_026420845.1 Streptomyces sp. PR69 | reverse complement strand
CGGTGACCCTGTCGCGCTCCGCCGACCTGGTGGTCGCCCTGCTCGCCGTACTGAAGTCCGGCGCCGCGTACCTGCCCATCGACCCCGACTACCCGGCCGACCGCGTCGCCTACATGCTCGACGACGCCAAGCCCGTCATCGTCCTCGACCAGCTGCCCGACACCGACGGCCACCCCGGCGGAGACCCGCAGATCGTCGTACCTGCCTCCGCGCCCGCGTACGTGATCTACACCTCGGGCTCGACGGGCCGCCCCAAGGGCGTCGTCGTTCCGCGCGGGGCGCTGACGAACTTCCTCGGCGCGATGCAGGACCGGTTCTGGCTCGGCCCGAACGACCGCCTGCTCGCGGTCACGACGGTGGCGTTCGACATCGCGGGCCTGGAGCTGTACCTGCCGCTGCTGAACGGCGCGACGCTGGAACTGGCGGCCCGCGACACCGTGCTCGACCCGACCGCCCTCAGCGAGCGGGTCGCCCGCGCCACCATCGCGCAGGCGACGCCGAGCCTCTGGCACGCGCTGGTCACCGACAACCCGCAGGCGCTGGCCGGGGTACGGGTCCTCGTCGGCGGCGAGGCCCTGCCCACCGACCTGGCCGCCTCCCTCACCCGGCATGCCCGCTCCGTGACGAACCTGTACGGGCCGACGGAGACGACGATCTGGTCGACGGCCACCGAGGTGACGGGCCCGGACGTCACCATCGGCCGCCCTGTCGCCAACACCCGCGTGTACGTGCTGGACGCGGCGCTCCGCCCGGTACCCGCCGGCGTGGCGGGCGAGCTGTACATCGCCGGGGACGGCCTCGCCCACGGCTACCTCGGCCGCCCCGACCTGACCGCCGAACGCTTCGTGGCCGACCCGTACGGTCCGCCCGGCGCGCGCATGTACCGCACCGGCGACCTGGTGCGCTGGAACAGCAACGGCGAGCTGGAGTACCTGTCCCGCTCCGACCAGCAGGTCAAGCTCCGCGGCTTCCGCATCGAACTCGGAGAGGTCGAGGCCGCCCTCGCCTCTCACAAGGACGTGGAGCGGGCCGCCGCCCTCGTACGCGAGGACGTCCCCGGCGACAAGCGCCTCGTCGCCTACGTCGTTCCGGCGGCCGGGCACACCCCCGACCCGGGCCTGCTGCGCCGGCACGTCGGCGCGGCGCTGCCCGAGTACATGGTCCCGTCGGTGGTGGTGACGCTGGACGCGCTGCCGCTGACGC
>NZ_JAOWCB010000083.1 GCF_026420845.1 Streptomyces sp. PR69 | reverse complement strand
AGGTACTCCAGTTCACCGTCGGCCCGCCAGCGCACGCGGTCGCCCGACCGGTACATCCGTGAGCCGTCGGCCGCGAAGAGGTCCGCGACGAACCGTTCCGCCGTCAGGCCGGGCCGGCCCACATAGCCACGGGCCACGCCCGCGCCCGCGATGTACAGCTCGCCCGCCACACCAGGCGGTACCGGGGCCAGGTGTTCGTCCAGCACGTACAGCCGGGTGTTCGCGATGGGCCTGCCGATCGGCACGGACTCGCCGACCTCCTGGCCGGCCTTCACCGTGTACACGCAGCATCCGACCACCGTCTCGGTCGGCCCGTACTCGTTGACGAGCACGGAATCCGGCGCCCGGTCCAGCCAGGCGCGCACATCGGCTCCGGCGAGCGCCTCGCCACCGACGATCCACTGGCGCGCGGCGCCTAGTACCCGATCGTCCGGGAGCATGTCGGCCAGCAACGGCAGGTGCGCGGGGACGACCTTCGCCAGCCCGAATCCGCCGCCCGTGCGCAGCAGGTCCGCGAGTCCCTCGGCGCCGCCCTCCTCGCTGATCACGACCGGCGAACCGGACACCAGCGGCAGCAGCACGCTGGTCACGGTCAGGTCGAAGGACAGCGAGGAGTGCAGCGGCGCTCCTCCGCCGTCGCCCATGCCGTAGGCGTCGGCCGCCCACAGGACGTAGTTGGCGACGCCGCCGTGGGTGACGGCCACGCCCTTGGGGCGGCCCGTCGAGCCCGAGGTGTAGATCACATACGCCAGTCCGTCCGGCGACACCTCCGCCCTGGGTGCATCCACCGGGCGGGCCGCCAGGTCCGCGACGCACTCCGGGTCGTCCAGCGCGACGACGGGCACGTCCTCCACCGGAAGTTCGCGCAGGACCTGTGCGGTGCCGAGCAGCACCGCGACCTGGCAGTCGGCCAGCATGAAGGAGATCCGCTCCGCCGGGTACGCCGCGTCGACCGGCAGATAGCCCGCCCCGGCCTTCCACGCGGCCAGGATCGCGGTGACCGCGTCCACGCCGCGCGGCAGGCACAGGCCCACCACCGACTCGGGGCCGACGCCCCGGTCCCTTAGCAGGTGGGCGAGTCGGTTCGCCCGCGCGTCCAGCTCCGCGAACGTCAGCTCGTCGTCCTCGCACACCACCGCGACCGCGTCCGGGGTCCCGGCGGCCCGCGCCTCGAACAGCCGGGCAACGGAACCGGCGCCTGCCAGAGGCTCGACGGCGGTGTCGTTCCAGTCGGTAAGC
>NZ_JAOWCB010000082.1 GCF_026420845.1 Streptomyces sp. PR69 | reverse complement strand
ACCTGCCGCCGCTCGTCCTGGTCGAGGAGGTCGACGGCGCTCAGCCGCTGGTCGGGGTCGGCCGCGACCGCCTCGAGCACCCGCACGAGCCGGTCGATCATGCGGTGGACGGTCGGGGCGTCGAACAGGTCGGTCGCGAACCCGACGTACGCGCGGAGCGGGCCGGGGCGGCCGTCGTCCAGCACGCCCGCCTGGAAGTTGAGGTCCAGGTCCAGCTTGGCCACGTCGCCGAGCGCGAAGACGGTCTCCACCTCGGCGCCGGGCAGCTCCAGGCCGGCCCGCCCCGATCCCGTACCGACCTGGAGCATGATCTGGCAGAGGGGGTTGCGGGCGGCCGAGCGCGGCGGGTTAAGGGCTTCCACGACCCGCTCGAACGGCACGTCCTGGTGCTCGTACGCCGCCAGACTCGTCTCGCGGACCCGGCCCAGGATGTCCCGGAACGTCGGGTCACCGGACGTGTCCGTGCGCAGAACCAGAGTGTTGACGAAGAAGCCGATCAGCCCGTCCAGCGCCTCGTCCGAACGACCCGCCACCGGCGTACCGATCGGAATGTCCGTCCCCGCACCCAGCCGGGTCAGCAGCCCGGCCAGCGCGGCATGGACCACCATCGACAAGGTCGTGCCGGTACCACGGGCCAGATCGTCCAGCCGGGCGTGCAGCTCCGCGCCCAGCTCGACCTCGAACCCCCCGCCACGCTGCGACGCCACCGCCGGGCGAGGCCGGTCCGTCGGATACTCCAGCTCCACCGGCAGATCCGCCAGCGCCTCACGCCAGAACGCCAGCTGACCGCTCAGCTCCGAATCCGGGTCCTCCTCCGAACCCAGCACCTGGCGCTGCCACAGCGCGTAGTCCGCGTACTGCACCGGCAACGGCGCCCAGTCCGGCACCCCACCGGAAAGCCGAGCCTCGTACGCCACACTCAGGTCACGCACAAACGGACGCATCGACTCACCATCCGTGGCGATGTGGTGGAACAACACCACCAGCACATGATCGTCCGCACCCAAGGAGACGAGGGTTGCCCGCACCGGCAGTTCGGACGCGAGGTCGAAGGTGTAGCCGACCTCCTCGCGCACCACCTCATCCAGCTCCGCCTCGCCGCACTCCCGGCGCCGCAGCACCAGCCCGCCAGCAGGCACAACCACCTGCACCGGGCTGCCGTCCACGTCACGGAACACCGTCCGCAACGCCTCGTGCCGCCCCACCAGATCACCCAGCGCCAACTCCAGCGCCACCACATCCACCCGACCCAAAAGCCGGAACACGGCAGGCAAGTTGTACGTCGCACTGGGGCCCTCGAACTGGCCCAGGAACCACAGCCGCTGCTGCGCGTACGACACCGGCACCAGCTCCG
>NZ_JAOWCB010000081.1 GCF_026420845.1 Streptomyces sp. PR69 | reverse complement strand
CAATGCCGTTGCTTTAGTGGTCGTGCCATCGGTGGTTCAGGGTGACGACGACTGGGGCGCGACGGTGACTTGAGGGTTCTCCGGGGGCCTTGCTGGCGTAGCCGGTGATGCATGAGCGGATCTTGCGGGGGCAGTCACGTGGCCGGCGGCGAGGTAACAGACTGCGGCCGATCTCGGCGAGCCCGAGGCGCCGGTCCCGTCTGCGGGCGGAGGGGGGAAAAGCCGCTCGGCGAGATCACCGTGCGGCGGACGACGTGCAGGGCCCGGGTGAACGAGGTCCGCTCTGCCGTACTGCGGTGCAGTCGGGCGGCTTCGTCCAGCAGATCACGGGTGGCATGGTGCACGGTCAGGTGCGCGTAAATCTCCTGGCGCACCCCGTCCGGGGTCTGCGATCTGAGGACCGGCCGACCGCGCTGGTGGGTCTTGATCTCGTCGAAGACCAGCTCGATCTCCCAGCGCCGGGCGTAGAGCGCGGCGAGCTCGGCAGCCGGGTACTCCTCGGGATCGGTCAGGCTGGTGATCAGCCGGACGATGTCCGGCTGGCCGTCGACGCGGTACTCGATGACCCGGACCAGGGCCGGTGGGGCCTTGACCGTTCCGGCCGCTTTGCTGTGCTTGTTCGCCTCGATCCGGGCGAGGTAACTGCCGTCGGACAGCACGTCCTGGACTCGTCTGGCTTTGCGCCGCTCGATCCGCCACAGCAGGTGAGTGCCCCGGTCGCGCAGCCGGCGCCAGCGGGCCAGGCCCCACAGCCCGCGGTCGGCCAGCAACAGCGTCCCGCTTCCGACGTGGGCGTCCAGGGCGTCGGAGACGATCCGCTCAGACTCCTTGAACCCGCCGACCACGGCGTCGAGCACGGCGTGGGAGGAACACTCGGCCACCGCGACCACGCGGGCCTGCGGATACCCCGTCGGACTGCGCTGTGACCCCGACTTGCCGAAGGCGTCGTTGTTCGCCGCCGAGTCCGGCACGGCCAGCAGCGTCCCGTCCAGGGCCAGTACCCGCAGCCCGCGGAAGAGATCGTCTTCCCTGCCCAGTGGCCGGGCCACGGCACGGAACAGTTCCCGCATCACGGTCCACCCCAGCCGCTGCCGGGCCCTGGTCAGCGAGGACTTGTTCACCCCGGTCCAGGGCCGCAGGCCCGGATCGCCGGTCTTCACCAGGCGCAGAACCTCCAGGTAGTCGGCCTGCGGGAACAAGCACATCGCCAGCACGAAGTACACCGTGAATCGGGCGGACAACAGACGTCGGCGCTTCTCCGAGCGGCCGGCCTCATTGACCAACTGGTCCACCAGCTCTGGCGGGCACGACCGGGTCAAGACTCCTAGCCCCAGCCGCTCCAAACGGGATATCAGCACACCGGCTCAACCGGCCGACAACCGCAAAAGCAACGGCATTGCC
>NZ_JAOWCB010000080.1 GCF_026420845.1 Streptomyces sp. PR69 | reverse complement strand
GGGCAATGCCGTTGCTTTTGGGGCTGTCGGCTGGTTGAGCGGGTGTGCTGATATCTCGTCTGGAGCGGCTGGGGCTGGGAGTCCTGACCCGGTCATGTCCGCCGGAGCTTGTGGACCGGGTGATCGATGAGGCCGGTCGCTCGGAGAAGCGTCGGCGTCTGTTATCCGCTCGGTTCACGGTCTACTTCGTGCTGGCGATGTGTCTGTTTCCGCAGGCCGACTACCTGGAGGTTCTGCGCCTGGTGAAGGCCGGGGATCCGGGACTGCGGTCGTGGACCGGGGTCAACAAGTCCTCGTTGACCAGGGCTCGGCAGCGCCTGGGGTGGACCGTGCTGCGGGAGTTGTTCCGTGCCGTGGCCCGGCCCCTGGGCGGGAGCGGAGACCTGTTCCAGGGTCTGCGAGTCCTGGCCCTGGACGGGACCCTGCTGGCCGTGCCCGACTCGGAGGGAAACAACGACGCCTTCGGCAAGTCTGGCTCCCGCCGTAGTCCCATGGGATATCCGCAGGCCAGGGTGGTTGCCGTCGCGGAGTGCTCCTCCCACGCGGTCCTCGACGCCGTGATCGGCGGGTTCAAGGAATCCGAACGCATCGTCTCCGACGCCCTCGATGCCCACACCGGACTCGGCACATTGCTGCTGGCCGATCGCGGCCTGTGGGGCCTGGCCCGCTGGCACCGGCTGCGGGAACAGGGCACTCACCTGCTGTGGCGGATCGAGCGGCGCAAGGCCCGACGGGTCCAGGACGTCTTGCCCGACGGCAGCTACCTTGCCCGGATCGAGGCGAACAAGCACAGCAAAGCAGCTGGAACACTCAAAGCCCCGCCGGCCCTGGTCCGGGTGATCGAGTACCGCATCGACGGGCAGCCCGACATCGTCCGGCTGATCACCAGCTTGACCGACCACGATAAGCACCCGGCCGCCGAACTCGCTGCCCTCTACGCCCGACGCTGGGAGATCGAGCTGGTCTTCGACGAGATCAAGACCCATCAACGCGGCAGACCCGTCCTGAGGTCGCAGACCCCGGACGGAGTGCGGCAGGAGATCTACGCCCACCTCATCGTGCACCACGCCACCCGCGACCTGCTGAACGAAGCCGCCCGGCTGCACCACAGCACCGCCGAGCGGACATCGTTCACCCGGGCCCTGCACGTCGTCCGCCGCACGGTGATCTCACCGAGCGGCTTTTCCCCCCTCCGCCCGCAGACACGACCGGCACCTCGGACTCGCCGAGATCGGCCGCAGCCTCCTGCCCCGCCGCCGCCCCCGTGACTGCCCCCGCAAGATCCGCTCCTGCATCACCCCGTACGGCAGCAAAGCCCCCGGAGAAGCCGCCAGCCTCCGTCGTTCGCCGGTCGTAGTCACCTTGAACCACCGGTGGCACGACCACTAAAGCAACGGCATTGC
>NZ_JAOWCB010000008.1 GCF_026420845.1 Streptomyces sp. PR69 | reverse complement strand
TCGCGGACGCCGAGGGTGCCGCGGGTGCCGCGCCTGCGGAGCGCAAGCCCCGCCGCCGCACCCGCACCCGTGCCCGTACCCAGCCGGAGGGCTGACCCCTCCCGACGGCCGCCACGGCCGTGACCTGCTTGAGCCCCGGGCTCCCGCCTTTGCTGCGGGGGCCCGGGGCTCGGGCTGTTTGCTTCCCCACCCCACCCCTTCCCGCAACTGGGGGCTCCGCCCCCAGACCCCCCTTCGGGGGGGAGGGGCTGCGGGGCTGGCGCCCCGCGCCCCCAGGGGCGGCAGCTTCGCGCCGCCAGCCCCAGGCACGGCCTTCGGCCGTGTCCTCAAAGCTCCCCAGCCGCCTCCCCAAGAGTCCTCCTGCTGCTGCCTCCACCAGACTCCGTCCGGGGGCACCCCAGGGGTACCCCCGTGGGGGGTGCCCCCAACGGCCTCAATTGAGCCCCGCCGACGCTTGAGACGCGAGAGGCCGCACAAGCAAGCCCCGTGGGGGCACCCCCGGACGGAGTCTGGGGGAGATTGAGGCGCGGGGACCAGAAACCAAGCCCCGCCAGCGCTTCAGGCGCACGAACCAGAAAACCAGCCCCACCAGCGCTTCAGGCACAGGAACCAGAAAACCAGCCCGTGGGGGTGGGCCCGGGCGGGGTCTGGGGGAGATTGCGGCGCGGGGTCCGGGGGGGGGAGCCCCCGCAGACTGAGGGGGCGGTCGCGGCGATAGCCTCGGGGCATGAGCCGGCCGCCCACCTTCACCCCGCCCCCGTCCGCCCGCGCCCACGCGCTCCGCACCGCGCGGGGCGAGTTCGCCGTGCTGGAGGCGCTGCCCGCGGGCGAGCCGCGCGCGGACGCGCTGCTGCTGCCCGGGTACACGGGGAGCAAGGAGGACTTCATCGCGCTGCTGGAGCCGCTCGCCGCCGCGGGCTACCGGGTGGTCTCCGTCGACGGGCGCGGGCAGTACGAGACGCCCGGCCCGGACGACCCGCAGGCCTATGCGCAGGGCGAGTTGGCGCGGGACGTGCTGGCACAGGCCCACGCGGTCTCGGACAGCGGCGGCAGGCCGCTGCATCTGCTCGGGCATTCGCTCGGCGGCCAGATCGCCCGTGCCGCCGTGCTCCTCGACGCGGCCCCCTTCGCCAGCCTCACGCTCATGTCCTCCGGCCCCGCCCAGATCGCGCCGTCCCAGCAGCAGAAGGTCAGGCTGCTCAGCGAGGCCCTCGCCGCCATGAGCATGGCGGAGGTCTGGGAGGCCATGCAGGCCTTCGAACCGCCAGAGGACGCGGGGCCCGAGGCCGGAAACGGCGCGGATCTGCGCCGCCGCTGGCTGCGCCACACGCCCGCCCAACTCCTGGCCACCGGACGCCAGCTGACGGCTGAGCCGGACCGGGTGGGCGAGCTCGCCGCCGTACGGCAGCTGCCCAAGCATGTGCTGTCCGGCGAGCAGGACGACACCTGGCCGGTGCCGCTGCTCGACGCGATGGCCGAGCGGCTCGGCGCCTGCCGTACGGTCATCGCGGGAGCCGACCACTCCCCCAACACGGACCGGCCCGCGGAGACGGCGGCGGCGGTCGCGGCGTTCTGGGAGCGGTGCGACGACCCGGCCTGAGCAGCGGTCAGGTCACGGAGCGCAGATGCTGCCAGAAGCCGTCCCGCAGCGCCCGCCTCAGCTGCGCGTGCCCCCGCAGCGATCGGCGCAGCACGCGCTCCGCCTCGATCAGCAGGTCCTGGTCGACCGGTCCGGGCAGATACGGGTGTCCCGGCAGCAGCTCCGTCATCGCGTTGTGCCCCCGCTCGGCCAGCCACGCGGCCGCGATCTGCGCGCCGACGAAGCGCACCTCGTCGCGTGAGGGCGGCGGCTCGGCGTCGGCGGCGCCCGCGTCCTCCCCCTCGTACATCGTCACGGGCCGCCGCGTGACATACGGCCGGCAGAAGTCGAGATCGAAGGTGCGCTGACTGTCGACCTCCCACAGCAGCGGCTCCGCCTGGTTGCGGCCGTCGGCCGCCTCGATGCCCCACAGATGGACCCGCGCCCCGTATCCCTGTGCCGCCTCGACCGCGGAGACCAGGTCCTCGTCACCGCCGACCAGCGCCGCGTCGCTGATGGCGCGGTGCCGGGCGAGTGACTCCAGGTCGCTGCGGATGAGGGAGTCGACGCCCTTCTGCTGGTTGCTGGCGTTGAGGTTGCCCAGCCGCACCTTCACATCCGGCAGCTCGGCGATGGTCTGCTGCTCTGCTGTGTGAATGCGGCGGCGGGCGCCGTCGTACCAGTAGACCCGCAGCAGCCGGCTGTCGGCGAAGATCGTGCGGGCCTTGTCGATGAACGCGTCGATCAGCCCCTCCGCGTCCAGGTCGAAGGAGCGCCGGTCCTCGGTGCCCGCGACCAGCAATCCGGCCGCAGCATAGACGTAACCCGCGTCCACGAAGATGGCGTGCGTGGACGGGGTTTTGGCGACCTCCGCGAGCATCCGCTCCAGGAGCGCATTGGTGCGCTCCAGACGGGCGGCGATGGCGTGGCCGGATGTGCGGCCGTTCGCCGGGTCCTCTGGGTCATTCACACGGGCCTCGTTCATACCGGCCTCATTGTCCGCGGGGACCGTCCTTACTCGCGAGTAGTTAGCCATCCAAAAAATTTCCTTAGCGTAGGGAATGTTTTCTGGAGGGCGCCTGTTGTAACCGTACGTACGCCACGACGAAGCACGACGAAGGGAGACACTTTGCGCTTTGAGATCATGCGACTCGACGACATCGACGGCACCGCGGTGGACAGCACGGTGGTGGACGCCGCCTCCGTGAACCGGCTGGTTCAGCAGGCCGCGGCCATCGGGCAGCGTATCTACATCCGCCCGGCGGACTCCGCCGCCACCGCATACACCTCGCAGACCTCGTAACAGCCCGTGCGCCGGCTCACGCGCCCTGGATGACCTGGGTGACGCCGTTGATGATCTGCTGTACGGCGATCGCGGAGAGCATCATGCCCGCGAGCCGGGTCACCAGCACCACCCCGCCGTCCTTGATGACGCGGATGATCAGCAGCGAGTGACGCATCGTCAGCCACAGCACGATGTGCATCGCTGCGATCGCCGCCCAGACGGATATCTGGCCGCCGAAGCCGTCGGCCTTCTCGACCGCGAGGATGACCGAGACGATCGCGCCGGGGCCCGCCAGCAGCGGCATGCCCAGCGGCACCAGTGCGACGTTGACATCCTTGGTCTGCTTGGGTTCGTCCGTCTTGCCGGTCAGCAGGTCGAGCGCGATGAGCAGCAGGAGCAGACCTCCCGCGATCATCAGCGCGGGCACGTCCACATGCAGATAGTCGAGGATCTGCCGGCCCATGATGCCGAAGAGGGTGATCACTCCCAGCGCCACGGCGACCGCCTGCCACGCCATCCGGCGCTGCACCTTGGCCGGACGGCCCGCGGTCAGGGCGAGGAAGATCGGAGTGATCCCGGGGGGATCCATGATGACAAAAAGGGTCAGAAACAGAGAGCCGAAAAGGGCAGCGTCGAACACAGTGGGACCTTGCGGAAACGTGGGTCGTACAGGGGCGGGCGGGGGTTTACGGGCGCGGCCCGCCGGCGCCCGGAACGGGGAACGCGCCCGTCGCCCGGCGCGTGATCTCGCCGTAGATCTCCGGATCGGTCGTGTACTCGCCGAGCCGGCAGGTCTTGCGGCTGCCGTGGTAGTCGCTGGAGCCGGTGGCCAGCAGCCCGAGATCGGCGGCGAGGCCGTGCAGCCGGGCGCGGGTGGCGGCGTCGTGGTCCATATGGTCGGCCTCGATGCCGTCGAGGCCCGCGGCGGCGAGGCGGGCGATCGCGTCCTCGGGCACCACCTCACCGCGCTTGACAGCGAGCGGGTGCGCGAAGACGGTCACCCCGCCGGCGGCCTTGACCAGGCGGATCGCCTCGAACGGATCAAGCTCGTGACGCGCCACGAAGACCCGGCCGCCGTCGGCGAGCCACTCGGGCGTGAAGGCGTCGGAGACCGTCTCCACGACGCCCAGGTCGACCAGGGCGGAGGCGATATGGGGCCGGCCGACCGAGCCGTCGCCCGCGATCTTGGCCACCTGCTCCCAGGTGATGGGAACGTCCAGCTCCCGCAGCTTGGCGACCATCGCCCGCGCGCGCGGCACCCGGTCGTCGCGCACCAGCTCCCGCTCGCGCAGCAGCTCCGGCTCGTCCGGGTCGAAGAGGTACGCGAGCATATGCAGGCTCACACCCTCGATACGGCAGGACAGCTCGGCCCCGGTGACGAGGGTGAGGCCCTCGGGAAGCGCGGCGGCGGCTTCGGCATGGCCGCGGGTGGTGTCGTGATCGGTGAGCGCGACGACGTCCAGGCCGGCAGCGGCGGCGTTGCGCACCAGCTCGGCCGGGGTGTCCGTACCATCCGAGGCCGTGGAGTGGGTGTGCAGATCGATGCGCACGACGCGTGACTCCAGAGCGGCTCGGGGCGGACAGCGGGACGCTCCAGAATAACCGCGTTCCGGCGGCCCCCGGACCGCCGCGTGTCCAACGCCATAGCGCGAACGGCGGGCGAGCGCCCCGGCGGGAGGCCCCGGCGGCAGGGGGATGCCCGGCGGGAGCGGGCGCTGCGGCGGGGGGTGGGCGCTACCGCACGGCAGCAGGAGTTACCGCACAGGAGCCGGCGCTACCGCACGGCAGCGGGCGTTACCGCACGGCAGCGGGCGTTACGGCACAGGACCGGGGGGTGCGCACAGGACCGGGCGCTACGACAGCAGTCGGGGCGAGAGCGCCCCGCAGGGGAGGAGTTCGACCTCCGCGCCCGCGTCCCGCAGATCCGTGAGGACCAGCTCGTCGTACATCAGCAGGCCGGACTGCTCGGGCCAGGCGATCGCCCAGAGCCACAGCCCGCGCGCCTCGCCGGCGAAGACCGCGCGGTCGTCGGGCGCGCCCGCGACATGCCACAGAGGGGTGGGACGGCCACCCGCGAGGACCTTGGTCTGAGGCGATTTGTCGACGCAGATGTGCGGGCCCGGGTCGGGGCCGTCCGTGCCCGCGTAGCGCGCGCCGAGGCCGACGCCCAGTTCCTCGGCGACCAGCAGCAGCTCCCCCAGGCCGCCCAGGGGCCCGGGGCCCGAGCAGGCGACGGCGGTCGCCCGGCCGCCGCTGCGGTCGTCGCCCGCGTATGCCACCCCCGTGAACAGCCAGCCGACGGGCAGCGGCCACGGCATCCACACCGGCACCTGTGCCCGGTGCACGACGACGCCGAGCGCCTCGACGCTGGGCGGGATCACCGGTTGCAGCGGGTGCACGGCCCCATGCACATCGCACTGCCAGGAGTCGGCGAAGAGACCGGGCGCCCTGACCCGGCCACCGCACTTCGGGCAACTGGGTTCGCCCCTCATAGCGTTCCACGGTCCTCTCCGGCCGTCGTCGCGTCAAGGACGATCACCCGTCCGGAGCGCACCGCCGTCGCGTTCAGCCGTTCAGTCCAGGGCCGCTGACCTGCGCAGCGGATCGCGCAGATCGGTTCCGCCGGTGAGCCAGCGTTCTTCGAGGGCCTGTGCGCCGTGGACCCGCTTCCAGGCCGCCTCGTTGGGCGTCATCGGCAGCAGCGGCAGAAAGCGCACCGGGTCCCTCGGGGCGTCCAGCTCCAGGTCCTCCACCAGACCGCCCGGCTCCGCGACCAGCACCGAGGTGAACGGCGCACCCGGCCACAGCGGCTCGCCCACGTCCAATGACGCCCCCGGGGCCACCACCACCCCCTCTACCTGCGGCGAGGCGGCCAGCACGGCGAGCGGGCGGAGCACCTTGTCGGTGTCCGCGAGCCCCGCGCGCACCGAGAGGACCAGCTCCGCGCGCGGCCCCTTCACAGGATCGGCCAGGGCCGCCGTGGGGTCCGTCATCGGCTGGGCGGACATGCCGAGCGTGACATAGCGGACGATGCCCCCGCCGTAGCCGCCGTTCCCTTCGTCCCCGCCCCGGTCCGCGAAACGCAGCACCTCGATGCGATTCGTGCCGAGGAAGGTGACGGAGGCCCGCGCATCAGGCTCCCCGAGCGCCATACGCAACCGTGCCTCGACGAGAGCAAGAACATCTTCCATGCGGCGAGCATAAAACGCATATGGAACGGGCAAAGGAAGAGATTGGCCCTCAGTCGGCTGATAGTCTTGGCCGCTGGTCGGGTCGCCCGCTTGTGAGACCCGTAACCCGACGACACGTCATCCCCCACGGGGGACCGGCCGGAGGAGGTGGGGCTGCGATGGATCGAAGTCGATCGTGCAGTACCAGCCGCTCTTCCGAACCGCCTTCGCCTCGTCCGTGAGCTGAGCTCCAGCTGATCTCCTGGGGCCTGCGGGCGAGCTGAAACTCCCGCACGGCGCACGCCGGAAGAGCACTTCACCTTCGCTTTCCGCCTGTCTGCAGCGAACGCCGTCCCCTTCGCGGTTGCGCGGTGCCGCCCGATTTGCGGACGTACGCGCCCTGGTCGCCCCGTGCGCACCGGCGCGCCTCACGTCCTCGTTCCGGGCTGTGCCACGTCTTCCGCCGACGGCCTTCAGTCGTGAAGGAGCCAGCCATGTCGATGATCCGTGACCTGCGTGCCGTGGTCCGTCCCGCCCTGCGTCCCGCACTGCGCAAGAGCGGTGCGTACGGCTCGTACAACGCGTACGACCCCACCCGCGACGCGTCGGCCTCCAGCGCGGTCGTCGACTGCGCCGTCTACCGCGACGGTCAGCGGCTGGAGGACGAGACCTGTCTGACGCCACACGAGGCGATGCTGCGGGTGCGAGAGGGCGGCGGCTTCGCCTGGATCGGGCTGCATGAGCCGACCGAGGAGGAATTCGCCGGCATCGCGGCGGAGTTCGGGCTGCACCCGCTCGCCGTCGAGGACGCGGTCCACGCGCACCAGCGGCCCAAGCTGGAGCGGTACGACGACACCCTGTTCACCGTCTTCAAGACGGTCCACTACATCGAGCACGCCGAACTGACCGCGACGAGCGAGGTCGTGGAGACCGGCGAGGTGATGTGCTTCACCGGGCGGGATTTCGTCATCACCGTCCGGCACGGCGGCAAGGGCTCCCTGCGCGCCCTGCGCCACGGTCTGCAGAAGGACGCGGAGCTGCTGGCCAAGGGGCCGTCCGCGGTGCTGCACGCCATCGCCGACCATGTCGTGGACGGCTATATCGCCGTGGCCGACGCGTTGCAGGACGACATCGACGAGGTCGAGATCGATGTCTTCTCCGCGCCCGCGAAGGGCAGCCCGCGCGGCAGCGACGCCGGGCGGATCTACCAGCTCAAGCGTGAGGTGCTGGAGTTCAAGCGGGCGGTGACCCCGCTCCTGCGGCCCATGCAGCTGCTGAGCGAGCGGCCGATGCGGCTGGTCGACCCCGACATCCAGAAGTACTTCCGGGACGTCGCCGACCACCTCGCACGCGTGCAGGAGGAGGTCATCGGCTTCGACGAGCTGCTGAACTCGATCCTCCAGGCGAATCTGGCGCAGGCGACGGTGGCGCAGAACGAGGACATGCGCAAGATCACCTCATGGGCGGCGATCATCGCGGTGCCGACGGCCGTGTGCGGGATCTACGGCATGAACTTCACGTACATGCCGGAGCTGGAGTGGCGGTACGGCTACCCGCTGGTGCTCACCGGAATCCTGGGCGTCTGCTTCGCCATCCACCGCACGCTCAAGCGCAACGGCTGGCTGTAGCGGGCCGCGGCCGGGAGGGGCACTAGGCTGCTGGTATGACAGACAAGCTGCTCGGCCAGGCGCTCGTCGAGGAGGCCGCCAAGAAGTCCGGCCTGATCTGGGTGCGCGGCGACGGCCCGGAGCGCGCCCTGTGGCACGTATGGCACGACGGCGCCGCGTACGTCGTCGGCGACGGCCCCGGCGAGCAGCCCCTGCCGGGGCTCACCGACGGCGGCCGCGCCGAGGTGACCGTGCGCAGCAAGGACAAAGGCGGCCGGCTGGTGGCCTGGACCGCCGAGGTGCGCGAGCTCGCACCGGGCTCCGAGGCGTGGGAGGCGGCGGTCGCCGAGCTGAAGGGCAAGCGGCTGAACGCGCCGGACGCGGAGCGGATGCCGGAGCGGTGGGGGCGGGAGTGCCGGGTGCTGCGGCTGGAGCCGCGGGAGGTGAGCATGGACCTGCCGACCGGGTCGCTGGCGGCGGCGCCGTTGCCTTCTGACGCGGTCACGCGCCGCGCGGTGCCGGCGGCGCTTCCCCGCCTCCTCTTCAAGCGCGGCGGCCGCTGACTGGGGCTCCGCCCCAGACCCCGCGCCTCAATCTCCCCCAGACTCCGTCCGGGGGTGCCCCCACGGGGCTTGATTGTGCTGCCCCCTCGCCTCAAACTCCCCCAGCCCCGCCTGGGGGTACCCCCAGGCGGGGCTGGGCTTCTGGCTCCTGCGCCTCAAACGGCGGTCGCTGGGGAGATTGAGGACACGGCCGAAGGCCGTACCGGGGCGGGCGGTGCGAAGGCGCCGGCCCTGGGGCGCGCAGGCCCTCCCCCCGGAGGGGGGTCTGGGGGCGGAGCCCCCCCCGTTTCAGTCGTCGCTCGTCTTCGGCAGCTGGCCCCCGTAGTCCACCGTCTCCTCCTTCGGCGGTTCCTTCAGGGGAAAGTCCTTGCCCCAGTCCCCCAGGGTCAGCACTCCCGTCCCGCCCGCGCGCGTGAACTGGAGGGGGTAGGGCGTGCCCTCAAGGGAGACGTCGAGGGCATTGCCGCCGCCCTCGCTGCCGGTGACCTTGATGGCGCGGACGCCGCCGACCTTCGTGCGGTCGCCCTTGACCAGCGCGCCGTGCATCCCGAGCAGTCCGTCGAGCAGCAGGTCCATATCGGTGAAGCCGCGGAACTGCTCGTACGCGGGGTCGCCCTTGGGGACTTTCACATATTTGCCGTTGAGTTTCTCCGCGGCCTCCAGGTCCGCCTTGCTCGGCTTCTCGCCGCTCTTGGCGTCCGTGTGGGTCCAGAAGCCGGCGTCCGCCCTGAGATAGAGCGCGTCGCCGATCCGCAGCAGCTCGAAGGTGGTGTCCTTCGCGGTGACGGATCCGCTGCCGCCGTCCTGCTTCAGGCGCATGTTCAGCTTATAGGTGCTGCCCGAGGTCACCAGCGTGCCCGACAGCCGCACCGACGACGCCGCGTCCGCCGCCGCCTTCGCCTTCGTCTCGATCTCGGCCGCGGAGAGCTTGCCCACGCCATTGGTCCCCGCGTCCGGATCCTCTTCGCCGCCGCACGCAGTGAGCGACGCGGTCAGCCCGGCGCACAGCGCCAGGGACAGCACGGCTCTTCGCCTTCGCGCGGCGGGGGGGAGGGGAGTCACAGGCGCACTGCCTCTCATACGCGGTCGTGGTGGCAGTCGGCAGCGTACCTGTGCGGTATCCGCCCCTCCGCAGCCAGGCGTAAGAGCTTCGTGCGAGTTCCGTACGGACGCTTCATCAGGGCGGCGCAGAAGGGAACGGACTAGCCTGAAAGGCCTGGAACGCGGCATTCCGCAGCGAAGAGGAGGCGCATCGCATGCCCGCAGGCGCCCCTCGCATCTTCGTCTCGCACCTCGCCGGCGTCGCCGTCTTCGACCCCAACGGCGACCAGGTCGGACGCGTCCGCGATCTGGTGGCGATGCTGCGCGTGGGCCGCCGTCCGCCCCGGCTGCTGGGCATGGTCGTCGAGGTGGTCAGCCGCCGCCGGATCTTCCTCCCCATGACCCGGGTGACGGGCATGGAGTCGGGCCAGGTCATCACCACGGGCGTGGTCAATATGCGGCGCTTCGAACAGCGGCCGACCGAGCGGCTCGTTCTCGGCGAGCTGCTGGACCGGCGGGTGCGGCTGGTGGAGACGGGCGAGGAGGTCACCGTGCTGGACGTCTCGATCCAGCAGCTGCCCGCCCGCCGCGACTGGGAGATCGACAAGGTCTTCGTACGCAAGGGGAAGGGCGGGGCGCTGCGCCGCAAGGGGGAGGCGCTGACCGTCGAGTGGTCGGCCGTCACGGGCTTCTCGCTGGAGGAGCACGGGCAGGGCGCGGAGAGTCTCGTCGCCACCTTCGAACGGATGCGCCCCGCCGACCTGGCGAATGTGCTGCACCATCTGTCGCCGAAGCGCCGCGCCGAGGTCGCCGCCGCGCTCGACGACGACCGGCTGGCCGATGTGCTGGAGGAGCTGCCGGAGGACGATCAGGTGGAGATCCTCGGCAAGCTGAAGGAGGAGCGGGCCGCGGACGTCCTGGAGGCGATGGACCCGGACGACGCGGCGGATCTGCTCTCCGAGCTGCCGGAGGAGGACAAGGAGCGGCTGCTTACCCTGATGCGGCCGGACGACGCGGCGGATGTGCGCCGGCTGCTGTCGTACGAGGAGCGGACGGCAGGCGGTCTGATGACCACGGAGCCGATCGTGCTGCGGCCGGACGCGACGGTCGCCGACGCGCTCGCCCGGGTACGGCAGCAGGATCTGTCACCGGCGCTGGCGGCGCAGGTGTATGTGTGCCGGCCGCCCGACGAGACGCCGACCGGCAAGTACCTGGGCATGGTGCACTTCCAGCGGCTGCTGCGCGATCCGCCGTTCACGCTGGTCAGCTCGCTGGTCGACAGCGATCTGCCGCCGCTGGGGCCGGACACCGCGCTGCCGGAGCTCACCAGCTATCTCGCCGCGTACAACATGGTCGCCGCGCCCGTCGTCGATGAGAGCGGCTCGCTGCTGGGCGCGGTGACCGTCGACGATGTGCTGGACCATCTGCTGCCGGACGACTGGCGGGAGACGGAGTTCGAGGAGACCGCGGACCACGGGGACGCGCATGGCTAGGGGACGCGCATGACCAGCGGCGAGGGCGGCGGCCCGGACCGCATGGAACGTCTGGAGGCCCGCGAGCGCATGCCGTCGGGCGCGAGCGCCGTCTCCCGCCACCGCACGCGGCTCGACATGCCCCGCGCGCCCCGGCGTACGCTGCTGCCGGAGTACGACCCCGAGGTCTTCGGCCGGCTGTCCGAGCGGATCGCCCGCTTCCTGGGCACCTGGCGATTCATCGCCTGGATGACCGGGATCGTCGTCATCTGGATCGGATGGAACGCCGCCGCGCCCAAGGAGCTGCGGTTTGACGAGTACCCGTTCATCTTTCTGACGCTCGCCCTCTCGCTGCAGGCCTCCTACGCGGCCCCGCTGATCCTGCTGGCGCAGAACCGCCAGGCCGACCGCGACCGCGTCACCCATGAGCAGGACCGCAAGCAGAACGAGCGCTCGATCGCGGACACCGAGTATCTGACCCGCGAGATCGCGGCGCTGCGGATGGGCCTCGGGGAGGTCGCCACCCGCGACTGGATCCGCTCCGAGCTGGAGGAGATGACCAGAACGCTGGAGGGCACGCTGGAAGGGACGCTGGAGGAGCAGCGCGCCGTATTCCCGTCCGGGGACGGGAACCGGAGTGACGAACACGACCGCTGACCGCTCTTTCCGGCGGTGGGAGCCAGCGCCGTACCATCGTCCGTATGGTTACGGAAGACGCGGTGCTCGAGGCACTGTCGACGGTGAACGACCCCGAGATCAACCGACCGATCACCGAACTCGGCATGGTCAAATCGGTGGAGATCGGTGCGGACGGGGCGGTCGCCGTCACGGTGTATCTGACCGTCTCCGGCTGCCCCATGCGGGAAACGATCACCAGGAACGTGACCGACGCGGTCGCCCGGGTCGACGGGGTGACCGGGGTCGATGTGGCGCTGGACGTGATGAGCGACGAGCAGCGGCGCGAGCTGGCCGCCTCACTGCGCGGCGGCGCGGCCGAGCGTGAGGTGCCGTTCGCCAAGCCCGGCTCGCTGACCCGCGTGTACGCGGTGGCCTCCGGCAAGGGCGGCGTCGGCAAGTCCTCCGTGACCGTGAACCTGGCCGCCGCGATGGCCGCCGACGGGCTGAAGGTCGGCGTCGTCGACGCGGACATCTACGGCCACAGCGTGCCGCGCATGCTGGGCGCCGAGGGCCGGCCCACCCAGGTCGAGAACATGATCATGCCGCCGTCGGCGAACGGTGTGAAGGTCATCTCGATCGGCATGTTCACCCCCGGCAACGCCCCGGTGGTGTGGCGCGGACCCATGCTGCACCGCGCGCTTCAGCAGTTCCTCGCCGATGTGTACTGGGGCGATCTGGACGTGCTGCTGCTGGATCTGCCGCCCGGCACCGGCGATATCGCCATCTCCGTGGCGCAGCTGGTGCCGACCGCCGAGATCCTGGTGGTCACCACCCCGCAGCAGGCCGCCGCCGAGGTCGCCGAGCGGGCCGGCTCGATCGCCGTGCAGACCCACCAGAAGATCGTCGGGGTCGTCGAGAACATGTCGGGGCTGCCCTGCCCGCACTGCGACGAGATGGTGGATGTGTTCGGCACGGGCGGCGGCCAGCAGGTCGCCGAGGGGCTGACCAGGACCACCGGCGCGACGGTGCCCGTGCTCGGCGCGATCCCCATCGACGTACGGCTGCGGGAAGGCGGCGACGAGGGCAAGCCGGTCGTACTCACCGACCCGGAGTCCCCGGCGGGCGCGGCGCTGCGCACCATCGCCGGAAAGCTCGGCGGCCGTCAGCGCGGTCTGTCGGGCATGTCGCTGGGCATCACCCCGCGCAACAAGTTCTGAAGCGGACAGTTCCGGCAGGCTGTTCCGGCACTCAGGCAGACACAGAAGGGGCGTCACTCGGCTGAGCGGCGCCCCTCCTGTTCTCAGGTGTACGCCCTGTTCTCAGGTGTACGCCGTGAGGTCCTGGATCACCGAGAAGCCCAGGCCGTACGCGCTCATCCCGCGCCCATACGCGCCGATGTGCACCCCGCCGTCCGTCGGACCGGCCAGCACCCAGCCGAACTCCGACTCCCGGTAGTGGAAGGGCGTCGGCTCGCCGTCGACCGGAAGCGACAGGGTGGACCAGGCCGGCCCCGCCAGATCGTCGGCGAGTTCGAACGCGGTCTCCGTCTGCTGCTCCAGCCAGTCGTCGCGCAGCGCGTGGTCCAGCTGCGGCGGCCAGGTGTGGGCGAGCAGCCCGGACCCGGCCAGCCAGGCGGCCGAGGAGACCGTGGTGGCTTCCAGGACGCCCGTCCCGTCGCCGCTGCGCCGGACCGGGCTGACCGCCACGGTGACGACGACCGCGAAGCGCTCACGCTCCGGGCTCTGGCTTCCGTCGGACTTTATCGACGGCTCGTCGCCGTGCCCCACGGAGCCGTGCTGGACCGTGCCGTCCGCCGCCGTGCCCACGTGCATCAGACGGCGGGGCCCGGTGAACGCCTCGTCCAGTCCGTACCAGGGGAAGGACGCGCGCAGGTATCCGTCGATCGACCGCCGAGCCGCTATTTTCTCCTTGGCCCCCAGCGGTCGCTCCCCGCCCGCAGCGGGGGATGGGTCGGTCGTACCCGGTACCGCTACTCGACTCGTCGTCTCCATCTATCCGGCCGCCTCCTTGTATTTCGAGACCCGGAACGGACCCGCCCCCCTCGGGCGTCCTGACTTCCGGACAGATGGAGAATAGCCACCCTGTCCCGTCTCGCAGGGATTGACGGTACTCAGGTGGCGTCTGCGTCAAAGGGCGGCCGCTCGTCCTTCTCGAGCGTTACGCGCTTCTTGAGCAGGTCGGGGCCGGTGGAAGAGGAGCTTCCGGGAGCTGCGGCGGGAGCTGAGTCATCGGGGCCGGACGCCCTGCCGTTGACCGCGTCGACGACTTCGTTGACGTCCTTCTTGAAGTCGAACGAGCTGCGAAGCTCCTTGAGCTCCTTCAGCTCCTCGCTCTGGTCGAGCTGCTTGCGGATGAACGCCTTGGGGTTGAGGTCCTCGAACTCAAAGTCCTTGAACTCCGGCCCCAGCTCGCTGCGGATGTCCTGCTTCGCGCTCTCGGAGAACGCGCGGAGCCTCCGGATGAAGCGGGCGGCGTCCTGGATGACCTTCGGCAGCTTGTCGGGGCCGAAGATGAGCACCGCGAGGATCACAAGCGCCACCAGCTCCAGTCCGCCTATGTCGTTGAACACCCTGCTGCTCCTCGTGGTCCACGGGCCCGCACATCGACTCTTCGATGAGGGCGAAAAGGCCCGTTCCACGGTACCCGCCCGCGCTCGCCGGGCGGTACCTTGCCCCGCCCGGCCGGGCCAGAGTGCGATTGTTGTTCAGCTGCCGGACGAGCCGAGGATCAGCGTCAGGGTGCGTTCGCCGGAGCCGCCGCGCCGGAGGGTCAGCTGGAGTTCGTCTCCGGGGCGGTGGGCGCGGATCTTCACGATCAGCTCCTCGCCGCTGTGCACCCGCTGGCCGTCGACCTTGGTGATCACATCGCCGGGCCTGATGCCCGCCTTCGCGGCCGGTCCGCCCGGTGTGACGGACGGCCCGCCGTCACGGCCCTTCTCGCCGACGCGCGCGCCGTCGCCGGTGAACTTCATGTCGAGGCTCACGCCGATCACCGGGTGGGTGGCCTTACCGGTGTTGATCAGCTCCTCGGCGACCCGCTTGCCCTGGTTGATGGGGATGGCGAAGCCGAGGCCGATGGAGCCCGGCTGGCCGCCGTCCGTGCCGGGGCCGTCGCCCGCCGCGCGGATCGCGCTGTTGATGCCGATGACTTGGGCCTTGGAGTCGACGAGCGGCCCGCCGGAGTTGCCGGGGTTTATCGGGGCGTCGGTCTGGAGCGCGTCGACATAGCTGATGTCGCTGCCGTCGCCCTTCTCGCCACCCGCGGTGATGGGGCGCTCCTTGGCGCTGATGATGCCCGCGGTGACCGTGTTCTGCAGATCGAAGGGTGCGCCGATGGCCACGACGGGGTCGCCGACCTGGACGTTGTCGGAGTTGCCGAGCGGCAGCGGCTTGAGGTTGGACACGCCGGCGACCCTGACGACGGCGAGGTCATAGCCGCTGTCCTTGCCGACGAGCGTGGCCCTGGCGGTGTCGCCGCTGCTGAAGGTGACCGAGATGTCGCCCGTCTCGCCCGCCGGGTCCACCACGTGGTTGTTGGTGAGGATGTGGCCCTTCCGGTCGAGTACGAAGCCGGTGCCGGTGCCCGCTTCTCCGCCGCCGCTGACATGCAGGGTGACCACGCTCGGGAGCGCGCTCGCGGCGATGCCGGCGACGCTGTCCGCCGGGCGGACGCCGTTGTCACGGCCGGCTTGCGGCAGCTCGACCCGCGTGATGCCGCCGTTGCGCTCGATATACGCGCCGATGCCGCCGCCGACCCCGCCCGCGACCACCGCGATGAGCAGCGCCGCGAGGGCCAGGGTGCCGCGCCGCCTGCCCTTGCGGGCGGGCTGGGGCGGCTGGCCGGAGGGGAGGAGGTGGCCAGGGTGGCCGAGGTGGTGGCCAGGGTGACCGGGATGGCCTCCCGCAGGGCCGTGCTGGGCCGGCGGCTGCTGTCCGGGCGCGCTCCACGGGTCGTACTGGAGCCACTGCGGCGAAGGCTGCGACGGGTGCTGGGGCCCGCCCTGGGGCTCCGGCGGCATGGGCGTCCCCTGGGGCGGCGTGCCCGGAGGGGCCGGGGCGGGTGCGGGGCCTGTCGGAGCCGGGGTGCCGTGGGCGGGCGTGCCGGGCGCCGGGGGGCCGGAGGCAGGGGTGCCTTGCGCGGGCGTGCCGGGCGCGGGCGTCCCGTGCGCCGGGGTGGCGCCGGGGGCGCCGGCCGTGGGGCGCTGCACGGGCGGTGCGGGCGCCCAGGGGCCTGGCTCTCCGTACGGCGGGGTCCGGTACTCGTCCGGTTCATGCAGCGGCTGCGGACGGGCAGAGTGTCCAGCGGGGGCCGCAGCGGCGGCCTGCGCCTCCGCGGGCGGCCCGTCGGGGCCAGGTGTCGGCGGCGTCGCAGGCGTCTGCGACGCCACGGGGGCGGCCGCCGGGGACGGCGTCGGCCCGGCGGCGTCCCCCGCGGCGTCTGCGGCGTCCGCTGCCGTGTCCCCGGTCTCCGGCCGGGAGGGAGCCCCACCTGCCGCGCCGGGTCGGCTCCACCACCGCGCCTTTGACCCCGTGGGCTGTGTGAGCTTCCCGTCGTCCATGCTCTCCCCGCAGACTGCGACTGCCGAAATGCCGCGGCGCTGGTGCAGCGCCGCTCCGCAGATTCAACCAGGTTTGCGAATCGCCGCGCAGGGGTCCTGACCGGCTCGGTCAGGGCCGCGGGGGCAGCGGGGACCCGGACGGGGTGGGGGCGGTGAGGGGTCCCGCCGGCGTCTCCGCGCCGAACGGCATGGACGTGCCGAAGGGCCGGTTCGGCGACAGAGGCGACCAGAGCGAAAGCGGCGACAGGGGCGACGGCGTCTGCTGGGCCGACTGCACGCTCTGGCCCGGCCGGGCGGGTGCTGCCGTCAGCGAGGCGCCGCCGGAGTGTGCGAGATCGTAGGCCCCGTACCCGCCGCTTCGCCGGCGGTCCGCCTCCGAGCCGCCGCGCACGCTTGTCGCGGCTCCGGGGAACGAGCCGCTGACGCCTGCCCCGCCGATGCCTGAGGATGTGCTCCGCGTCGCGGTCGGCACGGCGTTCGAGGCGGTGTGCGCGGCCGTGTTCGAGGCGGCGGTGTTCGAGGCGGCGGCCGTGCGCGGCGGGGTGATGTTGGTCCCGCGGCCCTCGCCCCGTGCGCTGCTCTGCGCGGAGCCGTCCAGGGACACCGTGCCGCCCAGGGCGATGGCGGCGAACGAGACGGCGCTCGCGGCGGCGAAGGCGAACCTCCGGCCGCGCCAGGGAGAGCGGTCGACGGCCGCGCGCCCGGTCTCATGGATCCGGAAGCCCGCTCCGGGACCGCCCGGCAGGACTGTCGCGCGGGAGCCTGCGGGGACGTGGCCGAACGTCTCCGCGCTGGGTTCGCCGGTATGTTCCGCCGAGGGCCTCAGCGCTCCTCTCACCCCGTCGCCCTGGCTTGTCCCTTCGCTCTGCCGGCCGCGTCCGAAGCCGCCGCCGAAGGCGACGCCGAGGCCGTCGAAGGGCGGACGGGGCCCGGGGCCGCCATCCCCGCCGGGACCCGCCGGGAGCCCCTGCAGCCGCGCCAACAGCCCCTCGGGGGGCGGGGGCGGCGCGGCATGGGCGAAGACGCTCTTCAGGCGGCGCTGGGCGTCCGCCTCGGCCTTGCATTTGGGGCACGTTGCCAGATGGGCCAGGACTCGGTCCCGGGCGTCATGTGTCAGCTCGCCGTCGACCAGCGCGGCGAGCCTGTCCCCCAGGTGCTGCTCCGCGGGAGTCGGACGTGTGCTGCTCACGCCGGTCCGACCTCCCCTGCTCCGGCTCCCGCGAACCCGAGCGCGGGCGACGGAACGCCCGCGGCCGCGGTGCCGCGCTGCTCGGCGCGGGCCTCCGGGGAGCGGTGCCTCAGGGCCTTGCGCAGATGGGAGCGCCCGCGGTGGATACGGCTGCGGACGGTGCCGAGCTTGACGCCCAGCGTCGCGGCGATCTCCTCGTACGACAGTCCCTCGATGTCACAGAGCACCACGGCGGCGCGGAACTCGGGCGCGAGGGTGTCAAGCGCCTGCTGCACATCCGCGTCGAAGTGGGTGTCGTTGAACGCCTGTTGCGGAGAGGGCTCGCGGCTGGGCAGCCGCTCGGCCGCGTCATCGCCGAGGGCGTCGAAGCGGATGCGCTGCTTACGGCGGACCATGTCCAGGAAGAGATTGGTGGTGATGCGGTGCAGCCAGCCCTCGAAGGTGCCGGGGGTGTAGGTCGACAGCGAGCGGAAGACCCGGACGAAGACCTCCTGGGTCAGATCCTCCGCGTCGTGCTGGTTGCCCGTGAGGCGATAGGCGAGGCGGTAGACGCGGCCGCTGTGCGTGCTGACGATCTCCTCCCAGGTGGGAGGCGTCCACGCCTGCGATTCCGCATCCGATGCGAAGGTCGCCGTGGGTGCGGAGTCAGAGGTGCGGGAACTGTCAGCGGTGTATGTCACGGATTTCGGCCCACCCGCCGACCTGAGAAGGCGCCTCAGCACTCCTCCCCGATCCGCAGGTGCAGCCGCACCTCCCCTGTCGGCTCTGGTGGTGTCCAGCGGAGCCCCTACCATAGCCACCTCGCCCGTTAGCACCGGATAAGAATCTTTACGCGAATTTGGGATCCACCGCCGGTTCGGGCTCTTGCGTTCCCGTGTGCTCCCCGCGGTTCCCCCTGTCCCTGCCTAACGCCCGGTCCCATCAGCGGGTTCCCGGGGCAGCGGATACAGTCGGCCTCGCGCGCACTACGGGGCAAGGAGAAGGTCATTACCGCCAACCGGCAGACGAGCTGGGCGTTCGCCGACGCCTTTGTCGCCGAGGACGACGCACTGCGCTGGGCCCGCGACCGGGCCCGGGAGTCAGGGCTCCCCTCGGTGTCCCCGGGCACCGGCGCCGCGCTGCGACTGCTGGCCGCGACGGCGGACGCGAAGGCGGTGGCCGAGATCGGCACGGGCGCCGGCGTCTCCGGGATCTATCTGCTGCAGGGGATGCGCCCGGACGGGGTGCTGACGACCGTGGATCTGGAGCCGGAGCGGCAGCAGTTCGCCCGCGAGGCGTTCCGCGGCGCGGGCTTCGCCGGGAACCGGGCGCGGTTCATCCCGGGCCGGGCCCTCGATGTGCTGCCGCGGCTGGCGGACGGCGGATACGACCTCGTCTTCTGCGACGGCGACCCGATGGAGTCCCTCGACTATCTCGCTGAATCGTTGCGCCTGCTGCGGCCCGGCGGTCTCGTCTGCTTCGAGGGGGTCTTCGCGGACGGCCGTACGGTCGACTCCGCGGCCCAGCCGGCCGAAGTGCTGCGGGTGCGGGAGCTGCTGCGGGCGGTGCGGGAGAGCCAGGAGCTGCTGCCCACGCTGCTGCCGGTCGGCGACGGACTGCTGTGCGCGGTGCGCAGGGGCTGAGACGCCTTGACACACGTCTGCCCCGGCACGCCCGGGCCGGAGCCGCCTCTGCCCCAAAGACGCCCGGGCTGGACACGACTGCCTGGACACGACTGCTGGGCCGGACCCGCCTGCACCCGGACACGCCTCTGCCCCGGCACACAGGACGGCGTGCCGGGGCAGTGCAGCGTATGGATGCGTCCGCGTCAGGCGGTGACCTTCTCCAGGGCCTCACCCAGGGCCTTGGCCTCGTCCGGAGTCAGCTCGACAACGAGCCGACCGCCGCCTTCGAGCGGAACGCGCATGACGATGCCCCGCCCCTCCTTGCTCACCTCGAGCGGGCCGTCGCCCGTCCGCGGCTTCATGGCCGCCATGCTCGTTCCCCTTCCTGAAACCAGCTCATCGTCAGCCGACGGCCCTGTGGAAGGGCACGCGTCACCGGCATCGAACACATTGCTTCCAGGTCATTATCCCGCATCGCCGGACCCGATGACCAACATCAGTCGGCATCGCTTGCGAAACGCGCTCACTCAAAACCACTCAATTCGGCGATCCGCCTGCGATACTTCGCCCCCGCGCCATGGCCGGGACCTGCGCAATGTTTGACGCAGGTCACATGTTCACGTGCCGATGATCTCCGTCATGCTTGGGCTGGACACTGCCGTTCGACCCGCGAAGGGACCTGACATGGCCGACACCGTGCTGTACGAGGTGAGCGACGGGCTCGCGACCGTCACGATCAACCGGCCAGAGGCCATGAACGCGATGAACATCCGTGCCAAGGCCGCCCTCCGGGACGCGGTGCAGTCCGCCGCCGCGGACCCCGCGGTGCGCGCGGTGCTGCTCACCGCCGCGGGACGCGCCTTCTGCGTCGGCCAGGACCTCAAAGAGCACGTCGCCCTGCTGGAGTCGGACCGCGACGCCGGCACCCGCCACACCATGGAGACCGTGCGGAAGCACTACAACCCGATCGTGCGGGCCATCGCCGAGATGCCCAAGCCCGTGGTGGCCGGGGTCAACGGCGTCGCCGCGGGCGCGGGCCTGGGCTTCGCGCTCGCCGCGGACTACCGGGTGGTCGCGGACAGCGCGTCGTTCACGACGTCGTTCGCGGGGGTGGCCCTGACCGCCGACTCGGGCGTCTCCTGGACGCTGCCCCGGCTGGTCGGCCGGAGCCGCGCCATGGAGCTGCTGCTGTTCCCCCGGTCCTTCTCCGCCCAGGAGGCGTACGACCTGGGCATCGCGAACAAGCTGGTCCCCGCGGGCGAGCTGGCCGACGAGGCCGCCGCGGTCGCACGCACCCTGGCGGACGGTCCGACGCTGGCCTACGCGGCGCTGAAGAAGTCCCTCGACTTCAGCGCCGACCACTCGCTGGCCGAGAGCCTGGAGAAGGAGGACGAACTGCAGACGATGGCGGGCGCGTCCGAGGACCACCAGATCGCGGTGCAGGCGTTCGTGGCGAAGGAGCAGCCGAAGTTCACGGGCCGCTGAGCCCGGCAGCGTCCCGAGGACGGCCGGTCGCGGCGCTTCCCGCGGAGCGAGCGCTCAGCGGGCCGCGCAGGCGGCGCGCGCCGAGCAGTCCGCCAGATGGTCGTTGACCAGGCCGCACGCCTGCATCAGGGCGTAGGCGGTGGTCGGGCCGATAAAGCGCAGCCCGCGTTTCTTCAGCGTCTTGGCCAGCGCCGTGGACTCCTCCGTGACG
This sequence comes from Streptomyces sp. PR69, assembly GCF_026420845.1. Taxonomy (GTDB): domain Bacteria; phylum Actinomycetota; class Actinomycetes; order Streptomycetales; family Streptomycetaceae; genus Streptomyces. Next base: position 228,587 of record NZ_JAOWCB010000008.1, on the reverse strand, counting down.
GCGGGCACGTCCGCGAGCGTCCGGGGGGCGGGCCGGGTCGCCGGGTCGGGGGCGTACGACCAGATCAGCCCGTCCAGTTCGCCGGGCGCCCACTGGGCGAGCACGCGCGCGTTGGCGAGCGTCGCCTGGATCTTGGCGCGGTTGCGGATGATGCCGGGGTCGGCGAGGAGGCGCTCCTCGTCGGCGCCGGTGAACTCCGCCACCGACGCGATCTTGAAGCCGGCGAAGGCGGTGCGGAAGCCCTCGCGGCGGCGCAGGATCGTGATCCACGACAGCCCCGACTGGAAGGCCTCCAGGCAGAGCCGCTCGAACAGTTCGTCGTCGCCGCGGACCGCGCGGCCCCACTCCTCGTCGTGGTACGGCACATAGTCGTAGGCCGAGAGGCCCCACGGGCAGCGGAGCCTGCCGTCAGGCCCCGGCAGCGCCGCTCCCTGCGCGGTCATCGCCCGTCCTCCTGCCCGGGGCCCCGGAACGGGTCGTCCGCGGGCGCGGTCAGCCGCTCGGTGAACCCGTCACGGGGCGTGTGGCCGTCCGGCCCGCGGCCATCCGGCCCGCGGCCTCCGGGCTTGTCGAACAGGCCCGGGCCGCCCCGCGCCGCCGCCTGGGCGCCGGCGAGCGCCGACTCCAGCTCCGCGATCCGGGCGTCCCGCTCGGCCAGCTCCGCGCCGAGCCGGCCGAGCACCTCGTCGACCTCGGTCATCCGGTAGCCGCGGGCGGCGACCGGCAGCCGCAGCGCCTCGATGTCCGCACGGCCGAGCGGACGGGCGGCGGGCAGCGGGTCCACGAGGTGCTCGGGCGCCGCCTCGGGCAGCGCCGCGCTGTCGCCGCCGCCGACGACGGCCACCGTGACCGCGGCGACGACCACGACCATCGCGATCAGCAGAAAGAAGAACACGGTCGAGCCTCCCCAGGCGGAAAACATCCGGTGCTGATCGTGCCATGGCTCCAGGGGACGGAAGTGCCGCGGCCACGGAGTTAGGGTCGCAGGCGGACGAGCTGAGGAGGAAACCGCGAGATGCTGCGGCTGGGACGGCGCGAATTCGATGCGCACGAGCCGGTGATCATGGCCATTGTGAACCGGACGCCGGACTCCTTCTACGACCGGGGCGCGACCTTCCGCGACGAGCCGGCCCTCGCCCGTGTCGAGCAGGCGGTGTCAGAGGGCGCTGCCATCATCGACATCGGCGGGGTGAAGGCCGGTCCCGGGGAGGAGGTGAGCGCCGAGGAGGAGGCACGGCGCACGGTCGGCTTCGTGGCCGAGGTGCGCAGGAGGCATCCGGATGTGGTGATCAGCGTCGACACCTGGCGGCACGACGTCGGCGAGGCGGTCTGCGAGGCGGGCGCGGATCTGCTCAACGACGCGTGGGGCGGGGTGGACCCCGCCCTGGCGGAGGTCGCGGCGCGCTACGGCGCGGGGCTTGTGTGCACCCACGCGGGCGGCTCACGGCCGCGGACCAGGCCGCACCGGGTCGCCTACGACGATGTGGTCGCCGACATCCTGCGGGTGACGCTGGCGCTCGCCGAGCGGGCGGTCGAGCTGGGTGTGCGCCGGGACGGGATCATGATCGACCCCGGCCATGACTTCGGCAAGAACACCCGCCACAGCCTGGAGGCCACCCGCCGCCTCGGCGAACTCACGGAGACCGGCTGGCCGGTCCTGGTCTCGCTGTCCAACAAGGACTTCGTCGGCGAGACCCTCGACCGCCCGGTGAAGGAACGCCTCATCGGCACGCTCGCGACGACGGCGGTCTCGGCGTGGCTGGGGGCGCGGGTGTACCGCGTCCACGAGGTCGCGGAGACCAAGCAGGTCCTCGACATGGTCACGGCGATCGCGGGCCACGGGGGGCCGAAGGTGGCGAGGCGGGGCCTGGCGTAGGGGGGCGGTGCGCCTGCGGCGGGCCGTTTCCCCGCCCCTCCCCCTACGCCCTGCGGCGTGGGGGGACCCCCACCTCCCGTAACCGGGGGCTCCGCCCCCCGGACCCCCGCGCCTCAAGCGCCGGCGAGGCTGGAAAATCCAGCCCGTCCGGCGCTTGAGGACACGGCCGAAGGCCGTACCGGGGGGTCTGGGGGCGGAGCCCCCGGAAAACAAGCCCGCGCTACCGACCCGTCTCCTTCGTCACCAGCGCCACCGCCTCCTCCACGTCATCCGTCACATGGAACAGCAGCAGATCCTTCTGCGACGCCTTCCCCTGCCCCACCACCGTGCTCCGCAGCCACTCCACCAGACCGCCCCAGTACTCCGTGCCGAAGAGGACGATGGGGAAGCGGGTGACCTTGCGGGTCTGGACGAGGGTGAGGGCTTCGAAGAGTTCGTCGAGGGTCCCGAGGCCGCCCGGCAGGACCACAAAGCCCTGGGCGTACTTCACGAACATGGTCTTGCGGACGAAGAAGTAGCGGAAGTTGACCCCGATGTCGACATGGGGATTGAGCCCCTGCTCGTAGGGGAGCTCGATGCCGAGGCCGACCGAGATGCCCCGCGCCTCCCGGGCGCCCCGGTTCGCCGCCTCCATCGCGCCCGGGCCGCCGCCCGTGATGACGGCGAAGCCCGCTTCGACGAGCGCCTTGCCGAGGGCGACGCCGGACTCGTACTCGGGGGTGCCGGGCCGGGTTCTGGCGGAGCCGAAGACGCTGATGGCGCTGGGCAGTTCGGCGAGCGCGCCGAAGCCCTCGACGAACTCCGACTGGATGCGCATCACCCGCCACGGGTCGGTGTGCACCCACTGGGAGTCGCCCTCGGTGTCCAGCAGTCGCTGGTCCGTGGTGCCGGGCTGCACCTGTTCCCTGCGGCGCAGCACCGGCCCCAGCCGCTGCTCCTCCAGAGCCCGCAAACCCTCGGAGTTGCTCATGACCTGCTCCCTCCGCTGAACATCGACGTGCTATGTGCCTGGGCTCAGGGTAGGTCGCGGAACGTTACGACATGCGAAATACCAGGGATCGCCATCCGGGCGATCATGCGGTGAGCCACTCCCGCAGCCGCTCCTCACAGTGCCTGATCCTGTCCACCTCGACACGTTCGTCGCGCTTGTGCGCGAGCAGCGCGTTGCCCGGACCGTAATTCACCGCGGGCACGCCGAGCGCGCTGAAGCGGGATACGTCCGTCCAGCCGAACTTCGGCTGCGCGGTCCCGCCGACGGCCGCCATGAACGCGGCGGCGGCCGGGTGGGACAGCCCCGGCAGCGCCCCGCCGGTGTGGTCGTCCACCGCGATCTCGTCGACGCAGTCGGCGAAGATCTCGCGCACATGGGCCTCGGCCTCTGCCATGGAGCGGTCCGGCGCATAGCGGTAGTTGACGACGACGGTGCATTCGTCGGGGATGACATTGGTCGCCACACCCGCCTCGATGCCCACGGCGTTGAGCCCTTCCCGGTACTCCAGCCCGTCGATCACGGGCCGCCGCGGCTCGTACGCGGCCAGCCGGGCCAGGACTGGCGCGGCGGCGTGGATCGCGTTGGACCCCATCCAGGCGCGCGCCGAGTGCGCCCGCTCCCCCTTGGTCCGCAGATGGACCCGGAGCGTGCCCTGGCAGCCGCCTTCGACCTGGGCGTCGGACGGTTCGAGCAGCACGGCGAAGTCGCCCTTCAGCCAGTCGGGGTGGGCCTCGGCCACATGCCCGAGGCCGTTGAGGTGAGCTGCGACCTCCTCGTTGTCGTAGAAGACGAAGGTGAGGTCGCGGTTGGGTGCGGGCACGGTCGCGGCGATCCGCAGCTGCACGGCGACGCCGGACTTCATGTCGCTGGTGCCGCAGCCCCACAGGACGCCGTCCTCGTCGAGCCGCGAGGGGACGTTGCCGGCGATGGGCACGGTGTCGATGTGCCCGGCGAGCACGACCCGCTCGGCGCGGCCCAGGTGCGTGCGTGCGACGACGTTGTTGCCGTGCCGGTCGACGGTCAGATGGGGCAGGGTGCGCAGAGCGCTCTCGATCGCGTCGGCGAGGGGCTTCTCGGTGCCGCTGACGGACGGGAAGTCGACGAGGGCGGCGGTGAGCGCCGGGCCGTCGAGGGCTAGGTCGAGCGCGGGCGCGACGTCCGCGGGCACGGTGCCGGCGGGAGCGGCGACCGCCGAGGCGGCAGGACTGGTCGCGGGGTTGGTCGCGGAGCTGGTGGCGGAGCTGGTCACGGGGCTGCTGTCGGGCATAGGTCTGACCATAACGCGGGCTCCAGTACGGTGGGCCCGTGTCCGAGTCCGCCTCCTCCTCCGCCGCCCCCCGGGTGCGGCGCGGCCGTCTGCTGCGCCACGGGGCCGCGTTCGCCGTGCTGCTGGCGCTGGTCGGCTATGTCGTGGCGCAGTACGCATCGGGCGGCCGGGCGGTCCCGCGCTGCACGGTGCGAGGGCCCGAGGGCGACGGGCCGTCGTATGAACTGAGTGCGGAGCAGGCGTCGAACGCCGCGACGATCTCGGCGGTCGGCACGACCCGCGGCATGCCGGAGCGCGCGGTGACCATCGCACTGGCCACCGCGCTGCAGGAGTCGGGGCTGCGCAACATCAGCCACGGCGACCGTGACTCGCTGGGACTCTTCCAGCAGCGCCCCTCCCAGGGCTGGGGCACACCGCGGCAGATCCTGGACCCGGTGTACGCCTCGGGGAAGTTCTACGACCATCTGGCCGAGGTTCCGGGGTACTCGCGGCTGCCGCTGACGGTCGCCGCGCAGCGGGTGCAGCGCAGCGGCTTCCCTCAGGCGTACGCGAAGCACGAGCCGGACGCCACGCTGCTGGCCTCGGCGCTGACCGGCCGCTCCGCCGCCTCCCTGACCTGCGAGAGCCGCGAAGTGCCCGGCGCGGCGGAGCAGGACACGGCCGATCCGGGGAAGCTGCGGTCGGAGCTGGTGCGGGCCTTCGGCCGCGAGGTGCTGCCCGACCAGCCGGGCCAGGAGGGCCAGGAGGGCCAGGAGGGCGGCGCGGGACGCGCTGGGGCCCCCTCCCCGCTTGAGGTGTCCGTGCCGGTGCCGGCCACGGCGGGGACGGAGCGCGTCCGGACGGCGGACCGCGGCTGGGAGCTGGCCCACTGGGCGGTGGCACGCGCCGACGACCTCGGCATCGACCGCGTCTCGTACGGCGGCCGGGTGTGGAGCGCGACCGCGTCGGACGAGGGCTGGCGCCGGGAGAAGCCGAAGGCCGCCGAAGGCTCGGGGGCATCCGGATCAGCCGGGGCATCCGACTCCGCCGCCGCGGCGGAGGTCCGCATCCGTCTCGCCGCGCCCTGACAGCACACGGAGCGCAGAACTCCGCACAGCTCACACGGGTCAGGTGCGCCCCTCTGCGCGCCCCTCTCCCCGACTCGCACGGCCGTCCGCCGAGTCCCTCGAAGGAGGCACTCCGGCCACATCCGGACGATGTGCCGCGCAGCCGTTCGCGCTTGTGGAGACAGCCCCCCACCCCCCTTGCGCCACCAGGGAAGTAACGGTCCGGCAGCCCATTGCGCAATGGAATGTTTGCCCGTTTTTATCCGTAGCCGATAATGCGACGTATTACCAACTCTTTACCATCCCTCGCCGCAACTTCCCCGCCCCTTCCGGCGGTTGTCACAGCGTCCGAGGCGCCGGACCGCCGGGCCACCGAAGCGGGGCCCGCACCGGAAAGCCAAGGGCAGGCACCACCCCAAACGTCCTCTTCGTTTCAAGGAGCATCATGTCCCTCCCCCTGACCCGCCGGATCGCCCGTGCCGCGCTGCTGGTCGCGGCGGGCGCAGCCCCCGTGGTCGGTGCGGCCGGCTCCGCAAGCGCCCTGGAGGCCCCGCAGCTTCCGGCGGCCGGCGGTCTGACCGCCCTCGACGCGAGCAGCGCGGCCGGCACCCTCGACGGTGGCGCCCAGCAGAGCACCGCCCTGGTGGGCGAGGTGGGCGGCGACGCGGTCCAGGGCGCCGTCCCGGCCGCCGGATCCGTCGTCGGTCAGGCGGGCAACGCCACCGTGCCGGCCGCTCAGGAGGCCGTCGGCGACGCCGCGGCCACCACGGGCGAGGTCGCCGGCAAGACCGCCGGCACCGCGTCCGAGGCCGTCCCGGCCGGAGCGGTCGGCGGCGGCGGTCTGATCGGCGGCCTGCCCACAGGCGTGCCCCTCGGCTGACCGCCCACCTCAGCCGCACCTCACGCGGAGGGCCCCGGGAACACCATGTCCCCGGGGCCCTCCGCGTATCGCATGCTCACACCGGCCGTACGGTCTTCACGGTCACGCCAGCCGTACCTTCACGCCAGCCGTACGTTCACGCCAGCCGTACGTTCACGCCAGCCGCTTGACCGCCGCCTCGACGCGCTCATCCGTCGCCGTGAACGCGACGCGTACGAAACGCTCTCCCGCCGGACCGTAGAAGTCCCCGGGAGCGACCAGAATCCCGCGCTCCGCCAGCCGCGCCACGGTCTCCCAGCAGGGCTCGTCACGGGTCGCCCACAGATAGAGGCTGGCCTCGCTGTGCTCGATGCGGAAGCCGTACGCCTCCAGCGCCCCGCGCAGCGCCGCGCGCCGGGCCGCGTACCGGGCGCGCTGCTGTACGACATGCGCCTCGTCGCCGAGCGCCGCGACCGCGGCGGCCTGGACGGGCGCGGGGGTCATCATCCCGCCGTGCTTGCGGATCTGCAGCAGCTCGCCGAGTACGGCCGGGTCGCCCGCGAGGAACGCGGCGCGGTAGCCGGCCAGGTTCGAGCGCTTGGAGAGGGAGTGGACGGCGACGACTCCCTCGTACGAACCGCCGCAGACGTCCGGATGCAGCACCGAGACCGGGTCGGCCTCCCAGCCGAGTTCCAGATAGCACTCGTCGCTGAAGACCAGCACGCCGTGCTCGCGCGCCCAGGCGACGATGCGGGTCAGCTCGTCCTTGGCCAGCACCCGGCCGGTGGGGTTGGACGGGGAGTTCAGCCAGAGCAGCCTCAGACCGGCCGGGTCCAGCTCGGTCGGGTCGTCGTAGACGACGGGCTCCGCGCGGGCCAGCCGTGCGCCCACCTCGTACGTCGGATAGGCCAGCCGGGGGTAGCCGACCCGGTCCCCGGAGCCCAGGCCGAGCTGGGTGGGCAGCCAGGCCACCAGTTCCTTGGAGCCGACCACCGGCAGCACATTCGCATGCCCCATCGCGACCGCGCCGAGCCTGCGCCCGGTCCACCCCACCAGGGCGTCCCGCAGCCGCTCGGTGCCCCACACGGTCGGATAGCCCGGGGAGTCCGCGGCGTCGACGAGCGCTTTCTGGATCACCTCGGGGACGGGGTCGACGGGCGTGCCCACGGAGAGGTCCACGATGCCGTCGGGATGCGCCGCGGCCGTCGCCTTGTACGGCTCAAGCTTGTCCCAGGGGAAGACGGGCAGACGGGCGGAGACTGAAGAAGCTGCGGAAGCTGCGGACACGGTCGTCTCTTTCTCGTACGCGTACGTAAAACGCTTCGGTCCCGTACGGACGACGAACCGTACGGGACCGGGGGCGCGCGCCTGCGGGCCGTCGGCTACTGGTTCTGCGGCGGCAGGGCGGCGATGAAGGGGTGGTCGCGCTCGATCAGCCCGAGCTTGGAGGCGCCGCCGGGCGAGCCGAGCTCGTCAAAGAACTCGACGTTCGCCTTGTAGTAGTCCTTCCACTCCTCCGGGGTGTCATCCTCGTAGAAGATCGCCTCTACCGGGCAGACCGGCTCACAGGCCCCGCAGTCGACGCATTCGTCCGGGTGGATGTACAAGGACCGGGAGCCCTCGTAGATGCAGTCGACGGGGCACTCCTCGATGCACGCCTTGTCCTTGACGTCGACACAAGGCTGCGCGATGACGTAGGTCACGCTGTCGTTCCTCCTCGGTAGGGCTGGCTTTGCGCGGGAGCGCGGCGTCGTCGATGCCCGCCCCTAGTATCTCCGTTCTTGGGGACGATCCGAACAGGAGGGGCTCGGAGAGCTGTGGAATTCACTGCGGGCGGACGCCTCGAGGTCCGTATTACACCTTCTGATGTGGGCAAACGGGTATCAATCCGGCGTATGACCGGATCGGAAGCGGAGGGTGAGCGATTCACCGACACGATCGGCGTTCTCGCATCCTGGAACGAAGGTGTGCTGGTGATCACAGAGCGGACCGGTGACAGCGTCCATATCCCGGAATCGTCGCTGGTCGCGGCCAAGGTGGTGCCCGCCGCGCCGGCCCGGCGGCGCGGTCCCGCGGCGGACTTCGAAGAACTCGCACGGGTGACGGCGCGCGCCTGGCAGCCGGTGGAGAGCGAGCGCCTGGGCGGATGGGAGCTGCGTGCGGCATCCGGGTTCACCCGGCGCGCGAACTCCGTGCTGCCGCTCGGCGACCCCGGCCTTCCGCTGGGCGAGGCCCTCCGGCGGGTGCGCGACTGGTACGCGGAGCGCGGGCTGCCCGCCTTCGTCCAGGCCGCGACCGGGGCGGCGGGCGCCCAGGAGGAGCTGTGCGCGGCACTCGAAGCGCACGGCTGGGAGCGCGAGGTCACCGCGGAGGTGCGCATCGCGGCGCTCGCGCCGGTGGCGGACGCCCCCGCGCCCCTCGCGCCCCTCGCGGACCGCGTCCTTCTGTCCCGTACCGCCGACGACGCCTGGCTGGCCCGTTACCAGCGCACGGGGCGGCCCGGCCCGCATGTGCTGAAGGTGCTCGCCAGCGGCCCCTCGGTGTGGTTCGCCACCGTGCCCGCCGCGGCCGGCGGCCCGCCCGCGGCCATCGGCCGCTGCGTCGTCGACGGCCGCTGGGCGGGCTTTATGGCCGTCGAGGTGGACCCGGCGCGGCGGCGTGAGGGCCTGGCGACGGCGGTGATGGCCGCGCTGGCCCGGCGGGCGCTCGACGAGGGCGCGTCCGCCGCCTGGCTCCAGGTGGAGGAGGACAACGGGGGCGCGCGGGCGCTGTACGAGGCGATGGGATTCGTGCCCCACCACCGCTACCACCACTTCCGGCCGGCGTGAGCGGCGGACAGTCGTCATGAGCGGGTACCCATCGCATATGCACGACGAATCCGCCTCGGAGCGGCGTCGCCGGTTCGCCGAGGAAGCCAGGTCGGAACGCCCCGACCTGGCCCTGCTCTGCCTGCTGATCGGCGCGGAGGCGGACGCTTCGCTGGACGAGGCGGGCCAGGACGCGGCCCAGATGGAGCTGGACCGGCTCGCCGGGCTGCTGCCGTACGGGCTGCGCACGCCGCGCGCCTGGGCTTTCGCGCTGGCGGAGCTGCTGGGCGGCCGCTGCGGTTTCCACGGCGCGCCCGCGGACTACCAGCGGCTGGAGTCGTCCCTGCTGCACGAGGTGCTGCGGCGCCGCCGGGGACTGCCGATCCTGCTCTCGGTCGTCTGGGTCGAGGTCGCCCGCCGGGCGGGCGCGCCCGTGTACGGGGTGGCGCTCCCCGGCCACTATGTCGTCGGCTTCGGCGCACCTGACGAAACGGCTGAACAGGTGCTGGCTGACCCCTTCGCCGGCGGCCGCGTGCTGACGGGGACCGATGCGGAGCTGCTGGTCGCCGGGGCGACGGGCGCGCCGCTCGACCCCTCGATGCTGCGGCCGGCCGACCCCCGGGAGACGGTGCTGCGCATCCTGAACAACATCCGCGCCTGGGCTGCCGCGCGCCCGGAGCACTCCGAGGTCGCGCTGTGGGCCGTCGAGCTCGCCCTGCTGCTCCCCTCCCACCCCGCCCGCCTCCGCTTCGATCACGCCCAGCTCCTCGTCCAGCGCGGGGACTTCCTGGCGGGGGCGGCGGAGATGGACGCGTACGCGGACATCGTGGCCCCGGCGGAACCGGGCACGGCGGACGCGATCAGAAGACGCGCGCAGGCCGCCAGGGCGATGCTCAACTGACCGGCGGCGAGCTGTCCGAGCCGGTCGACGCCGGGGAGCGGGGCGCGAGCGGCGCTCCCCGGCGTGCCGCGGCGTGCCGCGTGATGTCAGCTCGGGTTGAGGTCGATGACCGCCGTGCGCTCGGCCGGGGTCTTGCCGAGGAGCGCGCCCTGCATCGCCTGGGCGACGTCGTCCGCGGAGACCTGGTGCTGCTTGCCGTCCGCCTTGGTGATGGCAATGCCGTCGAAGACGCCTTCGAGCAGTTCGTCGATGGCCTTCTTGTCGTAGACCTCGACCAGTCTGCCCTCGACCGGCTTCATCGACAGGATGCGCGGCAGTGAGCGCTGCGGGCCGAACTGGATCGACTTGGGACCGGCCTTGATGGTGATCAGCCCCGACATCGCGGGCTCGGCGAACTCCTTCATCGCCCGGTCGAGCTCCGCCTGGGTGATGGTGGGCTGGCGGGTGGTGACGGGGAGTTCGACGACGTTCGGCCGGCCCGTCTCGACCTGGGTGCGGTAGGCGTCCTTGACGGAGGTCATGGCACGGGCCACGTCGATGGCCTGGCCGGCCTTGCCGGGGACCGGGACCGCCTTGCCGGGAGTGAACTTGATGGTGGCCTCGGTGGCGGTGCCGGAGGCGCCGGCCAGGTCGGCGAGGGCGACGCTGAGCTTCTCCGCGTCGACGACGATCACCGGTTCCGCGACCCGCTCGCCGCCGAAGAGGGAGCCGATCACCGATACGGGGTTGTAGTCGCTGCCCGCGGCGGCGCGGACCGTGGCCTGGCTGTCCAGGGAGAGACCCGCCTTGTCCGGGGCGAGTTCCGTCTGCTTGCCGCCCACCGACAGCTTCAGCGGTGTCGCGGCGCGCTTGCCGAGTGCGGCGTCGAGCTTGTTGACGGCCTCTTCCTTGGTGCCGCCGCCGATGTCGACATTGAGGACGGTGGTCCGCTTCGGCACGTCGGAGTGGTTCAGCAGCAGGCCCGCGCCGTAGGCGACGCCGAGCAGGCCGACCGCGCCCGCTCCCGCGAGCACCAGCTTGGAGCGGCCCTTCTTGGCGGGGGCCGGGCGCGGGGCGGGCGCGGGCTGAGCCTTGTCCGCCGGGCCGGGGGCGGCGGGGCCTCCCGGCGTACCGGGGCCGGCCGGGTACTCCGGCGCGGAGAAGTCCGCGTCGTCGTGGCTGGTCGAGTTGAGGGCCGTCTGCGGGCCGTCGAACCCCGGGTAGGGCGAGCGCGGTTCGGCGGGGGGAACGACCGGGATGCCGCTGGTGAGGGTGTCGCCGGAGACATGGCCCCCCGCCGGGGCCGACTGGCGCGCCCGCGCCTGTGCGGATTGGTCAGATTGGTCGGATTGGTCTGGGTACGGCGGGTGCTGCGGGGTCAGCACCGTTGTGTCGTCGGACATCCGGGGCGGGCCGACCGGCCCCCCGCCGGGACCGCCGGGAGTGCCCGGACCGGCAGGGGCGCTCGCACCGGGGCCGCCCGCACCGGGACGGGCTGCTCCGGGACCGGCCGTACGCGGTCCGCCCGGCGCACCAGGGCCGCCGACGCCGGGGCCGCCGGGACTAGGACCGAGCGGCATGCTGCCCATGGCGGGGCCGGCCGTCGGGCCGTCGGGGCCGCCGGGTGCGCCCGGCACACCGGGCGGGCGGACGCCCTGCGGCTGCCCGGCCCGGTCGGCGTCGGTCTGCGGGCCGTCCGAGAAGAACGGCATGCCCGCGCCGGGTCCGGCGGACGGCGCCCCCGGCGCGGGGGCAGGAGCGGGCGCAGGAGAAGGAGCCGGACTGGCCGGCTTGCGCGGAGCGAACCAGTCGCTGGTCGCGGGCTTCCGCTCCTCCACCGGAGACTCAGGGGCGGGAGCAGGGGCGGGAGCAGCGGCCGACGGCTCAGGCTGCCTCGACGGCGCGGGCGACGCCGCCGGCCGCGCCATGCCGCCCGTGCGCTCGCTCTCACTCCCGCCCTCGCCCTCGCGCTCGGCGGGGGCTGACGAGGCGTCCGCGCTGGAGACCGGGGTGCGCATGACGACCGGCGGGATGGGCCGTGAACCGGGGATGTTGATCCGGATGCGCGTCGTCAGCGTCGTCTCGGTCTTGGGCTCGTCCGGCTGGGGCTGCGGCTCGGGGGCCGCGCCGCCCGCCCCCTGATTCGGCGTTCCGTACGGCGGTGTGCCCGAGGGGTACGCGGCTCCACCGCCCCGCTGGGGGCCGGAGGACGAACTGTCAGTTTCACGACTCAAAGCAGGTTCTCCCGGTTGGCTCCGCCGCCCGTTCTTACTGGTTCGCTGCTGCTGCGGGCGGCTCGGCGGCGCGCACCACCATACTGGCCGTCGCAGCCATCACACCCCGCTCCTTGGGGAAAGCGACAAACCGCAGACCGTACGGGCACGGTCGTCTCGGCAGCCCTTCCGTCCCCCGGGGGCGACCCACCATAAGGGCCTGCCGTCCCCGGACTGCGCTGGGGTGCGGTCTCGGTCGGCCTCGTCTCGATTTGTGGCTACTCTGCGGCTGCTCTGGGCTGCACCGCGGCTACTTGCCAAGTCGGGAGGCTCCGCCGCCCGGTTGCGCCGGACGCGTCAGGGTGGCGCACATCACAGCGAGAACCATCCCCCCGAGCATGAAGACCAGCGGGCTGAGACCCGCGGTGAACGCGCCGTCGCCCTCCGGCCGCCCGAGGTTGAGCAGCAGGATGGCCAGCAGCCAGCCGCCCCCGGCCACCAGGGTCCCCAGCTGGGTCCCGGTCGCCCGGGCCGCGCCGTAGAAGAGCCCGCCCGAGCCGAGGAGGGCGAGCAGCAAGCCGCCCGGGAACCAGCCCCCTTGGACCAGCGACCCGGCGATGCCGACTGCCAGGCCGAGCAGGAAGAGCGCGGCGTACAGAGCGATCCGCGCGGGGTTGAAGGCGATCACAGCGCGACCCCCGCGAACAGATCCCGCTCCCGCTCCCCCGCGGGCGCGCCCGGCTCCCCCACGGCCAGTTGGTAGCACTCGGTCGTGAAGATCGGCTGCCCGAGGTCGTTGGAGAGGGCGAAGAACGGCCCGTCGACGGCGATTTGCGTGGCATGGGCGCGCATGGCCGCGGCCTTCCGCTCCGCATACGCCGAACCGTCGATCTCCGCCGTGATCTCGGAGTCATCCACCACACCGGGAATGTCAGCGATGTCCGCGACGCCGGGAAAGGAGCCCGCGGCGGTCTTCCGCAGCCGGGCGAAACCCTCCTCCGCGGCCGACCGCGGCACCCGGTTCCAGTAGATCTTGGCGATGGTGTGCGGATCGCCGAGGTCCCGCCGGAAGGCCCGCTCGCCGGCCAGTTCCGCGGAGCGCATGGCGACCCGGTGTGCCTGGATGTGGTCCGGGTGACCATAGCCGCCCCGGGGGTCGTAGGTGATCATCACCTGGGGCCGTACGGAGCGGATCACCTCGACCAGATACGGCGCGGCCTCGTCCACCTCGGTGTTCCAGAAGGCGCCCGCCCGGCGGTTCTGCGGCAGGCCCATCATCCCGGAGTCGCGGAACCGGCCCGCCCCGCCGAGAAAGCGGTGGTCGTCGACCCCCAGCTCCTTCATCGCGGCGGCCAGTTCACCGGCGCGATACGGTCCCAGCCGGTCGTCCCGGTCCGGGGCGAGATGGGCGAGATCACCGGGAATGACCTCGCCCTCCTCCCCCATGGTGCAGGTCACCAGGGTGATGTGGGCGCCCTCGGCCGCATACCGGGCCATCGTCGCGCCGTTGTTGATCGACTCGTCGTCCGGGTGGGCGTGCACCAGCAGCAGACGGCGGGCGGGCAGCTCCTTCATACGGCAAGCCTAGAGCGTGTCCTCCCCAGAACTTGAAGCCCTAGAACTTGAAGCTGCCGATCATCCCCGCCACGTTCGTCGTCAGCTCGTTGATGGTCGGCGCAATGGACGAGCTGGCCAGATAGAACCCGAGCAACACGCAGACCGCCGCATGCCCTCCCTTGAGCCCGGACTTCCGGATGAGCAGGAAGACGACGATCGCCAGCAGCACCACCGCCGAAATCGAGAGTGCCACGGCGGTTCACCTCCATAGATCCACAGAGATTCAGTCGGCATTCGGTTGGGACGCGGGATGGGAACGGGCGGTCCGCACATGCCGGGGCACATGCCAGAGGAGTCATACCCACCTTGCGCTACGGATCATAACTATCCGTGCCTGAACATCGCTTGGTGCACGGCAGCACATGGGGGCGCACGACCGCTAGGTTCGTGCGCATGACCTCGAAGCAGACCTCGCAGCGACAGACCTCGCAGCGGCAGCCCTCGTTCCCGCGCCAGTACGCCAGGACCCAGCGCTTCACACTCGGGGCGCCGCGTTCCTTCACCGTGTCGCCGGACGGCGCTCGTGTGGTCTTCATCCGCTCGGCTTCCGGGACGGACCGCGCGGGGCGGCTGTGGGTGCTGGATCTGGCAGGGCCGGGCGGCGGCGCACCGGAGGGCGCCCCGCGGGAGCGGGTCGCCGCGGACCCTCAGGCGCTGCTCGCCGGGGCGGCGGAGGAGCTTTCGGACCAGGAGCGGGCGCGCCGGGAACGCAGCCGTGAGGGCTCGGCGGGGATCGTCGCCTATGCGGTGGACGAGGCGTGCGAGCTGGCCGCGTTCGCGCTGTCGGGCCGGCTGTTCACGGCCGAGCTGCGGGCCGGCACCGCACGCGAGCTGCCCGCGCCCGGGCCCGTGATCGACCCGCGGCCCTCGCCCGACGGCCGCCGTATCGCGTATGCGGCCGGGGGCGCGCTGCGGGTGACGGGCGCGGAGGGGGACGGGGACCGGGCGCTGGCGGAACCGGAGGACGAGCATGTCTCCTACGGTCTGGCGGAGTTCATCGCGGCCGAGGAGATGGGGCGTTCGCGCGGCTTCTGGTGGAGCCCCGATTCGGACCGGCTGCTGGTGGCGCGGGTCGACGAGCGGCCCGTACGGCGGTGGTGGATCTCCGACCCGGCCCACCCGGACCGGGAGCCTTCGCAACTGGCTTATCCGGCGGCCGGAACCCCCAACGCCGAGGTCCGCCTCTTCCTCGTCGGGCTGGACGGCGAGCGCACAGAGGTGGGCTGGGACCGGGAGCGCTACCCGTATCTGGCCCGGGTGCACTGGTCGGCGGCGGGCGCGCCGCTGCTGCTGGTGCAGGCGCGGGACCAGCGCACCCAGCTGTGCCTGGCCGTGGACACCGAGTCGGGTCAGACCCGTACGGTCCATGTGGACGAGGACCCGGTGTGGCTGGATCTCTTCCCCGGCGTGCCCGCCTGGGCCCCGGACGGGCGGCTGGTGCGGATCGCCGACGAGGGCGGGGCGCGGGTGCTGGCCGTGGGCGACCGGGCGCTGACCGGGGCCCAGCTGCAGCTGCGGGCGGTGCTCGACATCGGCGAGGGCGATGTGCTGGTGTCCGCCGCGGCGGGCGAGGAGGCGGCGGAGCCCGAGATCGGCGAGATCCATGTCTACCGGGTCAATGAGCTGGGCGTGGAGCGGATCTCGGAGGGGCCCGGGGTGCATACGGCGACGCGCTCCGGCGAGGTGACGGTGCTCGCGTCCGCCCGCCCGGAGGTCAGCGGGACGAGCGTGCAGGTGCTGCGGGACGGCAAGCCGGTCGCGACCGTCGCCTCGTTCGCGGAGGAGCCGCTGCTGACGGCCCGGCCGCGGCTGTGCGCGGCGGGCAGGCAGCGGATTCCGGCCGCCGTGCTGCTGCCGGAGGGCTATACGGAGTCGGATGGTCCGCTGCCGGTGCTGATGGACCCGTACGGCGGCCCGCACGGCCAGCGGGTGTACGCGGCGCACAACCCGCATCTGACGTCCCAGTGGTTCGCCGACCAGGGCTTCGCCGTGATCGTCGCGGACGGCCGCGGCACGCCCGGCCGCTCCCCCGCCTGGGAGAAGGCGATCCGCGACGACTTCACGCTCACCCTCGACGACCAGATCGAGGCCCTGCACTCCCTCGCCGGGGCCTTTCCGCTCGATCTGGGCCGGGTGGCGATCCGCGGCTGGTCGTACGGCGGCTATCTCGCCGCCCTCGCGGCACTGCGCCGCCCCGACGTCTTCCACGCCGCGATCGCCGGCGCGCCGGTGACCGACCTGCGGCTGTACGACACCCACTACACGGAGCGGTACCTCGGCGACCCTGCGCGGCAGCCGGAGGTCTACACGGCGAGTTCCCTGGTGACGGAGACCGGCGACCTGGTCACGCCGGCCTCCCCCGCCCGCCCCCTGATGATCATCCACGGCCTCGCCGACGACAATGTCGTCATGGCGCACACCCTCCGCCTCTCCTCGGCCCTGCTGGCCGCGGGCCGCCCGCATGAGGTGCTGCCGCTGAGCGGGGTGACGCATATGACCCCGCAGGAACAGATCGCGGAGAACCTGCTGCTGCTCCAGGTGGACTTCCTGAAGCGTTCGCTGGGCTGAGCGCTTCCGCAAAACTGGGGCTCCGCCCCCGGCCCCCCGGTACGGCCTTCGGCCGTGTCCTCAATCTCCCCCAGCTACCTCAGAATGAGCCCCGCCGGCGATTGAGGCGCGGGAGCCAGCACATCCAGCCTCGCCGGCGATTGAGGCGCGGGGGTCCGGGGGCGGAGCCCCCGGGAAACCGGGGGTCTGGGGCGGAGCCCCAGTTACGGGAAGGGGCGGGGAGGGGAAAGACCAACCGCGCACGCCCTAATACGGCCGGGCCCGCTCCCGATGCTCCCCGGCCACCTCGCCCCGGCCCCCCTCCGGATAGGAGACCCGCTCCGGATCGCCGTCCGACGTGTACCGCCGCACGGTCCCGTCCGCCAGCTTGTCCAGCCAACGCGACGACCCGAACTCCGCGTCCTCGGCGTTCGGCCCCGCCGACCGGATCCGCGGAATCCCGACCGGGTCGAACGACGCGGCATACGGGGAGGGCGCCGGGTTCGCCCCGACGAGATACGCGCCGTGGTGCCGGTAGGAGACCCCGTCGTGGCTGCCCGCCAGGGCCAGCCGCGCCGGATCGGGCTGGATGCCGAAGGGCAGCCCCATGGACACGACCCGGATGCCGGGCGCGGCGTCGGCGATCGCCTTCTGGTTGGCCGCGATCTCCCGCTGGACCCCGCCGCCCGTCAGCGCGCTGAGCTTGGCGTGGTTCAGGGTGTGGTTGCCGATCTCAAAGCCGTTGGCGTGCAGCCACGCGAGTGCCTTGCCGCCGCCGGTCGCGGGGAACGGATCGCCGTTGACGAAGAACGTCGCCACTGGGCGGAAGCCGTCGTGCCGGGCGGCGACGTCCCGCAGGATGCCGACGGCGCAGTCTGCGACGGGCTCGCCGTCGGCGCCGAGCCTCAGCTGGCTGTCGCTGGAGTCGTCGAAGGTGAGGACGACGGGGTGGGTGCCTGCGGGCAGATCCATGGTGCCGGTGCTGTATGCGGCCGCGGTGACCGGTACGTACTTCTCCCGGGCGAGCCGTTCCAGCTCGGCTCGGAAGTCGTCCGGGTTGCGGTCGTACACCCCTTGGGGCTCAGGGACGATCTGGTGGTACATCAGCACCGGTACAAATCCCAGCTCATCGGCTGCCACGCTCTCGGGAGACGGCGGCCGCGACGGGGATTCCGCGTTCCTGGAACGGGAATCCTGCCCAGAGCCGGTGGTCTTTGATTCCGCTGACTTCGGCGTACCGCCTTCCGAACCGGCGCACGAGACCGCGAGAACGGCCATGCCCACAACAGCGATGGGGAGAACGCAGCGTCGCACGTGACCTCCTTGAAGGGATGAGCGCCTATGTGGCTCAGCCGGCAGACCCCGACCTCCTCCGGTGGACGATCCCCGCGGAAACTGATCGTCACCCTTCTGGTGGCCATAGTGGCGGCGGGGCTGGCCGTCGGCACGGTGTTCCTGGTACGGGCGCTCAGCGACCCGGAGTTCAGGGTGCGCGGTCTGCCGGACGGCGGCGTGCTCAACGCCGAGACGCACCGCGGCGACCCGCTGTCCGTGACCGCGGGCGACGCCTCGGCTCTCAAGGGCGCAAAGGTCACCCTCAACGGCAGTGCGGTCAGGACCCAGTGGGCCGACGGCGAGCTGCGGCTGCTGCCGGGTTCCCTGCCGGACGGCGAGTACCGGCTGCGCGTGGTCGGGGACGGCGGCTTCCCCTTCGGCTCCCGCGAGCTGAACCGCAGCTTCACCGTGGACACCACGCCGCCGGAGCTGACCCTGGCCGACGCCGAGGCCGACAGCCTGAGCGGCCCCGTCACCGTCGAGGGCACGGCGAAGGGCGCCGCTGAGGTGACGGCTGGCGGAAGGCCGGTGAAGCTCGGGCCCGACGGCTCGTTCTCCGTCGACCTGCGCACGGCCTCCGGCGGCATCGCCGTCGTCGCGACCGACGCGGCGGGGAACACCGCAGAGGAGGAGGCAAGGGTGTCGGTACGGCGGCCGCTGCTGCGCGCCGCGCACGTCAGCTCGCACGGCTGGGCCTCCGACCAGCTGCGCGAGCCGGTGCTGAAGCTGCTCCGGGAGGGCAAGCTCAACGCCGTACAGCTGGACATCAAGGACGAGCTGGGCGAGATCGGCTACGCCTCACAGGTGCCGCTGGCCAAGAAGACGGGCGCGGCCAAGGGCTACTACGACGCCAAGCAGGCGATCAAGGAGATACACAAGGCGGGCGGCAAGGTTGTCGGCCGCATCGTGGCCTTCCGCGACCCCATCCTCGCCCGCGCCTCATGGCAGGAGGGCAAGCGGGAGCGGGTCGTGCAGACGCCGGACGGCCAGCCCTACGGAGCCGCCTCCAACTACGGGGCGCTGTCCTTCACCAACTTCGCCAACGACGAGGTGCGCCAGTACCACCTCGATCTGGCGGCCGAGGCCGCCGAACTCGGCTTCGATGACATCCTCTACGACTACATCCGCCGCCCGGACGGCAAACTGAGCAATCTGTCCTTCCCCGGCCTGGGCGACACCTCCCCGGAGGACTCCATCGTCTCCCTGGTCCGCGAAACCCGTCAGCTGACGCACGAGCACGGGGCCTTCCTCGGCGTCTCCGTGTACGGCATCGCCACCACGCGGCCGCACGAGATCGCGCAGAACATCGACAAACTCGCCCAGGTCAGCGACTACATCTCCCCCATGATCTACCCCTCGCACTGGAACCCCGGCGAATACGGCGTGGCGAACCCCAACTCCCAGCCGTATGACATCACCCAGCGGTCCCTCGCCGACTTCGTCAAGCAGACGAAGGACACCAGCACCGAGATCATCCCCTGGATCCAGGACTTCTCCCTCGGCGTCTCCTACGGCGACAAGGAGGTCGCCGCCCAGATCCGCGCCGCCGCCGACAACGGCATCGAATCCTTCCTCCTCTGGAACCCCGCCGTCCGCTACCACGGCGGCGCCCTCACCAAGATCGGCTGACCAGCCCACCCCAGGCGCGAGGCCCGCTCCGGCCGACGTTCGGTTCACCGGCAGGTGCGGGCCTGGGCGCGAGACGACCGGCCGGGCCCGCATGGTGAGGGCCCGGCCGGTCTACGGCACCCGCACGGCCGTACGCCGTACAGCGTGATGTGTTCGTATATCGGTGCTGCGGCGGTCAAGTTACCGCCGCGTTAAAGAGTTTGGCTCTGATTCATCCGGGATTGTCGCCCGAGGAGCCGCCCGTCTCGTTCTCCTCGCCGGGCACCACATGCTTCTCCTCGGCGAAGTGGCAGGCCGAGGGGTGCAGCACGGGGCCGCCGAGGGGGCGCAGATGTGGGGGGACGGTCAGCAGGGGGACCTCGATCTCGCAGCGGTGCTGGGCCTTCCAGCAGCGGGTGCGGAAGCGGCAGCCGGAGGGGATGTTGGTGGGTGAGGGGACATCCCCGGTGAGGATGATGCGCTCACGGCGCTCGCGTGCTTCCGGGTCCGGCACCGGGACCGCGGAGAGCAGCGCCTGGGTGTACGGGTGGGTGGGGTGGTCGTAGATCTCGTCGTCGCGGCCGAGCTCCACGATCCGGCCGAGGTACATGACCCCGACGCGGTCGGAGATATGCCGCACGATCGACAGGTCGTGGGCGATGAAGACATACGAGAGGTGGAACTCGCTCTGCAGCGAGGCGAGGAGATTGATGACCTGCGCCTGCACGCTGACGTCGAGTGCGGAGACCGGCTCGTCGGCGACGATGATCTCGGGGTTGAGGGCGAGCCCGCGGGCGATGCCGATGCGCTGGCGCTGGCCGCCGGAGAACTGGTGCGGATAGCGGTTGATGTACTCCGGGTTCAGACCCACCACATCCAGCAGCTCCTGGACCCGACGCCGCCGGTCGCCCTTGGGAGCCACCTCCGGATGGATGTCGAACGGCTCCCCGATGATGTCCCCGACCGTCATCCGCGGATTCAGCGACGTATACGGGTCCTGGAACACCATCTGGATATTGCGGCGCACCGCCTTCAGCGCACGCCCCGACAGCCTGGTGATGTCCTCGCCCTTGTAGCGGATGGTCCCGGAAGTGGGCTGTTCGAGCTGGACCAGCATCTTGGCGAGGGTGGACTTGCCGCAGCCGGACTCGCCGACGACGCCGAGGGTCTCGCCGGCCATCAGGTCCAGATCCACGCCGTCGACGGCCTTGACCGCGCCGATCTGCTTCTTGAAGAGGATGCCCTGAGTGAGCGGATAGTGCTTGTAGAGATCGCGGACCTCAAGGATCGGCTCGCCCGGCTTCGCCGTCCCGGCCGCCGCCTCGGCGACGGTCTCAGCCACGGATGGCCTCCTCCCAGAAGTGACAGGCGCTTCTGCGGGTCTTCGAGACCTCGTACAGCGGCGGCTCGTCGGTACGGCACACATCGCGGGCCAGCGGGCAGCGCGGATTGAAGGCGCACCCCGGCGGGATGCGCATCAGATTGGGCGGCAGGCCCTTGATCGCGTACAGCTCCTGGCCCTTCTGGTCCAGACGCGGGATCGACTCCAGCAGACCGCGGGTGTACGGATGGGCGGGGGCCTTGTAGATGTCATGGACGGGGGCGGTCTCCACGATCCGTCCCGCGTACATCACCGCGATCTTGTCGGCCACATCCGCGACCACACCCAGATCATGGGTGATCAGAATCAGACCCATGTTGTACTCGCGCTGCAACTCCGCGAGCAGATCCATCACCTGCGCCTGCACGGTCACATCCAGAGCGGTGGTCGGCTCATCCGCGATGATCAGATCCGGCTCCAGAGCCAGCGCCATCGCGATCATGATGCGCTGGCGCATACCGCCGGAGAACTGGTGCGGATACTGCCGCACCCGCTCCCGTGCCGCCGGGATGCGCACCCGGTCCATCAGCTCGACCGCCTTCGCCCGCGCGTCCTTGCGGGACAGGCCGCGGTGCACGGTGAACATCTCGCCCAGCTGGTCCCCCACGCTCAGCACGGGGTTCAGCGCGGAGAGGGCGTCCTGGAAGATCATGGCCATGCCGGAGCCGCGGAGCTTGCGCCGCTCGTTCTCCTTGAGCTTCAGCAAGTCCTGGCCCTTGAAGAGGATCTCGCCGCCGGCGATCTTCCCCGGCGGGATGTCGAGGATGCCCATGACGGCCTGCGCGGTGACGGACTTGCCGGAGCCGGACTCGCCGAGCACGGCGAGCGTCTCCCCCGCGTCCACGGTGTAGTTCACGCCGTTGACGGCCTTGGCCACGCCGTCACGGGTGCGGAACTCCACATGCAGATCGCGTACTTCGAGCAGCATGGCGGCCTCTCAGCGCAGCTTGGGGTCGAGGGCGTCGCGCACCGCGTCGCCGAGCATGATGAACGCCAGCACCGTGACCGCCAGCGCGCCGGCCGGCCAGAGCAGCATGTGCGGCGCGTTGCGTACGTACGGGGACGCGGACGAGATGTCGATGCCCCAGGAGACGGTGGGCGGCTTCAGTCCGACGCCGAGGTACGACAGGGTGGCCTCCAGGGCGATATACGTGCCGAGCGCGATGGTCGCCACGACGATCACGGGAGCGACGGCGTTGGGCGCGATATGACGCAGCAGCATCCGGCCGCTGGACGCGCCGAGCGCCCGCGCCGCCTGGACGTAGTCGTTCTGTTTGGCGGTGATGACCGACCCGCGCGCGATACGGGAGATCTGCGGCCAGCCGAGCAGCACCATGAAGCCGATGACCGGCCAGATGGTGGAGCTGGTGACGACGGAGAGCAGCACAAGCCCGCCGAGGACGACCGGGATGCCGAAGAAGATGTCGGCGACCCGGGACAGGGCAGCGTCCCAGCCGCGTCCGAAGAAGCCGGCGAGCCCGCCGAGCGCCGAGCCGAGCAGCGCGACCCCGAGGGTGGCGAGGATGCCGACGGAGACGGACGTACGGGCTCCGTAGACGACGCGTGTGTAGACGTCGCAGCCCTGTCCGTTGAAGCCGAAGGGATGGCCGGGCTGGGAGCCCTGCTGGGCCTTGGACAGATCGCAGTCCAAGGGGCTGCCCGAAGCGATCGCCGACGGCCATAGAGAGATGAAAATCAGAAAGAGAATGATCAGACCGGAGATGATGAAGACCGGGTTGCGGCGCAGATCGCGCCAGGCGTCGGACCAGAGGCTGCGCGGTTTCTCGGCCGGCCCGGTGCCCTCCGGGCCGCCCGGGGTCTTCTCCAGCGTCTCGCCCTCGTCCATCGCGAGGTCCATCGCCCCGCCTTGGCCGGTAGGGGCCATGGCCTGATCCTCGTGATCGTCGTAAGGGAGCTTCGGGTGCTCTGACGGCCGCGGTGACTCCGGCCGCTCAGGCCGCTGCGGTGGCTGCTCAGGCATACCGGATCCTCGGGTCGAGTACGGCGTACAGGAGGTCGACCAGCAGATTGGCCAGCAGGAAGACGAGCACCAGCACGGTGACGAAGCCGACGACGGTCTGGCTGCTCTGCCGCACGATGCCCTGATAGAGCTGGAAGCCCACACCGTGGATGTTGAAGATGCGCTCGGTGACGATCGCCCCTCCCATCAGCGCGCCGATGTCGGTGCCGATGAAGGTGACCACGGGGATCAGCGAGTTCCGCAGCAGATGCTTGCTGATCACCCGTCGTCGGGGCAGGCCCTTCGCCTTGGCGGTGCGGACATAGTCGGAGCGGGTGTTCTCCGCGATGGAGGTGCGGGTGAGCCGGGTGACGTACGCGAGGGAGACGGAGGCGAGAACCAGCCCGGGGAGGATCAGCTCGTCGAGCGGCGCCTCGGGGGAGACCGCCGGCCGGATGAGGTCCCATTTGACGCCGAGCAGCAGCTGCAGCAGCAGACCGGTGACAAAGGTCGGGACCGAGATCACGACCAGGGTGAGGACCAGAACGCTGGTGTCGACGGGGCGGCCGCGGCGCAGCCCGGTGACGACGCCGAGGCTGATGCCGATGATGATCTCGAAGACGATGGCGACGAGAGTGAGCCGGATGGTGACGGGGAAGGCGTCGGCCATCAGCTCGATCACCGGCTGGCCGTTGAACGCGGTGCCGAAGTCCCCGGTGAACAGGTTCCCCATATAGGTCAGGTATTGCTGCCAGAGCGGCTTGTCGAGTCCGAACTCCCGGCGCAGCTGGGCCTCGGTGGCGGGGTCGCAGGCCCGTTCGCCGCACAGTCCCGCGATGGGGTCGCCCATCACATTGACCATGAGAAAGATCAGCAGCGTGGCGCCGAAGAAGACCGGGATCATCTGCAGCAGACGCCGGATCACATAGCGTCCCATCGGGGCTCCTCGGACACGGGGACAGGGGCTGGGGGACGGGGGACGGGGGACGGCCCGGCGCGCGGGCTGCGCCGGGCCGCGGGGATCCGGGTCAGTTGACGGTGATCTCGTTGTAGACCGGGACGCTGAAGGGGTTGAGCTTCACATTGGAGATGCGGTCGGAGTAGCCCGCGCTGCCGTTCTGGTACCAGAGCGGAATGGCGGCCATCTCATCGCGGACGATCTCCTCGGCCTGGATGAAGGTGTCGACGGCCGTGGCCATGTCGTTCTCGGCATTGGCCTGGTCGACGAGTTCGTCGAAGCGCTCATTGCTCCACTTGCCGTCGTTGGAGGAGGCGTTGGTGTAGTAGAGCGGCTCCAGGAAGTTCTGGATCAGCGGGTAGTCCATCTGCCAGCCGGCCCGGAACGGCCCGGACATCCGGCTCTGCGTGATCTGGTTGCGGAAGTCGGCGAAGGTGCCGATGGGGTTGCCGACACAGGCCCGTTCATTGCCGAGCGCGTTGTTGATGCTGTTGCAGACGGCGTCGACCCACTCCTTGTGCGAGCCGGTGTCGGCGTTGTACGAGATCGTCATCCGGCCGCCGGGCAGTCCGCCGCCCTCCTCGATCAGGCTCTTGGCGGCGTCCGGGTCGTACTCGCAGAACTCGCCGCACAGATCGTCCCGGTAGCCGCCCTCCTCGCCGAGGACGGGCGAGGTCCAGTCCTTGGCGGGGGTGCGGGTGTTCTGGAAGATCGTCTCGGTGATCTGCTCGCGGTTGATCGCCCGGGAGATGCCCTTGCGGACCTTGTCGCCGTCGGCGGTGTTCCACGCGGGGTCATAGAAGGGGAAGGCGAGCGTCTGGATGATGCCGGCGGGGGTGTTGATATAGCGGTCGCCGAGATCTGCCTGGACGTTGGCCAGCTGGGAGGCGGGGATGTCGTCGACGAGGTCCAGATTGCCCGCGGTCAGATCGGTGTACGCGGTGGTGTTGTCTGTGTAGACGTTGAGATCGATGCCGCCGTTCTGGGCCTTGTCCTCGCCGGGGTAGCCGTCCCAGCGGCGCAGCGACATCCTGGCGCCGCGCTGGTACGACTCGACGGTGTACGGGCCGTTGCCGACCGGCTTGGCCAGCCAGGCGTCGTGGTCGTCGAAGAACGCCCGGGGCAGCGGGGCGAAGGCGGCATAGCCGAGGGTGTCGGGCCAGGTCGAGAACTGCTCGCTGAGCTGGACCGTGAAGGTCTTGTCGTCGACGGCCTTCAGTCCGCTCATGGTCTCGGCGGTGGGCTGGCCCTCCTCCGGATGAACGTCGTCATAGCCCGCGATGTCGCTGAAGAAGAAGGCGTTGCGCTGGTTGTTCTCCAGGTTCGCGCCGTAGTTCCAGGCGTCGACGAAGGACTGCGCCGTGACCGCCTCTCCGTTGGAGAAGGTCCAGCCGTCCTTGAGCGTGATGGTGAAGTTGGTCGAGTCGTCCGTCTCGATCGACTCGGCGAGCATGTCCTCGGCCGCGCCGGTCTCCGGGTTGTAGCGCTTGAGCCCTCGGAAGATCATGTCGAGGACCTTGCCGCCCTGGACCTCGTTGGTGTTGGCCGGCTCCAACGGGTTCTGCGGGTCTCCCCAGGACGAGGTCACGATGCCGTCGGAGCCGCCGCCGCCCCCCGTAGCGCTGTCGTCGCCGCCGCAGGCCGTGGCCGCGAGGGCGACGACCAGTGCGCAGGCGACCCATCTGGCGTGCGTGGCTCCACGCATGGAGTGCCTCCTCGGGTCAACGTCATATGTTGACCCTCATATCACCCCATAGCGGGGTGAAGCGCACTTTCGCCTCGCGTGGGGGTGAGGGGGGTACTCCCGATGGCGGTGTGGCCTCCGGCCCGGTCGGGCGAACGCCCGGCGCGGGCTCTCCCCGCCCACCCGCCCTTGCGGGGGCTCCGCCCCCGGACCCCCGCACGGCCTGACGAGGGCAGGCCCGGACGGGGTTTTCTCCCCTGCCCCTCCCCCTACGCCCCGGGGGCGTGAGGGGCCCCCTTCCCGAAACTGGGGGCAAGCCCCCAGACCCCCGTACGGCCTTCGGCCGTGTCCTCAAACGCCGGACGGGCTGGATTCTCCAGCCCGTCCGGCGTTTGAGGCGCGGGGGTCCGGGGGCGGAGCCCCCGGGAAACCGGGGGTCTGGGGCGGAGCCCCAGTTACGGGAAGGGGCGGGGAGGGGAAAGACCAACCAGCCGCACACCCGGCGGCCGCTCCCCCTCACATCCCACGCCCCGCGTGGGACGGGGTGGGACGGTCAGGCGACCAGCCGACTCCACGTCCGGGCGTCCGCGGCGCCATCCGCGGGAAGGCCCTTCCCGCGCTGGAAGGACGACAGCGCGGCCCGCGTCGCGGGGCCGAACAGGCCGTCCACCGCGATGGAGTGACCGCGGGAGACCAGCTGGCTCTGCGCCGCCCTCACCACGTCGCCCGAGTCCCCGCTGCCCACCGGCATGATCAGCTGGTTCCAGGTCTGCCGCCCGGCGATGCCGTCGACCGACGCGCGCTTGAGCCGCTGGAAGTCCCGTACGGCCGTCTCGGTGCGCGGCCCGAAGGCGCCGTCGGGCGTGATCGACGCGCCGTGGTGCACCAGCAGGTGCTGCAGGGTCTTCGCCCGCTCCCCGGAGTCCCCCGAACGCAGCAGCGGCCAGACCGGCGCGGCCGGATCGCCGCCGATCGCCGCGGCGACGTCGGCGCGCAGCTGCGGCAGCAGGGCGTAGAGGCGGTCGCCGGGGCAGGAGGTCTGGTTGAAGTCGCGGTGGCCGTAGATCTGGTAGGCGCGCAGCCCGTACTGGCGGCAGATGTGGGTGCACAGCTGCACCAGCGCGGTGTACTGGGCGGTGCGCGGCTCCACGGAGCTGTAGGTGCCCTCGGTCTCGATCCCGATGGCGACCGTGTTCTGGCCGGTGCTGTGGGAGGACTCCACCTGCCTGCTCCCGTCCCGGAGCGCGGCTGCGCTGCGGTGCCGGCCCTCCAGGATGTGCGCGCCCCGGCTGACGGTGAAGTGCTGGCCGGTGTCGATCCAGCCGTTGGCGTCCATGTGGTGGTTCTGCACCGAGCGGGCGAAGGCGTAGGAGTGGGCCCTGGAGTAGTCGGTGCTGTTCGCGGTTGCCGTGTGATGCACGATGATCTTGTGCGGGCCGGATGGGAGCAGCTTCACGGGCTTGCTGGGCGGCCGGGCGCCCCACACCGCGCAGCCGGAGATGGCCGGCCCGGCCGCATGCGCCTGTCCGGCGGCGGCGAACGGCAGGACGGCCGTCGCGCCCAGTGCGAGCGCGCCGCCGAGCAGCGCGCGCCGGGCCGGCTGCGCCGGGAGGTCCGCGTGGTCCGGGTGAGCAGCGCGGTCCGGGTGAGCCGCGTGGTGCGCGTGGCCCGGGGAGGGCGGATCGATCTGCGTCATCGTCAGTTCCTTCCGAAGGCACGGGGCTTGGGACGAGCCCTCGCCCAAGCCTCCAGGAGAACCGGGGCCTTCAGCAGCCGTCCCACGGCCCGGTGTGCCGATCCGGGACAACGTGGGACGGGGTGACGCCGCAACACGAAGGCGCCCGGAACCCCTGGGGATTCCGGGCGCCTTCGGTGATCGGCCTGCGGTGATCGGCCTGCGGCTGCTCAGGCGGCGTGGACGACGTCCTTGTCTTCGGCGAAGTGGCACGCCGACTCATGCGCCGCCGGGGAGTCCGAGCCCTGGAAGCGCTCGGGGATCGCCAGCAGCGGCACCTCTTCGGCGCACTTGTCCTGCGCCTTCCAGCAGCGGGTGCGGAAGCGGCAGCCGGAGGGCGGGTTGGCCGGCGACGGAACATCACCGGTAAGGATGATCCGCTCACGGCCTTCGCGGGCCTCCGGGTCCGGCACCGGGACCGCGGAGAGCAGCGCCTGGGTGTACGGGTGGGTGGGGTGGTCGTAGATCTCGGCGTCGGAGCCGATCTCGGCCATCTTGCCCAGGTACATCACTCCGACGCGGTCGGAGATATGCCGCACGATCGACAGGTCGTGGGCGATGAAGACATACGACAGGTCGAACTCGTCCTGCAGCTTCTCCATCAGATTGATGACCTGCGCCTGCACGCTGACGTCGAGCGCGGAGACCGGCTCGTCGCAGATGATGATCTCGGGGTTGAGGGCGAGCCCGCGGGCGATGCCGATGCGCTGGCGCTGGCCGCCGGAGAACTGGTGCGGATAGCGGTTGATGTACTCCGGGTTCAGACCGACGACATCCAGCAGCTCCTGGACCCGACGCCGCCGGTCGCCCTTGGGAGCCACCTCCGGATGGATGTCGAACGGCTCCCCGATGATGTCGCCCACCGTCATCCGCGGATTCAGCGACGTATACGGATCCTGGAACACCATCTGGATATTGCGGCGCACCGCCTTCAGCGCACGCCCCGACAGCCTGGTGATGTCCTCGCCCTTGTAGAAGACCTCGCCGGAGGTGGCGGTCTCCAGCGTCATCAGCAGCTTGGCGACGGTGGACTTGCCGCAGCCGGACTCGCCGACGATGCCGAGGGTCTCGCCCTTGTAGAGGTCGAAGGAGACGCCGTCGACGGCCTTGACCGCGCCGATCTGCCGCTTGAAGAGGATGCCCTGGGTCAGCGGGAAGTGCTTGACCAGATTGCGCACCTGGAGGATGGGCTCACCGCGCTGTGCCGGGGCGCCTGCGGCCCCGGTCTGCTCGGCGGTCGCGTCGACGGCCTCTGACTGGGCCTCGTCCTTCTTCAGCTCAGCCATGGATCGTCTCCTTCCAGAAGTGGCACGCGCTTCCGCGGCCGGGCAGCTCACTGCCGTCCTGCTCGGTCACCGGCGCCAGCGCCGGGATCTCGGTACGGCAGAGGTCGTCGGCCTTGGGGCAGCGCGGGTTGAACGCGCAGCCGGTGGGGATGCGCGTCAGGTTGGGCGGCAGGCCCTTGATCGCGTACAGCTCCTGGCCCTTCTGGTCCAGACGCGGGATCGAGTCGAGCAGACCGCGGGTGTAGGGGTGGGCCGGACGCTTGTACAGCTCGTGGACGGGGGCGGTCTCCACGATCCGTCCCGCGTACATCACCGCGATCTTGTCGGCAACATCCGCGACCACACCCAGATCATGGGTGATCAGAATCAGCCCCATGTTGTACTCGCGCTGCAACTCCGCGAGCAGATCCATCACCTGCGCCTGCACGGTCACATCCAGAGCGGTGGTCGGCTCATCCGCGATGATCAGATCCGGCTCCAGAGCCAGCGCCATCGCGATCATGATGCGCTGGCGCATACCGCCCGAGAACTGGTGCGGGTAGTCGTTGACCCGGGCCTTGGCGGCCGGGATCTTCACCCGCTCCATCAGCTCGATGGCCTTGGCCTTGGCGTCCTTCTTGGACAGGCCCTGGTGCACCCGGAACATCTCGCCGAGCTGATAGCCGACGGAGAGCACGGGGTTGAGGGAGGACAGCGCGTCCTGGAAGATCATCGCGATCTTCCGGCCGCGGAGCCGCCGCCGCTCGTCCGAGGACATGGTGAGCATGTCCTCGCCGCGGAAGAGGATCTCGCCCTTGGGGATGCGTCCGGGCGGCATGTCCAGGATGCCCATGATCGCCTGCGCGGTGACGGACTTGCCGGAGCCGGACTCGCCGAGCACGGCGAGCGTCTCCCCCGCGTCCACGGTGTAGTTCACGCCGTTGACGGCCTTGGCCACGCCGTCACGGGTGTGGAACTCCACATGCAGATCGCGGACTTCCAGCAGCGGATGGCCGTTCTCGCCCGCGCCGCGCGGGGCGGGCACCTCGGCGGCCTTGTCGATGATGGTCATGTACGCCTCCCTCAGCGCAGCTTGGGGTCGAGGGCGTTGCGTACAGCATCGCCGAACATGAGGAACGAGAGCACCGTGATCGAGACCATCACCGACGGGATGATCAGGACGTAGGGCGCGTTGCGCAGCTGCTCCCGGCCGGTGGACACATCGCCGCCCCACGAGACCGTGGGCTCGGCCAGGCCGACGCCGAGGAACGACAGCGTGGCCTCGGCCGCGATATAGCCGCCCAGCGCGATGGTCGCGACCACGATGATGGGGGCGAGGGAGTTGGGCAGGATGTGCCGCAGCAGGATGCGCGAGGTCGACGCGCCCAGCGCCTTGGCCGCCATGACATAGTCGGCCTGCTTGACGGTGATCACCGAACCGCGTGCGACACGGGCGATCTGAGTCCAGCCCAGGAACGACAGGGCCATGATCACGACCCAGACCGTGCGCTCCTCG
This sequence comes from Streptomyces sp. PR69, assembly GCF_026420845.1. Taxonomy (GTDB): domain Bacteria; phylum Actinomycetota; class Actinomycetes; order Streptomycetales; family Streptomycetaceae; genus Streptomyces. The sequence goes on along the minus strand of NZ_JAOWCB010000008.1, from coordinate 199,042 downwards.
AAGGTCGTGAGGACGACCAGGGCGCCGAGCAGGAAGGGGATGCCGAAGAACACGTCCGTGATCCGCGACAGCAGGCTGTCCAGCCAGCCGCCGAAGTAGCCGGCGAGCATGCCGATCAGCGTGCCGAGCACGGTGACCGCGATGGTGACGCCGACGCCCACCATGATCGAGGCGCGGGCTCCGTAGAGCACGCGTGCGTAGATCGACCGGCCCTGCCCGTCGTATCCGAGCCAGTCAGGCGCGAAGAAGTGCGTCCAGTTCGGCGGCTGGAGGTAGTGGTTGGCCAGATCCGCGTCCCGCGGCGAGGCGCTGGTGAACAGCCCCGGCGCCACGGAGATCAGCAGCAGCAGCAGGATCAGCACGGCGGAGCCCAGGAAGAGCGGATTGCGGCGCAGGTCGTGCCAGGCATCCGACCAGAGGCTGCGGGCCTTCGCGGGCTCCGGGCCTGCTTCCGCGGTCTGGGCGAGGGCCGGAACATCTGCCTTCAGGGTCGTGTCAGCAGTCTTCTCAGCGGTCTTCTCAGGCATACCGGATCCTCGGGTCCAGGACCGCGTAAAGCAGGTCGACGAGCAGGCTGGTGGCGAGGTACACCAGAACGATCAGAGAGGCGATGCCGACGACCGTCGCGCCCTCACGGCGGAACAGGGCCTCGTAGATGGCATTGCCGACACCCTGGACGTTGAAGATGCCTTCGGTGACGATCGCCCCCGTCATGAGGTTGCCGATGTCGGTGCCGAGGAAGGTGACCACCGGAATCAGGGAGTTGCGCATCAGATGGATGCCGACGATGCGGCGGCGCGGCAGACCCTTGGCGACCGCGGTGCGCATGTAGTCGGCGCGGAGGTTCTCCGCCATCGAGGTGCGGGTCAGCCGGGCCACGTACGCCAGGGACAGTGAGCCCAGGACGATGGCTGGGAGCAGCAGCTCGCCGAAGTTCGTGGAGTCTGTCACGTTCGGCTCGGTGATCCCGAGCTTGAACGCGAACAGATACTGCATCAGGAAGCCCAGCACGAACGAGGGCATGGAGATCAGGATCAGCGTCAGCGTCAGCAGCCCGCGGTCCTGGAGCGTGTCCGGGCGCAGACCGGCGATGACGCCGAGGCCGATGCCGACGAGCACCGTGAACACGAACGCGAAGAGCGTCAGCCGGATCGTGACCGGGAAGGCGGCGGAGATGATGTCCGCGACCGGCCTCTTGCTGACGATCTCGGTGCCGAAGTCACCCTGGAACAAGCCGCTGATGTAGTTGAAGTACTGCTGCCAGAGTGGCAGATCGAGCCCGAGATCCTTTCTGATGCTGGCGACGACGGAGGGGTCGTGCGCCTGGTCGCCCATGAGCGCTCTGACGGGATCGCCGGGCAGGGCGTACATCATGAGAAAGATCAGCAAGGTTGACCCGAGGAAAACCGGGATCATCTGGAGCAGTCGTCGTGCGACGTAGCGCCCCATGGGTGCCTCCGTGAGGGGTTACTGCAGCTGTGGGGCCCGCCCAAGAGCCGAAAGGCGGGCCCCACAACCTCCCGCCGCCGCCGAAGAGGCGGCGGCGGGGTTCGGCCGAGTGGGGATGAGGCCCGTAGGCTCGCTTACTTGACGGTGACCGAGTACAGCTCGATCTCGCCGTGGAAGTCGACCTTCACATTGGCGACGTCCTTGCCGTGACCGGCGTTGATGCGGTAGTACCACAGCGGGATGGCCGGCATCTTCTCGGCGAGCTTCTTCTCGACCTCCTGGTAGGCCGCCACCGACTCCTCCAGGGAGTTGGCGTTGTCACCCTTGGCCATCAGCTCGTCGATCTCCTTGTCGGAGAAACGACCGCTGTTCGACTCGGCCTTGGAGTGGTAGAGCTCCTTGAGGAAGTTCACATTGACCGGGTAGTCGGCGACCCAGCCGCCCCGGTACATGCCCTTGACCTGGTTGTTGTCACGGGCCTCGAGGTCCGTCGGGAAGTCGGGCTTCGGGTCGCCCACGCAGTCCACGCCGGTCGCGTTGCGGATGGACTCACAGACGGCCGTGATCCACTCCTTGTGGCCGCCGTCGCTGTTGTACTGGATGGTGAACTTGTTCCCGGGAACGCCGCCACCCTCCTGGATGAGCTGCTTGGCCTTCGCGGGGTTGTACTCGGTGATGCCCTCGAGCTCCTGGAAGCCCTTGACCTGCGGCGGGGTGAAGCCCTTCGCCGGGGTGCGGGTGTTGTTCAGGACGGTCTTGGTGATCGTGTCACGGTCGATCGCCATGGACAGACCCTGGAGGACCTTGGGGTCGATGTCCTTGAAGCTCTTGGAGTAGAAGGCCGGGACCAGCGACTGGACGCCGGCGAAGGCCTCCTCGATCGCACCCTCGCCGAGGTCCTGCTTGTACTTGGGCAGGTCCGTCGGGCCGACTGCGCGGACGATGTCCAGGTTGCCGGAGACCAGGTCCTTGTACGCCGCCTCGACCGTAGTGTAGTTGCGGAAGAGCAGACCCTTGTTCTGCGCCTTGTTCGGCCCCTTGTAGTCGGCGTAAGCCTTCAGCTGGACGGACTTCTTGCGGTCCCAGCTCTCGAACTGGTAGGGGCCGTTGCCGACCGGCTTCGTGCCGAACGCCTTCGGGTCGTCGTAGAAGACCTTGGGCAGGGGGGCGAAGGTGGAGTAGCCGAGCTTGTAGTTGAAGTACGGAACCTTCGTCTTCAGCTCGATGGTGAAGGTGTGGTCGTCCACCTGCTTCAGGCCGGACATGGCCTCGGCCTTGGGGTCACCCTCCTCGGGGTGCACCTCGTCGTAGCCCACGATGTCCGAGAACCAGTAGGCGTTCTTCTGGTTGTTCTTCTTGTTGGCGTACCAGTTCCAGGCGTCGATGTACGACTTGGCCGTCACCGCCTCGCCGTTGTGGAACTTCCAGTCCTTCTTCAGCTTGACGGTCCACAGCTTGGAGTCCGCAGTCTCCACGGACTCCGCGTTGGTGAGGACGATCTCACCCTTGCCGTCGAAGGTCAGCAGCTGGGTGAAGAGCGCGCGGATCGCGTAGCCGCCGTTGGCCTCGTTCGTGTCTGCCGGGATCAGCGGGTTCTGCGGCTCACCGACGTCGATCGAGACATAGCCCGCGGGCTTGTTGCCGTCGCCCTTGTCCTTGCTGTCGCCGCTGTCGCCGCTGCCACAGGCAGTGGCCGACATCGCCACGATGATCGCACCCGCGACCCACTTGGCGCTCTTGGCACCGCGCATGGGTTCCTCCTCAAGAGTCCACTTGTCACTACAAGATGGGCATTCGAAGCCGCGCCGACACCCCTGACGGCGCTGAATCTCATGTCCCGAGTGTGCTCGTGAGTCGGCGCTCCCCACAGCGCGTGACCCATTGACCCGAGCTCAATGGAGCCAACTATTAAGTACGTCCGGGCCGTAAACCACACTTAAAGGGTCTCGTTTTGACAACATCGCCAGGGTTCCGAAGCCCGAAATCCGGACAAAGCGAGCACAGACAGACACGTGCGAAACGGACCGTTAACACATGTTCCGGAGAGCAACGCTCGATTTTCGGACACCTGGGTCAGCCCGGGTCAGGGAAACCAGTTGACGAAGGCCCGGCTCCCCGCAGCGTGTGCGGGGAGCCGGGCCTTCGGTCGCCGGTTCCGGCCGGATCGGGCCGGAACCGGCGAGATCAGCCGGTCAGCTGTGCTTGGCGCGGGACGCGGCACGGGCGCGCTCGCGGGCGTCCAGGTTCACCTTGCGGATGCGCACGGCCTCCGGGGTGACCTCGACACACTCGTCGTCGCGGCAGAACTCCAGCGACTGCTCCAGTGAGAGCTTGCGCGGCGGAACGATCGATTCCGTCACATCGGCCGTGGAGGAGCGCATGTTGGTGAGCTTCTTCTCCTTGGTGATGTTGACGTCCATGTCGTCGGAGCGGGAGTTCTCACCGACGATCATGCCCTCGTACACCTCGGTGCCCGGCTCCACGAAGAGCACGCCGCGCTCCTGGAGATTCGTCATCGCAAAGGCGGTGACCGCGCCCGACCGGTCGGCGACCAGGGAGCCGTTGTTGCGGGTGGTGAGCGTGCCGAACCAGGGCTCGTGGCCCTCGTGGATGGAGTGGGCGATGCCCGTGCCGCGGGTGTTGGTCAGGAACTCCGTACGGAAGCCGATCAGACCGCGGGAGGGGACGACGAACTCCATGCGGACCCAGCCGGAGCCGTGGTTGGACATATTGTCCATGCGGCCCTTGCGGGTGCCCATGAGCTGGGTGACGGCGCCCATGTGCTCCTCGGGCACATCGATCGTCATCCGCTCGACCGGCTCATGGAGCTTGCCGTCGATCTCCCGGGTGACCACCTGCGGCTTGCCGACGGTCAGCTCGTAGCCTTCCCGGCGCATGGTCTCGACGAGGATGGCCAGGGCCAGCTCGCCGCGGCCCTGGACCTCCCAGGCGTCCGGACGGTCGGTGTCCAGCACGCGCAGCGAGACATTGCCGATCAGCTCGCGGTCGAGACGGTCCTTCACCTGGCGGGCGGTGACCTTGCGGTCCTTGACCACGGCCTTGTTGTCCGCGCCCTTGCCGGTTCCGCCGCGGCCGACCAGCGGCGAGGTGTTGGTGCCGATGGTCATGGAGATCGCGGGCTCGTCGACCGTGATCAGCGGCAGTGCGACCGGGTTCTCCGGGTCGGCCAGCGTCTCACCGATCATGATGTCCGGGATGCCGGCGACGGCGCAGATGTCGCCCGGACCGGCCTTCTCGGCGGGCTTGCGGGTCAGCGCCTCCGTCATCATCAGCTCGGTGATGCGGACGTTCTGAACCGACCCGTCACGCTTCATCCACGCGACGGTCTGGCCCTTCTTCAGCTCGCCCTGCTGCACGCGCAGCAGCGCGATGCGGCCGAGGAAGTTGTCGGCGTCCAGGTTGGTGACATGGGCCTGGAGCGGGGCCTCGCCGTCGTACGTCGGGGCGGGGATGTGCTCCAGGATCGTCGAGAAGAACGGCTCCAGGTTCTCGGAGTCGGCCGGGACCGTGCCGTCGTCCGGCTTGCTCAGCGAGGCGACGCCGTCACGGCCGCAGGCGTAGACGATCGGGAACTCGATCTGGTCCTCGTCCGCGTCCAGGTCCAGGAAGAGGTCATAGGTCTCGTTGACGACCTCGTCGATCCGGGCGTCCGGGCGGTCGGTCTTGTTGATGCAGAGGATGACCGGCATCCGCTGCTGGAGCGCCTTGCGGAGCACAAAGCGGGTCTGCGGCAGCGGGCCCTCGGAGGCGTCCACGAGCAGCACGACGCCGTCGACCATCGACAGTCCGCGCTCGACCTCGCCGCCGAAGTCGGCGTGGCCGGGGGTGTCGATGATGTTGATCGTGATCGGGTCCCCGCCGTCCTTGGGGTGGTACTTCACCGCCGTGTTCTTGGCGAGGATCGTGATGCCCTTCTCACGCTCCAGGTCGTTCGAGTCCATGACCCGGTCGTCGACGGAGTCGAGCTGGTGGGCGGCGAAGGCGCCCGCTTGCTTCAGCATGGCGTCGACGATGGTCGTCTTGCCGTGGTCGACGTGGGCGACGATGGCGACGTTGCGGATGTCGTGGCGCGTGGGCATGAGTGGCTGGCGCTTCTCTCGATCGTGGGATCAGGCGTCTGACGGTCATATGCTCGTCCGCCCGCCGGGCGGACACGCCACGGCTCGTCCCATGGTACGGGGCCGGGGAGCAAAGGGCTTCCCGGCCTGGTGGAGGGCCTGATTCCGGATGTTGGGGCAGCGCTGGGGCTGGGCTGCCACGGGTGGAGAGACGATGGGTGAGCTGAGAGCAAGCCTGGGTCAAGGGGCCAGAGCGCAGCTTGCCCGCCCCGGTGCGGGCGGGCAAGCGACTTGAGCGAGTTCTGAGGTTCCTCTGAGGTTTGGTTCGGGCTTCGTCCGGAATCCGCTCTACTACTTGTCTGACCTGCTGCTTCTTGCCGGCTTGCTGCTCCTTGCCGGTCTGCTATTTCTTGTCGGCCTGCTTCTCTTCGCTGATCTGCTTCGCCGCGGTCTTGGTGAAGCCGATGTCCTGGTAGCGGGGCGTCGCAAAGCCGAACGCTCCGGCGTTCGCCACCTTCGGCTTCGCCGCCACCAGCTCGGGCCGCTGATAGAGCGGGATCGAACCGGCCGCGGCCCAGATCCTGGCATCCGCCCGGCGCACCAGGTCCCGGGCGGCGTCCTCGTCCAGCTCCGCGGCTGCCTGGGCGAAGAGCTGGTCGATGTAGTCGGTGCCCACGCGGGTGTAGTTCTGCTCCACCAGCAGCGAGCCGTCGGCCGCGGGCTGCGGCTTGGCGTAGATCGGCCGGGCGTCGGTCGCCGGGTAGGGGGTCGCGGGCCAGGAGTACAGGGCGAGGTCATAGTCGCCGGAGGCGATGTGGTCCTTGAAGTAGCCGTCGTCGGACACCTTGGAGATCTCGGTCTGGATGCCGATGCGGTCGAGCATCCGGGCGATCTTCTCGCCGACGGCGCGCAGCGACTCGGAGCCGGGGCCCGTGGGGAGGACGAAGCGGAGGCTCAGCGGCTTGCCGTCCTTGCCGAGCGGGCCGCCCGCATGGGCGGAGGGCTTCTCGGACGGGGCCGGTGCGGGGGCGGCGGTGCCGAGCGGGGCGTAAGCGCCGGCGACGCCGCTCGTCTGCGGCCCTCGCTCGCCGTCGGAGCCGGCAAGGCCGAGGGAGAGCGCCTGGCGCTGGAGGGCCAGGCCCTGGAGGGCGGCGCCGGGGGCGGGCACGAGGAAGCGCGTGGCGTCGGTGTCCGCACGGAGGGCGAGGTCGCCGGGCTTGTCGTCCCCGACGATGTAGAGCCCCTCGTCGGACGCCTTGTCGTCGCCGTCCTTCTTCTCTCCCTCCGCCTCGTTCTTCTTCGCGTCCTCCTTCTTGCCCTCGCTCCCCTCCTCCTTCTCCTCCTTCTCCCCTTCGCCGTCCTTCTCCTTGTCCTTCTTCTGGTCCTCGGCCTCATTGCCCGCCTTGGCAGGGGCGTCCTTCTTGACGGCTCCGCCCGGCGTCCAGCCCGCGTCCGCCAGCAGCGCCTGCGCCTCCTGGGTGTCCTGGCCGCCCAGCGCCTCGCTGTTGTCGGCGTACACGCGCTGACCCGCGAGCGCCAGATGGCTGCCGACCGGCTCCGCGGGCAGGCCCAGCGGGGTCAGCACGGTTTCGGCCAGTTCCCTGCGGTCCAGGGCGCGGGCCACGGCGCGGCGCACCCGGGCGTCGGCGAGCGGACCCGACTCTCCGTTCAGCGCGAGCTGGGTGAAGACGGGCTCCAGGGACTTGCGGACCTCGAAGCCACGCAGCGACTTCTGCTCGGCCGCGTACTTCTCGATGGCCGCGGCGGTCTGCTCGCGCGCCTGCCGGGCGGCCTCCGCCTTCTCCTCGTTCGAGCCGTTGGCCAGCGCCCAGGACATCAGGGCGGAGGAGGCGGTCAGCTCCGCGGCCGGGCCATGTCCGAGCGGCGCTCCCGCCTTGGAGCCGTCCGCCGCGTCACGGGCCGCGAGGACGATCCGGTCAGCCGTCTTCCGGTCGACTTCCGCGAGGTCGACGCGGCCTTCGGCCAGCGCCTCCGCGCGTTTGTCCCGCGGCACCTCGGTGAGCACCAGCTTTTCCAGCTTGGCCTGCTCGCCCCACCACCGCGGATTGCGGACCAGGGTGATCGCGCCCGCCTTGCGGTCGATCTCCTTGAGCTGGAAGGGGCCGGCCATGGCCTTGAGCTTGCCGCGCGCGCCGTCGTTGAAGGCGCTGGGCTTCCCGGTGACGTCCTTGGGGTAGAGAGGGGTGAACAGAGAGCGCCAGTCGGCGTAGGGCTTGGCGAAGGTCACCCTCACCTCTAGGTCGTTCGCACCGCGTTCGATCTTCTCGATCCGCTCATAGCCGGCGTTGCGCGCGGTCCAGTACGCGGTGTCCTTCCCGTTCAGCGCGCGCCACTGGGCGACGAAGTCCGCGGCCCCGATTTCCCGGCCGTCGCTCCATACGGCCTGCTGGTTGAGCTTGTAGAGCACGACCTGCTTCGGCTCGCGCTCCACGATCTCGGCGGATTCCAGGTAGTCGGGGTTGCGCTGCGGCCGGCCGCGCTCGTCGAGCGTGAAGAGCGCGGGCAGCACCGCCTGGGCGATCCGGGTGGTGGTGGCGTCCGCGTCGGCCTGGAAGGTGTTGAGCGTGGCGGGTGTGGAGTCCACGGCCCAGCGCAGAGTTCCCCCGTCCGCGATCAGATGCCGCGCCACGGGCGCGATGTCCTGGGGGGCGGCCGGCGCACCACCGCCCGCTTCGTCCGCGCTGCAGCCGGTCAGACCGGGCAGGGCGAGCACCCCGCTGGTGAGCAGCGCCAGGGAACGGAGCGTCCGGGACATGATCTGTACCTCTTCGTCCGGGTATGCGGAATTTCGCGATGATCACACCGATTCCCATCCACTGAAATGGACAAAGGGCGCGCGGATGCGACGACACGGCGATTTCCGCCGCAAGGCCACCCATGCGGCGCAACGGCAAAGAGGGTCAAACCGCTATTCAAGGGGAGAAAATAGGGGGAGCGAGAATCAGACCACAAGGGGCGCGCCAGCAGCGCGTGCGCCTGGATGACCCGTACGTCCCCTTCACAAGCGGGGATGTGACGCGCGACACTCGCAGGCGCATGAGCGATGCCACCGCACCCTGCAGAAGTGAGGACACAACATGTCCCAGCAGGAAGAACTGACGGAAATGCGACTGCGGGTCGACGATCTGATGCGCCGGGTCGGCCAGCTGGAGCGGACCGTCGACCAGCTCCGCGGCGTCGGCACGGCCACGCCCGCCGCCCGGCCCACGACGGCCGAGCAGCGCCAGATGGTCACCGTCCCGGACACCCCGTACAACGAAGCCCTGTGGAAGGACACGGACGACGAGGGCCTGGGCATGCGGGACCGGCACGCTCCCTGACCGGCCCCGCCGTGTCCGCCGCCCCTCGTTCCGGCCCGTCCGGACGCGGGGCGGCCGGGCGACGGCGGAGCTGACATCCCCGACCCCACACTCCATCCGGAGTCTTCGTTGGCCACAGGTACCGAACCACCACAAATCCATACGGGCGCACGCGACACGGGCGTGCACGATCCCTCGCGAGCCGCCATCGGCCCCCGCCATCTGCGGACGGACCGATGGTGGCTCGCGCCCGCTCTGACCGCGGCGGGGCTGCTCGCCTTTGTCGTCTACTCGACCTGGCGGGCGTTCGCCAACGCCGACTACTACGCGGCGCCGTATGTCTCGCCCTTCTACTCCCCCTGCCTCGCCGAGAACTGCGTTCCCATGAAGGCGGGCCCCAACTGGGAGATCTTCGGCAGCTGGTGGGGCCTCTCCCCCGCACTGCTGATCCTGGTCTTCCCCCTCGGCTTCCGGCTGACCTGCTACTACTACCGCAAGGCGTACTACCGGGGCTTCTGGGCCTCGCCGCCGGCCTGCGCGGTGGCCGAGCCGCACAAGAAGTACACCGGGGAGACCCGCTTCCCGCTGATCCTGCAGAACATCCACCGGTACTTCTTCTACGCGGCGCTCCCGGTCGCCGTGATCCTCACCTATGACACGGTGCTCGCCTTCCGCGACGAGGACTACGCCTGGGGCCATATGGGCCTGGGCACCCTGGTCTTCCTGGTCAACATCGTGCTGATCTGGGCGTACACCCTGTCCTGCCACTCCTGCCGGCACATCATCGGCGGCCGGCTGCGGCACTTCTCCAAGCACCCGGTGCGCTACCGGATGTGGGGCTGGGTCGGCCGGCTGAATGAGCGTCATATGCTGCTGGCCTGGTCCTCGTTGATCAGTGTGGCGCTCGCCGACTTCTACGTCTATCTGCTCGCCACCGGCGCCTTCGACGATCCGAGGTTCTTCTGATGACTCAGCACGAACGACAGCAGTGGGACGTCGTCGTGGTGGGCGCGGGCGGAGCCGGGCTGCGCGCCGCCATCGAGGCGCGCGAGCAGGGCGCCCGTACCGCTGTGATCTGCAAGTCGCTCTTCGGCAAGGCCCATACGGTGATGGCCGAGGGCGGCATCGCCGCCTCCATGGGCAATGTGAACGAGGGCGACAACTGGCAGGTCCACTTCCGCGACACCATGCGCGGCGGCAAGTTCCTCAACCAGTGGCGGATGGCCGAGCTGCACGCCCGTGAAGCGCCCGAGCGGGTGTGGGAGCTGGAGACCTGGGGCGCGCTCTTCGACCGCACCGCCGACGGCCGGATCTCCCAGCGCAACTTCGGCGGCCATGAGTATCCGCGCCTCGCCCATGTCGGCGACCGGACCGGCCTGGAGCTGATCCGCACCCTCCAGCAGAAGATCGTCTCCCTCCAGCAGGAGGACTTCAAGGAGACCGGCGACTACGAGGCACGGCTGAAGGTCTTCCAGGAGTGCACGGTCACCCGCGTCCTCAAGGACGACTCCGGCCGGGTCTCCGGGACCTTCTGCTACGAGCGCGAGTCCGGCCGCTTCTTCGTCCTTCAGGCCCCCGCCGTGGTGCTGGCGACCGGCGGAATCGGCAAGTCCTTCAAAGTGACCTCCAACTCCTGGGAGTACACCGGCGACGGGCACGCCCTGGCGCTGCTCGCCGGGGCGCCGCTGCTGAACATGGAGTTCGTGCAGTTCCATCCCACCGGGATGGTCTGGCCGCCGTCGGTGAAGGGCATCCTCGTCACCGAATCGGTGCGCGGCGACGGCGGGGTGCTGCGCAACTCCGAGGGCAAGCGGTTCATGTTCGACTACATCCCGGACGTCTTCAAGGAGAAGTACGCCCAGTCCGAGGAGGAGGGCGACCGCTGGTACGAGGACCCGGACAACAACCGGCGTCCGCCCGAGCTGCTGCCGCGCGACGAGGTGGCGCGCGCCATCAACGCCGAGGTGAAGGCGGGCCGCGGCTCCCCGCACGGCGGGGTCTTCCTGGACGTCTCCACCCGGATGCCGGCGGAGGTCATCCGGCGGCGGCTGCCGTCGATGTACCACCAGTTCAAGGAACTGGCGGACGTCGACATCACGGCGGAAGCCATGGAGGTCGGCCCGACCTGCCACTATGTGATGGGCGGGGTCGCGGTCGACTCCGACACCGCGGCCGCCGTCGGGGTGCCCGGCCTCTTCGCGGCGGGCGAGGTGGCCGGCGGAATGCACGGCTCCAACCGTCTCGGCGGGAACTCGCTGTCCGATCTGCTGGTCTTCGGCCGCAGGGCCGGGCTGTACGCCGCCGAGTACGCGGCCGACGCCGTCGGGCCCGCCGGAGGCAGCCGCCCGGAACCGGCGGAAGCCCAGGTGGAGGCGGCCGCGGCGGAGGCGCTGCGGCCCTTCGGGGCCATGGAACCGGCCGGCGGCGGCCCTGAAGCTCCGGCAGCGGCGGCATCGCCGGAGAACCCGTACACGCTCCACCAGGAGCTCCAGCAGACCATGAACGACCTGGTCGGCATCATCCGGCGCGAGGGCGAGATGCGGCAGGCGCTGGAGAAGCTCAGCGAGCTGCGCGTACGGGCCAGGCGCGCCCTGGTCGAAGGCCACCGCCAGTTCAACCCGGGCTGGCACCTCGCCCTCGACCTGCGGAACATGCTGCTGGTCAGCGAATGCGTCGCCCGCTCCGCGCTGGAGCGCACCGAGAGCCGCGGCGGGCACACCCGGGAGGACTGCCCGGGCATGGAGCGCTCCTGGCGGCGGATCAATCTGCTGTGCCGGCTGTCCGACCCCACGGGCTCCGTCGCCGCGACCGATCCGGCACGCCGCCAGATCGACCTCGAACGCAGCGACGCCGAGCCCATCCGCCCCGACCTGCTCGCCCTCTTCGACAAGGAGGAGCTGGTCAAGTACCTCGCCGAAGAGGAGCTGTACGCATGAGCACCTACGAGGCCCGGTTCCGGGTCTGGCGGGGCGACCAGGACGGCGGGGAGCTGGCGGATTTCTCCGTCGAGGTCCACGACGGCGAGGTCGTCCTCGACATCATCCACCGGCTGCAGGCCACCCAGGCCCCGGATCTCGCGGTGCGCTGGAACTGCAAGGCGGGCAAGTGCGGCTCGTGCAGCGCGGAGATCAACGGGCGGCCGCGGCTGATGTGCATGACCCGGATGTCGGTCTTCTCCCCGGAGGAGACGATCACGGTGACGCCGCTGCGCGCCTTCCCCGTGCAGCGCGACCTGGTGACGGATGTGTCCTTCAACTACGAACAGGCCCGTCAGGTGCCGTCGTTCGTGCCGCCGCCGGGTCTGGCGGCCGGCGAGTACCGCATGCAGCAGATGGATGTGGACCGCTCGCAGGAGTTCCGCAAGTGCATCGAGTGCTTCCTGTGCCAGGACACCTGTCATGTGGTCCGCGACCACGAGGAGAACAAGACGGCGTTCGCCGGGCCGCGCTTTCTGATGCGGGTGGCGGAGCTGGACATGCATCCCCTGGACGCGGCGGCGGAGGCCGGTCTGGACCGCAAGGCCGCGGCCCAGGAGGAGCACGGTCTCGGGTACTGCAACATCACCAAATGCTGTACGGAGGTGTGCCCCGAGAACATCAAGATCACGGACAATGCGCTGATCCCGCTGAAGGAACGGGCCGTGGACCGCAAGTACGACCCACTGGTCTGGCTCGGCAGCAAGATCCGCAGGCGCACCGGGTCATAGGCCGCCATCGTCCCGGGTGTCTCCGGGTAGCGGAGGCCTGACCGTCGGCTTAGCCTCCGAAATGTGACATCCATAGCCGCCCCGGCCGCCGTCCGGGCCGTTCTGGCCCTGCTGGCGGCCGCGTGGTGGCTGGCGCTGCCCGCCGCCTCCCCCGCCTGGGCCGAAGACCCCTTCGGGCTGAGCCGGCAGCGTCAGATCACCGACCGGGTCGACGCCCTCGGCGACCGCGGGCCCGAGGTCGCCGCCGCCCTGGACCAGCTCCTCGACGAGCGGCGGCTGACGCTCTTCGTCGTGTACGTACGGGACTTCTCCGGCCGCTCCGGGCAGGACTGGGCGAACCGGACCGCCGAGCTGAGCGGCCTCGGCCAACGGGACGTGCTGCTGGCCGTCGCCACCGCCGACCGCCGCCACGGCTCCTGGGCCGACGCGGACTCCCCGCTGACCGCCGCCCAGCTCGCCCAGGTCGGGCGGACGGCGATCGACCCCGCCCTGCGGCAGAACGACTGGGCCGGCGCGGCCGTCGGAGCGACGGACGGCTATGCGGCCGCGCTGTCCGGCGAACCGGTGACCGCGCCCGCGATCACTCCCGGCGAGCCGGACCCCGGCGGCGGCGCGGGAGAGGGCACGGCCGGCACGGGCGCCGGTGACCTGGTGCTGCCGATCGCCGTGATCGGCAGCGCGGCGGCGGTGGCCGCGTATGCCGTCGCCAGACGCCGCCGGCGGATCGCCACCCGCACCACCCCCCAGGGCAACCAGGCCGGCTGGAGCGCGCCGCAGCCGCCGCGGCCGCCGCCCGAGCAGCCCCCGCTGGCCGAGCTGGACGACCGCGCGCGGCGCTCGCTGGTCGAGACCGACAACGCCTTCCGCACCAGCGCGGAGGAACTCGCCCTCGCCGCCGCCCGCTTCGGGGCGGCGGCGACCCGCCCCTTCACCGAGGCCGTGGACTTCGCGGAAGCCGAGCTGACGTCGGCCTTCCGGCTGCGGCACCAGCTCGACGACGCCTATCCGGAGGACGAGCCGACCCGCCGCAGAATGCTGGAGGAGATCGTCGCACGCTGCACCGAGGCCAACCGGCGGCTCGACGCCGTCGCCGAGGACTTCGGTGAACTGCGCGCGCTGGAGCGCGATGCGCCCGCGGCGCTCGCCGCGGCCGAGGAGGAATACGGCGAGCTGTCCGGCCGTATGGTCACCGCCGAGGCCGCGCTCGGAGTGCTCCGCGAGCGGTACGCGCCCTCCGCGTCCGCGCCCGTGACGGGCCATGTCGAGCAGGCGAAGGACCGGCTGCGGTTCGCCGAAGCCTCCCTCGGCGAGGCCCGGCAGGCCGTGGCGGCCGAGGACCACGGCACGGCCGCCGAGCGGATACGGGCCGCCGAGGGCGCGCTGTCCCAGGCCCGGCGGCTGACCGAGGCGGTCGACCGGCGCGGCCAGGAGCTCGCGGAGGCGGCCGGGAAGCTGCCGGAGCTGCTGCCCGCCGACGAGGTCAAGGGGCGGCTTCAGGCGGGCCCGTACGACCCGCTCGCCGCGCTGCGCCGGGCCGTGGAGAGGTCAGGACAGGACGCCCGCGCCCTGCTTGACCCGGCCACGCTCGGAGCGCGCGCCTCGATCGCCGCGGCCGCCGACCGCGTCACGACGCACCGCGCGGCCGTCGGCAGCCGGGCCCGCACCCTGCTGTCCGAGGCCCGCCGCCATCTGGAGCGGGCGCGCGGGCTTGCGGGCCACGGCGACGAGGGCGTCTGGATCGGCGGCCGGGACGGCGATCCGCAGGCCGCGCTGGCCGAGACACAGCGGGCGGATGCGCTGGCGCGGGAGGCGCTGCGGCTGGCCGCGGCGGACGCCGCGGGATATCGCGGGGCCGCCGAGGACGGCCCCGGGGCCGGGGTCCCCGGGCTGGACGGCGCCCTCCTCGGCGGCGTCCTCCTGCCCGGGCCGACCACGCCCCACTTCGGCGGCCCGACGGCCCGGGGCGCCGCGCCCGGCTGACCGCCCACGCGGCACGCGGGGCGGCGGGGCGGGCGCGGGGCCACCCGTCCGTGCGGCACACCCGGGGCGCGGGCGGGCGCCCCAACGCACGGCCACCCGTTCGTGCGGGCCCCTGGGGCCCGGGCAGGCGCCTCTCCCACCCACCCTCCCCCTACGCCCTGGGAGCGTGGGGGACCCCCACGCCTCCAGCACCCCACCAGGTGCGGGCGGGCGGGGGAACCGACGCCCCGCCGGGCACGGGCCAGGGCACCCCAACGCAAGGCCACCCACCCGCACGGCACACCCGCGGCCCAGGCCGGCGCCTCTCCCACCCACCCTCCCCCTACGCCCTGGGAGCGTGGGGGACCCCCAGGTTTCCAGCACCCCGCCGGGTGCGGGCGGGCGGGGGAACCGGCACCCCGACAGCCGCGGGTGAAGGGGAACCCGCACCCTGCCGGGTGCGGGAACGCCGGGGCAGCCGACCCGTCAGGGGCGGAGGGGCCGTGCAGGGTCGCCCCCGCAGAGGACCGGCGGCAAAACCGGGGACACCCCGACAAGAGCGGTCACGCCGCCGGCCTCGAGGAGGTGAGCCCGGAGGGGCCCCGACCACCCGAAGCACGACAAGACCCCGAGCCCCAAGCAACCCAAGGGACAGGCAACCCGCACCCAACGGCGACGGCCACCCGCAGGGAACCCCACGGCGCGCAGCGCCGCCGGGAGTGTGCGGGGCGAAGCCCCCACACCCAAAAGGGCGGGTGGGTGGGAGGGAAAAGGGCCCGCACCCGCGGAGACCGGCCCGCCCGGGAAACCCCCACGGCGCGAAGCGCCGCACGGGGTGCGAGGGGCGAAGCCCCCACACCCGAGAGGGCTGGGGTCCCCCCACGCCCTCAGGGCGTAGGGGGAGGGTGGGACAGGACCCCGCGCCCCGCGGGGGACGGGCGCGCCCAAGGGCCCCGCACAGGGGCGCGCGGGGCGAAGCCCCGCACACCCACACAGCGCGGCGGGCAAGCACCCGCACCAGCCACCCCTCAGTACAGGCTCAGCAACTGCTCCGCCGTCGGCTCCGCCACCGCCCCCTCCCCATCCGGCAGCCCCAGCTCGAACCACACCGTCTTGCCCCTCGGCGTGCGCCGGGAGCCCCAGCCCGCGCTGAGGAGTCCGACGAGCTGGAGGCCGCGGCCGCCCTCGTCGGTGTCGCGGGCGCGGCGGCGGCGGGGCTGGACCAGGCCCGCGTCCCAGACCTCGCAGACGAGTGTGCGGTCGCGCAGCAGCCGCAGCCGGATCTCGCCCTCGCCGTACCGCAGGGCGTTGGTGACCAGTTCGCTGACGAGGAGCTCGACGGTGTCGACGAGGGCTTCCAGGTCCCAGGCGATGAGCTGGGCGCGGGCCAGCTCGCGGGCGCGGCCCACGGAGCGGGGCTCGCGCGGCAGCCGCCAGTCGCCGACGGCCTCGGTGGGCAGGCCCTGGATACGGGCCATCAGCAGGGCGATGTCGTCCTCGCCGTGCCGGGTGTCCAGGGTGCTCAGCACATGGTCGCAGACGTCCTCCAGCGGCCGCACCGGGTCGGTGAGGACGGCGCGGAAGGCGCGCAGCCCTTCGTCGAGGGAGTGGTCGCGGGACTCGACGAGCCCGTCGGTGTAGAGGGCGAGCAGCGCGCCTTCGGGCAGCTCGACCTCGACCTCCTCGAAGGGCTCGCCGCCCACGCCCAGCGGCATGCCGGGCGGGACGTCGAGCAGCAGCGCCGCCTCGCCCGGCTCGACGAGGACGGGCGGCAGATGGCCGGCGTTGGCGAAGGTGCAGCGGCGGGTGACGGGGTCGTAGACGGCGTAGACGCAGGTGGCGAGGTAGACCTCGGAGAGGTCGGCCTCCCGCGTCTTGACGCCCTGACCGCCCCGACCGCTCTGACCGCCGTGACCGCCCTCGCCGCCCTGACCTCCCCCGTCTCCCTGGTCTCCCTCGCCGCCGGCACCTCCCCGCCCTCCCTCGCCATCCTCGCCGTTCCGGTCCCTGTGGGCGGCCCTGTGCGTCTTGCGGGCGACACGTGCCGCCTGCACGCCGCCGGGCCCCGGGTGGCCGCCGGGTGTGCCAAGGCCGCGGGCGATCTCGTCGAGGGCGGAGAGGACTTCGGCGGGCTCCAGGTCCAGCAGGGCCAGGGTGCGCACGGCGGTGCGCAGTTCGCCCATGGCGACCGCGGCACGCAGCCCGCGGCCCATGACGTCCCCGACGACCAGCGCGGTGCGGTGGCCCGGCAGCTGGATGACGTCGAACCAGTCGCCGCCGACCTCGGTCGCCGTATTGCCGGGAAGGTAGCGGCAGGCGATGTCCAGGCCCGCGGCTTCGGGGTCGCCTGGCGGCAGCAGGCTGCGCTGGAGGATGAGGGCCCGCTCGTGCTCCCTGCGGTACAGCCGGGCGTTGTCGATGCAGACGGCGGCGCGGGCGGCGAGTTCGACGGCGAGGGCGCGGTCCCGCTCGCCGAACGGCTCGCTGCCCTTGGTCCTGGAGAACTGCACCAGGCCGACGACGGTGTCATGGGCGACCATCGGGACGGCGAGTGTGGTGTGGACGAGGCTGCCGTCCTCGCCGGGGACGCTCTGGACGCGGGCGGTGCGCAGCGCCCCGGCGCAGGGCGAGTCGGCCGGGTAGCGGTGGACCTCGCCGACGGCGGTGGGCGCGCTCCCCGGGACGCCGCAGCCGAGGGTGGTCGCCAGAGGGGCGTCGGAGACGGCGCTGGCGAAGGCGACGCGCCGCAGTTCACCGACGCCGCCCCCGCTGCTGTCCCCGCCGCCCCTGCTGTTCCGGCCACTCCCACCGCCCCCTGGGGTGCTCGCGCCGCCCGATCCGCCGTCGGCGCGAGCGGAGTCCCAGCGTGCGGCGGAGGCCTCGTCGCCGGTGAGGAGGGCCTGGTAGAGGTCGACGGAGGCGAGGTCGCAGAAGCCGGGGACGGCGACGTCGAGGAGTTCGCGGGCGGTGGTCTCCAGGTCGAGGGAGTTGCCGATGCGTGCGCTGGCTTCGTTGAGGAGGGCGAGGTTGCGTCGGGCGCTGGCGGCTTCGCGCGCGGCGATATTGCGTCGGGTGACATCGCTGCCGAGTCCGGCGACGCCCACTGGCCGGCCGGATCCGCTGTGTACGCGGTAGAGGTTGACGGCCCAGTGTCTGCGTTCCGTGCTGCCGGGCGGGGTGCCGATGATCTGGATGTCGGTGACGGATTCCCCGGTCTCCAGGACTCTGCGCAGGGCGGCGTCCATGCGCTCTGCCTCGGGGCGCGAGAGATAGTCGTGGACGGTGCGTCCGCGGTGGTCTTCGGCGGCGCCGCCGAAGACGGCGGCGAAACGCTGGTTGGCCCGCAGGACGGTGAGGTCCGTGTCGAAGAGCAGGAAACCGAACGGGGATTGACCGAAAATCGCCTGCGAAGAAGCGAGGTCGGTCTCTATACGGCGCAGCGCGCGGACGTCGACGACGATGCAGAGCGCGCCGCGTTCCCCCGTCTCCGTCTCGCTGGGCATCACATAGACCTCGGCGACGCCGTGGGACCCGCCGTCGCCCGGCACCCGGTAGGGGACGAGACCCGTCCATTCCTTGCCGTCGAGTATCTCGGCGATTCTGCGGTAGCCGCGGGGGCGCAGATCGGCGGGCATGAAGACGTCGACGGGGTCCTTTCCCCGGACCTGCCCGGCGTCGAGCCCGAAGAGGTCGGCGGCCCTTCTGCTCCACTGGTCGACCAGTCCGTCGGGTCCGATCGAGAAGGAGGCGACACGGATGTAGTCATAGATCGAGCCAGGCGGGCTGCTCTGCCATACGACACCGCTCGCCGTCTCAGGTATTTCGCTCACGCGACCGTCCCCTCCAGCTCACCGCACCGGACCGGCCATGACCGCAGTATTCAGCACTACGGCCCCGGCCGGCACGGCGTTCACGATCACAGCACGGTCTCGTTCGTTTTGAGCCGGGTGCTGTGTGATCGTCATCCCCTCAGACTTCTAACCAGCCAGGGCCAGCTCGAACCACACGGTCTTGCCGCTCCTGCCGCGCCGGGTACCCCAGCGGCGGGCGGTGCAGGCCACCAACTGCAGCCCTCTCCCGCCCTCCTCGTCGAGCGCGGCGGCGCGTTCGGTGGGCGGATCGGGCAGCGGATCGGAGACCTCGACGGTCAGGAAGCGGGCCGCGCCGTCGTCTTCGGGGCGGATGAGCCGCACCCCGATGGGCCCGTAGGCATGCCGCAGGGAGTTGGTCACCAGCTCGCTGACCAGCAGTACCGTCACATCGCCGACCGCCGCGTCGAGCTCCCAGGCGCGCAGGGTGTCCCGTACGGCATGGCGGGCGGTCCGTACGGCGTCGGGCTCCGCAGGGAAGGTCCACGAGGCGCTCTCGCCCTCGGTGTCGATCACGCCGATCACTTCCCCAGACCAGACCAGCACCCGAGACCCGCGTCCGTTTTCGGGGGGTTAATCAGCACATACCCGATATTTATGGCGAGGTATCCCGACCGCCCCAGCAATGAGCGCACGGAGGCACCGGACGGCGTACGGCCTACTCCCGTGCGCTGCCCGCCGCGCCCCCGCCTATCGGCCGCAGCAGCAGCCGAGCCGCCTCGGCGACCGCGGGACGGTCGTGATCCAGCCAGTCGACGGTGTCCATCTCATCCGGGGCGAGCCAGCGCAGTGCGTCATGGTCCTCCAGGGGGCGGGGCTCCCCGGAGATCAGCCGGGCGGTCCACACCTGGAGGACATAGCCGGGGCGGCCCAGGGGCCACTCCCCCTCGATCCGGCACAGCGGCTCGGCCCGTACGCCCAGCTCCTCGTACAGCTCGCGCACCAGCGCCTGCTCGGGGCTCTCCCCCGGCTCCAGCTTCCCGCCGGGCAGCTCCCAGCGGCCGGCGAGCTCCTCAGGGGCGCTGCGCCGGGCGGCCAGCAGCCGCCCGGCATGGCACAGCGCACCGGCCACCACAACGACACGTTCACTCATGCGGTGGAGCGTATGCGCTCCACCCAGTACAGCTGCTGATGACCGCAGTCCTCCAGGGTGTCGATGACATGCTGCGCCTCGTCCCTGGTGGCGTACCTGCCGACGCGATAGCGGTTGCCGTTGTCGTCCTCCCGTATGACAAGCCAGGGGAGCACAGCACCACTGTCGTTCATTTGTCCCCTCCCTCGGTCGGCAGCGCCATCGCTAAGCCCATCGGCAGGCACATCCGTAACACTCGCCGGGAAACCGCATCACGCATATGCCCGACCCTACGCCTGACATTTACTCAGCGGATACGTGTTTACACAAAGAGATATGAACGTGGGGGCGCATCCGGCCGGATGCGCCCCCTGCTCACCCCGTCACGGAGGGCTCAGCCAACCCGTGCGCACCGTCGACACCGCGCCAGGGCGGGGCTGTGGGCTGCGCGACCGCGGTGCGGGCAGCGCCGTACTCGACGGACGGGCAAGGCAGCGCGGGCCCTTGGCGGCCCTGACGCGCAACGGGCCGAGGGCCGGGGCGAGTCCGGCCCTGACGGAGGCCGAGAAGGCCGAGAGGGCGCGGGCGCAGCGCCCGAAGAGCCCGAAGACGGCGGGAATCGATACGGTCGGAGCGCTCGGCGCCGCGGTCGGCGCGTTGGCCGTCACGACGGCCGTCGCGCCGTACCCGGCCGGGTACGGCGCGCGTAGACAGACCGTCTGACATCGGTGCCCGGCTTTGCTCGCGGTCAGCGGACCGGGAGGTGGTACGCCAGGCGGTAGCGGTCCGCCGGGACGATGACGTCGGCTGTTTCGACCGCGCGGCCCGAGGCGTAGAAGGTGCGCTCGATGACCAGCACCACATGCCCCGGCACCCCGCCCAGCGCGAGCAGCTCCTCCGCCAGACCGGGGCGGGCGGCGACCTGCTCCAGGACGTTGTCGACGACGATGTCGATCGCGGCCATGCGGTCGACGACGCCGCAGCCGCCCAGCGGGCCTTCCTCGGGGAGCATGACCGGGGTGCGGCCGGTGACGTCGAGGGGCTCCCAGGAGGTGGAGAGCATCATCGGATCACCGGAGTCGCGGTACAGATAGCGCGTGCGCATCACCCGCGAGCCCTCGTCGATCCCGAGCCGCTCGGCCACCTCCGCGCTCGCCGCCTCCTGTTCGCTGCTGGACTCCCAGGTGCCGCGGGCGCCTTCGTCGGCCTGCTCCTGGCGGAAGGGGCTCGCACCGCACGGGGGGCGGTCGCCGGAGCGTGAGACGCGGCGGGGCACGGGACGCTCACGCACATAGGTGCCGGAGCCGGAGCGGCCCTCCACCAGGCCCTCGGCCATGAGCACCTTGCGCGCCTCAAGGGCGACCGTGTCCGAGACCCCGTACTCCTCACGGATGCGGGCCTGCGACGGTAGGCGGGTGTGCGGCGGCAGCGAACCGTTGACGATCTTCTGGCGGAGATCGCTCGCAACACGCAGATAGGCTGGCTGCTCACCGAATGTCACGGGCCACTCCCCATCAGGTTGACAGACAGCGACAGAGTGGCAACTGACGGTTGATGACCGCAAGCGTGAGCCAAAGCATTACACGAAGTCATCACACCCGGCCGGGCGGGGAGTTGCCGCCGGGCAGACCCCGCGGAGGAGACGGAAGGGGGCGGCCGCCGCGGCGACCGCCCCCTCGGGTCAGGGCGTCAGTTCAGACACAGAACAGACGCACACGCGAACAGGGATGGAGACAGGGACACGGACACGGACGCTCGTCAGAACTGGAGCGCCCAGGAGTCGATCTTTCCGGTGTCCCACCAGTAGTTGTCGTGGACTCGCAGCTTCCAGGTGCCGTTCGCGCTCTCCGAGGAGGCGTCGACGGTGTAGGTGGTGTTGATGTCGTCGCTGCTGCCGCCGGTGCCGTAGTCCTTGAGCAGATAGGCGGAGCCGTCCGGCGCGATCAGCTGGACCCGCAGGTCGCCGATGTAGGTGTGCTTGATGTCCACCTCGACCTGGAGGCCGGACGGGGCGTTGCCTTCGATGCCGCTGACGCCGATCGGGGACTCCACGGTGGAGTGGTCTTCAATCGCGTAGTCAGTGGTGTTCTCGAAGCGGTCGCCCGGCGGGGGCGGCGGCTCGGTGCCGCCCTCGCCGACGTACAGCAGGCGGTTCGGCGAGCCGCTGCCCGGGTTGCCGACCACACCGGTCGTGGCGGCGTCGGTCAGCGCGTTGGACACCTGCGACGGGGTCGCCGTCGCGTTGTCCGCCAGATACAGCGCGGCCGCGCCCGCGGCATGCGGGGCCGCCATCGAGGTGCCGGAGATGGTGTTGGTGGCCGAGTCGCTGGAGTTCCAGGCCGAGGTGATCGACGAACCCGGCGCGAAGAGGTCCAGCACACTGCCGTAGTTGGAGAAGGACGAGCGGGAGTCACTGCTGGTCGTCGAGCCGACGGTGATCGCCTCGGTCACCCGCGCGGGCGAGTAGTTGGAGGCGTCGCGGTTGCTGTTGCCGGCGGCGATCGCGTAGGTGATGCCGGAGGCGATGGAGTTGCGCACCGCGTTGTCGAGGGCGGTGTCGGCCCCGCCGCCGAGGCTCATATTGGCGACGGCCGGCTTGACGGCGTTCTGCGTCACCCAGTCGATGCCCGCGACGACCTGGGCGGTCGTGCCCGACCCCTGGTCGTTGAGCACCCGGACCGCGACGATCTTGGCCTTCTTCGCCACGCCGTAGGAGGACCCGGCCACCGTGCCGGCCACATGGGTGCCATGGCCATGGCCGTCCTGCGCCGTGTAGTCGTCGTCGATGGCGTCATAGCCGTATGACGCGCGCCCGCCGAAGTCGTTGTGGCTGATGCGCACACCGGTGTCGATGACGTACGCGGTCACCCCGCTGCCCGCGCTGTCGGGGTAGGTGTAGCTGCTGTTCAGCGGAAGGTCCCGCTGGTCGATGCGGTCCAGGCCCCAGGAGGGGGGATTGGGCTGGGTGCCGTTGATGCTCAGGACGCGGTTCTGCACGACCGACTCGACGGCCGGGTCCGCGGCCAGCTTCTTCGCCTGGGACTCGGAGAGTTCGACCGCATAGCCGTTCAGCGCGGCCGTGTATGTCTTCTTGATCTTCGCGCCATAGGCCGCCGCCAGCGACCTGCCCTTCTTCGACTCGGCGTCGGCCGCCGACTCGTCGAGGGTGACGATATAGCTGCCGGCGACGGCTCCGGGGGCGCCGGCGTTCTCGATGACGCCTTCCGGCGTCTGCTCGGCCGCGGTGGCCGGAAGTGCGGAGGCCGCGCCGAGCGTGAGAGCGGCGGCGGCTATCGCGCTGGCCGCGGCGAGTCTTCGCCGCGAGGTACGCACTGACATGTGAGGGGTCCTCCTCATCGGTGGTGCGCTCTTGTGGGGGAATCGACAGGGTCATGACAAACGATTGGCCGGAAAACCACGCCGCCATGTCCCGCTGCCGTCCGAAAGGTTGACCGATCCATAGGAATCCCACAAGGGTTCCGGACACGACGTAACGCGGGAGCCACACAATTGGCACAGTCAGGGCCCGCGTTTCGGCCTTTCGTCTCGGCCGGCCGATGAGTTTCGCCGTCGGAAGAGGTCTGTACGGGCGTAAGAGGGCCACACCCGACACCATGTCATGACACAACGTCATGACATGCCACGCCACGATATGCCACGACACGACACGAGGGACGGCGGAACCGACCATGAACCAGGACGAGAAGCAGATCCGTGAACTGATCGAACGGTGGACCGCCGCGGTCCACCGCGGCGACCTCGACGCGGTGCTGACCGACCATGCAGACGACATCGTGATGTTCGACGTACCCCCGCCTCAGGACGGCGTACGCGGCATCGACGCCTACCGCGAGACCTGGCCTCCGTTCTTCGAATGGCTGGCGCACGGCGCGTCGTTCGAGATCGTCTCCCTGGAGGTCACCGCGGGCGACACGGTCGCCTACGCCCATGCGCTGCTGCGCTGCGGCACCCCTGAGGAACTGGCCGAGCACCCGGAGAACCGCCTCAGACTGACGGTCGGGCTCCGCAAGGAGCGGGGTCGCTGGACCGTCGCCCATGAGCACCACTCGTTCGCCGACACCTCGGCCGTGGCCCCCGGTTAGTCCGCCGCCCCCGACGCGGGCGCGCCGCGGCCGGACGGGGAGTGCGCCCCGGTGCGTGCGGACTCTCCGCAGTGCGCGCAGACCACCACGGCGTCCAGCGCCCGGCCGCACGAGTGCTGCCAGACCACCGGCGGATCCCCGGGGTTCAGATGCCGGTCGCCCCACGCCATCAGGGTGAGCAGCACATCGCCCAGCTCCTGGCCCGCGGGGGTGAGGCGGTACTCGTACCGGGGCGGACGCTCGTGGTATTGCTCGCGCCGGACGACCCCCGCGGCCTCCAGCTTGCGCAGCCGCGCCGTGAGGATGTCGCGGGACGCCCCGGTATTGCGGACGATCCGGTTGAAGCGCCGGACCCCATGGCTCAGTTCGCGTACGGCGAGCAGCGTCCATCGCTCCCCGACGAGGTCGAGCGCGTCGGCGATGGAGCACGCACGGGCCGCCACGGGCTTCGGCTGGGGCATGTCCCGAGTCTAAGCAGCGGCCCGTGCGAGGGAACCGCTCCGTCAGGGCGCCGGCGTCTCCGCCCGCGGGCCGGACCGCGCGGCCAGCCGCTCCTGCTCCTCCTCCACGATCCGGCGGGCCAGCGCACCGTCGGAGACGTCCACGGCATCGGGGGTCGCCTCCGCGACCTCGCTGCGCCGGGCATAGGCGTCGAACAGCCGCGACTTGCTCTCCAGGATCTCGCAGAGCCGGCGGTCCACCCCGGTCGTGGAGAGCAGCCGGTGCACCTGCACACTGCGGACCTGCCCCATCCGGTGGGCCCGTGCCACAGCCTGGTGCTCGATGGTGGGCTTGACCTGTGGCTCGCAGATGATGACCACCGAGGCGGCCTGGAGGTTGAGCCCCACTCCGCCCGCCTCGATCTGTGCCAGCAGCACCGCATGGCCGCGCACCGCGCCGAATTCGTCGACGAGTTGCTGACGCCGCGCGGGCGGGAGACTCCCGGAGAGGGGTCCGAGCACCTCGGAGCCGGGCGCCTCCGACCCCCGCACCTCCGACCCGGGCGCCTGCGAGCCACGCGCCTTCGAGCCGGGCGCCTCCGACCCGGGCGCCTTCGAGTCACGCGCCTTCGCCGCAAGCGCGGTATGCACCGTGTCCAGCACATCGCGGAAGTACGAGAACACCACGACCTTCAGGCCGTTGTCCGCCGCCTCCGCCACCAGCTCGACCAGCCGCTGCAGTTTCGCCGAGGTGCGGGGCCGCTCGTACGCCGCCCGGCGCATGGCCATGAAGTTGCCCGCCATCACCGCTGCGCGATACGCCTCGTCGTCGGCGGCGCTGGGCTCCTCCCACTCGTCGACCCGCACCAGCGAGGGCAGCTCCGCGAGCACGTCCGTCTGGTTGCGCCGGAGATAGGCGGGCGCCACGGCTCTGCGGAAGGCCTGGGAGCCCGCGACGCCTTCGGCCTCGCCGAACCGGGCGACGAGGCCGGGCTGGAGATGGCTCACCAGGCTGCGGAACTCGGCGACCCGGTTCTCCATGGGGGTGCCGGTGAGGAACAGCACCCGCTCGCACAGACCGGCCCAGCGCGCCACGGACCGGGACCTGAGAGCCTCCGGGTTCTTCACATAGTGGGCCTCGTCGACGACGAGCATGCCGAGCTCCCCCTCGGCGGGCAGGGGGAAACCGCGCAGTGCGTCATAGGTGGTGACGCCGACCCCGCCGCGTTCACGCCACTCGGCGAAGGCGTCCTGCCGCTCGACGCCGTGCAGCGGGACGGCGCTCAGGGCGCTGCGCGCCCTGATCTCCCGGGTCCAGTTGATCAGGACGCTGGCCGGGCACACCACCAGGAAGCGGCTCTGCCCCTCCGCCGCCAGATGCGCCATGGCGGCGATGGCCTGGACCGTCTTGCCGAGCCCCATCTCATCGCCGAGGACGACCCGGCGCTGGGTGAGCGCGAAACGGGCGCCGAACGACTGATAGCCGCGCAGTGAGACCCGTCGGTACGTGTCGTCGAGCGGCTGCCGCCGTACCCGATCCGCCAGCTCGCCGGGGAGGAAGCCCTCGGCCGCGGCGACGTCGGGGCCGGTTCCCGAGATCTCGGCGAGCAGGCTGTAGTACTCGGCCGACCGCAGCTCGAAGTCGACCCACGCCTCGGCCTCGGCGGCCGGCCCCCGCAGCAGATCGGCCGAGGTCTGGGCGAGCAGCACCGGCACACCGCCCTCCTCAGCCTCGTCGACCACGTCCCGTAGGTCCGCGGCGGCGGCCAGCGCCTCCTCACGCTTCTCCCGCCCCGCGAGCCACATCCGCAGCCGTCCGCCGACCGGCTTGCCCCGGGCGATCAGCGGCCCGAGCCGCTCGGCAAGCGACGCACCCGCGTCCACCGCGCGCCGTGCGCCGGGCCCGGCCTCGACGAGCCGGTGGAGGGCGATGACCAGCTCGGTCGTACAGGGCTCGGGGCGGTCGGGGTCGATCCTGACGGCGACGGTCTCCGCCACGGCATCCGCGATCTGACGGGCCGCCGCCAGGGCCTGGTCCGCCGTCTGCGCCCCCACACCGGGTATCTGGCGCAGCTGATAGCGATTGGCCCGCAGCACCTGGCGTACGGACGTATATCCGGCCGTCTCGATGGCGTTGAGCCTCAGCCGCCCCTCCGTGACGTCCCGCAGCCGGGCCACGGGTATCGCCTCCAGCTCATGCGCGCTGAGCTCCTCCACCATCGGCCCCAGCACGGCCCGCACCGCGCCGACCGCGTGCGCGTGATCCCCGACCACCGCCCGCGCGGCCCCGAGCAGCCGCTCCCCGGCGGCGAGTACCGCCCTGCCCTGCCGCCCTACCGCCACCCCGTCCCGCGACGCCCCACTCCGCGCCATACGCTCCGCCCCCGTGCCCCGGCCCCGACCGCCTCTGCCCTGGCGGTCGATCCCCGCCGATCAGCATTATCGGCGGGGATATGGCGGCTGGGCAGGCCCCTGGAAGCCGTCCGGGGTGCACCCTGCTTCGAGGCCGGCTGAAGACGGCTTGCCACAATGGCGGAGGGCCGGACCGCTGGTCCCGCGGGCAGCGCCACAGCAAGGAGCCACAACGGTGTCGCAGAAACCCCATGGTCTGGCCGAACGCATGGAACGCCACCAGGTCGCGGTCTATCTCGCGGCGCTGGCGGTCGGCGCCGTGCTCGGCTGGACCGCTCCGGACGCGGGTCCCGGCCTGGAGCACGCCATCAACCCCGTCCTCGGCGCGCTGCTCTATGTGACGTTCCTCCAGGTCCCCGCCGCCGAACTCGTCCGCTCACTGCGCGACGGCCGGTTCCTGTCCGCCGCCATGGGCGTGAACTTCCTCGTCGTCCCGCTGCTGGTCGCGGCGGTGTTCATGTTCCTGCCCGCTGACCCTGCCGTGCGCCTGGGCGTACTGCTGGTGCTGCTCTGCCCGTGCGTCGACTACGTGATCGTCTTCACCGGGCTGGCCGGCGGCAGCGGCAGACGGCTGCTGGCCGCCACCCCGCTGCTGCTGGCCGCGCAGATGGTGCTGCTGCCGGGATTCCTCTTCCTCTTCATGGGCTCGGACCTCGCCGACATCGTCGACGCCGGACCGTTCCTTGAAGCGTTCCTCTTCCTGATCGTCATTCCGCTGGCGCTGGCCTGGGCCACCCAGGCATGGGCGGCCCACAGGCCCGTCGGACAGCGGGTGTCCGACGGGGCGACCGTCACGATGGTTCCGCTGATGGCGGCCACCTTGCTGATCGTCGTCGCCTCCCAGGTCCCCAAGCTCGACGGCGGCCTCACCGAGGTCGCCGGCGTGGTGCCGTTCTATGTGCTGTTCCTGGCCGCCATGCCGTTCGCCGGCCGCGCCGCAGCCCGCCTCTGCCGCCTGGACGCCCCCGCCACCCGCGCGATCGTCTTCACCGGAGCGACCCGCAACTCCCTGGTCGTCCTCCCGCTGGCACTGGCCCTGCCGGACGAGCTGGCCGTCGCCGCGGTCGTCGTGGTCACACAGACCCTGGTCGAGGTCCTGGGGATGGTGGCATACGTCCGCCTCGTCCCCCGCCTGGTCCCCGCGGACAACCAGCCGCACCAATCCGGCGGCGCGGGAAAATCTCATGGGCCCGACGCCGGAAAGCCGGCCCCCTTCTGATCCGCATGCCTGCCAGATCAGCATTGTGATGGAGCACCGGCGGCCACACACCCCCAGCGGAACGTTGAGCACAGGCCTCTCACCTGTGAAGGCACGCCCCTCGGCGGTCTTATCCAGCACCCATCCAGCACGGTGCGGATGCGGACTCACGGCGGACATTGTGTACACATGAGACACCCGGTACTCTTGAGCCCATGACGCAGCCGCTGCCCATAGAGTCCATCCGCAACGTGCGCGCTCACCTGGCCGAGGTCGTGGAGCGCGCAGACCGCGACGACGTGCCCACAGTGATCACACGCCGAGGCAAGGAAGTCGCTGCCGTGGTGTCCATCGAGGTGCTGCGCAAGTACCAGGAATGGGAAGAGCGCGAGATCAACCGGATCATCGACGAGCGCATGGCCAACCCGGCGCCCGGCATCCCGATCGAGGACGTCATGAGGGAGACGCTGGCACGCAGTGAGTGAATACCGCACCGTCTTCCGACCCGAAGCTCAGGCGGAGCTACGCAAGATCCCCCGGGACATGGCACTCCGTGTCCTGGCGAAGCTGACCGAGCTGGAAAGCGACCCACTCGGCTTCAACACCACAGCCCTCACCTCCCAGCCCGACCGCCGCCGCCTACGGGTAGGCGACCACCGCGTGATCTACACGATCGACAACAGGGAATTGGTCGTCTGGGTCGTTCACGTAGGGCATCGCTCCACCGTTTACGACACCTGATCACGACTGACCATACGTCAGAATATCCAGCACCCATCCGGCACGGCGACGACGAAGGGGTCGGACTCGACAGCGTCCGACCCCTTCCGACTTGCGCGACTACACATTGAAGCGGAACTCGACCACGTCGCCGTCCTGCATCACGTAGTCCTTGCCCTCCATGCGGGCCTTGCCGGCCGCGCGGGCGTCGGCTACCGAGCCGGTGGCCACCAGGTCCTCGAAGGAGATGACCTCTGCCTTGATGAAGCCCTTCTGGAAGTCCGTGTGGATCACGCCGGCCGCCTCGGGGGCGGTCGCGCCCTTCTTGATGGTCCAGGCGCGGGACTCCTTGGGGCCAGCCGTCAGGTAGGTCTGGAGGCCGAGGGTGGTGAAGCCGACGCGGGCCAGGGTGGCGAGGCCCGGTTCGTCCTGGCCGACGGACTGGAGGAGTTCCAGGGCCTCGTCGTCGTCGAGTTCGGCGAGGTCCGCTTCCAGCTTGGCGTTGAGGAAGATGGCCTCGGCCGGGGCGACCAGGGCGCGCTGTTCGTCCTTGAAGGAGTCGTCGGTCAGCTCGTCCTCGTCGACGTTGAAGACGTAGAGGAACGGCTTGGTGGTGAGCAGATGCAGATCGTGCAGCAGCTCGGCCTTCTCGCTGCCCTGGACGATGCCCTGGGAGAAGAGGGTCTCGCCGCGCTCCAGGATCTCCTTGGCCGCCTCGACCGCCGCCACCTTGGGTGCGATGTCCTTCTTGATCCGCGACTCCTTCTGGAGACGGGGCAGGACCTTCTCGATCGTCTGGAGGTCGGCGAGGATCAGCTCGGTGTTGATCGTCTCGATGTCGTTCTTGGGCGAGACCTCGCCGTCGACATGGACGACGTTCTCGTCCTTGAAGGCCCGGATGACCTGGCAGATCGCGTCGGACTCGCGGATGTTCGCGAGGAACTTGTTGCCCAGGCCCTCACCCTCGCTCGCGCCGCGCACGATGCCGGCGATGTCCACGAAGTCAACGGTCGCCGGGAGGATGCGCTGCGAGCCGAAGATCTCGGCGAGCTTGGCGAGGCGGGCGTCCGGGACGCCGACGACGCCGACGTTGGGCTCGATCGTGGCGAACGGGTAGTTGGCCGCCAGCACGTCGTTCTTGGTCAGGGCGTTGAACAGGGTCGACTTGCCGACATTCGGCAGACCGACGATTCCGATCGTGAGCGACACGTTGGCGACTTCCTGGAGTGGAGTGGGAGTGGGGCGGGCCTGGCCCCGAGGGGCCGATCCCCCAGTCTACGGGCGGGACGGAAGCGGCGGCGACGGGCGTCGCGGACGCTGGAAGGAGCCCGGGATGCGGAGCCGGGCGGTCGAACTCAGCGCCAAGCCTCACCCAAAGGGCGTGTTCCGCTCCTGGTTCGGCGCCTCTCGCGACCTACGTTGGTTCCGTGGAGCAGCCCAGAACCAGCACGCCCCGGCGTCCGAAGCGGCCCGCGCTCGCCGACGGCGCCGCCGTCTACCCGGTGCCGGCCCGAGCCGCCCGCCCGGCGCCGCCCGTCGTCCTCGCCCTCCAGAGGCTCCCGAACCCCAGGCTCACCGGGCTGGGCGCCGGGCTCTTCGCCGCGGCGTCGATGCTGGGGCTCGGCTTTCTCGACCGGCTGCTGCTCGATGGCTCCGCGGCGCTGTACGGAGTGCTGTTTCTGCCGGTCAGCGCGCTCACCGCGCTCTGGGTACGGGAGGCCGACCTGGTCACCGCGCCCATCTGCGCGCCCATCGCCTTCGCCGTCGGCGTCGTCCCGATCTCCGGCGGCACCGGCGGTTTCGGCGGGCAGACCATGGCGGTGGTCACCTCACTGGCCGTCCAGGCGGGCTGGCTGTACGGCGGCACCCTGATCGCAGGGCTGATCACCTGCGTACGGAAGGTACGCGCCATGAACCGCCGCCCGCGCCGTACCGGCGCGCCCCGGCCCGGCCGCCCGAGCGGGGCGCAGAGCCGCCGCGGCTGACGGGAGGAGGAGAGGGAGGGGTGGCCCCAGCTGAGGGGGGCTGGGCGGGGGTGCCCCGGCTGCGGGGCCGGGAGGGGCCGTCACCGCAGGCACCGGTCAGCACAAGGACCCGTCAGCACAAGGCCCGTCACCGCACAGACCCATCAGCACAGGGGCCCGTCACCGCAAGGGCCCGTCCGCGGGGGCCGCCGCCGTCATCGCCGCGCCCACGATGCCCGCGTTGTTCTGCAGCTCCGCCGGGACGATCTCCGCCCGGATGTCCTTGATCAGCGGCAGAAACTTCTCCGCCTTGCGGCTCACCCCGCCGCCGATGATGAACAGCTCGGGCGAGAACAGCATCTCCAGATGCGCCAGATACTTCCGCACCCGGCGCGCCCAGTGCTCCCAGCTCAGGTCGCCGTCCTCCTTCGCCTTCGTCGAGGCGCGCTGCTCCGCCTCATGGCCGTGCAGCTCCAGATGGCCCAGCTCCGTGTTCGGCACGAGACGGCCGCCGACGAAGAGCGCGCTGCCGATGCCGGTGCCGAGCGTCAGCATCAGCACCGTGCCCTCGCGGCCGCGGCCCGCGCCGAAGGTCATCTCCGCGATGCCCGCCGCGTCCGCGTCGTTCAGCACCGTCACGGGCAGGCCGCCGAGACGGTCGCTCAGCAGCTTCGCCGCGTCGACATCGAGCCAGCTCTTGTCGACATTGGCGGCGGTGCGGGTGACGCCGCCCGTCACCACCCCGGGAAAGGTGACGCCCACCGGGCCGGACCAGCCGAAATGCGTCACGACCTCCGCGACCCGGTCGGCCACGCCGTCCGGCACGGCCGGGTGCGGTGTGAGCACCTTGTGCCGGGGCTCGGCCAGATCGCCGCGCTCCAGGTCCACGGGAGCGCCCTTGATCCCCGAGCCGCCGATGTCCACTCCGAAGACGACGTCCATGGACACAACGTTACGGGCCCGCGCCGACAGTCACTCCTTGGCGAGTTCGGCCGCCTCGGAGCGCAGATCGCGGCGGAGCTCCTTCGGCAGCGAGAAGGTGATCGACTCCTCGGCCGCCTTGACGATCTCCACATCCTCGAAGCCGCGCTGGGACAGCCATTCCAGTACGCCCTCGACCAGCACGTCCGGCACGGACGCGCCCGAGGTCACGCCGACCGTGGTCACACCCTCCAGCCAGGTCTCGTCGATCTCGTCGGCGTAGTCCACCAGATGGGCGGCGCGCGCGCCCGCGCCGAGCGCGACCTCCACCAGACGCTTGGAGTTGGAGGAGTTCTGCGAGCCGACCACGATGACCAGGTCGGACTCGGCGCCCATCTGCTTCACCGCGATCTGGCGGTTCTGCGTGGCGTAGCAGATGTCGTCGCTGGGCGGTGAGACGAGCAGCGGGAACTTGGTCTTGAGACGGTCCACCGTCTCCATCGTCTCGTCGACCGAGAGGGTGGTCTGGGAGAGCCAGACGACCTTCGACGGGTCGCGGACCTCGACCTGGTCGACATCGTCCGGGCCGTCGACCAGGGTGATGTGCTCGGGGGCCTCGCCTGTGGTGCCGATGACCTCCTCGTGGCCCTCGTGGCCGATCAGCAGGATGTCGAAGTCGTCCTTCGCATACCGCACGGCCTCCTTGTGGACCTTCGTCACCAGGGGACAGGTGGCGTCGATGGTGGCGAGCTTCCGCTCGGCCGCCTCTTCGTGGACGGTCGGCGCGACGCCGTGCGCCGAGAACATCACGATCGAGCCCTCGGGCACCTCCGCCGTCGTCTCGACGAAGATCGCGCCCTTCTTCTCCAGGGTCTGGACGACGTACTTGTTGTGAACGATCTCGTGACGGACGTAGATCGGGGCCCCGTACTGCTCCAGGGCCTTCTCGACGGCGATTACGGCGCGGTCCACGCCCGCGCAGTAGCCGCGGGGGGCGGCGAGCAGGACGCGACGGGCAGGAGTCGGCGTAGCAGTCATGCGCACCATCGTAAGGCCGCGTCGCTGCCCCGTGAGATCACCCGCCGGGCCGAGACTGGGCCCTCGGGAGTGCGCAGGGGCCGAAAGGGAACGGAAGGGGGGCGAAAGGAGCACGGGCGCGATGGACGCTGCGCGGACGTCAGAGCCGCGGTCCGGGAGCGAGCGCCACACCGGGCTGCGCCGCACCCTCGGGTTCCGCGATCTCGTCGTCTACGGGCTGCTGTTCATCGCCCCCATGGCCCCTGTGGGGATCTTCGGCGCCCTGGACGCCCGGTCCCATGGGGCCGTGGCCCTGGTGTACGTCGTCGCGACGGTCGCGATGGCCTTCACCGCCCTGAGCTACGCCCAGATGGTGCGGGTGGCCCCGCAGGCCGGATCGGTGTTCGCGTACGCCCGCAAGGGGCTCGGCGAGGCTCCCGGGTTCATCGCCGGGTGGATGGCGATGCTCGACTATCTGCTGATCCCCGCCGTCGCCTATCTCTTCTCCGGAATCGCCATGGAGGCGCTGGTTCCGTCCGTGGACCGGTGGGTGTGGACCTCGCTCGCGGTGGTCGTGACGACGCTGCTGAACCTGTGGGGCGTGCGGCCCGCCGCGCGGGTCGGCTTCGCCGTGCTCGCCATGGAGATCGCCGTCCTGATCGTGTTCGCGGCGGCCGCCGCGGTCGTGCTCGTACGGGATGGAGCGCAGCGCGACTGGCTCTCGCCGTTCACCGGGGACGCGGGCTTCTCCGTGGCGGCGGTGCTCGGGGCCGTGTCGGTGGCCGTGCTGTCGTATCTGGGCTTCGACGCGATCGCCTCTTTCGCGGAGGAGGCGACCGGGGGGTCCCGGAAGGTGGCGCGGGCGGTGCTGTTCTGTCTGGCGCTCGCCGGGGTGCTCTTCGTCGTCCAGAGCTATCTGGCGGCCCTGCTGGAGCCGGTGTCGTCGGCACAGCTGGCGGAGCGGCCGGAGCTGCAGGGGGCGGCGTTCTACGACGCGGTGGACGCCTCGGTGGGGGTGTGGCTGCACGACCTGGTGGCGGCGAGCAAGGCGATCGGTGCGGCGTTCGCGGCGCTGGCGGGGCAGGCGGCGGCGGGCCGGCTGCTGTTCGCGATGGCCCGCGGCCGCCGGCTGCCGCGGGCCCTGGCCCGTACGGACGCGGGTGTTCCGCGGGTTGCCCTGCTGCTCGCGGCGGCCGTGACGATGGCGGCGGCCGTGTGGGCGGCGCGCCGTGACGACGGGATGGACCATCTGGTGTCCGTGGTCGACATCGGGGCGCTGACGGCGTTTGTGATGCTCCACGCGAGCGTGGTGGGCTGGTTCGCGGTCCGCCGGATGGCGGGGCCGCCGCACTGGCTGCGCCATGTCGCCGCGCCGGTGGCGGGCGCGGGCATCCTGATCGCCGTCATCACGGAGGCCGCGGGATCGGCCCAGGCGGTGGGGGCGGTCTGGCTGGGCGCGGGCCTGGTCGTGGTGACGCTCCAGCGGCGTCGTCCCGCCGCTCGGCGGACACCCCGCGACCGCTCCCCGTAGCCGCGCGGACGGAGCGCGCCGCACAGGCTCCCTGCCGCCGCGGGGCCCGTGGGATCCGCGCCGCCGCGCGGGGCACGGCGCGGGAAGCCGTATGGGGCTGTCGGCGGTGGCCTATACGCTCGCACGCATGGCTCTCAAGACGACCGCAGAAGCGCCGCTGCCCGTCGGCGAGGTGTCGCGGCTCATCGGCGGGTGGATCGACCGGCTCGGGGCCGTATGGGTCGAGGGGCAGATCACCCAGTTGTCGCGGCGGCCCGGGGCCGGGGTGGTGTTTCTGTCGCTGCGCGATCCGTCGTACGACATCTCGGTGAGCGTCACCTGCTATCGGCAGGTCTTCGACGCGGTCGCGGACGTCGTGTCCGAGGGCGCGCGGGTCGTCGTGTACGCCAAGCCGGAGTGGTACGCCCCGCGGGGACAGCTCTCGCTGCGGGCGGCCGAGATAAGGCCGGTGGGCGTCGGGGAGCTGCTCGTCCGGCTTGAGCAGCTCAAGCGGGCACTCGGGGCGGAGGGGCTGTTCGCCGCCGAGCGGAAGAGGCCGCTTCCGTTTCTGCCGCACCGGGTGGGGCTCGTCTGCGGCCGGTCCTCTGCCGCGGAGCGCGATGTGCTGGAGAACGCCCGGCACCGCTGGCCGCACGTCCGCTTCGAAGTGCGCAATGTGGCGGTGCAGGGCGTGCACGCCGTCGCGCAGGTCGTGCAGGCGGTCAAGGAGCTGGACGAGCACCCGGACGTCGACGTGATCATCGTCGCGCGCGGCGGCGGCAGCGTGGAGGACCTGCTGCCGTTCTCGGACGAGCAGCTGGTTCGCGCGGTCTTCGCGTGCCGTACGCCCGTGGTGTCCGCGATCGGGCATGAGCCGGACTCCCCGCTGCTCGACCTCGTCGCGGATCTGCGCGCCTCCACCCCGACGGACGCGGCCAAGAAGGTCGTGCCGGACGTCGGCGAGGAGCTGGACCGGGTGGACGCCCTCAGGGACCGTGCGCTGCGCTGTGTGCGGGCGCTGCTCGACCGGGAGGAGCGGGGGCTCGCCCACGCCCTGGCCCGGCCCTCGATGGAGCATCCGCACCGGATGGCAGACGAGCGGGAGGCGGAGGTCGAGGCGCTCGCGGCGCGCGGCCGCCGGGTGTTCGGGCATCTGCTGGACAGGGCGGAGTCCGAGCTGTCGCATACCCGCGCGCGCGTGGTGTCGCTGTCGCCCGCCGCGACGCTCCAGCGGGGCTACGCGGTGCTCCAGCGGGCGGACGGGGCCGTCGTGCGCTCCCCGGATGACGTGACGGAGGACGAGACGCTGCGGGCGCGCGTCAGCGAGGGGGAGTTCACGGTGCGGGTCACCGAGTGAACAGCGCGACGCACAAGGCGCGGACAATCCGCGGCGGACAATGCGCGGCGGACAATGCGCGGACGGGGCGCGGACAGGGCGCGGACAGGCGCGCAGAGGACGCCGACGACACGGACATAGGGTGATCACATGACTGCCAAGACCGACGACGCGGCCGTTCCCGGCTATGAGCAGGCGCGGGACGAGCTGATCGAGGTCGTACGCCGGCTGGAGGCGGGCGGCACGACGCTGGAGGAGTCGCTCGCCCTCTGGGAGCGCGGCGAGGAGCTGGCCAAGGTCTGCAAGCACTGGCTGGAAGGCGCCCGCGCCCGGCTGGACGCCGCTCTGGCCCGCGAGGAGCAGGGCGAGGAGGGCGCGGAGGGCAAGCAGGGCGAGCGGGGCGCAGAGAACCACGAGGGCTGACCGGAGGCAGCCGCTGTGAAGCGGATCACCGAACTCCGGATTTAGTTGAAAGTTAATCTATCAACGACGTACGGTGGAGCCGTCACCCGATGACGCTTTACATCTTTTGTTCGGAAGGTCCCTGTATGTCCCTCGTCCTTGACCCCACCGCCCAGGACCTCCTCTTCCGCGAGGCCCGCACCGCCAACGCCTTCACCGACGAGCCGGTGACCGAGGAGCAGGTGCAGGCGATCTACGACCTGATCAAGTACGGTCCGACCGCCTTCAACCAGACGCCGCTGCGCATCGTCCTCGTCCGCTCCGACGAGGCCCGCGAGCGGCTCGCCCCGCTGATGGCCGAGGGCAACCGCGCGAAGACCTCCGCCGCCCCGCTGGTCGCGATCCTCGCCGCGGACAACGAGTTCCACGAGGAGCTGCCCGCCCTCTTCCCGCACTTCCCGCAGGCCAAGGACTTCTTCACCGAGCGCCCCGTGCGTGAGCGCGCCGCCGGTTTCAACGCCGCGCTGCAGGCCGCGTACTTCATCGTGGGCGTCCGCGCCGCGGGGCTCGCGGCCGGTCCGATGACCGGGTTCGACTTCGCGGGCGTTCAGAAGGAGTTCCTGGACGACGACCACTCCCCGCTGATGATCGTCAACATCGGCAAGCCCGCCGAGGGCGCTTCCTTCCCGCGCTCCCCGCGTCTCGCCTACGACGAGGTCGTCACGACCGTCTGAGCCCCCGTACGCGGTCACACGCTCACACACGCGGCAGGCCGCCGCACCCGACCCGGGTGCGGCGGCCTGCCGCGTACTCAAGAAGTCAGGAGGTCAGGAGGTCAGGACGCCTTGAGCGCGGCTGCCATCTCCGCCAGCCGCTCCAGCGGCGCGGTGCCCGTGACCACCGTCGTCGCGCCGTTCTCCTGGCGCACCAGCGCGTCGTACTTCGGGCCTTCCCACTGCTTCCAGGTCTGCCCGGCCACCTGCCGCGTCTTGCCGGTGTCCGCGGCCCCGTGGGTGATCTCCTCGATGTACTTCTCGGCGGGCGCCGTGGACTGCTCGACCGCGACGTACTCCCGCTCCGGGTCCAGGAAGCCGAGGTGCCAGGCGCTGCCCTCCGCCCCCTTGTACGTCACCGAGGTCGGCTTCCAGCCCTCCGCCAGGCCCTCCGGCGCGGCCACCGGGTACGGGGCGGCGCGCCGGGCCGTGGCCAGCTCCACGCGGTAGTCGACCGGCTTGATGGGGTCGGCCTTGTCGTCGTGCGGGATGAACAGGTAGATGCCTCCCGCACAGGCGCAGATCAGCGCCATCGAGAGAACCATGTCCCGCACCGTCTTGATGCCTCGCTTGCCTGCCACGGGCCCTATGGTCGCATCACGCCCGAAGCGCTCAGACTCGAGGGGGGTCCGCTCAAACGTGGGGCCCTCTGCTCAATTTATCGACCTACCGATAGAGTCACAGCACCCTCTCATCCGGCCGTCGTCGTACAGAAAGGTGCGCTCCGATGACCGAGCACCACTTGCCGTCCCAGCTTGAGGTCTCCCCCGAGGCCCCCGACCGCAACCTCGCCCTGGAACTCGTCCGGGTGACCGAGGCCGCCGCGATGGCCGCCGGCCGGTGGGTCGGCCGCGGCGAGAAGAACGGTGCGGACGGCGCGGCCGTCAAAGCCATGCGGACCCTCGTCCACACCGTGTCGATGAACGGCGTCGTCGTCATCGGCGAGGGTGAGAAGGACGAGGCCCCGATGCTCTACAACGGGGAGCGCATCGGCGACGGCACCGGAGCCGAGTGCGACATCGCCGTCGACCCGATCGACGGCACCACCCTGACGGCCAAGGGCATGCCCAACGCCATCGCGGTCCTGGCGGCCGCGGACCGCGGCACCATGTTCGACCCGTCCGCGGTCTTCTATATGGACAAGCTGGTCACCGGCCCGGAGGCCGCGGACTATGTCGACATCAACGCCCCGGTGTCGGTGAACATCCGCCGTGTCGCCAAGGCGAAGCACTCCGCGCCGGAGGATGTGACCGTGGTGATCCTGGACCGCCCCCGCCACGAGGGCATCGTCAAGGAGATCCGCGAGACGGGCGCCCGGATCAAGTTCATCTCGGACGGTGACGTCGCCGGCTCGATCATGGCCGTCAAGGAGGGCACCGGCGTCGACCTGCTCCTCGGCATCGGCGGTACGCCGGAGGGCATCATCTCCGCCTGCGCCATCAAGTGCCTCGGCGGCACCATCCAGGGCAAGCTGTGGCCGAAGGACGACGACGAGCGGCAGCGCGCGATCGACGCGGGCCATGACCTGGACCGGGTGCTGCACACCGACGACCTGGTCAGCGGCGAGAACGTGTTCTTCGTCGCGACCGGCATCACGGACGGCGAGCTGCTGCGGGGCGTGCGCTACCGGGCGGAGACGGCGACCACGCAGTCCCTGGTGATGCGCTCCAAGTCGGGCACGATCCGGCAGATCGACTCGACGCACCGGCTGTCAAAGCTGCGCGCGTACAGCGCCATCGACTTCGACCGCGCGCAGTAACCAGCAGCAGAGGCAGCAGGCAGCAGCAGAGACACAGAGAAGGGGCGCCCTGTCGACGGTCGGGGCGCCCCATTCCTCAGGCGGCGGCGGACTTCTTCAGCTCCATCTCGCGCCGCCTGCGCCGCGCCAGGACCACACGGCGCTCCGCGGCGGTGAGCCCGCCCCACACCCCGTACGGCTCGGGCTGGAGCAGCGCGTGCTCCCGGCACTCGACCATCACGGGGCAGCGTGCGCAGACCCGTTTCGCAGCCTCCTCGCGGGACAGCCGTGCGGCGGTCGGCTCCTTCGACGGCGCGAAGAACAATCCGGCCTCGTCCCGGCGGCACACCGCCTCCGCATGCCAGGGACCGGCCTGATCTTCCCGCGCCGGAATGCGCTGCGACGGAACGGCGGCTACCTGCAGGGACTGATGCGGCAGTTGCAGCACGGTCTACTCCTGACGACGGCTTCGCGAGCGAGAGAGACGATGCAGCAGTCCCTACCCGCTGTGCGCGGCCCTATGCACTGAGTGGCACTGAGTTCCGATGTACGGAATTGCATACAGGCGCACAAGGCTGAAAAGCACTCCGGCGCGGCCCTGTCGGCGGGGTGTCAGCGGAAGTGTTTGCGCAGGCGGTCGTGGAGGTCGGCGATACGGCGGCCGCGCTTCGGCTTCGCCTCCACATTGCCGAAAACCGCATACCCGTTGACGGCCACGACCGGGGCTTCCGGGTCCTCGGCCTCCAGGCTGACGACCTCGAAATTGCCGCAGAATCCGGAGCCCGCGCCGCGCAGCGTGATGTTCTCCGGGACACGGACCTCGATGTTCCCGAAGACGGACCCCGCGTCGATCACCGTCAGGCGCTGCTCGAAGAGCGCCTCGGTGAGGTCGATCTCGATGTTGCCGAAGAGGGAGAATGCCTTCAGTCTGCGGTTGACGCGCCAGCGCCCCTTTCGGGTGTTGCTGGAGAAGACGGCGACGAGGCTGTCCGCGGGACGGGCGCCGGCCCCGGGGCCCGGCAGGTCGTCCGGGAAGCGGTACGGGTCCGGGGCGGGGCGGCTCCGCGACGGCGCGGGGAGGTCCCGTACGAGAGGTTCCAGCTCCGAGACGGTCTTGGCCCGGTAGACCGCGTCGATGCGCTCCGCGTGCTCCTCGGCGTCGAGCCGGCCCTCGGCCAGCGCCTCCCGGAGGATGTCGGCGGTCCGGTCGCGGTCGGCGTCCGAGGCGCGCAGCGGGGCGGGCGTCTCGGGCGGGGACGTGGCGTCATGCTTCTCAAGGTCCACGGGCCCAGGGTAGCGAAACGCGATAGATCGCGACAGGGGACGCGAGTCTGGCTGCGGTCCGCCCGGAGGGGCCGGCTGCCGTCCGGCTGCCGTCCGGCTGCGGGCCGCCGCAACTGAGCCTTACCTCACAGAATCGCCCCCGAGCCCTCGCCCTACGCTTGAGGACGTGCTGCCAAAGGAGGCCGCGCCGCCGTCTGCCGAGTGAGGAATGGCCGTAATGGAGTTTGCGTACACCGATCTGCTCCCCCTGGGAGAGGACACCACGCCCTACCGCCTGGTGACGTCCGAGGGTGTCTCCACCTTCGAGGCCGACGGCCGTACGTTCCTCAAGGTCGAGCCGGAGGCGCTGCGCCAGCTCGCCGCCGAGGCGATCCACGACATCCAGCACTATCTGCGCCCCGCGCACCTCGCCCAGCTCCGGCGCATCATCGACGACCCCGAGGCGTCGTCGAACGACAAGTTCGTCGCCCTCGACCTGCTGAAGAACGCGAACATCGCGGCCGCGGGCGTGCTGCCCATGTGCCAGGACACCGGCACGGCGATCGTGATGGGCAAGCGCGGCCAGAACGTGCTGACCGGGGGGCGGGACGAGGAAGCCCTCTCGCGCGGCATCTACGACGCGTACACCAAGCTGAATCTGCGGTACTCGCAGATGGCCCCGCTGACCATGTGGGACGAGAAGAACACCGGCTCGAACCTCCCCGCGCAGATCGAGCTGTACGCGACCGACGGCGGCGCGTACAAGTTCCTCTTCATGGCCAAGGGCGGCGGCTCCGCCAACAAGTCCTTCCTCTACCAGGAGACGAAGGCCGTGCTCAATGAGGCGAGCATGATGAAGTTCCTGGAGGAGAAGATCCGTTCGCTGGGCACGGCCGCCTGCCCGCCGTACCACCTGGCGGTCGTCGTCGGCGGCACCTCCGCCGAGTATGCGCTCAAGACCGCGAAGTACGCCTCCGCGCACTACCTCGACGAGCTGCCCGACGAGGGCTCGGCCCTCGGCCACGGCTTCCGCGACAAGGAGCTGGAGGAGAAGGTCTTTGAGCTGACGCAGAAGATCGGCATCGGCGCGCAGTTCGGCGGCAAGTACTTCTGCCATGACGTGCGCGTGGTCCGGCTGCCGCGACACGGCGCGTCCTGCCCGGTCGCGATCGCCGTGTCCTGCTCCGCCGACCGGCAGGCCGTCGCGAAGATCACGGCGGAAGGCGTGTTCCTGGAGCAGCTGGAGACGGACCCTGCGCGGTTCCTGCCGGAGACGACGGACGAGCATCTCGACGAGTCCGGGGACGTCGTCAGGATCGACCTGAACCAGCCGATGGACAAGATCCTCGCCGAGCTGACCAAGTACCCCGTCAAGACCCGGCTCTCGCTGACCGGACCGCTGGTCGTGGCGCGCGACATCGCCCACGCCAAGATCAAGGAGCGGCTGGACGCGGGCGAGGAGATGCCGCAGTACCTCAAGGACCACCCGGTGTACTACGCGGGGCCGGCCAAGACGCCGGAAGGCTACGCATCCGGGTCCTTCGGGCCGACGACCGCCGGGCGGATGGACTCGTACGTGGAGCAGTTCCAGGCGGCGGGCGGCTCCAAGGTGATGCTGGCAAAGGGCAACCGGAGCAAGCAGGTCACCGACGCGTGCGGTGCGCACGGCGGCTTCTATCTGGGGTCGATCGGCGGGCCCGCGGCGCGGCTGGCGCAGGACTGCATCAAGAAGGTCGAGGTCGTCGAGTACGAGGAACTCGGGATGGAGGCGGTGTGGAAGATCGAGGTGGAGGACTTCCCGGCGTTCATCGTCGTCGACGACAAGGGGAATGACTTCTTTCAGGATCCGGCGCCCGCGCCGACGTTCACGTCGATTCCGGTGCGGGGGCCGGGCCTGGCCTGACGGAACCTGGGGGCTCCGCCCCCGGACCCCCGCGCCTCAATCGCCGGCGGGGCTCAAAGAGCCCGTCCGGCGATTGAGGACACGGCCGAAGGCCGTACCGGGGGTCTGGGGGCTCAGGCCCCCAGTTGCGGGAAGGGGCGGGGCAGGGGAGAACCCCCCTACACGAACCGCTGCGCCCCCGATCCGTCACACCGCTGCAACCTCACCGGCTCACCCACCCCCGCGACCGTCGCGCACAGCCCGGTCGCGGACGCCGGGCGCAACGTCCCCGCGTCGCGGATGAAGCGCTGGTTCGCGCCGCCGTGGCAGTCCCAGACGATCAGCTGCGCGCCCGCGCGGTAGTCGCCGCCGGGGACGTCGAGGCAGCGGTCCTGGCTGAGTTCGGTGTGCAGGTACCGGCGGTCGGGGTCGTACCACCAGTTCTGGTTGCGGCCGCCGTGGCAGTCCCAGCCCAGCACGCGCGTGTCGTTGCGGCTGACCGCACCCTCCACGTCCAGGCAGGCGCCGCTCGCCTCGGCCCTGACCGGCTTGAAGACGTCGTCCCAGGCGAAGGGGTACAGCGCGGGCTTGCCGCTCGACGCCACGTCCGCGCAGCTCGCCTCGCTCAGGCCGGAGTCATAGAGCTGGGTGAGGCAGGAGGCGAAGGCGGCGTGGCCGCGGGCGTTGGGGTGGAAGGACTGGCGGACCGAGTTGGAGTCCGGCGGGAAGGGGTTGGAGAGGTCGATGTAGAGCCCCCGCGCCCAGGTGTTCTGGTAGCACACCTCATGCCCGTGGAAGAGGCGTGAGTTGTCCAGATAGGCCGCCCCGGTCGACCGCGCGGCCTTGCGCATGCCGCGCTCGAACGCCGGTACGGCCGTGTTGCGGCCCCACACGGTGTCGGAGTCGTATCCCATGCCGCCGCAGATCAGCTTGCCGGGGAAGTCGGGGTTGTCGCGGAAGTCGGGCCCGATGGGGCTCGGGTAGCCCATGACCACCAGCTTGTAGTCGCCGTCGGTGTATCCCGCGTCGCGCATCACGGTGCGCAGATCGCGCACCGTCTGCTCGACCTTGGGGACGAGGCCGTCGACGCGGGCCTGCCAGCCGGGCGCGTACTTCGGCTCGCAGGGGCCCTGGAACAGGATGTAGCGGGTGACGCAGTCGGTCATCACCGGGCCGAACTGCAGATCGTCGTTGGCGCCCGCGACCAGCAGCACCATCTTGATGCGGGTGTTGCGGGCCTTGATGGCGAGGTTGTCGCTCTGGACCAGTTCGTCGGCGT
This sequence comes from Streptomyces sp. PR69, assembly GCF_026420845.1. Classification (GTDB taxonomy): domain Bacteria; phylum Actinomycetota; class Actinomycetes; order Streptomycetales; family Streptomycetaceae; genus Streptomyces. The sequence goes on along the minus strand of NZ_JAOWCB010000008.1, from coordinate 156,630 downwards.
ACTGCTTGTGGCCGCCGATGCGGATGTTGCCGGTGTACGCGCCGGAGCAGGAGACGTTGTACGTCATGTCGGCTTCGATGCCCGTGCGGTGGATGGCCGCCTCGGGTGAGCGGTGGCACCAGTTGTCGGGTCCGTTGGTGCCGGGTTCATAGACGCCGACGCCTTCGCCGGATATCTCGCTGTCGCCGAGCGAGATCAGTCCGGTCTTGCGTGCGGCGAGCGGGCGTTCCTCAGGGCTGCCGTACAGCTCGACGGCCTCGGCCGCCCGGATCGACTCCAGTTCGGGTGGGAGGGGTGCGGATGCTCTCGCCGCGGCGGCAGGCGATGCGGGAGCGGCCGTGGCGGGGGCTCCTCCCGCCAGGGCGCCGAGCCCGAGTGCTGCCGCCAGCGCTGCGGCGGTCGCCGCCGTACGCCGAAGTCTGTGTCTGGTGCGCGCCATTGCGCCTCCCCGGTTTGTGGTTGTCACCGGTATTTACTGGCCGGTAGCGCAGTTGGGAATAGAAAGAACAAGACAAGTGCTCAACTTTTTCAGGAGGGATGATCCTGATGACCGATGCGAGCGAGTACCGGACAGAGCACGACTCCATGGGGGAGGTCCGCGTCCCCGCCCATGCCAAGTGGCGTGCGCAGACGCAGCGGGCCGTGGAGAACTTCCCCGTCTCCGGGCAGCGGCTGGAGCGGGCCCATATCGAGGCGCTGGGCCGGATCAAGGCGGCGGCCGCTCTGGTCAACGCCGAGCTGGGCGTCCTTGACAAGGAGCTGGCCCATGCCGTCGCGGATGCGGCCGGGGAGGTCGCCGAGGGCCGCTGGGACGGGCATTTTCCGGTCGACGTCTTCCAGACCGGCTCCGGCACGTCCTCCAATATGAACGCCAACGAGGTGATCGCCACGCTCGCGACCGAGCGGCTCGACGGCCGCGAGGTCCACCCCAACGACCACGTCAACGCCTCGCAGTCGTCCAACGACGTCTTCCCGTCCTCCATCCATATCGCCGCGACCGCCGCCGTGACCCGCGATCTGATCCCCGCGCTGGAGCATCTGGCGGCGTCCCTGACCCGTAAGTCGGAGGAGTTCTCCGGCGTCGTCAAGGCCGGTCGCACCCATCTGATGGACGCCACGCCGGTGACACTCGGCCAGGAGTTCGCGGGCTATGCGGCGCAGATCCGGTACGGGGTGGAACGGCTGACGGCCTGTCTGCCCCGGCTGGCCGAACTCCCCTTGGGCGGCACGGCCGTCGGCACCGGCATCAACACCCCGCCCGGCTTCTCCGCCGCCGTCATCGCCGAGGTCGCCCGCACCACCGGGCTGCCGCTGACCGAGGCCCGCGACCACTTCGAGGCGCAGGGGGCACGCGACGCACTGGTGGAGACCTCCGGGCAGCTCCGTACGGTCGCGGTCTCCCTCACCAAGATCGCCAATGATCTGCGCTGGATGGCGAGCGGCCCCCGCACCGGCCTCGCGGAGATCAGCCTGCCGGATCTGCAGCCCGGCTCCTCGATCATGCCCGGCAAGGTCAACCCGGTGGTGCCGGAGGCGGTGCTGATGGTCGCCGCGCAGGTCATGGGGAACGACACCACGGTCGCTGCGGCCGGGGCGTCGGGGAACTTCGAGCTGAATGTGATGCTCCCGGTCATGGCCAAGAACCTGCTGGAGTCGATCCGGCTGCTCGCGAACGCCTCCCGGCTGCTTGCCGACCGCACGGTCGACGGCATTGCCGCCAACGCGGAACGGGCCCGCGAGTACGCGGAGTCCTCCCCGTCCGTGGTCACCCCGCTGAACAAGTACATCGGGTACGAGGAGGCCGCGAAGGTCGCCAAGAAGTCGCTCGCCGAGCGGAAGACCATCCGCGAGGTCGTCCTGGAGTGCGGCTATGTGGAGCGCGGTGCGCTGACCGTGGAGCAGCTCGACGAAGCGCTGGACGTGCTGCGGATGACCCGGCCCTGAAACCCGCGGGGCCCGCTGCCCTGGACGCACGGGACCCGCGGCCGCACCGCCACCGCCACCGCCGTGACCTGCATCGCAGCGCGCTCCCCTGCGCCCTTTTAAGATCTGCTCATGACAGGCAGGTCGGGCACGGCGGGCCCGGAACGCGCCGTACGCTTCAGCCGCGGGGACCAGATCCTCTGGCGGTACCGCGGCCATGCCCCGGACGCGCAGGGCCGCGGCGTCCACATCTGCCGCCCGGTGACCGTCGTCCAGGACACCGACGAACTGCTCGCGGTGTGGATGGCCCCGGGGACGGAGTGCGTCAAGCCGGTGCTCGCCGACGGCACCCCCGTGCACGAGGAGCCGCTCGCCACCCGCTATACGGCCCCGCGCACGGTCGCCCGCGCACGCTGGTCCGGCACGGGCGTGCTCAAGCTGGCCAGCCCCGGGCAGCCGTGGTCGGTGTGGCTGTTCTGGGAGCGCGGCTGGCAGTTCCGCAGCTGGTACGTCAACCTCGAGGAGCCGCAGACCCGATGGGCGGGCGGCGTCGACTCGGAGGACCACTTCCTCGACATCTCCGTCTATCCGGACCGCAGCTGGATCTGGCGGGATGAGGACGAGTTCGCCCAGGCACAGCGCGTGGGGCTGATGGACGCGGCCAAGGCGCGCCGGGTGCGGGAGGCGGGCCAGTCGGCCGTCGAGGTGATCCGGGGCTGGGGCGCGCCGTTCCGCGACGGCTGGGAGCGGTGGCGTCCCGACCCCGGGTGGGAGGTGCCCGAGCTGCCGGAGGACTGGGACCGGGTGGAGCCGGCGCCCCGGCTGGCCTCATAGCGCGGACGCCCTTGTGCGGGCCGCGCGCCGGCGCGCGGCTGTCCTCCGTTCAGCTCCGGTGTCGCTGAAGTGACTGATTCCGGTACGGGAACGCACTCCGGCGCATACCGCCTCGTGAGACTCTTGATGCGCCCCCTGGTGGCAAACGTAGGATCGTCGTCCGCAAGGCTGGACAGCCTCGGGCGCATAAGACATGCATGGAGGACATGCATCAACCGCTGAGCGCGGCCCGGAAGCTGACCGTAAGTCATTTCGAGTCACTGAACACGTCGACCACAGGGGGTGGAACTGTGCGACAAGCCCACCGCCCTGTCACCGCCCCCCGCAGAGCGGGTATACGGCCCCACGAGGCGCCTCGCGAGACGTCTCACGAGGCGCAGGCATCGCACCCCCGGCCCAGACGGACGGAATCCCACGCGTGACGGAGCAGCCCACCTCCCACGAAGGCCGGCAGCCCCTGGCTGCCCGCCCGCACGAACGCGCCCGCCCCCGGTCGCAGGCGGCCGGGCACGCCGCCCTGCCTGCGCCGGGCGGGCCCGCGGGGCCGCCGCAGGAGCTGGCCACGGCGGCGCGGCGCGAGGGTGACCGGCTGCGTTTCGTGGGAGCGGCGACCCGCCGCATCGCGCGCGGGATCGATCTCGACGAGATCGTGCTGGGGCTGTGCCGGGCCACGGTGCCGACGTTCTCCGACGCGATCCTCGTCTATCTCCGCGATCCGCTGCCGGTCGGCGACGAACGGCCGGTGTCGCCGTTCGTGCTGCGGCTGCGCCGCACTGACCGGCTGCGTTTAGCGGAGGAGGACGGCGATCTCACCGTCGCCGGGGCCCCGTCCGCCGCCGATCCCCAGATTGACCTGAATCCGACGGCCGAACTGTGCCAGGTCCGCTCTGGCGGGGCGCTGTCGGAGGTGCTGCGCGGGGTGCGGCCCGTCTTCGGCGACTCCGCGGCGGCGCGCGCCGCGCTGCCGGAGCTCCTCGGCGACGGCCGGAGCGTGCCGGGCGGCCATCGGGCCATACTCGCCCCGCTGCGCGGCCGCCGCCGTGTCATCGGCGCCGCCGTCTTTCTGCGCAGACCCGACCGGCCCGCCTTTGAACCCAACGATCTGCTGGTGGCCGCGCAGCTCGCCACGCACACGGCCCTCGGCATCGACAAGGCCGTGCTGTACGGGCGCGAGGCGTATATCGCGGACGAGCTGCAGCGCACCATGCTGCCCGAGGGGCTGCCGCAGCCCACCGGCGTACGGCTGGCCTCCCGCTATCTGCCGGCCGCCGAGACCGCACGGGTCGGCGGGGACTGGTACGACGCGATCCCGCTGCCCGGCAGCCGGGTCGCGCTGGTCGTGGGCGATGTGATGGGCCACTCCATGACCTCCGCCGCGATCATGGGCCAGCTGCGCACCACCGCGCAGACCCTCGCCCAGCTCGATCTGCCGCCGCAGGAGGTGCTGCACCATCTGGACGAGCAGGCCCAGCGGCTGGGCACGGACCGGATGGCGACCTGTCTGTACGCCGTGTACGACCCGGTCTCGCACCGCATCACCATCGCCAACGCCGGGCATCCGCCGCCGGTGCTGCTGCATCTCGGCGGGCGGGCCGAGGTGCTGCGGGTGCCGCCGGGCGCGCCGATCGGCGTCGGCGGAGTGGACTTCGAGGCGGTGGAGCTGGACGCCCCGGCCGGTGCGACGCTGCTCCTCTATACGGACGGTCTGGTCGAGTCGCGGCTGCGGGACGTGTGGACGGGCATCGAGCAGCTGCGGGAGCGGCTCGCCGCCACCGCCCAGCTGACCGGCCCCGACCACTCGCCGCCGCTGGAGGCGCTCTGCGACGACGTGCTGGACATGCTCGGTCCGGGCGACCGGGACGATGACATCGCGCTGCTGGCCGCCCGCTTCGACGGGATCGCGCCGAGCGATGTGGCGTACTGGTTCCTGGAGCCGGAGGACGCGGCGCCGGGCCGGGCCCGCCGGCTGGCCCGCAGGGCGCTGGACCGGTGGGGTTTGGAGGAGCTGTCGGAGTCGGTGGAGCTGCTGGTCAGCGAGGTGGTCACCAACGCGGTGCGCTATGCGTCACGGCCGGTGACACTGCGGCTGCTGCGTACGGACGTGCTGCGCTGTGAGGTCGGCGACGACTCCCCGCAGCTGCCCCGGCAGCGCCGGGCGCGGGACACGGACGAGGGCGGCCGTGGTCTCTTCCTGGTGAACCGGCTGGCCAGACGGTGGGGGGCGACCCGGCTGTCGACCGGCAAGGTCGTCTGGTTCGAGCTGTCTACTCGCGGGTAGCGGGCAGGGCGCGCGGGAGCGGAACCCGCCCGGAGAGACGGACGGCAGCCGGACGGGGGTCAGAACTGGACCCCGTCCAAATGTTGCCGACGTCAGGCCGGAGGAGTTGACTGGGGGGCGCGGGAGGCCCTCACCTCAAGCTTCTCAACCGACGGGAGGACGCTCGTGACCGAGTCAGCCCCCACGACTCCGTACACGACGAACAACGCCGGCATCCCCGTGGAGAGCGATGAGCACTCGCTCACCATCGGCGCCGACGGCCCGATCCTGCTCCAGGACCACTATCTGATCGAGAAGATGGCCCAGTTCAACCGGGAACGGGTGCCGGAGCGGGTGGTGCACGCCAAGGGTGCGGGCGCTTACGGAGTCTTCGAAGTGACGAACGACGTCAGCCAGTTCACCAAGGCGGATCTGCTCCAGCCCGGCAGGCGCACCGAGATGCTGGCTCGCTTCTCGACGGTCGCCGGCGAGCAGGGCTCCCCCGACACCTGGCGCGACCCGCGCGGCTTCGCGCTGAAGTTCTACACCGAGCACGGCAATTACGACCTCGTGGGCAACAACACGCCCATCTTCTTCGTCCGCGATCCGCAGAAGTTCCAGGACTTCATCCGCTCGCAGAAGCGCCGCCCCGACAGCGGTTTGCGTGACCATGACATGCAGTGGGACTTCTGGACGCTCTCCCCAGAGTCGGCGCATATGGTCACCTGGCTGATGGGCGACCGCGGCATCCCCAAGAGCTACCGCCATATGAACGGCTACAGCTCCCACACCTATATGTGGGTCAACGGCGGCGGCGAGAAGTTCTGGGTGAAGTACCACATCAAGACCGACCAGGGCATCGACTTCCTCACCCAGGCGGAGGCCGATGAGCTGGCCGGGGTCGACGCGGATGTCCACCGCCGCGATCTGCACCAGTCGATCGAGTCCGGGAACGCGCCGAGCTGGACGATGTATGTGCAGGTCATGCCGTTCGAGGACGCCCCGGGCTACCGCTTCAACCCATTCGATCTGACCAAGGTGTGGCCGCACGGCGACTACCCGCTGATCGAGGTCGGGCGGATGACGCTCAACAAGAACCCGGAGGACTACTTCATCCATATCGAGCAGGCCGCCTTCGAGCCCTCGAACCTGGTGCCGGGCATCGGCCCGTCACCGGACAAGATGCTGCTCGGCCGGCTCTTCTCGTATCCGGACACCCACCGGTACCGGATCGGCCCGAACTACGCCCAGCTGCCGCCGAACCGGGCGCGTTCGCCGATCAACTCGTACGCCAAGGACGGCCCGATGCGCTATGAGCCGGCCAACGTCGCACGGCCCTATGCGCCCAATTCGTACGGCGGGCCGGACGCGGATGTGGCGGCGTTCGGCGACCCCGCGGGCTGGGCTGCCGCGGGCGAGATGGTGCGCGAGGCGTACAAGCCGCACCGCGAGGACGACGACTGGGGCCAGCCGGGCACGATGGTCCGGCAGGTGCTGGACGACGCCGCCCGCGACCGGCTGGTGTCGAACGTCAGCGGGCATCTGCTGAAGGGCGTGTCCCGGCCGGTGCTGGACCGCGCGCTGCGGTACTGGCGCAATATCGACAAGGAGATCGGCGACCGGATCGCCAAGGAGGTCAACGGCAGCTGAGGCCGCCGGGGCCTGGACATGCGTGTGCCCGCCGCCCGGGAGCCGGGTGGCGGGCACACGTACGCAGGGCAGGGCCTGCGGGGGTCACGGCCTGCGGGTCACGGCCTGAAGGGCCGGTCCCCGTCGGGGAGCGTGCCGTCGCCCGGGTCGTCCGCCCCGCCGGAGCCCGTCGGCGCCGGCTCGGTGGACTCCGTCGGCCGGGGGTCCGGCTTCTCCGTCTGGGTGTTTGTGGGCGAGGGGTCCGGGCCGGGCTCGGTGGTCTGCGTATGCGTCGGCTTGGGCTCCGGGTCCGGCTCCTGTGACTGCTCCCGGGTGCGGGTGGGCGTGGGATCCGGGTCGGGCTCCTGCGACTGCTCCTGGGTCCAGGTCGGCGACGGCTGTACGGTCGCGATGTCGGCGAGCTCCAGATCGAACTTCTCATTCGAGCCGCTGCCCAGCGCGCCGCGCGTGTAGTCGGCCCAGATCTTGGCGGGGAAGCCGCTGCCGCTGGCCCGCCCGGAGTTGGCGGTGCCGGTGAGCGTCACCTGGCCGCCGCCCTCGGTCGGCTTCTCGCCGAACAGGGCCACGACGGTCGTCAGCTCCGGGGTGTAGCCCGCGAACCAGGCGGCGTAGTTGTTCTCCGAGGTGCCGGTCTTGCCCGCCGCCTCGTACGCGCTCGACTTGGCCCGGAAGCCGGAGCCGTTGTCCACCACGCCCTTGAGGACGGAGGTGACGGTGTCCGCGGTCTCCCGGCTGATCACCTGGCGGCCGATCGGGTCGTCGAACTCGACGGTGCGGTCCTTGCGCTCCGCGGAGGCCACGATCGCGGGGGTGACCTTCTTGCCGTGGTTGGCGAGGGTGGCGTACACCCCGGCCATGTCCCAGGTGGAGGCGTTCATACTGCCCAGCGCGGTCGAGGGCCTCACCGGGTAGTTCTTGTCCGGGACGCCCAGCTTGAGCGCGGTCTCCTTCACCTTGTCGAGGCCGACGTCCACGGCCATCTGCGCGTAGGCGGAGTTGATCGAGCTGTCCGTGGCCTTCTGGACGGTGACCGGGCCATAGCTCCTGCCGTCCTGGTTCTGCGGCGCGTACGGGGTGTCGCTGCCGACGACCGGGCGCTTGCTGGTGCCGTCGTAGATCGTCTTCGGGCCGATCGGCTGGCCGTCCTGCGTCGTCGAGCCGTGCTCAAGCGCGGCGGCGAACACCAGCGGCTTGAAGGTGGAGGCGGGCGTGTAGTCCTGGCGGGTGGCGTTGGAGACCCAGTGCGTGGTGGCGTCCACGCCCCCGTAGAGCGCGACGACCTTGCCGGTCTTCGGGTCGACGGAGGTGGCGCCGGCCTGCACGGTCGCGTCGACCTTGTTGCCCTTGCGGTCCAGCTCGCTCTCCAACTGCTCGTCGACCGCCTTCTCCAGCGCCTTCTGCCGCTTGGGGTCGATGTTCAGCGTGATGGACCAGCCGCCCGCCCGGAGCTCCTGGTCGCTCACGCCCTGCTCGCGCAGTTGGCGGTTGGCGGCCTCGACGAGATAGCCGGTCTGGCCCTCCATGCCGGGGGCGGGCTTGGGCTCCTGGGGCGTGGGGAACTTCATGGCGGCGCGCTTGGACTCCTTGAGCCAGCCCTCCTCGACCATGTTGTCCAGCGTGTAGTTCCAGCGGTCGGTGACCAGCTTCTTGCCGGTGTCGCTGGCCACGGCCCAGTCGTACTGGCTGGGGGCCTGGAGCAGGGAGGCGAGGTACGCGCCCTGCTCGACGTTCAGCTCGGAGACGTCGACCCCGTAGTACGCCTGGGCCGCGGCCTGGATGCCGTAGGCGTTGCGGCCGAAGTAGCTGGTGTTCAGATACCCGGCCAGGATGTCGCTCTTCTCCTTGCGCTGGTCGACCTTGAGCGAGATCACCAGTTCCTTGAGCTTCCGGCTGACCGTCTGGTCCTGGTTCAGGTAGTAGTTCTTGACGTACTGCTGGGTGATGGTGGAGCCGCCCTGCTTGCCCTTGCCGGTGAGAGTGTTCAGCACACCGCGGGCCGTGCCCTTGAAGTCGACCCCGGAGTCCTTCCAGAAGGTCTTGTTCTCGGCGGCGACAAACGCGTTCTGGACGTCCGCCGGGACCTTGTCCAGGCCCACGATCTCCCGGTTGACCTCGCCGTCGCGGGCGAGGATCGTGCCGTCGGCGTACTTGTACGTATTGCTCTGCAGCTCCGCCTGGGCGTTCGCCTCCGGAACCGGCACCAGCAGATAGATCACATACAGCGCGCCCATCCCCAGCAGGGCCAGCGTGAAGAACGCGCCCAGGATCTTCCGCCAGGTGAAGAAGCGTCGTATGCCGGTGGGCTTGGCTTTGGCAGCCCGGCGCGCACCGCGCTTCCGGGCGGCTTGTCGCGCTTCGGCTCGGCCCATCGGTGGTTCGCTCCGCTCTCGGTTGTGCCGTTCTGTCGGGAATCAGCTAGGCAAGCTAACACTGGTTCCTGGGACAAAGGCCCATCGATCCGTCTTTTCCGTGCGTGAGGTTCAGCACGCCACTGAGGCATCTCCTCGGCGTCTCCTCAACAGATCCGACTCCTGGGAGGCGCGCAGGGTTGCGAGATGGGATAATCTGCTAACAGATTGATTGCACAATGCTTAGTGCAAGCAGACGCACCGACACGGGGAGTGATCATGACTGCTGTCACCGGCGACACCGCTGACAAGGCCGGCAAGACCGGCAAGACCATGGGAGCGGACGCCAGAGGCAGAGGGCCTTCGATGCCACGGCCTCGGGTGAGCGAGTTCCCGGCGCGCAGCATCGGCGGCGGCCTCGCGCTGCTGCTCGGGCTGGTGGGGGTCCTGGCGGCGGCGGGCCTGATCGCCCTCGGCGCGGCCGCCGGCTCGGCGGGCGCCAAGGCCGCGCTGATCATCGGCGGTGTGGCAGTCGCCATCGCCGCGCTGCTCGCGATGAGCGGGCTGAACATGGTCGCGCCCGGCGAGGCGCGGGTGGTGCAGCTCTTCGGCCGCTACCGGGGCACGATCCGCACAGACGGCCTGCGCTGGGTCAACCCGTTCACCACGCGCGAGAAGATCTCCACCCGGGTGCGCAACCACGAGACGGCGGTGCTGAAGGTCAACGACGCGTACGGCAACCCGATCGAGCTGGCCGCTGTGGTCGTATGGCAGGTCGAGGACACCGCACAGGCGATGTTCGAGGTGGACGACTTCCTGGAGTTCGTCTCCACGCAGACGGAGGCGGCGGTCCGGCATATCGCCATCGAGTACCCGTACGACGCCCATGACGAGGACGGTCTGTCGCTGCGAGGCAACGCCGAGGAGATCACCGAGAAGCTCGCGCTGGAGCTGCACGCGCGGGTCGAGGCGGCCGGCGTGCACATCATCGAGTCCCGCTTCACCCACCTCGCGTACGCACCGGAGATCGCGTCCGCGATGCTCCAGCGGCAGCAGGCGGGCGCGGTGGTCGCCGCACGGCGGCAGATCGTGGACGGCGCGGTCGGCATGGTCGAGCAGGCGCTGGCCCGCATCCAGGAGGAGGAGATCGTGGAGCTCGACCCGGAGCGCAAGGCGGCGATGGTGTCGAATCTGATGGTGGTGCTGTGCGGGGACAGGTCCGCGCAGCCCGTGCTGAACACGGGCACGCTGTACCAGTGAGCGGCGCCGAGCGGAAACAGGTGCTGTTGCGGCTGGATCCGGCGGTGTACGAGGCGCTGGCGCGGTGGGCGTCGGACGAGCTGCGCAGCGCGAACGCGCAGATCGAGTTTCTCCTGCGGAGGGCGCTGGCGGATGCGGGCCGCCTGCCGGATGCGGCGGGGCCGCTTCCGCGGCGCGGCCGCCCGCCGAAGCCGCGGCCGCCTGACTGACGGGGGCCCGTCGCCCCGCCGCCCCGGACCGGGGCGCGCCCCGCCCTCCAACTGGACCCGCGCCTGAGGCGCGGGTCCAGTTTGCTTCTGCGGCAGCTCCGCGCCGCACGTATACACCCGATGTATACACACCGTGTACAGTGGCGCGCATGTCCATCGGTCACACATTGCTCGGGCTCCTTGAGTCCGGCCCCCGCCACGGCTACGACCTCAAGCGCGCCTTCGACGAGAAGTTCGGCCACGACCGGCCGCTGCACTACGGGCAGGTCTATTCGACGATGTCCCGGCTGCTCAAGAACGGCCTCGTCGAGGTCGACGGCATAGAGGCCGGCGGCGGCCCGGAGCGGAAGCGGTACGCCATCACCGACGCCGGCATCACGGACGTCGAGCGGTGGCTGGCGCAGCCGGAGAAGCCGGAGCCGTATCTCCAGTCCACGCTCTACACCAAAGTCGTGCTCGCCCTGCTCACCGGCCGCAGCGCGGCCGACCTCCTCGACACGCAGCGCGCCGAGCATCTGCGCCTGATGCGCATCCTCACCGACCGCAAGCGCCGCGGCGACCTCGCCGACCAGCTCATCTGCGACCACGCGCTGTTCCATCTGGAGGCGGATCTGCGCTGGCTTGAGCTGACCGGCGCACGGCTCGACCAGCTCGCGGGCGAGGTGCGCGCATGACCCCCGCCGGCTCCCTTCTCACCGCATCCGGGCTGCGCAAGGCGTACGGCCCGACGACCGCGCTGGACGGCGCGGACTTCTCCATACACCCCGGCGAGGTCGTCGCGGTCATGGGCCCGTCCGGCTCGGGCAAGTCGACCCTGCTGCACTGTCTGGCGGGGATCGTGACGCCCGACGAGGGCACCATCACCTACGACGGCCGGGTCCTGTCGGCCATGAGCGACGCGGAGCGCAGCGCCCTGCGCCGTACGGACTTCGGCTTCGTCTTCCAGTTCGGCCAGCTGGTGCCCGAGCTGACGTGCGTGGAGAACGTCGCCCTCCCCCTCCGCCTGGCCGGCGTCAAGCGCAGGGACGCCGAGCGGACCGCGCTGGGCTGGATGGAGCGCCTGGAGGTCGACGGCCTGAAGGCCAAGCGTCCCGGCGAGGTCTCCGGCGGCCAGGGCCAGCGGGTCGCCGTGGCGCGCTCCCTCGTCACCGGGCCCCGCGTGCTGTTCGCCGACGAGCCGACCGGCGCGCTGGACTCCCTCAACGGTGAGCGTGTGATGCAACTCCTCACCGAGGCCGCCAGGTCGGCCAACGCCGCCGTGGTGCTGGTCACCCACGAGGCGCGGGTCGCCGCCTACTCGGACCGGGAGATCGTCGTACGCGACGGAAAGTCCCGCGACATGATGCAGGAGCTGCCCGCGTGAACACCTGGCTCCAGGACCTGCGCATGGGCGTCAGGTTCGCGTTCGGCGGCGGCCGGGAGGGCTGGACGCGCACCCTGCTCACCGGCGTCGGCGTCGGTCTCGGCGTGGCGCTGCTGCTGGTCACCACGGCCATCCCCAGCGCCCTCGCCGCCCGCGACGCCCGCGCCGACGCCCGCAGCGAGCACACCGCGCCCCAGGCCGCGCAGCCGGGCCGCGACACCCTGCTGATCGGCATGGCGGACACCCGTTTCCACAGCGCGGACATCCACGGCAGGCTGCTCAAGCCGGAGGGCCCCGACGCCCCCGTCCCGCCCGGCCTCACCGGCTTCCCCGCGCCCGGGGAGATGGCCGTGTCGCCCGCGCTGAAGGAACTGCTGGCCTCCTCGGAGAGCGAACTGCTGCGTGAGCGGCTGCCATACCGGCAGATCGCGGTCATCGGCGACGAGGGGCTGATCGGCCCGTCCGAACTCGCCTACTACGCGGGCAGCGACACGCTCGAGCAGATCGGGGGCTTGGTCCCGCGGGTCACCGGCTTCGACAACTCCGCAGAGCCGGAGCCCCTGGACCCGGTGCTGACCCTGCTGATCGTGTTGGTCTTCACAGCCCTGCTGACGCCCGTCGCGGTCTTCATCGCCGCCGCCGTCCGCTTCGGCGGCGAGCGGCGGGACCGCAGGCTCGCCGCGCTGCGCCTGGTGGGCGCGGACAGCCGGATGACCCGCAGGATCGCCGCGGGCGAGGCGTTCGCCGGCTCACTGGTCGGGCTCGTCTTCGGCACGGGCTTCTTCCTGGTGGCACGCCAGGCGGCCGGCGCGGTGGACCTGTTCCGCGTCAGCGTCTTCCCCGCCGACCTCAACCCCTCGCCCGCCCTCGCCGCGCTGGTCGCGCTCGCCGTGCCCGCCGCCGCGGTCGCGGTGACCCTGTTCACCCTGCGCGGTGTGGTGATCGAACCGCTCGGCGTCGTACGCACCGCCAAGCCCACCCGCCGCAGGGTCTGGTGGCGGCTGCTGCCGCCGCTCGCCGGACTGGCCCTGCTCTACCCCATGACGGGCCGCGGCGACAACAGCGGCGAGTTCAACCAGTGGCAGGTCAGCGCGGGCGTGGTGCTGCTGCTGGTCGGCGTCACCGGGCTGCTGCCCTGGCTGGTCGAGCGGGCCGTCTCCCGGCTGGGCGGCGGCTCGGTCTCCTGGCAGCTCGCGGTCCGCAGACTCCAGCTCAGCAGCGGCACGGCAGCCCGCCTGGTGAACGGCATCGCGGTCGCGGTCGCCGGGGCCATCGCCTTGCAGATGCTGTTCGCCGGGGTCGAGAACGACTACACCAAGCAGACCGGCCAGGACCCTTCACGGGCGGCGCTGTCCGTGAGGGCCAACACCGGCGCCGACTCACCGGAGGAGGTGGCCGCCCTCACCCGGCGGATCAGCGGCGCCGAGGGGGTGTCGGAGGTCATCCAGCTCACCTCCACCGGCCTGTCCCCCGCCCCGGACAGCCTGGAGGAGACGACTTCCCTGACCATCGGCAGCTGCGCGGCACTGCGCCAGGTGGCGCAGCTGGACTCCTGCACCGACGGCGACGCCTTCATCCTGCGCGGCAGCTTCGACGACACAAACACCGACGCGGTCGCCAAGCCCGGCGGGACGCTGTACGCGGGCAATGTGTACGGCACCGAGGGCGCACCCCCGCCGGTCGCCTTTACGCTGCCCGCCTCCGCGAAGGATGCCGTCAGCCGTGAGGACCCCGACGGCACCAAGCGCAACGGCATCGCCGTCACCCCGTCCGCCGCCCCCAAGGGCCTGGGCGACGAGCAGCTCGCCACCCTCTATGTGCGGCTCGACGACTCGGTGCCGGACGCAGTGGAGCACGTCCGCACGGCACTGCGCCAAGCGGACCCGCTGCTGAGCCCCCTCACGCTTCAGGCGACGATGGAGTCGGAGCGCTTCGCCTCGATCCGCACCGGCCTGTACGTGGGGGCCGCCTGCGTCCTGCTGCTGATCGGCGCGAGTCTGCTGGTCTCCCAGCTGGAGCAGCTGCGCGAGCGCAAGAAGCTGCTGTCCGCACTGGTGGCGTTCGGCACCCGGCGCTCCACGCTCAGCCTGTCGGTGCTGTGGCAGACGGCGGTTCCGGTGGCGCTGGGCCTCGCCCTGTCCACCGCGGTCGGGCTGACCCTGGGCGCGGTGCTGCTGCGGATGGCGAACGCCCAGGTGGTGATCGACTGGGTGTCCGTGGCCTCCATGGCCGGGATCGGCACCGCCGTCGTGCTGGCGGTGACCGCGCTCAGTCTGCCGCCGCTGCTGCGCCTGATGCGGCCGGAGGGGCTTCGTACGGAGTGAGGATGCGCACCGGGAGGGCCCGCATCGCCTCCCGCAGCGCCCCGGCGAACGCCTCGAACTCGCCCTGGCGTGCCGCGCCCGCGCGGCACGCCAGGGCGATGCGCCGTGCGGGGGCCGGCTCCGCGAAGTATCCGGTCTGCAGCCTGCCCCCGCGGGCGGTCTCCACCTCGACGGCGGTGCGCGGCAGCAGCGTCACCCCGAGCCCGCCCGCGACGAGCTGCACCAGCGTGGAGAGCCCGGCGGCCGTGGTCGTCACGGCCGCCCCTTCGGTGCGGCCCGCCTCCCGGCAGACGTCGAGGGCCTGGTCGCGCAGACAGTGGCCTTCGTCGAGCAGCAGCAGATCCAGCTCCTTGAGGGCGTCGCGCGGAATGCCGACGCGCCCGCCCAGCCAGTGGTCCTGCCCGGTGACCAGCACGAAGTCCTCTTCGAAGAGGGGGAGTTCGGTGACGGTCGGCACCCCGAGCGGCACGGCGAGCAGCAGCAGATCGAGCCGCCCGGCCGCCAGGCCGTCCAGCAGGGACGCCGTCTGCTCCTCATGGACCTGGAGATCAAGCTCCGGATAGGCGTCGCGGACCAGCCGCAGCACGGTGGGGAGCAGATACGGCGCGACGGTGGGGATCACCCCGAGCCTGAGGACCCCGGTGAACGGAGCCCGTACCGCCTCGGCCTCCTCCAGCAGCTCGCCGACGGCGTCGAGGACGGCCCTGGCGCGCACCGCGAGCCGCTCCCCCGCCGGGGACAGCAGCACCTTGCGCGTCGTACGCTCCAGCAGCTGCACGCCCAGCGTCTCCTCCAGCGCCGACACGGCCCCGGACAGCGCGGGCTGGCTCATCCCGATCGCGGCGGCCGCATCCCGGAAGTGCAGATGCTCCGCCACCGCCGTGAAGGCGCGCAGCTGTGCGAGACTCGGCTGCTTGCCCCTATTTGTTACCACCACTGATAAGCACCTCCGATCGCGATGACCGA
This sequence comes from Streptomyces sp. PR69, assembly GCF_026420845.1. Lineage (GTDB taxonomy): Bacteria > Actinomycetota > Actinomycetes > Streptomycetales > Streptomycetaceae > Streptomyces. Next base: position 141,496 of record NZ_JAOWCB010000008.1, on the reverse strand, counting down.
GTCTAGCTATTTCCGCGATCAATGCAGTGTGTGCGACTATCAAGATCCGTCCAACCCCGCCGGAAGCCCCCAAAAGGGATCTTCCTGTATGCAAGGAGAGCGCGTGCTCACTGTCGGTGACCAGTTCCCCACGTTCGAGCTGACCGCCTGCGTCTCGCTGGAGAGCGGCAAGGAGTTCGAGCAGATCACCCACAAGTCCTACGAGGGCAAGTGGAAGGTCGTCTTCGCGTGGCCCAAGGACTTCACCTTCGTCTGCCCGACCGAGATCGCCGCCTTCGGCAAGCTGAACGACGAGTTCGCCGACCGCGACGCCCAGATCCTCGGCTTCTCCGGCGACTCCGAGTTCGTCCACCACGCCTGGCGCAAGGACCACGCCGACCTGCGTGACCTGCCCTTCCCGATGATGGCCGACTCCAAGCACGAGCTGATGCGCGACCTGGGCATCGAGGGCGAGGACGGCTTCGCGCAGCGCGCCGTCTTCATCGTCGACCCGAACAACGAGATCCAGTTCACCATGGTGACCGCGGGCTCCGTCGGCCGTAACCCCAAGGAGGTCCTGCGGGTCCTCGACGCCCTGCAGACCGACGAGCTGTGCCCCTGCAACTGGAGCAAGGGCGAGGACACCCTCGACCCGGTCAAGCTCCTGGCCGGTGAGTGAGCATGGCCCTCGATGAGCTGAAGGCCGCCATACCGGACTTCGCCAAGGACCTGAAGCTGAACCTCGGCTCGGTGATCGGCAACAGCGATCTTCCGCAGCAGCAGCTCTGGGGCACCGTCCTGGCCTGCGCGATCGCCTCGCGCTCGCCGAAGGTGCTGCGCGAGCTGGAGCCGGAGGCCAAGGCCAACCTGAAGCCGGAGGCGTACACCGCCGCCAAGTCCGCTGCCGCGATCATGGCGATGAACAACGTCTTCTACCGGACGCGCCATCTGCTCTCCGACCCGGAGTACGCGAACCTGCGCGCCGGTCTGCGGATGAACGTCATCGGCAACCCGGGCGTGGAGAAGGTCGACTTCGAGCTGTGGTCGCTCGCCGTCTCCGCGATCAACGGCTGCGGCCAGTGCCTGGACTCGCATGAGCAGGTGCTGCGCAAGGCGGGCGTGGACCGCGAGACGATCCAGGAGGCCGTGAAGATCGCCGCGGTGATCCAGGCGGTCGGCACGACGCTGGACGCCGAGGCGACGGTGGCGGAGTGACGCGCGTGTAGGCGTACACGTATGACGATGGCCCCCCGACTTCCGGTCGGCGGGGCCATCGTGCTGTGTGAGCTACGCGGGGCGCTTGAGGCGCTCCATGAGGGCCTTCATGTCCTCCACGAGAAGCGGCTCGATCCCTATCGCGGAGAGGTCTGACTGGCTCTCGCCATCGTCGGAGTAGGCGGGGGAGACCGAGATCGAGAGCCTGGCCTGGCCGTCCAGCACCACCAGCGACCGCGCGTCCCCTGCTTCGACGGACAGCAGATAGGCCCGCTCGCCCAGCCCGTCGATCTTCTTGGCCGGCGGCTTCTCGTCGAAGAACAGATCCAGCGGGGCGTTCAGGGTGGCCTCGAACTCGACTTCCGGATCCACCTTCCTGTGCAGCTCGTAGGTGACCCTCGCCGAGGGCACGGAGACGAAGGTGTTGCCGTCTTCGTCCGTCTGCGGCTGAGACTCCTCCGGCTCCAGGCTGACATGGCACATCGTCCGGTCCAGAGCCTGATGCTCGGCCGATTGGGCGGACGGATTCGTTATCTGCCCCAGCGCGCCGGTCAGCGCCTTCAGCTCCGCCTCCTCGCAGAGGTTCTCCGTCGCCCGGTAGCCGCCGAGATCGGGCCCCATCCGGTCGTACGCGAACAGTCCCCCCGCCCACAGCGCGGACGCGCCCACCGCGCCCGCGAGCGCCCACACCCACGGCGGTCTGCGGCGCGCGGGCCGTTCGGCGTCGAGCGTCTCCTTGTCTCCGTTGGCGGGCTCCCGGTGCTCGCCCGGCAGCTCGGCCCGCCCGTATCCGTCCTCGCCGACCAGCTCCGGCTCGGATATCACTCCCGCTCCCCCTCTTCCGTCCCATGTCTTCCGCTGTGTCTCCCATCGCGCACTGGCGGGGCGACCGGCGCGATCGCCAGTGCGGTCGCTCCGTGCGGTGGCGGCATCGCGCGCAGCGCCTGTTCCTTGCTGTATGCCCGCAGATAGCCGACGACCGTGTTGGCGACGGCGACCAGCGGCACGGCGACCACCGCGCCGCCGATGCCCGCGGTGAGGCCGCCCACGGCGACGGCGAGGACGACGGCGAGCGGATGGACGCGCACGGCGCGGCCGAGGATGAACGGCTGCAGCACATGGCCCTCGATCTGCTGTACGGCGAGCACCACGACCAGCACCATCAGCGCCGTGAACACGCCCTGGGTGACCAGGCCGACGACCACCGCGAGCGCTCCGGAGATCACCGCGCCGACGAGCGGGATAAAGGCGAAGAGGAAGATGAAGACGGCGAGCGGCACCGCCATCGGGACGTCGAGGAAGTAGATGCCGAGGCCGATGAAGATGGCGTCGATCAGCGCCACGATCACCGTGCCGCGCACATAGGCGGTCAGGGTGCGCCAGGCGCGCGGACCGGCTCCGGCGACGCCCTCCCTGGCCTGTGCGGGCACCAGTTTGAGCGTCCAGTTCCAGATGCGTCTGCCGTCGTAGAGCAGAAAGAGGGTGGAGAACATCGCGAGCAGGATGCCGGTGAGGATCTCCACCATCACGGTCACGCCCTGGAGGCCCGCGGAGGTGATCTCCTCGGTGTTGGTGCCGATGGTCTCGCTCAGGTTCTCCGCGATGTCGTTGATCTGCTGCTCGGTGACATGGAACGGGCTGTCCAGCAGCCAGCGTTTGAGCTCCTCGATGCCGTCCCTGACCCGGTCGGAGAGGTTGTCGAGGTTGTCCATGACCTGCCAGACCACAAACCAGCCGACCAAGCCCATGATGACGAAGCCGGAGATCGCGGTGACCGCGGTGGCCAGCCCGCGCGGCAGCCCCAGCTTCTTGAGCCGGGCCACGGTGGGCTGGAGCAGGGCGGTGACGAGCAGCGCGGCGACGAAGGCGAGCACCACGAGCTGCACGGCGCTGATGATCCGCATCAGCACCCAGACCGTGCCGGCGAGGACGAGGAGCCGCCAGCCGGCCTCGGCCGCGACCCGCATGCCCCAGGGAATCGCCGCGACCGGATCGGGCCGGGCGGCGACGGCGGGCGCGTACGAAGGCGGCGGCGGGACGCTCCCGGGTGCGGCGGGCGGACCGGCGGCTGCGACGGCGCCGGCTGATCCGGCACCGGCTGATCCCGCGCGGGGGGCTTCTGGCGTTCCGCCGGGGGTCCCGGCGGTGGCGTCAGCCCCGGGAACGGCGGGGAGGTCGTCGGCCGCCGCCTGCTTGCGGCGCTCTTCCAGGCGCTCCGCGGCCCGGGTCAGCCCCGCGCCCACCCGGCTGAGCCAGCCTGGCACTCTCGACATGCTCTTTCCTCATTCCCCCGACCACTCCCCCGGGTCATCCGGACCGACCGTACACGCACCGAGCCCCCCACCGCAGACGGGTGAGGGGCTAGGCGAGGTCCGGCGTCGGTCCGGGAACGGACCGCGGCCCAGTGCCGGGAGGGGCACTAGTACCAGTGGTTGGCCTGCCAGAACGACCAGGCGCCGCAGGGGCTGCCGTACCTCTCGTTCATGTAGTTGAGGCCCCACTTGATCTGGGTGGCGGGGTTGGTGCGCCAGTCGGCGCCCGCCGAGGACATCTTGGAGCCCGGCAGCGCCTGGACGAGGCCGTACGCACCCGAGGAGGGGTTCTGCGCCCGGTAGTTCCAGGTCGACTCGCGGCTCACTATGTTGCTGAAGCACTGGAACTGGTCGCCGGGGATCATCTGGCGTGCCATCGCCTGGACCTCGGCGACCGTGTAGGAGGCCTGCGTCGCGAAGCTGGAGGCGTCGCGCGTGGCGCTGCGGCTGGCGCGCTGGGCGGCATCCTCCTTCTCCTTGCGCTCGCGTTCGGCCTTCTCGGCCGCTTCGGCCTTCTTCGCCTTGGCGGTCTCGGCGGCCTTGATGCGGGCCGCTTCCTCTGCCGACTTCTTCGCCGCGAACTCCGCGGCGGCGGCCTGAGCCTGCGCCTGCTGCGTCAGGGACGAGACCTGCACCTGGGCCTGCTCGCCCATCGGGATGTCCGCGAGCAGAGTCGTGTCGGCGGCGGTCGCCTCGAAGTTGTCGCCATTGTTCGAGGCCGCGCTGTTACCCGACGCGACGCCCACGACGGCGCCGACGGTGGTGACCGCAGTGGCTGACGCCACCGCGAATCCCCGGACCGAGATCCGGCTCACACGGTTTCCTTCCAGCATCGCCCGCATGGGTGACCTCGCGGGCGCAATCGTGCCCCTGGCACTGGCCTCCCCTTGCTTGGGTCACGGGAGGCACGGGCCCGGCGGGCAACTCCCGCATGGGAGTGTGCCGCATGGTACTCGCGGGCGGCATGCGACGGAACAAGTTCTTGAGTTGTGTGGTGCCGTACACCTCTGGAGGTGCGGGTGTGTCGCATGCGGGGCCTGACGGAAGCAAGACTCTGCCGGACGCAGACACCGCAAGGCAATTCTTCGTTGCGTGTGAAAGCTCACACCCCGTTTACAGCTGGGGTTTTGCGGAAACACCGGACAGCGCCGACGCCGCCCGGCTACGCTTTCGCGCTCTGCCCGGCGGCGTCGGCACCGACTTCAACTACTGTGCCCCGTACGCCCCGTACACCCCTTTCGGCACATCCGACACACCGGGACACTGTGCCGGATCTGTCAGATCTTTCCGTCTTCGAGCATTTCGGTCACCAGTGCGGCGATCTGTGAGCGCTCGGAGCGGGTGAGGGTGATGTGCGCGAAGAGCGGATGCCCCTTCAGCTTCTCGACGACGGCCACGACTCCGTCGTACCGGCCGACCCGCAGATTGTCCCGCTGGGCGACATCATGGGTCAGGACGACCCGGGAATCGGCCCCGATACGGGATAGAACGGTCAGCAGTACATTCCGCTCCAGGGACTGGGCCTCGTCGACGATGACGAACGCGTCATGGAGGGAACGGCCCCGGATATGGGTGAGCGGCAGGACTTCGAGCATGCCCCGCCCCAGCACCTCCTCTATGACCTCTCGGCTGGCGACGGCGGAGAGCGTGTCGAAGACCGCCTGCGCCCAGGGGCTCATCTTCTCCGCCTCGGTGCCCGGCAGATAGCCGAGCTCCTGGCCGCCGACCGCATAGAGCGGGCGGAAGACCATCACCTTCTGGTGCTGCCTGCGCTCAAGCACCGCCTCCAGACCGGCGCAGAGCGCGAGCGCCGACTTGCCGGTGCCCGCGCGGCCGCCCATGGAGACGATGCCCACCTCCTCGTCCAGCAGCAGATCGAGGGCGATGCGCTGCTCGGCGCTGCGGCCGTGGATGCCGAAGGCCTCGCGGTCGCCGCGCACAAGCCGCACTTGGCCCTCTGGTGAGACACGGCCGAGTGCCTTGCCCCGCTCGGACTGCAGGACCAGCCCGGTGTGCACGGGCAGCCCGGCCGCCTCGGGGACGTACAGCGACTCCTCCGCGAACAGCAGGTCGACCTGCTCGCCGCTCAGCGGCAGTTCGGCCATGCCGGTCCAGCCGGAGTCGGTGATGGCCAGCTCCGCGCGGTACTCCTCGGCCAGCAGGCCGACGGACGACGCCTTGATGCGCAGCGGCAGATCCTTTGAGACGACTGTGACGTCATACCCCTCGGCCTGCAGATTGCGGGCCACCGCCAGAATCCGTGAGTCGTTGTCCCCCAGCCGGAAGCCGGCCGGGAGCACGCCGGGGTCGGAGTGGTTGAGCTCGACGCGCAGCGTGCCGCCCAGGTCGCCCATGGGGATGGGGGCGTCCAGGCGGCCGTACCGCACCCGGCAGTCGTCCAGCAGGCGCAGCGCCTGGCGGGCGAAATAGCCGAGTTCGGGGTGGTGCCTCTTGGCCTCCAGCTCTGTGATCACCACGATCGGGAGCACGACCTCGTGCTCATCGAAGCGGGTCAGGGCGTTCGGGTCGGCCAGCAGGACGCTGGTGTCGAGAACGTAGGTGCGCCGGTCGGGCAGACGGCGCTTTGTGCTGTTCACCACGGAAGGACAGACCCCCTCTATAGAGGCGCATGAGGTCGGGGTGCGACGCGTCGCGGGCGAGTGGGCCGGGTTCAGGCCGCGATGCGCGGGCCGAACACCGGCCCTCCGCGCAGTCTGCACGCGGGGTGCAGTCCTTCGTGTGCAAAGGGCCTCCCGGGTGAGCGGTCTCGGCCGCTCACTGAGATACGGCGTCCTTGGATCGGACGTCGACCTGGAAGGGATATTCCCTCGAACAAGCGCTGGCATGCCCCGGCATGAAACGACGCCGGTATGAACAGCCGATGACCTTCGCCGGGGAGGCCGCGGGGCTCATGCCTCTCAGGTGCCGTAGCGGCGGTGGCGGGCCGCGTAGTCGCGCAGGGCGCGCAGGAAGTCGACCTTGCGGAAGGCGGGCCAGAAGACTTCGCAGAAGTAGTACTCGGAGTGGGCGCTCTGCCAGAGCATAAAACCGGACAGCCGCTGCTCGCCGCTGGTGCGGATGACGAGGTCCGGGTCGGGCTGACCGCGGGTGTAGAGATGCTCGGCGATCAGGTCGATGTCGACGGTCTCGGCGAGCTCTTCGAAGCTGGTGCCCTTCGCCGCGTGCTCCAGCAGCAGGGAGCGGACCGCGTCGGCGATCTCCTGGCGGCCGCCGTAGCCCACGGCGACATTGACGAGTATGCCCGTATTGCCGAGGGTGGCCTGCTCGGCCTCCTTCAGCACGGACTGGGTGCGCGCGGGCAGCAGATCGAGGCCGCCGACATGGTGCACGCGCCAGCGGCCGTCGGCGGCCAGGTCGCGCACCGCCTGCTCGATGATGCCGAGCAGCGGTACGAGCTGGTCCTCGGGGCGGTCGAGGTTGTCGGTGGACAGCATCCAGAGGGTGACGACCTCGACGTCTGTCTCGGCACACCAGCCGAGCAGCTCCTGGATCTTGCTGGCGCCGGCCTGGTGACCCTGCTCGGGCGAGCCGCCCGCCGCCTTGGCCCAGCGGCGGTTGCCGTCCAGGATGACGCCGATGTGCTTGGGCACCTGGGCGTGGTCGAGGCGACCTTCCACCCGGCGTGCGTAGAGCCCGTACACCAGGTCGCGCAAGTTCACTGAGTCCACCTCTCGGTTCCTGTCCGGGGCCGCCGCCCCCGGGGACATGGGGTGGGGTCGCGAGGCCGGGGCCGGGGGCCGGGGCCCACCGAGGCCGGGGCCCAAGGCGGCCAATGTACTGCGCGCGGCCCACAGCGGCCCAACCCGGTCTGTCACAAGTCCGTGATAAGGAGAGATGCGTGACTGATTCTCCCCTCTCTCCCCGCGCTTCCCACCCTTCTCTCCCTGCTCATCAGTACCGAGGTGCAGAGCACCGCTATGACGCGATGGAGTACCGCCGTACGGGCCGCTCCGGGCTCAGGCTCCCCGCGATCTCCCTCGGCCTGTGGCACAACTTCGGCGACGACCGCTCGCTCGACTCGCAGCGGGCGATCCTGCGGCGCGCGTTCGACCTCGGCGTCACCCATTTCGACCTGGCCAACAACTACGGCCCGCCGGCCGGATCCGCGGAGCTGAACTTCGGCAAGATCTTTGCGCAGGATTTCTCCCACTATCGGGATGAATTGGTCATTTCCACCAAAGCGGGATACCTCATGCATCCCGGTCCGTACGGCGAGTGGGGCTCGCGCAAATACCTGCTCTCCTCGCTCGACGCCTCCCTGAAGCGGATGGGCCTGGACTATGTCGACATCTTCTATTCGCACCGCTTCGACCCGGACACCCCGCTGGAGGAGACGATGGGGGCGCTGGCCTCCGCCGTCCAGCAGGGCAAGGCGCTGTACGCGGGCGTCTCGTCGTACAACTCCGAGCAGACCGAGCGGGCGGCCGCACTGCTGAAGGAGATGGGCGTCCCCGCGCTGATCCACCAGCCCTCCTACTCGATGATCAACCGCTGGACCGAGGACGACGGGCTGCTCGACACGCTGGAAGGCGCGGGCATGGGCTGCATCGCCTTCGTCCCGCTGGCGCAGGGCCTGCTCACCGGCAAGTATCTGAAGGGCATCCCGGAGGGCTCACGGGCCACCCAGGGCAAGTCCCTGGACCCCAATCTCCTCTCGGAGGAGGTGCTGCGGCGGCTGAACGGCCTCAACGACATCGCCGCCGCGCGCGGCCAGTCCCTGGCGCAGCTGGCGCTGACCTGGGTGCTGCGGGACCCGCGGATGACGTCGGCGCTGATCGGCGCGTCCAGCGTGCGGCAGCTGGAGGAGAACGTCGCCGCACTGAGCGGGCCGCCGCTGAGCGCGGAGGAGCTGAAGGCGATCGACGTCTTCGCGATCGACACCGAGGGCGCCAACATCTGGGCCCGGCGGGGCTGAGCCCCCCTCGCCTGCGGGGCGGGCGCCGGCCGGGGACCTCGGCCGCAGGACGGGCGCCGGGTGCGGACCCCGGGCGCGGGCGCGGGCGCAAAAAAAACGGGCCGGTCCGTGGGGGGGATACGGACCGGCCCGAGGGGGGGTTTCCACCATAACCCTTCGTAAGTGATGACGCATGCCACTGTGGGCCACAATTACGCTCCGAATGCGGCATTCGGCAGTCCCTGCACCCCTTTCACCCCGCCGTACGACGGAATCCGCAGCCACTCCGCCACTGGCGACACCGGACGGCCGGGCCCATGGCACCGCCCCCACGGGGGACCCCGTCAACCGCGCACGAACTTGACGGAGCGCCACCGGAGGCCGTGACGCTCTGTCAAGCTTCGGATTCCCTTGAGTGGTCCGCGGCCGAGTGGTCGACGGCCGGGAAACCTGTCAGGGCGCCGCCCCAGCGAGGACCGCGCCCAGCAGCAGTCCCCCGAAGGCCCCCAGGAGCATGAACGGCCCGAAGGGGATCGCGCTCTTGCGGTCGGCGCGGCGGAGTGCGATGAGGGCGAGCCCGTACAGCGAGCCGAGCAGAAACCCCGCGAAGGCCCCGGTGAACAGCGCCCCCCAGCCGTACCAGCCGAGCGCCGCCCCGAGGCCGACCGCGAGCTTGACGTCGCCGAAGCCGAGCCCCCGGGGATGGATCAGGAACAGCGCGAGATACCCGCCCCCGAGTGCCGCCCCGCCGAGCAGCGCGCCGGTCCACGTCCCCGCGTGACCAGGCAGCAGCGCCGCGAGCCCGAGCAGCGGCACGACGGCGGCGGCGAGCGGCAGCGTCAGCACATCGGGCAGCCGGTGGACGGCCAGGTCGACCAGGGCGAGCAGCACGGCGAAGGGCGCGAGCGCCAGCCATACGGCGAGTTCGGGCCGGGGCCCGGTCGCGGCGGCCAGGGCGGCGCAGACGGCGGCGGTGAGGAGGGGCGCGAGCCCTCGGCGTCGTACAGCCGGGTCGGCGGCCGTATCGCAGCTCCCGCACCCCGGCCCGCCGATCCAGCCGCCGGCCGGTCCTGTGTACGGGTGCCCTGCGGGGCATCCGTCGCGCCACCCCTCCCCCGGCTCCACGGACAGCCGGTACGCGGCACGGGGCACCAGCGCACCGGCGAGGGCGCCCCAGCTTGCGGCGACGGCGATCAGCGTGGCATACACGGCGGTGAGATTAGCGGGTAGGTTCCGTGCCCATGGCCCGTCGATGGCGCACTGACCATGCCCTGCTGAGGACCCCGGACGTCTCCTCCCCCGTCCCGGTGGAGATCGCGGCGACATACGCGCGCCGGCGGCGGGGCCTGCTGGGCCGCGACGGCATCGAGGGGGCGATGCTGCTGACGCCGTGCAACAGCGTCCACACCTTCCGGATGCGCTTCCCGATTGATGTCGCCTACCTGGACCGCGAGTTGCGCGTACTGCACCTGCACACCGTGCCGCCCGGCCGCCTCACCCGCCCGCGCCTGCGCGCCCGCCACGTCCTGGAGTCGGAGGCGGGCGCGATGACGGAGTGGGGCCTGCGGGTGGGGGTATGCGTCTGGATCGAGCAGTGACGCACCCTCCTCAGCGGGCGGGCCCGCTCCTCGTACGGCGTACCGCAAAGCCCTCACACGGCAGCAGCGCCCACGACTTGGTCCCCCGGTGCGGCGGATGCGCCTCCTCCATCCCCCAGTCGCCGCCGTGCTCCTCGGCCATGGCGTCCAGCAGCCATAGCGACCTGCGCCGCCGCTCCTCGCAGACGCTCACCGCGTCCGGATCGCGATGCCGTGGGTGCCGCACGATGGCCGCGCTGTGCGGCTCCCCGGGCACGGTGATGCTGCACGCCAGCCCGGCGGGCCGGGGCGTCTGGGGCGCCCGCGCGATAAGGGGTGCGGCGGGGCAGCGGATGGGTCGGATCAGCGGCATGGCGAACTCCCTGGAGGAGGCGGACGGTTCTGTTCGACTGCGGACGCCGCGGCGCGCGGTTGAGCGGTGGCCTGTCTCCCTGACGCGGACCGGCCCCTCCCAGGGAAGGAGCGTGCGGGCGGGACCGCGTGATGCGCTTCCGTCTCATGTCGGTGAGCGCCGCATTACCTACCGTAGAGCCATGCGGGCCAAATTTGCCCCACCTCAGGGAAACTTAAGCCCTTTCGTGGGTGTATCGCACGCACACACGGCACACTGCAATCGACCGCGCGCAGAGAGGACCGGCATGGCAGCGAGGACGTCACCCACGGAGCGTCAGAAGCGACTGGGAGCCGAACTGCGCAAGATGCGCATGGCGGCGAACGTCTCAGCGGAGGCCGCGGCAGCTCTCCTCGGTGTCGACCGGTCCAAGATCTCCAACATCGAGCAGGGCATACGCGCGATCAGCGAGGAGCGGCTGCGCTCGCTTGCCGCCGCGTGCGGGTGTGCAGACGAGCACTTCGTCGATGCGCTTGTGGACATGGCCCGGCCCAACAGGCGTGGCTGGTGGGACCGGTACCGGGGGATGCTCCCCCAAGCCCTCTTGGACATCGCCGAACTCGAAGCCTCGGCAGTCAGCATGCGAGCTGCGCACCTTATACACATTCCCGGACTGCTTCAGACCTCGGACCACGCACTTGCGCTCTTCCGCATCGTGATCCCCCGGCTGCCCGAATCCGACGTCGCGCTGAGGCTTGCGCATCGAGTCGAGCGACAGGCGATCCTCGACGGGCCGGCCGCTCCCTCGTACACGGCAATCGTCCACGAGGCTGCACTGCGCATGCAGTTCGGCGGTCCCGGAGTGGCGCGCGCCCAGCTTGAGCACTTGCTGAAGAAGTCCGAGCAGGACAACATCACGCTGCTCGCTCTGCCCTTCGCAGCGGGCGGCTTCCCCGGCGCCGGGCAGACTGTCGTGTACGCCGACGGACCGACGCGGGCCCTCGACACCGTACAGATCGACAACTCGCACGGCCCTGATTTCCTCTACAGGGAGTCGCAGTTGGCGAAGTACCGTGCCCATCTGGACTGGATGGAGCGGATCGCACTCTCCCCCGGCGATACACGCGACTTCATCCGCACCATTGCGCGCGACCTCTGAAGGGCTGATCCATGCCGGACATCATTTGGGAAGACCCCCTGTGCGGGGAGGGCAACTCTTGTTTCCGCCTGGGGACGGACGCCGACGGCAACGGCTACATAGCCACGCTCGGCGCGGAGGACAGATACGTCACCGACAGCATCGACGCCCTGCGGAACCTGATACGCGACATCAAGGCGGGCAAGGCGGACCACCTGCTCTGACACCCGCAGAAGCATCCCCCCGCGCCGCCCGGCGACGGGCTGCCGCCGCCCACACCGCCAGGAACAGCAGCAGCGCCGTTCCCGTGCCGATGCCGGCGACGGCGAGCGAGCGCATGAGGAGGGGCGAGCCCATCGCCCCGTCGGCGGCCCGGCCGTCGCCCGGCGCGCCGAGGCCCGACGCCTGCGGGTCGCCGTCGTAGTCGGGACCGGGCTGCGGGTCGCCCGCGACCGTGAGGTGCAGGGTCACCGGGACCGGGTTCTGCGCCGTGGCGTCGAGGCTGACGCGCACGTAGTACCAGCCGGAGAACCGCATCGCCCCGGCGGCGGCGTCGGCGGCCTCCCTCCGGTTCCCGTACGCGGCCGGGGCCGTGCCGAACGCGATGGCGGTCGGCTTGCCCGTGTACTTCGCCTCCGCGCTGCGGACGAAACCGCGCGCGGTGTTGAACAGGGCAACCCGCATGCCGCCGCCCGGCACGAAGACTCGGCGTTCCCGGGGCTCGGCGAACTCCGCGTCGACGAAGAGCTGTTGCCCCCATGTGACGGGCACCCGGTAGAACCGGCTCTCCCCGGGGGACAGTTCATCGTGCCACGCACCGCTGTCGACGGTCGCCGCGTCGTTGAAGCCCGTGCCGCCCTGGACGATCTCCGCCCTGGCGGGGGTCCGCCGCGGGACCTGCGTACTCCAGGTGGACGGCGCCGGCGGAACCGCCGCCCCCGGCTTCAGCCCGGGCTCCGCGACGACGCGGAGTTCGATCGGCCACCCCTCGGGCCCCGGCCCGCCGGGGCCCGGGCCGATCCACTCCACCGCGTAGACATAGTCCCCGGTGCCCTGGCACGCACGCCCCCGGCCGATCAGCCGGCTGACATAGTCGCCGATGGGCCTGGCGGAGCCGCCGCTGAAGGTGACGTCATTGCTCAGGCCGCAGTGGGCGCCGTCCCGGGACTGCAGCGAGATCCGAATGCCGTCCGAGAAGTCGATCTCGCTGCGGGGCGGAGGTGCGAGCACGGCCGAGGCATACGCGTCGGAGACATCGTCGAGCCGGACGCGGTAGAACTTCTTCTCGCCCTTGCCGATGCGGTCCGTGTACGTCCCTCCGGGAACGAGCGGCGGACCCTGGTCGCTGGAGGTCCCGCCGCGTACGGGCTGGGCCTCCGGGTCCGTCCGGTACGCGGCCGCTCCGTCCTCCTGCCCGTCCGTGCGCGCCCGCGCCTCCACGGGCCCGGCGGCGGCCAGCAGCCCGAGCGCCACGACCCCGCAGAGCGCTGCCAGAAGCCCCCGCCCCGCCGCCCCGCCACCCCACATGGCTCCCTCTCTCCGTGTCTCGCAGGCCGGTCACAGTCTGCCGGACACCTTCCGCACCCCGTCCTTGTGAAGCGAATCACAGCAGCGCACTGTCACGGTTGGCCGGTGCGGGGTGTCTCGATGGGCAGCCGACGAGAGGAGCCGCACGTGGGGATGGCATGTCATGGCTGAGGACGCCTTCACCGAACACCGCCCGCTGCTGTTCACCATCGCCTACGAGATGCTGGGCAGCGCCGCCGACGCCGAGGATGTGCTGCAGGAGAGCTATCTGCGGTGGAGGGCCGTCGACCCGGCGGCGGTCGAGCATCCGCGCGCGTATCTGGTCCGCACGGTGACCCGGCAGGCCCTCAACCATCTGCGGGCGGTCAGGGCACGGCGCGAGGAGTACGTGGGCACCTGGCTGCCCGAGCCGATCCGCACCGCGCCCGAGGTCAGCGACGACGCGATTCTGGCCGAGTCGGTGTCGATGGCCATGATGCTCGTCCTGGAAACGCTCAACCCGACCGAGCGCGCGGTGTTCCTGCTGCACGACGTGTTCGGCTACCCCCATGGCGAGATCGCGGCGTCGGTCGGCAAGACCGAGACCGCCGTACGGCAGATCGCCCACCGCGCCCGCCGGCACGTTCATGCGCGGCGTCGCCGCTTCGAGCCCGATTCCGCCGCCACCCGGAAGGTCGTCCAGCGTTTTATGCACGCGGCGAGGACCGGCGAACTACAGACGCTGATGGACCTGCTGGCACCCGGTGCCGTGCAGTTCTCCGACGGCGGCGGGAAAGCCGTCGCCGCCCGCCGTCCGATCACCGGCCGCGCCGACGTCGCCCGGTTCGTCCTGCGCGTACTCCGCGGGCTCCGCACCACGACCGCGGAGACCCGTATCGAGCAGGCCACGTACAACGGCATGCCCGCGGCGCGGTTCGTCACCGGCGGCGAACTCGACTGGCTGGTCGCCTTCGAGATCCACGACGGCCGGATCACCGGCCTCTACGGCATCCGCAACCCGGACAAGCTGCACCGCGCCGAGACGGTGCTCCCACTCGACAGAGGAGGCCACCCGCTGTGGAAACCATGACCGTGGAACGCGTCATCGACGCCCCGATCGAGGATGTGTTCGCCTGGCTCACGACAACGGCCAACTACACGCGCTCGCCGCTCGTGGTGCGCTGCCGCCTGGACCGGCGGGGCGAGTCCGCGCCGTACGGAGTGGGCGCGGTGCGCAACCACCTGTGGCTGATCGGCTGGTTCCGGGAGCGCATCACCCACTACGACCCGCCGTACGCCACCGAGTACGTCGTCGAGCGCAGCCTGCCGCCGTCCCGTCACGAACGTGGCCGGATGACGTTCACCGAGGTCGACGGCGGCACCCGGGTGCGCTGGACCACCCGCGCCGAGATCCCCGTCCCGGTGCTCGGCCCGCTGCTCACCCGGCGTCTGGCGCGGCCGATCATCACCCGCACCTTCCGCAACATCCTCGACGCCGCCGACACCGCGCTGACCGCAACCGCGGCCGCCTCCGGCGCGGAGGCACGGCGGCAGCGCTAGAGATAAGGCGCTCGAAGACCAGTGGAACAGCGCCGCTGTGCGCCATTGCCCGTGCTGCCGAACCAAGTCCGCCAAGGACTTGCAGGGAATCAGGGAATCTGGGAATCAGGGTGTTGCTTCCCAGCAAGCCCTTGGCCCACCGCGAGGGGCATGTGCCCGGCCCCCTACCCGGACACGGCGTAGAGACGACCGCCGAGAGTACCGAGGTGAACCAGACCGCCCGCCACTGCGGGCGACGAGTGCACCCTCTGGTCGGCGCGGAACCGCCAGCGCCGACTGCCGGTGTCGGCGTCGAACGCGTACAGGTACCGGTTGTAGCTGCCGACGTACACAACGCCGTTCGCCACGGTCGGGGAGGAACGGATCGTGCCGCTGGTCCGGTAGCGCCACCGCTCCCTGCCGGTAAAGGCGTTGACGGCATACACCCGCTTGTCGTCGCTGCCGACGTAGACCGTGCCGCTCACCACGGCAGGCGAGGAACGGACCGGACCGCCGGTACGGTAGCGCCACCGCACCTTGCCAGTGGAGGCGTCCACCGCGTGCAGGCGGCCGTCGTCGCTGCCGACGTAGACCGTCCCGGCCGCCACCGCGGGGGCGGTGCGGACCGGGCCGCCGGTCGTGTACCCCCACTTCCTCGTACCGGTGCGGGCGTCCAGGGCGACCAGGGTGCTGCCGGAGCCGACGTACACCACACCGTCGGTCACCACCGGTGACGAGTTCTTCGCCTGGCTCTTCCCGAATCTCCACCGCCGCTTGCCGGAGGTGGCGTTGACGGCGTACACCCACTTGTCGTCGCTGCCGACGTACACCACGCCATTGGCTACCGTGGGGGACAGCCGCACCGCGCCACCCGTGCGGAACCGCCAGCGCCGGCTGCCGGTGTCGGCGTCGAACGCGTACAGGTAGCCGTTGTGGCTGCCGACGTACACAACGCCGTTCGCCACGGTCGGGGAGGAACGGATCGTGCCGCTGGTCCGGTAGCGCCACCGCTGCCTGCCGGTAGCGGCGTCGACGGCATACACCCGCTTGTCGTCGCTGCCGACGTACACCACTCCCCGGTACACCGCGGGCGACGACCACACCGGCCCTTCCGTGGTGAACTGCCAGCGCTCCTCGCCGCTCTGGGAGAGACGCACGTTCCGGGATGGGGTGGGGGCGGGCGAGGAGGGCGATCGCTGGCCGGAGCGGCCGGAGCGGGCGGAGCGGCTGGGGGACTCCTCGCCTGTGGCGTCGCTGAGCTTCCAGCCAGCGAAGCTCAACCCGGCGACGGCAGCGGTGATCCCCGCCAGGCCGAGCACGGTGCGGCGCCGGGACAGCCCGGCCGGGTCTGAAGCCGGGTCTGGGTCCGGCGTGGTGCTGGGCTGTACGGCGGTCCGGGTGGGCTGCTGATGGAACGCGACAGGCGGGGCGCCCGGCGGCGGTGCACCGGGCGCCTCGGTAGGCGCCGGAACGGAGCCGGACGAGCCGGAGGGACCGGACGAGCCGGAGGGACCGGCCTGGCTGGACGAGCCGGAGGGACCGGGCGAGCCGGACGGGCCGGCCTGGCTGGACGAGCCGGCCTGGCTGGACGAGCCGGCCTGGCTGGACGAGCCGGCCTGGCTGGACGAGCCGGCCTGGCTGGACGAGCCGGCCTGGCTGGACGACGGCCCCGGCGGCCCCCCGTCCACGGCCGGCGTCCCAGGCGGGGTCGCGGGCTGTGGTGCGGCGCTGCGGGTGCGCAGGGCTCGGGCGACCGGAACGGGCAGCCAGTCGGACCCGGCAAGGCTCTCCGCGACAGCGGTATGCCCGCTGTCACCGGCGGCTTCGGCCAGGCGGGTCAGCAGGGCGGGTACGGTGGGCCGCTGCTCGGGGTCCTTGGCCAGGCACCGGCGGACCACGTCCCGCAGGGCGTCGGGCAACTGCCCCAGCTCCGGTTCCTCGTACACCACGCGGAAGTTCATGGTGTGCGCCGCGCCCTCCCCGAAGGGCCCGATTCCGGTGGCGGTGAACGCCAGCAGCACCCCCAGCGAGAACACGTCACTCGGCGGCCCCACCAGCCTGCCGGTGACCTGCTCCGGGGACATGAACCCCGGGGTGCCCACAACCACACCGGTCTGAGTCAGCGCCGTGGCCTCGACCGCCATCGAGATCCCGAAGTCGATCAAACGCGGCCCGTCCATCGCCAACAGCACATTGGACGGCTTCAGATCCCGGTGCACCAGCCCCTCGGCGTGGATCGCCTCCAGCGCCTCAGCAAGCCCGGCGCCCAGTGCAAGCGCCGACTGCTGCGGCCACGGCCCGTGGGCGGCGACCACGCTGCCCAACGACATTCCCGGTACGTACACGGTCGCCAGCCAGGCCGGAGAGCCCTCCGGGTCGGCGTCCACAACTCCGGCCGTGAAGATCCCGTTCACCCGGCGCGCGGCGCTGACTTCCTGGGCGAACCGACGCCGGAACTCGCGGTCCACCGCCAGTTCTGGGCGGATCACTTTCACCGCAACGGAACGTCCACCGGGTGACCGGCCGAGATACACCCACCCCATACCGCCCGCGCCCAGGCGCGCCACGATCCGGTACCGGCCCAGCTGCCGCGGATCAGTTGCCCCCAACGGCTCGAATGCCCCCACCCCAGACCCCCCTGATACGCCCGGCGGCGGCTCCTGTCGCTGCCGGATTTTCCATCCTTCCGAGGGCTGCGCCTTCGGCGCAACTGCCGTGCGAATTTTGCCAACGACCCGAAACCGAACAACTCAATATCGAATTTGCGACCGATTGTTGCGCTGCTTCTCGCTCTCTTTACGCTCAAGAGCGCCGACGATCCGAGGCCTCGCATACGGCGATGCGCCGCTGTTTGAGGCTGGTGGTCCGGCTGACCGTCAAGCTCTCCGGCGACTTCACCTTCACGCTGAAGCGCTGAGCCTTCCTCGGGACCAGGGTCTGTCCGGCAGCCTCCGCCGGACAGACGACCCTCTTCGTGCCGGAGGCGGCGCAAAAAGCAAAGGCAAGGAGCACCCGCTCCTTGCCACTCTCAACATATAGCGCATAGGGGGCCTTGCGGCAAGACCCGGGTCATACCGCAGAATCACCGGCCGAAGCCATCACCTGCGGAAACGGAAACGGGGAACATGATGATCGACGTGATTGTGGTCGGAGGCGGGCCGACCGGCTTGATGCTGGCGAGCGAGTTGCGGCTGCATGACGTGCATGTGGTCGTGCTGGAGAAGTTGAGCGCGCCGACCGAGCAGTCCCGCGGACAGGGCCTCCACGTGCGCAGCGTCGAGATGATGGACCAGCGCGGCCTGCTGGACCGGTTTCTCGCGGTCAGCAAGAAATTCCAGGTCGGCGGTCTCTTCGGCGGCATCCAGAAGCCGTGGCCGGACGGGCTGGACACGGCGCACCCGTACGGCCTCGCCACGCCGCAGCCGGTCACCGAGCGGATCCTCAACGAGCGAGCCCTCGAACTCGGCGCGGAGATCCGGCGCGGCTGCGAGGTCGTCGGGCTGAGCCAGGCCGACGACGGGGCCGGGACCGCGGGGGCCGGGGCCGAGGCCGCCGGGACCGGGGCCGAGGCCGGGGTGACCGTCGAGCTGGCGGACGGCACGCGGCTGCGCTCGCGCTACCTCGTCGGCTGCGACGGCGGCCGCAGCACGGTGCGCAAGCAGCTCGGCGTCGGCTTCCCCGGCGAGCCCGCCACGGTCGAGACGCTGCTGGGCGAGATGGAGCTGACCGACGATCCGGCGACGATCGCCGCCGTCGTCGAGGAGGTCCGCAAGACCCAACTGCGGTTCGGCGCGATGCCTCTCTCGGACGGGGTGTACCGCGTCATCGTGCCCGCCGACGGCGTGGCCGAGGACCGCGCGACCGCGCCGACCCTCGACGAATTCCGGCAGCAGCTACGGGCCTTCGCGGGCACCGACTTCGGCGCGCGCTCGCCCCGCTGGCTCTCCCGTTTCGGCGACGCCACCCGGCAGGCCGAGCGCTACCGGGTCGGCCGCGCCCTGCTGGCCGGCGACGCGGCCCACATCCACCCGCCGACCGGCGGACAGGGCCTCAACCTCGGCATCCAGGACGCGTTCAACCTCGGCTGGAAGCTCGCCGCCGCGGTGAACCGCTGGGCCCCGGAGGGTCTGCTGGACAGCTACCACACCGAGCGCCACCCGGTGGCCGCCCGCGTACTGGACAACACCCGCGCGCAGATCACCCTGCTGGGGGCCGATCCGGGCGCGACCGCGCTGCGGGAGCTGCTCTCGAAGCTGATGGACTTCGAGGAGGTAAACCGGTACGTGACCGAGATGATCACCGGAGTCGGGGTCCGCTACGACTTCGGCGAGGGCCACGACCTCCTCGGCCGCCGCCTCCGGGACATCAAGCTGAAGCAGACCCGCCTCTACGAACTGATGCACACCGCCCGCGGCCTGCTCCTCGACCAGACAGGCCGCCTCTCGGTGGAGGGCTGGGCAGACCGGGTCACCCACGTCATCGACACCAGCGAGGACCTGGACACCCTGGCCGCACCCGCGGTGCTCCTGCGGCCGGACGGCCATGTGGCGTGGGTCGGCGAAGACCAGCAGGACCTGCTCAGCCACCTGACGAGGTGGTTCGGCCCGGCCGCGGACTGATGCGCAGGGAAAGGGCGGTGTCCACGACTCTGCTGGCGCCGCCCGAAACGAGCGCACGCCTGATCGTGCTATGAGCTTGATACGGGCGTGAGCTTCGGCTTCTCGACAAGGCCCGCATCGTTCTCACACTTGAGCTCCCTGGCCACGGCTAGGGCGGCATGATTCAACGCGGCCAGATTCGCTTCGCGCAGTTGCGGGGTGTCTTCTTCGGGAGGATACCGATCAAATAGTTCCCCGGAGACGAGAAGCGGGTTGGTCGTTGATCCGGTGATTCTCGGGCTTACACATTTGAAGTACAGATATGATCGCTTAACGCCAGCGAGAGACCACTCCCCGAGTTCATAAGGATGAAGCGACTTCGCATGCTCCCCACTAGGCAGCACACCCCTATCCGCAAGCATGAATCGAATTCTCACATGCCCCAGAAGGCCATCAATTTGGGGGGCAATGGAGCACAAGGTCACCTCGCTGCTGACCCCATCGCGACCAGCCTCCCTGGAACGCAAGAGAGATTCAGCGACTGCCTCCTTTCTTTTTCGCTCATCTTGATAGAAATCTCCCTCAACACCAAGGGCCCGCAGCAGCTGCTCCCCAGGCCCGGAGAAGACGCCACCACACACTTCATCCACGGTTACAATACTCGGCTTCCCCCCTTCACCCTCGCCCCCATTATTGACACATGCAGACGAAACCAGGGGAGCACAAACTGCGAGCCATAGGCCGATAATACGTTTGCGAATCATTGACTGACCTCTCTAATCACCAACCTCCGGAGAATGACCTTGCTGCCTAGCCCTGTCGTTCCCCTTCGAATACCCCTCACTCACAGCCGATTCAAGATACTGCCCAAACTCATCCTCCCGATCGATCCCATGCTGCTTCAGAACTCTGTCCATGGGAGCTTCAGCGCAAAACTCGCCCTCTATGAACATTTTTTGGGTCACTTCTTTACCCTCGCTCACAATCTCATCCGTGTTCTTCTTCACCTCCTCATCCGCCCAGTCGCCAATCACCTGACCAGCAAGCTGCTCGACTGCACCGCTGCCAGAATCCAGAGCAATTGGGACGACGACGGCGGCTACACCTGCGCCAACCGCCGTGGCTGGCAGGAAGGCAACTCCCGCCGCAATGCCCGTCGCGACACCAAACTCGATCCACGCAGAGCGCCTTTCGTGAGCCTCCTGATACTCCCCGTACTTCTTCACCCCTTCAGCTTCAATTTGGTCCGCTCGAGATTGATCGATAATTCCCTGGATCTCCCCGCCAGTCTTCGCAATAACATGAGCGGCACCTTGATTGATTGAGCTTCCGACGTCAAACTGCTGCTCCAGCATGCTCGTTGCATAGACACGCTCCGCGGTGGAGACCGTGGCATAGGCATCTGGATGCTGACCAAGAGCGCTCAGCAACTGGCGTACACCGGTTCTGCCGAACCTGGCATGACCTTCGGTATTCTCCGGCGCATATACACTGTCTGGATCGTTCTGCCTGATCGCCCAGTTGATGTCGTCGATATACCCCGCGCTCATTCGACCAACGCTGTCCGCGAGTTGCTCATGCTGCTTGAGGAGCTTCGCATCGCCACCGTAGGTCTCGACCACCTGCTCCATGACGTCCGCAGACTGCGCGTCCCGGTGCAACTTCGGGTTGGGGTCGTCCCAGGCATGCCCGAGTGTCGCTGCCTCAAGGGCGTGCCCCAGTGCGTCAGGCATGTGACCCGCGGCTGCCTCGGCTTTGTCGGGAGCAAGACCGGCAGCGTCCGGAAAGGACTCGTAGTCCTCATTGGCGAAGTAGTCGAGATAGCTTTCCAGCCTCTTCTTCTCGTCGCCGCCCCCATACTCGGGAATGCCGCCCTTGACGGTGCCGTCTTCGTTGTAGGCGGTCGGATCGGCAGAGAAGAACTGCTTGGCGGCCTCCGGGCTGTGGCCCAGCGCTTCCAGCATGCTGAGGACAGGGTCGTAGCCGGCGCCGTTGACCCCGGAAGGGTTGAACGCGTTTTTCTCCCAGCCGCCGATCGGCTTGTTCTCGGAGAACCTGTAGGGGTTCTCAGCGTGTAGCTGGACCACGTGTTCGGCGATGGGGTTGAGGAACTTGGGGTCGTAGTTCCCGTACCGCATGATGCCGCCGAGCAGCTGGTAGCCAAACGGGGCATTGTAGTCGTACTTGGTCAGCGGGATACGTTCGGTGCCGAGCTTGCGCATTTCGTCGGACCACTTCTGGGTCCATGCGTCGGTCGCACCGGCCTGACTCGTGGCGGTGGCCAGGTTGAGGCCGAGATTACGCTGAAGTGCCTGAACGTCAGCGAGGCGTTCCTTGTCGAGCTCCGAGTAGTCGTAGGTGTCCGTCGAGAGCTTGCCGAAGAACTCAAGTGCGCCCCTGGGTCCCAGGCCGTCGTAGAAGGCACGTGCGAACTCCCGGGAAGAGTGGTTGTCGCTCAATAGCTCATTGAGCTGTTCGAGCTCGGCATGGGTCAGATCCCGGCCCTTCTTCGCCAGGTCCACCGCCATTCCGGCCTCCGACGTGTCCAGGCTCCGGTACTTGGGCGCGCTGAAATTGTGCTTGTCGGCGGTGATGTTGGCCTTGAGCGCGTGCGAGGTCGCGAGATCCGCGTCGTCGCAGATCTCGACGATCACGTCGATCCGCTTCTGCATCGCCTCGATCTGGGCCTGCTGCTTGTGCAGCGCTCGGGTGTAGTCCGGATCGCGCTGCGCACTCTGATCGTGCGCCATCGAGTGCCGGGCTTCGACCTTGCCGTGCGAGCGGACCACCAGCCCCTGCGCTGGCGCGTCCGTCTCGACGATCCTCTTGAGTTCGTCCTGCGCCTTCTTGAAGGCCTTGTAGCCTTCCTCAAGGATCTGCTTGATCCCCTTGGCCGCCTTCGCCGCGTCGTCGAACTCCTTGGCCGTCTTGGCCACGAACGGCTTTGTGACCTCGGCGTTCACGCCCCGCCAGTATTCGTCCTTGGCCTTCGCAGCCATGGTCGTACGGGCGTCTTCGGCGAGTTTCTCCAGCTTGGCGGTCATCTCCGACCAGTCGTCGGCTGATGCCTTCAACTTGCCCAGAGGCGCGTGGTACACATCGTCGAAGCTCAGCACTGCGACCCCCGTTGCTATTTCAAGTATTCGTTCAGCTTGGAGACGGAGAACGACGCCTCGATATCCGCCTCCTCCTTCGCATGCGAAGCCGCGCTGTAGTCCAGGTGATTGGAGATCTGCGCACAGGCGGCAAGGAGCGTCTTATGCTGCGAGTCCCATGTCTCGCAGACCGTGCGAAGCGCAGAGCCTGTCCGAAACCCGTTGACCGCCATCATGGTCGCCGCCTCTGAACTGCTCGTACGGGCATGGCTGCCATCGGTCTGCAGGCGGGAGTGAAGCTGATAGGCGGCGGAGCCGATCTTCCCAAGCTTGTCCTGGCTCACGCTCAGGTCAGCGCCGGCCGCACCACTGGCGGCGCTGTTGAGACGCGTCCCGGAGCTCGCAGCCGCTGCGGCGCGCGCCTCCGCCCATTCTTGGTCGAAGGACATCGTTCCCCCTGGTCTACTGACCGGACTGGCCATGCGTCGGGTACTGCCGCTGGTACGGGTTGTGCGCCACGGCAGGGACCGTCTGGGCGCGGCGGCGGGAGCGGATGGCGGAGAAGCCTATAGCGGCCCCGATGAGGGCGGCCGCGCCGATGCCGAGTCCGAGCCACAGCCCTGTGCTGGAGTCATCGCCGCCGCCAGCGGTCGGGGCTGCGGCCTCGGACTTGCTGCCATCAGGCTGTGCACCGGCGGCCGGCTTGGAGGCGTCCGGAGCCGGTGACGGCGACTGGGCTGCGGCGAGGTCGGGCAGCGGGTACTCATCGGCGGGCCCGGGGTCGCCGGGCTCCTGGAGGGCCCGGAGGGGGCGGACGGCCCCGTAGCCGATGTGGTCGTTGCGCTTGCTGCCGCTGGTGGGCCCGCTCACGGTGTTGAGCATGACGCGTAGGACTTGGTTGTTGGTCCACTCGGGGTGCTTGGACCAGATGAGGGCGGCGGCGGCGGAGGCGATGGCGGTGGCGTCGCTGGTGCCGCTCGACTTGCAGAGGCCTGTCTTACCGCCGCAGGCGTGAACCATGTCCCAGCCGGGGGCGGATAGGTCGACCTGGGGGCCGTACTGCGACTCTTTGGTCTTGTTGAGGTTCTGGTCAAGAGCCCCGACACCAACGACGCCCGGAGTGGCCGCTGGGTAGGTAATGCTGTTGTCACCATCGTTGCCAGCGGCGGAGAAGATGAGAGACCCCTTGTCGAGTGCGTACCTCACAGCGTCGGTCAGTTGCTGCGAGCCTCTCAGCGAACCCAGCGAGATGTTGATGACCTTGGCATCCTCATCGGCAGCGTATCGAATTGCCTCTGGAATTGACCTATTGAACTTCTCGATGTACGGCTCGCGATTGGCATCCCAGCCAGCGTCAGGCTTCCGAATGGGAAGGATCTTCACTCCGGGAGCAAGGCCAAACGCGCCGTTTCCGCCATTACGCGCTCCGGTGCCAGCGATCAACCCGGCCATGCTCGTGCCATGGCCGTTGTAGTCGGTGTGTTCGTCGCCAGGCGACTCGGGGGCCAGGTCCTTTCCCTTGAGAACCTGGCCCTGAAGATCAGGGTTTGTAGGGTCGACCCCGCTGTCGATGACGGCGACGGTCACGCCCTTGCCGGTGCTGATCTTCCAGATCTCCTCCGCACCCATGGCATCCAGGTGCCACTGTCGGGAGCGGATCGACTCCGCGTGTGCGGGGGTGGCGGCGATGCCTGCCAGCAGCAGCCCCAGGACCGCCGAGACCACGGCCCGACCACGGGCCCGCTGAGTGCTGACAGGCATACGCATCCTCTTCGCTCGCGTCTCTCGGGGGCTCAGTCGATGACAGGGGGCGCGACCCGGCGCTGGCCCTGCTGCCAGGTCTCCTCATCCTCAGTCAGATAGTCCGGCCGCCGCCCGTTGGCGTCCTCACGCCGCGAACCCGACCGCGGCGACGAAGCCGGAGGCATCATGCCACCACGCATCCCCGCCGACTGACCCACCCCGCCACCCGACGCACCACCAGGTCCACTGCCGCGCACCAGACCCGAACCACCCGGCGTGAACGGACGCCCAGCCGCCACACCCGGCTGCGCCGGACGCCCCCCGACCACCCCGCCGGACTCACCAGCAAGACGACGACCGCCGACCACACCACTCTGACCCGCGCCCACACCGCCGCCGACCGCACCACCCACGCCGTGCGCCATCGGAGGACGGCCGTGCACACCCGACTCCGCGCCGACCACCATCCCCCGCGGCAACCCCGTCGCCGCACGACCAGACTGCGCAGGCGGCACCGGACGACCACCGACCACACCCTCACGCGCCACCCGGCCCGCAGGACCAGCCGACCCACTGCCGCCCACCTGCTGCCCAGTCACCGGCGACACCGGACCACGACCACCGCCACCACCAGGACGCGAACCACCAGCCCCGCCACCCTGCACCTTGCCCGTGCCGCCACCCACCACCGGCGGCGCACCCGTCACCGGTGGCACAGCCACATCAGCACGACCCATGCTCGGGGTGACCGGCGTCACGGTGGGCGCAGACGGAGCCGTCTGCGTCGGCACAGCACTGTCGATCCCCATCGACACCGGCGACGACGCGACAGTGGACACCTCAGGCCGCGCGCGGGCCACAGGGGGCTCCGTCACATCCCCGTGATGTGAGGACACTGACGCTGGAGGGCTGCCTCCAATCGTTGCCTGCATATGCGCGCCGCGACCGGAACCGCCTGCACCGCTGGCACCATCTGACAGGTCCTGGTGTTGGTCGCCCCGTCGTCCGCCATCAGACGGTACGAACTGGCTCGGCGGCGGCTGGAACGTCGGCACCTCCTGCCTCGCCATCTGCGACGACGACTGCTCATACGACTGCGACAACTTCCGCATCTCCGCAGCCGCCTCAAGCCGCTGCTGCTCCCGCGACACCGCCAAAGCCGCCTCAGCCTTCTCCGCCACCACCCGCGCATCCGGATCATTCCGATGCGCCCGCGCCGCATCCAGATTCGCCTGCGCCGACTCCTCCGACGTATACCGAGGAATCCCCGACTGCGCCGCCGAAATCGACACCGCAGCCTCCCTCAACCACTTCGACGCCTCATCGCTGTAATCCGCCAGCCGAAACGTCGCCGACGACAGACTCGCAGCCCACTCCACAAACGCCTCAAAACCCTCGCCCTGCCACTCCACCCGCTCAGGACGAAACTTCAACTGCAACGCAATCTGCCGAATCTCCCCCGCAGCCTTCGCCAGCCGATCCCCCGCATCCCGCACATGAAAACTCGACGCCTCATCCACCCACGCCAACATCTGCTCATGCGACATGCCCTCGAACGACGTACCGCCGCCCCCACCACCGCCACCGGCAGCTGCGTTAACCATGACCCCATCTCCCCGTGGTACCGCGCGACATCACAGAACACTCTAGCGAGCGGCACCGACGGGGAGATCGACAGCAAGCCACTCCTGCCAGCCGGTAACACCGGGGACGCTCAGCTCCCTCCGCCCGAAGGGAAGGACACCTCCACGCGGCGGTTCTTCTTGCGGCCCTCCTCGGTCGAGTTGTCCGCGATCGGGTAGTCCTCGCCGTAACCCCGGATCTCGTAGGTGATGCCCTGGCCGCTCAGCTGCTGTGACAGCACGCTGTGGACGGCGTCCGCGCGCTTCTTGGAGAGCTGGTCCCCGTGTTCGGCGGAGCCGAGGTCGTCGGTGAAGCCGAAGATGCGGACCTTGGTCGCGTTGTGCTTCTTGACCTCGGCGGCGATGGTGGAGATGCGGGCGGTGGCCTCGGGCGAGAGCTTCGCGCTGTCCTTGCCGAAGAGGACCTCCGACTGGAGGGCGAGCGTGATGTCCGCGTTGGTCTCCTCGCGGCGCTCCTCGCCGCCGAGATCCTCTATAACTGACTTGATGTCGAGGACCTTGGGCGGGGCGAGGGTGGCTCCTTCGGGGAGCTTCAGGTCGGGGTCGGACGGGTTGATCTGGACCGGGGCCGATGCCGAGGGTGCGGGGTAGGGGTTCTCGTCGGCTTGGGCTTCCCCCGCCCCTCCGAGCCCCAGCGAGATGGCCGCTCCGGCGAGCAGGGTCGCTGCTGCGCGAAGGCCATTGCGGGTGCTGATGCGGGTGCCGGTGGCGGTCGCGGCGGCGTTCATCAGGAGATCTCGATCGTCGTGCTGGGGAAGCCGGGGAACTGGAGGTCGACGTTCGTCGTGGAGGGTGGCGGCGCGGGGAACTGGGCAAAGAAAGTCAGGGTTTTGCCCGGCTGGATGTAGCCGTTGTAGCCGTACGTGGTCAGGGGGCGGTTCTCGGTGTCGCGCAGGACGTAGTACCGCTTCTTCCCCTTGGAGTCCACCAGCGTCATGCCGGCGAAGGAGTGCCCCGTCGCGGCGACCGCCTGCTCCAGGCCGTTCCAGCTGACGGGTACCGAGAACCCCTCTGAGCCGGTGTTCTTGAACTGGCCGTCCACCGTGAGAAAGCCGCCGTCGTCCCGCTTGGCCGAGTGGATGAGCAGTTCGAGGCCGCCATCGCCCTTGACGTTGGCGATGGGGTCACCGCTCGTGGGGGACGTGGCTTCGGCGACCGCCCCCTTGGAGTCGTCCTTGCCACCCTGCGCGGGCGAGGCGGCGACCGGCTGCTTGCGGTCGTCCTTGCCGCCGTCGCCGTCCCCATCGCCTCCGCAGGCCGTCAGGGTGAGTGCCAGGACGGCCGACAGCGCCGTCACCGCCCCTGCCCGGCGCATGGTCCTCATGTGCCGCTTGCTCATCAGTCCCGTTCCTTTGCGCTCAATGGAGTTCAGTCCTCGGCCAGCCGTACGGTGAAGAGCTCTGCCATGTCCGGAAACAGATCGAGATCTTGCGGATCGACGGTCCAGTCCCCGTCTTCACAGGTGAGCGTGCCCGGAGACGGTGGTTCCTCCGCCTCTTCCTCTGTCGAGCCTTCGTCTTCGCCTTCGCCTTCGCCTTCGGGTGGATCTTCCGCATCCTCCGGAGGCGTCTCCGGCTCCGCGGGCGTGAACGTGCAGCGGGGTTCGACGACCGCGGTAGCGGTGGCTCTGGCACGCTCGCTCGCCGTGCCGCTGACGATGCTGTCGCCCATCGGTTCACGGGAAGTGGCAGTGACGGTGAATCCCCAGCGGCCGTCCGTCAGTCGTGCGCAGGTCGCTGTGGCATCGTTCTTGGCGGCGAAGAGTTCAGCCGCGGCGCATCCGTTGGCGGCTCCGCTCAGCTGTCCGTCGAAGAGGGCTTCCAAATCGTCGAGGAAGTCGGCGAGATCCAGCTCGTCCCTGGACTCCTGGGCCGCCGCCAGGGCAGCGGCGTCGGCCGCCGTCTGCGTCCCGTTCCGCTTGATGTCCGCCTGGCCCAGGGCGAGATACACGAGCGCGACAAAAAGCAGGCCGACGACCGCTGCCATATACAGCGGTGTGGCCTGCCCTCTGTCGCGGTGTGTGCCGCAGGGCTGCCGGGGGCTCAGCCGCCTCCGCCGCCGCTGTTCAGGACGGAGCGGATCTTCGCCGTGAAGGTGTTGGCGATCTCGGAGCCGATGTTGGTGTTGAGCAGCAGGATCACGATCGCCACCACCAGAATCGTGATCCCCACATACTCGATCGCCCCCTGCCCCGCCTCCCGGCGTCGGCCGACGCCCTCCAGGACCGCGTCCCGCCAGCGCGACATATGGACCCTGGCGGCGGTCACGGCCCTCAGTCCGGTGTCCGTCCCGGCACCCGTCCCGATGTCCGTCATGGACTTCCCCTCCGACCCCTGTGGCTTCGACACCGGCAACGTACGCCGTCGTCGCCGTCCCCGACATGGGTCTGCGGGCCCAACTCCGCGAGCGCGCCCCGCCACGACTGCGGATGCGGCCGAATATGCGTCGGTCAGCCATGCTGTGCGGGGCCCCCTCTCCGTGCGCCGTGCCAGATCGCGATCGCCTCGCCGCGGCTGCCCGCGCCGAGCTTGGCGAAAATCCGGTTGATGTGGTTCTTCACGGTCTTCTGGCTGATGAAGCAGGAGGCGGCGATCTGCTGGTTGGTCATGCCCGCTGCGATCAGTTCCATGACCTCCACCTCCCGGCGGCTCAGCGCGGTCCTCACGCCGCGCAGTCTCCCGACCACGCCGGGCCCCCGAGAAGAATGTGCCACATTCGCTTGAGCAAGCGAAGCCGGTTGCGCGGATTGGTCGTGTCGAATTGCGGAGTGAACCCTTGGATACGGCTTGCCCGTTGGGTTGCTGGGCAGATCACGAGCATGTGACGGTCTCGCGGGATTCGCACCGTATGCGGTTGCAGATGTCCTTCCTGCGGGTTTTGCAGGTGGCAGGGCGTCGGCTGCGGAGGGGGTGAAGCGGGGGCGGCCCGCGCTGATGTCCCGTACCGCCGAGGCGAGGTCGTCCGCGGTGAACTCCCCGTAGACGAGATAGCCGCTCGCCCCGCGCCGTATGGCCTCCTGTACGGCCTTCCGTTCCCTGCTGTACGTGAGCATCAGCACCGGCGCCACACGGGTCAGATAGGGCAGGGCCGCCATGCCGTCCACGCCGGGCATGCGGACGTCCAGCAGGATGACGTCGGGGCGGAGCCGGAGCGCGGCGGCGTGGGCCTGGCGGCCGTCCACGGCTTCGGCGACGATGCGGAAGCCGTCGCGGCCGTGGAGCAGCGCCATGAGTCCGGCCCGTACGACCGGGTTGTCGTCGGCGACCACGATCCGCAGCGGGGTCCCGTCGTGCATGGGTGCCGCCTCCTTGACACTGTTGGGGAACGGTTAGAGAAGGGTGGGGATGGAGCGGGCTCTCGGCGCGTCCGGTTCCGGCGGCACGCGTATCGGGGCCGCGGGCGCCGGCAGCTCCAGCCGTACCTCCGTGCCCCGTTGCTTCCGGCCCCTGCCGATGCGGATACGCGCGCCGATGGAGGCCGCCCGCTCCACCATGCCCAGCATGCCGAAGTGGCCGTTCCTCCGGAGGGTTTCCAGGCAGGTGCCCGGCGGCAGGCCGGG
Source organism: Streptomyces sp. PR69 (assembly GCF_026420845.1). Lineage (GTDB taxonomy): Bacteria > Actinomycetota > Actinomycetes > Streptomycetales > Streptomycetaceae > Streptomyces. Next base: position 112,325 of record NZ_JAOWCB010000008.1, on the reverse strand, counting down.
GCCGTCGTCGTACACGCTGATCCGCAGGACGTCTCCGGCGGCCTCGACCGTCACCTCGACCGTCACCTCGGCCGTCACCTCGGCCGTCAGCTCCACCGCCGTGGGGCGGGCGTGGCGGCAGGCGTTCTCCAGCGCCTCCTCGACGATGGCGAGGACCTGCCGGGACGTCGCGGGCGGGATGCGCAAGGCGACTTCCGGGTCCGGGCCGGGCGGGCCGTGGAAGACGGTGCGCACGCCATGGGCCCGTTCGCAGTGCTCCGCCCTGGCCGCGAGTTGGGTGAACAGGTTCCCGGGGGCGGTGGCAGGGGCGGCGGCAGGGGCGGCGGCAGGGGTGGCGCGCAGGTCTGTCAGCAGGTTGCGGGACTCCGCCGCCGCCCGGCGGGCCGCGTGCGCGACGGCCTCCGCACGGCGCCGAACGGCGGCCGGGTCCAGCCGGTCGGCGCCGTGCGCCAGGCTTTCCGCGGCGAGGGACAGCCCGTGCAGGGTCTTGGCGACGGAGTCGTGCATCTCGCGGGCGAGGCGGGCCCGTTCCTCCTCCACCGCGTCCCGTACGGCGAGGCGTGCACGTGCCTCGCTGAGCGCCTGCGAGGCCGCGCCGAAGCGCAGCAGCAGGCCGCGCAGGGAGCTGCCGACCGCCCCGGCGAGGACGCACAGCCCCGCCATGAGCAGGGCGGCGGCATCCGCCTCGGTGTCCAGGTCGACCGCGTACGCGGCGGTGAGCAGCAGGGTCTGCAGCGGGGCGAAGATCGCCGCGCCACGCCAGCCGTAGACGAGGCCCGCGAGCAGCGGGGTGCACAGGGTGACGTAGGTGAGCGTGGAGCCGGGTGAGGCGGAGAAGAGCAGCAGCGCGCCGAACAGCATGTCGGCGGCGAGCAGCGAGGGGTGGCGGAGCAGTATCGGGCCAAAGCGCTCCCAGTCGCGCAGCAGGACGTACGAGCCCATGACCGTGACCAGCACCGCCGCGCCGACCAGCCAGGCCCCTATGCCGAGGCCGACGCCGGACAGCGCGAAGGGGGCGGCGAGCGCGGTCATGGCGAGGCGGAAGGCGAAGAGCTGGCGGCACATCGCCTGGAGCGCGTTGACCTGGATGGGGACGGGGGGCGGGGACAGGCGTGGGGGTGAGGGTGAGGACGGGGAGGCGGAGGGCGGGTACGCGTAGGGCATGGCCGTCACAGGCTTCACGTCAGCCTCCGAAGATATCGCTGAGGTCGACCTGCGACGCGTAGTAGAAGCCCGCCACGATGAGGATCATCGTCCCCGGCAGCATAAAGCCGGTGACGATGAGCGTCGCTTTGGGCACCGCCTTGGCGGCCTTGCGGCGGGCGTTCTGGGCGTCCGTCCTGCGCATGTCGTTGGCGATCTGTATCAGCGTGTCGACGATCGGCGCGCCGAGTTCCTCGCCCTGCTGCAGTGCGGAGACGAACATCGACACCTGGTCGGACTCATTGCGTTTGCGCAGTTGCTCGAAGGCTTCGCGGCGTCCCATGCCCATGTCCATCTGGCGCAGGGTGATGCTCAGTTCGTCGGCCCAGGGGCCTTCGTACTTCTCGGCGACCCGTTCCAGGGCCTGGCGGAAGCCCAGTCCGGCGGAGACGACCACGGCGAGGACGTCGAGGAAGTCGGGGAGGGTACGTTCGATGTCGTCCCTGCGGCGGCTGATGGCGGCGCGGAGCAGGACGTCGGTCCAGAGCAGGCCGTAGAGGAGGAAGAGGACCGAGAAGAGCAGATGGCCGTTGAGCAGCATGCCGAGAGAGACCAGTCCGCCGAGGACGCCGTAGACGGCGCGGCGGGCGGCGTAGCGGTCGACGGTGAGGCCGCCCGGGTTGCCCGCCATATCCAGTTTCCGGCGTACGGCCTCGACGCGTCTGGGGCCCATGAGGCGCAGTACGTGCGGGGCGCAGCGCATGCCGAGGCGGTCGATGGCGGAGCCGGTGGCGGTGGTGCGGGTGGCGCCGACCTCCAGGGCGACGGCGAGGTCTCCGGGGAGGCGGGCCTCCGCGCGGTACATGCGGATGCCGTGGAACATGCCGTAGACGGCGAGTCCCATGACGGCCGCGAGGAGCAGGGCCATCGGGCGGCCTCCCTTCGGGATGGCGATGACGACGACGATGACGACGACGGGGCGGGGGACGGGACAGGTGCGGGGCGGGGGCGGGGTACAGGGCGTTCGGTACGGGCAGGGACGGGGGCGGGGTACGGGGGCGGGGGGGGGTACGGGGCGGCGACGGCGGTCAGATGCGGACGCGCGTAAGGCGGTTGATCAGGATGAATCCGGCGGCGTAGAGCCCGGCTGCGGCCAGCACCGCCACCCTGCCGCCGACCGAGCCGGTCATGTCGTCGAGGGCGCCGTCCCGCATGCTGTTGATCATCAGCAGGAAGCCGAGGCCCAGGACGGGCACGGCGACGGCGGTCACCTTGACCTGGGAGAGCAGGGTGGCGACCTCGCGCCGGGTCTCCTTGCGCTCCTCCAGCGTCTCGGTGAGGTTGCGCAGCGAGGTGACGATCGCGCCGCCCGCCCGGTTGGACAGGATGAGCGTGGAGACGAGCACATTGAGTTCGCGTGACGGGAGCCGTTCGGCGAGGTCGCCCAGCGCGTCGTCGAGGGAGCGGCCGAGGGCGAGCTGGTCGGCGACGCGGCGCAGCTCTTCGCGCGCCGGGTCGTCCAGTTCCTCCACGGCGAGGCCGATGGCCGTGCGCAGGGCGAGTCCGGCCTGGGTGGCGTTGGCCAATACGCGGGTGAGTTCGGGGAGTTGGTTGATGAACGCCTCCGTGCGTTTGAGGCGCTGCCAGTTGAGGAAGCCGTGGGCGCCCCACAGGCCGATGGCGGCGGCGAGCAGTCCGAAGAAGGGCGCGAAGACGGAGGCGACGAGCAGGTAGAGCGTGAGCAGCGCGCCGACGGCGTACACGGCGTATTCGCCGGGGGTGAGGTCGAGTCCGGTCGCCGAGAGCTGTCGTTCGATGCGTTTGCCGAGTCTTGTCCGCCGCAGCCGGCGGTCCAGGCCGCTGAAGCGGCGGCGGCGTCCGCTGTCGATCGCGAGAGGTCCCGACTGGGCCATCCGCTCCATCAGGTCCTGCTTCTGGGAGTGGCCCTTGGCGTAGAGCTGTACTCCGGCGATGGCGAGCGCGCCGGAGAGCAGGGTGACGCCGGTGGTCAGCAGGGGGAGGCTGGTCATGGCGGGCGGTTCTCCAAGGTGGTCGGGGCGAAGGGCGAAGGGCGAGGGACGAGGGACGAGGGACGCCGGCGTCAGGCGGTCGTCGTGCGTATCGCGAGCTGCTCCTCCGTGTGCGCCACGCCGAACGCCGGAGGGAGCGCCTCGCCCGCCATATACAGGCGCTGGGCGAGCCGCCGGGGCAGCGGGAAGTACGCGAACCGTCCGCGCACGGCCCCGTCTCCCGTCAGCGGCTCGGCCTCGAAACGGCAGACGGTCACGATCCGGTAGTCCTGGCGTCCGTACGAGTCGACGACCGCGATCTCGGTGATCTTGCGGCTGCCGTCGATATGGCGGGACAGCTGCACGATGACGTCGACGGCGCTGTTGATCTGGTCGTGGATCGCCGCGAACGGGATCTCGACCTCGGACATCGAGCTGAGGGTCTGCAGCCGCATCAGCGCGTCCTCGGCGCTGTTGGCGTGGACGGTGGCCAGGGAGCCGTCGTGGCCGGTGGACATCGCCTGGAGCATGTCGAGCGTCTCCCCGCCGCGCACCTCGCCGACGATGATGCGGTCGGGGCGCATGCGCAGGGAGTTGCGTACGAGGTCGCGGATGGTGATCCGGCCCTTGCCCTCGACGTTGGCGGGGCGGCTCTCCAGAGTGATGACATGGGACTGCTGGAGCTGGAGCTCCGCCGAGTCCTCGATGGTGACGATGCGTTCGTTGTCTGGGATGAGGCCGGAGAGGGCGTTGAGGAGGGTGGTTTTTCCGGTGCCGGTGGCGCCGGAGACGATCACATTGAAGCGGGCGCGGACCAGTCCGGCGAGCAGCATCAGGATGTGTTCGTCGAGGGAGCCGAGGCCGATCATCTCCTGGAGGGTGAAGGCGCGGGGGAAGCGGCGGATGGTGAGGATGGGGCCGGAGAGGGAGAGCGGCGGGATGATGACGTTGACGCGCTCGCCGCTTGGGAGTCGGGCGTCGACCATCGGATTGGCCTCGTCCACACGGCGGTTGACCGTGGAGACGATCCGCTCGATGGTCTGCATCAGCTGCTCGGCGGAGGAGAAGCGCATCGGCAGCAGTTCCAGGCGTCCGCCGCGCTCGACGAAGACCTGCTCGGGTCCGTTCACCATGATTTCGCTGATGGAGGCGTCTTCGAGGAGCGGCTCCAGGATGCCGAGGCCGAGCGCCTCGTCGACGACCCTGCGGATGAGCTGTGAGCGCTCCACGGTGGACAGCACGGGGCCTTCGCGGCTGATGATGTGGCTGAGGACGCGCTCCAGCCGGACGCGCCGCTCGGCGGCGGCGAGGGCCGACATCTCGGCGAGGTCGATCTCCTCCAGCAGTTTGGCGCGGTAGACGCCGACGAGCCGGCTCTCCTCGCTGAGGCCCTTGACCGGCTCGGGGTTGTTGATGCGCGCCCGCAGGCTCATGGTGCGGCTCCCCTCCTTCGCTTCGGTTCCGTCGTGGCGTCGTGGCGTCGTGGCGTCGTGGCGTTGTCGCGCCATTGCGTTGTTGCGTCATGGCGTCAGTCGCGCGGCATGGTGGCGCTCTTGCTGGTCCGGAAGCCGGAGAAGCCCGGTACGACGGAGGGGACGGTGACGGTCGCCCGGACCGTGACCTCGTCGGCGCCGCCGGACAGCGCGAACCCGGCGTCCAGCCAGGAGCTCACGGCCGCCCGGCCGGCCGTCTCATAGCCGGTGTCCGCCTCGTTCTGGGAGGCGACGCGGGCGGCGGCGCGGGCCGCGGTGCCCGCCTGCTGGGCCGCGTACACGGCGAGGCCGACCTGGACGGCGGCCATGGCGACGAGCAGCAGGAGCACCAGCCAGCCGCCGTACTCGATGACGGCCTGGCCGCGGTCGCCGCGGGGTCGGCCGCGGGCCCGGTGCGGGTCCGGGCCCGGTCTCTGGCCCGGCAGCCGGCCGGGCCGCTGGGTGCCGCGGCCCGTACCCCGGTCCCGGTCGCCGTGTCCGCCCCGGAGGCGTTCGCGATCCCGGTCACGGTCGCGATCCCGGTCACGCTGGCGGCCCAACGCCGAGCCCCGGTCGTGGTCCCCTGCCCGGTCCCGGGCAGGGTTCCCGGCCGGGCGGCGTGCGGACGCGGGTCGGAGATCCGCCCCGGGTACGGACGCGCAGGCGGGTGCGGCTCCCCCGCCGGGCTCCGCGGCGGACGCGGCGCCGGGCCGGGCTTCCGGACCGGGCACGGGCGCGGGCACTGGCGCGGGCACGGCTACGGGCACGGACACGGGCGCAGGCACGGGCACGGGCGCGGACACGGCTACGGACACGGGCGCGGACACCGGCACGGACACGGACACCGGCGCGGGCACCGGCACGGCTACGGGCACAGGCACGGGCGCGGACACGGACACGGGCGCGGCTACGGGCACAGACACCGGCACGGACACGGGCGCGGGCACGGGCGCGGACACGGGCGCGGACACGGGCGCGGACACGGACACGGGCGCGGCTACGGGCACAGACACCGGCACGGACACGGGCGCGGGCACCGGCACGGCTACGGGCGCGGGCGCGCGTGTCACGGCCGGTCCCTCCTTTCCGTGGCGGCGGCCGCCCTGCCCGGCACGGTGACCGGGAGGTTGAACGCCCCCGGGAACAGCAGCGGGACGCGCAGATCGGCGCGGGCGGCGAAGACGTCCCCCTGCCGCCCGCAGTCGATGTCGTACGACCACGCCCCCGGTATGTGCTCCCCGCCGGCCCGCTCGCAGGCGGCCTGCGGACTGCCTTCGGCGACGGTCCCGGCCCTGACGGCCTGGTCCGCGGCGTTTCCGGCGAGGACGAGCGTATAGCCGACGAGTGCCGACTGCCACAGCACGGCGAGCGTGACGAGGATGATCGGGACCATGCCGGTGAACTCGATGACCGCCTGGCCCCGGTCGTCCCGCGCGAGACCGCGCGGCGGCTCACACCGGCCCCGCCCGGCCCGGAACCGCCCGGCCCCGCAGAGCCCGGTCCGGAACCGCCCGGCCCGGAACCGTCCCGCGCAGGACCCCCGCATGCTCGGCCCCGCCGTCACCGGCCCCGCCGTCACCGGCCCCGTCGGCGCCGTCCTCGCCGTCATCGGCCCCGCCCCGCCCGCAGGCCGATCACGCCCATGCCGAACGACCCCCTGTCCTGCCGGAACCGGCCGTGCCTGCCCTCCGCCCTGCGCTTCCCCGCCGCCGCGTCCTTGACCAGCCCCAGCTCCCCCGCCAGCCCCCACAGGGCCTGCTTCACCGCCGACCTGGCCTCCAGGTCGTGCATCCGGCCCGCGTCGACGACCGGCTGCAGCTCCTTGAAGTTGGCGGGCACGGACACCTTCGCCATCCGCGTGGCGGTGATCTTCTCGATCAGCGAGGGCTGGATCTCCGTGCTGCGCGTATGGCGGTTGACGACGGTCACCGTCTCCTCCGCCTTGCGGATCTGGAGCCGGTCCCAGAGCCTGACCATCCGTTTCGCCGCCCGCACCGTCACCACATCGGGCGTGGTCACCAGCAGCGTGCTGTCCGCGGTCTCGATGGCGGCGGCGTTGGCCGTGGTCATCTGGGTGCCGCAGTCGACGACGACGATCTCGTACCGCCTGCGCAGCGCGCCGACGACCATGCGCACCACCCGGTCGTCCACGTCCTCGCCGCGCTCCCCTTCGGCGGGTGCGAGCAGCAGCGCAAGGCCCGACTCATGGCTGAACAGGGCGTCCTGGAGGATGCGGGGCGTGATGTCCTGGATGGCGGCGAGGTCGACAATCGAGCGGCGGAACTGCACATCCAGATAGGAGGCGATGTCTCCACTCTGCAGGTCGAGGTCGACGAGGGCGGTGCGGTGGCCGGAGGCGCAGGCGGCGAGCGCGAGCTGTACGGCCGTGACGGTGGCGCCGACGCCGCCCTTCGCGCCGGTGACGGTGACGACGGTGCCGCCCGGCCCGGAGAGCGTGTCGGGGCCGTGGCCGAGGTGGCGGCGCACGCCGGCGGACCAGCCGGCCGCCGCCTGGACGCGCTGGGCGAGTTCCTCGTACGACAGCGGCAGCCCGACCAGGCCGCGGGCCCCGGAGTCCATGGCGGCGGAGTACAGTCCGGGGCTGGCGTCGGAGGTGACGAGCACGACGCCGACGGCGGGGAAGCGCAGCGCCACCTCGCGGATGAGTTCCAGCGCGGGGACGGGCCCTATCCGCTCATGGACGAGGACCACTTCGGGCAGTTCGTCGAGGGATTCCCCGGCGAGCCGGGACAGCAGGTCGAGCAGCGAGGTCGAGTCGCCGACGGCGGAGCCGGGCTCGGCGTCCGGCAGCTGGCTGAGCAGGCCGGTGATGGAGCGGGCGGCGTCGGGGTCGCCGACGGCCGGGAGGATGCGAGTGGTCATCCGGCCCTCACCTGTTCTTGTCTTCTGACAGGTCGTAGCGGCCCTCGCCAGGCCGCACGGCGGCGGGGCCGTCGCCGGGGAGGAGGGCGAGCCGCACATGTTCGGCGAAGGACTCGGCGTAGGCCACGCGCTGGGCGTCCTCGGTGGTCAGGGCGAAGGTGATGGGCACCGCCTCGGCCAGACCGCTGGAGCGGTCGCCCTTCCTGGGCTCCAGGGCGGTGAGCTGGCCGACGTCGATGACCCTGGCGTTGGGCACGATGAGCCGGGACTGGTCGACCTCGCCGTCGTTCTGGGCGGCGAAGGTGGCGAAGATATTGACGAGATTGCCCGGGCGGATCTTGCCGGCCACGCCGGTCGATGCGTCGATCATGATGGCGATCTCCTGCTCTCCTTCCTCCAGCCGGGGCCGTGCGACCACCATGTCGGTCTGGAGGAGCGATCCCTTGCGGAGCGTGGTGACGGCGATCTTGCCGTCGACGGCGTCCAGGTCGGTGACGGCGCTGGGCGAGAGCCAGCGCTCAGGCATGGTGATCTTCTCGAACTGGGCGGCTCTGAGCGGCGTGTACGGGGCGATGTCGGCCTTGACGCGATAGGCGGCGGTCTCCGGCCCGACCTTGGAATTCACATCGCTGATCACCGAGATCACGCCGGCGAACGCGCCGAGGGCGCACAGGGCCGAGAGGAGCAGAAGGACGATGCCGCGGCGCTGCCGTGAATTCATGGACGGGACGACCTCGTTCGGGGGCGGGGGACGGACGGTGCGGATGCCGCGGTTGCCGCGGACACCGCGGCTACTGCGGGCACCACGGACGCCGGGGGCACCGCGGACACGCAGCCGCGTACCCGGCGCGGGAGCGCGCACAGCCGGGTGCGCACGGGTGCGCGGTGCGGCGCGGGCGGGCTCATGTGCTGTGCCGGCCCGCGGGCAGGGCGGCCGCGGGCTCCCGGACGGCGTGCCTGGCGAGCGTCGCCGAGCAGAAGCCGCAGCGGTCGCCGATCAGTTGGATGCCGCACCAGGTGCACACCTCTCGCCGTACGGACGCGACCAGCTGGTAGAGGACGGAGATGTCCGGGAGGAAGGCCGCGAACTCGATCAGCTTGGGGGTGCCCCACCAGCCGGGTGAGTCCGCGGGCAGCAGGGTCTCCTGCACCCCGCGCACCTGCCATTGGTGGGCCAGCGCGCCGGTCACCCACTCCGAGTGGAGCTGGCCGTTCGCCACGGCGAGCTGGGTGACGAACTCCGGGCCCTGGACGCGCCCGTCGCCGGTGCCGATCCGCAGCAGCTGGGGCCGCGGGTTGGCCAGCACGGCGAACTGGGCACCGGGCACCCAGGACTTGGCGTGGGATTTCAGGCTCACGGGCACCCGGTCGAGCCGGGCGACGGTGCCGAGCAGGGCGCCCGCGTACACATAGTGGGCCAGCAGCCTGGCCGCGGAGGCGATCACGCCGGGGCCGAAGTCGCAGACCGACAGCTGCCGCAGCTGGCGGACCAGCACCGCGAGGCCGAGCGGCGGCAGATCCGTCCTGAGCAGCGCGATGCGATTGCTCTCCAGGACGGTCCGGATCGTATGCAGCCGCATCTGGTGGGCGGGCGGCAGCGCGGAGGGGCAGAGCGCGACCACATAGCCGTGCTGTTCGAGCAGGACGGTCATCTCCGCGAGGGCGTCGTCCAGGGACTGGTCCTCAGGGGCCCGCAGCAGCGCCGCGGGGGGCGTCTGGCGGTCGTTCGGCGGCAGCACCAGATCGGCGCTGGTGACGGCTATCGCGGTCGGCACGCTGGTTCCCCGTTCGCTCCGGCCGCCGGAGACCCGGCGTCCCCGTGCTCCTGCACCAGCACTTTATCCACGAGGCGGAGGCCAGAGAACACCTTTCAGAACCGAGAGCGCCAACCCGCGCACGCTGTGCATCTCCGAAATCCGGCCGAACCCGTCAGGAGTTAACTCCCGTTTCACCGCGGTGAACAGCAGCGCGGGGCGGCGCGGCCGAGCAGGACGGGGACCGACGGCTGTATGCGAATCGCCGCCAGAGGTCTTGACAACCCTATTGGTCTGGACCAGCTTGTACGGCCAGCGGTGGCCGCCGTTCCTCATCACCTCCACCCCATAACTCCCCCACTGGAGGCAGCAAGTGGACCGCAGGACACGCTCGCGGGGCGTCGCACGGAGATGGCTCGGCGTCTTGGCCGCGCTCGCGCTCGGGGCCGGAGCCGGCCTCATGGGTACGGCGGGGACCGCACAGGCCGCCGATGTGAACAACGTCAAGAACGCGGGCTTCGAAAACGGACTGGCGAACTGGAGCTGCTCCGCCGGCAGCGGCACGGCCGTCTCCTCCCCGGTGCACGCGGGCTCGGGCGCGCTCAGGGCGACGCCGTCCGGGCAGGACAACGCCAAGTGCACCCAGACCGTGGCGGTCAAGCCCGGCTCGGCGTACACCCTCAGCGCCTGGGTGCAGGGCGGCTACACCTATCTCGGGGTGAGCGGCACGGGCGTCAGCGACGTCTCGGCCTGGACGCCCGACAGCGGCAGCTGGAAGCGGCTGTCCACCACGTTCACCACCGGCGCGAACACCACGCAGGTCACCGTCTACACCCACGGCTGGTACGGGCAGGCCCCCTATCTCGTCGACGATGTGTCCGCGTTCGGGCCTGACGGGGGCGGCGGCACAGACCCGGAGCCGGAGGTCCCGGCGACGCCCGCGGGGCTCGCCGTCTCCTCGACGACCTCCTCGTCGGTGTCGCTGAGCTGGAACGCCGTCCCCGGCGCCACCGGATATCACGTCTACCGCGACGGGACCAGGGTCCAGTCGGCGACCGGGACCTCGGCGACCGTGACCGGGCTGGCCGCGAGCACCTCGTACTCCTTCCAGGTCAGCGCGGCCAACTCCGCCGGCGAGTCGGCGAAGTCCGCGGCCGTGACCGGCACCACCGCAGGGGGCGGCGACCCGGGCCCCGGCCCGTCCGTGCCCCGGCACGCGGTGACCGGCTACTGGCAGAACTTCGACAACGGCGCGACCGTGCAGAAGATCCGGGACGTCTCGGCGCAGTACGACATCATCGCCGTGTCGTTCGCCGACTCGACCGCCACACCCGGCGAGATCACCTTCAATCTCGACCCGGCCGTCGGCTACGGCTCGACGGCGGAGTTCAAGCAGGACATCGCCGCCAAGCAGGCCGACGGCAAGAACGTGATCCTCTCGGTGGGCGGCGAGAAGGGCAATGTCACCATCAACAGCGACGCCTCCGCGACCGCCTTCGCCGACAGCGCCTACGCGCTGATGCAGGAGTACGGCTTCAACGGCGTCGACATCGACCTTGAGCACGGCATCAACTCCGCCTATCTGACCAAGGCGCTGCGTCAGCTGTCGCAGAAGGCCGGCTCCTCGCTGGTGCTCACGATGGCCCCGCAGACCATCGACATGCAGAACACCGGCACCGAGTACTTCAAGACCGCGCTCGCGGTGAAGGACATCCTCACCGTGGTCAATATGCAGTACTACAACAGCGGTTCGATGCTCGGCTGCGACGGCAAGGTCTACTCGCAGGGCTCGGTGGACTTCCTCACCGCGCTCGCCTGCATCCAGCTGGAGAACGGCCTCGACCCGTCGCAGGTCGGCCTGGGCGTGCCCGCCTCGCCGCGCGGTGCGGGCAGCGGCTATGTCGACCCGTCCATCGTGAAGAACGCGCTGGACTGTCTGACCCGCGGGACCGGCTGCGGCTCGTTCAAGCCGTCCAGGACCTATCCGTCGCTGCGCGGCGCGATGACCTGGTCTGTGAACTGGGACGCGACGGCCTCACACGCCTGGTCCAACGCGGTCGGACCGCATGTGCACAACCTGCCGTGAGTCCTACCGGGGCCGCTGAGCCCGGCAGCGCCGCCGTCCTCCCCTCCTCGGCGGCGCTGCCGCTTCCCGGCCTCGGGGTCACCAGTACCTCGTCACCGGGACCTCGTCACCGGGACCTCGTCACCAGGCCCGTCACCAGGGCAGCTCGCGCACCTGCTGCACGCACAGCACCACGAACAGCAGTCCGGCCGCCGACAGCATCACATTGCTGAGCACGCCATTGCGCCACTCGGCGGGTGTACGGGAGGAGTTGAGCAGCCAGACCAGGGTGAGCGCCAGAAACGGCATAAAGGCCGCGCCCAGCACCCCGTACGCCACGACCAGACCGAACGGCTTGTCCAGGAAGAGCAGCGCGATCGGCGGGAAGGTCAGCCACAGCAGATACGCGCGGAAGGGCAGCGAGCGCTCCGCCGCGACAGCCGCCGTGCCGCCTTCGCCCTCCCCGCCTCCGCCCTCCCCGCCTCCGCCTTCCCCGCGGGCGGCCCGAAGCCGCCGCACGAAGTCGGCGAACAGCAGGCTCACCCCGTGCCATACGCCGATCAGCGAGGAGAAGGAGGCCGCGAAGAAGCCGATCAGAAAGAGCTTCGCGGTCGCCCCGCCGAACCGGTCCTCCAGCACCGCGCCGAGGTCGATCAGCCCCCGGTCGCCCTTGGTGAGGGCGAGCTGCGAGGCGTGCAGCAGCTCCGCGCCGACGACCAGCATGGCGATGACGAAGATCCCGGTGGTCAGATAGGCGACGCGGTTGTCGAGCCGCATCACCTTCATCCAGCCCGCGTCGCGCCAGCCCTTGGCGTTCACCCAGTAGCCGTACGCGGCCATGGTGATGGTGCCGCCGACGCCGCCGATCAGCCCGAGGGTGTAGAGCAGCGAGCCGTCCGGGAGTGCGGGCGCCAGGCCCGCCAGCGTCGCGCCGAGGTCCGGCGACACCCGGATCGCGAGATACACGACCACCAGGAACATCACGCCGACGAGTACGGTCATGACCTTCTCGAAGACGGCGTAGCGGTTGAACCAGACGAAGACCAGTCCGGTCAGACCGGTGATGACCGCCCAGGTCTTGAGTCCGGGGCCGTCCGGGAAGAGCGCCACGATCGGCAGGGCGCTGGAGGACATGGCGGTCGCGCCGTAGACGAATCCCCAGACGACGACGTAGATCGCGAAATAGACCGTGGTCCAGCGGCCGAGGGTGCGCCAGCCCTCGAACAGGGTGCGGCCGGTGGCCAGATGCCAGCGGCCCGCCGCCTCGGCAAGGGAGATCTTGACGAGGCAGCCGATGACCGCGGCCCACAGCAGGGTGTAGCCGAAGCGGCTGCCCGCGATGAGGGTGGCGACCAGATCGCCCGCGCCGACGCCGGTCGCGGCGACGACGATGCCCGGTCCGATGTACTTCCAGCTCGACTTCCGCGGCCGGACTGTGGACTCGCCCGCCGCGTCGTGTGCCGTCTCTGCCATGGTGCGCCGCCGCCTTCCCCGTATGCGCCTCGTCCCCTTGGGCAACTGGAGTCACGTTTAAGCGGCGGGCGGGGCCCGCGCAAGAGGGCGTGTATGACTGAAGATTGCATTGACCGGAGCATGTCATGCATCGACGATATGGGCGAACCTCCGCACCACGCGCGTCGCACCACCCCCCACACCGCAGGAGACACCATGCGACTTCGCATTCGCGGCAGCGGCAGCGGCAGCGGCAGCGGCAGCGGCACACACGGTCGCCGCGGCGCAGGCGGCCGCGGCGGATCCAGGACCGCCGCCCTCGCCGCGCTGCTGGCCCTCGCCCTGGCCGCACCCCTCACCGCCAGCGCGTCCCCCTCCGCCGACGCCCCCGCGGCCCAACCGCGGCCGGAGATGCCGGAGATACCGGAGGAGATCAGGCAGTACGAGATCCACGGCCCGGCCACGCCCGCCGCCCGGGCCGCCGTCGCCGCCGTCGGCGTCTCGATCGACGAGGCGGACGACCACTCGGTCGTCGTCAGCGCGAACGCCGCCCAGGCGGAGCGGCTGCGCACGCTCGGCCACCGCCTTCAGCCGCTGCCCGCGCCCCCGGACCGGTCGGGCGGCCGCGCCGCCGAGCCGTTCGACTTCCCGCCCGCCGACTCCCGTTACCACAACTACGCGGAGATGAGCGCCGAGATCGACCAGCGGATCGCCCAGTACCCGTCCATCATGAGCAAGCGGGTCATCGGCCGCAGCCATCAGGGCCGGGAGATCGTCGCCATCAAGATCAGTGACAATGTGGCGGCGGACGAGGACGAGCCGGAGGTCCTCTTCACCCACCACCAGCACGCACGGGAGCATCTGACGGTCGAGATGGCCCTGTATCTGCTGCGGGAGTTCGGCGAGGACTACGGCAGCGACCCCGGGATCACCGACGCCGTGAACAGCCGCGAGATCTGGATCATCCCCGACCTCAACCCCGACGGCGGCGAGTACGACATCGCCACCGGCCGGTACCGCAGCTGGCGCAAGAACCGTCAGCCCAACCCCGGCTCCTCGTACGTCGGCACGGACCTCAACCGCAACTGGGACTACAAGTGGGGCTGCTGCGGGGGCTCCTCCGGCTCACCCGGCTCCGCCACCTACCGCGGCTCCTCCCCGGAGTCCGCACCCGAGGTGAAGGTCGTCGCCGACTTTGTACGCAGCCGGGTCGTCGGCGGCGAGCAGCAGATCACGACCGCGATCGACTTCCACACCTACAGCGAGCTGATCCTCTGGCCCTTCGGCTACACCTACTCCGACACCGCGCCGGGCATGACCCAGGACGACCGGGACGCCTTCGCCGCGGTGGGCCGCAAAATGGCGGCGAGCAACGGCTATACGCCCGAGCAGTCGAGCGACCTCTACATCACCGACGGCTCGATCGACGACTGGCTCTGGGGTGATCAGCGGATCTTCGGCTACACCTTCGAGATGTATCCCCGGTCGGCGTGGGGCGGGGGCTTCTATCCGCCGGACGAGGTGATCGAGAGGGAGACGAGCCGGAACAGGGGGGCGGTGCTGGAGTTGTTGGAGAACTCCGACTGCATGTACCGCTCGATCGGCAAGGAGCAGCAGTACTGCGCGGGCTAGCGATCTGAGGCGGGTCTTCCCCCTACCCAGCCCCTCCCCGAACCTGGGGGCTCCGCCCCCAGACCCCCGCGCCTCAAACGCCGGCGGGGCTGGGTTGTGGGCACCCGCGCCTCAAGCGACGGGCTGGAGAATCCAGCCCTGCTTCACTCCGTGCGAGAACTTCGCGGGCGGGGCGGTGTGTCCGGCCGGGGTGATCGCGGTCTTCTCGGTCATGGCGTTCATGGCGTGCCCTTCTGCGGTGTCATGCCTGAGTACTCCCGGCCGATGGCGTCGGCGGTGCGGCGCACCAGCGGCAGGAGGGTGAGGAGTTCCTCGGCCGTCACGACGACGTTCGGCGCGGAGACCGACATGGCGGCGACGACCCGGCCGTCCGCCCCGCGCACGGGAGCCGCGACGCAGTTGACAGACTCCTCGTGGCCGCCGAGGTCGGCGGCCCATCCCTGGGCCCGTACGGCCGCCAGCTCCTTGAGGAAGGCCGCGGCGTCCGGGGTCGAACGGGAGGTGTACCGGGGGTAGTCGAGCCGCTCGGCGAGCGCGCGCCGCTCCGGCTCCGGCAGATCGGCGAGCAGCAGCTTGGCGACGGCCGCGACGGTGATGGCGACGGGTTTGCCGATGCGCGAGTACATCCGCACCGGATAGCGGCTCTCCACCTTGTCGATGTAAAGCACCTCGTCCTCCTCGTACACGGCGAGATGCACGGTGTGCCCGGTCTCCTCGTTGAGCCGGACGAGGTGCGGGTGGGCGATCTCGCGCACGTCGAGGTTCTCCACAGCCTCCTGCGCCAGGGCGAACAGCCGTGCGCCGAGCCGGTAGCGCTGGTCCTGCTGGCGGTAGACGAGGCCGTGCTCGTGCAGGGTGCGCAGCAGCCGCAGGGCGGTGGACTTGTGCACGCCGAGGCGTTCGGCGACCTGCCCGAGGTCCGCGGGGCCCTGCGCGAGGAGCGGAAGGATGCTCAGCGCGCGGTCGACGGTCTGGCTCATTGCCTACGTACCTCCACCTGGTGGCCTGCCGGGCCCTGCGGCCGGGCGCCGGCCCCCGTGCCGTGTCCGGTCCAGCCGGGGCCGAGTCGCAGTGTGCCCCAGGCGCGGCCGTCGAGTGCGGCCAGCCGGTCGGCGTGCGCCCGGGCGGGCGGTACGGCGATGTCTCCGGGGACCGTGAGGGCGGCGGCCGCCATGAGGTGGCCGTGGCGCAGCCGGGCCCGTGCGGGCAGCCCGCGCAGGGTGGCGGAGAGGAATCCGGCGGCGAAGGCGTCCCCGGCTCCCACATGGGCGACGACGTCCACGGCGGGGGCGGGCTCAAAGCTGGCGCGGTCGCCCGCGAAGGCCGTCGCGCCCTTCGCGCCCTGTTTGACGACGAGGACGCCGGGCTCGGGCAGCGCCTCGCGGACGGCCGCGGCGCCGGAGATCCCCCAGACCGCCTCCGCCTCGTCCTCGCCGACCAAGACCAGGTCCGCGCCGCGTGCGAGGTCCAGGAGCAGGCGCGGACCGCGCGCGTCGCCCTGCCACAGGTGCATACGGTGGTTGACGTCGAACGACACCGGCGGACGCCCCGGAGTGCGCGCGGTGAGCCCCCGCATCAGACCCCGGCAGGTCGCGGAGAGCGCCGCGGTGATCCCGGACAGATGGAGGATGCGCCCGCCCCACACGGCCCGGCGGGACAGGTTCGCGAGCGACATCGCGGAGGCGGCCGATCCCGTCCGGTAGTACACGACTTCGGCGGCGTCGCCGTCGCCGGGCGCGGCGGCGCGCTCCCCCGCCGTACGGAAGTAGACGCCCGTGGGGCGGTGCGGATCGCGCTGGACCGCCGAGGTGTCGACTCCGTACGCGGCGACGGCGTCGACCAGATGGTCGCCGAAGCCGTCCGCGCCGACCCGGCTCACCCAGCGCGCCGTATGGCCGGCCGCGGCGAGCGCGCAGGCCACATTGGACTCGGCGCCGCCGATGCCGCGGTGGAAGGACGGCACATCGGCGAGACGTCCGGGCGTCGAGGGCAGAAACGTGACCATGGACTCGCCGAGGCAGACGACGTCAACGCTCACGATGTCCCGGGCTCCTCGCTCACTCGCTCGCTCACCGGCCGGCCGCTGGCCGCTGGCCGCCATTGACCCGGCATTGGCTGGGATGCTAGACAGCGTTCGGCGCTATACGCAATGGCTGTTGCAGATAACGCAACGGGCAGAATGCGCGGTACGCACATCCTCAGGCACGACCGAAGAGGAGGCCCCATGGCCGCCGCAACCCCGAACCACATCCTGCCCGGCGAGGCGCTCGCCGCACTTTCCGCACTGGGCGACGAGCCCGCGGACAGCCGCTTCAAGTCCCTTCCGCCGGACGCCGAAGCCGCGGGCCTGACCGTCGGGCAGCTCGCCGCCGAGCGGCGCAACCTCTTCACCGGCGGCTTCACCACCCCCGTCCTCGCACTCTCCGCCGAGTCCGTCGAGCACAACCTCGCGCTGCTGGAGACCTACTCCGAGCGCCACGGCCTGGCGTTCGCCCCGCACGGCAAGACGTCGATGGCCCCGCAGCTCTTCGCGCGCCAGCTGGAGTACGGGGCGTGGGGCATCACCGCCGCCGTCCCGCACCAGGTCCGCGTCTACCGCGCCTACGGCGTGCGGCGCATCTTCCTCGCCAACGAGGTCGTCGACCCGGTCGCGCTGCGCTGGCTCGCCCAGGAGCTGGCCGCCGACCCGGAGTTCCAGCTGATCTGCTACGTCGACTCGGTCCGCGGAGTCGAGCTGATGGACGAGGCGCTGCGTGACCGGCTGCCCGCAGGCCGGGCGCTGGACGTCGTCGTCGAACTGGGCGCGGGCGACGGCGCGCGCACCGGAGCCCGCACCGAAGCCGACTGCGCCGCGGTCGCCGACGCCGTCGCCCGCACCGAGACGCTGCGCCTCGTCGGAGTCGCCGGATACGAGGGGGAGGTCCCCCGGGCCGACCCGGAGCGGGTGCGCGCCTGGCTGGAGCGCCTCACCGCGCTCGCCGCCGACTTCGACAAGGCGGGCCGCTTCTCCGGGACCGGCCTGGAGGAGATCGTGGTCAGCGCGGGCGGCAGCGCCTGGTTCGACACGGTGGCGGACGTCTTCGCCCAGCTGCCGCCGCTGTCCCTGCCGGTCCTGAAGCTGCTGCGCTCCGGCGCGTACGTCTCGCACGACGACGGCCACTACCGCCGGCTGACGCCCTTCAACCGCATCGCACAGGAGGGCGCGCTCCAGCCCGCCTTCCGGCTGTGGGCCCAGGTCGTCTCCCGCCCCACCCCCGAGCAGGCCTTCGTCAACGCGGGCAAGCGGGACGCGGCGTATGACCTCGATCTGCCGCAGGCGCAGGTCGTGCGCGACGCCCGCACCGGCGAGCTCCGCCCCGCCGACGCCATCGAGGTCACCAAGCTGTCCGACCAGCACGCCTGGCTGCACACCGGCCCCGGAGCCGAGCTGGAGGTGGGCGACTGGGTGGGCCTCGGCCTGTCCCACCCCTGCACGAGTTTCGACAAGTGGCAGCTCATCCCGCTGGTCGAGGCGGACGGCACGGTCGTCGACTTCATCCGCACCTTCTTCTGACACTTCCGGTCTTCTGATTCATCCCGGGACGTCTGAGAGGTCAGGTCAGGCCATGGAGCTCGTCATCCGCGGCGCACGGGTCATCGACGGCACGGGCGGGCCCTCCTGCCGCGCCGACGTCGCGCTCGACGGCGGGCGCATCGCCGCGATACGCCCCGAGGCGGCATCCGGCCCGCGCCCGTCGGCCGCCCGCGTCCTCGACGCCCATGGTCTGGCCCTCTCCCCCGGGTTCATCGACATGCACGCGCACAGCGACCTGGCGCTGCTGCGCGACCCCGACCACTCGGCCAAGGCCGCCCAGGGCGTCACCCTCGAAGTCCTCGGCCAGGACGGTCTGTCCTACGCGCCGGTCGACGACCGCACGCTCGCCGAGGTCCGCTCCGCCATCGCCGGCTGGAACGGCGGCGCGCCGGGTGATGACAGCGTCAGCTTTGACTGGCGCACGGTCGGCGAGTATCTCGACCGGCTCGACCGCGGCATCGCCGTCAACGCGGCGTATCTCGTCCCCCAGGGCAGCGTCCGCATGCTCGCCGTCGGCTGGGACGACCGCCCCGCGACCGACGCCGAGCTGACCCGGATGCGGCAGCTCGTCGCCGAGGGCCTCCAGCAGGGCGCGGCCGGCATGTCGTCCGGGCTGACGTACCCGCCCGGCATGTACGCGGACCAGGCCGAACTCGCCGAGCTGTGCCGGGTCGTCGCCCGGCACGGCGGCTACTACTGCCCCCACCACCGCTCCTACGGCGCGGGCGCGCTCCAGGCGTACGAGGAGATGGCCGCCCTCGCCCGCGACACGGGCTGCGCCCTCCACCTGGCCCACGCCACCATGAACTTCGGCGTGAACAAGGGCCGGGCGCCCGAGCTGCTTTCCCTCCTCGACGACGCCCTGGCGGCGGGCGCGGACATCACCCTCGACACCTATCCGTACACCCCCGGCTGCACCACACTGGCCGCCCTGCTGCCCGGCTGGGCGCACGAGGGCGGCCCCGAAGCCGTCCTCGCCCGCCTCAAGGACGAGGCGACGGCCGCGCGCATCGGCCGTCACCTCCAGGAGCTGGGTTCCGACGGCTGCCATGGCGTGCCCGTCGACTGGGACACCGTCGAGATCTCCGGCGTCGGCGATCCGGCGCTCTCCTCCTGGGTGGGCCGCACGGTCGCCGAGACGGCCGCGCGGCGCGGCGAGGACCCCTGGGAGGCGGCCCGCGGACTGCTGATCGAGGACCGGCTCGGCGCCACGGTCCTCCAGCACGTGGGCCATGAGGAGAACGTCCGGGCGATCATGCGCCACCGCGTCCACACCGGCGGCAGCGACGGCATCCTCCAGGGCGGCAAACCGCATCCGCGGGCGTACGGCACTTTCCCCCGCTATCTCGGCCGGTACGCCCGCGAGCTGGGCATCCTGTCCCTGGAGGAGGCCGTCGCCCATCTCACCTCCCGACCCGCTGCCCGGCTGCGGCTGCCCGACCGGGGGCTCGTCCGCGAGGGATACCGCGCCGATCTGGTGCTGTTCGACCCGGACACGGTGGCGGACCGGGCCACCTTCGACGAACCGCGCGTCCTGCCCGCGGGCATCCCCCATGTACTGATCGACGGCCGATTCGTCATCCGGGACGGCCGTCGCACAGATGTGCTCGCGGGCCGCTCCGTACGCCGCACCAGCTGAGGTACGGAATCCCGCCTGTCACACAAGTGGCGACGTTTTTGGCGCTGATCCGTTACCGCCCCTGGTTTGGAGCGTTGAAGGAGCGTGAGGCCGCAAGCTATGCGGCCACCCCTCATCTGCAATCTGCAAGGAGAACTGATGTCGCGTATCGCGAAGGCCGCCGCTGTCGTCGCCGGCACGGGCGCCATCCTCGCCGGTGGCGCGGGCATGGCCGCCGCCGACGCCGGAGCCAAGGGCGTCGCCAGCCACTCCCCGGGCGTCCTCTCGGGCAACGCCATCCAGGTGCCGGTCGCCATCCCGGTCAACGTCTGCGGCAACACGGTGAACCTCGTCGGGCTGCTCAACCCGGCTTTCGGCAACACCTGTGTGAACAACGGCGGAGGCCACGGGGCGTACGGGCACTGAGCCTGACGCGTCTGCTGCGGTCACACTCCTCGGCCCTTTCCCGCGCGCCGTCTGGTGATGCGGGGAGGGGCCGAAGTGCGTGCTCTGGAAAACCCAGCCCGTTGGGGGCACCTCCCGGACGAAGTCTGGGGGAGATTGAGGACCGGGGGTTCGGGGGCGGAGCCCCAGGCGCCTATGCGTAGCGGTACCAGCGCCGGTGGTCCAGCAGCTCCGACGGCCGCACCCCCCACGGCGGCATCGCCTCATCCCGGCTGAACACCCGCCCATACTGCGCATCGGACACAGGCAGCGGCTTCGCCGGAAGATACCCGGCACCCCGGTGGGCGCGCTGCCAGCGGGCCCAGAGCAGGTCGCAGTAGGCGTGGTGCAGCCAGAAAACCGGGTCGTTGGGCGAGGTCGCGCCCAGCATCAGCCCGCCAACCCAGCGGTGCACCCGGTTGTGATTGCGCCAGCGCTCCGCGCCGACGCTCCAGCCCTCGATGGTGTTGCGGAAACCGGTGGCCACGGTGGAGTCCCACGGCGCGGCGTCATAGACGGGATCGGCCAGCGCCGCGTCCACGTCCGCCTTGGTCGGCAGCTCCAGGGGGCTGCTGCGGCGGCCGAGGTCTCGGGTGAGATAGGCGCCGTCGGTGATGTCGGCCCGGATGGGCCAGTTGCCGTTCGAGTAGGCGAACGGTCCGGTCATGACCTGGTCGTCGCCGAGCCTGCCGGTGCCGCCGAGGAAGTCGTCCGCCCACAGCGAGGAGGCGGGCGAGCGGTCCCGCGTCCAGTCCCAGTACGGGATCGACACGGCCGGGTCGACCTCTTGCAGGGCCTGTTCGAACTCCAGCAGAAAGCGCCGGTGCCAGGGGAAGAACGACGGCGTCATATGGGCGGCGCGCGGCTCGTTCTCGGCGTCGGACACCACGTATGCGCCGTGCATCGTGACGAATTCGTCGTACCGGCCGGAGCGCTTGAGCGCCAGCAGGGCGTTGACGAGCCGCCGCTTCTCCGATGCCGTCAGATCGCGCTGGTTCTTGCGGGTGTACATATGCCGTCCCTCCCGGTCCCGGTCCGTCAGTGGCTGTGTGCGATGCCGGGCGCGAGCTGGGCGCTGCCCAGGGCGTCGACCGCGGCGCGGGCCAGCGCGAGCAGCGTGGGGAAGGACTCATAGTGGTTGACGGCGCTCAGATAGCTGCCGTCGGCGCGCCTCATGACGGGCAGCGGCCGCCCGTCGATGCGGACTTCGACGGTGGGGGCCGGCCTCCGCGCGGCCGCCTGCCGCGCCGGGGCGGCTCCGGCCGCGGGCGTCAGCACCGTCGCGCTGCCCTGGATACGGCGGCCCCGGTACGTCTGCGAGAACTGCTCGATCGCCCGGTCCGGCTGCCGGGCTCCCTGCTCCCCGCTGCTCTGCCGGCCCTCGCGGGCCCGGCCGTCCTGGCCATCCCGGCCGCCCTGGCGGTGCTGCCGCAGCAGCACCGGGGCCAGCGCGCCCGCGGTGCCCGCGAGCACGCCGGCCGTGAAGGCGGCCCGCAGCAGTGTGCGGCGGGCCGTCGTTCGGGTGAGACCGCGCATGCCTGACGCCCTCCGTCTCGTGGTCTCGTGGCCTGTGCTTCGGAGTTGACAACGAGACGGAGGCGAAACAGTTCTCTGTGGGGACGTCCGCCGGAGGCCTCAGCGCACCAGCAGGTTCCCAACGGGGTTGCTGCGCAGCACGGGCGCGTCGAGCCCCGCGGCGGGCAGCTGGAGGGCGGTCAGACCGAGCATGCTGGGGCGGGGCGGGGACAGCGGCGCGTCCAGATCCGCGCCGGGGCCCCGCAGTTTCGTCTCGGACGCCTCGGTCGCGGCGCTGGCCACCGCGAGGTTGCCCTCTCCGAGCGGATTCTCGACAGGCAGTTCAAGCAGCGTCTCGGGCAGCTGACCGGCGAGCGGCACGGCCGGCAGCGCACGCGCGGGCAGCAGCCGCCCGGTGACATGGCGCGGCCCGTCGGGCACGCCGGGAACCGGCACCGGCACCCCCGTGCGCAGCGAGGGAACCTGCACCGGGAGTGCCGTCTCGATGCTCTCGGTCGGCAGCGTGACGGGCACCGCCGGCACCGCGGATGTGTCGGCCGCGGCGGGCGCGGCCGCTGCCGCCGAGGCCATGCATGCCATCAGTGCCGCGACGGATCCTCGGGCAGTCACCTTCATCGGCTGGTACGTCCCCTCTGACTCACTTGCTGACACAGACACCGGGTGAAGACACCGGACACAGAGACCGGGTTTGACCGCTACAACGAGGCAGTCGGCACAACCCATGCAAAGTTCCCCTGTCCGCAGCAATCGGAGCCGTGTCGGCTGCGCCGGAGACCGCCGAATGGGCCAACATGGCCGCCCCCGTTCGTGAAAGCAGGCAGCGATGAAGATCCCCTCGCAGTCACCGGCGCCGCGCCCGCGCCCCCTGCGCCTTGAGGACGTCGATCTGGCGGACCCGGGCTTCTGGCGGCTGCCGCGCCCGGTCCGGCTGGCGTCGTTCGCGCTGCTGCGGCGGCTGGAGGCCCCCGCGTACTTCGGCGGACCCGGGCAGGGCTTCTACGCGGTGGTCAGGCACGCCGACGTACGGGAGGCCAGCCGGCGGCCCGACCGCTTCGCCAGCGCACCCGGTGTGACCACACCGGAGCCCGCCGCCTGGGCCAAGGCGGTGTTCGGGAACTCGATGGTCAACATGGACGGGGAGGAGCATGCCGCGCTGCGCCGGATCGTCTCGCGTGCTTTCAGCCCCCGGCTGCTCGCCGCCGCGGAGGAGAATGTGCGGGCGACGGCGCGGCGGATCGTGGACGAGATGCTCGTCGAGCGGCCGGTGGACTTTGTGTCCGCGGTGGCGTCCCGGATGCCGTACGAGGTGATCTGCGATCTGCTGGGCATCCCCGCGGCGTACCGGCCACGGATCGCCGAGCGGGTGAACCAGGCGTCGCAGAACGCCGGCGTCTCGCGCCCGCTGGCGGACAGGCTGCGGATGCCCGGCCGGGGGCTGCGCGCGCTGGCCCATATGCAGCTGATGATGGCGCGGCTCGCCAGGGAGCGCAGGCGCCGGCCCGCGGAGGATCTGATCTCGGCGCTGGTCAGCGCGGATGTGAACGGGCAGGCCCTGACATCGCGTCAGCTCGGCGCGTTCTTCTCGCTGCTGCTGGTCGCCGGGGTGGAGACCACCCGCAATGCGATCGCGCACGGACTGGCCCTGCTGACCGGGCATCCCGATCAGCGGGACCTGCTGGCGTCCGACTTCGAGCGGCGGGCGGACGGCGCGGTGGACGAGATCGTGCGCCACTCGACGCCGATCATCCAGTTCCGCCGTACGGTGACGGCCGCGTGCGAGCTGGGCGGGCGGGCCTTCAGCCCCGGCGACAAGGCCGTGCTCTTCTACGCCTCGGCCAACCGCGACGAGTCCGTGTTCACCGACCCCGACGTCTTCGACATCACCCGCAGCCCGAATCCCCACCTGGGCTACGGAGGCGGGGGCCCGCACTACTGCCTGGGCGCGCATCTGGCGCGCCAGGAGATGAAGGCCCTCTTCCATGAGCTGCTGACCCGGCCGCGGGAGCTGCGGGCGGTGGGGCTGCCCGAGCTGGTCGACTCCAGCTTTGACAACCGGGTCCGGGCGCTGCGGTTCGCCTTCGAGCCGAGCTGAGCTGAGCTGAGCTTCGTACAGGGTTTCCTGCGGGGGTTCGTGCAGGGGCTCAGCTGCGCAGCTTGCTGACCGGGAGCAGCACATGCGCCGCGGTGGCGAGGGTGGTCTCGTCCCCGAGGTAGCTCTGCAGCATCTCCTCGGTGACGGGCCGGCCGGGCACGGCCTCCGGCCAGGGGCGGGTGGCGAACAGGAAGTGGGCGTGGCCGCGCTGCTCGATCGCGGTCAGCCACTCCGGCGGGGCCGGGCACTGGGCGTTCAGATGCGGCATGCTCAGGACGGCCTGGCCGGCTTCGACGAGCAGCTTGACGGGCGAGCCGGCGCTGCCGGTGACATCGGCGAGCTGCCCGTCCACCGCGAGTCCCGCGTCCGCGATCACCGTCAGCAGTGCCTGGTGTGTCGCTTCGGGGCCTTCGGGGCCGTCGCCGAGGGGGTAGGCGATCAGATAGGGCATGTCATGGCCCTGCTCCGGGTCGCCGGTCCAGGCCAGCAGGGACATGGTGCCCAAGTGGCCGCGCTGGAAGGTGCTGTTCTCGGTCTGTGTGCCGGACTGAGCTGTGGTCATGGGTCGGCACCCTAGGTGCTGGCACCCGCCGTGCAGGCGGCTGTTCACCTGTACGGGGGAACGGGACCGGCAAAGTCCCGCCGGGCGGACGACGCTGCTTTGACGACGCTCCCTAGAGCTGCCAGCCGCGGGTGTGGGTGCCGACGGTGCAGTGGAACCGTACGATCCGTGCGTCTTCGGGCACTTCGAACGCCAGCCAGCCCTCGGCCCGGTCGCCGGCCGCGAGGCCGTCCGCGTCCAGCGGCAGGCCGGTGGTCAGCTCGCCCGTGGTGACGGCGGGGTGGCGTTTGCCGTGGGCGTCCACCACCCATGCCTTGGTGATCGGGGCGTCGTATGGTCTGCCGCCGACGTTGACGAGGGAGACCTCGACGCCGATCCAGCGGGCGCCCGGGCGGGGGGCGTAGGTCTTCTTCGGGGCGGGTGCGTCCTCGTCCAGATCCCGGGCGCTGAGCGCGGGGTCGACGACGGCGTGCACGGCGATGCGGAGCCGCTCGCCGGCGCCCCGCCCGCCGACGTCCTCCGCCTGGCCGATCCACAGCCCCGCCTGCCCCTTGGCGTCGCCGTCAGCCAGCACGGCCGCCCGCTCGGCGGCGGTCGCGGCGGACGGCGTCCCCTGGGCGGGGGCGCTGGGGATGCGCTGACAGGCGGTGACGCCGATGAGGAGCGCGGGCAGCAACGCGGCGGACGCCAGGGCAGGTCGCATGGCGCGAGGCTACTGCGCGCGGCGCGGTTATCCGCGCGGGCGCGCGAGGGGGACGGCCGTGACTTCCCCCGGCACGCGCGCGTTGGCGGTCTTGTGACTCCGCTCCCGCGCCCCGCGGCGGGGAGCTTCCAACCCGAGGGTTGCGGTCCAGCCCGAACCGGCCCCGTACGGGGCGGCAAGAAGCTACCACAGCGCCAGGAGGGAGATTGATGGGAAGCAGTTCCGCGCACGCCCGATGGCAGCGTGTGCACACCGTCCCGTCCCCGAGCAAGCCGCCGCCCGGCGAACCTGCGGGGGGCGGCAAGCCCAGTCCCATCTACGAGCAGCTCGCCCGGGAGTGGGCGGCCGCGGGCCGGACGCTGCCGGGACGGCCGGATACGGAGTGGACACGGCTGGCCCGCTATCCGTTCGCGCACACGCCCGCCGGCTCCGATGTGCATACGGGTCCCCCGTCTCCCCGCAAGGGCTGGCTGATCGACCCGCACCCGACTTGAGGGGCTCAACGATCGTGGACGGTCTGCGTCACCCCCGCGGCGGAATCCGCTCTGTGTGATGCGGGGGGCGCGGGGTGCGGCAGGCGGACGGGGGCGGTCCGGCCGGGCAGCCGCCGTCTGAGGCCCGTGGTCAGCCTGCGCGCCGTGAAGGAGGCGCCGTGGACGAAGCGCATAGCGGGTCCGAAGGACGGCGCGGTCAGCAGGCCCGCGAAGAAGAGTCCGGGGCGGCTGGATTCGAAGTGGGCGCTGAGCGCGGGCGTCCGGCTCGCGCCGACGGTGGCCAGGGACGATCTGAGCGCTTCGTCGAGCAGCTTCAGACGGCCGAGGTCGGGGGTGAACCCGGTCGCGGCGATGACATGCCCGGTCCGCAGGGTGTGTGCGGTCCCGTCGGGCCGGCGCAGGGTGAGCCGCACTCCGTCGCCGCGGGCCTCGGCCGTGTGCAGGGCGTGGCCGAGGAGCGTGGGCACCCGGTCCTCGTAACGCTCCCTCAGCCACCAGGCGCCGGCCGGGCCCAGCGCGGAGCCCGCGATGTGTTCCCGGGTCCGTGCCGGCAGTCGGCGCACCGCCCAGGGCAGCTCCGACCAGACCCAGCTCGTCCAGCCGGTGCCGAGGCCGCTGTGCGGGTCCCGCAGCGAGCGCAGCGGGCCCCGGTGCAGCGGCTGGGGCACGCTGTTCCAGTTCAGCCCGGCGCTGCGGGCCACCAGCAGGGGCCGTGCGCCCGCCTCGGCGAGCAGGGTGGCGGTCTCCAGCGCGGCCTGGCCCGCCCCGACGACGGTGACGTCCGCGCCCCGGAAGCGGTCGAGGTCCCGGTGGGCGGTGCTGTGGGTGCAGCGGTCTTCGCCCAGGCCCCTCAGCTGCTCGGGGAGATGACAAAACGGCATGACGCCGACGGCGAGCACCACGGTCCGGGCATGCAGGGTCTGCCCGTCCTCGGTCCGCAGCCGGAACCCGCCGTGGTCGGCGGGGCTCACCAGGGTGACGGTCCGGTCGTCGACCCCGGGGACGGCCTGTTCGGCGAACCACATGCCGTACTCGGTGAAGACCCCGATGGGCAGCGGACGGCCGTGCCGGGCCTCGAAGCCGCGCAGTTCTGCATAGCGGCTGAGGGTGTGCGCGGCCGCCGGGTCGGAGAGATGGGACGACCAGGGCTCCGACTTGAGGAACATGCCCTCGGGCATATGGTCGCGCCAGGACGCCATGGTCCTGCCGAAGACCTTCACCCGCAGTCCGGCGGCCGCGGCGTGCGCGGCGACCGAGAGGCCGTAGGGCCCGGCCCCGACCACTGCCACGTCATGGGTTCCGCTGGCATCGCGCATGGTTCTGTCTCGCTCCTTCGTTCGGGTCCGTGAGACGGGTGGGGTGCTCGGCGGGGCCGGGCACGGCAGGGCGGGCGTCGGCGGGCGCGGCGCGGCGCGGCCCCCGGCGCAGCCGCCGTACGGCCTTGCCGAGTCCGCGCCCCAGCCAGGTCCTGGCCATGGCGAGGAAGGGCAGCGGGTCGTCGCCCGCGAACCAGGCCGTCTCCACTCCTGCCGGGGGTTCTGCCGGCGCCGTCGCCGTGCGAGGCGGGCGGCGGCGGGAGGGCAGCGGCGCGGAGCGTGCGGCGAGTGCGGAGATCAGCGCATAGTTCTCGGCGATGAAGACCCGTCCGGCCTTGGGGTCGCCCGCGGGCACATCCCGCCCGGTGAGGTCGAGGTAGAGGGCGCGTACGACGTCGAGGCCGGCCGGGTCGGTGAAGAGGCGGAACTGTGCGCCCGGCCGGGGGTTCACATCGAGGAGGCAGTACGTCCCCGAGGGCTCGTCGCGGCGGAAGTCGAGGTCGAGGATGCCCCGGTAGCCGGTGTGGGAGGCAAGCCGCAGGGCCGCCTCGCGCACGGCCGGGTTCGGAGCGCACCGGCCCATGGCGGTCAGTCCCGTACGCGGCGGCCACGACAGTTCCTTGCGGCCGGTGCCGCCGAGCAGACAGGCGGCCGGGCCCGGGGAGCGGGTGGCGAAGCAGCCGTGGAAGAACCAGTCCGTCGCGGGCCCGCCGGGTACGAGGCGCTGGAGCAGCAGGCTGCTGCCCGCGGCCTCGCTGCGGTCGTAGAGCCTGCGGGCGTCGTCGGGCGTGGTCACCAGGGTGGTGCTGCGCAGTTCGGCCGCGCCCGGCGCGAGCAGCCAGGGGCGGCTCCATTTGGCCACGGCCGGCAGGCCGAGCGAGCGTGCGGCCGCGGCGGCCTCCGCCGCGCTGCCGGGGACGAGGGTCGCCGGGTGGGCGATGCCGGCCGCCGCGCACAGCTCCGCTAGTCCCGACTTGTCGGCGAGCCGCTCGGGCAGCCCGTCCGGCTGCCGGGGAAAGAGAAAGCGGGAGTCGAGCAGGGACGACTGGGCGGCGACCTCGATGGCGCTGAAGTCGTCCATGGCGATGAGCACGGCCCGGCGGCCGATCCGGTCGGAGACCGTCAGCAGCGTCTCCACGAACAGCGCGGGCGTCATCTCGCCGGGCGGCCGCACATGCGCCCGGCGCAGATGGCGGGAGCGCGCGACCGGGCTGTCGGCCGCCTCGACCAGGGCGTGCACCTCGACGCCCGCGCGGCCCAGGGACCTGACCGCGCCCAGAGTTCCATGGTGAAAGGGGTTCCGGTCGAGCCGGAGCACCAGCGCGGGGGGTGATCCGTCGGACGCCGGCATACGCATCACCGCCTCATTCCATATTTCGTCACCTGGATGGGTGCCGACACGCCGGGGCATATCGCTAATGGCCTACTGACGGGCATTCACTCAGCCCATTAATAAGACTTTCCGCATACGGTCGAAGGTGTCTGAGCAATCCACAGCCCATCAGAAACAGCCCATCAGAACAGCCCTTAAGGAGGAGCCATGCCTCGACGGCGCCGTCTCACCGGCATCGGCATCGGCACCGCGGCCGCCAGTCTCCTCGTCTCCGTCGGAGTGTTCGGAGAGCAGAAGGCGAGCGCGGCCACGGGCGACGGAGGGAATCCGGGGCCCGGCAGCGCATCGGCGGCCGCCGTGGGGGCCTATCTCCACTACGGCTCTCCGGGCGTCCAGCGCATCCAAGAGCTGTCGAACTGGCTGGGCGGCGCCGAACTGAAAGTCGGTCACACCTATCTGCCGGGCGACCGGTGGGTCAATATCGAGGGCCGTCCGGAGTTTCTTCAGCCGTGGACCCAGTGGCGGCGCGGGGCCGAGGACCGGATGCTGGTCCTCAATGTGCCCATGCTGGAGCGCAACGAGGCCCGCCTCTCCGACTGGGAGGTGCGGCGCATGCTGCGGGCGGGCGCGTCCGGACGGTTCGACCACCACTTCCGCACCCTGGCCGAGCGGCTGGTGGGGCAGGGCGCGCCGGACACAGTGATCGTGCTCGGCTGGGAGATGAACGGCACCACGTACACCCACCGCTGCGCGCCGGACCCCCGGGCGTGGAAGCAGTACTGGAACCGCATCGTCACAGCCATGCGTTCGGTGCCCGGCCAGCAGTTCCGCTTCGATTTCGCGCCGAACCGGGGAACGGACGCGATTCCCTGGACTGAGTGCTATCCCGGAGACGGTGTCGTCGACATCATCGGAATGGACTCGTACGACCAGCCGCCCGGCCGTTCGTTCGATGAACAGGCGCATACTCCCTACGGGCTGCAGTTTCAGGTCGACTTCGCCCGCGCGCACAACAAGGAGATCTCGTATCCGGAGTGGGGTCTTTTCCGGAACGGGGACAATCCGGAGTACATGCGCCGGATGCTGGAGTGGTTCGACACGCACAAGCCGCTGTACCACACCATCACGGACTACTGTCCGCACGGCGTCTGGCAGTGCAAGTCCAATCCGCGGTCGGCGGCGGTGTTCCGCGAGAAGCTGTTCGGCCTCCAGGGTCCCGTCGAGCCCGCGCCGGTCGACCCGGTGGAACCGGAGCCCGTCGACCCCGTGCCGGTGGAGCCGGAGCCCGTCGACCCCGTACCGGTCGAGCCGGAGCCCGTGGAGCCTGCGCCGGTCGAGCCTCCGGTGAACTCCACCGAGTGGTGCGTACCGCTCTCCCTCGGCGACTGGCTCAGCCAGTGGGTGCCGCAGGACGAGGTCTGCGTGGACATCCCCGGCATGCCCGGGGACCCGTCCTGGCCGCAGAATCCTCAGGACCCGCAGACTCCGCAGACGCCCGGGGTGCCTGAGATCCCCGAGATCCCCGAGGTGCCTCAGTTCCCCGACCTGTCCTGGCTCGACGACGAGAACTGGCCGTTCTGACGCCGACGGGCGGGCGGGGTCCGGGCGTCTCAGCGCCCCACCCCGTCCGCCCGCCAGCTGTTCAGCCGGTTCCGCCACTCGCGCGCCTCCGGGAAGCGGCTGCGCACCTCCTCGACCGCGCGCTCCCGGCAGCGCGCCTGCGACTGACGCAGCCGCAGCAGCGGCTCCAGGGACGGCCGGGCCAGCAGCAGCCGCTGGTTGACCACCGTCCGCGGCCCCCAGGCGTTCTTGTACGACTCCGCCCCGCGCAGCATGCTCAGCACGCTGCGGCCCGTCACGGCGGAGTGGAGCGCGTCGCGGCGCAGCAGCATCGCCGCCACATCGACCTTCTTCTTGCGCAGATCGGGATGGGCGCCGTACAGATAACTGCCGGTCAGCCCGTTCGACAGCAGCGTCATATGGGCGGCGACCACCTCGCCGTCCAGCCGCCACTCGGTGATGGCGGCCTCCCCTTCGGGGATCATCCGCTCCGCCGCCCGCGCCAGATGGCTGGCGAACCGCGGCTGAAGATGCTCCACATTGATGCCGCGGCCCCGCCACTGGAGCTCGTGCAGCCGCAGCATATGGTCCACGGCGGCCGCGGCCTCGGCCGCGCTGACGCTATGGCCCTCGATCTTCTGTACGTCGATCTTGCGCAGTTTGGCGCGGGCCCGCTGCGCCTTGGTGCGCGGCAGAGTCTTGATCACCTCCTCGATGGGAAGGGCCGGCAGCTCCATCGTCACCGAGTCGGACAGCCGGGCACGGGCCCCGCTCCACCGCTCGTACAGCCGCTCGGCGACCGCGCCCGGCCGCACCTCCCGCAGATCGATCACCGCGTGCCGGGCGGCCCGGAGCAGCCCGTGCTCCAGAGCCGTCAGCGCGGCGGGCTCCTCCGCGTCGTCGACGACCAGGTCGGAGAAGTCGGAGATGCTCCCGCCCATGGGCGTCAGCAGCGGCATGGGACGGTGGACGAGCATCAGCGGGGCCGCGCCGATCAGCCGGCCGGCACGGCGGGCCAGCACCACGCGCAGCCGCCCCTCCGCCCCGTACGACAGCCACCACGAGTGCAGCCAGGCGTGGTTCTGGAACGGGGTGGCCGCGGCGCAGCTCCGGTGCAGCGCGTTCCACTCGTCCCGCAGCCGCGCGAAGTCGCCCGCATCGCGGCAGAGTGTGACCGCGAGCCCCTGCCGCAGCTCCGCGCTCACACCAGCTCCCGCTGGTCGGCGGCCACGGCGCCCGGCTGCGCGGGTGCGGGGACGGCGGCCGCGGACGGCTCGTCGCCCGACGGCGGCGCTCCGGCCTCGGCGTCCCGGCGGCCTCCGGCGCGGTGCTGCGGCCGCACGAGCAGCGCCAGACCGCCGAGGAGCCCGCCGGTGCAGCCGCCGACGGCCGCGCTGACCGGCGTCGACGGGGAGACCGGGCTGCCCGGCGCGATCGCCTGGGAGAACAGGATCAGCTTGACGTTTGTGTTCTTGGAGACCTGATTGCTGCTCACGAACACGGCGTCCGCGACGGCGTTGGCGAACTCCGCGGCCTGTGCGGGCTTGGCCGCGGTGCCGGTGATCGCGATCATCGGCGAGTCGGGGGAGGTCTCCGTCCGCACATGGGCGCGCAGCGTCTTCGCCGGGACCCCGGCGGCCACGCGCGCGTGGCGGATGGTGGAGTCGCTGGTGGCGATCCGGCCGTACGCCTGGGCGTAGCCGAGGGCCACGGAGGGGTCGCCGTCCTCGCCGGGGACGGCGACGACATAGCTGGTGGCCGCGTACTCCGGCGTCTTGAGCTCCCCGTACGCCACTCCGCACGCCGTGCCGAGCAGCACGCACAGCGGGAGCGGCCACCAGCGGGGCAGCGGGGTGAGCCGGTTCCGCGCCCGGCTCGCTCCATTCAGGGCCGCGCTCAGGACACCGCTCAGGGCACCGCTCAGGGCCACGCCGACGGCTCGCAGCGGCCTGCGGAGGCGGCTGCCGGCCCTGGCGGGCGGCTGCGCTGCCGTCTCGTCCCGAGCGCCGTCGGCATCAGCCCGCGAAGTGGGGGCTTTCCGTGTGCCGGGGCCCGTCTGCGTGCCGGGGTCCTGGGTGCCGGGCTCCGCCTGTGCGTCGGGGCCCGGTTCGTCGAGGCCCGGTGCGTCGGGGCCCTGTGCGTCCGGGTCCGCGGACGGCGTGGCGGCGCCGGCCGCTTCGAGGGTGCCGGTCCGGCTCCGCTTGAGGCGCGGGAACAGCCGCCGTCGGCGGGCCGGAGCGGGTGTCTCTTCGGCGGCCGCTCCGGGGCGGCCGGCTTCGGCGTCGGGCTGCCGGGGCTCTTTGGCCTCGTCCGGCTCTTCCGGCCTGTCGGGGTCGGCGGTCCGGGGCGACTCGGTCATGGGAGTGCTCTCCTGGTCGAAGGGGGTGTGGGGGCGGCAGCGGCGCCCGCGAGGGCGTGCGCGTAAACCTCCGTCAGACGCTCTGCGCTGCGTGCGATGTCGTAGTGGTGAACGACCGGGGGCGGGTCCAGACGCTGTCCGGCCGCCGCGGACAGCTCCCGCAGCGCGGCCGCCAGCTCCGCCGCGTCCCGTGCATCGTCTTCGTCGTCTCCGCCGGCCGCGGCGTGCGGGGAGTCCGCGAACAGCCGCCGGGCCCCCGGCGCGCTCCCCGGGGGCAGGTCGTCGACAGCCGGGCACGCCCCGTGGAGGACCGGCAGCCCAGCGGCGAGCGCCTCCACGACGGCCAGCCCGAAGGCCTCCTCCCGGGAGGCGGAGACGAAGACGTCCATGGCCGACAGCAGCCCCGGGATGTCCGGCTGGTCCCACTCGCCCAGCAGCCGGATGCGTCCGGCCGCCCCCAGCCGCTCGGCGAGGGTGCCCAGCCGCCGCCGCTCGGGCCCGTCGCCCGCGAGCAGCAGCACGGCGTCCGGCAGCGCGGCCACGGCCCGTACGAGGAGATCGAAGCGCTTGCCCGGCGCCAGCCGGCCGACGCCTCCGACGACGAAGGCGTGGTCGGGGACGCCGAGGCGGGAGCGGACGGCGGCCCGGTCGTCCTTGTCGAAGCGGAAGCGGGCCGCGTCGATGCCGTTGGTCACGACATGGATGCGATCGGCCGGGACGCCCCAGCCGCGCAGCCGCCGGGCGACGGTCCCGGACACGGCGACGGTCGCCGACCCCAGCCGCTCGGTCGCCAGATACAGGGCGCGGACGCCGCGGGTCAGCGGCCGTCCCTCGATCTCCGTCTCGCCGAGCGAGTGTTCGGTGGCCACGACGGTGCGCACCCCGGCGAGCCGGGCGGCGACGCGCCCGTAGACACACGCCCGGTACAGATGCGTGTGCACCAGGTCGTAGCCGCCGCGGCGGATCAGCCGGGCCAGCCGGGGCAGCGCCGCCAGATCGCGGTTGCCGCGCATGCCGAGGTCGGCGACGCGAACCCCGTCGGCGCGCAGCCCGTCGGCGACCGAGCCCGGGTTCGTCAGCGTCACCACATCGCAGGTGAACGGCAGTTCCCGCAGCAGCAGCCGCAGCTGCTGCTCGGCGCCGCCGACGCCCAGACCGGTGATGATGTGCAGCGCCTTCACCGGCGGGTCCTGACTTCATGGCGGAGCCGCTTGGCCAGCAGCCGTGCGCTTCGGTCCGCCTGGCTGATGTGGGTGCGGGGCAGGGCGTGTACGTCGCCGAGCAGCGGGCCCGGATCGATGGCGCAGCCGTACGCGTAACCGGCGGCGCGCACCGCGTCGGCGGCCCGGCGGTCGAGGTAGCCGTACGGGTAGCAGAAGCCGTCCGGCGCACGGCCGGTGAGCTCCCGGATCAGCTCGCGGCTGCCGCGGGTCTCCTCGCGCAGCACGTCGTCGCCGGCTGCCGTCAGGTCCCGGTGGACCAGGCCGTGCGAGCCGACCTCCATGCCCGCCGCGGCCACGGCCCTGATCTGGTCGGCGGTCAGCAGCGGCTTTCTGGGCCCCTCCGGGTCCCATGCGTTGACGCCGCCGAGCCGGCCGGGCAGCACGAAGACGGTCGCGGTGCAGTCGTGGCGGCGCAGCACGGGCAGGGCGCTGTCGACGAAGTCGGCGTAGCCGTCGTCGAAGGTGAGCCCTACCAGCCCGCGGCCGCGGCCGGCCGCACGGGCGCGCAGCAGCGTGGAGACGCCGACGCCGGCCAGGCCCCGGCGGCGCAGGGCGCGCAGCTGGAGGTCGAGCCGCTCGGGGGCGACGGTGATGCCGTACGGATCGTCGGACGGGTCGGCGGCCGAGTGGTACATCCAGATCCATGCGCGGTGCGGGCGTGCGCGGCTGCCGGGGGCGGCGGTGCGAAGCGCCGTCTCAGCGGACATGACGGTTCATCCTCTGTCGGGGCGGGCGGGGCTGTCGGGGCGGGCGGGGCGGGCGGGGGCTTCGCGGCGGCCGGGTGGCCTTCCGGCGGGCGAGGGACAGCAGTTGGCGTGCTTCGGGGGCGCGTACGGCGAGGGCGGCGGCCAGGAACACGGCGGGCGCGAGCACTCCGCCGGCCGCGAGGCTGAGCAGCGGGTTCGGGAGAAGCGGCGCGGCCAGCAGTCCGGCCGCGGCGGCGGCCGCGGCGGCGAGCGCGAGCCGGGCCAGGGAACGCAGCACGGCGGGTACGCGGATCGCGACGACGCGGCGGCCCAGGCCGCCCAGCAGCAGCACGGCCGTGACGCTGATGCCGAGGGCGTTGGCGGCCGCGATGCCGTAGACGCCCCAGGGGCCGACGGCCACCGCCCCGGCGGCGACGGTGACGGCCAGTCCCGCGGCCATGGCCGCGGCCGGATACCAGATGGGCCGGTCGCCCGCGAAGAAGGGCCGGCCGAGCGCCCCGACGAGACAGTGGCCGAGCAGCCCGGCGGCGTAGACGCGCATCACGGTGGCGGTGGCCCGGGTGTCCTCGGCGTCGAACGCGCCGCGCTGGAAGAGGACTTCGATGATCTGCGGGGCGTACCCCACGACGAGGGCCGCGCCGAGGAGCACCACCAGACCGGCGAGCGCGAGATCCCGCTCGACGCGGCGGCGGGCCCTGTCGTGCTCGCCGTCGGCGAGTGCGCGGGCGACGACGGGGAAGGTGACCGTGACGATCATCAGCGACAGCACCATGGGGAGCTGCGCCACCTTCTGCGCGTAGTTGAGGTGCGAGATCGCGCCCGGCGGAAGGGAGGCGGCCAGGAAGCGCTCCGCCAGGACCTGCGACTGCCTGCTGACCGCGAACAGGACGACGGGGGCCAGCAGGGCGAGGCCGAGCGGCGGGCGGGAGCGCCGCCGGGTGGCCCGCAGCAGCCGGGGCCGTCCTGCCTTCCGCACCACGAAAGGCAGTTGGACCAGCACCATCAGCAGCCCGCCGAGGGCCACTCCGGCGGCGGCCGCGCGCACCCCCCACAGGGAGTGCAGGGTGAGCGTGCAGCCGATGATGCCTACGTTGTACGCGACATAGACGCCCGCGGGCGGGGTGTAGCAGCGGTGGGCGCGCAGGACGGCGCTGAAGTACCCGGCGATCCCGAAGGTGAGGACGGTGGCGGCGGTCAGCCGGGTGCAGTCGACGGCGAGCCCGGGATCGCTGAAGCCGGGGGCCAGCACGCCGACGACGACGGGCGCGCCCAGGGCGAGCAGCCCCGCGCCGAGCGCCAGCAGCGCGAAGAGCCGGGGGAAGGTGGCGGCCACCAGATTCCGCACGGGGTCGTACGAGCCGGAGGCGGCGGCGCGGCGGGCGATGGCATGGCTGAAGGCGGGGACGAGGACGAGGGCCATGGCGTCCTCGATGAGCAGCGTGGCGGCCATCTCGGGCACGGTCCAGGCGATGAGGAACGCGTCGCTGTCGACGCTGGCCCCGAAGAGGTGTGCGATGGCCTGATCCCGCCCGAGCCCGAGCACGGCCCCGGCCACGGTCAGCCCCGCGGTCACCCCGGCGGCCCACGCGATGCCCCGCCCGCCGCCGTCCGCCGAAGCGGCATCGGTGCGCACGGGTGGCGGCGCGCCGCCCGCCGGAGCCCCCACGGCCGACGGCACACCGGCACCGCCCCCCGGCCGGGAGCCGGCGGCGGACGCCGAGGGCAGGACGGGTGCGGCACCACAATCTCCGCCGTCCCCCGAAGCGCGAACCGGACGCGCCGGGGACGGCGCGCCGCCCGCCGAAACCCCCACACCCGACGACACACCGGCACCGCCCCCCGGCCGGGAGCCGGCGGCGGACGCCGAGGGCAGGACGGGTGCGGCACCACAATCTGCGCCGTCCCCCGCGCCGCCCGCCGAAACCCCCACATCCGACGACACACCGGCACCGCCCCCCGGCCGGGAGGCGGCGGCGGTCGCCGAGGGCGGGGCAGCTGGGCCGCCCGAGGGGCCGGGGTGCTCGGGGCGCGGGCCCGTCATGGGCGGGCCGCCTCACGGCGGTGGGCGAAGGCCCACCACGCGGCGAGGCCGAGGACCACGCCCGTGAGGACCGTGGAGGGGCCGCCGATGTCGGCGTACAGGAAGTCGGCGGTCTGCCAGAGCAGCAGCCCGGCGGCGGCGAGGCCGCAGTCGGCCGCCGTGCCGCGGCCGTGCCCGCGCCGGGCGCGGGCGGCCCGGCGCAGTCCGGCGGCCAGGATCGCCGCCCAGCCGCCGATGAAGGCGGTCGCGCCGATGAGGCCCTGCTCGCTGAGCACCAGCAGATACATGTTGTGCGGCGACAGCAGCGGCTGCTTCTGGAAGCCCTGCCCCGCGCCCGCCGTGTCGCTGCCCGACGACAGCGCGATGGAGGCATGGCCGTCCCGGTGCGCCGGGAAGCCCTTCAGGCCGACGCCGGCCGCCGGCCGCTCCTGCCACATGGACGCGGCCGCCGCCCACATGGTGTACCGGTCGTTCACCGACCGGTCGGGCGCGTCCGTGACCTGGGTGATGCTGCTCAGCCGCTCCGAGACCATCGCGGAGCCGAGGCCGAGCCCGCCCACGAGCACCACCGCGGCCGCGGCTGCCGCCGCGAAGACCCGGACCGCCAGGCGCGCTCCGGCCAGCAGCAGCATCGCGGCGAGGGCCAGCGCGGTGGCGATCCACGCGCCTCTGCTGAAGGAGAGCGCGAGCGGCACGACGAGCACGGCCGCGACCGCGAGCGCGGCCGGCCGCAGCCGGCGGGGCGCGCTCGCGGGCGCGGCCAGTGCGAGCGCGACCGCCGCCAGCAGCCCGTAGGAGACGACCGTGGCCATGCCCATCACACCGGTCGGCCCGAAGGTGCCCACCGCCCTGATGTCCTCGCCCATGTACGACGCGCCGGTGCCGGTCGCGTACTGATGGACGCCGACGCCTCCTTCGAGCAGCGCGAGCGCGACCAGCGCGCCGAGGACGAACCGGAAGTCCCGTGCGTCCCGCACCAGCAGCACCACGGCCGCCGGGACGAGGACGAAGACCTGCACATAGCGCACATAGCCGGGCAGCGCGGCCAGCGGGTCGGCCGCGGTCGCGGTGGCGACGGCGGCGCCCAGCGCGGGCAGGCCCAGCACGACGGCGGCCGCGGCGCTGAGCGGCCGGGCCCTGCGGTGCAGCACGTATCCGAGGCAGGTGAGCACCAGCAGCCCGGAGGCGAGGTCGGCGGGGCCCGCGCCGTCCCCCCGGTACGGGACGGCGGTCAGCAGCACGGTGGCCGCGAGCGGCAGCAGCCGCCAGGGCGCCCGCACCGGCGGAACCTTCCATACGGGGGCGTCCGTCCATGCGGCGACGGCCATTCAGCTGCCTCCCAGCCGGAACAGCGAGCCCGCCGTGCGCAGCAGGATGCACACGTCCTGCCACAGCGTCCAGGTCTCGATGTAGTGGTTGTCGAAGCGGGCGCGGTCCTCGATGGAGGTGTCGCCCCGCAGGCCGTTGATCTGGGCGAGCCCGGTGATCCCGACGGGCATCCGGTGGCGCGCCTGGTAGCCGGGGTGGGCGTGGCTGAACTTGGCGACGAAGTACGGCCGTTCGGGGCGCGGCCCGACCAGGCTCATATCGCCGCGCAGCACGTTCCACAGCTGCGGCAGCTCGTCCATGGAGCTGCGCCGCAGCAGGCTTCCGGCGGCGCTCATGCGCTGGTCGTGGGCGACCGTCCAGCGGGTGGCCGACTCATGCTCGTCGACGGGCCGGATCGTACGGAACTTCAGCAGGGTGAAGGGGCGTCCGTGCAGGCCGATCCGCTCCTGCCGGAAGAGGACGCCGGGCCCGTCGGACAGCCGTACGGCCAGGGCGCACACGGCCATCACGGGCGCGGCGGCCAGCAGGGCGAGCCCGGCGAGCACGGTGTCCATGGCCCGTTTGCCGAGGCGGGCGGCGGGCCGGTCCAGCCCGCAGCCGCCGCCGTGCAGGGGGCGTACGGAGAACCCCCACAGATGGTCGCGGCCGTATGCCCGGCCCGGCCGGTCACCGCTCGCCGGGCCGCCGTCGACCAGCCACATCCGGCAGCCGTGCGCGGAGAGCAGCGCGACGAGCGCGTCGGTGTCGGCGCAGGCGCCGGGCGGCTGGGTGACGACGGCCTGGCGCACGGTGTTCTGGATGACGGCCCGGCTGACGTCCTCGGGCGCGCCGAGGACCGGCAGCGCACCCATGACCCCGAGGTCGCCGCCGGTGACGCCGCGGTCGCCGTCGCCCGGCTGTTCCCGGCCCGGCTCGACCCGCCCCACCGGACGGAGCCCGTACTCGGGGTGCTCGTACAGCGCCGCGACGATCTGCTGGGCGACGCGTCCGCGGCCGACGACGAGCGCGGACTGCGGCCGCCGTGCCGCGGAGTCGCGGCGCACCTGGTAGGCGACGGCCCGGCTCAGACAGCTCAGCAGCGTCTGTGCGGCGGCGGCGCAGCCCAGCGCGGTCCAGGAGATGACGGGCCGTCCGGTGTGGTACGCGAGCGCCTGCGTTCCGGCGCTCCACTGGAGCAGCGCGAGGCCGCCGAGGGCGGGCAGTTCGGCGAGTGCGGACGGGGACAGCTGCGGACGGTAGAGCCCGCGCCAGGCGTGCAGGGCGAGCTGGGCGGCGGCGAGGAGTACGAAGACCAGTTCGGGGCGGGGCAGCCGGGAGCCGGGGAGGGCGAGGGTGAGCGCGAGAGCCGTGGCCAGGGCGAGGAGATCGGCGGTGAGCAGCGCCGCCACGGCCCCGCGCGGGCCGGCGCCCCGGGCCCGCACCGGCACGGGTGCGCTGCCGGCCGGCCCGTGCCGCTGGGGGTGGATCCCGGCGGCCGGCCGGTGCACGGCGGTCGCCTGGGCGGAGTGGGGCGCGGATGCACTCTCCGTGGTCATCGCGTGGTGCGCTTCCTCATCCGGGGGCGGGAGGGGCTCGGCGGTTCCTGGCTCAGCGGTCCCTGGCTCCTCGGCGGTTCGTGACTCAGCAGCTCCCGGTAGAGGCCCGAGACGGCCGCGGCGGTCTGCCGTACGTCGCAGGCGGCGCGGGCGTGGTCGCGGGCGGCCCGGCCCTGTTCCTCGCGGAGCACGGGGTCGGCCAGCAGCCTGCCGATCGCCGACGCCAGGGCCCGTGGATCCTCTGGCGGCACCAGGGCGTGGGCGACGGCGCCGGGCGGCAGGCTCTCGCGGGCTCCGCTGACGTCGCTGACGACGACGGGCCGGCCGCATGCCATCGCTTCCAGCGGGGCGAGCGCCATGCCCTCCCACCGGGACGGGAGGACGACGACGTCGGCGGCGCGGAACCATGACCGGGTGTCCCGGCTCGCGCCCGCGAACAGCACACCGGGCGGCGCCATCCGCATCAGCCGTTCCCGGTCGGGGCCGTCGCCGACGAGGGCCAGCCGGGCGTCCGGCACCGCGCTGAGCAGCTGCGGCCAGGCACGCAGCAGGATGTCCTGGCCCTTCTGGCGGCACAGCCGCCCGACGCACACCGCCAGGGGCGCGTCGGGCGGGAACGGCGCGAGCTGCGGCAGTTCGGCGCGGGCCGCCTTGACGGCGGCGTCGGGGCCGAGATCCGCGCCGCCGTCGCCGCCGCCGGGCCTGAAGTGGTCGAGGTCGATGCCGTTGCGGATGACGCACCAGCGGGCGGCGAGTCCGGCGCGTTCACCCGCCCGCCGCTCGCTTTCGCTGACGCACAGGGTGCGGGTGGCCCAGCGGGTGCCGTAGCGCTCCCACCGCAGGGCGAGTTCCGCGGCGCGCCCCTCCACGGCGTCGAAGGACCAGGCGTGCGGCTGGAAGACGGTGGGCAGCCGCCCGCGTACGGCGAGCCGCCCGGCGAGCCCCGCTTTGGCGCTGTGGGCGTGGACCAGGTGGGGCGCGGTGCGGCGGATCAGCCGGGCGGCGGTCAGCACCTCGCGGGCGAGCTGGGGGCCGGGGGCGCGTACGGCTGGCCAGGGGTGGACCTGGGCGCCGGCGGCGGCCGCGTCGGCCGCCAGCCGCCCGCCGGGCGGACAGGCGACGACCGTCCGGATGCCCTCGGCGGTCTGGGCGCGCACCAGGTCGGCGACGACCCGTGCGACTCCCCCATCCACCGGCTGGACCAGATGGAAGACCGTCAGTTGGCGTGTCTCAGTCCAACTGTTGTGCAGCACGCGCGGCTCTCTTCGTCCATGGACTGTGGTTCCGGAGAAATGTTCAGAGGCGGGAGTCCGTTTCAACGAAGAGAGCGCCGAGAAAGTAACCCTTGCTCTCAGCGGTGAACCGGAATGCCAGCTCGGCGCCGCCCCGTGAGAGGGCGGGTCTGATGTCGAACACATCGGAGTCGTAGCCGAGGGTGTTCTGCTGGGCGGGCCTGCGTTCGAATGCGGCGGCGCGGCCGGAGTCGGCGATGGTGGAATTCATGATGTCGTCCGCGGGGTTGACGCCGTCCTTGACGGCGTAGGGCGCTCCGCCGCCCGCCCGTACGGTCATCGAGTCGCCGTGTGCGCCGCGGTCGCCGTCGTAGCCGATGACGCCGGCCCGGCCTGCGGCCTTGGCCGGGACGCGCAGTCCGCGCAGCGTCACCGTCTGGGCGGGGCGGTCCGCGTCGAGCCGCTCGAAGCCGTCCCACAGGGCCAGATGGCGCAGCGGTTCGCGTTCGTTCTCGTAGACGACGACCAGGGTCCAGCCGCCCCATGCGCCGACGGCCGTGTTGCCCTTGGCCACATTGACCTGGGCGACCGTGTAGAGCCCGGCGCCGCTCTGCCGTACCAGCGGGGTGATGTCGGCGGACGCGTGGTAGGCGTCGGCGCCGTCCGCGTCGCGGTGGGCGACGCGGGTGTCGGCGAGGACTTCCTTGTACCGGCCGCCGGGCTCGGCGATCAGGGCGCGGCCGTTGTCCTCGGGCGGCTTCTGCTCGCTGACCCGCAGATTGCCGCCCCAGTACAGCCGGGCGTAGCGGACGGTCGAGCCCTCGGGGAGCACCAGTTCGGCGCGCGTCGAGTTGTAGGTGTTGGGGTCGGAGTCGAGGTCGTTGTAGAACATTTCGAAGCCGCCGTTGACTCCGGCGGCGCCGCGCTTGACCTCCTGGCAGGAGGCGGCCTTGCCGACGGCCGGCCGCACCGGGGAGGTGCAGGTGATGGCGGAGTTGGCGGCCCTGACGATGCCTCCGTGGTGCACGGCGTGGTAGCGCTGGGTGAACGGAATCCGTTCGGCGGAGGCCGCGGCGCCGGCGGCGTCCGCCGGCGCGGCCGTCACCCGGACAGCGCAGAGCGCCAGGAGAAGCAGTGCTCCCAGGGCGCCGCGGGCAGCGAGGCCCGCCGACCCGGGCGCCCCCGTCGACTTCGGCATGACTGGCGCTCCATGTCTCCGGCTCGATCACATGCGAAAGCAGGAGTGCACTTTTTCAGAAAGCTAGTTGGGAATCACGTCGGACTCGCTTGTTACACCATATGGATTAGCCCAACGGGTGATCGCCCACAACCTCGCTCAGGAACGCTCGTTAAGCGGATGTTTCATGGCTCAAAGCGGCACGAAGCGAAAGGGAAACGGTGACAGCGATGAAGAGTTACGTCAGGGCCGGCATCGTGGCGGTCACGGCGGGGGCTGCCCTGCTGATGGGCGGCGCGGGCGCGGCGACGGCACACGACGACGGCAGCGGCGCGCACGCGAAGGGCGTGGCCGTGGGCTCGCCGGGCGTGCTGAGCGGGAATCTGATCCAGGTGCCCGTGCATGTACCGGTGAACGTCTGCGGCAACACCGTCAACATTCTCATCGGCATCGCGAACCCCGCCTTCGGGAACACCTGCATCAACAGCTGATTCCGTTGGCAATTGCCGGTGCCGGGCCGTTCGTTCGAGCGGCCCGGCACCGGCGATTTCAGGGGTTCCCTGCACTCGCTGTGACAGACAGAAAAGCACGTGACAAGGGGTTTCCCGCGCGCCGCAGTCTCGTTACCCATGGCGACGGCGGCGAGCGTCGCCGGAGAAAGGGATTGGAAAAGATGAAGTACACGAGGGTTGCCGCGATCGTTGCAGGCTCTGTCGCGGCGCTGGGCGCCGCTTCTCCCGCCGTGGCCGCGGAATCGGTTCCGATGCCCGCGACAAGCCTGAACGGCGGCGCGGCCCAGGCCGCGGGGGCCCTCAACTCACTGCCCGCGCTGGATCTGACGCAGGAGGGTTCGCCGGTCAAGAAGGTCGTGGACACCGCCGCCGATCTGAACAATGTGAAGGGCAATGCCCCCGGCGAGGTCCTGAAGACGGCCGGCCAGCTGACCCCGCTGCTGGGCGGCGTCGAGCTGGGCGGCTGAGCCTCCCGCGCCCCCGCGACGCCGAGGGCCGCCAACGCTGAGGGAGGGTGCAGCCGGTCGACCGGCTGCACCCTCCCTCGCTGTGTTTCCCCTGACGTTCACGCCCCCACGGGGACGGGAAGGTCAGCTCAGTCGTTCACGCAGGTGTTGCCGAAGGCCGGGTTCAGCAATCCGCCCAGCTGGGCGGTAATGCCGCAGACATTGATCGGCACATGCACGGGAACCTGACCCAGATTGCCGGAGCCGACGCCCGGCGAGTGGGAGGCGACACCGTGGGCGCCGGCGTCTGCGAACGCCTGGCCCGCGGGTGCGCCGACAGCGAAGCCCGCGGTGGCCAGCACCACGGCAGCCTTCTTGACATTCTTCATGAAAATAGCACCTTCTGCTCGATGTTCTGCCCGCTGAGGGGCTCCCGCCGATGGCAACAGATCACCGCCCTCCCCGACACGGCCGCCACGGCCCATTGCCCCCGTTCAGCCCTGTTGCCCTATCAGCCATGTTTCTGCTGAGCATATTTGAGCTTTTCCCTCGGAGGGCCAATTGAGTGAAGTGACGCAACCAATCCATTTACAGCCAGTTGACCAGGGAGCTCCACCAGCGGGCATCCCACGCAACAGAAGGACGGAACATGCTCAAGAAGGTTATGGCGACGGCGACGGTCACGGTCTCCGTGGCGGCAGCGGGCGCGACCATGGCTCCGCAGGCCATGGCCATCGGCAATGACAACGGCCCGACGTCGTTCAGCGGCAACGGGGCGGTCCAGAACTACGGCAACGCGAAGACCAAGGGCGACATGAGCCCGCAGATGAGCCTTGTCCAGGGCACGCTGAACAAGCCCTGCATCGGGCTGCCGAACAAGCTCAACGTCGGCTCGGTCGTCGGCTTTGTGCCCGTCACCGTCCAGGACATCAATGTCCTGTCTGCCCCGCAGCACCAGCAGTGCACCGAGAACTCGACCCAGGCCAAGGGCGACGAGCCGCTGTCGCACATCCTCAGCAACATCCCGGTCCTCTCGGGCAACGGCGCCGTCGGCAGCTAATACCGACGCA
This sequence comes from Streptomyces sp. PR69, assembly GCF_026420845.1. GTDB lineage: Bacteria > Actinomycetota > Actinomycetes > Streptomycetales > Streptomycetaceae > Streptomyces. The sequence goes on along the minus strand of NZ_JAOWCB010000008.1, from coordinate 69,052 downwards.
CGCAGACCTGCCTCCGCCCTCCCGCGGGCACCACGACGAAGCCCCCGGCACAAGCCAGTGCCCGGGGGCTTCGTCATGCCGCGAAGCCGCAAAGCCCGCGCATTCAGTGCAGAGTTCATTCCGCAGACGGGTGAAGAACGCAGCCGCCGGGCCGCCGCCCATGCTGGAATTGCTCATGCAGACCGTGCATGGGAAGCCACTGCCGAATGCACGCCTCCAGCCGGCGGCGCAGTGCGCCGCGAGGCAACCATGCCGCATGCGGTCATGGCGCGTTCGGCACGGCGATCTGCCCATCGGCGGAGGGAGTTCACCCCTCCGCCGATGACTGCACAAACAGCTCATCAGCCTGCCGTGGCATTTGGGTGAAGGCGCGGAACCAAACGTGGTGAGTTCGGTTGATCAGTTTGCGTTCCACGTTCGTCTCCGCGGTCGTTCGTTCACAGCAAACGTTCACAGCAAGTAGGGACACAAAGTGATCAAGAAGATTCTGGCCACGGCGGCCGTCACCGCTTCCGTGGCGGGCACCTCAGCGGCGATGGCGCCACAGGCCATGGCCATCGGAAACGACGGCGGCACCACGTCCTTCAGCGGCAACGGCGCCTACCAGAACTACGGCAACTTCGCCACGCACGGACATATGAGCCCCCAGATCGGTCTGATCCAGGGCTCGCTCAACAAGCCCTGCATCGGACTGCCGGCCAAGGCCAATCTCGGCTCGGTCGTCGGCTTTGTGCCGGTCACCGTCCAGGACATCAATGTCCTGTCCTCCCCGCAGTACCAGCAGTGCACCGAGAACTCGACCCAGGCCAAGGGCGACGAGCCGCTGTCGCACATCCTCAGCAACATCCCGATTCTTTCGGGCAACGGCGCCGCGAACAGCTGAGCTGCGCCCGGCGCAGAAAGCGGGTGCGCCCCGGATCTCACACACCAGAGCCCGGGGCGCACCCAAATGGCAGAGCAAAAGAGTGACTTGCCGGACCGTCAGTCACGTGCCGGTTTCTTTCCGGGAATTCAATCGTTACAGATACCGCAGCGGTGTTCACCACCAGGAAACTGACTGCGCAGCGCGAAGGTCGCGCCGGCGTATGACACCGATGCTGAAAGGATCGAAATGAAGCACAAGAAGGTTGTAGCCGTCGCCGCAGGCGTCATCATGGCCCTGGGCACCGCCGCCCCCGCCATGGCCGACGCGGGCGCCAAGGGCGCCGCCGTCGGCTCCCCGGGTGTGCTGTCGGGCAATCTCATCCAGGTTCCCGTGCACGTTCCCGTGAACGTCTGCGGCAACACCGTGAACGTCATCGCGCTGCTGAACCCGGCCTTCGGCAACGTCTGCATCAACGACTGACGCGCCGGCGTACGGCGTCGGCGCGGAAACCGGGCACGTCCACCGTGCCCCGCGGCCCCGGAGAGCACATCCCGCTCTCCGGGGCCGCCCTCTTTGGTCCCCCGCCCACCAGGGCCGTCGTCATTGGTCCCGCGCCCACCGGTCCACCCCGCCCACCCGGTATCGGCCCGAGTAGGCCGAGAACACCCCTTGGCAGCCATGGCCCCCGCACTACGATGCCAAACGCCATCCGACCTTCATGAGCGTCCGGGAGTTCATTGAAGAGTTGACATGTGCACGACGCAGCAATGTCTCGTTCCCGGGAACCCCTCACACCCCTCCGACGGGAGAAAACATGACCCGCGCACTGTTAGCAGGCGGCGCGACGGCGGTCTTCCTCGCCTCGCTCCTCGGCGCCCAGCCGGCCTCCGCGGCGGCAAGCGGCCCCCCGGCCGACCCGGACAAGATGACGATCGAGATCGCGACGGTGAACGGCTCCGGCTGCCGCCAGGGCACCGCGGCGGTGGCCGTGGCCGAGGACAACACCGCCTTCACCGTCACCTACAGCGACTACCTCGCCATGGTGGGGCTCGGCTCCAAGCCCACCGACTTCCGCAAGAACTGCCAGCTCAGCCTGGTCGTGCATGTGCCGCAGGGCTTCACCTACGCGATCGCCAGCGCGGACTACCGCGGCTACGCCAGCCTGGAGGACGGGGCGTACGGCACCCAGAAGGCCTCCTACTACTTCCAGGGCTCGCCGAACACGGCCTCCCGGAACCACACCTTCCATGGGCCGCACGACAACAACTGGCAGGCGACCGACGAGACGGACTGGGCGCAGCTCGTCTGGGCGCCGTGCGGGGCCCAGCGGAACTTCAACATCAACACCGAGCTGCGGGTCTACGCGGGGAGCTCCGACCCCGCGACGACCACCAGCTTTATGACGATGGACTCGACCGACGGCGAGCTGAACACGATCTACCACCTCGCCTGGAAGGAGTGCCCGGCGTAGTTTCACTGGCTCGGTTCTCCTCCCGGGGCGGGTGCGGCCCGCCCCGGGAGGCCCGGGGGTCTCCCCCACGTGTCAGAAAACACGGAGCGCTCTGCGTCACGCCGCCGTAAGCTCGCGGACATGCAGGTGATCCAGTCGACGAAGCTCGCCAACGTCTGTTACGAGATCCGGGGGCCGGTGCTCGAGGAGGCGATGCGGCTTGAGGCTGCCGGTCATCGCATCCTCAAGCTCAACACCGGCAACCCCGCCGCCTTCGGCTTCGAGTGCCCGCCGGCGATCCTTGAGGACATGCTGCGCAACCTCGGGGACGCGCATGGGTACGGGGACGCGAAGGGCCTGCTCAGCGCGCGCCGGGCGGTGATGAGCCACTACGAGACCAAGGGCATCCCGCTCTCCGTCGAGGACATCTACCTCGGCAACGGCGTCTCCGAGCTGATCCAGATGTCCATGCAGGCGCTGCTGGACGACGGTGACGAGGTGCTGGTGCCCGCGCCGGACTATCCGCTGTGGACCGCCGCCGTGTCGCTGGCCGGCGGGACCGCCGTGCACTACCGGTGCGACGAGCAGGCCGACTGGATGCCCGACCTCGCCGACATCGAGCGCAGGATCACCGACCGAACCAAGGCGCTGGTGATCATCAATCCGAACAACCCGACCGGGGCTGTATACGACGACGAGACGCTGCGCGGCCTGACGGAGATCGCCCGGCGGCACCATCTGACCGTCTGCTCCGATGAGATCTACGACAAGATCCTCTACGACGGCGTCACCCACACCCCGACCGCCGCGATCGCCCCCGACCTGCTGGTCCTCACCTTCAACGGGATGAGCAAGAACTACCGCGTCGCGGGCTTCCGCAGCGGCTGGCTGGCCGTGTGCGGGCCCAAGGCGCACGCCTCCTCGTATATCGAGGGGCTGACGATTCTGGCCAATATGCGGCTGTGCGCCAATATGCCGGCGCAGCACGCGGTCGCCGCCGCGCTGCAGGGCAGGCAGTCGATCGAGGATCTGGTGCTGCCGGGCGGGCGGCTGCTGGAGCAGCGGGACACCGCATATGAGCTGCTGACCCAGATCCCGGGCGTGACCTGTGTCAAGCCCAAGGGGGCGCTGTATCTCTTCCCGCGTCTCGACCCTGCCGTCTACAAGATCAAGGACGATCGGCAGATGGTCCTCGATCTGCTGCGCACCGAGAAGATCATGGTCGTGCACGGCACCGGGTTCAACTGGCATGAACCCGATCACTTCCGGATCGTAACCCTGCCCAACGCCAAGGATCTGGCCGACGCGGTGACCCGGATCGGGAACTTCCTGGAGGGGTACGGCCAGCACTGAAGCGACGCCCGGACCGCGGGCCGATCAGGGTCAACTTTAGACTGAATCTAATGTAGGATGGTCTCTGTCCAAGAGCAGGAGGCCATCCCATGTACGAGCCGATCCGCACCAAGTCGGTCCACACGATGGCCGGCGAGGCAGACTTCCCGCACCGCAGCCGCGAGGAGGAGCTGGACATCCAGCTCGCCGGTCATCTGGCCGCGCTGCTCGCCGTCACCGACGAGTTGGAGCTCCGGGAGGCGGGCGACCGCATCGCCGCCCAGGTGGCCCGGCTGCGGGGCGCACCGCCCGCGCGCCACGCCGCCCTGTCCGGCACAGACCCCGCCGCCCTGCACCGGCGCGCCCATACGCTGGCGGGCCGCGCCCTGGTGGTCGCGGCGTCCCGTGCCGACACCGCCGCCGCGATCCTCGCCGCCGAGCGGATGGACGCGCACACCGCCGCGCTGGACGAGCTCCGTCTGGTCGGCGCCCGCTGACCACCCGGTCCACGAGCCGTAGAGGTCCGTGGACCGGGTGCCGAATGCCCGAGTGCCGGATGCCGGGTGCCGGATGCCGTCTCAGTCACGCCTGAGCAGTCCGCCGCCTCAGCAGTCCGCCGCCCCGTCGGGGCCGGTGGCGAGGACCAGCTGGGTGACCGTATGGCCGTCGAGAGTGCGGACGGCGATCCGGTACAGGCCGGGAGCGGGCAGGGTGGCGGTGGCGCGCACCCGGCCGTCGCCCCAGCCGAGCCTGAGCTGCCGGGTGGCCGCGCCGCCGGCAGCCGGGGCGTCCGCGGGGGCGACGGTGCAGCGGACCCCGGACAGCGAGTCGACCCCGCTGAGCGTGACCGGCCAGGGGACTCCCGCCTCCACGAGGTCGGGGACCTCCAGACCGCACCCCGGCGCGCCCTGCGGCGGGCCGAGGTGCTCGTCGTCGCGCAGCATCTCCGCGACGGCCTTGAGCGCGATCCGGTCGGAGGCGACGGCTCCGTGCTGAAGCGGCAGCGGAGTGACAGCGGGGCCGACGGCCGCCGACTCCTTGTAGACCGTGCCGTCGCCCTTCACATCGAAGAACCTCAGCCGGCCGCGCCGGTCCCGGATGAAGTCGCCGCTGCTGTGCTGGCGTACGCCGTGACAGTGCAGTTCGGCGACGCCGTCGCGGAGGGCAAGGCTCTGCAGGGTCGTCTGCTGGATGCCGGCCACCGCGCGGTGGCCGGGCAGGGCGATCCCCGTATGCCTCTGGTGGGACTCGGCGGCGGCGCGGGCGAGTTCCGCGTCCCCTCCCAGGGAGGCGACATCCCCCGGCTGAAGCGTGCGGACGGTGTCCCCGTCGATGAGGCAGGCGTAGTGCGGCAGCAGATCGTGCAGCCCCGGCATTCCGGCGGTGACGTCCCGCAGCTGCCGGTGCGGCAGGGGTACGGGGGCGCCGCGTCCGGTGTTGAGGATCGCCGTCGCCTTCACCGCGCCGTGGAACGGAGTGCCGAGGGTGAGGACGGCGCGGGTGTCGGCGGCCAGCTCGCTGTCATGGCCGGGGTCGAGCGCCGCGCGGGTGACCAGACCGCCCATGGAGTGGGCGACGAAGACCAGCCGCGCCGGGCGTTCGTCGACGCGGTTGCGGCGGGCTTCGTCATGCGCGGGGTGCGCCCGCCAGGCGCTGAGATGGCGGCGCGCGGCCTCGGCGAGCAGCTTGCCGTTGAAAGCCGCCGACAGCCGCCAGTCGTAGGGGAATTCCAGCACGGCCGCGGGGTGCGCGACGCACTGACGGACCGTCTCGGCCAGCTCTGTGTACGGTTCGAGCCCCTGCAGATACGGCGTCCAGGACGAGTGCCGCAGCAGCCCGACCGCCTTGATCCGGCCGAGTGCGCCGACCCGTTCGGCGGGCGTCAGCCGCAGCGGTTCCAGCCCCTGGGGCCGGGTCCACGCCCGGATCAGCCAGCTCACACCGGATAAGCCCCACACGGTCCGCTGGGCGACCGTGTCGTACAGCTCGCTGCCCATGATGCCGGGCACGATGACGACGGCGTCCTGGGTGCGGTCTTCGGTCAGAACCGCCCTGTGCTCATTCATGGCTGTGAACAATAGGGAACATGCGCGGGGAACGCGGGGGATATGGAGGCAGCGGGCGGCACGGGGCCCGTGGAGAGACCGCGTTAGCCGGGAGACCGGGGCCGCCGGTCGTCCGGCCTGCGGGGTTGCCCGAGACGGCTGAGCGCGAGCCGTCCGGGCGCGAGCCGTCCGGGCCCGAGCCGTCCGGGCCCGAGCCGTCCGGGCCCGAGCCGTCCGGGCGCGAGACGGCTGAGCCCGGCGGAGACGGCTCGGCGGGCAGCGGTTCGCTGGTCATCGTCGCGGTGGACGACGACGGCGAGCCGGAGTTCGCCAAGGCCGTCGACGAACAGCTCGCCATCGTCACGGAGTGGTGGGCGACGGGCGCCACGCCGGGCGAAGGCTTCGTGCAGACGCTCCTCAGATCGCCCGAGGAGCGCCACGACGTGGAGCGGTTTCTGCACACGTCGGGCATCCGGGAGACCGGGGAGGACGAGGCGCTCGTCGTCTACGTCACCTCCCATGGCGCGATCGGCGCGTCCAACCGGCACTTCCTGCTGCTGCCCGGCACCGACCCGGACCGGCTGCTGGCCACCGGCATGCCCACGAACGACGTCGTCGTCGCCGCGCTCGACTCCCCGGCCCGCCATGTCCTGGTGATCGTGAACGCCTGCGAGGCGGGCGGCATCAGCTCCGAACTGTCCGCGCTGGTGCACGATCTCGCCCGGGAGCGTACGGCCGGGGGCACGCTGAACGTGCTGGCGACCACGGCCGCGCGCACCCCCGTGATGGGCCGGGAGTTCGCGCAGATCCTGCGGATGGCGTACGACTGGCTGAAGGACGCCGCGGGCATCACCCGTCGCCATCTGTCGCTGTCCGAGTTCCTCCAGGCCCTGGAGCGGGCCACCGACCGGCTCAACGAGGAGCGGGCGCTGTCGCTGCCGGGCCCCCGTCCGGTGCTGCAGTCCCGGCTGAGCGTGCGCACGCCGACGCTGCCCAACCCCGGCTACCGGCCGCGGCGCGCCGCCGTCACCCCGGCCCGCGCGGAAGTCGCCGCGACGCACGACGAGCTGGAGTACTGGCTGGACCGGGCCAGCGGCCGCGCCGACGCCGACGACCCCGGCTGGTACTTCTCCGGACGCCGGGAGCTCAACCGGCGGCTGGCGCGCTTCGTCGAGGGCCCGGCGGGTGTGCTCGTCGTCACGGGCGCGGCCGCCAGCGGGAAGTCCGCGGTGCTGGCCCGTGCCGTGACGCTCAGCGATCCGGCGTTCCGTGCGTCGCCGCGGTACGCGGACGCCGTCCGCAGGGCGCCCGTGGACGGCGTTCCCGCCGAGGGCTCGGTGCAGGTCGCCGTGTCGGCCCGCAACCGGGGGCCGCTGAGCCTGATCGAGGCCATCGGGGTGCGGCTCGGCTGTGAGCCTGATCCGTCCCGTCCGGCGGCGGACGCGCTGCGGCAGTGGCAGCAGCGGCTGCGTGAGGTCTTCACCAAGAGCCGTACGGCGGACGGCTCGGGGGACGGCGCGGCGGACGGCACGGTGACCATCGTGGTCGACGGCCTCGACGAGTCGCCCGCGCCCCTCGCCTGCGTACGCGATGTGCTGGCCCCGCTCGCCGCCTATGCGGGCGGGCCGTGCGGCACGGGCGCGGCCCCGGTTCCTGCGCAGGCGCCCGGCCAGGCGGACGGACCCGCTCCGCTGCCGCCGCCGCTTCCCGCGCGGCGGGGGCTGCGGCTGCTGCTCGGGGTGCGCAGCAGCGTCCCGGGAGCACCGGACGCGGCCGCCGCGAGCCCCGGCGGACTGCTCGGGGAGCTGCTGGCCGCCTTCCCCGCGGCCCGGGTCGTCCGCACGGACGGCGACGGCGTGCGGGACGACATCGCCGCCTATGTGACCGCCCTGCTGTCCGGCGAGCCGTGGAGCGCCGACCCGGCCCTCGCCGAACGGGCCGCGCGGGTGGTCGCACCCCGCGTGGGCCGGTCCTTCCTCGACGCCCGGCTGGCCGCCGAACAGCTCCGCCGCGGCGACGCGGCCGCGCTGCTCGGCGACCCGCGGTGGCTCGACCGGCTCGACCGCGGCACGGTGGGCCTGTTCGAGGAAGACCTCCGCCGGGTCGCGGACGAGGGCCTGAAAGCCGTCGAGGCGACGGCGCTGCTGCGGGCCACGGCCTTCGGCCTGGGCCGCGGAATCCCCTGGGAGCGGGTGTGGCCCGCGGCGGCGGAAGCCCTGCTGGGGACGCGCATCGAGCACGCGGACGAGAAGATCCGCCAGCTGCTGGAAGGCCGGCTGGCCGGGTATCTCACGCACGACAGCGAAGACGACCGCGTGGTGTACCGCCCGGCGCACGAACAACTGGCGGCGATGCTGCGCCGCTGGCCGCGATACGAGGCGGGGGGAACGACCACATGACACCGGACGCACCGGAACCGAACGAGAACACCACGCCCCCGGCACCCGGCTGCGGCCCGGCGGCCCCTGAACTGCCCACCGAGACCGGAGACCCCGCGCCCCGCGGCGGCCCGGCGGACGCCGCAGCACCCGGCAACGCCGAACCCGCGGCGCTCGCGGCACTGACGCAGACCGGCGAAACCGGCAGCGCCGCCCCCGGCGACGGCCGGGCGGCCCACGCTCCTCCCGGCGACGGGAGACACGCGACCGGCCGGCCTGTCGCGGCCACACCCACCCCGCCGGCCGACGGCAACCCGGCGGCCACAGATCCACCCGGCCACGCCGGACACACTGCCCACGCACGGACCGCGACCGGTGCCGGGGCCGGGGGTCCCGGCACCGGGGGCTCCGTCCCGGGCAGCGGCTCGGCGGGCGCCGAAACGCCCGCCGACGCCGAACGCGCGGCGCACGCGCGGATCGCCGCCGCGCTCGCGGAGTTGGCGGAGGGGGGCGGGGCCGGGGCCCCGCATCCGTATCTGCGGCGGCATCTGGCGGGGCACGCCGCGCTCGGCGGGGTGCTCGACGACACGCACGTGCCTCCCGCGCTGCTGCCGTGGCTTTCCGGCGACGGCGTACGGGGGCTCCTCGGCCTGCCCCGTTCCGGCCGGGCGCAGCAGTCGTGGCTCGCCGCGTGGGCGGCGATCGAGCCGTATCTGCGGGACGCCGACGTCGCGTCACGCCGCTCCAGCCTCCATCTGGCGTACACCGCGCTGCGGCACCCCGGCGTCCCGTACGCGCGGCTGCCGCGGGATGCCGCGGACCTCGACGGCTCGCGGCTGCGGGTGCTGTGGTCGCGCTGGTCGCCCCCGTCCAACGTCCTGACGACGCTGGGCCACCGCGGTCTGTCCCTCACGGCGGCGGCCGGTCCCGGCGGGACGCCCCTGCTCGCGGTCGGCAACGAGGCGGGCGGCATCGAGTTGGTCGACGCGACGACGGGCGCGGGCGTCGGAGACCGGATACCGGCCCACGACGGGGCCGTGCGGTGCCTGGACTTCGTGCCCCGCGCCTCGGGCGCGGGAGACCTCGTGTCGGGCAGTGCGGACGGCGTCGTACGCGTCTGGGACACCGGCCGGGGCACCCTGGTGCACCATATGGCGCTCCGCGGCTCGGCCTGGATCGCGGCGGTCGCGGGCTGGCGCGACGCCGAGGGCCGGCTGCGGGTGGCGGCGGCCGGCGGGGACGGCTCCGTCACGCTGTGGCGGGAGGGCGCGGGCGCGCGCCGGCTCGCGGAGCTGGCCGCCCACCGGCGGGACCGGGCGGCCTTCGCGCTCACGCTCGCCGCCGGGCCCGACGGCCGCCGGCTGCTGGTGGGGGCGGGGCGCACGCTGCGCGTGTGGGACGTCTCCGACGACGGGACCGCCGCCGCCCCGCACCTGCTGTACGAACACCCGGTCTCGGATGCTCCGGTGCGTGCCTGCGCCGGCACGGGCGTCCCCGGCCAGGTGGCCACCGGACACGCGGACGGCTCCCTCACGCTGTGGGACCTCGGCGGCGGGGCAGGCTCCGGCGGGGTGCGGGCCGTGTTGCCCGGCGAGGGAGAGCCCGTCACCGCCCTGATGGCCCTGCGGTCCGACGACGGCAGGGAGCTGCTCGCCGCGGCGGGCCCCAAAACCGTCGTCGACCTGTGGGACGTCGGCGCGCGCCGGTGTACGGGGCGGCTCACCGGGCACGGGGACGCCGTGACCGCGCTGTGCGCTCTGCCCGCGGACGGGCCCGCCCGGCTCGCCTCGGTGGCGCGGGACAACACGGTGCGGCTCTGGGACGGCCACGACCTGCGCCGTGCCGCGGACGGCGTCGACCCGACGCCTTCGGCCGTCACGGCCACGCTCGTCGCCGGAGGCCGCCGCTCCGCACCGCGGCTGGCGGTCGGCTACACCTCGGCGCGGGTGCAGCTGTGGGACACCGGCACCGGCGAGCCCGACGCCGGTTTCGGCACGGCTCCGCGGCATCCGGTCTCCGCTCTGGCGTGGACGCCCGCCACGCCCCACGGCCCGGGGCTGCTGCTGTGGGCGGCGGCCGACGGCGCCGTACGCGCCTGGGACCCGGCTCCCCGGGACCCCGGCCGCGCCGCCGAGGCCTTCCCTCCGCTCAAGGGGCATTCGCTGCCGGTGCGGTCCCTCGCGTCGGCCGTGCTGTCCGGGCTCCCCGGAGTCTCCGGGCCCTCCGGCGGGGTGCCCGTCGCCGTGAGCGGCGGCGACGACCGCACCGTACGGGTGTGGGATCTGACGACCGGGCAGCCGCTGCTGCGCTGGCGGCACGCCTTCCGGGTGCGCGCCGTGGCCGCGGCGTCCGACGGGCGCGGCGGGGGCTGGATCGCCTCCGGCAGCACTGACGGGACGGTGCGGGTGGCGGAGCCGGCGTCCGGCGGCCCCGGCCGGGTGCTGACCTGCCGTCAGGGTTTCGTCAACGCCGTCGCCTTCGGGGCCGGGCCGGGGCCCGGCGGCCCGCTGCCGCCGTTCCTCGTCAGCGGCGGCGACGACGGCACCGTACGGCTGTGGGACCTCACGACGTACGCGCCGCTGGGCGCGGTGCTGCGCGGGCATACGGAGGCGGTGGAGGCGGTCGCCGCCTGGACGGCGGTGACGTCGTCCGGCGCGCGCCGCTCGTTCGTCGCGAGCGCCGCCCGGGACGGCACGGTCCGCTTCTGGGACGCGGCGACGTCACGCTGTGTCCTGCTGCTGGCCGCGGGCAGCCGGGTCCGCGCGCTCTCGGCGCACGGCCCGGCCCTGGCGATCGCGGGCGACGCCGGCGTCGCGCTGCTGGAGCTGGACGCGGACCTCGATCTGCCCGCCCCCGGCTGACGGCGCCCGCCGCGCGCCCCCTGACTTCCGGCAATGCGCCCCCTGAAGTCCTTTGTGCGCCCCTGGTGGAATCGCCCAAGTGCGCACCTCGGGCGTGCCCGGCGTCAGAAGATGATCGTTCGGGAGCCGGCAGACGGCGAACCTGACCGATCACCGGGATGAGGAGCGGTGCATGAGCGAGGGGACAGTGTTAGGAGCGAGACTCATCCCGGCGCCGGAGCGCGGGGTGTGGCGGCTGGGAAAGGCGAAGGACCCCCGCAAGTACACCTACATCAGCCCGGAGGACGACAGCCGTTCGGGCGGCAGCCGCTGGAGCCTGGTCAGCTACGGCACGCTGTACTGCGCCTCCGAGCTGGACGGCTGCTTCGCCGAGGCGCTGGCCCCCTTCCGGGTGGCTCCCGAGCTGCGCGCGGTCATCGACGACGACTGGCAGCAGCAGGCCTATATGCCGCCGGGCCATCTGCCGCGGGACTGGCGCACCCGGCACACGCTGGTGCGGCTGCGGCCGGACAAGGAGGCGCGGTTCCTGGACGTCGACGACGAGCAGACGCTGCTCACACTCTCTGCTGAGCTGAAGGAGCAGTTGGGGCGGCTGGGCGTCGACTGCCTGACGCAGGAGAGCATCCAGGGCCCGGACCGCAGGGTGACCCGGCTGATCTCGGCCTGGGCGATAGCGCAGCGCACGGAGCGGCAGGGCCGGCTGATCCACGGGATCGCCTACCGCTCCCGCTTCGGACTGCGCCAGTGCTGGGCCGTCTTCAGCGATGTCGACCTTGAGGAGATCGAGTCGCAGCCCATCTGGCCGGAGGCCGAGGAACTGCGCACGGTGGCAGAGGAGTACGGACTCACCATCCGCTGACCCACCGGAAGACCACCGCGTACCCCACTCGCCCACACGGCTGAATTCCGCCAAGTCCGCCGCCCCGCCCCAGCCGCGGGAAAGTCGCAGATTCCGCAGCTCAGTACGGCAACGCCGAGGTTGGGAAATCACTTGACGCCTACTCAAGACCGGTGAACTCTATGCAGAGGCAGTGGAGTTGGATGTGGATTACGGGTAGCCTTCATACACCAAGCCAGCTTGGCAGCAGCTACATCCAAGACGATCAACTGCTTCCGCAGACCGAGGGAATCGGGTGCTGCGCGCATCCGGCGCACGCAGGGGGAGCAGGGGGGAGCCGTTATGCCCACCACCCAGAGCCCCGAGGTCGGCGTCAGAGTTTTGCCCAAGAGTGCGGCCAGTGCCGAGCGCGCCCATGCCGCGACCGTCCGCATGTCCATCGCGGACATCGCGCGCTTCCTGCAGGACAATCTCGGCCAGCGGCTGACCGCGCGGATCACCAACATCAGCGATCCTCGGCAGGTCGGCAAGTGGGCGTCGGGCGAGTCGGTACCCCGCCAGGACGCGGAGGAGCGGCTGCGCGCCGCCCTGCAGGTGTTCCAGCTGATCCAGGACGCGGAGAGTCTCTACACCGCGCGGGCCTGGCTGATCGGGATGAATCCCCAGCTGGAGGACGAAGCCCCGCTGACGGTGATCTCAGAAGGCCGCTTCAGAGATGTGATGGTCGCCGCCCGCGCCTATGTGGACGGCGGCTGACCGGCGACCGCTCGCAGACACCAGGCACGAGATGCCAGATACCGGGTACGCAGTACGGCCCCCGAAGGCTTGAGGGAGCTTCGGGGGCCGTGGTGTGCGGCGGGCCGGGATGACCCACAGGTCAGGGCGGAGTCAGGAGGCCCGCCGCGGCATTCGGGAGCGGGGCCGGCCCGGCCGGCTCAGCCCAGACGGGCCACCAGCGCGCGGTACTCGTCCCACAGCTCCTTCGGCGTGTGGTCGCCGAAGGTGTTGAGGTGCTCGGGGATCAGCGCGGCCTCCTCACGCCAGACGTCCGTGTCGACCTTGAGCAGGAAGTCGAGGTCCTCCTCGGCCAGCTCCAGGCCCTCGGTGTCCAGGGAGCCCTTGGCCGGCAGGATGCCGATGGGGGTCTCGACGCCCTCGGCGGTTCCCTCCAGACGTCCGACGATCCACTTCAGCACACGGCTGTTCTCGCCGAAGCCGGGCCAGACGAACTTCCCGGCGTCGTTCTTGCGGAACCAGTTCACGTAGTAGATCTTGGGCAGCTTGGACTGGTCCGCGGAGGCGCCGACCTTGATCCAGTGGGCCATGTAGTCGCCCATGTTGTAGCCGCAGAACGGCAGCATCGCGAACGGGTCGCGGCGCAGCTCGCCGACCTTGCCCTCGGCCGCGGCGGTCTTCTCGCTGGCGACGTTGGCGCCGAGGAAGACGCCGTGCTGCCAGGAGAACGACTCGGTCACCAGCGGGACGGCGGTGGCGCGGCGGCCGCCGAAGAGGATCGCGGAGATCGGGACGCCCTTGGGGTCCTCCCACTCGGGCGCGGCGATCGGGCACTGCGCGGCGGGCACGGTGAAGCGGGCGTTCGGGTGGGCCGCCGGGGTCTCGGACTCGGGCGTCCAGTCGTTGCCCTTCCAGTCGGTGAGGTGGGCCGGGGGCTCCTCGGTCATGCCCTCCCACCACACGTCGCCGTCGTCGGTGAGGGCCACATTGGTGAAGACGGCGTTGCCCCACAGCGTCTTCATGGCGTTGGCGTTGGTGTGCTCGCCGGTGCCGGGCGCGACGCCGAAGAAGCCGGCCTCCGGGTTGATCGCGTACAGCCGGCCGTCCTCGCCGAAGCGCATCCAGGCGATGTCGTCGCCGATGGTCTCCACCGTCCAGCCGGAGATCGTGGGCTCCAGCATCGCGAGGTTGGTCTTGCCGCAGGCGGAGGGGAAGGCGGCGGCGACATAGCGGGGCTCCCCCTCCGGCGGGGTGAGCTTGAGGATCAGCATGTGCTCGGCGAGCCAGCCCTCGTCACGCGCCATGACCGAGGCGATGCGCAGCGCGTAGCACTTCTTGCCGAGGAGGGCGTTGCCGCCGTAGCCGGAGCCGTACGACCAGATCTCGCGGGTCTCGGGGAAGTGCGAGATGTATTTGGTGGAGTTGCACGGCCAGGGGACGTCCGCCTGTCCGGGCTCCAGCGGGGCGCCCAGAGTGTGGACGGCCTTGACGAAGAAGCCGTCGGAGCCCAGCTCGTCGAGGACGGGCCGGCCCATCCGGGTCATGGTGCGCATGGAGACCGCGACATACGCGGAGTCGGTGATCTCGACGCCGATGGCGGAGAGCGGCGAGCCCAGCGGGCCCATGCAGAAGGGCACCACGTACATGGTGCGGCCGCGCATCGACCCGCGGAAGAGGCCCTTCTCACCGGTGAAGATCTCCTTCATCTCGGCGGGGGCCTTCCAGTGGTTGGTGGGGCCCGCGTCCTCCTCCTTCTCGGAGCAGATGAATGTGCGGTCCTCGACCCGGGCGACGTCGGTCGGGTCGGACGCCGCGTAGTAGGAGTTCGGGCGCTTGATCGGATCGAGCTTCCGGAAGGTGCCCTTGGCGACGAGCTCCTCGCACAGGCGCTCGTACTCGGCCTCGGAACCGTCACACCAGACGACGCTGTCCGGCTGCGTGATTGCTGCGATCTCGTCTACCCAGGCGATGAGCTCCTGGTGGGTGGTGGGGACGGTGTCGGGAGCCGCGATGTCGCGCGCCACGGTTGCTCCTAAATGAGGGGTTTTGTAGTTGGTTGCCCCTTGGGGGCCGCGACCCGGATGCTTCACGGTGTGGATCTCTGGCGCTCATCCGGTGCCGATCGCACTCATCTGATCATCGATGTCTGCTGCCCATATGTCCAGAGGGCCTCTCACGTGAGCATGGCCACTCGTGTGTCACTCCTGATTCGCCAGGGTGTGGCACATGTTTCGCCTGGAGGCGGCGGCACGCTGTGACGAAGACGGGGCCCTGCGCCTACGGCTCCGTAGGTACCATCCCGTCATGACTGCCGCCGCCGTGCCCGAAGCGACCGAGACAGCCGAGACAGCCGAGACAGCAACGACGACAGCCGAGAACGAGATATCCGCGGACCGCCACCACCATCTGCTGAAGCCACGACTGCGCGGCTGGCTGCACGCCGGGATGTTCCCCGCCGTCGTGGTCGCCGGGCTGGTGCTCACGGCGCTCGCCGACACCACCCGCGCCCGGATCGCCTGTGCGGTCTATGTGCTCACCGCCTGTCTGCTGTTCGGCGTGAGCGCGCTCTACCACCGGGGGAACTGGGGACCGCGCGCCGAAGCCGTGCTGCGCCGGCTCGACCACGCCAATATCTTTCTGATCATTGCGGGCACCTATACCCCGCTGACCGTGCTGCTTCTCCCGGATTCCACCGGCCGGACGCTGCTGTGGGCGGTATGGGCGGCCGCGGCGGCGGGCATCGCCTTCCGCGTCTTCTGGGTGGGCGCGCCGCGCTGGCTGTACACACCCTGCTATCTCGCGATGGGCTGGGCGGCCGTCTTCTTCCTGCCCGACTTCATGCGCGCCGGCGGGATCGCGGTGCTGGTGCTCGTCATCGTCGGCGGTGTGCTCTACAGCGCGGGCGGAGTGATCTACGGGATCAAGCGCCCGAACCCCTCACCGCGGTGGTTCGGCTTCCACGAGGTGTTCCACTCCTTCACACTCGCGGCGTTCGTCGTGCACTACGTGGGCATCTCGCTGGTCGCCTATCAGGCGTCCTGACCGGGCCCCGCACCCTTCTGGCGGCCGTGGCGCACAACGCCGCGGCCGCCAGGTGTACATCATCCTGACGACGCGGCCGGAGCGAGCCGGTCCAGATGCCGGCATGCGCCCGCGCACGCGTCTGCCGGCGGCCCGGGAAGGGTGCACGACAATAGGCGGCATGGCCGCACCCGCACGTCCTCCCTCCGCCGCGCCCGCCGCCCTCGGCCTGCGGGAACGCAAGAAGATCAAGACGCGGCTGGCGATCCGGCGGGCCGCCTGCCGGCTGATCGCCGAGCGGGGGTACGAGGCGACGACCGTCGAGCAGATCGCGGAGGCGGCCGAGGTCTCGCCGTCCACGGTGTTCCGCTACTTCCCCACCAAGGAGGACATCGTCCTGACGGTCGTCCTCACGGACGGGTACGACCCCATGCTGGAGACGGCTCTGCGCGCCCGCCCCGCGGACGAGCCGCCCATCGAGTCGCTGCGGGTCCTGCTGCACCAGACGCTGGGCGCGATGTTCACCGAGGCCCCGGAGGAGATGGAGCAGCGGTCGCGGCTGCTGGCCGAAGTCCCCGCCGTACGGGCGCGGATGGCGGAGTCGATGTCCCAGGCGGGCCGGCGGCTGGCCCCGGTGATCGCGGAGCGTACGGGGCGCGACCCGGCGGACCTTCAGGCGCGGGTCTTCACCTCGGCCGCGCTGTCGGCGCTCCAGGAGACCGCGGTCTACTGGGCGGAGCGCGGCTGCCGCGACGATCCGGCCGCGCTGCTCGACAGGGCTCTGGACACGCTGGGGCGGGGCCTCACTCTCTGAGCCGGAATCGGCCCGACAGCGCGTGCCGCGGCGGCGACGGCGTCAGCCGGTGAGCTTGCGGGCGAGTTCCGACGCGTCCGTGGTGGGTGCGTCGCAGGTGAAGTTGCGGCAGACGTACGCGGCGGGCAGCCCTCCGACGAGCGGCCGGTCCCGCAGCAGCGGGAACTCCGGTTCGCCGCCCGCCTCCCCCACGGCGACGACCGCTCCCGGCGCCGGGGCCAGCAGGGCCGTACGGTGCAGCTCGCGGGTCGCCGGCTCGGCCTCGGGCCCCACGACCGCCACCTCCCGTGGCCCGTCGAGCAGGGCTTCCGCGACCGCGAGCCCCCAGCCGATGAACCGCGGCGCGCGCGGGCCGAGCGCCTTCACCACGCCGAGCGCGCCCTCGGCGGCGCTGCGGTGCGCCTCGGAGCCGGTGTGCGCGGCGTATGACAGCAGCGCACCGGCCGCCGCGCACCAGCCGGACGGGGCGGCGTTGTCCGTCGGGTCCTGCGGGCGGCGGATGAGCTGCTCGGCGTCATGGGCGGTGTCGTACAGCGCGCCGCCCTCCCCGGCGAACTGGTCCAGCACGATGTCCAGCAGCAGCCCGGCGAACTCCAGCCATACGCCCTCGCCGGTGACGCCCGCCAGCGCGAGGAAGCCTTCGGCGACGTCCGCGTAGTCCTCCAGCACTCCGGCGTTCCCACCCGCGCGGCCGTCCTTGGAGGTGCGGGCGAGCCGGGCCCCTTTGTCCAGGTGCACGCGCACCAGCAGATCGGCCGCCTCCGTGGCGCGCTCGATCAGGTCGGGCCGGTCGAAGTACGCGCCCGCCTCGGCGAGCGCGGCGATCGCCAGCCCGTTCCAGGCGGCCACGACCTTGTCATCCCGGCCGGGCCGCGCCCGCTCCTCCCGCGCGGCCAGCAGCCGGGCCCGGATGTCCTCGACCCGGCCGGCGTCCAGCACCCCGCCGATCTGCGGCAGCTGCAGCACGGACGCCCCGCGCTCGAAGGTGCCCTCACGGGTGACGCCGAAGTAACGGGCCGCGTACTCGGCGTCGTCCTCCCCCAGCGCCGCGATGAGCTGTTCGGGCGTCCACACGTAGTACGCGCCCTCCACATGCCTGCCCGTCCCGTCGTCGGAGTCCGCGTCGAGCGCGGAGGCGAACCCGCCCTCCGGGGTGCGCAGTTCACGGACCATGAAGTCGGCCGTCTCCAGCGCCACGCGCCGGGCCAGCTCGGAACCGGTCTGCCGCCACAGATGCGCGTACGCCCGGCACAGCAGGGCGTTGTCATACAGCATCTTCTCGAAGTGCGGGACCGTCCACTCCCGGTCCACGGAGTAGCGTGCGAAGCCCCCGCCGAGCTGGTCGTAGATCCCGCCGCGCGCCATCGCCTCGCAGGTGTCGGCGGCCATCTGCAGCGCGCCCTCCGCTCCGGCGCGGGCCGCGTGCCGCAGCAGAAACTCGATCACCATGGACGGCGGAAACTTGGGCGCGCCGCCGAACCCGCCGTACCGGTCGTCGTACTCCCTGGTCAGCGCCAGCAACGCCTGCGCCTGCTCCTCCCCGCCGGGCGCACCCTCACCGCCGAACGCGAGCGAGCGGGCAGCCAGATTGCGCACGACCTTCCCGGCGACCTCCCCGACCTCCTCACGCCGCTCGTCCCATGCGGCCGCCACCCCTTCCAGCACCTGCCGGAAGGACGGCATGCCGTGCCGGGGCGCGGGCGGGAAATACGTGCCGAAGTAGAACGGCTCCGCGTCCCCGGTCAGAAACACGGTCATGGGCCAGCCGCCCTGCCCGGTCGCCGCCTGTACGGCCTCCATGTACACGGCGTCGACATCCGGCCGCTCCTCGCGGTCGACCTTGACGGCCACGAAGTGCTCGTTGAGATACGCGGCGGTCTCGTCGTCCTCGAACGACTCGTGCGCCATCACATGACACCAGTGACACGAAGAGTAACCGACCGACAGCAGTACGGGTGCATTGCGTCGCTTCGCCTCGTCGAACGCCGCCTGCCCCCATGGCCACCAGTCCACTGGATTGGAGGCGTGCTGAAGCAGGTACGGCGACTGAGAGTCGGCCAGTCGATTCATACCTGCATCGTCCCATGACGCAGTCCACCTGCCCCAGATCCGGCCATGGCCGTTGAGAGGGTGTCGTCCGAGGCGACTTCGCTCTGCCGCGTTCGCTGTCCTGTCGCGCCAGGCGTTCGCCACGGAATCACTGCGCGCGCGGGCGACGTCACGGGCGTGCGTGACCCGGAGGGGTTGTCGCCCTCCACCACGACGGGCCTTGCAGCAGATGCGCCACGGGCTGTCTCCGTCTCGCTCATGCGCAGGGCCTCAACCAGACAGGCAACCCTTCCGGATGCGGGAGAGGCAGAATCAGGCATGTCGACACAGCAGAAAATCTGTAGGGGCAGGAGTAGACATTGGCGTCGGCGGGGGTTAGTGTTTTCTGCGTAGCCCGGAAGTCAGTTGGATGCGGCAGAGACGAACTGCCGTGCAAGCAGGTCAATGCAGGAGCGGCCCGGCAGCGGAGCGGTGGAGCCGTAAGTGGTGGGTTCTTCCGCTGGCTGCCGGGTCGAGCGGCCCAAGGGGCCGCACAGCAGTACCGTGTCACCGGCCAGTACAGATTGATCGAAGAGGTAAGGAGCAGAACGCCATCAGGATCGCCCGGGGTCGGGACGATGTCCGCCCGGGTACCGCAGACCCCGGATTGGAAGGTGGTCCCCGGTCACGCAACCGCGATCCCCGCAGCCCCGCCCTGGCGGGTGGACCTGCGGACAAAGAAGGCCGGTGCAGTCAGCCGGCAGATGGTGTTGAAGGCTCGGGGCCCGGGCGCCAGTTGGCGTCCGGGCCCCTCGATGCGTCCCCGGAAGAAGAGGTCTATGCCCCCTCGCAGTACCCGCCCCGACGACAAGTTCGACGACGACGACTATCCCGCCTACACCATGGGCCGGGCTGCCGAGATGCTCGGCGCCACGCCAGCCTTCCTGCGCGCGTTGGGTGAGCACCGCTTGATCACCCCGCTGCGGTCCGAAGGCGGCCACCGCCGCTACTCCCGCTATCAGCTGCGCATTGCCGGCCGGGCTCGCGAACTCGTCGACGCCGGCACACCCATCGAGGCCGCCTGCCGCATCATCATCCTTGAGGATCAGCTTGAGGAAGCCCAGCGCATCAACGAAGAACTCCGCGGTCACGGCCAGCCGAAGCCCTCGGCCTGATCCTCGCTCGACTGTCGAACGAGACGGAGCGCTCGAAGGCGCGGGCACGGTCTCCAGCACCGATTCGTTGGGCGGCGTCGTGACCCGGGACCCGTTTTCGGCAACGGGCAGCTCCCCCCTGCCACACCGACGGCCCCCGAACCGCTGTCACTGCGACCGCTCCGGGCTCAGCCATGTGACGGCTGTTTCACCGCCCACCGGGACGAGGCGGGCGATGAGACCCTCCGGTATGTTCCCGTCGCGTATCACGGCGCTGTTCGGCTTCGGCTCACACCTGGCCGTAGTTGAGGCGGATGGGTTGCGTGCCGAGCATGGCGGAAGCCCGCTGGTAGGGGCTGGTCACGGGAGCGGGTTCGGCGGTGGGGCGCGTGCGGCAGGTGAAGCCGAGGCGGGTCATGGCCCTCAGGACCTCGACGGCGCTGAAGTCTCGGCGGTCCTGTCGGGTGATGACCTGTCCGACCTGTTTGGCGGGGTAGTGGCGTCCTCCGATGATGACGAGGTCGTCGGTGACCGGCTCGGGCTTGACGCCCTTCATCGATTCCAGCACGCCGCTTTTGGTCAGGTCGAACGGGAAGCGGGCGATGACACAGCGCATGATGCCTCACAGGGAAGGAGCGGACGGGGCCGTGCGGGGTAAGGGGTCGTTCAGCGGAAGAGAGCGAGCGCGCCCGCGGCACTGCCGTGGTCTTCGAGCGACAGGCGGCGCATCGGGTAGTCGGCTTCGGAGCCCGAGTCGCCGGCAACATCGCGCAGGCGGATCCGGTCCGTGTAGTCGGGGCTGGCACGGACATCGGTGAGGCGGGCCAGGGTGACACGTCCGGTGCGCTGGCCGTCCTCGTCGCAGATGACCAGGTGGCGAGTGCGGGCGGCGGCCATGAGGAAGAGCGCGACCTCGACGGTCATCGCATCCCAGACCTGTGGTCCGGCCGGGGCCGTGGGATCGGCCAGCGTCTGGACTGCGTTGGGGGTGGTGGGACGGGGGTGCATCTGGACCAGTGTCAAGAGGTGCCTCCTGCAGAGATGGGTCAACTTCCTGATCACGAAGGTCCTAGGCCGCCACACCGGATGCGGACGGCCCTGCGGACGGCCCTGCGGGCGCCCGCCCGGTCATCGAAGCGGGACGGCGTCGGCCGCGTGAGGCGGCTCCGCGCTTGCGGCGGCGTTCGGCCGCCGGTGCGGTGATGACGACGGGGATGCCGGAGGGAGCCTGCGCGCCCGTGATGCGGTGCAGGGCCTCCTCGCCTACGCGGACCTGGGTGGTCTGCGGAACGACGCCGGCCGCTGCCATCAAGCGGGTCATGCTCCGGCGCTGGCTGGGGGTGACCAGGGTGACGACGCTGCCGGACTCGCCGGCACGGGCCGTGCGGCCGCCGCGGTGCAGGTAGTCCTTGTGGTCGGTCGGCGGATCGACGTTGACGACGAGGTCGAGGTTGTCGACGTGGATTCCGCGTGCGGCGACGTTGGTCGCCACCAGCACGCTGACGTGGCCCGTCTTGAACTGTGCCAGCGTGCGGGTGCGCTGCGGCTGGGACTTCCCGCCGTGCAGGGCCGCGGCCAGCACCCCGCTGTTCAGAAGATGCTCGGTCAGGCGGTCGACGGCGTGTTTGGTGTCGAGGAAGAGGATCACGCGGCCGTCGCGTGCGGCGATCTCGGTAATGGCCGCGTGCTTGTCGGCGCCGTGGACCAGGAGCACATGGTGCTCCATCGTGGTGACCGCGCCACCCGAGGGGTCGACGGAGTGAACCACGGGGTCGTTGAGGTAGCGGCGCACAAGCAGGTCGACATTGCGGTCCAAGGTGGCGGAGAACAGCATGCGCTGCCCTCCGGGGCTCACCTGGTCGAGCAGAGCGGTGACCTGCGGCATAAAGCCCATGTCGGTCATCTGGTCGGCTTCGTCAAGGACCGTGACGGCCACCTTGTCCAGTCGGCAGTGGCCGCGATCGATCAGGTCCTTGAGGCGTCCGGGTGTGGCGACGAGGACCTCAGCGCCGTTGCGCAGAGCGGCCGTTTGCCTGCCGGCCGGCATCCCGCCCACGACCGCGGCCAGCCGCAGGCGCACGGAGCGGGCATAGGGGGTGAGCGCGTCGGTGACCTGCTGCGCCAGCTCGCGGGTCGGTACGAGGATCAGCGCGAGCGGTTGCCCGGCCTCGGCACGCCGCCCGGCTGTACGGGCCAGCAGAGCCAGGCCGAAGGCGAGCGTCTTGCCCGAGCCGGTGCGTCCCCGGCCCAGGACATCGCGGCCGGCGAGGGAGTTCGGAAGCGTCGCGGCCTGGATCGGGAACGGCACGGTCACGCCGTGCGAGCCGAGCTCGGCCATAAGCGTCCCGGGCATGTCGAGATCCGCGAACCTCTCCACGGCGGGAAGCGCGGGGCTGATCGTCCTGGGGAGGGCGAACTCGCCCTGCGACCGGGCGGGTCGCACGTTGCGGCCACCGGATCGGGCCGGCCTGCCAGGACGGCTCGCGCTCGGCGAGCCGAAGTGGCTGCTCTTTTCTGAGCCGGCGTTGCGGTCACGGGTGCGGGAAAAGCGGTTGCTCGTGCGTGTGCGGTTCATGCGGAACCTTCCTTGATACGGCACACATCAAGGAATTTTCCGCAGCGATGAGCGGCGCGGAGAATCGCAAGAATTGGCCGGATGGAACGCGAAAAAGGACTTGATCGCGTTCAGTCTGCGCAGGCGCCTGCGGAAAAGGCGGCCTCGATCTTCGGGTGCCGCGGCATACAGCTTCGTCAGAGTTGTCCCGGAGGAGACCGCCGCCGCGTGATGTATGCAGATGGGGCCCGCACCCCGAAGGATGCGGGCCCCATCTGCACGTACGTCAGTCGCGTCAGGCAGGAACGATGTTCTCGGCCGTCGGGCCCTTCTGCCCCTGCGCGATGTCGAAGTTCACCTTCTGGCCTTCGATCAGTTCACGGAAGCCCTGGGCGGCGATGTTCGAGTAGTGGGCGAACACATCAGCGCCGCCACCGTCCTGCTCGATGAAGCCGAAGCCCTTTTCCGAGTTGAACCACTTCACGGTACCTGAACTCATGCCATTCTCCTTCGGGTGCAGTGCACCGGCATCCACACGGTGTGAATGCCATGTCGCCGCGATGATTACCCCGACCGGAAAAGACCGGAATTAACAGGAATGTTTCAGCGGCACGAACGCCGACCGAAGCACCTGAGGTACTGGGAACCACAACTGCAACTGAGCACGACAGTAGCACGTCGAATCGGCTTGAGTGGGCGGAATAACGCCACTGCGGCCACTGCGAGAATTAATCTGTGAGCGAGCCCAGCCAAATTCTGGATCCGCTGGAACAGTTTTTGAGGCAGTCGGAGCACAGCATTCCGGTCGACGCCGGCCGGTCGGCCGCGAACAGAACGTGAAGGCGTTCGACACCAGGCCACCGTCGGCCAGAACCCCTCACCGTGGCTTTGTTCACCAGCTTCGACAGCACTTGCTCAGCGTTTCGGGAGGCACTCCAGCCACGTCATTGAAGACGACTCCACCGACGCCACCGTCACCATGCCTGTCATCGTGCGCGATCTGCTGCCGGCGTACGGTGCGCGGGGTCACCCCGATGCGGAGGGCGACGGACTCATCGGTGAGGCCCTGGACCAGGCCGGCGATCACGGCGGCCTCGGTGGTGGACTCGGCGGCGGTGGCGACGGGCGCGTAGCGGTGCACCCGGGGCCACCAGCTGTCGGCGAAACGAGCGGCGGCGCGGGCGGCGGCGTCGGAGTGGCGGTCCGTCAGCAGTCAGCCGCTGGTCTCCGTCAGCCCGACGGCGAGCGCCAGCACGTCCCGGTCGGCGACCGCGATCCGGACCGGCAGCAGCGCGGCGGTCCGCAATTCGACGCCGCGCCCGAGCACCCTGCAGGCGGCCTGGGCCACCCCGGATTCGACGATCACCTGGTGCCGCACGGCGGCCCGGGGCCCGGGAGCGCCCTGGGCATGCGGCGCCTCGGGCCGTACCTCCAGCAGCTCGACCCGGGCGGAGGCGGCGACGGACGCGAAGACGCCGTCGATGTGCTCGGCCGGCGCGGGCCGCAGCGCGCCCTGCCCGACGGCGGGGTCGACGCCGTCGAGCGCCTCGGTGAGCCCGGACAACCGGGCCACGGCAGACCGGAGCTGACCGTAGAGCTCGTCCATGGATTGATCCCCCTTGTACGGTCCGGCCGG
Source organism: Streptomyces sp. PR69 (assembly GCF_026420845.1). Classification (GTDB taxonomy): domain Bacteria; phylum Actinomycetota; class Actinomycetes; order Streptomycetales; family Streptomycetaceae; genus Streptomyces. The sequence goes on along the minus strand of NZ_JAOWCB010000008.1, from coordinate 45,341 downwards.
AACGACGGGACGGGGCGCCTCGGTCACGACGCCCGGCAGGAGCGGGCACCGGGCGGGATCCCGTGCATTCCGGATTCCTTGGGTACGGGTGACGCACATCCGGATGTGCAGGTCATGTGAATGATCGCGGGGGGGATCAAGGGAGCGTCAGGAAACCGGAGAACCCGCCCGCATCCCCTGTTCGGGCGGGTTGGCAGCCGGGCCGTGCGGGCATGTCGGGAGCGGTCGTGACGCGGCCGGCGGCGCGCGCCGCCGTTACGTGCTGCGGCCCGGGTCCGGGCTGGCACGGCCGAAGCGCGGCGGGTGCGGGCTCTGGCGCCCGCGGGACACCGCCTCCGCCAGGCCACAACGGGCAGTCGGCGGAGGCGGGTCGGTGCTCAGTGGCTGGTGAGCTGTCCGGCGAGCTTGCCGTGCATGTCCGCGCTGGGCTTGTTGAGGCCGATGATGGTGACCTTCTTGCCGCGCTGGGCGTACTTGGTCTCGATCGCGTCGAGCGCGGCGACCGAGGACGCGTCCCAGATGTGGGCGTCGGACAGGTCGATGACGACGTCGTCCGGGTCGTCCTTGTAGTCAAACTGGTAGACGAGGTCGTTGGAGGAGGCGAAGAACAGCTCGCCGGTGACCGCGTACACGACCTGGTTGCCGTCCGGGTCGACGACTCCGGTCACCTCGGCCATGTGGGCCACCCGCTTGGCGAAGACGACCATGGCGGTGATGGAGCCGACGATCACGCCGATGGCCAGGTTGTGCGTGGCGACGACGACGGCGACGGTGACGACCATGACGGTGGTCTCGCCCAGCGGCATCCGCTGGAGCGTCTTCGGGGCGATGGAGTGCCAGTCGAAGGTGGCGGCCGACACCATGATCATGACGGCGACCAGGGCGGCCATCGGGATGTCGGAGACGACCGGCCCGAAGACGACGCACAGCACCATCAGGAAGGCGCCGGCGAGGAAGGTCGACAGTCGGGTGCGGGCCCCCGACACCTTCACGTTGATCATGGTCTGGCCGATCATCGCGCAGCCGCCCATGCCGCCGAAGAAGCCGGTGACGACGTTGGCGATGCCCTGGCCGATGGACTCGCGGGTCTTGTTGGAGTGGGTGTCGGTGATGTCGTCGACCAGCTTGGCCGTCATCAGCGACTCCATGAGGCCGACGAGCGCGAAGGCGAACGCGTACGGGGCGATCGTCGTCAGCGTGTCCATGGTGAACGGCACATCCGGCAGCCCCGGAACCGGCAGGGAGGACGGCAGCTCGCCCTTGTCGCCCACGGTCGGCACGGCGAGCCCCGCGCCGATGGTGATCACGGTCAGGACGACGATCGACACCAGCGGGGCCGGGACGACGCTGGTCAGCTTAGGGAAGAAGACCATCATCAGCAGGCCGGCCGCGATCAGCGGATAGACCACCCACGGCACGTCGCTCATCTCCGGCACCTGCGCCATGAAGATCAGGATGGCGAGGGCGTTGACGAAGCCGACCATCACGCTGCGCGGGATGAACCGCATCAGCTTGGCCACGCCCAGCGCCCCCAGGGCCATCTGCATCAGACCGCCCAGGATCACGGCGGCGATCAGATAGCCGAGGCCGTACTCATGGTTCAGCGGCGCGATCACCAGGGCGATCGCGCCGGTCGCGGCGGAGATCATCGCCTTGCGGCCGCCCACGACCGCGATGACCACGGCCATGGTGAAGGAGGCGAAGAGCCCGACCGCCGGGTCGACGCCCGCGATGATCGAGAAGGAGATCGCCTCGGGGATCAGGGCCAGGGCGACGACGAGGCCGGCGAGGACCTCGGTACGGAAGATCTTGGGGGAGGCGAGCCAGTCGGGCTTGGACAACTTGGGCACAGCGGCGAGCGGTGAGGACATGCAACCGTTTCTTGTTCCGGGCACACACGCCCAACCGCTGGACGTACATGCGCTTCGTACTCGACTCCGTTACCGAGGGGAGTCCCCGGCGGCCCGGCCTCGACGGGGGCCCTGCCGGTGGGAGAGGCGGCCGGGAGGCCGCCGGTCGGGCATCATTGCCCGGAAGCCTTGGGTCGCCGCCCGGGTGCGGCCCGCTGGGGGCCACAAGGGCGGTGAACACCCATGACTCTACCCTGACGTGAGGGCAGAGTGCGACTTATGGCTTGTGAAATGCAGGTAAACGGGGCGTTGGGGCTGTGATTCCAGACACGTATCTGGGGTGGAGTCAGCCCATCACAGCGCGCACAGCGGGACGGAGAAGGCAGGCAATGGCGGACCAGGCACGGCAGATGCAGATCGGTGAGGTTGCCGAGAGAACCGGTCTGTCGCTCCGCACGATCCGCCACTACGAGGACGTGGGCCTTGTCACGCCGTCCGCCCGCAGCAAGGGCGGCTTCCGCCTCTACACCGAGGCCGACGTCGACCGCCTCATGGTGGTGCGCCGGATGAAGCCGCTGGACTTCTCCCTGGAGGAGATGCGGGATCTGCTGGAGATCATCGACCGCATCGCCGCCACTGACGGCGCCGCCGCCGACGACGCCCCGGACGAGGTCGAGCGGCAGCGCCTGCGCGAGCGGCTTGACTCGTACCAGAAGGTCGCGGAGGCGCGCTGCGAGAAGCTGCGGGCCCAGCTGATGGCCGCCGAGGACTTCGCCGCCACGCTGCACCGGAAACTCGACGAAGCCGGCTGACCGGCGGCGGACGTCACGAGCGTGTCCGCGTCGAAGGCGCGGCAGAAGTCGGACGCCTGCCGGCGGTCGGGGTCAGGGCCGGGGTCAGGGTCAGGGCCGGGGCCGGCGACCGCTACAGGAGTACGACCATGAGGGGGATGGCCACAGCGGACAGCACCAGCACGACCAGCGCCGACTTCCACAGCGGGTACTCCTCAAGGGGTTCCCCCCTGTGGTACCGCTCGGTGTTCCGCCTGATGTAGCCACGGCTCATGGCCATGAGGAGGACGAACGTCACCATGACGATGAAGTAGAGAATGAACGACTCCCGCAGGCCCTGGTCCCGGGCGACCGCCTGGACATACAGGGCGGGAACCGCGACAACGGGGCCCACGGTCATGGTGGCGCGCATCCTCCGCCCGGGGAAGAACAGAAAGGCCGATCCGACGGCGGCCACGCCCGAAAGGACCGCGATCACACACCATTGCGCGGTGGAAAGTTGAGACATAGCAGTTCCCGGGTCGGGGGCATCTTGCGGCACGGCGGGCGGGTGACGTACGCATATGATCACCCACCCGCCGTCAGACGGTGTTCAGCTTGCCTTTCCCGGCCCTATCCGAGCCAGCCGACCACGGACATCGCCCCGTCCTCCAGGACGCCGGAAAGCTTCGATCCGAAGGTGTCCGCGATCCCCTTGAGCCCCTCGACCTTCTTGGAAGCCCAGCTGACAGCCCGGCCCTTGCCGAAGAACATGGCCGACACGGCGAACGTGCCCAGGGACTTCTTCCAGTCGCCGCCGGCGAAGTAGTCCGCGATGGCCGTCACTCCGCCCGCGGCCACGGAGATGCCGCCGAGCACGGTGGCCGCGCCCGCGAAGAACGGCGTGTGCGGGCCGGGAATGAGGGCGATGGCGCCGGCCGCCGTGGCAAGCGTACCGGTCCATGTGCTCACGGTGCTGGAGTAGTCGGACCACTCCTGCGCCGTCAGCCCCAGGAACTCCCCTTCCTTGTCCTTCTTGGAGTGGTCGCTGTCCGGGGTGTCGGAAGGATCCGCCCCCTTCTCCTTGTTCTCCTTCGCCTTCCGGGCGGCCTCCCGCGCCGCGGCGGCGATCTCCTCCTTCCGCTTCTTCTCGGCGATGCTGTGCGCCTCGCTGGCCGCCGCCGAAGCGGCCTGGGCGTCCTTCCCCGCCTGTGCCGCCGAGGCCTGCGCCCGGGACGCCGAGGCCTGTGCCGATGCGGCCGACCGCTGCGCCCGCCTGGCTGAGTCCCACGCCTGGTTGGCGGAGTAGTTCGCCCGCCGGGCGGCCGAACGGGCCACAGTGGCGGCCTTCTTCGCCGACTCGGCCGACGTGCGCGCGTCGGCCGCCGAAGCATCGGCGGCGTCCGCGTTGGCCCTCGCCTCCTTCGCCGAACGCGCGGCGTCGGAGGCGTAGTTCTTGGCCTTGGCCGCCCAGTCCGACGCCTCCTTGGCCGCCTTGCGGGCCTCGGCCGCGGCCTTCGAGGCACGTGCGGCGTCCTCCAGTGCCTGGTACGCGATGTTCGCGGCGTGCGCGATGGCGGCTCGCACCGACGCCACGTGCGCGGCGGAGTCCTGGTCCAGGCGCGCCACATTGAACCGGTCCCTGGCCATGAACTTCCTGCGCATCTGCGCGGAGCCCTCAAGGACGATCGTCGCGGCGGCCTTGAGGTACGCCCCGCCCGTGTTGAGCATCTTGAAGATCTCAACGGTGTCGTCTTCCTTGATGGCCTCTGTGTACTCGACCGTCAGGAAGCGGTACATCGCTTCCGGGCTGCCGTCGGACAGGGCCGCTTCGGCCCGGGACGTGACCGCCCTTCCGGGGTTCTGTCCCAGGATCTTGAAGATGGCGACACGGCTCTCGGTCTCCGACGCCGTGATCATGCCGTGTTCGAGGAACGTCCGGGCGGCGTCGGGGTCGTCGCTCTGAAGCGCCTGCGCGGCGGCCGCGGCGACATCGGGGGAGGCGACTTCGGCCAGCGCCAGCACGCTCTCCCGGTCGTCCTGCCGCTCTGCGGCCTGACGGCCGGCGTCAATCCAGTTCAGGACGTCGTAGTCGGTCCCGGCCAGGGCGAACTCCGCCGCCTCCCGCGTCCACGTGCCATGGCTGTCGAGAAGCTTGACCGCCGCCTTCCGGCCGAACCTGACGGCTCTGGGGCTGTCGTTCTCCTTCAGCGCCTTCTCGGCCTGGGTGATGAGGTCGGTGATCTCCTGGGACGTCTGGCCGCTCTGGCTCTGCCGCTTCCCGACGCGCTCGATGTTCTCCTTTTCCTGCTGGGCCGCCAGCCGGGCGACCTCGACGCCGACTTCGGTGTCCTGCCGGATGCGGTCAGCCTCCGCCTCACGGGCCGCCTTCTCCACCTCCTGGGCCTGCTTCACCGCGTCGGACGCGGCAGTGGCGGCCTGTACGGCGGCGTTGGCGTAGGCGGTGGACCGCTTGGCGTAGTCAATGGCCTGGCCCGCGTGCTTGGCGGCCTCCTCGGCGGCGTCGGCCGCCTTGTCGGCGTGGTCGGCCGCCGAGTTGGCGGCGGCGCGTGCGGCGGAGGCGGCGGACGCGGCCCTGTTGGCGAGACGTTGCGCGGTTCCCGCCGCGCGGCTGGCGAGAGCGGCCTGGCTGTTCGCCTCCTGGGCCGCTTCACGGGCCCGGCGGGCGTGGCTGGTCGCCGCTCCGGCCGCCGCCGCCGCGTCGGCCGAGGCGCTGGCCGCCGCGGCGGCGTTGTTCGCGGCGGACGCCGCCGCCGCGCCGGCGGCCGAAGCCTGCTTTGACGCAGTGGCCGCGTGGTCGGCCGCCTTGGCCGCGGTGCGTGCCTTCTTGGCCGCGTCGCGGGCGCCTTCGGCCGCCTTGCGGGCCGCGGACGCCTTGGAGGCGTCTCCGGAAGCGGCGATGGCGGCGTGGTAGGCGCGGGATGCCGCCTGCCCTGCCTGGGCGGCGGCCGCGGCGGCCGCCTGCGCCGACTGCGCCGCCCGGGCGGAGGCGGACTGCGCCGCGCGGGAGGCGCTGATGGCGGTCTGGGCCGCCCCCGCCGCCCCGCGCGCGGCCGACGCCGCCGCATCGGCCGCGCGGGCCGACTTGCGGACGTCCTTCTGCGCCGCCTTCGCCTCCTCGGCCGCCTTCAGCGCCGCCGCCTTTGCCTTGGCGGCGGCCTGCTTGGCGTGCTCGGAGGCGGCGACGGCCTTCTCCGTCTTGAGCGCTGCGTTCCTGCCTTCGCGTTCCACGATCGCGACGAGCTGGTCGATCGTGGCGCGCTCCTCATCGCGGGCGCGCGCGATGTGCTGGCCGGTGGTGAGGAAGTCGTGAATGGCCTTCGGGGTGCCGTCCTTCAGCGCCCGCTCGGCGTACTTCCGCACCTCCGGCGAGGCGGTCTTGAGAATCCTGAAGACCTCGACCCTCTCGTCTTCCTCAAGAGCGGTGTACTGCCCCTCGACAAGGAATGCGGAGAGGGCTTCCTGAGTGCCTTTCTCCAGGGCTGCGGAGCCCTCCCGCTCGACGGCCCGGCCGGCGTTGCGCATGACCCGGAAGACCTCGACGCGCAGGTCGGTCAGCAGCGGCTGCCGGAAACCGTCCTTGAGGAAGCCGGAGATGGCGTCGTCGCCGGAGGAGAGAGCCTCGCCGACTGCTTTCTGAGTGGATTTCCCGGAATAGGCCAGGCCCTCGAGGAGCGCGAAACGGTTGTCCTCGGCGGTGGCCTCGGCCAGTCCCGTGGAAATGAAGGTGCTCAGGGAAGCGGTTCCGGCGAGGGCTGCGGCAGCCTGCTCGCGCACGGCCCTGCCGCCGAGCCGGTAGGCGCGTACGGCTTTGGCGCGGTCGGTGTCGGGCAGGCGCTCGCTGTCGCCGGAGTCCGCGGCGTACGCCGTATGCGGCGGGATGACGGTGGCGAGTGCTCCGGTGGCCCCTGCGACGGCTATGCCGGCGAGGATCTGCCGCCTGGTCAGAAATGTGGCGGGCAAGACGTTCCCCCTTCGTGAAATCGGCGGGGCGGGCAGGCACTTCCTGCGAAGTGAACCGATGTGTACTGATCTTCACGCCCCCGGGCCTTTCCTAGAGGACAATTGGTCTAAACCGCAACGGGACCATGGGGGCAATCAGGAGAAGACACCGCATACCGGATGCGTGATTCGTCACAGTTGCACGCATGGCGGCAACGGTTTGACAACCCCGTACGGCCCTGCCTCAGAGGCATCGGCCAAACCGCACGCCCGGTCGCACCCCTCCACGCTCCCTCGCGCTTCCGCCTGTCTCACAGCACACTTGACGCCTGTACAGGAACTGGCTCTCTGAGGGGGACGCATATGCGGGACAGCCACCGGGCGGATGCCGAGCGGCTGTTGGCACGGGCGGTGGAGGAAGAGCTGCGGCGGACGGGCGGGCGCGGTGATTCCGGGGTGCTGCTGGCACGCGCGCGGAGCGCGCTGGACAGCATGGCGGCGAACGCCCAGGAGGAGTACACAGCGTATGAGCGGGCGGTGGCCGAGGCGGAGGCCGGTCAGCAGCCGCTGTCCGCCCGCTTCAGCCGGCAGAACATGTCGACTCCCGCTCTGGTGACGGCCGTTGCCGCGGTCGCCGCCTTCGGCGCGGACATGGCTCTGGGCACCGCGACGGGCACCGCCCTGGGCGCCGGAGCCGTGGTCGCGGTCGCGGGGGCCGCGACCACGGTCGCCAGGGTGACCGCCGCCCACTGGCCAGCCGCGCACCGCAGGGCCGCGGCCCTCGGCCGCCCCGGCGGCCCCGAGCAGCTGAGGCTGCAGTGGCTGACCGCGCTGGAGGTACGGGGCATCCGGCCGTTCCTTGACCAGCAGCGGATGCTCGCCTCCGCCACCCGTACGACGTCGAAGCAGGCGGACCCCGTACGCCAGCCGCAGCTGCGCGGCGGGAACCGCAGCGCCGCCGCACGCCGCCGGTCCGCGCTGGAGCAGTCGTTCGCGCATCTTCCCCAGCCCGAGGGGCCGTTCGCCGGCCGCCGCGACCAGCTGACGCAGATCGCCCAGTGGGTGCACGCCGCACGGGCCTCGACGCGGACCCGGCCCACGGTCGTCGTGCTGTACGGCGCGCCCGGCGCGGGCCGCACCGCGCTCGCGGTGCGGGCGGCGCACCATCTCAAGGATCAGTTCAAGGGCGCGTGTCTGGTCGATCTGCGCGGCGGGAGCGAGCATCCGCTGTCCACCCGGGACGCCCTGCTGCATCTGCTGAACCGGCTGGGCGCGCCGCGCGAGCAGCTGCTGTTCCGTGAGCGTGCCGCCGAACGCGCCTCCGCCGGCCATCAGGTGCGACGGCTCGGCGAGCTGTACCACCAGCATCTGACCGGGGTGCCGGTGACCGTGGTGCTCGACGACGCGAGCGATCCGGAGCAGGTGCGCACGCTGGTGCCGGAACGGTCCGACAGCCTGGTGCTGGTCACCGCCCCCGAGCGGATGAAGCTGCCGGACGATCTGCCCGCCTGGGTGCACCAGCTGCCGGTGGACCCCTTGGACCCGGCCGGCGCCGAGGAGTTGCTGCGGGCGTCCGCGGAAGACGGGGAGACCGGGCCGTACGACGTTCAGGCCGCCGAGCGGGTGCGCGAGCTGTGCGGCGGGCTGCCGCTCGCGCTGCGCGTCGCGGGCTCCTCGCTCGGCCCCGCACGCTCCGTGCAGCAGCTCGCCGCCGACCTCGCCGCGGCGCAGAACGACGGCCGGGCGCTGGGCGAAGGCGGGACGCAGGGCGAAGGCCAGGCACTGGACCTCGCCACGGCGCAGGGCGACGGCGATCCGCTGGAGCGTGCCCTGCGGCTGCGCTACGACGGGCTGCCGGCGCCGGCCCGACGCCTGCTGCGGCGGCTCGCCCTGGTGGGACGGGCCTCCCTGGGCGCCGCCGCCGCGGCCGCGCTGCTCGCCGACGACGACCAGGAGGCGCGGCGGCTGCTGACAGAGCTGGCACGCGCCGGCCTTATCGACCCGGTGCGCTCCGGCCGCTACCGGCTGCACGACGCCGTACGGGCCTTCGCCCGCGCCCGGCTGCTCGCCGAGGAGCAGCCCGCCGACCGCACCGCCGCGCAGGAACGGCTCATCCAGAACTATGCGGAGCTGGCCGGCGCCGTGATCCACATGGTCGACGGAAAGCGGTCGACGCGTGCGGGCCGGTTCGGGGCGCACGGCTTCCCCTCACTGGACGCGGCGCTGCGCTGGCTGGACGACGAGTCAAGCTTCATCACCTCAGCCCTGCGGCACGCGGAGGGTGTGAACCAGCAGTCCGTGCTGAGCCTGCTGGGCGCGCTGTGCGACTACTGCCTGCTGCGCGGCGATCTGTACCGGCTCGGTGAGATCAGCGAGCTGTCGCAGGCGGTGGGCCAGGGGCTGCTGGAACGTTCGGTGCAGTACCGCACCGGCATCGCCGCCCGTCAGCTCGGCGAGCTGGACACGGCCCGCACCACCCTGACATCCGTCGTCGGCCTCTACCGCGAGGCGCACAACGAGCCGGGCGAGGCGCTCGCGCTCTGTTCGCTCGGCATCACCCTGCACCACCAGGGCAATCTGACGGAGGCGGCGGCGAAACTGCGCGAGGCGGCGGCGCTCCAGTCCACGGAGGAGCGGTCCGGCGACCGTGCCTGGTCGCTGCACGCCCTCGCGGCGGTAGAACGCGACCGGGCGAACCTCGCGGAGGCGCTGGCCCTGCTGGCCGACGCCATGGAGCTGCACCGGGAGAACGAGTCCCCGCACGGCGAGGCGTGGACCCACTTCCAGCTGGGTCAGGTGTGTCTGCGGATGGGCGATGTGCCGCGCGCGGAGTCGGAGCTGCGGGCCGCGCTTGAGCTGTACGGCCGTTTGCGGGACGGCCGCGGCGAGGCCTGGGCGCTGACCCAGCTCGCCCGTGCCCGCCTGGTGGACGGCGATGCGCCGGCGGCGGTGGACCAGCTGCGCCAGGCCCTGTCGCGGCACCGCGACAGCGAGGACGCGCGCGGCGAGGCATGGACCCTGTACTACCTGGGGCAGGCGCTGGAGGAGCGCGGCGACCACGATCAGGCGGTGCGGGAGCTGGAGCGGGCGCGGACGATGTTCTCCCGGATGAGGGATGTGTACGGGCTGGCCTGCGCCCGCCACCACTCGGGCCGGGTCACCCGCGACCAGCGCGCCGCCCGCACCGGCAATCTGCGCAACTCCGGTTTTGCACGCCAGCTGCTGACCGACGCCCGCGCCGACTTCGCCCGCATCGGCGTGGCGCACGGCGCGGCCTGGACCTGTCTGGAGCTGGCGGTGATCGACGCGGGCAACAGCCGGGCCGCCCAGGCGCTTCGGCTGTGCGACGAGGCGGGCGAGCTGTTCGCCTCGTACGGGGACCGGCGCGGCGCGGACTGGGCGGCGTTTCTGCGCTGCACGCTGCTGCCGTACGCCTCGCCCGGGGGCTTCGAGGTCGGCGTCGCCGTCGCCGAAGAGGAGCTGACCCGCCTCTTGGCCGCCCCGCACCCCTCCCGCGACGCCAGGCTGGAGGACTGCGCGGAGGCCTTCTCCGTGATGCTGTCCCGCGGCATCCGCCTGGAGGACGGCTGGCAGGCCTGGGCCCTGGGCATGGTCCCGAACCGCCATGCGCGGGAGGTCATGGGCGTGCCGGTGGACGGGGAGGGGTAAGGGCGGCCCGCCGCGGCGCGCAGGTCCCGTGTACGGGCGCTTCGCGCCGCGCTTCGAGGCCCCGCGGGCGCGATCACCGCGGGGTACCTGCTCCGCACCGCCTGGTGCCCCTCCCGGCAGGCTTTGCCCTGTCGCGACGCCCTGCCCGCCCGCTCGCTGGGCCCTGCGGGCCAATGCCGTCGCCTCACCCGGCGGTCCTGGGCCGGCGAGCCGCGGAAAGCTGCCTGGCAGAGACCGCGAGGGCCTGTCAGTGCAACGGCCGCGGAGGCGGTTGCCGGAGCGAGGCGGCGCGGACGCCCACGCCACTTCGCGGGACGCGATCCGTGGGCGACAGCCCGCGACCGCGCCCCCGCGGAGGGTCCGGGAGGCCGGACCGCGCGGAGCCCCGCGGCAGCTCGGCCGCCGCGGGACCGGGTTCCGGCGGAGCCGCTGGGGTCCAGGGGCTTAAGCCCCCGTACACCGAGTCAGGCCGTGCCTGGCGCGTCCTTCTCCGCCGACGGGCCCTTCGCCGCCGCTCCCGGCTCCGGCGCCTCCTCGAAGTTGACCCGGCCCATGTGGCGGTTCATCGACTTCATCAGGAACCACACCCCCACCGCCAGCGCGGCGAAGACGATAAAGCCGAGGACCCCGGGCGTGACCTTGTTCTCGTCCAGCTCCTTGGCGAGCGGTACGAGGTGTGTCGCTGCGATGTGTGCGCTTGCGCTCATGTCAGGCATTGTCCCGGACGCCTGCGAAGAGGTCGTCCTCGGGGAGGGAGGTCTCGACGAGCGACTTCGCCAGCTCGTACTCCTCCGTCGGCCAGACTTCCTTCTGGATCTCCATCGGCACCTTGAACCAGCCGCCGTCCGGGTCGATCTGCGTCGCGTGCGCGATCAGCGCCTTGTCGCGGATCTCGAAGAAGTCCGCACACGGGACATGCGTGGTCAGCGTCCGCTCCGCGCGCTCGAACTCCTTCCAGCGCTTGAGCCACTCCCCGTACGGGGACTCCATGCCGCGCTCCAGCAGCGCCTCGTGCAGCGCGAGCGTGCGCGGCCGGTTGAAGCCCTGGTTGTAGTAGAGCTTCTGCGGCTGCCAGACGGGCCCGTACTCGCCCTCGGGGAACTTCTCCGCGTCCGCCGCCCCGTCGAAGGCCACCATCGTGATCTTGTGGGTCATGATGTGGTCGGGGTGCGGATAGCCGCCGTTCTCGTCGTAAGTGGTGATCACCTGGGGCTTGAAGGAGCGGATGGACTTCACCAGTCGCGCCGCCGCCTTGTCCACGTCCTCCAGCGCGAAGCAGCCCTCCGGCAGGGGCGGCAGCGGGTCGCCCTCGGGCAGGCCGGAGTCGATGAAGCCGAGCCACTCCTGGCGTACGCCGAGGATCTCGCGGGCCTCGTCCATCTCCTTCCTGCGGACCTCGTGGATGTGCTCCTCGATATAGGCGTCCCCCTGGAGCTTGGGGTTGAGGATGGAGCCACGCTCGCCCCCCGTGCAGGTCACGACCAGCACGTCCACCCCCTCGGACACATACTTGGCCATCGTGGCCGCGCCCTTGGACGACTCGTCGTCGGGATGGGCGTGGACGGCCATCAGTCGCAGCTGCTCAGTCAAAACTCGATCCTCGTTCATCCGTCACATTCGGAGACTCCTATAGTGACCGAACCGGGGGGCGGAAAATTCCGGCGTCCGGCCTGTGGAAAGGGACGATCATGAGTGCGGTGCGGCAGCAGCTCCCGGAGGGCCGTTACGGCCGCTCGGCGGACGAGCGCGCGGACCGCAGGCTCAAGGCCGTCGGGGCCGTGCTGGGCGTCGGCCTGGTGGCGATGGTCGGCTGGTTCGGCTACGACTACATCGCGGGGCAGAAGATCAGCGCCGAGATCATCAAGTTTGACGTGGCCTCCGCGGACGAGGTGCAGGTGCACCTGGAGGTGCGCAAGGACGCGGACGCGACCGGCAGCTGTGTGGTGCGCTCCCGCTCCGAGGAGGGCGTCGAGGTGGGGCGTCTTGAGGTGCCCGTCGAGCGGCCCGGTCAGACGCGGATCGACCAGGTGGTGAAGGTCCGTACGACGTCACAGGCGACCAGCGCGGAGCTGGTGGGCTGCCACGCCCGCTGAGGCCCCGGTTGCGTAGGCGATGACCTGCGCATACGTCATTCTGATGGCTTTCGTCCTCCCTCTTTGGGCCCGGAATTGTTAGGCTCGTGGTTTCGCCCGCTCATGGAGGACCATTCTTCTGGGTAGGGCGATGCTTTGTATTCCCAGTACCTACAAGGAGCACCTGTGACCCAGACCAGCGAGAGCGTCACCTGGCTCACCCAGGAGGCGTACGACCGGCTCAAGGCGGAGCTGGAGTACCTGTCTGGTCCTGCGCGCGTCGAGATCGCCAAGAAGATCGAGGCTGCGCGTGAGGAGGGCGACCTGCGGGAGAACGGCGGGTACCACGCGGCCAAGGAGGAGCAGGGCAAGCAGGAGCTCCGTGTGCGCCAGCTGACCCAGCTCCTGGAAAACGCCAAGGTGGGCGAGGCTCCGGCGGATGACGGCGTCGCGGAGCCCGGCATGGTCATCACCGTCGCCTTCGACGGCGACGAGACCGACACCCTCACCTTCCTGATGGCCTCGCGTGAGTACGCGAGCGATGACATCGAGACGTACTCCCCGCAGTCCCCGCTCGGCGCCGGTGTGAACGGCAAGCGGGTCGGCGAGGAAGCGGAGTACGAGCTGCCGAACGGCAAGCTGGCGATGGTGAAGATCATCGAGGCCAAGCCGTACACGGGCTGACCCGGCCCGGGTCCCAGACGACAGCGAGGGGCCGGTCCCGCGGAGTCGCGGGACCGGCCCCTCGCTGTGTTCACCGGTGTCAGGCGGCCGCCGAGCGGTACTTGCGCACCGCGAGCGTCCGGAAGAACGCGATGATCAGGACCGACCAGATGACCGAGGCCAGAATCGGGTGCTGCATCGGCCAGGCGTCCGGCGCCTGATAGCCCGGCGGAAGGTTGCCGAACAGCTCACGGGCGGCCTGCACGGTGGCGCTGAAAGGATTCCACTCGGCGATATGCCGCAGGACGCCCGGCATGGTCTCGGACGACACAAAGGCGTTCGAGATGAACGTCAGCGGGAAGAGCCAGATCAGCCCGCCCGAGGTGGCCGCCTCCGGGGTGCGGACCGACAGGCCGATCACCGCGCCGATCCAGGAGAAGGCGTAGCCGAGCAGGAGCAGCAGGGCGAAGCCCGCCAGCACCTTGCCCACGTTCTCATGGGTGCGCCAGCCGACGATCAGGGCGACGCCGGAGAGCACGACGAGCGTGAGGGCCGTCTGCACCAGATCGGCCAGCGTCCGGCCGGTGAGCACCGCGCCGCGCGCCATGGGCAGTGAGCGGAACCGGTCGATCAGCCCCTTGTGCATATCGTCGGCGATGCCCGCGCCCGCGCCGGCCGTGGCGAAGGTGACGGTCTGCGCGAAGATGCCCGCCATCAGATACTCGCGGTAGTCGGACGGCGAGGTGTTGCCCCCGATGGAGATCGAGCCGCCGAAGACATAGCTGAAGAGCACCACGAACATGATCGGCTGGATCAGCCCGAAGACGACCACTTCGGGAATCCGGACCATCCTGATCAGGTTCCGCCGGGCGACGACGAGGGAGTCGTTCACGGCCTGGACGATGCCGCCGCGGGGGCGGGGGGCCGCGGGCAGGGCGGCGCCGCCCTGGGTCTTCGTGGCGGTGGCGGTCACTTCACGGCCTCCTTCTGCTGCGCGGCCCCGTCGGCGCCGGTCTCGGGCTCGCCCTCGGGCTCGGTGTACGCGTCGGCGTCGGCGTCGGCCGCATGACCGGTGAGGGAGATGAACACATCGTCGAGCGTGGGCCGGCGCAGCCCGATGTCATCGATCTCGACGCCCCGTGCGTCCAGCTCCCTGATCACCTCGGCCAGCAGCTTCGCGCCGCCGGTGACGGGCACCGTGAGCTTGCGGGTGTGCGCGGCGACGGCGACCTCGCCCTTGCCGAAGCCGGCGAGCACCTCGCGGGCCGGGGATATCTGCTCGCTCGCATGGACGACGACCTCGACGCGCTCGCCGCCGGTCTGCGCCTTGAGCTGGTCGGCGGTGCCTCGGGCGATGACCCTGCCGTGGTCGACGACGCAGATGTCATGGGCGAGCCGATCGGCCTCTTCGAGGTACTGGGTGGTCAGCAGCAGGGTCGTGCCGCCGTCGACGAGCTCCTCGATGACCTCCCACAGCGCCTGCCGGTTGCGCGGGTCGAGTCCGGTCGTCGGCTCGTCCATGAACATCACCGGCGGGGAGACCACCAGGGCGGCGGCCAGATCCAGCCGACGGCGCATGCCTCCGGAGTAGGTCTTGGCCGGGCGGTCGGCGGCGTCGGCGAGGTTGAACCGCTCCAGGAGGGCGGCGGCGCGGGCCTTGGCGTCGCGTGCGCTCATCTGGTAGAGCTGGCCGACCATCTGGAGGTTCTCACGCCCCGTCAGATACTCGTCTACGGCGGCGAACTGACCGGACAGGCCGATGGAGCGGCGCACCTCGTTGGGGCGCTTGAGCACATCGATGCCCGCGACGACCGCGCTGCCGCTGTCGGGCTGCAGGAGGGTGGTCAGGACCCGCACGGTGGTGGTCTTGCCGGCGCCGTTCGGGCCGAGAAGTCCCAGGACCGTGCCTTCGGGGACGTCGAGATCGACGCCGTCCAGAGCCCGTACATCGCCGAAGGTCTTGACCAGACCTTCGGCGTAGATGGCGCCTGGCATGGAGAGTCTCCCAGAGTGACAGGTGGATGGGTGGCTTGACTGTCGTGCGCAAATCCTAGATATGCCGCAATTCCCCCGCATGACGGAACGGAGCCACGGCCACAGGCACCACGTTAACGCGATACATCGCGATACTTCAAATGATTTTTTCGCGACTGTGTCGCGTCTTGCCGCATGGCGCGGGACGGGCTCACGACTGGGGCATCACGCGGTAGCCCGCCTCGTGCAGCGCCGTCGCGACCTCCTCGCAGTGCTCCGGCCCCTTCGTCTCCAGATGCAGCTCCACCTCCACCTCGGTCAGCCCGAGGCGCGGATCGGTCCGCACATGGCTGACGTCCAGGACATTGGCGTCGACCACCGACAGCGCCCCCAGCAGCCCGGCCAGCGCACCCGGCCGGTCCGCGAGCCGCAGCCGCAGCGAGAGATAGCGGCCCGCCGCCGCCATGCCGTGCCGCAGGATGCGCTGCAGCAGCAGCGGGTCCACATTGCCGCCCGACAGCACCGCGACGACCGGCCCCCCGGAGAACGCCTCAGGCTCGCTCAGCAGCGCCGCCACCGGGCTCGCCCCGGCCGGCTCGACCACCAGCTTCGCCCGCTCCAGACAGAGCAGCAACGCACTGGAGAGCGCGTCCTCCGAGACCGTGCGCACCTCGTCGACCAGTTCGGCGACGATCCCGAACGGCACATCCCCCGGCCTGCCCACCTTGATGCCGTCCGCCATCGTCGTCGGATTGTCGAAGGCGACGGGGCGCCCGGCGACCAGCGACGGCGGATAGGCGGCCGCCCCCTCCGCCTGTACGCCGATCACCCGCACATCAGGGCGCAGCGCCTTAACCGCCACCGCGACGCCCGCGATCAGCCCGCCGCCGCCGACGCCGACGACGATCGTCCGCACCTCCGGGCACTGCTCCAGGATCTCCAGCCCCACCGTGCCCTGCCCCGCGAGGATGTCGGGGTGGTCGAAGGGGTGGATGAACACCGCCCCGGTCTCGCGCGCATAGCGCTGCGCCGCCGCCAGGGTGTCGTCGACGACATGGCCGGCCATCCGCACATCGGCGCCGTACTCCCGGGTCGCCGCCACCTTGGGCAGCGGTGCGCCCACCGGCATGAAGACCGTGGACCGCACCCCGAGCAGGGACGACGCCAGCGCCACACCCTGCGCGTGGTTGCCCGCAGACGCGGCGACCACCCCGGCCGCCCGCTCCTCCGGGGACAGCCCGGCGATCCGCACATACGCCCCGCGCAGCTTGAAGGAGCCGGTGCGCTGGAGGTTCTCGCACTTCAGATGCACCGGGGCGCCCACCAGCTGCGACAGATGCCTGCTGCCCTCCATGGCGGTGACGCGGGCGACGCCGGTGAGCATCTTCTGCGCCCCTTTGACGTCGTCGAGGATGACGGCAGGGGCACGGCCGCGTCCGCGCGCGCCGGAAGGGAGACCGGAGGGGAGAAAGGGGCCGGGCCGACTCACGCTCATGACGTCAAGTCTCGCAGCTCACGCCCCGGCCGTCCCACCGCCTCCAGGGCTTCCCACAGGTTTGCCCAGGGCCGGTACGCACGGGGGCGGGGCCGCGTACTCTGTCCCCCACCAAACGACCGACGCACGAGAGAGCCCCGCTGCCATGCCCACTTCTCAGGACATGACGAGTCATCTCGACCACGGCCTCCTCGATGCCCTCCAGCACCAGGTGGCCGTCTTCGCCCGCCGCGCGGAACAGACCCGGCTCGGCGGAGTCGGCCAGGTCCGCAACTCCATGGACCGCGCCGCGTATCTGCTGCTCAACAGGCTCGACCAGGAAGGGCCCATGGGCGTCAAGGCGCTCGCCGCCGGCATGGGCATCGACTCCTCGACCGTGACCCGCCAGGTCGCCCCGCTCGTCGACACGGGTCTGGTGAAACGGACCTCGCACCCGGAGGACGGGCGGGCCGTCGTGCTCCAGCTCTCCCCGCGCGGACAGGCCAGGCTGGAGGAGGTGCGGGCCTCGCGCCGCGAGCTGATGGCGCAGGTCACGGAGGGCTGGACACAAGCCGAGCGGGAGTCCTTCTGCACGCTGCTCACCCGCTTCAACGGCGCGCTCTCGGCGCGTCAGGCGGGGCTGCCGGCGGTGGACGCGGAGTCGTCGCAGCCGGACTGACGGAGCCCCGGCGGCCCGGGGTCCCGATGTCCGGTGCCCCGGGGTTCCGACGGCCAGCGCCCCGGGGTTCCGATGTCCGGCGCGCCCAACCCCGGACCCCGAGCCCCCCGTAGCCTCGGCTCCGGGATACGGCCCGAGCCCCGGCCCGGGTCGGATCGGCCGGATCGCGGCTTGACCGGCCCGTGCCGACCCCTTGACCGGGCAGCGGACGCTGGCCCTATATGAGGACGTGAGCGATCGGCAGACGGCACCGAGGCGTCGCCGTGCCCGGGAGTTCGAGGCCTTCGTCGCGGGCGCGGCGCCCCGGCTGCTGCATGCGGCGACGCTCCTGACGGCCGAGCCGCCCACGGCCAATCCGCACGCGCAGCGGCTGCTGACCGCCGCCCTCGCCCGCACCTACGCGGAGTGGGACCGGCTGCGCGGCGAGGACCCGTACGACCGCACCCGCCAGGAACTGGCCGCCCGGTTCACCCGGTTCGCCCGTGCCGCCCGGCGGCACGCGCGTCCGCGGGGCGGGCTGCTGGACCGGCTGACGCCCCAGGAGCGGCTGATTCTGGTGCTGCGGCTGTGCGAGGGGGTCGCGGAAGAGCAGACGGCGGCGCTGGTGGGCCTGCCGGAGGACCGGGTGCGCGCGATCTGCGCACGGGCGGTCGCGGCGCTGCGGGACGCCGCAGGCGCGGCCCACGCCTGCGGCGCGAGGGCGGTGTCATGAGCCCCCCGGACGAGCTTCCGGGCCGCCGCCCCCACCGCACGGAGGACGCGGTCCGGCGCATGCTGCGGACACCGCATCCGTCCGTGCCCGCCGATCTCTGCGACCGGGCCGCGGCCCGAGGGGCCCGGCTGCTGCGCAGGCGCCGGGCGCTGCGGCGGGCCGGGTGGCTGCTGCTGGCCGCCGCGGCGCTCGGCCTCGCGGTGTGGGCCTCGGCGGCCCAGCCCTGGGAACCGCCGCCGGCGGACCGCACCCCTCCGCTGGTCGGCTGGTGATCGGCTCCCGACCCTGCAACCGCGGCGACGGCCGGCGGCAGTACCGGCGCGACGCCCGCGCACTGCCGCGTACGGCCCGCGCACTTCCGCCTACGGATGCGAGGGGGGGCCGGAGTCCGCACCGGACCCCGGCCCCTCGCCTCACAACACAACCCCGGCGTCTGCCCCCGCGGGCGTCCCAGGACTGGCCCAGGACCGGCCCAGCGACTGCCCCGCCGGCTAGCCCAGCGCCTGCCGCAGATCGGCCAGCAGATCCTCCGCCGACTCGATGCCGACCGACAGCCGCACCAGATCCGCAGGCACCTCCAGCGGGGAGCCCGCGGCCGAGGCGTGCGTCATCCGGCCCGGATGCTCGATCAGGGACTCGACGCCGCCCAGGGACTCGCCCAGGGTGAACAGCTTCGCGCGGTTGCAGACCTCGACCGCCGCCGCCTCGCCGCCCGCGACGCGGAAGGACACCATCCCGCCGAACGCCTTCATCTGCTTGGCGGCCAGCTCATGGCCGGGGTGCTCGGGCAGCCCCGGATAGAGCACCTGCCCGACCTTGGGGTGGCTGGTGAGCATCTCCGCGATCCGCGTGGCGTTCTCGCTGTGCCGGTCCATGCGCACCGCCAGCGTCTTGATGCCCCGCAGCACCAGCCAGGCGTCGAACGGGCCGGCCACCGCGCCCATCGCGTTCTGGTGGTACGCCAGCTCCTCGCCGAGCTCCGCGTCCGCGGCGACCAGCGCACCGCCGACCACGTCCGAGTGGCCGCCCATGTACTTGGTGGTGGAGTGCACCACCACATCCGCGCCCAGCGCCAGCGGCTGCTGGAGATAGGGGCTGGCGAAGGTGTTGTCGACCACCAGCCGCGCGCCCGCGCCGTGCGCCACCTCGGCCAGGGCCGTGATGTCGGTGATGCCGAGCAGCGGGTTGGACGGGGTCTCGACCCAGATCACCTTCGTACGGTCGTTCACCGCGGCCCGTACGGCGTCCACGTCGGAGGTGTCGGCCACCGAGAAGTCCACGCCCCACCGCTGGACCACCTTGGCGAAGAGCCGGAAGGTGCCGCCGTACGCGTCGTTCGGGATCACGACATGCGCGCCGGGGTGGAGCACCGTGCGCAGCAGGCAGTCCTCGGCGGCGAGGCCGGAGGCGAAGGCGAGCCCGCGCCGGCCGCCCTCCAGCGCCGCCAGGTTCTCCTCCAGCGCGGTGCGCGTCGGGTTGGCGCTGCGGCTGTACTCATAGCCGCCGCGCAGCCCGCCGACGCCGTCCTGCTTGTATGTGGACACCTGGTAGATGGGCGGAACGACCGCGCCGGTCAGCGGGTCCGCCGTATTGCCCGCATGGATGGCGCGGGTCTCGAAGCTCTGCACACTCTGGTCGTCGCTCATGGTCCGAGCGTAATCCGCGCGCCCGGGGTTCACCGCAAGCAGATCGTTTCCGGGCGGTCCCGCCCGTCCGCCGGGCGGTCCCGCCCAGCCGCCGGGCAGTTCCCGACCAGCCGCCGGCGTCCGGGACAATGAGGCCATGGAGATTCTCTGGTTCCTGGCGGCGATCGCGATGTTCGCCGCGGTCCTCATGCCCTTCCTGCGCCGCCGGGCCGGCATCCGCCAGGTCGCGCCGGGCTCGCCCGACGCCGCCGACCCGGACGCGTACGGCTTCGTCCGCCAGGAGGAGCTGGACATCCGGCTGCCCGGACCCGACCAGGATCTCCTCGACGTCCTCGACCTCGTCCAGCGCACCCAGGACTGGCGGGCCGCCGCCCAGCTGCTGGCCGGCACCCCCAAGGAGGGCGAGGTGCGCTGGCAGCGCGTCCAGGCATTCGCCGGCGCCGCGTCGCTGGAGCTCCAGCAGGCCCCCGGCGTCGGCGGGGCCTGGCTGCGCGACTGGCGCTCCCAGTCCCCGAAGGACGCGGGCGGCGCACAGGTGCACGCCGAGTTCCTGGTGCAGCAGGCCTGGCGGTCCTCATCCGCGGGCGCGGACGACTTCCGGATCATCCTGGAGGAGGCGCGCTCGGTCTGCGGCGAGGCCGCTCTGCTGGCCCCGGGCGACCCGGTCCCGTACATCGTCGAACTGGCCGCAGCACGCGGACTCGGCTACTCCCCCGAGCAGTTCGACCAGGTGTGGGCGAAGATCATCGACCGCGCCCCGGCCCATATGGGCGCGCATCTGGCCGCCCTGCACTACTGGTGCGAGAAGTGGCACGGCTCCCGCGAGGAGGCCGACCGCTTCGCGACGGCCGCCGCCGCCCGCGCCCCGCAGGGCTCCCTGCTGGCCGCGCTGCCGCTGTTCGCCGTGTACGAGCATCTGCCCGAGGTCAACATGGTGCGCGGCTTCTATGAGAGCGCCGTGGTGAAGACCGCGATGGAGGGCGCCCTGTTCGCGGCGCACGCGGCCCGCCCGGACGACCCGATGCTCGCGCACGTACGGCATCTGCTGGTCCTCTTCCTCGTACGGGCGGAGCGCTGGGCCGAGGCCATGCACCAACTGGTCCGGGTCGACGGCCACATCGGCGCCCTGCCGTGGACGCACAGCGCCGACCCGGCGGCGGAGTACGCGGTCTACCGCGCGCTCGCGGTGGCGGGCTACGAGGCGAACGGCGGCAGCCCGGCGACGCTGCCGCGCTGAGACACTGCCACGCCGAGAATTCCCGCGCATCCTGCCTGACCAGGAGAAACGCCTTGCGGCGGGACAGGGCGCCGGGCGATACTCCCTGCCTTGTCATGCCCACCCATCGCGCACATCCCGCCGTCGACAACCCAAGGTCCCATGGCTCTGCTGCTCCTCTTCGCCGTCCTCGCCGCCGCGTTCGCCTTCGACATGCGACGCCGGGCACGCCGGAGGGCGGTGACCGCCGAACGCCTGCACACGCTGGGCTTCCTCCCGGCCGAGCAGCAGAGCGAGAACTTCGCGGGCCGGCCCGCCCCGGAGCTGCTGACCGCCCTCGCCGCCACCCGGTCCGGCGACTGGCGTCCGGCCGCCGCCCTTCTCGCCGGTACGGCCAAGGAGCAGGACTGGGAGCGCCGCACGCACTACGCGACAAGCCTCGGCAGCGCCTCGGTGCTCGACGACCGCTGGCTGACGGCCTGGGAGTCGGAGCGTCCCGACGACCCGGACGCGGCAGTGGTGCGGGCGAACCGCACCGTATCGCTGGCGTGGCACCTGCGAGGGGGACACTTCGCACAGCACACGTCCGCTGAGCAGTTCGCGGGCTTCCACTCGACGCTGGCGCTCGCCCGCGGCCATATCGCCCGCGCCGCCGAGCTGAACCCGGCGGACCCGACCCCGTACATCGCGGAGATCAATACGGCCCGGGGCCTCGGCTACTCCCACGCCAACGCGCGCGCCATCTGGTCGGAAATCATGTCCCGCGCTCCACTCCACTTCGCCGGGCACCACGCCGCGCTCCAGTACTGGTGCGCCAAGTGGCATGGCTCAAACGAACTGGCCCGGGACTTCGCGGCGCGCGCGGCGGCCTCCGCCCCGCCGGGATCGCTGCTGACGGCCTTCCCGCTGATCGCCTGGTACGAGCAGCACTCCCACGGCTCCGACTCCGCGCCGTTCCGCGGAGAGGAGGCGAAGGCCCTGGTCGACGCCGCGCTGGCGGACGCGGCGGCCGCGCCGGCGGACCATCCGCAGCTGGCCCGGCTGCGGCATCTGCTGGCGTACTTCCTGGTCAAGCAGCGCCGCTACGACGAGGCGCTGGAGCAGTTCCGTCATGTGGACGGCTTTGTGGGCGCCCTCCCCTGGATCTACAGCGCGGACTCGGCCGCCCGGCAGTATGCCGCCACGCGCGACGAGGCGGTCGCGAAGGCGCAGTCCTGCCCCTGAGCCCCCGGCGAGCCCGTCGGCGGTACCCCCGTGCCCGCCGACGGGCTCACACCCCTCACACTCCCCGGTGGGCGGCACGAGGTCGACCAGTTTCGGGGCAGCCCGAATCAGGACGACGCGGCAAGAATGTGCGCCGTGACCTTACGCATCCACTTCACCGCGGAGGATCTGGCCCGTACGCGCATAGCCGACGCGCCGCGCCCGCTTCTGGAGCTGTCCACCGCCATCCGCCTGCTTCAGGAACGCCACTACCCGGTCCGCTTCGACGCCTGGCGGCGTGAGGCGATCGGCGTGCTGCGCCCGGAGACGCGCAGGCTCTTCCCTCTCATCCCCCCGGTCGGATGGTCCGCGGACTTTCTGACCCCGGCGGAGCCCGGCGACGCCGACACGCTGTTCGACCAGGTGCGCGCCACGCCGCGCCGTCCTCCCTGTCCGCGCTGCTCGGCCGGACGCGCGCCACGGTCCTGTGGGTCATCGCGGACCACCCCGGCTCCACGACGACGGAGCTGGCCCAGCTGGCCGGCATCTCCCTGGCCAGCGCCAGCGAACACGCCACGGTCCTCCGCTCGGCGAACCTCATCAGCACCGCCCGCCACCGCAACACGGCGCTGCACACGGCGACGGCGGCGGGTCTCACCCTGCTGAACTCCGCGAGCACGGGCCCCGCGGGGCTTGCGGGTCTCGCCGGGCCTACGGGACATGCCAGGTCTGCCGGGTCTGCGGGACCTGCGGAATCTCCTTCGCCCGCCGTACGTTCTAGGTGAAGCAGCCCGACCGCCGAGGAGACCCGCCCCATGTTCCTGTCCCGCCGCGTACCCCAGCTCCCCACCCCGGAGGAGGCCCTCCCCGGCCGCCCCGCCCCCGGCTTCGAGCTCCCCTCCCGCCACACGGTCCTCGGCAACCCCCTCGCCGGCCCCTACCCCGACCACCTGGAGACCGCGGACTTCGCCCTGGGCTGCTTCTGGGGCGCCGAGCGGAAGTTCTGGCAGACCAAGGGCGTCTGGACCACCCTCGTCGGCTACCAGGGCGGCCTCACCCCGAACCCCACCTACGAGGAGGTCTGCTCTGGCCTGACCGGCCACACCGAGGTCGTCCGCGTGGTCTTCGACCCGGCGGTCGTGTCGTACGAGACCCTCCTGAAGGTCTTCTGGGAGTCCCACGACCCCACCCAGGGCTTCCGCCAGGGCAACGACGTCGGCACCCAGTACCGCTCGGCGATCTACACCCAATCCCCCGCCCAGACGGCCACGGCCGAATCCTCCCGCGCCTCCTACCAGCAGGCCCTGTCCGCCGCGGGCCACGGCACGATCACCACGGAACTCCTGCCCGCGGAAGGCCGCCCCTTCTACCCGGCGGAGGCCTACCACCAGCAGTACCTGGACAAGAACCCAGCGGGCTACTGCGGCATCGGCGGAATCGGGGTGTCCTGCCCGGTCGGCGTGGCCAAGGCCGATGACTGAACCCCTCCCACAAGAGGTAGCTACGACGCTCCGAGCGCTGCTGACTGGCTCCGATCCGGCGAGCAGCGCTCTGCGCGATCAGATCTCGCACACGCGCGTAACGGGCCGATGCTCGTGCGGCTGCGCGACGGTCGACCTTGAGGTGGACCGTACACAGGTGCCGCCAGCTCCGACGCAGGGCAACCCGGCGGCAGACGCTTGGTACCTCGTGCCGCGCGACGCCGGAGTCATGGTGTTCACGAAAGACGGGTATCTCTCGCTCCTGGAGATCTACTCGGCCTCCAGCAAGCCGGTCACTAGCTGGCCGGAGCCCCGCTTCATCGAGCGTTGAGGTGCGATCGGCACAGCGACGAGCACTCGCCCAGGCCAAGCTAGCCCCGGCACCAGCAGGTACCGTCCGAGCAGCAAGAGCCCGAACGGCTACTGCTGCATCAGCGGCACGGGCGTGAGCTGCCCGATCGGCATCGCGCCCGCCCCATCTGCCGCGGACAGGTGAACAGCTCAGTTCCCCGACCGCCGAGGCCACACAAGCCAATGAGGGCAGGGAGGCGTATCGCTGCTCCCTCACTCGTTCGAGCGGTGGAAAGGCTTTCACGCCCGATACGCTGGCGAACGGGATCAACCGCCCCGTGGGAGCAGCCATGACCGCCTCCGCCGATGGGAAGACATCGCCGAATCGGGCGATGCCGCCCAGGCACGGCAGGCTGCCTGCGAGATCGGACGGATTCTGAACGAAGCCCACGCGACGACCGCCCTCCCGGCCCGGTGAGCAGGCGGAGCTACGCAGGCCCGTCTGAGTAGCCGTACCCTTACGCGGCCGTGCGGGCGGGACGACGATGGCGGTCACACGGCCCGGACGGCGGGCCCACCAGCACGACGATCGCGGGCAGGCCATGTGACGGCGCGGGTCCCGCGGCATCGAGGAGCATCATGCGTTCTACGTTGCGCACCATCGCGGGCCTGACCTTCGGCAATTGGGTTTCGGGCGCCTACCTCGGCCTCGCCGGATTTCTGCTCCTGGCGGGCGCCGGAGAGGACGGCAGCCTGGTCGCCGGGCTGTTCGCGCTGTTTCTCGCGGCGCCGACTGGCGCGGCACTTCTCGCCGTCGTCAACGCCGTGGGCGGCTGGGCGCAGACCGATGCGACCGTGTGGTGCGTCCTCCTGTTCTCGTACGCCTTCCAGGCATTCCTTCTGGGGCTGCTCGTTCGCGCCGTCCGACGGGCCGGGGAAAGCGGCCGGATCGCCTGCCCCGCCGGGGATGAACTGCCGGTCCGCCTGCGGCTGTGACCGGGTGGGACGCCTTGGCCCCGTCCCGACGGCCCGTCAGAGCGGCCTGGATCACCGCAGGTCAGAGCCGGGGCCCGGACGGGGGGCGTCTCATGTTGTCCCGGGTTTGCCGTGGGACGGGCGAATGACGGTCTTGCGCCGCGGACTTCGGTCGAGACTTACGGGCGATCACTACGGCCCTATGGAGGGAATCCCCGATGAGACGTCTCCCCGCCCTGGTCACGGCGGTGCTGACCGCTGTGCTGGCGACGCTGCTCGCCGCGCCGGCCGCGCAGGCGAGCGGCTGGCCGGTGGTGGGCAGCGGCAGCACCGGCGCCAATGTCAGCACCGTGCAGCATCTGCTCACCGCACACGGCCACAGCACCGCAGCCGACGGCGTCTTCGGCAGCGGCACGGCGAGCAAGGTCAAGGCCTTCCAGAGTTCCAAGGGGCTGACAGCCGACGGCTATGTCGGGGAGCAGACCTGGTCGAAGCTCGTGGTGACGGTGCGGTCCGGCAGCTCCGGGAGCGCGGCCAAGGCGGCCCAGGTGCAGCTCAACAAGTACGGGCACGGGCTGACGGTGGACGGGGCCTTCGGGGCCAAGTCCGTCGACGCCACCCGGAAGTTCCAGAGCTCCAAGGGCCTCGCCGCGGACGGCATCATCGGCTCCGGCACCTGGAAAGCCCTGATCACCGGCTCGGGCTCCGGCGGGAGCGATGGAGGCACCGGCTCCGGTGCGAAGCTGACGCACTCGCAGGCAGCCTCGATGTTCCGGGCCGCGGGCATCGCCTGGTCGTCGTCCGGGAACTGCTCGAACCGCAACGTCAGGACCTGCACGTCCTTTGAGCAGATCCGCCGTGTGACCGCCGAGGGCACGGTCGCGCTGAAAAAGGCGAGCCGCTGCTCGCTGCATCTGACCGGCGGCACGGAGACGGGTCACGCGGGCGGCACATACAGCCACTGGAACGGCTACAAGGTCGACTTCCGGCCGGACTCCTGCATCAGCAACTACATCACCGGCACCTTCACCTACATCGGCAAGCGCGGTGACGGCGCGAAGCAGTACAAGGCGGCGTCGGGCAACGTCTACGCCCGGGAGAGCAACCACTGGGACGTGACGTTCCACAGCTGCGGCTGCTGAGCCGACAGAAGCGCGAGCGCCAGCGCGGCGGGCGATGTCGGTGGGCGCCGCTACCGTCTGGAGGGTGGCACTCACCGACATCAGCGCATCCGAGATCCGCCGCGCCATCGCCTTATCGCCCTCTGCCCGAACTGCCATGCCGTCAAGACCCGCGGGCGGAGCCGGGATGCTCTGCGCAAGACCTTCCTCGAAGTGGCTCTGCAGCGCCATCGGCGGATGAGGAACCGTTCGGACGGCTGAGGGAGGCGGCGAGGGCCTTCGCCGCGAGGACGGCGTCCACCGTCTCGGCGGCCGACTGTGCCGCGTTGTCGATCCACACGCCCTCGCCGGCGAGTTCCTCGCGTGCGGCAGCGTCCAGCGGCGACCAGTTCGTCGTCAGTGTCTTGTCACGCGCGAGGTTGCGCCTCCAGGCGGTGTCCGGGCCGGGGGCCAGGACGATCACATGGAGCGGCGAGTGACGAGGGCACGGCGGTAGAACGTCCTCGCATGCCGGACCGGCTGGATGCCCCCGCCCGTCCGGCATGTGAGGCGCGGGGTCCAGGGCGGGGCCCCTGCGGCGTCAGATCGTCGCCGCGTCGATCACGAAGCGGTAGCGGACGTCGCTCCCCAGCACCCGTTCATACGCCTCGTTGATCTGGTCCGCGCGAATCAGTTCGATCTCCGCGCCCAGGCCGTGCTCCGCGCAGAAGTCCAGCATCTCCTGGGTCTCGGGGATGCCGCCGATCGCCGAGCCGGCCAGGGTCCTGCGGCCGAGCAGGAGGGAGAAGACGTTGAGCGAGACGGGCTCCTCGGGGGCGCCCACGTTCACCATCACGCCGTCCGTCTTCAGCAGGCTGAGATAGGCGTCGAACGGCAGCGGGGCGGAGACCGTGGAGACGATCAGGTCGAAGTGGCCGGCCAGCTGCTGGAAGGTGGCCTCGTCGCCGGTCGCGTAGTAGTGGTCCGCGCCCAGCCGCAGCCCGTCGTCCTTCTTGCGGAGCGACTGGCTGAGCACGGTCACCTCCGCGCCCATCGCATGCGCGATCTTGACGCCCATGTGCCCCAGTCCGCCGAGGCCGACGATCGCGACGCGCTTGCCCGGGCCCGCCTTCCAGTGGGCCAGGGGCGAGTAGAGGGTGATGCCGGCGCACAGCAGCGGTGCGGCGACGTCCAGGGGCAGTCCGTCGGGGATGCGCAGCGTGTACTGCTCGTCCACGACGATATGCGTGGAATAGCCGCCATATGTGGGGTCGCCGTTCTTGTCGAGCCCGTTGTACGTGGCGACCATGCCGCCGCCCGTGCAGTACTGCTGAAGGCCGGCCCGGCAGTTGTCGCACTCGCGGCAGGAGTCGACCATGCAGCCCACGCCCACCCGGTCGCCCACGGCGAACCGGGTCACGCCGGGGCCGACCTCGGTGACCACGCCCGCGATCTCATGGCCGGGGACCATGGGGAAGATGCCCTCGCCCCAGCCGTCGCGGGCCTGGTGGATGTCGGAGTGGCAGATCCCCGCGTACTTGATCTCGATCAGGACGTCACGCTCGCCGACGGGACGGCGCGGGACGGCAGTCCGCTCCAGCGGCGCCTTGGCGGCGGGCGCCGCGTACGCGGGGACAGTGCGGTGCTCGATGTCGCTCTGGGAGGTGATCTGAGAGGTCATGGGTATCAGCCTGCGGCACGGCGGCGCTGCCACCCAGCCCTCTGTTCTGCGTACGAACGGCATGCGTACGAACGGCATGCGTACCACCAGCGTGCCTACCACCGGCGTGCCTACCACCGGCAGTGACAGGTTCGCGCGCCCCTGTCCGGTCGCGGCCCGCGATACTGGCTGCCATGGACCAGCGTGCCGAACTCAGCGAATTCCTCCGCTCCCGCCGGGCCCGGCTGCGCCCCGAGGACGTGGGGCTGCCGCAGGTCGGCCGGCAGCGCCGGGTGCCGGGGCTGCGGCGTGAGGAGCTGGCGCAGCTGGCGGGCGTGTCGGTGGCGTACTACACCCGTCTCGAACAGGGCCATGGCCGCAATGTCTCGCTGGAGGTGCTGGACTCCATCGCCCGGGCCCTGCGGCTGACCGATGCGGAGCGGGAGCACCTCACCCATCTGGCCAAGCCCACGCAGAAGAAGCATCGCAGGCCGCCGTCCCGGCAGCCGCAGCAGCTGCGTCCGGCGCTGCAGCAGCTGCTGGACGCGATGGACACGGTGCCTGCCTATGTCCTGGGGCGGCGGCTGGACATCGTGGGCTGGAACCGGATGGCCCGCGCGCTGATGGGCGACTTCGCCGCGCTGCCCGCCAGGCAGCGCAATATGGCATGGATCGTCTTCCTCGACCCCAACGCCCGCGATCTGTTCGTGGACTGGGAGGGCAAGGCGAAGGACGTGGTGAGCTTTCTGCGCATGTACGCGGGGTGCTCGGCCGACGATCCGCTGCTGCCGGGGCTGATCGGCGAGCTGTCGGTGAAGAGCGAGGAGTTCCGTACGCTCTGGGCGGCGCACACCGTGCAGGACAAGTGCTTCGGCACCAAGCGGCTGCACCATCCGCTGGTGGGCGAGATGACCCTGTCGTATGAGACGTTCCAGCTGCCCGAGGACCACGATCTGTCCCTGGTGACGTACCACGCGGAGCCGGGGACCCGGTCGGCCGAGTCGCTGCGGCTGCTGGCGGGCTGGGGCGTGGACGAGGCACAGGAGCGGCAGCAGCAGGGCTGAGCGCGCACCCGTCAGACGGCGCGCACGGCAGGCGGCAGGCGGCAGAACCGAAAAGGCGGCGTCCCCCGAACCCGGGGGACGCCGCCTTCACACCGTGCGGGCGGCCGTCAGACCGCGGAGCCGGCCTTCCAGTCGGCCCAGTTCATGTTCCAGCCGTTGAGGCCGTTGTCCGGCTTGATGGTGGTGTCCTTGGAGTTCACCACGATCACCACATCGCCGACGATCGAGTTGTCGAAGAACCAGGCGCCGGGCTGGTTGGGGTCGTTCGCGCCCTTGGCGTCGTTCAGGCCGATGCAGCCATGGCTGGTGTTGGCGTTGCCGAAGATCGAGTCGGCGCCCCAGTAGTTGCCATGGATGAAGGTGCCGGACGTGGACAGCCGCATGGCGTGCGGCACGTCCTTGATGTCGTACTCGCCCTTGCCGTCGTCGTCGGTGAAGCCGACGGTCGCGCCGTTCATCCGGGTCTCCTTGAACTTCTCGGAGATCACCATCTGGCCGTTGTACGTCGGGGTCTCCGGCGAGCCCGCGGAGATCGGGATCGTCTTGATCGTCTTGCCGTCCTGGGTGACCGTCATGGTCTTGGTCGAGGCGTCGACGGTGGAGACCTGGTTGCGGCCGATCTTGAACGTGACCGTCTTCTGCTGCACGCCGTAGACGCCGTCCGCGCCCTCGACCCCGTCCAGCGCCAGCTTGAGCGTGACGGTGGAGCCTTCCTGCCAGTACTGCTCAGGGCGGAAGTCCAGGCGCTTGGAGTTGAACCAGTGGCCGACGACCTCCTGGCCGCTGCTGGAGCTCACCGTGATCGCTGACTGCACGGCCTTGCGGTCGGAGATCTCCTTGTTGAAGTTGATCGACACCGGCATGCCGACGCCGACCGTGGAGCCGTCCTCCGGCGTGAAGTAGCCGATGAAGCTGTTCTCGGGCGAGACCGTGGTGAAGGAGGCGTTCTCGTGGGCCTCCAGGCCGTCGGCGTCCTTGGCGGTGGCCACGATCTTGTACGTGGTGGAGCGCTCCAGCTGCCCGTCCGGCTCCCAGCTCTTGCCGTCGGCGGCGAGCGTGCCCTTGACGGCCGCACCCGCGGCGGTCGTCAGGACCACCTCGGTCAGGGTGCCGTCGGTGACGGTGACCTTGGCGTCGTCGTTGATGCCCACGTTCGTCGCGCCGTTCTCGGGCGAGATCGTTATTCGGGCCTTCGACGTCTCCTTGGCGGCCGCCTCGTCGACCTGGGCCTGCGACTTCTTGGAGCCGTCGGCGCCGCTGCCGCTCTTGGCGCTGTCGCCGCCGCCGTTGCAGGCCGACAGCACCAGCACACCGCCGAGCATCGCGGACGCGACCATCAGGCCTCTGCGCCGCTTGCCGTCCGTCATCACACGCTTCTCCATCGTCGCCGATCCCCTGACAACCAACTGCTAGGACAACACGCATTCCGGGCCATCCGGTTCCACACCCCGCGGGATGTGGGAAACAACACTCACCGGTCCCGGTCACTGACAGACGTGATCAGGGCCCGGCCGGTTGCACCGGGCCCCATAACGCGACCTTCCCGTGACCAGGGCCCGTGACGGGGCCCGCGACTAGCGCCGCGCGAAGTCCTCCTCCTGCTCCCCGGACGCCTCGCCCGCGCCCGCGCCCTCCTCGTCGTCGTCCTCGTCGTCCTCGTCGTCCTCGTCGTCGGCCAGCTCCCAGTCGTCGGCGTCCGGGTCGTAGGCGATCTGCTCACTGCTCCAGGACGCCTGCGCCAGCTCCACCCCCGGCACCTCCGCGACGAGATCGAACGGGTCCACGAGATATGCGAGGGCCTCCGCCTCGTCCTCGCCGACCGCGGACTCGGCGTGCGCCCGCTCCTCGTCCGGCATGAACTCGTCCGCCGCGATCCGGTCGAGGGCGCCGCCGGTCAGCTGTTCCGCGTCCTGGACCTCCAGCACCAAATCCACCCGGAGCCGTACATATCTAGATGTTTCAGAAACACTCATACGAGGGAGGGTAGAGCGCCGCACCCCGCGACCCTCGACTTTCCCGCGGCGGGGCGCGTTCACTAGCATCGGCGCACCCACCCAAGTCGAGGATGCCTCAAGGGGGATCGAGCTCGTGTCCGCCGCACGTCGACCGCTGCTCACCGCCACCGCCGCAGGGACGCTGCTGTGTGCGCTGTGCTTCGTCCCCTCGGCCAACGCCACCGCCGAGCAAGAGACGCGGGAGGCGGCGCACACGGCCGCACAGCGGCAGAGCGCCGCCGCCTCCCCCCAGGCCCAGGAGCAGGATTTGCGGCTGGCGGACACGGGGAGCTTTGACACCACCCCGTATCTCCTCGGTGGCACCGCGCTGCTGGCCGCCGGCGTGGGGCTGGTGACGTACTCGGTGCGCCGCCGCCCGGCGCCCCCGTACGCCTGACGGCCCCCCGTACGCCTGACGAGCCCCCCGTACGTCCGAGGCGGCTCAGCCCAGCGGGCCCGTCACCGGCTCCACGGCCTCGATGAGCCTGCCCTCTCGTACGAACGCCTCCGCGGCCTGAAGATCCGGCGCGAGGAACCGGTCGGGGCCGGGGCCCGCCACGCCCGCCGCGCGCAGGGCGGCGATCGCGGCGCGGGAGGCGGGGGCGGGGGTCAGCCCCTTTCGCAGTTCGACGGCGCGGGCCGCGGCGTACAGCTCGACCGCGAGGATGCGGCTCAGCCCGGCGATGGCGGTGCGCAGCTTCCGGGCCGCGGACCAGCCCATGGAGACATGGTCCTCCTGCATCGCGGAGGACGGGATCGAGTCGGCCGAGGCCGGTACGGCGAGCCGCTTGAGCTCGCTGACCAGGGCGGCCTGCGTGTACTGGGCGATCATCAGCCCGGAGTCCACACCCGCGTCGTCGGCGAGGAAGGGCGGCAGTCCGTGGGAGCGATTCTTGTCGAGGAGCCGGTCGGTGCGGCGCTCCGCGATGGAGCCGAGGTCGGCGACGGCGACGGCGAGGAAGTCGAGGACATACGCGACGGGCGCGCCGTGGAAGTTGCCGTTGGACTCCACCATCCCTTCCGGGAGGACGACCGGGTTGTCGACGGCGGCGGCCAGCTCCCGCTCGGCGACCAGACGGGCGTGGGCGAGCGTGTCGCGGCCCGCGCCGGCCACCTGGGGGGCGCAGCGCACCGAGTACGCGTCCTGGACGCGGGGGGCCTCGTCCTGCTGGAAGTGGCCGACGAGCCCGGACCCCTTGAGCACCGCGCTCATATTGGCGGCGGCGACGGCCTGGCCGGGGTGGGGGCGGATGGCGTGCAGCTCGGGGGCGAGCACCTTGTCCGTGCCGAGCAGCGCCTCAAGGGTGAGGGCCGCGGTGATGTCGGCGGAGGTGTAGAGGCGCTGGAGGTCGGCGAGGGCCATGATCAGCATGCCGAGCATGCCGTCGGTGCCGTTCAGGAGGGCGAGGCCCTCCTTCTCGCGCAGCACGACGGGCTCGATGCCGTGCTCGGCGAGCAGCTCGCCCGCCGGGCGCACCACTCCGTCCGGGCCCTCGGCGTCCCCCTCCCCCATCAGGGCCAGGGCGCAGTGGGACAGCGGGGCGAGGTCGCCGGAGCAGCCCAGCGAGCCGTATTCGTGGACGACGGGGGTGATGCCGGCGTTCAGGACGTCCGCCATGGTCTGCGCGACCTGGGGGCGTACGCCGGTGTGCCCGGAGGCCACGGTCTTCAGCCGCAGGAACATCAGCGCACGGACCACCTCGCGCTCCACGCGCGGGCCCATGCCGGCGGCGTGCGAACGGACGATGTTGCGCTGGAGCTGGGTGCGCAGATCGTGGCTGATATGGCGGGTGGCGAGCGCGCCGAAGCCGGTCGACACGCCGTAGACGGGCTCGGGCTTGGCGGCCAGCGCGTCCACGATCTCCCGCGCGGCGGCGAGCGCGGCCAGCGCCTGCTCGGACAGCTCGATCCTGGCGTTGCCGCGGGCCACGGCGATGACGTCCTCGGCAGTGGTCCCGGACGTCCCCACCACCACAGTGTGCATATCCATATTCAGCAGCGTACGGATTGAATCGCAACCTGTCACCGGGGTGGCGCGGGCGGCCCGTCCTCGGGGCGTACGGCGCGGAAGCTGCGGCGCTCGCGGGCCGGGCGCGGCGGGGCGTCGGCAAGCCGGAGGACCGCGCTGTCGCGGCCGGCCACCACCGGCTTCGGGGAGTGCGCGGCCTTCGCCCGGTACTGGGCGGCGTCGGCAAGCCGGAACAGGCGGCGGGCCGAGCGGACCTCGCCGATCGGGTCCCCGGTCGAGGCGACCCCGCAGGCGACGCCCTCGCCCAGCTCCAGCTCCGCCGCCCTTCTGCACAGCTCGTCGGCCACCCGGACCACGTCGTCGGCGGACGGGCCGACGGCCACCAGACAGAACTCGTCCCCGCCCAGGCGGGCGGCCAGCGCTCCGGGAAGCATCGCGCCGCAGAGCGACAGCACCGAGCCGAACCGTTCCAGCAGCCGGTCGCCGACGGCGTGGCCGAGGGTGTCGTTCACCTGCTTGAGGCCGTTGAGGTCGCAGACCACGAGGCTGACGACGCTGCCGTCAGCGCGGTGCCGCTCCAGCGCCTCGTCGAGGCGGCTGTCGACGGCGCGGCGATTGGCCAGACCCGTGAGGGGGTCGGTGAAGGCGAGCCTGCGGACCTCCTCCAGACGCTCGGTCTGCGCGATGCCCGCGGCGACGACCGAGGCGAGGACGGTGGCGAAGTCAGCGTCCTCACGGTCGAACACGGGGGCGTGGAGGGGGCGGGCCACATACAGCTCGCCCCAGGCCCGGCCGTGCAGCACGATCGGCGCGACGACGCAGCAGCCGCGGCCACGGCGGCGCAGGGCCGCCACCCGCTGGTGGCAGTAGCCGTGACCGTCCTCGGCCGGGCCGTCGACGGTCTCCACCCAGGCGTTGGGCTCACCGCCGCCCGCCCATCGCTCGTGCAGGAACTCGGTGATCTCCGGGAAGTTATGGACGGGGTACGTCTCCGACTCCGGGAACTCCTCCTCGCCGCCGGCCCGCGCGCCCACATTGACGAGCACCCTGAGCCGCCCCAGGTCGCGCTCCCACACCGAGAGCGCGGCGAAGGACCCGCCGAGCGCCTCTCGGGCGCCGTGGGCGGCGGCGCGCCAGGAGGCGCGGGGGGTGTGGGCGGCGGCCATGCTCTGCGCGAGGGCGACCACGGTCCGCAACCGCCGATCCTCAGCCATCACCCCAGCCTATGCCGGATTGCCCACCTTCGATCACCGGGCGTGACGCCCCCGGGCCCTGCGGGGTGCCCCTGGGGCGGGGCTCCGGGGCACGGCTCCCCGAGCGTGCGGGTCGCCCGAGACGCCTCACGGCACGCAGCGCCGCTCAGAGTTGCGGGGACCAAGCCCTTGCACCAGGCCGTCACTCGCCCGGCCACGTGGGCGCCCGCTTCTCGTTGAACGCCGCGACCCCCTCCGCCCTGTCCCCCGAAAACGCCGTCGCGCGCCACGCCGCGTCCTCGACGTCCAGGCCGGCCCGCAGGTCCAGGCCGTGGCCCAGCCGCATGGCCCGCTTGGCCGCGCGCAGCCCCACGGGGGAGTTCGCCGCGATCCGGGCGGCGAGGGCCAGCGCCTCGGTGCGCGCGTCCTCCGCGAGGACGTCCACGAGGCCCAGTTCCC
Organism: Streptomyces sp. PR69; assembly: GCF_026420845.1. GTDB lineage: Bacteria > Actinomycetota > Actinomycetes > Streptomycetales > Streptomycetaceae > Streptomyces. Next base: position 11,264 of record NZ_JAOWCB010000008.1, on the reverse strand, counting down.
GCGCCTCCGCGGCCTCCACGCGCCGGGCTGTGAAGACGAGTTCCGCCGCCCGCGCCGCCCCCACGCGCCGCGGCAGCAGCTGGGTGCCGCCGCCGCCGGGGATCACCCCGACCGACACCTCCGGCAGCCCCACGACGGCGGTGGCGTCCGCGACGATCACGTCGCAGGCCAGGGCCAGCTCGAAGCCGCCGCCGAGGGCGAAGCCGTGCACCGCGGCCACCGCGGGCATCGGCAGTTCCAGCACACCGGTGTACGCGGCCCGCGCGGTCGGCCGCTGCCGCACCAGCTCCGCGTCGGTGAAGGAGTTCCGCTCCTTCAGATCCGCCCCCACGCAGAACGCGCGCTCATGCGTGGAGGTCAGCACCGTCACCCGTACCTCCCGGTCCGCGCCCAGCGCCTCGCACGCCGCCGCGATCGACCGCGCCATCTCCGTGGAGACCGCGTTCATCGCCTTCGGACGGTCGAGCGCCAGCTCCGCGACATGACCCTGCTCAGCCTTGCGGACCATGACGAACTCACCGAAACGCACTTCGGACATGGACGGACCCACCCTCCAGAGACCGATCGCCGGTTAACGATCGTTACCACTGCGGCACGGTGGTGATCCTAGACCTCCCGCCGCGACAGCAGCCACGGCTCCACCACGCCCAGCCCGCGCACCGGCCGCTGCCACATCGGCTGAAGCTGGAAGCGGTACTTCGCCAGGGCGGCGGGGTCCTCGTCGGCCTCCGCCTTGGGCGCGTCCCCGTTCCGTACGATCTCCTCGGCGAAGGCCCCGTCCACCAGCACCGCGTCCTTGGGCGCTATCGAGGTGAGGCGGCTGGCCAGATTGACGGTCGTGCCGAAGACATCGCCCATCCGTGTGGTCACGGTGCCGAACGCGATGCCCACCCGCAGCGCCGGCATCGCCTCGTCGTCCTCCATCGTCTCGATCAGCCGCAGCGCGATCTCCCCGGCCGTGCCGGCGTCGTCCGCGGCGTACAGCACTTCGTCGCCGAGGGTCTTGATCAGCCGCCCGCCGTGCGCGGCGACCAGATCGGCGGCGGTGGTCTCGAACGCCTCGACCAGCTCGCCGAGTTGCTCCTCCTCCATCCGCCGGGTCAGCCGGGTGAAGCCGACGAGGTCCGCGAAGCCGACGGCCAGCCTGCGGTCCACCATCTCCTCGTCGTCCGCGGCCTGTACGACCCGCCCGGTGGCCGCGGCGAGCTGCCGCCGCCACACGTACACCAGGAACTCCTCAAGCTCCGGCAGCAGCAGCTCGACCAGCGGATAGGTGACCTCGGTGCGGGTCATTCCGGGCTCGGGCGGCTCGGTGAGGCCCTCCAGGAAGGAGTCGATCTGCCATTCGGCCAGCCGGGCGGTGGTCTGCCCGGTCGAACGGGCCACCTGCACCGCCATCGGCTCGCTCAGCAGCCCCGCCTCGACCAGGCCCGCGAGCCGCCGCAGCGCCAGCACGTCCGCCTCGGTGAGCGCCTTGGCCTGGCCGATGTCGGCGAAGCCCATGGCCCGCCAGAAGCGGGACGCCAGGTCCATCGACACCCCGGCCGTACGGGCCGCCTGGAAGGCGGTGTAACGGCGCTCCGCCCCGAGGATGAGCTGTTCGAGACGGATGGCCAGCGGGTCGTCGCTCGGCTCCGCGGTGTGGTCCACCTCGTGGTGCGGCGTCGGATGCACGGACGACGACGCCGCCGAGGAAGAAGCCCCCGAGGACGAGGCCCCGGAGGACGAAGCCCCCGAGGACGAGGCCCCGGAAGAGGAACCCGCGGAAGCCGCGGAGCCCGACGAGGAGCCCGACGGCGGCTGCGCGCCCGCGCCGGAAGTGGTGTCGTCGACGGTCACCAGCCGCCTCCTGCCCGTTCCCTGCGCACTGCCCTGCCGATCTGTCGCTCGATCGCCTCAACGATACGTCAGGTGTGCCGTAGCTCACGTCCCGGCGGAGCAGCCGAGCGCGGGCTGGCCCGTCAGGCCCCCGCCGACCGCAGATGCACGATGTCGCCCGCCCCGACGGCATGCCGCTCCCCGCCGTCCTCGGCCACCACCAGACGCCCCTCGCCGTCCACGGCCACCGCCTCGCCGGTCAGGGCGCGGCCGCCGGGCAGCTCCGCGCGCACCGCGCGCCCGAGGGTCGCGCAGCCCGCCGCGTACGCCTCCTGGAGGCCGGAACCGGCCGGATCGCCGCCCAGCGAGCGCCACCGTCGGTACCACTGCTCCAGGGAGCGCAGGATCGCGCGCAGCAGCGGGTCGCGGTCGGTGGAGACCGCGTCCGCCAGGGCGAGGGAGCCCGCCTCGGGCACAGGCAGCTCATCGGCGCGCAGCGTGACGTTCAGGCCGATGCCGACGACGACGGCGTCCTCGGTGACCCGCTCCGCGAGGATGCCGCCGGTCTTCCGCTCCTCCGTGCCGTTCGCCCCTTTCACCAGGACCAGCAGGTCGTTAGGCCATTTGAGGGACATGTCGACGCCCGCCGCCTTGGCGAGGGCGCTGGCCGTGGCGACTCCGGCGAGGAGCGGCAGCCAGGCCCAGTGGCGCACGGGCACTCCGTCGCCGGGGCGCAGCAGCACGGAGAAGAACAGCCCCGAGCGCGCGGGCGCCGTCCAGGTGCGGTCCAGCCGGCCGCGCCCGGCCGTCTGCTCCTCCGCGACGAGCACCGCGCCTTCGGGGAGCGCGGCGGCGCGCGCGCCCAGGTCGCTGTTGGTGGAGCCGGTGGAGGACACGACGTCGAACGAGGTCCACAGCCCGCCCTCGGTCAGGAGGCCGCGGCGCAGCGCGGTGACGTTCAGCGGGGGCCGGTCGAGATCGGACCAGCGGCTGCCGGATGCGGAGCCCGGCTCATGGTCAGGGGCATGCTCAGGCGCATTGTCTGGCGTCATGCAAGCCAGGTTAGGTGTGGTAAACGCCGCACTGCCGAACGGTATCCACGCCGATACGCTACGAGTCAGTAGCCAGCCACCCCCCGTCCCCTGAAGTCCCCCGTCCCCCGTGACCAGGCAGGGAGCCGCATCCCGATGTCCGAGCCGGAAGAGATCGACATCCACACGACCGCGGGAAAGCTCGCGGATCTGCAGCGCAGGATCGAGCAGGCGACCCACGCCGGCTCCGCGCGCGCCGTGGAAAAGCAGCACGCCAAGGGCAAATTGACCGCCCGGGAGCGGGTCGATCTACTGCTTGACGAGGGGTCCTTCGTCGAACTGGACGAGTTCGCGCAGCACCGCTCCACCAGTTTCGGCCTGGAGAAGACCCGCCCGTACGGCGATGGCGTGGTCACCGGCTACGGCACGGTCGACGGCCGTCCGGTCGCCGTCTTCTCGCAGGATTTCACCGTCTTCGGCGGCGCCCTCGGCGAGGTGTTCGGTCAGAAGATCATCAAAGTGATGGACTTCGCGCTGAAGACCGGCTGCCCGGTGATCGGCATCAATGACTCCGGGGGCGCGCGCATCCAGGAGGGCGTGAGCGCCCTCGGCATGTACGGCGAGATCTTCCGCCGCAACACCCACGCCTCCGGGGTGATCCCGCAGATCTCCCTGATCGTGGGGCCCTGCGCGGGCGGCGCGGTCTACTCCCCCGCGATCACCGACTTCACGGTGATGGTGGACCAGACCTCGCATATGTTCATCACCGGGCCCGACGTCATCAAGACCGTCACCGGCGAGGACGTCGGCTTCGAGGAACTGGGCGGCGCACGCACGCACAACAGCACCTCTGGTGTGGCGCACCACATGGCGGGCGACGAGAAGGACGCCGTCGAGTACATCAAGTCGCTGCTGTCCTATCTGCCTTCGAACAACCTCTCCGAGGCGCCGGCCTTCCCCGAGGAGGCCGATCTGACGCCGACCGCCGAGGACCTGGAGCTGGACACGCTCATCCCGGACAGCGCCAACCAGCCGTACGACATGCACTCCGTCATCGAGCATGTGCTGGACGACGGCGAGTTCCTTCAGACGCAGTCGCTGTTCGCGCCGAACATCCTCACCGGCTTCGGGCGCGTCGAGGGCTATCCGGTCGGCATCGTCGCCAACCAGCCGATGCAGTTCGCCGGCTGTCTGGACATCGACGCCAGTGAGAAGGCGGCCCGTTTCGTACGCACCTGCGACGCCTTTAACGTCCCGGTGCTGACCTTCGTGGACGTGCCCGGCTTCCTGCCCGGCGTCGACCAGGAGTACGGCGGCATCATCCGCCGCGGCGCCAAGCTGATCTACGCCTATGCGGAGGCGACCGTCCCGCTGATCACGGTGATCACCCGCAAGGCGTTCGGCGGCGCGTACGACGTCATGGGCTCCAAGCACCTGGGCGCGGACCTCAATCTGGCCTGGCCGACCGCCCAGATCGCGGTCATGGGCGCGCAGGGCGCGGTGAACATCCTGCACCGCAGGACGATCGCCGAGGCCGCGACCGACGAGGAGCGCGAGGCCACCCGGGCGCGGCTGATCCAGGAGTACGAGGACGCCCTGCTGAACCCGTACACGGCGGCGGAGCGCGGCTACATCGACGCGGTGATCATGCCGTCGGACAGCCGCGCGCAGATCGTCAAGGGCCTGCGCCAGCTGCGGACGAAGCGGGAGAGCCTGCCGCCGAAGAAGCACGGCAACATCCCCCTGTAGGCACCCGTGCAAACACCCGTCGGAAAGGAGTCAGCGGTGATCAAGGTCGTACGGGGCAACCCGACCCCGGAGGAGCTGGCCGCCGCGCTCGCGGTGGTACGGGCGCGGGCCGCGGCGACGGCCGCCGCGGCCGGGGAGGGCGGGCCGCGGCCGCCGGAGGGGTGGTCGGATCCGGCGCGCATCGCCCGCACGCGTCGCCCCCTGCCGGGTCCGCGGGCCTGGGCCCGCACGTACTGGCCGCTCTGACCGCCCCAGGCCCATAACTGGGGCTCCGCCCCAGACCCCGGTTTCCGTGGGCTCCGCCCCCAAACGCCCGCGCCTCAAACGCCGGCGGGGCTCGATTTCCGGCCCCGCGCCTCAAACTCCCCCAGCTGCCTCCCCCAGCTACCTCCCCCAGACTCCGTCCGGGGGTACCCCCACGGAGGTGCCCCCACGAGGCTGGACTGTGCGGGCCCCTCGCGGGTCAAACGCCGGCGGGACTGGGATGTGACGCAGCCAAATCAAGCCCGTTGGGGGCACCTCCGGACGGAGTCTGGGGGAGTTTGAGGACACGGCCTTCAGGCCGTAAGGGGGCGGCGGCGCGAAGCTGCCGACCGCCAGGGGGCGCGGGGCGCCAGCCCCGCAGCCCCTCCCCCCGGGAGGGGGTCTGGGGGCTTAAGCCCCCAGTTGCGGGAAGGGGAGGAGCACCCCCCGAACACGACCTGAGCCCGAGCCTCTTGAGTACCCGTACTCAGGCGCCGCACAAGCCACCACAGCAGGATCGAAGGCATGCTGTGGTCCGACCCCGACGACGAACCCCCGGAGGAGCTGCGCGCCACGCAGGCGATGATGCGGCGCGCAGGGGTGGTGCTGGCGGTGGCGATGCTGCTGGCGATGCTCGTGCTCGGTCTGCACTGACGCACCAGCGGTACCGGCCGCACCGGACACCCCGGCCCACGCCGCCGCCGCGCGCGACATGGGGACGCCCGACCGCACCTCCCCGCCGTCCGCCTACGATGAGCGCATGAACGCTCCCCGACGCCGTCTCGTCCTCGCGTCCGCCTCCCCGGCCCGGCTCGGGCTGCTGCGGCAGGCCGGTCTCGCCCCCGAGGTGATCGTCAGCGGGGTCGACGAGGACGCGCTCAGCGCCCCCACCCCGGCCGAGCTGGCGCTCGTCCTCGCCGAGGCGAAGGCCGCCGCCGTGGCAGCGCGCCCCGAGGCGGCGAGTGCGCTGCTGATCGGCTGTGACTCGGTGCTGGAACTCGACGGGCAGGCGCTGGGCAAGCCAGCGGACGCCGAGGAGGCCGTCACCCGCTGGAAGGCGATGCGCGGCCGTGCCGGGGTCCTGCGGACGGGCCACTGCGTGATCGACACGGCGACGGGCCGCCGGGCGTCGGCGACCGCGTCCACGACCGTGCGCTTCGGCGACCCGACGGACGCGGAGATCGCCGCGTATGTGGAGAGCGGCGAACCGCTGCATGTGGCGGGCGCGTTCACACTGGACGGGCGGTCCGCGCCGTTCATCGACGGCATCGAGGGCGACCACGGCAATGTCATCGGCCTCTCGCTGCCGCTGCTGCGCCGGCTGCTGGCGGAGCTGGGCGTGTCGATCACGGAGCTGTGGAGCTGAGAGAGACCGCGAAAAGGGCAGCGAGGAGCTGACAGGGGCTCAGGCTGCCGGCTTAAGAGCCGGCTCGGGCTCAGGCAGGTGCGGCGCCGTTCGCGGGAGCGTCGGCAGCATCCGCCTCCGCGCCCTCCGGCGGCCCGTCCCGCCCGTCCCGCCCGTCCGGCGGAGCCATCGCGCCGCGCTCCTCCCCGTACGCCACCAGCGTCAGCACGATCAGCCCCAGGACGGCCATCAGGAACGCGAACGCGTCCCAGCCCACGAGCCCCACCGTCACCGCGGCCAGCACCCCGTGGGTGATCGCACAGCTGATCAGCAGGATCCGCGCGGCGCGCCCCGGCGCCCGGTCCCGCACCCCGGCCAGCAGGGTCACCGCGGCGCACCCCGCCAGATAGAGCCCGAAGGCGATGCCCATCGCCCAGGTGCCGGCGACCATGGCGTCCGGGTCGAGCCCGGCCAGCGACATATTCTGGCCGTCGGCGAAGGTGGCGAGGATGCCGTTGATCGCGACGATGCCGACAGCCTCGATCAGCAGGACGAGTGCCGTTGCCACGGCTGCCGGTCTGCGCACCACGGCGCCCCCAACCCTCAGTCACTCTGTAACCGGAAGTACGTACGACAGCGCGAACGCTACTGACTGGTAAACCCTTGGACAAGATGTAGGACCAGATGCCCGGCGGGCTTGTCCACCGGGCAGACAATGATTGGGCCATTCGTAGGGACTCCACAAAGAAACCCATTCGGCCGCTGGTCCTGCGAACAGAGACCTTGACCACATCACAGGTCTACTGTGCGAGAGGGGAACCCGTCGTACCGTTGGTGCGACAAGGGATTTCGCAGTCTGGGCGAGCCTCGAATCACGCTCCGTGTGGGCAAGCTCACCATTGGGGACGGGTCGATAGGCCGTGTCGGCAGTCCCTAAACTCAGCTTGTTTCAAGGAGGGAGCCATCGTGCGCAAGGTGCTCATCGCCAACCGTGGCGAAATCGCTGTACGCGTCGCCCGAGCCTGCCGGGACGCCGGGATCGCGAGCGTAGCCGTGTACGCCGATCCGGACCGGGACGCTCTGCATGTCCGTGCGGCCGATGAAGCGTTCGCCCTGGGCGGTGACACCCCGGCCACCAGCTATCTGGACATGGCCAAGGTGCTCCAGGCCGCCAAGGATTCCGGAGCCGACGCCGTCCACCCCGGCTATGGGTTCCTCTCCGAGAACGCCGAATTCGCGCAGGCCGTCATCGACGCCGGGCTGAACTGGATCGGCCCCCCGCCGCAGGCGATCCGGGACCTGGGCGACAAGGTCGCCGCCCGGCATATCGCCCAGCGCGCGGGCGCGCCGCTGGTGGCCGGCACACCCGACCCGGTCAGCGGTGCGGACGAGGTGGTGGCCTTCGCCGAGGAGCACGGCCTGCCGATCGCGATCAAGGCGGCGTTCGGCGGCGGCGGCCGCGGCCTGAAGGTCGCCCGCACCCTGGACGAGGTCCCCGAGCTGTACGAGTCCGCCGTGCGCGAGGCGGTGGCCGCCTTCGGCCGCGGCGAGTGCTTCGTGGAGCGCTACCTGGACAAGCCGCGCCATGTGGAGACCCAGTGCCTGGCCGACAAGCACGGCAATGTCGTGGTGGTCTCCACCCGCGACTGCTCGCTGCAGCGCCGCCACCAGAAGCTGGTCGAGGAGGCCCCGGCCCCCTTCCTGAGCGACGAGCAGAACGCCGAGCTGTACCGGGCGTCGAAGGCCATCCTCAAGGAGGCCGGCTACGTCGGCGCGGGCACCGTGGAGTTCCTCGTCGGCCTCGACGGCACGATCTCCTTCCTGGAGGTCAACACCCGCCTCCAGGTCGAGCACCCGGTCACCGAGGAGGTCACCGGCATCGACCTCGTACGGGAGATGTTCCGCATCGCCGACGGCGAGGTGCTCGGCTACGACGACCCGCCGGTGCGGGGTCACTCGTTCGAGTTCCGCATCAACGGCGAGGACCCCGGCCGCAACTTCCTCCCGGCGCCCGGCACGGTGACCGCGTTCGCCCCGCCGGCCGGCCCGGGCGTGCGCCTGGACGCCGGTGTGGAGTCCGGCTCCGTCATCGGCCCGGCCTGGGACTCGCTGCTGGCCAAGCTGATCGTCACCGGCGCCACCCGTGAGCAGGCGCTGCAGCGCGCCGCCCGCGCGCTGGCGGAGTTCACGGTCGAGGGCATGGCCACCGCCATCCCCTTCCACCGCAAAGTGGTCGCCGACCCCGCCTTCACCGCCAACCCGTTCCAGGTCCACACCCGCTGGATCGAGACGGAGTTCGTCAACGACATCGCGGCCTTCGCCGCCCCGGCGGACGCCGAGGCCGAGGAGGAGCCGGGCCGGGAGACGGTCGTCGTCGAGGTCGGCGGCAAGCGGCTGGAGGTGTCGCTGCCGTCCTCCCTGGGCATGAGCCTGGCCCGCACCGGGCTGGCCGCGGGCGCGAAGCCGAAGCGCCGCGCCGCCCGCAAGTCCGCCTCCGCGGCCTCCGGCGACACCCTCGCCTCCCCGATGCAGGGCACGATCGTCAAGGTGGCGGTCGAGGAGGGCCAGGAGGTCAAGGAAGGCGATCTGATCGTCGTCCTTGAGGCGATGAAGATGGAACAGCCCCTCAACGCCCATCGCTCCGGCACCGTCAAGGACCTGACCGCCGAGGTCGGCGCCTCGCTCACGTCCGGCGCGGTGATCTGCGAGATCAAGGACTGACGTCTCAAGGGCCGACGTCTCAAGGACTGACCTCTCAAGGACTGACGTCCGCTGTACGTACCTCGTGTGGGGCCTGACCGTGAGCTGAACGGTCAGGCCCCACCCGTGTGTTCAGTACGAGCACGAGCGCCGCGGCCAGGAACGCCGCGGCCGCCCCGAGTCCGGCGGCGCTGTCCGCGCCCCGGACCCCGGCCCCGTACACCGTGACGACCAGCACCGACAGCCCCAGCGCCCCGCCGATCTGCTGCACGGTCTGCATCGTGCCGGAGGCCGCGCCCGCGCGGGACGGATCGACGCCGCTGAGGATGAGCGCGCTGAGCGGCATGAAGACGAGTCCGACGCCGAGGCCGTTCAGCGCGAGCGGCGCCAACAGCGCCCACTGCCCTCCCCCTCCCGCTGCCGCCGCGGCCTGCCCCAGCACACCGGCGATCGCGAGCCCGAGCCCGGTCCCGGCGACCCTCTTGAGGCCGTGCCGGGCGAGCAGCCGCCCGGCGAGCACGGAGGCGGCGAAGAGACCCGCGGCGAGCGGCAGGAAGACAAGCCCCGCGTGCAGCGGGCCATAGCCGCGTACGACCTGCAGCTGCCGGGTGTTGACATACAGCACCCCGAACATGGCGGCGGGCGTCAGCAGCATCGCCCCATAGGCGAGGGCCCGGTTCCGTACGGCGAACAGGCCAAGCGGCACGACCGGCTGCACAGCCCTGCGCTCGATGCGTACGAAGACCGGCAGCAGGACGGCCGCGGCGGCGAGGGAGCGGGCGACCTGAGCATCCTCCCAGCCGTGGTCGGCGGCGCGGATGAAGGCATAGACGAGCGCCGTGACCGCGCCCGTGCCGGCAAGCGCCCCCGCGAGATCGAAGCGGGCGGGCCTGCGGGGCGTCTCGGCGAGGGCGAACGGCAGCAGCAGGGCGACGGCGAGCCCGACGGGCACATTGATGAACAGCGTCCAGCGCCAGGAGCCGAGGCCGGTCAGCAGCCCGCCCAGGACCATGCCGACCGCGGACCCGACGGCCGCCATGGAGGTGAACAGGCCCAGCGCGCGGTCCCGTTCGGGCCCTTCGGGATGGATCGTCGCGGCGAGCGCGAGCGCCGACGGGGCGGTCACGGCGGCGGCCGCCCCCTGGGCGGCGCGGGCAAGCAGCAGGGCGGGCACGCTGTCCGCGAGCCCGCCGAGGAGCGAGGCGACGCTGAAGGCGGCCACCCCTGCGACGAGGGTGCGGCGACGCCCGAACAGGTCGCCGATCCGGCCGCCGATGAGGAGCAGCCCGCCGAAGGCCAGCGTGTAGGCGTTCAGGACCCAGGACAGGCCCGCGGGGCTGAAGCCGAGGTCGACGCCGATGCCGGGGAGGGCGATGTTCACGACCGTCGCGTCGAGCATCAGCATCATCTGGCAGCCGAGGATGAGCGCGAGGGCGAGCGCGGGCCTGCGGGATGCCGTGGTGCTCCGCGTGGTGTTCATCGCGGCGGTGCCTCCCCTCGCGCGGATGGCATGCTGGGTGCCGGGGGCGGACTCAGGGAGGACAGCGGAGATGGCGACCATGCCGGCGGGGTCCGAGCGGCCGATGCGGGCGGACGCCCGCCGCAATCACGCCCGGCTGGTGACCGAGGCCAGGGCCGTCTTCGCGGAGCGTGGCACCGATGCATCGCTTGAGGAGATCGCACGGCGCTCGGGGGTCGGTATCGGGACGCTGTACCGGCACTTCCCGAACCGCCACGCCATGATGAACGCCGTCTTCCAGGACGCCCTGGCGGCCCTCCTGGAGCGCTCCCGCGAGCTGGCGGGCGCGGAGGAGCCGTGCACGGCTCTCGTCGACTGGCTGCGGGCCATCGTCACCCACGCCGGTGAGTACCGCGGGCTGGCCCATGAGCTGATGTGCGCCTCCAACGACAAGAGTTCGGCACTCGCCCGGTGCAGCGGGGAGCTGCGCGACGCGGGCGAGGTGCTGTTGCGGCGGGCGCAGCGGGGTGGTGCGGTGCGGGCGGACGTCTCGATCGGGGACCTGATGCAGCTCACAAACGCGATCGCTCTCGCCGCGGAGCAGTCCCCCGAGGATCCGGGCCTCCCGGACCGGCTTCTGCGGCTTACGCTGCGGGGGCTGCGGGGGTGACGCCCGCCGTGCGGCGGCCGCCTCTGGCGGGTCCCCCGAGGCACGGCCCCCCGCCCATGCGGGCCGCCCGCGGCCCGGGCGGGTACCTCTCCCACCCACCCTCCCGTGCGGCTCCTCCGCCCGGCGCGGGACGCGGGACGCTCCCCGGGGCCGCGACTGCCCGCCCGCGCGGCACGCCCGCGGCCCGGGCCGGTACTCGTCCCTCCCACCCTCCCCCTACGCCCTGGAGGGTGGGGGGACCCCCACGTT
>NZ_JAOWCB010000079.1 GCF_026420845.1 Streptomyces sp. PR69 | reverse complement strand
CCCTCTCTGTCAGCCTTGGGTGAGACGCCCCGCTTCGACGGGTTAGCCTGAGAGGGCACGACAGGAGAACCACCCCTCATGACCAGCACCACCCCCGCCGAGTCCGATCCGGCTCCCCGGCCGAAGCGCCGTTCCTTCACTGCCGAGTACAAGCTGCGGATCGTGGCCGAGTACGACGCCGCGCCCAAGAGCGGGAAGGGCGCGATCCTGCGCCGCGAGCGCCTGTACCACTCGCACGTCAAGGAATGGCGGGCCGCGCGGGATGCCGGGGCGCTGGAGAAGCTGGTCGACAAGCGCACGAGCCCGGCCCGGCCGAAGAAGTCCGCAGCCGAGGCGGAGAACGAGAAGCTGCGCCGTCAGGTGGAACGGCTGGAGAAGGAACTGGCCCGGAACAAGGCTGCGTTGGAGGTTATGGGAAAAGCTTCCGCGCTCTTGGGAATGATCTCCGAGGGCGCGGACTGAGGGCTGCCGCCAACCCGGTGGTCGACGACGCGTTCGTCGGCATCGAGGGCAAGCTGGGTATCACGGCTGCCTGCCGGCTGACCGGTCGCTCCAGGGCCACCCACTACCGTCGGCTCCGTCCCTCGCCACCGCGCAGGCCCCGCTCGCCGCAGGTCCAGCCCTCGGCCCTGACGGCAGAAGAACGGGCTGCGGTACTGGAGTTGATGAACAGCGTCGAGTACGCCGAGCTACCGCCCGCACAGATCTGGGCTCGCGAGCTGGATGCCGGGCGCTACCACTGCTCGGTCTCCACGATGTACCGGATCCTGCGCGAAAAGGGTCAGTCCGGCGAACGCCGCCGCCAGGCCACCCACCCGGCGAAGACGGTGCCCGAGCTGGTGGCCACCGCACCGTCGCAGGTGTTCACCTGGGACATCACCAAGGCAGCCGGACCGGTCAAGGGCGTCTGGTATCACGCCTACGTCATCATCGACATCTTCAGCCGATACATCGTCGGCCACACTGTCGAGAGGGCCGAATCGGCCCAGCGGGCCGAGCAGTTGATCCGCGAGACCATCGCCCGCAACGGCATCGTGCCCGAGACCGTGCACGCCGACCGCGGCACCTCGATGACCTCCAAGAAGGTCTCGCAGCTGCTGATCGACCTCGGCGTCACACGGTCGCACTCGCGGCCGAAGACCTCCAACGACAACCCCTACAGCGAGGCCCACTTCAAGACCACGAAGTACATGTCCGACTACCCCGAACGGTTCGATTCGCTGGCCCATGCCCGCGAGTGGTTCGACGCGTTCATCGCGTACTACAACCACGAGCACCGCCATTCGAGCATCGGCTGGCACACGCCCGCCAGCGTGCACTTCGGCACCGCCGAGGAGATCCGCGACCAGCGAGCCGTCACCCTCGCCGAGGCATACGCCCGCCACCCCGAACGCTTCGGCCGCCGCCCCCGACCACCCCAGATACCCCAGCAGGCATGGATCAACGACCCGGCCAAGCGCAGGGAACCCGCACCACAAACCTCATAGCTTCACGACCGTCTCACTGGACTTGAAATCTTCCG
>NZ_JAOWCB010000078.1 GCF_026420845.1 Streptomyces sp. PR69 | reverse complement strand
AAGCTGGTGAAGGACGCCATATTTCACTCGGACCGGGCAGCAACTACATGTCCGCCGAGTACGCCAAGGTCCTCGAAGGGCTGAACCTTCGCCGATCGGCCGGCCGAACCGGGATATGTTTCGACAACGACATGGCGGAATCGTCCTTCGGGACCTTGAAGAACGAACATGTATCTCGAGTGACGTACTTGACCCGCGAGGCGACCCGACACGACATCAGCCAGTACATCGAATTCTGGTACAATCGCGAACACCTTCACTCGGCTGTCGGCTATCACCCTCCGCGAGAAGTCCACACCGAACATGTGAAGTTGCGAGCCGTCGCGTGAATTAGAGAGTCAGCTCCCTGTCCGAAGAACGCGAGGCCCCTCACTGACCAGCACCGGCCTGATCGCGGACGGCTGACCGACATCACGAATTCAAGTTCAGTAGCAGCTCGGCAGCGTGGAGATGTGCCCATTCTCGTCTCCATGGAGTTACTTGGCCTGCTCAATGGCCGATTCCGAAGTGTCGTCGGCCACGTAGTAGATCGCCTTCACGCAGACCGGAAGTTCCTTCCCCTTCCCAGGCGATTTCGCCAGGCGGATCCTGCTGCGCAAGCGCTCGCCGACTCGTACTCCGTCACCCTGATGAGGGCGGCTTCGAGTCTCTGGCGGGCTCGGCCGGCTCCGCGTATCCCTCGACAGCGGTGGCGAGCCTGGTCGCATCAGCGGCGCCGCTCCTCCGCCTGCGCGGCTGCGCTCTGGGCGATGTTCGCTGTGCTTGACCGGCCGGAGCCCGTCCACCCTGCCCGTGGTGGTTGCCACTGCGGGAGATGGTCGCCCGTGAACACGCGACGCCATGATCCCGCTCCCCGCCTGTCAGTGGTAGCCGCCATCATGGGGACATGGCCAACCCGAACCTGACCACCGGCAGTGTCTGGCGGCTCCACCACGGCGACGAGCAGATTGCCCGTCTGACCGTGACCGGTGCCGACATGCCCTGGACCCACGCCGAAGTCGAGACGCTTCCCGGCTTTGAAGAATTCCGTCTCCTCTTCGCTGAGCAAGAGCGGGCAGTCGACGAGGAGGACTGGGCGCAGGCCGACGCCTGCTACACCAAGATCCGCAGTACGCTCACCATGACGTTTCCCGACGGCAGCCCGGTCGCCGAGTTCATGCTCCACATTCACGATGACAGCACCGCCGGCTGGCGCTGGCACGACGAGCTCTTCGACACGGTGAACCCGCGACACGCCGGACTCGCTGCTTCCGGGACGAAGAAGCCGCAGCGCCAAACTGCCGCGCCGCGCCCGGCAGGACACTGACGATCTCCTCCAGGCGGCGTACGCCCTCCGCCCTCGCCTCGCGGCTCGCCGCATCGACCCCCCCGGTCCGCAACAGCCAAACACTCTGACGTCCCAGCCCTCTCATGTGGTCTAAAAAGACCAGGCGGCCCGCCGATCAGGGTCTGGTGCAGAGCAGGCGCAGGGTGACCGGTCCGGACGCGAGAGGATGGCTGTGGCGCCGTCGCCGTGATCGCGAGAGGGCCGAGCGGGTCCCGC
>NZ_JAOWCB010000077.1 GCF_026420845.1 Streptomyces sp. PR69 | reverse complement strand
CGGAGCTGGTGCCGGTGTCGTACGCGCAGCAGCGGCTGTGGTTCCTGGGCCAGTTCGAGGGCCCGAGCGCCACCTACAACCTGCCGGTGGTTTACCGCGTCAGCGGGCCGGTGGACGTGGCCGCTCTGGAGCTGGCCCTGGGTGACCTGGCCGAGCGGCACGAGACCCTGCGGACCGTGTTCCGCGACGTCGACGGTGTCCCGGTCCAGGTCATTCAGGAGCCCCGGCCGGTCACCCTGCACCGGATCAGCTGCGCCGGGCACGAACTGACGGAGGTGCTGCACACCACCGGCGCCCACGCCTTCGACCTCTCGTCGGAGCTGCTGGTCCGGGCGACCCTGGTGTCCACGGGCGCGGACGAGCACGTGCTGGTGGTGCTGTTCCACCACATCGCCACCGACGGCGCGTCGATGAGGCCGCTCGGCACCGACCTGGGCGCCGCCTACCGTGCGCGATTGGCCGGTGAGGCGCCGGACTGGGTGCCGTTGCCGGTGCAGTACGCGGACTACGCGCTGTGGCAGCGGCAGGTGCTCGGTTCGGAGGACGACCCGGACTCGGTGATCGGCGCGCAGCTCGTCTTCTGGCGCGAGGCGCTGGCGGATCTGCCGGTGGAGCTGGATTACCCGACGGACCGGCCCCGCCCGGCGGTGGCGTCGCAGCGCGGTGAGGTGTTCGAGGCGGAGCTGGACGCCGAGCTGCACGCGGCGCTGGCCCGGCTGGCCCGCACGACCGGCACCACCATGTCCATGGTCGTCCACACCGCGCTGGCCACGCTGCTCACCCGGATCGGTGCGGGGACGGACATCCCGATCGGCATGCCGGTGGCGGGTCGCACGGACGAGGCCCTGGACGGGCTGATCGGCTTCTTCGTCAACACCCTGGTCCTGCGCACCGACACGTCCGGCGATCCGACGTTCGAGGAGCTGCTGGCCCGGGTGCGGGACGCCAGCCTGGCCGCGTACGGGCATCAGGAGGTCCCGTTCGAACGGGTCGTGGAGGCACTCAACCCGCCGCGCTCGGCGGGCCGCAACCCGCTGTTCCAGATCATGCTCCAGGTCGGCACCGACACCGGATCGGACCTGGAACTGCCCGGCGCCACGGTGGAGGAGCTGGCCCCGGAGCTGAACGGGGCGAAGTTCGACCTCAACTTCAGTTTCCGGGCGGAGTCCACCGACGACGGCCGCCCCGCAGGACTGCGGGCGAACGTCGAGTTCGCGGTCGACCTGTTCGACGCGTCGACGGTCCAGCGGCTGTTCGGCCGTCTCGTACGGGTGCTGGAGGCCGTGGCCGTGGACGCGGCCCAGCCCATCGGCGCCATCGACGTACTGGACGGGGCCGAGCGCCACCGGATCCTCACCGAGTGGAACGCCACCGAACACCCCGTACCCGACACCAGCGTCCCGGCGATGTTCGCCGCACAGGCCGCCCGCACCCCCGACGCCGTCGCCGTCGTCTGCGACGGCCAGGAGGTGACGTACGCGCAGCTCGACGCCCGCGCCAACCGGCTCGCGCACTGGCTGCTCGCCCGGGGCGCGGGACCCGAGAGCATCGTCG
>NZ_JAOWCB010000076.1 GCF_026420845.1 Streptomyces sp. PR69 | reverse complement strand
CACCCGGTTTCGGCGACCCGCTATCACTCGGGCGCGGCGTTCACTGCCGAAGTCACCGGCTACGACAGTGAGTACCGTGCCACCGGCGCCAGGCTCACCATCCCGGAGACCGGGGCGACGGCGGGCCTGGCGGGTGCATACGCCTACGGCTACACCTACACGCCCACCGGCAAGCTCCAGTCCACCGACCTCCCGGCGGCCCCGGGAGGTCTGGCCGCCGAGAAGCTGATCACCCGTTACAGCGGTGAGGACGTGCCGATCACGACCTCCGGCCTGAACTGGTACACGGGCGGTACGGACTACAGCCCCTTCGGCGAGGTCTTGCGCACGGTCTCGGGCGAGGCCCCGCACCGTGTGTGGTCGACAAACGTGTACGACCCGCTGACGGGCCGCCTCGACGAGAGGTCCACGCTGCGCGAGACCGCGCAGAACAGCCTGCTCAACGAACTGCACTACGGCTACGACAAGACCGGCAACGTCACCTCCATCAAGGACGTCCAGCCGGGCGGGACGGAGCAGCAGTGCTTCGCCTACGACCCGATGGGCCAGCTGGTCCACGCCTGGACGGGCGTGACCGACTGCCCGACGACCTCCACGGCCCAGGGCGCGGGCCCCGCGCGCACCGGCCTGTCTCCCGGCCTCAACGGCGGCGGCTACTGGCAGTCGTACGAATTCGACGCCATCGGCAACCGCACGAAGATGACGGTCCACGACCTTGCGGACGAGGCGCTGGACGACACCTACACCTACGACTACGGCGTCGAGATCGCGGGCGGCGGCGGCCTGCCGCCGGCCTACCGCCAGCCGCACGCCCTGACGAAGGTGACCTCCACGGTCAACTCGCCCGGCTCCTCCGTCACCTCGGTTTCCTCCTACGGCTACGACCTGACGGGCAACACCACCACACGCGTCATCGGCGGCGACACCCAGACCCTGACCTGGGACCGCGCCAACAAGGTCGAATCGGTCTCCGGCTTCGGCAACGGCAAGGGCACGCTGATCAACGCCTCCGGCAAGTGCCTGGACGTGCACGGCGCCGACACCGCCGACGGCACCCCCATCCAGCTCTTCCGCTGCCACGGCGCACCGGCGCAGCAGTTCCAGCTCACGGGCGGCGACACGCTCAAGGCGCTGGGCAAGTGCGTCACGGCCGACGGCGCCGGGCTGGTCCTGTCCACCTGCGACGGCAGCGACGCCCAGAAGTTCACCCACCGCCCCGCCGACGACTCCCTCTACCACCCGGCCACCGGCACCTGCGTGGACGTCCCCGGCGCCGACTACACCGACGGCAAAGACCTCCAGCTCCACACCTGCAACGCCACCGACCCCCAGAAGTGGACCCTCGGCGACACCACCTCCTACCTCTACGACGCCAACGGCACCCGCCTGATCGAGACGACGTCCTCCACCCGCACCCTGTACCTGCCGGACGCCCAGATCACCGTCAACACCTCCGGCACCGCCCTGGACGCCCAGCGCTACTACACCCACCCCGGCGCCCCCACCACGGTCCGCACCACCAACGGCAAAACCACCGGCCACACCCTCACAGTCCTGCTCTCCGACCACCACAACACCGCCACCACCGCCGTCGACCTCAAAGACGGCCTCCCCACCACCCGCCGCGCCTACGACCCCTACGGCAACCCCCGCGGCACCCAGCCCACCACCTGGCCCGGCCGCCAAACCTTCCTCGGCACCGGCACCGACGACACCACCACCGGCCTCACCCACATCGGCGCCCGCGAATACGACCCCACCACAGGCCGCTTCCTCTCCACCGACCCCCTCATCGACATCACCGACCCGCTCCAAATGAACGGGTACACCTACGCCAACGCCAACCCCACCACCCTCTCCGACCCGACGGGCTTGAGGCC
>NZ_JAOWCB010000075.1 GCF_026420845.1 Streptomyces sp. PR69 | reverse complement strand
CGCACCACACATGTCTGGACGATCGTCTTCGGCCAGACGGTCTCCACCGCTTCAGGCAGACCCTTGAGCCCGTCGCAGACCAGCATGAGGACGTCGCTGACGCCCAAGGCCGCGGAGTTAAGCCCCGCCCGCGTCCGTCAAGGTGGTCCGTTTCCATGCGTCGGCGAGGGTGTAGGTTCCGTAAGCGATCTTCTTGAGAAGGCCTTCGGCAGCCCACTGGGTCATCTGGGTCGCGAAACTCGCATGGTTGCGAATGCCCAGGGCGATGGCGACTTCGCGGGGTCGCCAGGACCGCTCAGGCTCGGCGGCCATGAGGTGGAAGGCCCGGTTTCGGTTGCCGGCGCCCATGGACCGGATCCCGGCGACGGCCTTGCGCTGGTCCTCGCGGCCGTCTGGCGGTTGAGGTGGGGCCTCGGGAGCCGTGCGGAGTGTGACGGTCAGGCCGGTGATCGTGTTGCTCTGCCGCGGGCGGGGTTCTGCGGGGTTGGTGGGGTATCGCGTGCGCCCGGCTTTGACCGACCGGGCGCTCGTGCGGGGCCGTCTCGCTGGCATCAGGCCGGCCAGCACGGCCAGCCCGATGGTACCGACCAGCTCATCGTGGCCGCGTCCATCCGTGGCCGCGTCGGCGAGGATGATCCGGTCTCTTGCGGTTTCCAGGGCGATGGTGAAGCTGGCGCGGTTCGGGTCGGTGCCCGGACGTGACTCCACGGCGTCGACCATCGCAGTCCGAAGCAGCTGATAGGCAATCAGTTGTGCCCATACTTCCTGTTCCAGGCCGACGCGGTCCTGCGACCTGAGCACGAGTCCGTCTTGCAGGGTGTGCCGCAGCGCGTAGTAGGCGGATTCGATCTCCCAGCGCTCGTGGTAGAGCCGGACCAGAGCTTCGGCGGGATCAATGCGATGGTCGAGCAGGGTGGTGGCGATGCGGTAGTGCTCGCAGAGCGTCTGGCCGCCGCTGGTGGTCATGGTGATCGTGGCGTCGATGACGCGCAGTTTGAGCATGCCGAGCCGGGTGAGATACGAGCCGTCCGGCAAGACGGCGAGGATGGCGGGACGGCGGCGAGCGGTGATGCGGATGACGAACTGGGCTCCGGTAGCCGCGGTGTCCGCCAGGAAGTCGTCCGCGTCGAAGCCCCTATCGGCGAGGACGAGCATGCTGTCATTCACCTGCGGCAGAAGGCGTCGCGCATAGGTGGTCTCGTACTCGCTCGTCGGCCCGAGCACTGCGTCGATCAGGCCGCGGGAGCCTGTCTCGCAGAGTGTCATCAGCCGGAGGAGCGGGTAGCCTGCCCATCCCAGCCGGGCTTGGATCTTGCCGAGCCAGGCCCGGTTTCGCTCACTGTCGGGCACCTTCACGGCACTGCACCCGTCGAAGGCGACGGTCCGCCAGCGCCGATAGCGGACGCCGACCGTCGTGGGTTGCGCGAGCGGCCCGGCCAGCACCTCGAACAGGGCTTTGAGTGGGGCGGGCCCGACGCGCCGGCGTAGGCATCGAAGGGCCTTCTCGCTTGGGCGCGCGATCCCCGGCGCGGTGAGTCCGGCGGTCAGCTTGTCCCAGACACGCAGGTAGCCCACGGTGGGGAACAGCGACAGGGCCAGGACGAAGTACACCCCGACGCGAGAGGGCAGGAGCCGTCGGCGACGCTCCACCGCGTGGTTCTCCTCGAGTACGGCGTCGACGAGTTCGGCTGGAAGGTAGCGGGTGAGCTCGCCCAGATGGCCTGGTGCGAGAGCGGAATCTCCGCCCCCTCCATGGCAATCTGGCCGAGTGGTGGCAGACTGGTCAGCCATCGGGACCTCTTCAGCGAGCAGATCTTGGTCGATCCCTTGCCATACCGGAGGTCCCGTCCTCATGCCTGCATTCCAGACTGACATCACTCTCTTGACGGACGCGGGCGGGGCTTAACTCCGCGGCCTTG
>NZ_JAOWCB010000074.1 GCF_026420845.1 Streptomyces sp. PR69 | reverse complement strand
ACGTAGGCGCGGGTCAGGGCCGCGCCGCCGAGGATGACGGGGTAGTCGGCGGCCATGTTGCGCTGGTTGAGCTCTTCCAGGTTCTCCTTCATGATCACTGTGGATTTCACCAGCAGCCCGGACATCCCGATCACATCCGCCCGGTGTTCCCGGGCCGCGTCCAGGATCGCGGACACCGGCTGCTTGATCCCCAGATTGACCACGTTGTAGCCGTTGTTCGACAGGATGATGTCGACGAGGTTCTTGCCGATGTCATGCACATCGCCGCGGACCGTGGCCAGCACGATCGTGCCCTTGCCCCCGTCATCGGCGGACTTCTCCATATGGGGTTCGAGATAGGCCACCGCGCTCTTCATCACCTCGGCCGACTGCAGCACGAACGGCAGCTGCATCTGCCCCGAGCCGAACAGCTCGCCGACGACCTTCATCCCCTCCAGCAGCGTGTCATTGACGATGTCCAGCGCCGGACGGGAGGCCAGCGCCTGATCCAGGTCCGCCTCCAGACCCTGCCGCTCCCCGTCGACGATCCGCCGCTTCAGCCGCTCCTCCAGCGGCAGAGCGGCCAGCTCCTCGGCCTTGCCCGCCTTCAGCGACGTCGCCGTGGCCCCCTCGAACAGGGCCATCAGCTTCTGCAGCGGGTCATAGCCCTGACTGCGCCGGTCATAGATCAGATCCAGCGCCGCGGCGACCTGCTCCTCGTCGAACCGCGCGATCGGCAGGATCTTCGACGCGTGCACAATCGCCGAGTCCAGCCCCGCCTTGACACACTCATCCAGGAACACCGAATTCAGCAGGATCCGCGCAGCCGGGTTCAGACCAAAGGAAATATTCGACAGCCCAAGGGTGGTCTGCACCTCAGGGTGACGCCGCTTCAGCTCCCGGATCGCCTCGATCGTGGCGATGCCGTCCTTCCTCGACTCCTCCTGACCCGTGCAGATCGTGAACGTCAGGGTGTCGATGAGGATGTCCGACTCCAGGATGCCCCACCTCCCCGTCAGATCCGCGATCAGCCGCTCCGCGATCTCCACCTTCTTCTCAACCGTCCGGGCCTGCCCCTCCTCATCAATGGTGAGCGCGATCAGAGCGGCGCCGTGCTCCCGGGCCAGCGCGGTGACCCTCGCGAACCGCGACCCGGGCCCGTCACCGTCCTCATAGTTCACCGAATTGATCACCGCACGCCCGCCCAGCTTCTCCAGACCGGCCCGGATCACCTCCACCTCGGTGGAGTCCAGCACCACCGGCAGCGTCGAGGCGGTGGCAAACCGCCCCGCCAGCTCCGCCATATCCGCCACACCGTCCCGGCCCACATAATCCACACACAGATCCAGCATGTGCGCGCCCTCACGGATCTGCTCCCGGGCCATCTCCACACAGTCGTCCCACCGGCCCTCAAGCATCGCCTCGCGGAACTTCCTCGACCCGTTCGCGTTCGTCCGCTCACCGATCGCCAGATACGAGGTGTCCTGCCGAAACGGCACATGCTGATACAACGACGCCGCCCCCGGCTCCGGACGCGGCTCCCGCACCCCCGGAACAAGCCCCGCAACCCGCTCCACCACCTGCCGCAAATGCTCCGGCGTCGTCCCGCAACACCCCCCCACCAGCGACAGCCCGTACTCCCGCACAAACGTCTCCTGCGCATCCGCCAGCTCACCCGCCGTCAGCGGATAATGCGCCCCCTCCCGGCCCAGCACCGGCAAACCCGCATTCGGCATACACAACAACGGCACACGCGCATGCCGGGCCAGATACCGCAGATGCTCACTCATCTCCGCCGGACCCGTCGCACAGTTCAACCCGACCATGTCGACACCCAACGGCTCCAACGCCGTCAGCGCCGCCCCGATCTCCGACCCCAGCAGCATCGTCCCGGTCGTCTCCACCGTCACCGACACGATCAACGGCAGACCCACCCCGCCCGCCGCCTCCAGCGCACGCCGCGCCCCCACCACCGCCGCCTTCGTCTGCAGCAGATCCTGCGTCGTCTCCACCAGCAGCGCATCCGCACCCCCGGCGATCAACCCCTCCGCATTCGCCTGATACGCATCACGCAGCGTCACATACGGAACATGCCCCAGCGTCGGCAGCTTCGTCCCCGGCCCCATCGACCCCAGCACCCACCGCTGCCGGCCCGACGACAGGGTGAACTCATCCGCAACCTCCCGGGCAATCCGCGCCCCCGCCTCCGACAGCTCACACACCCGCCCGGCAATCTCATACTCACCCAACGCCGCGAAATTCGCACCAAACGTATTCGTCTCCACACAGTCCACACCGACCGCGAAATACGCCTCATGCACCGACCGCACAACATCCGGCCGCGTCACATTCAAAATCTCATTACAGCCCTCAAGCCCCTGGAAATCCTCCAAAGACGGCTCCTGCGCCTGCAACATCGTGCCCATCGCACCATCAGCCACCACCACACGCGAACCCAACGC
>NZ_JAOWCB010000073.1 GCF_026420845.1 Streptomyces sp. PR69 | reverse complement strand
GCCGCCGTCGCTGCTGCCGCCGTCGTCTTTGCCGCCGGGCAGCTTGGCCGTGTCGTTCTTGGGGTCGTTCTCCGGGCGCTGGTTGTTCTTGGCGGCCTCTTCGGCTCGCTTCTTCGCGGCCTCGGCCTCCGCCCGCTGTTCGGCCTGGCGCTTCTCCTGCGCGATCTGCTTGGCCTCGCTCGCCGCCTGGCGGGCGGCAGCCGCGTCCTGACCCGCCTGAACAGCGGCCTGCTTGGCCCGGCTGGCCGATGCCTGGGCGTTGGCCGCCGAGGCGACCGCCGCCTGCGCGGAGAGGGTGGCCTGGGTGGCCGAGTAGTTGGCCTGGCGGCCGGCGACACGTGCCTTGGCCGCGGCGTCCTTGGCCTTCTGGGCGGAGGCGGCCGCGCTGGCGGCCGACGCGTCGGCCTTCTCGGCGTAGCCCTGCGCCCGGGTGGCGTGGCCTTGCGCCTCGTTCGCCTTGGCCTTGGCCTTGGCCGCGTAGCCCTTGGCCTCGTCCGCCTTGCCCTGGGCGCGGGCCGCGGCCTCTGCCGCAGTGGCCGCGTTCTCGTACGCCTTCGCCGTGGCCTTGGCCGCGACGCTGATCTGGGCCTGGACCGCCGCGACATGTGCCGCGGTGTCCTGGTCTGCCTGAGCGGCGCGGAACTGGGCGCGCTCGACGAAGGCGCGCCGCATCGAGTCCGTGCCCTCAAGCGCCACGTGCGCGGCGGCCTTCACGGCCGGTCCGCCCTGTTCCAGCAGTCGCAGCGTCTGGAAGCGGTCGTCCTCGGCCTGCGCCTTGGCGTAGCCCGTGGCGAGGAAGGAGTGCAGCGCCTCAGTGGAACCGTCGTCGAGCGCCTTGGTCGCGGCCTCCTTGACGGCCTTGCCCGCATCGTTGATGATCCGCAGGATCTGGTAACGGTACTCCTCGCTCTGGGCGTCGAAGGCACCTTTGGTCAGGAACGCCCTGACCTCGGCAGACCCCTTGGCGAGGGCGTCCTGCGCGGCCGCCGCCGTTTTGGCCGAGCCGATCCGGCTGAAGAAGACGGCCTTCTCGCGGTCATCCAGTTCCTCGGCGGTACGCCGGTCCTGCTTCACCCAGGCCAGCATGTCCGCGTCGGAACCCGACAGGGCGTCTTCAGCGGCCGCACGGGTCCAGGTGCCCTCGCTCGACAGCAGATTGACGGCGGCCTGGCGGGCTGTCTGCACCGCGCCCTTGTCGTCCTCGCCCAGCTTCTCGCCGGCTGCGGAGATAAGCGACTTGGTCGTCTCGTCCGTCTGGGCGGCCAGGGTCTGCTGCTTTCCGGCAACCGCCCTCATCTCGCCTTCGTATGCCTTGCGGTCCCGCGCGTCGTCGAGGGCGCGGGCGAGGTCGGCCTGCAGCATCTCGGCCTCGGCCTCGCGGGCGATCTTGAAGACGGACTCCGCCTGCGTGGTCGCCTTGCCCGCCGTCTCGGCGGCTTCGAGCGCGGCAGCGGCGTGCGCCTTGGCGATGTCGGCGGCGTTCTGCGCCTTGCCTGCCTCAGCCGCGGCCTTGTCAGCGGCCTTGGCCGCCGCGTCGGCGTGCTTGGCCGCGTCGTTGGCCGCAGCCCGGGTGGCACGGGCGGCAGCGGCGGCCTGGTTCGCCAGGGACACCGCAGTGTTGGCAGCGCGGGTCGCCCGATCGGCCTCCGCGTTGGCCATGGCCGCAGCCCGCTTCGCACGGGCCGCCTCGGCCTTGGCGGCACCGGCGTGCGCGCTCGACTGTGCTGCGGCCGAGGCCGCAGCGGCCGCGTTGCGCGCGGCCGAGGCCGCGGCAGTGCCCGACCGGCCGGCCGCTGCGGAAGCGCTGGCCGCCTGATCGGCCGCCGCCGCGGCAGTACGGGCGCCTGCCGCAGCGTTACGAGCCTGCTCGGCAGCCTGGCGGGCCGCCTTGGCCTGGCCCGCGTCCGCCACGGCGGCGTTCGCCGCACGGTAGGCGCGGGACGCGGCCTGGCTGGCGGCGGCAGCAGCGGAAGCGGCGTTGGAAGCCGCACGGGCAGCCGTACGAGCCGCGGCCACCGCATTGTTGGACGCGCGGATCGCGGTACGGGCCGCAGCCGCGGCACCCTCCGCGGCGGCCGCCGCCTTCGTGGCGTAACGACCGGCCTTGTCCGCGTCCGACTTGGCCTCGGCGGTCTGCCGCGCCGCGTCCTCAGCGGCTGCCTTCGCCCTTGCCGCAGCCTTGTCGGCGACCTCGGCGGCTTCCAGCGCCGCCTCGGTCTCGGCCTTGGCCTTCTTGCCGGCATCGGTGGCGATCCGGGCCAGCTGCGTGACCGTCATCGTCTCCTGGTCGCGCGCCCGGGCCAGGTCCTGGCCACGCTCCAGAAACTCGGATATGCCGTCAGCGTCCCCGTTCAGGGCACGCTCGGCGGCCCGCTTCACATTGGGCCCGCCGGAGTTCAGGATGCGCAGCACTTCAAAGCGGTTGTCCTCTTGGACGGCCTTGTCCAGGCCCTCCCGGAGGAACGCGTCCAGAGCCTCGGGCGTGCCGTTGTCGAGAGCCCGCTGGCCTTCGCGATTGACAGCCTTGCCGCCGGAGTTCATGACGCGCAGGACCGCAAAGCGCCGGTCGTCCTGGAGCGGCTTCTCAAATCCGTCCTTGACGAAGGCGAGCACATCCTCGTCGGAACCATCCAGCGCTTTGCCGGCCGCGGCGGCGACGCCCTTTCCGGCACCTGCCATCGATTTCAGGATGGCGTACCGGGCGTCCTCAACCTCGGCGCGGTGCAGAGCGCCACCGAGGAACGCGCTCATATCGTCGGCTGCCCCGGTCAGCGCCTTGGCGGCCTCGCGCTTGGTCGCCACGCCGCCGAGCTTCCACGCCTCGACGGCCTGGGCACGAGCGTTCCCCGGAAGGGCTTCCGCTGCCTGTGCGGGAAGCGCCTGGGCCACGGTCGT
>NZ_JAOWCB010000072.1 GCF_026420845.1 Streptomyces sp. PR69 | reverse complement strand
GCGCTTTCGCTTTCGCGTTTCCGACTCTATCAGACTCTTTCGCGTCCGATTCCCCGTCGGAAGGGGTTCCGCCTTCCGGTTCCGGCGCTTTCGCGCCTTTCCCCTTTCCGGCGGCTCCGACTTTATCAGAAGCTTTTCGACCGAGCCAATCGGCGTCGAGCTTCGGATGAAGATTCGGAGGGCTCTATGGAAATTTAGATTTCCGATGAGAGCGAGATAGAGACTAACTGCGCCTGGTGGATCCTGTCCACCCCGGGCAACCGTTTGAATCTACCTCCCCAACGCTCCCATGTCAATGGGTTTGCTGGGCGAAGAGAAGACTAGCAGGTCAGAGGGGGCGCACGCACATCAGGCGGCTGTGGGGAGCTCCGCACTCTGGGCAGCCTCGTCCACGTCTCCCTGCGCGCCCGCGCGGGCGGCGCGGCCCCCGAGGATGTAGACGTACGCAAGAAAGCCCAGCTCAGCGGCGATGCCGATCGCGATGCGCGCCCATGTGGGGAGACCGGAGGGGGTGACAAAGGCTTCGATCACACCCGAGACGAAGAGGACCAGGGCGAGGCCTATCGCCATGCCGATGGCCGCTCGGCCCCGCTGCGCGAGGGCCGCTCGGCGGGTTCGGGGACCTGGGTCGATGACCGTCCAGCCAAGGCGCAGGCCGGTGCCTGCCGCGACGAAGACGGCGGTGAGCTCCAGCAGCCCATGGGGCAGGATCAGGCCCAGAAAGGCGTCGAGGCGGCCGGCCGACGCCATGAGGCCGATCCCGATGCCGAGATTGAGCATGTTGAGGAACAGGATCCAGAGCACCGGGACGCACAGGAAGGCGCCCAGGACCAGGCACAAGGCGGCCGCCTGGGCGTTGTTCGTCCAGACCTGGGCGGCGAACGAGGCCGCCGGGTGACTGGAGTAGTACGCCTCGTACTCTCCACCGGGTCGGGTGAGCTCCCGGAGCTCCTGTGGGGCCGCGATCGATGCCTGGACCTCCGGGTGCGCGCCGATCCACCAGCCGATCACGGCGGCGAGGAGTGTGGAGAGGACCGCGGTGGGGATCCACCAGTGGCGGGTGCGGTAAACGGCCGCGGGAAAGCCGGCGGTGAGGAACTGGACCGCGTCGCGCCAGGAGGCACGCCGGGTTCCCGTGACCGTGGTGCGGGCGCGCGCGACGAGCTGGGTGAGCCGGGCGGTGAGCAGCGGGTCGGGTGCGCTGGACTGTATGAGCGACAGGTGGGTGGCGGTGCGCTGGTAGAGGGCGACCAGTTCATCGGCCTCGTCGCCCGAGAGCCCGCGGCCTCGATTCAGGAGGGCGTCCAGGCGTTCCCACTCCGCACGGTGGGCGGTCACAAAGACGTCGAGATCCATGATCGGCGATTGCTCCAGGCGCTGGGGGCATACGGTCTGTACGGCTGCGACGCTCTGTCGGCCAGCTTGGCAGACTGAGGATCGAGGGGTGGAGAACGAGGGGTGGGGAACGAGGGGCCGGGAAAGCCGACGCGAAGGGCGGGCGGACAGAGGTGACCGGGCTTGTGACGGGGGACGCCGTCGTGCTGGGACTTCAGCCGGCCAGGCTGCCCAGCCGTGCGCTTGCCATCGTCATCGATCTCATTGTGGTGTGGACGGTCTATCTGACGGTGGCCCTCGGGCTTGCGGTGGCGACGGCGTCGCTGGACGACGCGGCCGTTGCGGCGGTATCGATCGCGACTTTTCTGCTGATTCTGGTGGGGTTGCCGATAGCCGTGGAGACCCTCAGCCATGGGCGGTCGCTTGGGAAGCTCGCCTGTGGGCTCCGTGTGGTGCGGGACGACGGCGGACCCATCCGATTCCGGCACGCGCTCGTGCGCGGGGCGGTCGGGATGGTGGAGATCCTGCTGACGTTCGGGGTGATCGCCTGTATCGCTTCTCTGGTCTCCGCACGGGGGCGGCGGGTCGGCGATGTGCTCGCAGGCACGCTGGTGGTTCGGGAGCGGGTGCCGTCGGCGTCGCGGGCGATGGGCGTGCCGCCTCCGCCGCCCTGGCTCATCGGTCGGTTCGCTCAGCTCGATCTGTCGAATGTGCCCGATGAGCTGTGGCTCGCCATACGCCAGTACCTGATGCGCATGCACCAGCTGGACCCGGCGGTGAGCGGGTCGATGGCCGGGCGGCTCGCCGCGGATGTGGCGGGGCGGACGGGGGCTCCGGTGCCCCAGGGTGTGCCGCCGGCCGAGTATCTGGCCGCTGTGGTGCATGAACGGCAGTCGCGTGAGGCGCGGCGGACGGTGGGGACCGGGATGGCGGGTCCGTCGCAGACGTCGGTGCTCGGCGAGCAGGCACGGGCGGAGGAGGAGTCCAGCACCACGGCGCGCCGCGGTGTTCAGCCTGCCGCAGCGGCACATCAGAGTCGGGTGCCGGAGACAGGGGCAGAGGCAGGGGCAGGGCCAGGGGCGGAGAAGCCGCCGGCCACTGGGTTTGCGCCGCCTGCCTGATGCTGCTCGGCTTCGGCCGGTGCGGGGCCGCCCACAGCTCAGGGGAAGTGGGACGGCGGTGATTCGAGGTCTTCGAGCTCGATGCCGGGTGCGGCCAGCACGACGTCGCCGGCGATGTGCACGGTGTGCTGCTCGCCCGTGTCCAGGGCGCTGACCTGGTACTCGTCCACTGTCAGGGCCCCATTGTCAGTGGTGTGCGCTTCACTCTTCACCAGGGCCCACGACTGGTCGACGGTGAGGGGGGCGAGGACGGGATCGGTGAAGGCGACAAGGCGTACGCGCGTCGCCGGGGAATCGGGGGTGAGGCGCAGCAGGCGTGCGATCGCGATGAGGAATGCGGGGGATCTGCCGGTGAAGGCATGGGCGCGCACATTGCCTTCAGTGGCGTGGTCGCCGGTTGGGTCGGTCCTGACCCAGGTGACGCCGTCGAGGGCGGCGCCACGGACTTGCCAGTCGGCGGCGTGCAGTTCGAGGCGGAGGGGACGGCCGAGTTCGTCGAGGGCGAGGTCGACTGAGCCGGCGTGGTCGCCGGAGGGGGTGGTGATCTGGGAGACATAGCGCCAGCCGGAAGGGCCGGGGGCGCACTGGAAGTGTTCTTCGCCGAGGGGGGTGTGATCGTGCGGATCACGGAGCGAATAACGGCCGCGGGGCATGGGGGCGTGTCCTTGTGCGGAGGTGCTCGCTAGCGGGTCTTCCCGGAGCTGACCGTCTTCCGGAAATCCGGGAGCAGTACGGACGGCCCCGTACTGCTCATCGGGCGGCAGGTGCGGGCAGGCCCCCGACACGGGGGTGCGGGGGCCTGCCGGCACCGCCGGCGCCGGGGTGGTCGTTCGTCCTCTGCCGGCGGGCTGCCGGCAGAGGACGGGCGGGACTCCGTGGCGGAAGGCGCTGTGCGGCGCGTGTCGCGGAGTGGGTT
>NZ_JAOWCB010000071.1 GCF_026420845.1 Streptomyces sp. PR69 | reverse complement strand
GGCTCACACTAACGCTCCTGGTTGTAGGTACTACCCGGGCCGAGGCCCGATCCGTTCGTGTCCGTACCCGCGCTGCGTCCCTGCTGGACGCCGCGGCGCAGGTTGCTCAACCTGCCCCGGACATCCTCAGGGGCGCGGGACACCTGGGGGCCGGCCTGCGGGGTCTGCTCCGCTGTGCCCTCGATCAGATTGGCCTTGGGCACTCGCCGGGGAAGACCGGACGGGGTCACTCCGCCCGCCTTCGGGTCTCGGAGCTTCTCCGCCCGCTGCCAGCGCTGGTCGTTGACCGAGCGCCAGCCCTCGGGACCGGCATCGCTCCCGCTTCCGCTTCCGTTCGCGCTGCCGTTCGCCTCGGTCCGCCCGCTCTGCGCGGCTCCAGGGGCCTGCTCCGCGGGCTGCTGCCACTGCTGCTGACCCTGCGCCTGCTGGGGCTGCTGGGACGGCGGCGACTGCTGGCTGCTGCCGCGCCGCGGCAGACCGGCGTCGGTCAGCGCGTGGCCGCTGCTCGGAGCGGCTCCCGGATGGTCGAAGCCTACGCGGTCGGAGCCCTCGGCGGGAGCGCCGGGACCAGATTCCGATTCACTGCGGTACTCGGTCTCGTACGCGTCCTGATAGCCGCTCTGATCCGGCCACTTGGCCTGGTGGGGCTCGGAGTCGTACGAGGCGGAGTGCTGGCCGCCGGAGTCCTGCGGGGCCTGGAGGTCAGCTTCCGCATATGCGGCCTGCTGGTGCTCCTGGTAAGCGTACGGCTGCGGGGGCTGCGGCTGCCCGTTCGGGTGCTCGGCGTACTCCTGGCTGTAGTCCTGCTGGTAGGTCTGGTACGCCTGCTCCGGAGCGAAGGGCTGCTGCTCCTGGCCGGACTCCTGGTACGCGGAGTCCTGATGCGCGGGCTCCTGGTACGCGGGCTCCCGATGCGCGGAGTCCTCGTACGCGGTGCCCTGGCCGTACTCGGAGCCGTACTGCTGCTCCTGGCCGTAGTCCCGCTGGTACGCCTGCTCCTGCCCGTACTCCCCGTCGCCCGCCTTCGCGTTGGCCTGCGCCTCCAGCGCCGCCCGGCGCTCCTCACGGATCAGCGAGCGGCCCACCGGGTCGAGCTGACGCCCTTCCGCGTCCGCGTTCTCGTAGCGGGAGTCGTCGAAGCCCAGCTCCGCCGCGGTGCGCATCGGCTCCGCCTCGTAGGAGTGCTGCTCCGGGATCATCTGCGAGACGGTGAAGTCGTCGTCGGGGAGCTGTTCGCCACCGCCACCGTGGGTGATCTCGTCCGGCAGCATCACCAGCGAGGTGGTGCCCGCCTGCTCGCCCGAGGGGCGCAGCTGGACGCGGATGCCGTGCCGGTCGGCGAGGCGGCCGACCACGAACAGGCCCATGCGCTGGGAGACCGCGGCGTCCACCGTCGGCGGGTTGGCCAGCTTGTGGTTGATGTCGGCGAAGTCCTCGGCGGTCAGGCCGATGCCCTTGTCATGGATCTCGATCATGACCCGGCCGTCGGGCAGCCGGGTGGCCGTCACCCGCACCTTGGTCTGCGGCGAGGAGAACGTGGTGGCGTTCTCCAGCAGCTCGGCCAGCAGATGCACCAGGTCGGTCACGGCCCGGCCGTGGATGTCGGCCTCGGGGACGCCGGACAGCTCGATGCGCTCGTACTGCTCCACCTCGGAGGAGGCGGCGCGCATCACGTCGACGAGCGGGACCGGCTGGTCCCAGCGGCGGCCGGGCTCCTCGCCCGCGAGGACGAGGAGGTTCTCGCCGTTGCGGCGCATACGGGTCGCCAGGTGGTCCAGCTTGAACAGGTTCTCCAGCTGGTCCGGGTCGGCCTCGTTGTTCTCCAGATCCGTGATCAGGGTCAGCTGGCCCTCGATCAGCGACTGGTTGCGACGCGAGAGGTTGGTGAAGATCGCGTTGACGTTGCCGCGGAGCATGGCCTGCTCGGCGGCGAGCCGCACGGCCTCGCGGTGGACCTGGTCGAAGGCGCGGGCGACCTCGCCGATCTCGTCCTGGGAGTCGATCGGGATCGGCTGCACCCGGGTGTCGACCCGGCCCGGCTCGGTACGGGAGAGCTGGTCGACCAGCATCGGCAGCCGCTGCTCGGCGATGCCGAAGGCGGCGGTGCGCAGCTCGCGCATCGAGCGGCTCATCTGGCGGGCCATGAGACCGGCCAGGATGAAGGCGGTCAGCAGGGCGATCACCACGGCGGAGCCGATGACGATGGCGTCCCGCCTGGCGTCGTCGGCGATCTTCGACGCCTCAGACACGGCCTTGTCGACGAGTTCGGCCTCGACCTCGGAGTAGCCCTCGAACTTCGCGGTGGCCGCGCCCATCCAGGTCTCGGGCGTGATGTCCTTCGCCTTGAGGTCGTCCGGCGACAGACCCTGGCCGATCTGGGCGGCCATGCCGCTGAGGACGGAGCCGTCGGTCCCCTTGGGCGGGTTCAGGCCGGCGGCCTTGAGCTGCTTCTCGCCCGCGGCGGCCTTCGCCGCCATGACCTCCTTGAGGCGGTCCTCGTCCTCCTGGGTGCCGCCGGAGACGTACTCGGCGACGGCGATCTGCTCAAGGTAGTTGTACGAGTTGAAGGCGACGGTCTGCTTGGCGAGGACCTTGGGGTCCTCGGACGGGCGGACCAGCAGATGCATGCCGATGGAGCGCTGCAGCGACCCGGCGGCCTTGGACAGCTGGACGGCGTACAGGGTCCGGCCGAAGCTGGTGACGTTGCCGGTGCCCAGACCGAGCTCGTTGGAGAACTCCATCAGGGAGTGCTGGACCTGGACATAGCCCTCTTCGGTGGCGACCGGGTCGAGCGCCTTGCTGTACGCGGCCTCGCGCAGCTTGCTGAGCTTGGGCTCCTCCTCCTGGAAGAGCCTCAGCCGGCGCTCCAGACCCTGCCCCTCGGGCATGTCCCTGACGGCGTCCCGGAACTCCGCGGCGGCCGCGTCCGTGGCGGCGTAGGCGTCGGTGACGACCTTGACTTTGCGCTCGTCCTCGCTGGTGGCGGTGAGCAGGGGCTGCGCGGTGAGGTCGCGCTCGTTGAGCAGCGCCTGGCCGTACTTGGAGGCGGCGCGCACGATCAGCGCCGTCTTCTCGGCCTGCTCCGCCTCGTCCCAGGTGTCCACGGCCTGCTTCACCTGGAAGCCGCCCATCACCAGACCGACGAGCACGGGTATGAGAAGGATGGCGTTCAGACGGGTGGGCACACGCCAGTTGCGCGGGGACAGCGGGCTCTGGCTGCCGCCGGCCGCGGGCGTCGCGGGCGTGCTCGGCTCCTCCGCGGACGACGCGGCCGCACGCTGCGCCGGGGTGAAGTTGCCCCGCGTCTGCTGCTCTGCGGAGCTCGTCATGCTTCGCCTCACTCGACCAACAACCTCTCGGCGTCGGCACCAACCGTGTGCCGTGTGTTTCGTTCAGAGCCGTACTACTAGGGAGTTCGTCGAATTCCAGCACGTGGACCGGCCCCGATCCAAACACCTGGAATCAGCCATTCCGGGTAGCACTCGCCCCCGATAAAACGGGCATAAAGAGCGAGGCCCGCCAAAAGGCGGGGGCAATGTCAGCACAGTGACACCGATCGGATGCGATGGGTGTCCAAAGTCCGAGAATTCTCTGTCGAAACGTTATGAACCCGCCGGGCGGACCGTGTCACACGACACAGCCCGCCCGTGTTTTGTCTACGACAACTGCCGTATTGCCGTGTCGACTTGGCGATCACTACTT
>NZ_JAOWCB010000070.1 GCF_026420845.1 Streptomyces sp. PR69 | reverse complement strand
CCCCCTTGTGGTCGGTGTACAGGTGGTGCATGGCTGTCGTCAGCTCGTGTCGTGAGATGTTGGGTTAAGTCCCGCAACGAGCGCAACCCTTGTCCCGTGTTGCCAGCAACCTCTTCGGAGGGTTGGGGACTCACGGGAGACCGCCGGGGTCAACTCGGAGGAAGGTGGGGACGACGTCAAGTCATCATGCCCCTTATGTCTTGGGCTGCACACGTGCTACAATGGCCGGTACAATGAGCTGCGATGCCGTGAGGTGGAGCGAATCTCAAAAAGCCGGTCTCAGTTCGGATTGGGGTCTGCAACTCGACCCCATGAAGTCGGAGTCGCTAGTAATCGCAGATCAGCATTGCTGCGGTGAATACGTTCCCGGGCCTTGTACACACCGCCCGTCACGTCACGAAAGTCGGTAACACCCGAAGCCGGTGGCCCAACCCCTTTGTGGGAGGGAGCTGTCGAAGGTGGGACTGGCGATTGGGACGAAGTCGTAACAAGGTAGCCGTACCGGAAGGTGCGGCTGGATCACCTCCTTTCTAAGGAGCACTTCTTGCCGGGTTTGTCCCGGTCAGAGGCCAGTACATCAGCGAGTGTCTGATGCTGGTTGCTCATGGGTGGAACGTTGACTACTCGGCACGGTCGGTTTGGTCGGAACTGCTAGTACTGCCCCTTGGGGTGTGGAACGCGAGGTCTGCCAGACGGGTCGGGCCGGGCACGCTGTTGGGTGTCTGAGGGTACGGGCTGAAAGCTCGTCCTTCGGGTTGCCGGTCCCGGTGTACTTCAGGTCTGTTTGGTCTGGGGGTGGCGGGTGGCTGGTTGTTGTTTGAGAACTGCACAGTGGACGCGAGCATCTGTGGCCAAGTTTTTAAGGGCGCACGGTGGATGCCTTGGCACCAGGAACCGATGAAGGACGTGGGAGGCCGCGATAGTCCCCGGGGAGTCGTCAACCAGGCTTTGATCCGGGGGTTTCCGAATGGGGAAACCCGGCAGTCGTCATGGGCTGTCACCCGCTGCTGAACACATAGGCAGTGTGGAGGGAACGAGGGGAAGTGAAACATCTCAGTACCCTCAGGAAGAGAAAACAACCGTGATTCCGGGAGTAGTGGCGAGCGAAACTGGATGAGGCTAAACCGTTTGTGTGTGATACCCGGCAGGGGTTGCGCAGGCGGGGTTGTGGGAGTGGGCTTCAGCTGTCTGCCGGCAGTTGGGCGAGTCAGAAACCGTTGATGTAGGCGAAGGGCATGCGAAAGGCCCGGCGTAGAGGGTAAGACCCCCGTAGCTGAAACATCAGCGGCTTGCTTGTTCATTTCCCAAGTAGCACGGGGCCCGAGAAATCCCGTGTGAATCTGGCGGGACCACCCGCTAAGCCTAAATATTCCCTGGTGACCGATAGCGGATAGTACCGTGAGGGAATGGTGAAAAGTACCGCGGGAGCGGAGTGAAATAGTACCTGAAACCGTGTGCCTACAAGCCGTGGGAGCGTCGCATGAGAAGTCTTTGGCTTCTTGTGTCGTGACTGCGTGCCTTTTGAAGAATGAGCCTGCGAGTTTGCGGTGTGTTGCGAGGTTAACCCGTGTGGGGAAGCCGTAGCGAAAGCGAGTCCGAATAGGGCGGTTGAGTAGCGCGCTCAAGACCCGAAGCGGAGTGATCTAGCCATGGGCAGGCTGAAGCGCGGGTAAGACCGTGTGGAGGGCCGAACCCACCAGGGTTGAAAACCTGGGGGATGACCTGTGGTTAGGGGTGAAAGGCCAATCAAACTCCGTGATAGCTGGTTCTCCCCGAAATGCATTTAGGTGCAGCGTCGTGTGTTTCTTGCCGGAGGTAGAGCACTGGATAGGCGATGGGCCCTGCCGGGTTACTGACCTTAGCCAAACTCCGAATGCCGGTAAGTGAGAGCGCGGCAGTGAGACTGTGGGGGATAAGCTCCATGGTCGAGAGGGAAACAGCCCAGAGCATCGACTAAGGCCCCTAAGCGTACGCTAAGTGGGAAAGGATGTGGAGTCGCAGAGACAACCAGGAGGTTGGCTTAGAAGCAGCCATCCTTGAAAGAGTGCGTAATAGCTCACTGGTCAAGTGATTCCGCGCCGACAATGTAGCGGGGCTCAAGCGTACCGCCGAAGTCGTGTCATTGGCATATATACCTTTAACGAGGGTGCTGATGGGTAGGGGAGCGTCGTGTGCCGGGTGAAGCCGCGCTGTAAGGCAGTGGTGGATGGTTCACGAGTGAGAATGCAGGCATGAGTAGCGATACACACGTGGGAAACGTGTGCGCCGATTGACTAAGGGTTCCTGGGTCAAGCTGATCTGCCCAGGGTAAGTCGGGACCTAAGGCGAGGCCGACAGGCGTAGTCGATGGACAACCGGTTGATATTCCGGTACCCGCTTTGAAACGCCCAGTATCGAATCAGAGGATGCTAAGGCCGTGAAGCCGCCCTGATCTCTTCGGAGTTGAGGGGAGTGGTGGAGCCGCTGACCCGATTCTGTAGTAGGTAAGTGATGGGGTGACGCAGGAAGGTAGTCCAGCCCGGGCGGTGGTTGTCCCGGGGTAAGGGTGTAGCCCGGTGTGCAGGTAAATCCGCACGCCTTGTGGGTGAGACCTGATGCCGAGCCGATTGTGGTGAAGTGGATGATCCTATGCTGTCGAGAAAAGCCTCTAGCGAGTTTCATGGCGGCCCGTACCCTAAACCGACTCAGGTGGTCAGGTAGAGAATACCGAGGCGTTCGGGTGAACTATGGTTAAGGAACTCGGCAAAATGCCCCCGTAACTTCGGGAGAAGGGGGGCCATTTCTGGTGATCACTTTTGCAGTGTGAGCTGGGGGTGGCCGCAGAGACCAGCGAGAAGCGACTGTTTACTAAAAACACAGGTCCGTGCGAAGCCGTAAGGCGATGTATACGGACTGACGCCTGCCCGGTGCTGGAACGTTAAGGGGACCGGTTAGCTCTGATTCGTCGGGGCGAAGCTGAGAACTTAAGCGCCAGTAAACGGCGGTGGTAACTATAACCATCCTAAGGTAGCGAAATTCCTTGTCGGGTAAGTTCCGACCTGCACGAATGGCGTAACGACTTCTCGGCTGTCTCAACCATAGGCCCGGTGAAATTGCACTACGAGTAAAGATGCTCGTTTCGCGCAGCAGGACGGAAAGACCCCGGGACCTTTACTACAGTTTGATATTGGTGTTCGGTTCGGCTTGTGTAGGATAGGTGGGAGACTGTGAAGCATGCACGCCAGTGTGTGTGGAGTCGTCGTTGAAATACCACTCTGGTCGTGCTGGATGTCTAACCTGGGTCCGTGATCCGGATCAGGGACAGTGTCTGATGGGTAGTTTAACTGGGGCGGTTGCCTCCTAAAGGGTAACGGAGGCGCCCAAAGGTTCCCTCAGCCTGGTTGGCAATCAGGTGTTGAGTGTAAGTGCACAAGGGAGCTTGACTGTGAGACCGACGGGTCGAGCAGGGACGAAAGTCGGGACTAGTGATCCGGCGGTGGCTTGTGGAAGCGCCGTCGCTCAACGGATAAAAGGTACCCCGGGGATAACAGGCTGATCTTCCCCAAGAGTCCATATCGACGGGATGGTTTGGCACCTCGATGTCGGCTCGTCGCATCCTGGGGCTGGAGTCGGTCCCAAGGGTTGGGCTGTTCGCCCATTAAAGCGGTACGCGAGCTGGGTTTAGAACGTCGTGAGACAGTTCGGTCCCTATCCGCTGTGCGCGTAGGAGTCTTGAGAAGGGCTGTCCCTAGTACGAGAGGACCGGGACGGACGAACCTCTGGTGTGCCAGTTGTTCTGCCAAGGGCATGGCTGGTTGGCTACGTTCGGGAGGGATAACCGCTGAAAGCATCTAAGCGGGAAGCCTGCTTCGAGATGAGGACTCCCACCCACTTGATGGGGTAAGGCTCCCAGTAGACGACTGGGTTGATAGGCCGGATATGGAAGCACTGTGAGGTGTGGAGTTGACCGGTACTAATAGGCCGAGGGCTTGTCCTCAGTTGCTCGCGTTCACTGTGTTGGTTCTGAAACCACAACCATGCCCAT
>NZ_JAOWCB010000007.1 GCF_026420845.1 Streptomyces sp. PR69 | reverse complement strand
CGCCCGTGGCTACGGGGTGGTCTTGACGACGATCTTGCCGTCGACGATGTTCTGCTTCGCCGTGGCCACGGCCTCGGTGACCTCGGTCATCTTGGTGTACGCCGGGTTGGACTCGGCCAGGCCGACGCCGTCCTTGTCCAGGCCGTAGCGGATCTCGCTGGACTGCGGGTCGCCATCCTTGACCGACTTGATCAGGTTGAAGACCGCGTCGGAGACGTCCTTGGTGACCGACGTCAGGATGTGCTCCTTGTAGGCGGCCAGACCCTTCTGGTTGTACTGGTCCGAGTCGACGCCGATCGCCCACTTGTCGGCCTTGGCGGCGGCCTCGATCGCGCCGGAGCCGGCCAGACCGGCGGCCGCGTAGATCACGTCGGCGCCCTTGTCGAGCTGGCCCTGAGCCGCGGCCTTGCCGAGGTCCGGCTTGGAGAAGCCGTCGAAGTTCGGCGGCTGGGTCAGGTACTGCGACAGCACCTCGACGGACGAGTCGGTGTCCTTGACGCCCTGCTCGAAGCCCGCCTGGAACTTCTTGATCAGCGGGGTCTCGACACCGCCGATGAAGCCGACGGTCTTGGACTTGGAGACCTTGGCGGCGGCGACGCCGGCGAGGTACGAGCCCTCCTCCTCGTTGAAGACCAGGTTGGCGATGTTCTTGCCCTGGACGGAGGAGTCGTCGATGAGACCGAAGGTGGTGTCCGGGAACTGCGGCGCGACCTTCTTGATGGCCGGCGCGTAGGCGAAGCCGACGCCGATCACCGGGTTGTTGCCGGCACGGGCCAGCGAGGTGAGGCGCTGCACCTTGTCGGCGTCCGCCTCGCCGTCGGAGGGCTCGGCCTCCGTGCCCTTGATGTCGAGTTCCTTCTCGGCCTTCGACAGACCGGCGTAGGCGGCGTCGTTGAACGACTGGTCGCCGCGACCGCCGATGTCATACGCGATGGCCGCCTTGATCTCACCCGAGTCGGAGGCGGCGTCCGACGAGGTTTTGCCACATGCGGTGGCGGAGAGTGCGAGTGCCGCGGACGCGATGCCCACGGTGGCGAACCTGGTGATCCGGCGCACTGGGAGGCTCCTTCAACCTGACCGAAAGCGCCTCTTCCGGCGCTGGTTTTGCGGCGATCGTAACGCGCGTAGATGCCGGTTAAAGATGCGTTCATCAGTCGTTATCGGATCGTCGCGAAGCGGGGGCGGAGCGGGCGCAGCGTAGCCGCGGCGCTGCCGTATGTATATGGGTGGGGGGTGGCGAGCGGCCGGGGAGGCCCGGCAGAGCGGTTCTTTTCAGCCAGGTTACTGCGGGGGCGGTCTCCGAAACTGGAGGCTCCGCCCCCAGACCCCCTCCTGGGGCGGCGGAGCCAGGGCCCCGCGCGCCTTGTGGGCCCGAACCGGGGCCCGAAGCCAGGGCCCGAGGTGGCGCCCCCGCCGAGGTGGTGTGGCCGGTCAGCCTTGGCGGCTTCGCGGGTGGCGGCACGTTCGGCCGGGGGCCCAAAGGCCCGGGTGGCCTCCGCCACCCTGACCGGGTCGCGGCGGCGCGGAGCTTTGGCTGGGCCGGCCGACCGCAGGTCTCCGGACCGCCGCGGTCCGGATGGCGACACCAATCGCCGGGGCCCGAACCGGGGCCCGAACCGAGGGCGCGGCAGCTTCGCGCCGCTGCCCCCTGTACGGCCTTCGGCCGTGTCCTCAATCTCCCCCAGCTACCGCTGGGGGAGATTGAGGCGCGGGGGTTCGGGGGCGGAGCCCCCGGAAACAGGGCTAGGCGGGCGGCGTGGGGAGCAGCGCCGTCGCCGTGAAGAGTTCGACGCCGACCTCGATCGCCTTCTCGTCCACGTCGAAGTCCCCCCGGTGCAGATCGCGGCCCACCGGATCGCCCGGGGTGCGAACCCCGAGGCGGGCCATCGCGCCGGGGACGTGCTCCAGGTACCAGGAGAAGTCCTCGCCGCCGAGGCTCTGCTCGGTGTCCTCGACCGCGTACACCCCGCGGCGGGCGATCTGGGCGTCACGCAGCAGCTCGGTGATCGCCGCGTCGTTGATCACCGGCGGCACCCCGCGGACATAGTTGATCTGGGACTTGGCGCGGTGCAGCGCGGCGATCTCGTCGATCGCGGCGTGGACGAGGTCCGGCGCGGAGCGCCAGCCGGCCAGGTCGAGGCAGCGGATGGTGCCGGAGAGCTCGGCGTGCTGCGGGATGACGTTGGGGGCGTGGCCCGCTTCGATGCGGCCCCAGGTCAGTGCGAGGCCGGAGCGGGTGTCGACGCGGCGGGCGAGCAGCGCGGGGACCTCGGTGACGACCTTGGCCGCGGCGGTGACCAGGTCGGTGGTCAGATGCGGGCGGGCGGTGTGGCCGCCGGGCCCGTCGAGCGAGACCTCCAGCCGGTCGCAGGCTGAGGTGATGGGCCCGGTGCGCAGGCCGATCTTTCCGGCGTCGACCTTGGGGTCGCAGTGCACCGCGACGATCCGGCCGACGCCGTCCAGCACCCCGGCCGCCACGGCGTCGGCCGCGCCGCCCGGCAGCACCTCTTCGGCCGGCTGGAACAGCAGCCGCACCGGCTGCGGCAGCAGCCCCTCCCGGTGGAGGCCGGCGAGGACGAGCCCGGCGCCCAGGACCGCCGTGGTGTGCACGTCGTGGCCGCAGGCATGGGCCCGGTCGGGCACGGTGGAGCGGTAGGGGACGCCGACCTTGGTGTCGGGGATCGGCAGCGCGTCGATGTCGGCGCGGATCGCCAGCATGGGCGGTCCCGCCGGGTCGGGGTGGCCGATGTCGCAGATGAGTCCGGTCCCTGCCGGTAGCACACGCGGCTTGAGGCCCGCCTGCTCCAGGCGTGCCTTGATCGCGGCGGTGGTGCGGAACTCCTGATTGCCGAGTTCCGGGTGCATATGCAAGTCCCGGCGGAACGCGATCAGTTCGACGCGCAGGGACTCGGGCAGCGTGCCGGGCAGGGCGGCTTGTCCGGGCAGCAGCCCGGCTTCTTGGGACTCGAGGGACATCAACTGGTTCACCCAGTGAAGCGTAGGCCCTTCGAGGGGCCAACTAACGTACGATCAACAAAACTTCAGCCTCATAGGGGAAAGAAAATCGCCCCCACCAGGCATGCTCAAGGGTTGGAGTGGGTAAGCTCACGCGACCGGTGCGGGCAGGTGCTGCACATCGCGCGCGGTCCCCGTCACACCGGCCAGAAAACCCTGCGCCCGCGGGCTCGCGTTCTCCTTGAGCCACTCCGGTGCGATGTCGCAGACCGCCACCTTGATGCCGGTGCCCGCGAGGGCCAGCGGCAGGGTGTGCACCACCGTCGAGGGAAAGCTGAGGACGGTGCCGCCGATCGGGCCGCGCCGGGCGATCAGCTCCAGCGGGAGATCGGGGCGCACGACCTCAAGGCCCGTCTCCGTGGCCAGCCGGTGCAGCTTGTCGGCGCTTTCACGGCGGTGCGCGAAGTAGCGGGTGGCCCCATAGGCGCTGGCCAGTGCCTGTACGGCCGCCAGATACTGCTCCAGGTCCACCACCCCGGTCTCCACCAGCGAGGTGCCCACGAGGTCCGCGCCGCGGGTGAGCTTCGGCGGGCCGTACCGGAAACGGGTCCAGGCGAAGTCGTTGGACGTGACCGTGAGCCCGGGCCGCGGCTCGACGGGCATCGAGGTGAAGACCTCGACCGAACGGTTCGGGGAGGGGCTCAGCCGGCGGCGGGCCAGCAGGGTCACCGGCGCGAGCACCAGTTCACGCGGGCCCCGGCGGCCGCCGCGCCGGTGCCAGCGCACCAGCCGCTCACCCCGCGCGGTCTGGGCGACGAACTCCATCGTCGCCGTGCCGTCGTCCACGACGGTCAGATTCTTGCGGCCCACCAGCGTCAGCAGCATCTGCACATACCGGGAGAACGGGTCCCCGACGACGACGCGCTCGCTGCACCGCAGCAGCGGCACCAGCTGGCGCACCGTCCGCAGCAGGGCGCCGACGCCCCCGCGCGCCTCCTGCCAGCGGACCGTGATCCCCTCCTCGCGGGCCAGCTCCGCCATCCGGCGCAGCTGGCCCCGTGACATGGGGTCGGTGGGCGACAGCACGACCACCGTCAGCGCGGCGGCCCTGCCCGGGCCCGTGCGGACCGCGGGCTGGGCGGGCATGCCCGGCAGCGGCTCCTGCGGGGCGGCATGGGCCCACTCCAGGACGTTCAGCAGCTGGACGGGACTCTCGACGAAGGCGAGGTTCACCGGGATTCACCTCGGGTTGGTGGTCGCGGGCTGGGCCTGGGGTCCGGGCCTGGGGTCTGGGGTCTGGGGTCTGGGGTCCGGGCCTGGGGTCTGGGGCTGGGGTCGCCCCCGGGAGGGCGCGGGAAGCGGCCGAACCGCTGGACCGGGCGCATGCGCTCGGCGGAGGCGATGCTGTGCGGGGGCCGCCCGTGTGCCGTACGGCCGCTCCGGGCGGCGTGTCCGGAGGACCGGGCCCGCCGCCGGAACGACGGCTCGGGAGGCGTCTCGCAGCGACGGGGGCATCCGGCAAAGGCGCACCCGCCAGGCAGCCGCGGGCCCCGGCGCCCGTGGCTCCGCGGCGGCGGGGCTGCGTGGAGCGGACGCCGCCGCCCGCGGCGGGACAGGGCGTGCGACGCCGCCGCCCGCGCGGGACAGGGCCGTACGGCGCGGCCGTCGCCCGGCCTCGTACCCCGCCCTCGTGCACCGCGTGCTGGAACGGCCGGGCGGGGAGGCAGTGGGCGCGCCGCGGCCGTCCGCCGGGACCGAACCGGACGGGACCAGACCCAGCCGCCCCGCCCGACCGCCCGACCGCACGGTCCGGCAGACGGAACCGGGCGTCGGGCCGGGCGGACGGCGGAGCGGGCTCATACGGCGTCGGCGTCGGTGTCGGCGGACCGGGCGTCAGACCGCGGCCGGCGCGGCCTCTGCCGCGGCCTCCGCTTCGGCGACGACGCCCGCGACGCGGCGGAGCTTCTTCATCGGCGCGAGCTCGCTCTCGTACACCTTCTTCACACCGTCGCCGAGCGCGGCCTCGATCGTGCGGATGTCGCGGACGAGCCGCGACAGGCCCTGCGGCTCGACGGAGGCGGCCTGGTCGGAGCCCCACATCGCACGGTCGAGGGTGATGTGGCGCTCGACGAACGCGGCGCCCAGCGCGACCGCGGCGAGGCTGGTCTGCAGACCGGTCTCGTGGCCGGAGTAGCCGATCGGGACGTTCGGGTACTCCTGCATCAGCGTGTTGATCACGCGCAGGTTGAGCTCCTCGGCCTTGGCCGGGTAGGTGGAGGTGGCGTGGCAGAGCAGGATGTTGTCGCTGCCGAGCACCTCGACGGCGTGGCGGATCTGCTTCGGCGTCGACATGCCGGTGGAGAGGATGACCGTCTTGCCGGTGGCGCGCAGGGCGCGCAGCAGCTCGTCGTCGGTGAGCGACGCGGAGGCCACCTTGTGGGCGGGGACGTCGAACTTCTCCAGGAACGCGACGGCCTCGGTGTCCCACGGGGAGGCGAACCAGTCGATGCCCCGCTTCTTGCAGTGCTCGTCGATCTGGCGGTACTCGTCCTCGCCGAACTCGACCCGGTGACGGTAGTCGATGTACGTCATCCGGCCCCAGGGGGTGTCGCGCTCGATGTCCCACTGGTCGCGCGGGGTGCAGATCTCCGGGGTGCGCTTCTGGAACTTGACCGCGTCGCAGCCGGCCTCGGCGGCCGCGTCGATCAGCTTGAAGGCGTTGTCGAGGTCGCCGTTGTGGTTGATGCCGATCTCACCGGTGACATACACGGGGTGGCCGGGGCCGGCGGTCTTGGCGCCGAGGGTGCGCAGTCGCGACGTGCTCATCGGGGGTTGTTCCTTACTTCTCAGAAGTGGCAGGGGACTTACGGGGCGTGGGTGTGCTGTGGCCGTCAGGGGTGTTGAGAGTCGGGCCGAGGAGCCAGGAGGCGATCTCGCGGATCGCGCCCTCGCCGCCGGGGGCCGTGGTGACGGCGCGCGCCGCGGCGCGTACGGATGCGTGCGCGCTGGCGACGGCCACCGGCCAGCCGACGAGGCTGAAGCAGGGGAGGTCGTTGACGTCGTTGCCGGCGTAGAGCACCCGCTCGGGCGCGATGCCGGTCTGGTCGCACCACTGCTTGAGGGCGAGGTCCTTGCGGTCGACGCCGTGCAGCACGGGGATGCGGAGCTTGCGGGCGCGGGCGGCGACGACGGGGTTCTGCTCGGTGGAGAGGATCAGCAGTTCAAGGCCGGCGCCGCGCAGATGGGCGATGCCCAGCCCGTCACCGCGGTGGACGGCGACGAACTCGCGCCCTTCGGCGTCAATGAGCACCCGGTCGTCGGTCTGGGTGCCGTCGAAGTCGAGGACGACGGCGTCCACGTCGTCGCGGGTGGGCAGTGCGGGCGCGTCGAGCAGCGGGGCGAGCGCCCGGGCGCGGGCGAGGTCGTGCGGGTCGTCGACCTCCAGGACCCGTGCGGGGTCGGTGCGTACGAGGGCGGTGCGGCCGAAGAAACGGTGGCCGGCCTCGCGGAAGCCCGCGGCCTTCATGGCGTATGCGGCGCCGGTCTCCAGGAAGTCCTGGGGCCGGTCCTGCCGCCGCGGCCGGCAGGCGGCGTCGTGATTGACACCCGTGCCGGACTCCCGCGGCGCCCCGGCCGTGCCCTCGCCTGCGGTCTCGCCTTTCCTTTCGCGCGTCTCCTCGCGCCAGACGAAGCCGTGGAAGGGCGCCACCGTCACCGCGCTGTCGGCGCCGTCCTCCAAGACCGCGGCGGCGACGCCCTGGACGTCGTCGCGGGTGAGGAACGGGCTGGTGCACTGTACGAGGAGCACGACGTCCGCCGGTGCGCCGTCGTGCATCGCCTCGTGCGCGTCCATGGCGTGCAGCACGGCGGACTCGCTGGTGGCGGTGTCGCCCGCGATCTCCGCGGGGCGCAGCACCACTTCGGCGCCCGCGGCGCGCGCGGCGGCCGCGATGGCGTCGTCGTCGGTGGAGACGACGACGTCGGTGACGAGGGGCGCGGCGAGGCAGGCGCGCACGGCGCGCGCCACGAGCGGCACGCCCGCGACGGGCGCGAGGTTCTTCGCCGGCACGCCCTTGGAGCCGCCGCGGGCGGGGATCACAGCGAGTACGGTCATCGGGGCTCCAGAGGGTCCGGTCGATCCGGTCGATCCGGTCGGTCCAGTCGGTGTGGCTTCACTGCGGGGAGGGCGCGTCACAGCTCGCCCATCCGGCGGATGACGGGCGCGACGCGCTGCACGCCGTGCCGGTACGCGCCGCGGGCCGCCGCCCGCACGGCGTCGCGCAGGACCCTCCGTACGCCGCTGACCTCGGCCTTGGGGGCCGCTCCGGCCAGCGGTGCGCCGTCGGGGGCCAGGTGGTGGCGGGCCAGCAGTCCGGGGAGATAGCCGGGGGCGGTGGCCGGGGTGTAGTACGGGGCGAGCGGCGGGAGCGCGGGCCGCTGGAGCAGCTCGGCGACGCGCTTGCGGGCGGCGTCGAAGGCCGTGTCGTACGAGCCGTCCGCGGCGACACCCTGGCGGGCCAGCCACTCGGGGTCCGGGGCGGGCCGGTGACCCGCGTCGAGCTGGTCGAAGGAGGCGAGCAGCCCGGAGCCGAGGAAGTGGTGGTTGCCGAGGGCTTCGCGGACGCCGAGGTCGGTGAGGACCGCGGTGGGGATGTTGCGGTGGAGGGATTCCAGGGCGGCGGTCGAGGAGACGGTCACCAGCAGATCGGTGCGGTCCAGGACCTCGCCCATATGCCCGTACACCAGGCGGAAGTTGGCCGGCAGCCCGCCCGGCAGCCTCTCGGCGAGCCGCTGGTACGGGAGCTCCTCGATATGGGTGGTGTGCTCCCCGGGCTTGGAACGCAGCTTGAGCAGCACCTCGCGCCCGGGGTGGAGACGGGCGTGCTCGACGAGGCGGCGCAGCAGATAGGTGCGGTCGGCGCGGGTCGCGGGCACGGAGGGCTGGGTGGCGAAGACGAGCGTGTCGCGGCCTTCGCGCCGCTCGTAAGGCGCGCCGCCGAGGAAGGGCAGCGCGGCCTCGGTGACCGAGGAGGCGTCGGCGCCGACTCCCTCGTACACGGCGCGGAAGCGATCGGCGTCATGGCGGGAGTTGGCGAGGACGACGTCCGCGCCATG
Source organism: Streptomyces sp. PR69 (assembly GCF_026420845.1). GTDB lineage: Bacteria > Actinomycetota > Actinomycetes > Streptomycetales > Streptomycetaceae > Streptomyces. Next base: position 256,883 of record NZ_JAOWCB010000007.1, on the reverse strand, counting down.
GCGCAGCAGCAGTCCGTCGGCGAGCTTTTCGTAGACGACGCCGACATAGCCCGTGACGACGACGGGGCGGTGCGCGAGCTTCAGCGCCGCGAGTCCGTGCAGCATGGCCTGGACGGCGCCGCCGACCAGCGCGAGGACGATGACGTCGTACCGCCGGTCCGTGTCCGCGGCGTCCCCGACCGCGCGCAGAAACTCGTTCCCGGTGACCTCGCGGAGCGCGTCCGCGTCCACTCCGACCTCGGCGAGCTGGCGGGGCGTGGGGGTGGCCCGGCCGCGCAGCAGGAAACCGTCAAGTTCCGGTGCGGCTGCCTCTTCGGCCGCCTCGTCGGCTGCGTCTGCGGCTTCGGCTGCGGCGTGCGGGGCGATGCGACGCGCCGTCAGGGCGCCCCATTTCCACCGGGTGTCGGAGTCGGCGAGCACGGCGATCCGCAGGGCCTCGCCGGCACTCGCCTCGCTGGTACTTGTTGGCACGCCGAGGACGTTAGGAAGGCTTTGGGAGTGACGGCCCAACTCGACCGCAACAACGGGTTAACAGGATGCCTACGAATGGGGAAAACGCTTGAGAACCAAGCGGGTTAACTGTTCCGACATTCTTCGTTCACCTGATATCCGCCCTGAGGTCAGGGCGAATGCCGGAGCGGGATCTAGCCTCGCGCAGGTGGTCAAGCTCTCGGTCATCGTGCCGTTCTACAACGTGCAGGCATTTGCTGCCGACACCCTCAAAAGCCTCCAGGTGAATGCTCGCGAGGACTTCGAGTTCCTGCTGGTCGACGACTGTTCGACAGATGGCACGCCGGAGATCCTCAAGCGGGCGGAGCGTGAGATTCCGGGTGCCCGGCTGATCAGACACGAGCAGAACGCCGGGCTGGCCACCGCGCGCAACACCGGCCTGGACGCGGCGGACGGCGAGTATCTGGCCTTCCTGGACGGCGACGACTGGCTGGCCCCCGGCCACTTCGCCCGGCTGCTGTCCGCCATGGAGGAGCTGGGCTGCGACTTCGTACGCACCGACCATGTGCAGTGCACGGGCCGGAAGCGCACCGTCAACCGGGCGCCGATCGGGCGGCGCGGCGAGGTGCTGCGACCGCGGGACGCAATCCTGCCCGCCGACCGGTCGACGGGCGTCGACTATCCGTACGCCTGGGCCGGGATGTACCACCGGCGGCTTGTGGACCGCGGGCTGCTGCACTTCACCCACGGGCTGCGCACCGCGGAGGACCGCCCCTGGATCTGGCGGCTGCACCGTGAGGCGGAGTCATTCGCCGTGATCAGTCACCTGGGAATCTTCTACCGGCGCGGTGTCGCCTCCTCGCTCACCCAGATCGGCGATATCCGGCAGCTCGATTTCATCCGGGCATTCGACCAGGTGATCGAGGAGACAGCGAAAGATCCGGAGGCGGAACGGCTGCTGCCGAAGGCGGTGCGCACATATTGTGCGGTCATTTCCCATCACTTGGGTTCGATTGAGAGGTTCGAGGCGCCCGTGGCGCGGAAATTGCGTGCGATGAGCGCGGCGGCGCTGCGGCGCATGCCGCAGGACGTGCTGAACGAAGCGCTGGACTCCATGGACGCGGAGCGGGCGACGCGGCTGCGCAGAGCGCGGCGGCGGCCGGCCGTCCTGTCCGCTTCCGCGCCTGCGTCCACGCCTGCGTCTGCATCTGCTTCTGCGGAGGCGGCGGCCTGATGCCCACGACGCCCCAGACCACTCAGATCTTCTTTGCCTCGTCGCTGTACGGTGCGGCGACGCTGGCCGCCGCGATCGACAGCGGGTGCTTCGCGCCCGCGGACCGGCGGATGCTGCTGGTCGCCAACAACGCGACGACGCCGGAGACCACGCCGCCGCTGAACCGGATGGACGGCTTCGAGCGGCTGCGCGGCCGCTTCGACGACGTGCGGTCCTGGAACGAGGCGATCGCGCCGTTCCATCCGGCGGGCTGGTCGCCGCGCCAGGACGACATCCCGATGTGGGAGCGGTATCTGCGGATGCTGTGGGACCTGGGGGACGACCTCATCGAACTGGCCGTGGAGTCCATCCAGGTGGTCCCGGCGCTCGCCGTCGCGCAGCTCTTCCCGGACGCCAAGCTGGATGTGTACGCGGACGGGCTGATGAGCTACGGCCCCACCCGGAACAAGATCGACCCGCTGGTGGGCGAGCGGGTGCGCAGGCTCTTCCACCTGGATCTGGTGCCCGGGCTGCGGCCGCTGCTGCTGGCGGAGTTCGGGGCGGAGCCGCGGCTGGTGCCGACGGAGGCGTTCGTCAAGGTGATCGCCGAGCTGTCGGACGGGGTGTCGGCGGCCGTGCCTGCGTCGACGGCGGCAGCCGGGGACGGCGAGGGGCCTGTGCTGCTGCTCGGCCAGTATCTGGCGGCGCTGGGCATCCTCACCGCCGAGGAGGAAGAGGCGCTGCACCTGCGGATGGTGCGGGGCGCGGTGGCGCTGGGACAGCGGCGCATCGTCTTCAAACCGCATCCGACGGCGCCGGCGTCCTGGACCCGGTCCCTGGAGCGCGAGGCCCAGCGCCTGGACGCGGATCTGACGGTCGACGACCGTCCGCTCCTGGCGGAGGTGCTGTACCGGCAGCTCAAGCCCTCCCTGGTGGTCGGCTGCTTCTCGACGGGCCTGCTGACGGCGAGCACCTTCTTCGGAATCCCCGTGGCACGGGTCGGCACGGAGCCGCTCCTGGACCGGCTGACCCCGTATCAGAACAGCAACCGGGTGCCGCTGACGCTGGTGGACGCACTGGTGCCGGACCTTGAGGCGGGCGAGACGGGCCCGCCGAAGGAGGCGGACGAGACGCTGACGGGGCTGGTCAGCGCGGTGGGCTTCGCGATGCAGCCGCAGATCCGGCCCGATCTGCGAGGCGCGGCGGAGTCGTATCTTGCGGGCAGCCTGAGCGCCTCGACGCAGCGGTACTTCAAGCGACGCCGGCTGACGGTGCTCGGCTTGCCGGGCGGGCTGCCGGTGCCGCGCCACGCGGCCCTGCGGAGGGTAGCGCGCCGGGCCCGCAGCCTGAAGCGCAGGAGGGGCTGAAAATGAAGCCCGCCCGCCGATTGAGGACACGGCCGAAGGCCGTACATGAGGTCAGTTACGGGAAGGGGCGGGTAGGGGAAAGCCCCGCCGGCGCTTGAGACGCGGGGCCCCGGGCGGAGCCCTAGGCGCCGAGGGGGTGGTCCGGGGCGAGCACCGCGGCCAGGCGCTGGGCGACGACGGACGCCGTGTTCCCCGCCGGCGCGTCGGGACCTGCGGTCGTCGCGACGGCGATCGCGACGCCCCGCGACGGCAGATACGACTGCTGCGCCGCAAAGCCGTTGAACACGGGATTCTGTACGACCCAGGAGTTCAGGATCACATTGCCCAGCCCGTAGTGCCGCTCCTCGGTCTGCGCCCGGCACACGGTCTCCGGGCAGCGGTCGGTCGGCCCGCCGAGGCCCACGGTGCCGGGGTTGAGCATCGTCCGGTACGAGGCGGGCGACAGCAGCTCCCCAGAGCCGATCGCCTCGGCCGACCGCGCCAGATCACAGATGTCGGTGGTCATCACGGACCCCCGGGCGATGCTCCAGGAAGGATTCCAGTAGGTGGACTCCTCGTAGATCCCGCGCTCGCCGCTGAAGGCGTGGAGCACCGGCTCGGGGATCGCCGGAGTGGTGTCGCTCCGCGTCTCGCGCAGCCCGAACGGCCCGAGTACGCGCTGGCGCAGCAGGGTGGCGAGATCGGTTCCGGTGATCTTCTCCAGTGCCCGGCCGAGCAGCTGGAAGTTGGCGTGCGAGTAGCTCCAGTTGGTCCCCGGCTCATACCAGAGCGGCTTGGCGGTGGAGATCGCGACGACCTCCCGGCCCGTCCACTGGCGGAACGGGTCGGCGTGCAGGGCGTCGAGGAAGGCGGGGTCGGTGACATAGTCCGCCAGGCCCGAGGTGGTGCTGCCCAGCATCCGCAGCGTGATCTTGTCGCCGTGCGGCAGCTTGGGGAACCAGCGGGAGACCGGGTCGTCCAGCCCGACCCGGCCCTCCTGGACCAGCTGGAGCAGCGTGTGCGTCAGATAGGAGATGGCCACCCCGCCGTTGCGGAAGTGCATCCGGGTGTCCGCGGGGACGCCCGTCATCGAGTGCCCCAGGGCCGCGGTCACCATCTCTTTCCCGCGGACGGTGACGCGGAGGAGTACGGAGTTGAGGTCGAGCTCCCGCTTGACCTGCCTGGCGACGTCCACCAGCCGCCCGCCGCGGCCGTCCTGGCCGGAGGCGGCACAGCCGGAGTGGGCGGAGGCCGGGGAGGGAGCGAGCGGGGAGACGGGGGTGACGCCCGCCAGCAGCAGGGCGGAGACGACTGCCGGCAGAGAGAATCTGCGCATGAGGGGACCCTCGCCCCGCGACCCGGCCGCGCCTGCGGGCCCGCCGGGTGTGTCGCCGCTTCGTCACCCGATGTGGCCCGGCCCGCTAACCGGTATGGCGGCACGCGGTTGGCAGCGCTCAGAGGGGCGCGGCACAGTACGCTGCGGACTGCCGCCAGAGCCGCATAGCAGTCAGAGCCGTCAGAGCTGTCAGAACACCTCCCTCGGCTCATACGTCCCCCACACCTCCCGCAGCGCCCCGCACACCTCCCCCACCGTGGCGCGGGCGGCCAGGGCCTGCTTCATCGGGTAGAGGACGTTGGCGTCGCCGCGGGCGGCGGTGCGCAGGGCGGCGAGGGCCGCGTCGACGGCGGGCCGGTCGCGGGCGGCGCGCAGGCGGGTGAGGCGGGCGGACTGCTGGGCCTCGATCGCGGGGTCCACGCGCAGTGGTTCGTACGGCTCCTCCTCGGCGAGGGCGAAGCGGTTGACGCCCACGACGACGCGCCGGCCGCTGTCCGTCTCCTGGGCGATGCGGTAGGCGTTCCGCTCGATCTCGCCCTTCTGGAAGCCGTGCTCGATCGCGGCCACCGCACCGCCCAGCTCCTCGACCTTCTCCATCAGCTCCAGCGCGGCCCGCTCCACGTCGTCCGTCAGGCTCTCGACCGCGTACGAACCGGCGAAGGGGTCCACGGTCGCCGTCACATCCGTCTCGTACGCCAGGACCTGCTGGGTGCGCAGGGCGAGACGGGCGGACTTGTCCGTCGGGAGGGCGATGGCCTCGTCGAAGGAGTTGGTGTGCAGCGACTGGGTGCCGCCCAGCACCGCGGCGAGGGCCTGGACCGCCACCCGGACCAGGTTCACCTCGGGCTGCTGGGCGGTCAGCTGCACCCCGGCGGTCTGGGTGTGGAAGCGCAGCATCAGCGACTTGGGGTCGCGCGCCCCGAACTTCTCGCGCATCAGCCGTGCCCAGATGCGGCGCGCCGCGCGGAACTTGGCGATCTCCTCCAGCAGCGTCGTGCGCGCCACAAAGAAGAAGGAGAGCCGGGGCGCGAAGTCGTCGACGTCCATGCCCGCGGCGAGGGCGGTGCGGACGTACTCGACGCCGTCCGCGAGGGTGAAGGCGATCTCCTGCGCGGGCGAGGCCCCGGCCTCCGCCATGTGGTAGCCGGAGATCGAGATGGTGTTCCAGCGGGGCATCTCGGCCCGGCAGTAGCGGAAGGTGTCGGCGACCAGCCGCAGGGACGGCTTGGGCGGGAAGATATAGGTGCCGCGGGCGATGTACTCCTTGAGCACATCGTTCTGGATGGTGCCCGTCAGTCTGTCCGCCGGCACGCCCTGCTCCTCGGCCACCAGCTGATACAGCAGGAGCAGCACCGCGGCCGGGGCGTTGATGGTCATCGAGGTGGAGACCCGGTCCAGCGGGATGCCGTCGAACAGCACCCGCATGTCGTCGACCGAGTCGACGGCCACGCCGACCTTGCCCACCTCGCCGTGCGCGATCGGCGCATCCGAGTCATGGCCCATCTGGGTGGGCAGGTCGAAGGCGACGGACAGCCCCGTGGTGCCGTGGGCGATCAGATCGCGATAGCGGGCATTGGACTCCACGGCGGTGCCGAAGCCCGCGTACTGACGCATCGTCCAGGGCCGCCCGGTGTACATCGTCGGGTAGACGCCGCGGGTGAAGGGGTACGCGCCGGGCTCGCCCAGCCGCTGCGCCGGGTCCCAGTCCCGCAGCGCCTCGGGGCCGTACACCGGTTCGATGGGCAGTCCCGATTCGGACTCGATGGCCATGTTCACGCCTCCCGCTCGCGGTCTGACGTCCGAGTGCGCCCTGTCCTCATCATGCGCGGGATTGCGCAACCGAGCAGGCCGGGAAACTGTCTCTTGAAGCACAGGAGATTCAGGGGGGCCACATGCTTCGTTCATCGTCCGCGATACGTACAAGATCCATCCGGGGAGCGGCCGCGGCGGCCGTGGTGCTCGCGGTGACCGCGGGCTGCACGGCCCAGGCGGTGGACCGCGGGGCGGGGGCCGGAAAGCCGGGGGACGCCTCGCCCGGCGAGCTGTCCGCGAGCCCGGTCGCGGTGGGGCAGGGGACGGCTTCCGCCTCGCCGTCGCCGTCGCAGTCGCCGTCGCTGTCCGCCTCGCCGTCGGAGAAGCCGTCACCGTCGGAGAAGCCGTCAGAGAAGCCGTCTAAGTCGCCTTCGCCGTCGGCTTCGGCGGAGTCGAGCGAGAGCGCCTCGCCCTCGCCCTCGCCCGAGATCCTGATGCAGCGGGGCGCCAAGGGGGACCGGGTGCGGGAGCTCCAGGCGCGGCTGGCGCAGATCGGCTGGTTCGACGCCGCGCCGACCGGCGTCTACGGGCCGGTGACGGCCAAGGCCGTCCAGGGCTTCCAGACCAAGCGCGGCCTTCCGGCGACCGGCGCGACTGACGCCGTGACCTGGCAGCGGCTGCTGGGGATGACGACCAAGCCCACGCGCGAGGAACTGCTCGGCAAGGCGGTGCGGAAGCCGGCCGCGAAGCCGGACCCGCGCTGTATGAAGGGGCGGGTGCTGTGCATCAGCAAGACCACCCGCACACTCTCCTGGATGATCGACGGCCGGGTGCTGTCGACGATGGACGTCCGCTTCGGCTCCCAGTACACCCCCACCCGCGAGGGCACATTCGATGTGTACTGGAAGTCCCGCGACCATGTGTCGACGCTCTATGACACCCCGATGCCGTACGCGATGTTCTTCAGCGGCGGCCAGGCCGTGCACTACTCGGCGGATTTCGCGGCCCGCGGCTACAACGGCGCGTCCCACGGCTGTGTCAATGTCCGGGACAAGAAAAAGATCGCCGCGCTCTTCGACCAGGTGCGCAACGGCGACAAGGTCGTCATCTACTGGTGATGGTGAGCGGCCGAGCGCGGCGACAGCTGCGACGGCTGGAAAGGGGCGCGGGCGGGACCGGGGGAACGTGTCCCGCCCGCGCCAAATGCGCTGAGCCGTAGGTACGGGGGGAACCCCGGCTCATGCGCCGCCGATGACCAGTCGGCTCACTCATTACTGCGCCGTGGTGCCGAAAAACGTCACACCTTCAGCCAACTTTTTTGAAAGTGCAGGTCAGAAGGGGTGCACAGGTGGTCTGCCGCAGCTCGGCCGACCGCTGGACGGGGGCGGTGTCCCCGTCCGCCGGGGCCGCGCCCCAGGAGTACGAGGAGCGGCTCGCGCCGCGGCCGTCGTCCTTCCGGCTGTTGTCGCCGTCGCCTGCGCCGCCGCCCGGGCGGCCGTTGCCGTTGCCTTCGCGGTCCCGGTCGCCGGCACCGCTCTTTTCGCCGTCGCCGTCGCCGCCGCCGTCGCCTTCACCGTCAGCGTGGCCGTTCAGCAGCCGGTCACAGAACCGCTTCACCTGCTCAGGGCCCTTGGCCTCGGACTCCAGCCGTCGCCGGGCGTCCGGGGCAAGAGCGTCCCGGCGGTAGTCCTTGCAGGCCGCGAGCGACTTCCGACGCCACTCGTCGAAGCCCTCGCCGTCCTTCCGCCCTTCCGACGCGTCGGGCACGGCGGTCGTGCCGGAGTCCGGCTCTCCGCCGGCGCCGCCGCCCGTGCCGTCGTCCTCGGCGTCCGGGCTGCGGCCCGTGCCGCCGGTCGACGTCGGCAGCCCGGGCGGAGCGGTGGGCACCAGGGGGTTCGGGGACGGCCCGTCTGTGCCGCCCGCGGACGACGGCGACTCGGTGCCCAGCGGCTGCGGGCTGGAGACGGCCGGCGAGGAAGCGGCCGGGGGCCGGGGATCGCCGCCGTGGAAGGGGGTGGGCAGCACGCCCGCACCGGTCGCCACGGCCACCCCGCCCAGCGCGCAGCCGGCGACGGCCGCGGCCACGGCGAGGCGCACCGGGCGGCCGAAGACGGAGCCGTGCCGGGGCCGGTCCGGCCCGGAGAACGGCGGCCGGGACGGCTGGCCCGCCCGTGCCCCTCGCCCGATCCGCACGGGGCCGCGGCCGCCCCTGCCGAAGCGGCCCGGGACGCCGGAAGCGCCCGGCGCGGCCGAGGTTGGCGCGAGGTGCGCGGAGGGGTCCGCGGCCTCGGCCCGCGCCTTGCGGAAGGCCGCCAGCGCGGCCGCTTCACCCGGCAGTTCGCCCTCGTCTTCGGGCAGGTCACAGCGGGCCATGCCATGCAGCAACGTTGTCAGACGGGCAGCCTGGTCACGGGCGTGTTCATCGGGGGCCTCGACCGATTCGCCGCGCAGCAGCCTCTCTGCCGCGCTCTTGTCAAGCCACTCGTACCGCTCGTCGGCCATCACATGTCCTTCTGCGTCCGCAGGCGTGATTGCGTCACACCCGCGGGTGCCGTCGCGCCCGGTCGGGGCCCACGCTGCGGCGGTACGGCGTCGAGATCCGCGCCGTGGTGGTGGGCGGAGCCCGCGCCCGTACTTACCTGGTCGGCGCCGATCAGCTCGGCGAGCCGTTTGAGGCCGCGGTGCGCCGCGGTGCGCACGGCCCCGGGCCGCTTGCCCAGCGTCTGGGCGGCGCTCTTCGCATCGAGGCCGACCACGACGCGGAGGACGACGGCCTCCGCCTGGTCCTGCGGCAGCTGGGCGATCAGGGCCAGGGTGCTGTCGGTGGCGAGCGCCTCCATGGCCTCGTCCGCGGTGTCCGACTCGGCGGGCCTGCCGGTCAGCTCGGTCTCATCGCCGCCGACGGCGGGCCGCCGCCCGCGCATCCGGATGTGGTCGAGGGCGCGGTTGCGGGCGATGCGGGCCGCCCAGCCGCGGAAGCGGTCGGCGTCGCCGCTGAAGCGGTCGAGGTCGCGGGCGATCTGCAGCCATGCCTCAGAGGCCACGTCCTCCGCGTCGGCCTCGCCGACCAGCGTCCGGACATACCCGAGCAGCCGCGGATGCACGGCCCGGTACACCGTACGGAAGGCGGTCTCGTCACCGTCCTGTGCCGCGAGCACAGCGACGGTCAGCTCCGCGTCGTCCCCCAGCACTACCTCAACCTGTCCTGAAACCTGCAGCTGGTCACCACTGCCGTGCTGCCGCGCCGTCCTGCGCGGTTCAGCACGCTACGTCCTGTCCGGCCCTCACGTCCATGCCTCGTACAAATCGCAACAACCCGCCGGCCTGACGCCGGGTGTGACAGAAAACGCACTCCCGGCGCTGAGAGAGATGCGGGGCGGCACTGCGGCCCCGCCGAAAGACGGCCGGGGCCTCTCCTGTGGGGGGTGGCGGCCCCGGTCGTCCTTCGGCTCCCTCTCGGGCGCTGGCAGGATACGCGCCCATGGTGCCGAGCCCTGCGCGTCCCCCGGTTCCACCGCACGGCACACGCGTCAGCGTCCGCGGCGGACGATGCGCCGGCGGCCGATGGGCCGACGCCGCGGCGGAGGGCCGGTCCAGGCGGCCCGATCCGCTGAGCGGGGCCCTCCTCCTGCTCAGCGCCCTGGTCGCGGTCAGCGCGCACGTCTGGACCTTCCACGCGTGGTGGCTGCCGCTGATCGCCGTCGCCGTCGGGGTGCTGCTGTTCGCCATCGGCTACGGGACCAAGGCGGGCGGGCGGCTGCAGCGGCTGGCGCTGGGGACCGGCCGCCGTCTCGGATTGCTGATCGCGGCCGGATGGCTGATCGCGGCGGCGACCGTCACGACCCCCTGGGTGCCCCTGGAGCGCGTCGAGCTGCGCGGCGGGGAGACGCTCCGGGGGTACGTCATGCAGGCCGAACCCGGTTTCCTCAAACTGCTCACCGAACAGCACCGGGAGCTCCGCATTCTGACGGACCAGGAGGTCACCTCACGGAAGGAGATCTCGGGGCACTGAGCGCGCTCACCCCGCGGGCGGGCATTCGGCCCGTCAGTTCCGGACGCGGGCCCTGCGGGACGCCGCGGCGGCGAGGACGCGGCGGCCCTCCGCGGACAGGTCCAGCACCCGGCGCAGGGCGCCCGTGCCCGGGGTGCGGTCCAGGGTCTCCAGGATCTGCTGCTGGCGGCGCAGTTCACCCTTGACGAGAGGACCGAGGCCGTCCGCCTCGGCGTCTTCCGCCGAGGCGCGGCAGCCGGCGAGCCAGTCGGAGTCCGCGGCCGGGTCGACGCCGTCGAGTCCGCGGTGGATCCGGAGCGCGGCGGCCGAACAGCCGTCGGCCCACTCCCGCAGCTGCTCGCCCGTCCAGACGGCGGGCGCGGCGCCCAGCATCCGCCGTACGCCCACGGCCTCGTCGTCCTGGGCGTCGACGCCGTCGAGCGCCGTACGGACCTCGGCGAGGCGTGCGCCCCACGCCTCCTCGCCCTCCGCGACCCCCGCCCACAGCGGACGCAGCGGCTCACCGCCCTCCTCGTCGGGCACGAGCAGCGGCAGACAGCGGTCGAGGCAGGCGAGCCCGCTCGCCGCCAACCCTCGCTCATCCGCCTGTGCGATCAGTTCCGTCAGGCTCTTCGGGGCCATGGGGACGCCTTCCATCGCGGACGCGGTAGTTCCTCTTCCTGGGCCTTACAGCGTCCCGTGGCTTGATTGCGTCACACGCACACCTTTTCGCCACACATCTGTTACATTCTTATCACGCAAACTCGGCCTGCTCAGCGCCCAGTTGAGGCGCACGGCCCTGAGCCGGTGTGAGCCCGCACTCCCCCGGCGGGCTCACACCGTGGCCGGATTATTCGCCACCTGGGGGCCGCAGAGCGCCTTGGAGTGCTGCATGGCGGTGAGCCTGCGGACGAAGAGGATGGCGAGCACGGCGGCGACGATGTCGAGCAGACAGCTCACCGCGGTCAGTCCCGCCGCGTGCCGGATCTCCTCAGCCGTCTCGGCCCGGTCGTACATACGGCTTGCGTACCGGTCGAAGACGAGGTTGACGACCCATGCCGTCCACCAGAGGTTCAGCGACGTATGCGGCTGAGAGCGATCAGAGGCAAGGGCGTCGGGCCGGCTCGCCCTCCACGTCTCGACGGCGACTCCGCGTGGCAGCCAGAGATTGGCGATGGGGATGAACTACGCCCCGATCGCCCAGCCCGGGCCCCGGGTCATCAGGCCGGGCGCGAAGACGCCCGCGTTCTTGCGCACGCGGAAGAACCAGATGATGAACAGCACCACGGTCGCCAGGTAGGCCAGCCCCTGGAAGACGGAGGTGACCGCCATCATCAGATCCGCCAGCTCGGCGTCCTGCTCGCTGAAGACGGCGGCGTCCCCGTCCGTCATGATCCCGGCGAGCCGCCACATATTGACGGAGGCCGCCAGAGCGCAGACGTCCGCGGCGATGACTGCCGACAGCAGCGCCACCACGGCACGCGACAGCCCGATCGGCGAGCGCAGCCCCGCCCACATCGGCGCGGGCGGCTGCGGCGGCGGCACGGGAGCGGCGGGCGCGCATGCGTCGCAGCGCCCGCCCTCCTTCGCCGTCGCGTTCGCCGCATCAGCCGTACTGGCCGTATTCGACTGGCATTCGGGGCAGAGCATGCCGGACAGACCCCCCAGGTGCAGATTCGGTGAAGGCCCGCGGACTCTACGTGGACACGACAGTGATCGTCCATCCACTTCTGATAACGAATCCGCAGCTCAGCCCGCTACTCCGCCACCTTCTCCGCGAGTGCGCGGAAGTCGTTCCAGTCCCGCTCCGGGGTGCGCGGATCCCAGATCTTCTGGGCCGTGGCCGCCAGGGGCAGTGCGATGGCGCGGGCGATCTGGTCCTGAGTCTGGGAGCCGGCCAGATCGCACCAGATCGCGAACCGGCCGCCGAGGATCTGGTCCGCGTACTCCTTCGGCACCGCGTCCGAGCCGCGCAGCACCAGCGGGTTCCACTCCTCGTAGATCCGCTTGCCGGTCGGGTAGGTGAAGTCGTTGGGCTCGCCGAGCACGTAGTAGAGGTACTCGTCGTTGACGTTGACCACCTTGCGGCCCTCGCGCAGATACTCCGCCGGCTGGCGCGCGCCGTACTCCTTGCCCGTCCAGTACTCGACCTCGATGGTCTTGTCGCCGGTGACCGCGCCGTCGCGGAAGAAGCCGTCGTTCCACGCCTTGGGCTGCTTGCCGGCCTCGCGGACGACGGCGGCGCGGTCGTTCAGCCAGCCCGTCGCCAGGTCCTTGACCTTCGCGCCGGAGCCGTACCGCTGCTGGGCGGCCTGCGCGAGCTGCGGGTAGGAGGCCTCGGGGCTGCTGACGGTCAGCGCCTGGTACTCGTCCGCGCCGATGTGGAAGTACCCGCCCGGGAACAGCTCCGCGTACTCGCGCAGCAGATCGTCCACGATCCGCGCCGACTCCGGCTTGGAGATGTCGATCGCCCCCTGCCGCGGGGTGCCGGCCGCGCTGCGCAGCTGGAGCGAGGGGTGTGCCTTGAGCACCGCGCCCAGATGGCCGGGGGAGTCGATCTCCGGGATGACGGTGATGTGCAGGGATTCGGCCAGTGCCAGGATGCGGCGGACCTCGTCCTTGGTCAGATGCTGCGCGGAGACGACCTCGGGGTGGGAGTCTGAGGCGATGCGGAAGCCCTGGTCGTCGGAGAAGTGCAGGCCGAGCTGGTTGAGCTTGAGATCGGCCATCTCGCGCAGCCGGTCCTCGATCCAGTCCGCGGTGAAGTGCTTGCGCGCGATGTCGACCATCAGTCCGCGCTGCGGCCGGTCGGGGCGGTCCCGTATGGTGCCCTCCGGCATGATGCCGCCGCTGCGCACGGCCTGCTTCAGCGTGCGGGTGCCATAGAAGACACCGGCCTCGTCCTGGCCGGTGACGGTGACCTTCCCCTCACGGGTGGCCAGGGTGTACGACTCCGGGCCCGCTCCCTGCTCCGCGCCGGAGGCGAGCGCCAGCTGCACATCGCCGGGCCCGGCGGGCGCGGCGCCCCGGTACGCGATCTTCAGTTCGCCGGCTATCAGCCGCGCCTCGTCGGCGAGCGCCGCCTCGCTGCCCGGGGCGACGACCACGGCGCTGTCCGCGGTCCGGCTCCAGCCGGGCCCGCGGGCGGGCTCGTGCTCGCGCACCGCCGGAATGACATCGGGGGCGGCGGAGAGGGCGTAGGTGGGCGACGGGGCTGGAGGGGACGGGGAGGCGGAAGGGGCGTCAGGAGTCGAAGGGGCCGATGGGCGGGCCTTGGCGTCGGCCTGGCCGCCGGTTCCGTCTTCCGCTCCGTCGCCGTTCGCGCCCTGCCCGGAACAGCCGGTCAGCACCAGCGCGCCCGCGGTGACCGCCGCGGCGGCCGCGCCCGCCGCACGGGCCCCGCGCCGTGCGCGCCGTGCGTGCCGTGCGCTCCGGGAGCCCGGCGGCCGCTCAGCTTGCGTACCGTGCGCATCCCTCGACCGCCACGAGTGCCGTATCACTCGAACACCTCCATACTCTGCCCAAATCCGCCAAACCCCCTAAAGCCGATGAAGCACCCCTCTCCATCGTCCACGACATAACTCGGAACTCTCCCATCCGGGTGAAAATCGCGCATCCGTCGGACAGCTTGCGTTACGCCTGGATAACGTTGCGAACCGCTCCCCCGCTGCCTCCCTCTTCTCTGTCGACCCGCCGCCCCTCCTTTTTCTTCGAGGAGCCCCCGCTGTCCAGCGAAGCCCACGAAGGCCCCCCGAAGCGATCGCCGACCATACCGGGCCAACGCTGCGCCAAAGCCGGCCTGCGGCTTTTCAACGCCGCCTCCGCCGAGGAGGCCGAGGAGCTGCTCCTCTACTGCTGCGGCAGTCTGCGCTGGGCGCAGCGCGTGGCGGCGCACCGGCCCTACCCCGATCTGGACGCCCTGCTCGCCGCGGCCGACGAGGCGAGCTATGACCTGTCCCCCGCCGATGTGGCCGAGGCCCTGGCCTGCGAGTCCTCCGCCGGGCTGCACCCGGACGCGCCGCCCGCCGCCCACACCGCGCTGGCCGCCGCCCATGCCGCGTACGAGAGTAGATTCGGCCACGCCTTTGTGATCTGCCTGGAAGGCCATGCCCCCGAGGATTACCTGAACCTGGTGCTCACGGGCATCCGCCGGCGGCTGGCCAACGACCCGGACGAGGAGCGCGCCGAGGCGGCCGAGGAACTGCGCGGGACCGCCCGCTCCCGGCTGGCGTATGAGCTGACCCACCCGGAGCTGACCGCACCCGCCGACAGCCCGTCCGCCGACAGCGCCTCCCCGGGCGAGGCGACCGCCGACGGCGCGCCCGCCCGGCAGCCCGTCCGCCGATAGCCCGTCCGTGGCTGTTTGATTGCCGGTTTGATCACACCTGCGGACCCCGCGCGAGCGAACCGACAACTCGTCGCTACGATGGCCAGGGCCGGTGGACCGTACCCGGCCGGGCCCGACCGACATCCCAAGCCGGCAGGCCCCAATCCCGCTCCCGGAGGGTTCATCCGTGCCGGCTGGAACGCTGTACCGCGGCCGGGAAGGAATGTGGTCCTGGGTGGCTCACCGAGTCACCGGCGTCCTCATTTTCTTCTTCCTGTTCGTCCATGTGCTCGACACCGCTCTCGTCCGTGTCTCCCCCGAGGCCTACGACCGGGTTGTCGCCACGTACAAGACGCCGATCGTCGCACTGCTCGAATACGGCCTGGTGGCCGCGATTCTCTTCCACGCGCTGAACGGCCTGCGAGTGATCGCCGTGGACTTCTGGTCCAAGGGCCCGCGCTACCAGAAGCAGATGCTGTGGACCGTGATGGGCATCTGGCTCGTCCTGATGGCGGGCGCCCTGTACCCGGTCCTCGGGCACGCCGCACGTGAAGTATTCGGGAGCTGAGGCCGCATATGTCTGCTGACACCTCTACCGCTTCTTCCGCCGTGGGTTCCGTGGAGGGCGTGTCCCTCTACGACGTGGACAACCCCGCGCCCGTCATCGAGGCGCCGCGCAAGCGCACCGCCAAGACCCCGCGCTCCACGCGCGGCAACTTCGAGATGGCCGCCTGGCTGTTTATGCGGCTGTCCGGCATCGTGCTGGTGGTCCTGGTCATCGGCCATCTGGTGATCCAGCTGGTGCTGGACGGCGGCGTGAGCAAGATCGGCTTCGCCTTTGTGGCCGGCCGCTGGGCGTCCCCGTTCTGGCAGGTCTGGGACCTGCTGATGCTGTGGCTGGCGATGCTGCACGGCGCGAACGGCCTCCGCACGGTCATCAACGACTACGCGGAGCGGCCGAACACCCGCCTGTGGCTCAAGGGCCTGCTGTACACCGCCACGGTGTTCACCATCCTTCTGGGCACGCTGGTGATCTTCACCTTCGACCCGAACATCCGCTAGGCACGGGGCTGAGGTAATCCACGTCATGAAGATCCACAAGTACGACACCGTCATCGTCGGCGCGGGCGGCGCCGGGATGCGCGCCGCGATCGAGGCGACGAAGCGCAGCCGCACCGCCGTGCTGACCAAGCTCTACCCCACCCGCTCCCACACGGGCGCCGCGCAGGGCGGCATGGCCGCCGCGCTGGCCAATGTGGAGGAGGACAACTGGGAGTGGCACACCTTCGACACGGTCAAGGGCGGTGACTACCTGGTCGACCAGGACGCCGCCGAGATCCTGGCGAAGGAGGCCATCGACGCCGTCCTCGACCTGGAGAAGATGGGCCTGCCGTTCAACCGCACCCCGAACGGCACCATCGACCAGCGCCGCTTCGGCGGCCACAGCCGCAACCACGGCGAGGCCCCGGTCCGCCGGTCCTGCTACGCCGCGGACCGCACCGGCCATATGATCCTCCAGACGCTGTACCAGAACTGCGTCAAGGAGGGCGTGGAGTTCTTCAACGAGTTCTACGTCCTGGACCAGCTGATCACCGAGGTCGACGGAGTCAAGAGGTCCGCCGGCGTCGTGGCGTACGAGCTGGCCACCGGCGAGATCCATGTCTTCCAGGCGAAGGCGGTCATCTACGCCTCCGGCGGCACCGGCAAGTTCTTCAAGGTGACGTCCAACGCCCACACCCTCACCGGTGACGGCCAGGCCGCCTGCTACCGGCGCGGCCTGCCGCTGGAGGACATGGAGTTCTTCCAGTTCCACCCGACGGGCATCTGGCGCATGGGCATCCTGCTCACCGAGGGCGCCCGCGGCGAGGGCGGCATCCTGCGCAACAAGGACGGCGAGCGCTTCATGGAGAAGTACGCGCCCGTCATGAAGGACCTCGCCTCGCGCGACGTCGTCTCCCGCTCCATCTACACGGAGATCCGCGAGGGCCGCGGCTGCGGCCCCGAGGGCGACCACGTCTATCTGGACCTGACCCATCTGCCGCCGGAGCAGCTGGACGCCAAGCTCCCGGACATCACGGAGTTCGCGCGCACCTACCTGGGCATCGAGCCGTACACGGACCCGATCCCGATCCAGCCGACCGCGCACTACGCGATGGGCGGCATCCCGACCAACGTCGAGGGCGAGGTGCTGGCCGACAACACCACCGTCGTGCCGGGCCTGTACGCCGCCGGCGAGGTCGCCTGTGTCTCGGTGCACGGCGCCAACCGCCTGGGCACCAACTCGCTGCTCGACATCAACGTCTTCGGCCGCCGCGCGGGCATCGCCGCCGCCGAGTACGCGGCGAAGAACGACTACGTCGAGCTGCCCGAGGACCCGGAGTCGCTCGTCGCCGAGCAGGTCGAGCGGCTGCGCACCTCCACCGGCAGTGAGCGGGTCGCGGACATCCGCCGCGAGCTGCAGGAGACCATGGACGCCAACGTCATGGTGTTCCGCACCGAGCAGACGATCAAGACCGCGGTCGAGAAGATCGGCGAGCTGCGCGAGCGGTACAGGAACGTCGCCATCCAGGACAAGGGCAAGCGTTTCAACACGGACCTGCTGGAGGCCATCGAGCTGGGCAACCTGCTCGACCTGGCCGAGGTGATGGCCGTCTCCGCCCTCGCCCGCAAGGAGTCGCGCGGCGGCCATTACCGCGAGGACTACCCGAACCGCGACGACGTCAACTTCATGCGCCACACCATGGCGTACCGCGAGGTCGGCGACGACGGCTCCGAGACCGTCCGTCTCGACTACAAGCCGGTCGTCCAGACCCGCTACCAGCCGATGGAGCGTAAGTACTGATGGCTACCCCGACCCTGGACAAGGTGGAGGCGGAGAGCGCCGCCTCCCCGTACATCACGGCCACCTTCCGGATCCGCCGCTTCAACCCCGAGGAGGGCGAGCACGCGGTCTGGGAGGACTTCAAGGTCGAGATCGACCCGAAGGAGCGGGTGCTTGACGCGCTCCACAAGATCAAGTGGGACCACGACGGCTCGCTGACCTTCCGGCGCTCCTGCGCGCACGGCATCTGCGGCTCCGACGCGATGCGGATCAACGGCAGGAACAGGCTCGCCTGCAAGACGCT
Source organism: Streptomyces sp. PR69 (assembly GCF_026420845.1). GTDB lineage: Bacteria > Actinomycetota > Actinomycetes > Streptomycetales > Streptomycetaceae > Streptomyces. The sequence goes on along the minus strand of NZ_JAOWCB010000007.1, from coordinate 239,343 downwards.
GATCAAGGACATCAACCCGGAGAAGCCCATCACGGTCGAGCCCATCAAGGGGCTGACGGTCCTCAAGGACCTGGTCGTGGACATGGAGCCGTTCTTCCAGGCGTACCGCGACGTGATGCCGTTCCTGGTGACGTCCGGCAACGAGCCGACGCGCGAGCGGCTGCAGTCCGCCGAGGACCGCGAGCGCTTCGACGACACCACCAAGTGCATCCTGTGCGCCGCCTGCACCTCCTCGTGCCCGGTGTTCTGGAACGACGGCCAGTACTTCGGCCCGGCGGCGATCGTCAACGCGCACCGCTTCATCTTCGACTCGCGTGACGAGGCCGGGGAGCAGCGTCTTGAGATCCTCAACGACAAGGACGGCGTGTGGCGTTGCCGCACGACCTTCAACTGCACGGACGCCTGCCCGCGCGGCATCGAGGTCACCAAGGCGATCCAGGAGGTCAAGCGCGCGCTGATCACGCGCCGCTACTGACCCGCTGAAGGGTTTCCGGGTTTGCGCCAGGGCCCGCTTCTGTACGCTCAACCGTACGGAAGCGGGCCTTTGGCCATGGTGAGAGGGACGGGGAAGCATGAGTGAGCCGAATCCGTACGCGGGCGGCGGCCAGAGCGGCAGTGAGAGCGGCGGCCAGGGCGACTACCAGTGGGGGCCGACCGAGCCGCCCGGCACCACGCCGTACGGCTATGGCTACCCGGCCGGCGCCGCGCCCGGCTACGGCTATCCCCCGCAGGCGGACGGCTATCCCGCCCCCGCAGGCGGCGCGGGCGCGCCGCTGCTCGCCCTCGGGGACATCACGGTGATGGGCGACTCGATCGTGACTCCCGCCGGGACGATGCCCCTCAAGGGCGCGGTGTGGAACGCGACGGACATGTCCCGCACGGAGGAGAAGATCCCCACGCATGCGATCGTGCTGGCGGTGGTCTTCTTCGTCTTCTGCTTCCTGGGGCTGCTGTTCCTGCTGATGAAGGAGAAGCAGACCACCGGCTTTATCCAGATCACGGTCACCAGCGGCGGAAAGCACCACTCGACGGTGATCCCCGCGCAGGGCCCGCAGACGTTTCCCTGGGTGATGGGCCAGCTCAACTACGCGCGCTCGCTCAGCGCCATGTGAACCCGGGCAGGCACGCCGCTCCCGCAGGCGGTGTTCCCAAGCGTCACCCGGCGGCTCCGAGCCGCCGGGTGACGCTTTTTCATGCCCTTCTTCCTTCCCCCGGGCAGCTCGGCTTGAACATGTTCAAAAAGAGGTCTACAGTCCATGACAACAGCTTTTGAACACGTTCAAAGGAGCGTGGGGCAATGGACCTCACTGTCGTCGCATACGTCGTCTACCTGCTGATCAGCGTGGCGCTCACCATCTGGGTGGCCCGTACGCTCAGCCGCAACGGAAAGATATTCCTCGCGGATGTGCTGCACGGGAACGAGAAGCTCGCCGACGCCGTCAACCACCTTCTGGTGGTCGGCTTCTATCTGGTCAACCTGGGCTTCGTCGCGCTGTATCTGAAGTCGGCGGACGGCGTCGGCGACGCACGGGGGCTGTTCGAGGCGCTGTCGGTGAAGATCGGCGTCGTCCTGCTCGTGCTCGGCGTGATGCACCTCGGCAATGTGTACGTGCTGAACAAGATCCGCCGCCGCGGGGTGATGGAGCGCGAGCAGACGCCGCCGGTGCCGCCCCAGGGCTGGACCGCGCCCGCCATGAGGGCCTGAAGCCAGATGACCGCCGTGGGCAACACCGCCGTGGGCACGACCGCCGTGGGCACGACCGCGGTCCGCAGGCTCACCGTGCTGTACGACGCACAGTGCCCGCTCTGCGTCCATCTGCGGCACTGGCTGCTGCGGCAGCGGCAGCTCGTCCCGCTCGATCTCGTGCCCGCCGCGTCGGAGGAGGCCGTACGGCGCTTCCCGCGGCTCGACCACCGCGGCACGCTCGACGAGATCACCGTGGTCGGGGACGCCGGCCAGGTCTACCGGGGCGCCGCCGCCTGGGTCGTCTGTCTGTGGGCGCTGGCCGAGTACCGGCCCCGGGCCCACTGGCTGGCCACCCCGGCCGGCGCGCCCTTCGCCCGAGCGGCCGTGGTCGCGGCCGCCAAGTACCGCGAGATCACGGCGCCGCCGTGTGCAGGGCGATGCGAGCCTCCCGCGCCGCGCGGTTAGGCTCGGTTGCCGTGACGACGCACGACAAGCCGCCCGCCGCCAAGGCCGCCGCCCAGGCCCCGAAGGCGCCCAAGAGCGAGCAGACCCGCACGCTCATCCTCGAAACCGCGCTCCGGCTCTTCCAGGAGCGCGGTTACGACAAGACGACGATGCGGGCCATCGCCCAGGAGGCGGGCGTCTCCGTCGGCAACGCGTACTACTACTTCTCGTCCAAGGAACACCTGGTCCAGGGGTTCTACGACCGGATCGCCCAGGAACACCAGGCGGCCGTCGCCGGCATCCTGGACGGCCGCGAGAAGGACCTCACGGCCCGCATCCGCGGGGTCCTGCTCGCCTGGCTCGACATCGCCGAGCCCTACCACGAGTTCGCCGCCCAGTTCTTCAAGAACGCGGCCGACCCGGACAGTCCGCTGAGCCCCTTCTCCCCGGAGTCGGAAGGGCCGCGGCAGGCGGCGATCGATGTGCACCGCCGGGTACTGGCCGGGGCCGATGTGAAGGTCGCCGCCGAACTGTCCGAGGCGCTGCCCCAGCTGCTGTGGCTCCAGCAGATGGGGCTGGTGCTGTTCTGGGTGTACGACCGCTCCGAGGGGTGCGCCAACAGCCGCCGGCTGGTCGAGCGGCTGGCCCCCGTCACCGCGCGCGCCATCTCCCTCTCCCGGTTCAGGGTCCTGCGCCCCCTGGTCAAGGAGACGCACGACCTCCTCCAGGACTTTATGCCGACGGCGGCGGGGATGGCCGCGTCCGGCAAACCCCGGCGGTCCCCGTCGACGCCGCCGGCTTCCCCGGACAGCCCGCCCTCTAGGAGCGACGGCTCCTAGAGCCGTCGCTGCCCGAGCGGTGGGTGCCAGGTTCTCGGCCCGGCACAGGGTCCTAACCTGTATGGCATTCCGAAAAGTTGAGCGTGCGATGCGTACGCGGCTTGTGTACAGCAGAAAGAACGGGGGGCGGACGCCGATGGGTGCGCGACGGCGGCTGAGGTCGAGCACGGTGGTGCTCGGCGGGATGGGGGGGCTCGCGGCGACGATCACCTCCTGCGGCTCCGAGCCGGACAAGCGGTGCGTCGATCCGCTGACGCGGGAGAAGCTGCCCGACTACCGGTGCGAGAGCAGCAGGAGCAGTGGCAGCGGGAGCAGTGGGAGCGGCAGCGGATCGAGCGGTTCCGGGGGCGGCTCGTACTACTACGGCGGATCGGTCCGGGACGGCAAGGTCGAAGGCGGCAGCTTCAGCAAGTCCGCCGTCGACCGCGGCGGTTTCGGCTGCTCCCGCAACGGCGGCGGCTGAGGGGGACCGGCCGTGCGACGCCATACGATCACCCCGCGGCCCGGCTGGCAGGAGACCGTCGAGGAGCAGGGATGCGTCTACCCCCTGACCCGCCACCCGGACGGTTCGCTGCGCCCGTACTGGGACGAGAGCGCCTACTACTCCTTCACCCTCGCCGAAGTCGAGGCGCTGGAGGAGGTCGTCGAGGAACTGCACACCATGTGCCTGGCCGCCGCCGCGCACATCGTGGAGCACGACCGCTTCGCCGAGCTGGGCATCACCGACCCGCGGCTCGCCGCGCTGGTCGCCGAGTCCTGGCGGCGGCGCGCCGAACTGCCGTCGGTGTACGGGCGGTTCGACCTGCGGTACGACGGCGACGGGCCCGCCACGATGCTGGAGTACAACGCCGACACCCCGACCTCCCTGGTGGAGGCCGCCAGCCCGCAGTGGTTCTGGATGGAGGAACGCTTCCCCGGCGCCGACCAGTGGAACTCCCTCCACGAACGCCTCGTCGCCGCCTGGAAGCGCCAGTCGGCGCTGCTGCCGCCCGGTCCCGTGCACTTCGTCCACACCGAGGGGGACGAGACAGGCGAGGATCTGATGACCGTCGCCTATCTGCGGGAGACCGCCCAGCAGGCGGGCCTGGAGACGGAGGCCCTGTCCGTCGAACAGATCGGCTGGGACCGGCTGTCGGGCCGCTTCGTCGACGACCGGCTCCGCTTCATCCGCAGCTGCTTCAAGCTGTACCCGTGGGAGTGGCTGGTCGCCGACGACTTCGGCCCGCACGTCCTCGACACCCTCGACAACGGCGGCGGCACGGGCTCCACCTGCTGGATCGAGCCCGCCTGGAAGATGCTCCTGTCCAACAAGGCGCTGCTCGCGATCCTCTGGGAGCTGTTCCCGGGCCACCCCAACCTGCTGCCCGCCTACCTCGACGGCCCCCGCGAACTGGCCTTCGGCCCCGGCTATGTGGCCAAGCCGCTGCTCGGCCGCGAGGGCGAGGGCGTCACGGTCCATGAACCGGGCGGCCCCGCTCCCGCTCCCGCCGCCGTGCGCGACCCGGCCTGCTGCTACCAGGAGCTGGCGCCGCTGCCCGACTTCTCCGGGAACCGGGTGGTGCTCGGGGCGTGGGTGGTGGAGGGCGAGGCGGCGGGGCTGGGGATCCGGGAGTCGGCGGGGCTGGTGACGGACGGGTACGCGCGGTTCCTGCCGCATGTGATCCTCCCGGACCGAACCAGCCCCGCCGGAGATTGAGGCCCGGGGGTCCGGGGGCGGAGCCCCCGGACAACAGGCCCCGGCCCGTCAGCCCTCCGTCAGCACTCCCCGCAGCTGGTCCAGCCCCCAGTCCAGGTCCTCCTTGCTGATCACCAGCGGCGGGGCGATGCGGATCGTCGAGCCGTGCGTGTCCTTCACCAGCACGCCGCGGTCCAGCAGCTTCTCGGAGATCTCGCGGCCCGTGCCGTGTGAGGGCGCGATGTCGACGCCCGCCCACAGCCCGCGCCCGCGGACCGCCTCCACCGCGCCGCCGCCCGCCAGGAGGCCCAGCTCGTGGTGGAGGTGCTCGCCCAGTTCCGCGGCGCGCTGCTGGTACTCGCCGGTGCGGAGCATGGCGATCACCTCCAGCGCGACGGCGCACGCCAGCGGGTTGCCGCCGAAGGTCGAGCCGTGCTCGCCGGGGCGGTGCACACCGAGCACCGCGGCGGAGGAGACCACCGCGGACACCGGCACCACACCGCCGCCCAGCGCCTTGCCCAGCAGATACATGTCCGGCACGACGCCCTCGTGCTCACAGGCGAAGGTGCGGCCGGTGCGCCCCAGGCCGGACTGGATCTCGTCGGCGATGAACAGCACATCGCGCTCGCGGGTCAGCTCCCGCACCCGCCGCAGATAGCCGGGCGGCGGCACCAGCACCCCCGCCTCGCCCTGGATGGGCTCCAGCAGCACGGCCACGGTGTTGTCGGTCAGCGCAGCCTCCATCGCCGCCGTGTCGCCGTACGGGACGATCTCAAAGCCCGGCGTGTACGGGCCGTAGTCGGCGCGCGCCTCGGGGTCCGTGGAGAAACTGATGATCGTCGTGGTGCGGCCGTGGAAGTTGTCCGCCGCGACCACGATCTTCGCCATGTTGTCGGGGACGCCCTTGACCCGGTATCCCCACTTCCGCGCGGTCTTCACGGCGGTCTCCACCGCCTCCGCGCCCGTGTTCATCGGCAGCACCATCTCCATGTCGCACAGCTCGGCCAGCTGCGCGCAGAAGTCGCCGAACCGGTCGTGGTGGAAAGCGCGAGAGGTGAGGGTGACCCTCTCCAGCTGCGCCTTGGCCGCGTCGATCAGCCGGCGGTTCCCGTGGCCGAAGTTGAGCGCCGAGTACCCGGCGAGCATGTCGAGGAAACGGCGGCCCTCCACATCGGTCAGCCACGCGCCGTCCGCCGTGGCGACAACGACGGGCAGCGGATGATAGTTGTGCGCGCTGTGCGCCTCGGCGGCAGCGATGGCACTCTGCGTTGTCTGCGTGGTCTGCGTGGTCGACACGGGTGCTCCGTTCGGTAGTGCAGCTTGAGACAAGCCATACGGCGAGGGGCGGAAGCCGCCCATGTTTCTATCGTCGCTCGCAGTGTGGACGAAGAAACCTTGCCGGCGGCACGCCTGCTAGTGCCGCGCCGGAGAACCTTTGCCCCGCCTCCTGCCGAATCCCGCCCGGCGTGCGGCATCGCGCCCGCCGGTTGCGGAGGCGTCACCAGACGCCGTCGCCCCGGCCGCTGCCCGGCTGCCGGAGCCCTGGCTCCCCGCCGCGGCGGCGCCCGTCGCCGCTTCGGCCGCGCCGCCGCTTCGGCGTCGTCGGCCGGACCGCCTGCCGGGCTTGGCGCCGGTCTTCCGGTCTGTGCGGGCTGCCGCCGGCGCCGCCGGCTGGGGGACCTCGATCGTGACGGCCACGCCGGAAGGCTCGCGGGCGCCGGTGATGGTGGCCAGTTCCGCATCGCTCGACATGACGCGGGCGGTCCGGGGGCGGACGCCGGCGTCCGACATGAGGCGGGTGACGTCCCGTTTCTGGGCGGGCAGGACCAGCGTGACCACACGGCCGAAGCCGCCGGCGCGGGCCGTGCGGCCGCCCCGGTGGAGGTAGTCCTTGTGGTCGGCGGGGGGATCGACGTTGACGACGAGGTCGAGGTCGTCGACGTGTATGCCCCGGGCCGCGACGTTCGTCGCCACCAGGGCGGTGACCCGGCCGTTCTTGAACTGTTCGAGGGTGCGGTTCCGCTGTGGCTGGGAGCGGCCTCCGTGCAGCGCCGCGGCGTGAACGCCGACGGCCAGGAGCCGCTTGGCGAGCCGGTCGGCGGACCTCTTGGTGTCGAGGAAGAAGATGACCCGGCCGTCCCGGGCCGCGATGCGTGTGGTGACGGCCTTCTTCTCGGTCTCGTCCTGGATGTGGAGCACGTGGTGCTCCATGGTGGTCACCGCACCCGCGGTCGGGTCCACGGAGTGCACCACGGGGTCGGTCAGGAACCGCTGCACCAGCTGGTCGATGTTGCGGTCCAGGGTGGCGGAGAAGAGCATGCGCTGTCCGTCGGGCCGGACTTGCCTGATCAGCTTGGTGATCTGCGGCAGGAAGCCCATGTCGGTCATCTGGTCGGCTTCGTCCAGCACGGTGATGCGTACGTCGTCGAGCACGCAGTCCCCGCGTTCCACGAGGTCGTTGAGCCTGCCGGGGCTCGCCACGACGACCTCCGCGCCGCGCCGGAGCGCACCGGCCTGCTTGGCGATGGACAGCCCGCCGACCACGGTGGCCAGCCGGAGGTTCACCGCCGTCGCGTAGGGGGTCAGCGCGTCCGACACCTGCTGGGCGAGTTCACGGGTGGGCACCAGCACAAGGGCGAGGGGCGCCTTGGGCTCCGCACGCAGTCCTGCCGTGCGGGCCAGCATCGCCAGCCCGAACGCCAGGGTCTTGCCGGAGCCGGTGCGTCCCCGCCCCAGCAGATCGCGGCCGGCGAGTGAGTTGGGCAGCGTGGCGGCCTGGATGGGGAAGGGGGTGGTCACGCCCTGCGCGGCGAGGGTCTTCAGCAGTCCCGCGGGCATGTCAAGACCGGCGAAGTCCTCGACGGCGGGAAGTGCGGGTGTCGTGCTTTCCGGCAGCCGGAATTCCTTCGGCGGCGACGCGGACGGTCGGGGCGACGAGGCCCGCCGGTTCGGCTTCTGGGGCCTGCGGGACATGCGGTTGTCTGCCTTCCTGAAAACAGCGCAAACCGGGGTTCGCACCATGACGGTGCAAACCCCGGTCAGTGGATATGCGTCCGGCGATCAGGCGGGGACGATGTTCTCCGCCTGCGGACCCTTCTGGCCCTGCGTGACGTCGAAGGAGACCCGCTGGCCCTCCTGGAGCTCACGGAAGCCCTGGGTCGCAATGTTCGAGTAGTGGGCGAAGACGTCGGCGCCGCCGCCGTCCTGCTCGATGAAGCCGAAACCCTTTTCGGCGTTGAACCACTTAACGGTTCCCTGTGCCATGACATTCTCCTTCTGTAGGCAGAGGCCCCATCCGGAGATGCCGGAAAACAAAACGTGCGCCCGAAGGAGAAACATTCCCGTCAGGCGCACATAGGTTCATGGGTACCACAACTGCAACGCCTAGACCGTAACACATCTCGCGGCCCGTGTGCGGATCGTCCAGGCGCGCGCGGCGTTCCGCAGAGCTTCCGGCGATCGTGACGCCGTGATCGAGGCGGCGTGATCGAGGCGGCGACGTTGCCTGATGTGGCGCTAGGCTGTGCCGCGCGCACGGCGACTGGCGTACGGGGAATCGACCCCGAGGAAACCGCGCGCGGATGAACGAACGAGGTGCCGCCCCGCCTGGGCACCCCGGGACGCGACCGAGCTGTTCGAGCACACGGACCGACCCCGGAGGACACCGACGCCATGGCCCTTCCCCTCGCGCACCCCGCCCTCGCCGCCGCCGACCCGGAGCTCGCGGGCCTCGTCGCCGCTGAGGAGCGGCTCCAGGCCGACACCCTCCGGCTGATCCCCAGCGAGAACTACGTCTCCCGGGCCGTGCTCGAAGCCTCCGGCACAGTGCTGCAGAACAAGTACAGCGAGGGCTATCCGGGCCGCCGCTACTACGAGGGCCAGCAGAACATCGACCAGGTCGAGCGGCTCGCCGTCGCCCGCGCCACGGCGCTCTTCGGCGTCGACCACGCCAACGTCCAGCCCTACTCCGGCTCCCCGGCCAACCTCGCCGTCTATCTCGCCTTCGCCGAGCCCGGCGACGCCGTGATGGGCATGGCCCTGCCGATGGGCGGCCATCTCACCCACGGCTGGGGCGTCTCCGCCACCGGAGCGTGGTTCCGCGGCGTGCAGTACGGCGTACGCCAGGACACCGGGCTGATCGACCTCGACCAGGTGCGCGACCTCGCCCTCAAGGAGCGCCCCAAGCTGATCTTCTGCGGCGGCACCGCGCTGCCCCGCACGATCGACTTCGCCGCCTTCGCCGAGATCGCCCGCGAGGCGGGCGCGGTGCTCGTCGCCGACATCGCCCATATCGCGGGCCTGATCGCGGGCGGCGCCCACCCCTCGCCGGCGCCGCACGCCGACGTCGTCTCCACGACCACCCACAAGACCCTGCGCGGGCCGCGCGGCGCGATGCTCATGTGCCGCGAGGAACACGCCAAGGCCGTGGACAAGGCCGTCTTCCCCGGCCTCCAGGGCGGCCCGCACAACCAGACCACCGCCGCCATCGCCGTCGCCCTCCACGAGGCGGCCCAGCCGTCGTTCCGCGACTACGCCCACGCCGTCGTGGCCAACGCCCGCGCACTGGCCGAGCAGCTCGCCGCCCGCGGCTTCGACCTGGTCTCCGGCGGCACCGACAACCATCTGATCCTGATCGACCTGACCGGGAAGGACGTCCCGGGCAAGGCCGCGGCCAAGGCGCTCGACCGTGCCGGGATCGTCGTCAACTACAACACCGTCCCGTACGACCCCCGCAAGCCCTTCGACCCCTCCGGCATCCGCATCGGCACGCCCTCGCTGACCTCCCGCGGCCTGGGCGTCGCGCAGATGCCCGCGGTCGCCGACTGGATCGGCCGCGGCGTGGCGGCGGCGCGGGCGGGCGACGAGGGCGCGCTGACGGCGATCCGCGCGGAGGTCGCGGAGCTGATGGCGGCGTTCCCGGCCCCGGGGCTGTAACTCCGGGGGCTCCGCGGGCGGACCCCCCGGGGCGGCGGCCCACCGGCGTCCGGGACGCCCCCCGCACCTGAGAGAATGTGCGCATGGCCTCACCCCGACCCCGCGCGCTCTCCGGTATCCAGCCCACCGCAGGCTCGTTCCACCTCGGGAACTACCTCGGAGCGATCCGCCAGTATGTGGCGCTGCAAGAGACGCATGACGCCTTCTACATGGTCGTCGACCTGCATGCGATCACGGTGCCGCAGGACCCCGCCGAGCTGCGGGCGAACACCCGGCTGGCCGCGGCCCAGCTGCTGGCCGCCGGGCTCGACCCCGAGCGCTGCACGCTGTTCATCCAGAGCCATGTCCCCGAGCACGCCCAGCTCGGCTGGATCATGAACTGCCTCACCGGCTTCGGCGAGGCGTCCCGGATGACGCAGTTCAAGGACAAGTCCGCCAGGCAGGGCGCCGACCGCGCCACCGTCGGGCTGTTCACCTATCCGATCCTGCAGGTCGCGGACATTCTGCTGTACCAGGCCAACGCCGTCCCGGTCGGCGAGGACCAGCGCCAGCACATCGAGCTGACCCGTGATCTCGCCGAGCGCTTCAACGCCCGCTTCGGCGAGACGTTCACCGTGCCCGAGCCGCATATCGTCCGCGAGGTCGCCAAGATCTACGACCTCCAGGACCCGACGATCAAGATGAGCAAGTCGGCCTCCACCCCCAAGGGCCTGATCAATCTGCTCGACGAGCCGAAGACCACGGCCAAGAAGGTCAAGAGCGCGGTCACCGACACCGACACCGTGATCCGCTACGACGCCGAGGAGAAGCCGGGCGTCAGCAACCTCCTCACGATCTACTCCACCCTCACCGGCACGGCCGTCGCCGATCTGGAGAAGAAGTACGAGGGCAAGGGCTACGGCGCGCTGAAGACCGACCTCGCGGAGGTCATGGTGGAGTTCGTCACGCCGTTCCGGGCCCGTACGCAGGAGTATCTGGACGACCCGGAGACACTGGACTCCATCCTCGCCAAGGGCGCGGAGAAGGCCAGGGCCGTTGCCGCGGAGACGCTGGCCGCCGCCTACGACAAGGTGGGCTTCCTGCCGGCGAAGCACTGACGAAGCACCGGCAGGGCGCTGACGGTGGCCCGCGGGGCACCGTCAGGACACTGCCCAAGGGCTGCACTGGCCACAGCGGGCGTGCAGCCGCCACACTGGCGGCTGCATGCCGACACGAGTGATGAGGAGATGGACGTGGGGACCGTAACGCTCGGCGTTTCGATCGCGGTCCCGGAGCCGTACGGCAGCCTGCTCCAGGAGCGGCGCGCGGCCTTCGGGGACCCCGCCGCGCACGGCATCCCCACGCATGTCACCCTCCTGCCGCCCACCGAGGCCGACGCCGCCGCGCTGCCCGCGGTCGAGACGCATCTGGCGGCGGTCGCCGCCGCCGTCCGGCCCTTCCCGATGCGGCTGTCCGGCACCGGCACCTTCCGCCCCATCTCTCCCGTCGTCTTCGTCCAGGTCGTCGAGGGCGGGGCGGCCTGCTCCTGGCTGCAGAAGCGGGTGCGGGACCCGGAGGGGCCGCTGGTGCGCGAGCTGCAGTTCCCGTACCACCCGCATGTGACCGTGGCGCACGGCATCTCCGAGGAGGCGATGGACCGGGCGTACGAGGAGCTGGCCGAGTACCGGGCGTCCTGGACGTGCGCCTCCTTCTCGCTGTACGAGCAGGGCGCGGACGGCGTATGGCGCAAGCTCAACACCTACGCCTTCGGCGGCGGGGTCGCCACGGTCCCGGCGCAGGGCTCGCCGGTGGACGAGACGGCCACCACACTCTGACACGCGCCCGTCCCCGGGGTGCCAAGCCCGCCCGTCTGGTACGCGTACACCATGGACTGGCTGACCAAGCTCCCCGTCATCGGCCCCTGGGCCGCCCGGCTGATGCGCACGCACGCCTGGCGCTCGTACGAGACGCTCGACCGGGTGCACTGGACGCGCCTCGCCGCGGCGATCACCTTCCTCAGCTTTCTGGCCCTGTTCCCGCTGATCACGCTTGCCGCGGCAGTCGCCGCAGCGCTGCTCAGCGACGAGACGCTGACCAGGATGGAGAACGAGCTGGCCGACCAGGTGCCCGGCATCTCCGACCAGGTCGACATCGGCTCCCTCGTCGACAACGCGGCTGCGGTCGGTCTGGTCGCCGGCGCGCTGCTGCTGTTCACCGGCATCGGCTGGGTCGGCGCGATGCGGGACTGTCTGCGGGCCGTATGGGGGAGGGACGACGAGGACGAGGGCAATCCCTTCGTACGGAAGGGGAAGGACGTCGGCGTCCTGGCGGGCCTCGGCGGCGCGGCGCTGGTCACGGTCGGCGTCTCCACGGCCGGGGTCACCGCCATCTCCTGGACGGCGGACCGGCTCGGCATCGAGCGGGCCGGCGCCGGGGGCGTACTGCTCCAGATCGCGGCGCTCGCCGTCGCCGTGCTCGCCGGCTTCCTGCTGCTGCTCTATCTGCTGACGCTGCTGCCCGGGGTGCATCCGCCGCGCCGCCGTCTGCTCGTCGCCGCGCTGATCGGCGCGGTCGGCTTCGAGGCGCTCAAGCTGCTGCTCGGCGGCTATATGACGCAGGTCGCGGGGAAGAGCATGTACGGGGCCTTCGGCGTGCCGGTGGCCCTGCTGCTGTGGATCAACTTCAGCGCGAAGCTGCTGCTGTACTGCGCGGCGTGGACGGCGACGGACGGCGAATCGCCGGAGGCGGTCCCGGAGCCGGCCCCAGAGCCCGAGCCGGTCCCGGAGCCGGAGCCCAAGCCGGGCCCCGAGCCGAAGGCGGCGCCCCGCCCCGGCCTCAGGGGCGAGGGTTCCGGCGGCGCACCCGGTCCGGCAGCGGCCAGCGGCGATTGACCAGGAAGACCCCGGCGGCCACCACGACAAGCGCCCCGCCCGTGACGGCGAGCGCGATGCCGATGCCGCTGGATTCCGAGGCCCCCGCGGCGTCGGCCTGCGCGGGCGCGCTGGCCTGGCCGTCCTTGCCGCCGTCCTCGCCCGCGCCGACGGGCTCCGTGCTGGGGCCCGTGTCCGCGGACTTGGGCGGGACCAGCTCGCCGACCGGGGTCACCTTCCCGGCCGAGGCGAAGCCCCAGTCGAACAGCCTGGCGGCCTCCTTGTAGACCGCGGAGCTCTCCCCGGAGTCCGGATTCATGACGGTGACCAGCAGCACCCTGCCGTTCCGCTCGGCCACCCCGGTGAAGGTCGAGCCCGCGTGCGTGGTGGTGCCGTTCTTCACGCCCGCGATGCCCTTGTACGGGGTGACGCCGTACGCCCCCGTCATCAGCCGGTTGGTGTTCTGGATCTCGAACGTCTCCCGCTCCTTGCCCTTCTCCTGCTTGCCGGGGAACTTCGCGGTGACGGTGGAGCAGTACTCGCGGAAGTCCTTCTTCTGCAGGCCGCTGCGGGCGATGAGCGTGAGGTCGTACGCGGACGAGACCTGGCCCTCGGCGTCATACCCGTCCGGGGACACCACGCGGGTGTCCAGTGCCTGGAGCTCCTCGGCGTGCTTCTGCATGTCCTTGACGGTCTTCTCGACGCCGCCGTTCATCGAGGACAGCACATGCACCGCGTCGTTGCCTGAGCGCAGGAACACCCCAAGCCACAGGTCATGGACGGTGTATGTGTGATCCTCCTTGACCCCGACCAGACTGCTGCCCTCGCCGATGCCCTTGAGGTCGTCGGGGGTCACCTTGTGCACGGTGTCCTTCGGCATCCGGGGCAGCAGCGTGTCCGCGAACAGCATCTTCATCGTGGACGCCGGGGGGAGCCGCCAGTGGGCGTTGTGCGAGGCGAGCACATCGCCGCTCTCCGCGTCCGCGACGATCCACGACCGCCCGCTGAGCTTCTTGGGCAGCACCGGCGCGCCGGGGCCGAGGTTCACCTGGGTGCCGGGTTTGCCCAGCAGCGCACCGCCGACCGTGGACATCGAGACGGGCGGCTTGGGCTGCTTCTTCTCGTCTGCCTTGCCGTCGTTCCTGGCCGCGGCGGCGGGACCGGCGGCGAGAAGCGGAACCATTGCGGCGGCGGCGACCGTCAAGACGGTCTTCTTCAAAGCAGACACGGTCGAGAACGTACATGGCTGCGAAATACATATGGACATCGGCATGCGGAATCGGCCCCTCCGACGCCGGGACAGACCACCCCGGAAAACCCGGTCGGACGACGCCCGCGATACTGACCTCATGAAGCTCAGCCGTCCCGTGTCCTGGTTCCTGCTCGCGTTCGGGGTCTGGAGCTGGTTCATCTGGATCACTTTCGTCAAAAACCTGTGGCAGGACGCCAGTGGGCTGGCCTTCGATGACGCGGGCGACCCGACCGGCTACTTCTGGGTCCATCTGGCGCTCGCCGTGACGTCCTTTGCCTTGGGGACGGCGATCGGCGTGATCGGGTTGCGCGGCATCAGGGCACTGCGGCGAACGCCGCAGCAAGTCAAATGACCCATATGAGTCAGGTACGAGTCAGATATGGGTCAGAGATGAGTCAGGCGAGTCGATGAGGGGGAACGGTTCGTGGTCGTGGTCGCCGTGCTCATGGCAGTGACGGTCGTCGCCCTGCTGGCCGGGGTGCACTGGTACGTCTGGCGACGCCTGATCCGCGACACGACCCGCCCCCGCGGGCTCGCGCGCCGCGCGGGCACGGTCGCGGTGTGCGTGCTCCCCCTGCTCTCGCTCGGCGCCCTGCTCTCCCGCCGCGCAGGCGCCCCCTTCTGGCTTGAACAGCTCCTCGCATGGCCGGGCTACCTCTGGCTCGCGGTCCTCCTTTATCTGACTCTTGCCCTCTTGGCGGGGGAGGCGATACGTCCTCTGCTGCACCGATTCCTGCGCGCCCGCACGGCACGCGGTGCGGCCGCGTCTGACGGGGCGACGGAGCGGCCGGTGGCGGCTGCGGTGACGCACGCCGCAGCCGACGGGGCCGCGAACGCGCCGACCTCGCCGGTCACACTGCCACGCGGGCCCCAGTCCGACACCCCGTCAGACGACCCCGCCGCGCGAGGCACGGCCGTTACCCCGCCCGCCGCAGGCGCGCGGGGTGCGGGCGGGACGTCCGCCTCCGGGGCGGCTGCCCCGGCCGCCGGGGGCGGCGCGGAGCCCATGCCGGGGCCCCGGTCCCGCGCCGGAGGCGGGGAGCCTGCCGGTCCCGCTGCCGTGACGGCAGCCCTCGACGGGTCGGGTGCGCACGGCACGCCCGGAGGCGCGGCGCGCCCGGCCACGGGGGCCGGGGAGCCCGCGCAAGGGGCCCCCGACCGCGCCGGAGGCGGCATGTCGCGGCGGGTGTTCGCGGCACGCATCGTCGGCGGCGGTGCGGCCGCCGTGGCGCTCGGGACCGTGGGGTACGGGACGTACGGCGTGCTGCGCGGCCCGCGCGTCAAGCGGGTGACCGTGCCGCTGGCCAAACTCCCGCGGTCCGCCCATGGATTCCGCATCGCCGTCGTCAGCGACGTCCACCTCGGGCCCGTCCTCGGCCGCGCCCACACCCAGCGCATCGTGGACGCCGTCAACGCGGCCTCGCCCGATCTGATCGCGGTCGTCGGCGATCTCGTCGACGGGTCCGTCGAGGACCTCGGCCCCGCGGCCGAGCCGCTCGCCCGGCTTGAGTCGCGGCACGGCGCGTTCTTCGTCACCGGCAATCACGAGTACTTCTCCGGCGCCGACCAGTGGATCGACCATGTGCGCGAACTCGGTCTGCGGCCGCTGCAGAACGAACGCGCCGAGATCACCGGATTCGACCTCGCGGGCGTCAACGACGTCGCGGGGGAGAGCGAGGGCGAAGGCCCCGACTTCGCCAAGGCCCTCGGCGACCGCGACCCCGCCCGCGCCTCCGTGCTCCTCGCCCATCAGCCTGTCGTCATCCACGACGCCGTCGAGCACGGAGTGGACCTCCAGCTCTCCGGCCATACCCACGGCGGCCAGCTGTGGCCCGGCAACTACCTCGCGGAGCTGGCCAACCCCACCCTCGCGGGGCTCGAACGCTACGGCGACACCCAGCTGTACGTGACCCGCGGCGCGGGGGCGTGGGGGCCGCCGGTGCGGGTGGGCGCGGCGTCCGACGTCACGGTCGTCACCCTCGCCTCCCGCCAGGCGTAACCCCGGTCCACCCGAACCAGGGCCTCCGCGCCACCCCCGCTGCGGGGGCTCCGCCCCCGTACCCCCGCGCCTCAAGCGCCGCGGGGCTGGGATGCGAAACCGGTGACCGTGCTCGCGGGCGGCGGCGCGCCGCCTGACGCAGCGGGGCGGGCCGGGGCTCGCGATGAGCCCCGGCCCGCCCCGGTGGGCGCACCCGGCGTCACGCCAGGCGTCGTCTGCCGCGCCTTACTTCGGCAGCCAGGCCTTCCATGTGTCCTCGTTGTCCGCGATCCACTTCTTCGCGGCGTCCTCGCTGGACATCTTGTCCTGGGCGACGTACTTGGCGACCAGGTTCTGGTCCTCGGTGGACCAGTTGAAGTTCTTCAGGAACTTCGCGGCGTCGCCGTCCTCCTTGGCGAAGTCCGCGTTCATCCACTTCTTCAGCGGAACCTCGGGGTAGGCGCATGCGACCTTGTTCTCGTCGGCGTCGCAGCCCTCCTTGTACTCGGGCAGCTTGACCTCGACGAGGTCGATGGTGGCGTTCATCCACTGCGGGGTCCACCAGTAGGTCAGGAACGGCTTCTTCGCCTTGTAGAGCTGCTCCAGCTGCGCCAGGTGCGTGGCCTCCGCGCCCGCCTCGATCGGCTGGTAGTTCAGCTTCAGGTTCTTGATCAGGGCGTTGTCGTGGGAGACGTACGACGGGTCGCCCTTGATGAACTGGCCCTTGTCGCCGCTCTCCGGGGTCTTGAACAGGTCGGCGTACTTGTTCAGGTTCTTGTAGTCGGTGACGTCGGGGTTCTCGTCGGCCACGTACTTGGGCACGAACCAGCCGATGTGGCCGACCACGCCGAGGTCGCCCGCGGCGACGACGGTCTTGTTGCCGTCGACATAGCGCTTGACCTCCTCCGGGTGGCCCCAGTCCTCCAGGATGGCGTCGATCTTGCCCTGGCTCATCGCGTCCCAGGCCGGGGTCTCGTCCATCTGCTTGGTTTCGACCTTGTAGCCGAGCTCGCTCTCCAGCAGCTCCTTGGCCACGGCCGTGTTGACCTCCGCGCCGACCCAGGACGGCGTATGGAGTCTGACGGTCTTGTCGTCCCCGCCCTTGCCGCCGGTCTCGGCGGCGCTGCACGCGCTCAGGGCGACGAGGGAGAGCACACCGGTGGCGGCGACCGCGGTACGGCGGATCAGGCGCTTGTTCATCTTGCTCATGAGGGGAATCCTTTTTCTTGCGGGGTGTAACGGGGGGTGGCGTTACGGGGGCTAGGGGTTGGGGCCAGGGGTTGGGGCTACGTGCCGGACGCTCCGGAGGCGGAGGACGCCGCGGCGCGGGTCGTCGGCTGGGTCAGCTTGTCGAGCATCAGTCCGAGGCAGACGATCGCGACGCCCGCGATCAGGCCGCTGCCCAGTTCGCTGCCCTTCAGTCCTTCGACCACGTCGAAGCCGAGGCCGCCGCCGCCCACGAGGCCGCCGATGACGACCACCGCGAGCACCAGCACCACGCCCTGGTTGACCGCGACCAGCAGCGCGGGGCGCGCCAGCGGCCACTGGACCTGGACGATCTGCTGCCAGGTGCGGGCGCCGAGCGAGCGGGAGGCCTCCAGGGTCGCCGGGGAGGCGGTCTTCAGGCCCTGTGCGGTGATGCGGACCACCGCGGGCAGCGCGTAGATCGCCGCCGCCGCGATGGCCGCGGCCCGGCCGGCGTTGAACAGCTGGACCACCGGGATCAGATAGATGAACTGCGGCATCGTCTGCATGGTGTCCAGCACCGGCCGCAGCAGCCGCTCAACGACCGCGACGCGCGCGGCCAGGATGCCGATCGCGAAGCCCAGCAGCAGGGTGATCGCCAGCGCCACGACGACCTGCGACAGGGTGTGCATCGACTTGTCCCAGACGCCGAGCACGCCGACGAGGCCCAGCGACACACCGGCGGTGACCGCGCCGCGCCAGGTGCCGACCAGCAGTGCGGCGGCCGCGGCCAGCAGCACCATGGCCCACCACGGCACGGCGAGCATGCCCTCGCGCACGGGGTTGAGCACCCAGGTGGTGAAGTTGCCGGCCCACTCGCTGGTGCCGCCGAGGACGGGCACATCGGTGTAGAACGCTCCGACGACCCAGTCCATGAAGCGGTTCAGCGGCTGGGCGAAGTCGACCGTCCACGCCTCGGGCCACTCGCGCTGGAGCAGCTGCCCGGCGACGATCGCGGCGACGGCCCCGCCGCCCGCGATGAGCGCGGTCTTGCGCCCGTCGCCGGGGGCCGGGACCTGCTGGCCGGGCTGCGCTTCGGACCTGATGCCGGCGGCCGCCGTCACCCGGTCCAGCCACACGGCGATCAGCACGATCGCGACGCCCGCGGCCAGGCCCATGCCGAAGTTCTTCCGGGACAGAGCCGTGAAGACGTTCTCGCCCAGACCGCCCGCGCCCACGACGGAGGCGATGACCACCATGGACAGCGCCATCATGATCGTCTGGTTGAGGCCGAGCAGCATCTCCTTGCGGGCCAGCGGCAGCCGCGCGGTGCGCAGCCGCTGGAGCCTGCCCGCGCCCAGCGAGGTGACGGCCTCCATGACCGTCGGGTCCGCGCCGCGCAGGCCCAGCGAGGTGAGCCGCACCATCGGCGGGACCGCGTAGATCACGGTGGTGAGCAGCGCGGACGGCGTGCCGGTGCCGAAGATCAGTACGAACGGCAGCAGATACGCGAACGCGGGCAGCACCTGCATGGTGTCCAGCACCGGCCGCAGCGCCGACTGCACCCGGTCGCTCAGCCC
The DNA here is from genome assembly GCF_026420845.1 of Streptomyces sp. PR69. Lineage (GTDB taxonomy): Bacteria > Actinomycetota > Actinomycetes > Streptomycetales > Streptomycetaceae > Streptomyces. The sequence goes on along the minus strand of NZ_JAOWCB010000007.1, from coordinate 220,919 downwards.
GGCCGCGAGGCCGAGGACCACACCGAGCAGCGCGGACGCGGCGACGGCCACGATCATTAGCGCGAGCGTCTCCATCGCCGGGTCCCACAGGCCCATCAGCCCGATCGCGCCGAGCGAGCCGACGGTGACGCCGACGACGCGCAGGCCCCGGCGGCCGGCCCCGGCCGCGTACCAGGCGCCGACGGCGGCGAGGGGCAGCACCCCTGCCCAGCCGAGCGAGGTCAGCAGCGAGTAGACCCCGTCCACCGAGTCGGTGGCGAAGTTGGAGATATGCAGCAGGAAGTAGAGGAACAGCGGGTGGGAGTCACGGTTGGCGATCACCCAGTCCGCGACCGAGTCGAGCGGTGCGACGAGGTCGACGGTCCAGCCGTCGTGCCAGCCGCCGCCCCAGATCAGCGCGCTGACGGGCAGCACGACCGCCAGGCCGAGCAGCGTCAGCCAGGTGACGGACGACCGGCCGCCGCCCAGGGCGGCGGTGAACCGCGAGAGCACACCCGCGCCCGCCCCCTCGGCGCCGGCGGCTCCGGCAGCCCCCCTGTCCTTGACGAGCTTGTCCTCGACGAGCGTGTCGGTCATGCCGGTACCACGTCTTCCTCGGGGGTGGGCTGCTCGGGCATCTCCGGCAGGTCGACCCCGGCGACGACGGCGAGCAGCGCGGCCTGGTCGACGATGCCGAGCAGCCGTCCGCCGTCCATGACCCGCGCGGGCGCGCCGGTGCGGGCGACGATCTCGACGGCCTCGCACACCTTGGCGTCGGCGGAGACCTCCGCGCCCCGGCCGGCCTCGTCGCCGCGGGCGGGGCGCACCGCCCGGCGCACCTTCATGACCTGCTCGCGCGGCACATCGCGGACGAAGTCGCGTACGTAGTCGTCGGCGGGCGAGCCCACGATCTCCTCGGGGGTGCCGAGCTGCACGATCCGGCCGTCGCGCATCAGCGCGATGCGGTCGCCCAGCTTGAGCGCCTCGCTCAGATCGTGGGTGATGAAGACCATCGTGCGGCCCTCCTCGCGGTGCAGCCGTACGACCTCCTCCTGCATATCGCGGCGGATCAGCGGGTCGAGCGCGCTGAACGGCTCGTCGAAGAGGAGCACCTCGGGGTCGACGGCGAGCGCGCGGGCGAGGCCGACGCGCTGCTGCTGGCCGCCGGAGAGCTGGCCGGGGCGGCGCTGCTCCAGGCCCTCCAGGCCGACCTTGGCGATCACCTCGGCGGCGCGGGCGCGGCGCTCGGCCTTGCCCATGCCCTGGATCTCCAGGCCGTACGCGACGTTGTCGATCACGGTGCGGTGCGGCAGAAGCCCGAAGTGCTGGAAGACCATGGAGGCGCGGTGGCGGCGCAGTTCGCGCAGCCGGGCGGCGTCCATGGACAGCACGTCCTCGCCGTCGATGGACAGTTCGCCGGAGGTCGGCTCGATCAGCCGGGTCAGACAGCGTACGAGCGTGGACTTGCCGGAGCCGGACAGGCCCATGACGACGAAGACCTCGCCCTTGCGGACGTCGAAGGAGACGTCCCGCACGGCGGCGGTGCAGCCGGTGCGCTCGCGCAGCTCGGCCGGGCTCAGCGCGCCCAGGGAGGCGTCGCCGGGCACCCGGTCGGCCTTGGGTCCGAAGACCTTCCACAGGTTGCGCACGGAGAACACGGCGGGCGCGCTCGCAGCGCTCCCCTTCGCGAGGTCCCCCGTGGCGAGGTCCCCCGTGGCCGGGGTGCTGGCGGGGGTGCTGGCGGCGTCGGCCGCAGTCTGGGTGTTCTGGGTCATCGGGTCTCGCCCCTCGTATCGGCGGCATGGGCTTCGGTGAGCAGCTCCGCGCACTTCTCGCCGACCATCAGCACGCCGATCATCGGGTTGACGGCGGTCATGGTCGGGAACACGGACGCGTCGGCGATGCGGATGCCGTCCAGACCCCGGATCTTCAACTCCGGGTCGACGACGGCGAGTTCGTCATCCGAAGCGCCCATCTTGCAGGTACCCGCCGGGTGGTACACGGTGTGCGCCACCTTGCGCGCGTACTCGCTCAGCTCCTCGTCGCCGACGACGTCCGGGCCGGGGCAGACCTCGCGCTTGAGCCAGCCGGCCAGCGGCTCGGTCTTGGCGATCTCACGGGCGATGCGGATGCCGTCGACCAGGGTGCGGCCGTCGTAGTCCTCCTCGTCCGTGAAGTAGCGGAAGTCCAGGGCCGGCTTGACCTCGGGGTCGGCGCTGGTCAGGTAGAGGCGGCCGCGGCTGCGCGGCTTGGGGATGTTCGGCGTCATCGACACGCCGTGCTCGGGCCGTTCGTAGCCCAGGCGCTCGGGGTTGTCGGTGAACGGGATCTGGTAGAAGTGGAACATCAGGTCCGGGCCCCGGGATTCGGGGTCGCGCCGCACGAACAGACCGGCGTCGCTGTCCATCGCCGAGTTCTCGGGGATCGGGCCGTTCGTCTCCCACACGATCACCGACTCGGGGTGGTCGAGCAGGTTCTCGCCGACGCCCTTCAGATCGTGCACCACGGGGATGCCGAGCTTCTGAAGGTCCTCGCGCGGGCCGATGCCGGAGTGCATCAGCAGCCGCGGGGTGTCCACCGCGCCCGCGCAGACGAGCACCTCACGGCGGGCCTCGACGAGCTGCTCCTCGCCGTCCTTGGTGCGGATGTGCACGCCCTTCGCGCGCGTGCCGTCCAGCTCCAGCTTGTACGCCCAGGTCTCCAGCGCGATATGCAGGTTCGGGCGGTCCAGGAACGGGTGCAGATACGCCACCGAGGCGGAGGAGCGCTTGTTGTTCTCCGGGTGGTAGGCGAGGTCGAAGAAGCCGACGCCCTCGTGGAACGGCTTCTTGTTGAAGCCCTCGACGCGCGGCACGTCCAGCGCGGACTGGGCGGCGTCGACGAAGTCGCGGGCGATGGCGTTCCGGTCGGCCTCGTCGACCGCGACGATGTTGTTGCGCAGCTTGCCGAAGTACGGGGCCATCGACGCGGCGTCCCAGCCGTCCGCCCCGGCCTCGGCCCACTCGTCCCAGTCGGACGGCAGCGGCTGGAAGGCGATGAGGGTGTTGTGCGAGGAGCACCCGCCCAGGACGCGCGCGCGGCTGTGCCGGATGTGGGAGTTGCCGCGCGGCTGCTCGGTGGTCGGGTAGTCGTAGTCCAGTTCGCCGCCGAGCAGCCCCATCCAGCGGCGCAGGGTCAGCACGTCGTCGCGGTCGACGTCGCTCGGGCCGCCTTCGATGACGGCGACGGTGACGTCGGGGTCCTCGGTGAGACGGGAGGCGATCACCGAGCCGGCGGTGCCGCCGCCGACGATGACGTAGTCGTACATGGGCATGTGGTGCTCCTGGTGGTGCTCGAAGTCTGCGGGGTCGCTGTGCGGTGCGGGCCGGGCCAGCTGTTTCGGCCGTTGCGGCTGTTGCGGCTGTTGCGGCCGGCCCGGCGGTGCGGTCAGCCGGCGAACCAGCGCACGGGGCGCGGCGCGAGGTTCTGGTAGACGTGCTTGGCCTCGCGGTACTCGTCGAGTCCGGCGGGCCCCAGCTCGCGTCCGATGCCGGACTTGCCGAAGCCGCCCCACTCCGCCTGCGGGAGGTACGGGTGGAAGTCGTTGATCCACACGGTGCCGTGGCGCAGCCGCCCGGCGACGCGGCGGGCGCGTCCGGCGTCGGCGGTCCACACCGCGCCGGCCAGGCCGTACTCGGTGTCGTTGGCGAGGGCGACGGCCTCGTCCTCCGTACGGAAGGTCTCGACGGTCAGCACCGGGCCGAAGATCTCCTCACGGATGACGCGCATGGTGCGGTGGCACTGGTCGAGGACGGTGGGCCGGTAGAAGTAGCCGTCCCCGTACTCCTCGCCCTTGGGCCGCTCGCCGCCCGCGCGCAGCACCGCGCCCTCGGCGAGGGCGGAGGCCACATAGTCCTCGGTCTTGGCGAGCTGCTGGGCGGAGACCAGCGGGCCGCACTCCACGCCGTGGTCGGTGCCGCGGCCGATGCGGATCTTCTCGGCGCGGCGGGCGATCTCGGCGACGAAGCGCTCGCGCAGCGACTCCTCGACGATGAGGCGGGAGCCTGCGGAGCAGACCTGGCCGCTGTGGATGAAGGCGGCGTTCAGCGCCTGGTCGACGGCGGTGTCAAAGCCCTCGTCGGTCTCGCAGGCGTCGGCGAAGACGACGTTGGGGTTCTTGCCGCCGAGTTCGAGGGCGACCTTCTTGACGCTGTCGACGGCGGCGCGCATCACATGCTGGCCGCTGGTCAGCCCGCCGGTGAAGGAGATCAGGTCCACGTCGGGGTGGTCGGCGAGACGTGCGCCGACGGGGTCGCCCGCGCCGGTGACGATGTTGGCGACGCCCGCGGGCAGTCCGGCCTCGACGAGCAGCTCGATCAGCGCGACGGTGCTCAGCGGGGTGATCTCGCTGGGCTTGATCACAAAGGTGTTGCCCGCGGCCAGGGCCGGGGCGATCTTCCAGCTGGCCTGGAGCAGTGGGTAGTTCCAGGGCGTGATCATGCCGCAGACGCCGACGGGTTCGTGCACGACGACGCTGTGGATCTCGTCGGACCCGGCGTCGACGACCCGGCCGCCGCTTTCGTTCATGACGAGGTCGGCGAAGTAGCGGAAGGCGTCGGTCACGCAGTCGACGTCGACACGGCCCTCTTCGAGGGTCTTGCCCGCGTCACGGCTCTCCAGCAGTCCGATCTTCTCGCGGTCGCGCTGCAGCAGCTCGGCGACCCGGCGCAGCAGCGCGGCCCGCTCCGCGACGGGCGTCCGCGGCCACTCGCCCGCGTCGAACGCGGCCCGTGCGGCGGCCACGGCGGCGTCGGCATCCTCTCGTCCGCCTTCCGCCACGACGGCGAAGACGGTCGCGTCAGCGGGATCGAGGATCTCGCGCGTGGCGCCGGAGGCGGCTTCACGCCACTCTCCGGCCACGTGGATGGTCTTTTGTGCTGACACGTCGCGTTTTGCCTTCCAATTCCGATTTGTACCGCGCTGAGACAAGTCCAGCGACTGGCCCGCCTGCCCGGGGGGCCGGAAAGCATGCGCGATTCGCGTTCGAAAGTGTTCGGCGTCACTTATTCGACGCCTACGGGTGACCTAATGTCGCGGACAGTGGCATTCCGCACGCAGAGCGTCCGACGAACACGGCTCCCCCTCCCAGGTCCCCCGGATCAGCCGGGGAGACTTCAGCAGCCACTGCGCGACTTCGAGCAGCGGGAGCGGTCTGCCGGCGAAGTCGGGGTGAGTCGAGGTGCCGAGCGCCGTCAGCTGTCGGACGGGCGCAGGCCCAGGCGCGGGTGAAGGGTGAGGCACAGGCCGGCGACGGACTGGTAGGGGGCGGTGGGCCAGGGTCATGGCGGTGGCGCCGTGCCCGCCCAGGCCGATAAGAGCACCATCTGCGCACGCCGCCAGGTCACCACCGACCCCGAGCCCCGGCGCACGATCCGCAGCAGGCGCCGCCCCTCGTCGTCATCGATCTCCCGTACCCGCACCCGTTCGGCCATCCGCACAGTTTCCCGGAGCTTTCCGCCCCGTGGTCGTGTCCGGAGTGTTCGGCCCCTTCCACTCGCGGAGACGTGGCGCGGGCACTGGCTACTGTTGGGGGCATGTCTGAGACTTCCGGCCAGCTTTCCCTGGGCATCGATGCCATATCCCGACCGCAGCCCTCCGCTGCCGTGCCGGGACTGCAGTACATCGCCGACTGGCTCACCCCCGACGCCTGCCAGGACCTGCTCTCGGACATCGACGCCGCGGAGTGGTCGGCACAGTTGAAGCGGCGCGTGCAGCACTACGGCCACCGGTACGACTACGGCCGCCGCAGCGTGGCAGGCGACCGGCGGGAAGCCGCGCCGCCGCTTCCGGCATGGGCCCACCAGACGGCCGCCCGCCTCGCGCGTGAAGGCCTGATGAACCAGGAGGCGGAGCAGGTGATCGTCAACGAGTACCAGCCGGGTCAGGGGATCAGCGCCCACATCGACTGCCTGCCCTGCTTCGGTCCGGTCATCACCGCAATCTCACTGGGCTCCGGCTGCCTCATGGACTTCACCCATCCCGAGGACGGCACGAAGCTGGCCGTGCCACTCGCCCCCGGCAGCCTGCTGGTCATGACCGGCCCGGCCCGCTACACCTGGCGCCATGCCATCGCCGCACGCAAGAGCGATCCCGGAACCACCGGCCGTGTCCCACGCAGCCGACGCGTGTCAGTGACCTTCCGCACCCTGCTCCATCCCGACCAGTAGCCCCCACCGAACCAGCACCACACCATCTACACCCATGCCCAGCAGGGCGAACGTTGCCTGATGCGGCACTAGCTTGTAGTGCATGACTCATGCTGTGTAAGGTACTGGCTCATGGAAGAGACATCCACCCCCCGCGCCCAGTGGCTGCGAGGGGTGCTGGACATGTGCCTGCTGGCCCTGATGGCGGAGTCCCCGGTCTACGGCTACGAACTGACCGTCAGGCTCGCCGAGGCCGGCCTGGAGGTCGCGGACGGATCGATCTATCCGGCACTGGCGCGCTTGCGCAAGCGCGAGCTGGTCGAGGTCGAGCGCCGCAGCGGGGACGGCGGACCCGCCCGTACCTACTACCGCCCCAGCGAAGCAGGCATGCAGGCGCTTCGGTCGTGGAGCCGCGACTGGAACGAACTCGCCACGAGCATCGGCTCCATCATCAACCAGAACGCAAGGAAAGAACCATGACGCTGACCGCCGAGAACGCGACCCACCAGGCCAGGCAGACCTGGCACCGCCTCGGAGTCGACAAGGCCGCGGCCGAGGAGATGGCGGAGGAGCTGAGCGCGGACCTGGTCGCCGCCGACCTCGACGGACGGTCGGTCGCCGACTACATCGGCGGTGACATCGAGGCGCTGGCCACCTCCTGGGCGATGGAACGCGGTCTGCTGCCCGTGCAGCACCAGCGCCTGAAGGAGACCGCGGCCGCGGCGGCCAAGGGCGCCGCCCTGCCCGCCCTGCTCGCCGTCTTCCTCTGCTGGGTGTCCTGGTCCCATCTCCTGGACCCCTGTACCGGCTCGGGGACAGGGCCCGACGGAGAGGTCCTCGGCTGCCGCGCCACCCTCGACGCCTGGTGGATGTGGGCGGGCTGGGCACTGTGCGCTGCCGCCGCCTACTGGCTGGTCCTGCGCAGTGTGTCACGCCGTCTTGAGCACCACCTGGCGGCCGGACGTGACGCCACCCGGCGGGCGCTCGTCAAGACGCTGCCGCTCATCGTGGTGGCAGCCGCACTGGCCGGGGGCGGCATCGGGCTCCTCGGCGCCGCCGTCCTCGGGGAACTCGGCATCGTCGCCTTCCCCATGGCACTCGCGGCCATGCCCGCCACGGTCGCGGCCGGCACCGCCTGGATCCGGCACCGCACCTGCCCGCCGGCGGACACGCTCAGCTGAACCCACGCCGCGGACGCGGGGCAGGTGACGCCCCGGCCGGGGCGTCACCTGCCCCGCACGTCAGGGGCCTCGGCCCGACGTACGGCTGAGCGCGTTGGACTACCGCTGTACACCCCCGGGAGCTCAGCCTTCCGGGGTGTCGTCAACGCGGCAGATGACGACGTTGGCTTCCTCCGCCAGCTGCTTGGCCAGCTGTTCTTCGAGTTCGTCCAGTTCCGCGCGTCGCGCGGTGATCCGTTCCAGCAGCTCGGGATCCATGGAACAGCACCTGCCGTGGGGCCGCCAGACGGCACCCGGCCGAGGGGCCCGTACGGGCAACGCCGGTGACCGGATCGTCACCGTCGCCGGCCCGCTTCCCTCCCGGAAGGCGGCGGGCTGAGTGCGGCCGGTTATCGTGTCGCCTCGATGACCTGAGGGCGGTAGAGGGGCGCGTTGTGTCGGCGGAAGAGGGGCAGCTGGTCGCCGGGCGGTACCGGCTGCTGGAGCGCATAGGCCGCGGCGGCATGGGCACCGTTTGGCGTGCCGAGGACGAGCTGCTCGGGCGGCAGGTCGCCGTGAAGCGGCTGCACGCCTCGCCGCATCTGGCCGACGACGAGCTGGCCACCCTGTACGAACGCACCCGCCGCGAGGCGCGCAGCGCCGCCCGCATCAGCCACCCCAATGTCGTCGTGGTCCACGACGTGGTCGACGACGACGGACGCCCCTGCGTCGTCATGGAGTATGTGCCGTCGCTCACACTCAGCGATGTGATCAAGGAGCATGGGCCGGTGACGCCCCGGGAGGCGGCACGCATCGGCCGGGGCATGGTCGCGGCCCTGCGGGCGGCCCATGCGGCCGGGGTGCTGCACCGGGACGTCAAACCGGGAAACGTCCTGCTCGGCGACGACGGCCGGGTGGTGCTGACGGACTTCGGCATCGCCGTGGCCACCGGCACCTCCACCCTGACCAAGACGGGCGAGATGGTCGGGTCCATCGACTATGTGGCCCCGGAGCGGGTCAGGGGCGGAAAGCCGGGGCCCGCGTCCGACCTGTGGGCGCTGGGCGCGACGCTCTACCAGGCGGTGGAGGGCACACCGCCGTTCCGCAGGGCCACCCCGCTGGAGACGGCGTACGCGATAGCCGCCGACGAGCTGACGCCGCCGCGGCGGGCCGGGGCGCTCGCCCCGCTGATAGAGGCGCTGCTGGCGAAGGACCCGGAGCAGCGGCCCTCGGCGGAGGCCGCGGAGCGGGCGCTGCGGCAGTCGGCGACGACCACGACGGCGACAGCGGCGGCGACAGCGGCGGCGACGCAGACGGCGACAGGCGGCAGGGCGGGGAACGGACCCGCCGGGGATGCGGGCGATGCCCCCGCCCGCGCCCGCGTCGCCACCGCCGTGCTGCCCGCCGAGGCCGCGGCCGCTCCCCCGGACGACGACGGCCCGCACCGCCGTACACGCCGCCCACACCGCCCCCGCCGCGCGCGCCGCATGGCCGTCTGGGCGGCCGCCCTGGCAGTCCTCGCAGGCGCGGCCCTCGCCGGGACGCTGGCCCTGCGCATCGGCGACGACGGCGACGGCGCGAAGCAGTCGGCCGCCGGAAAGCAGACCGGACAGCCGACAGCCTCCGCGTCACCGAGCGCCACCCCGCCGTCCACCCCCGAGGGCTACCACCTCGTCGAGGAGAAGGAGCTGGGCGTCTCCTTCCCCGTGCCGGACGGCTGGACCCGCACGCTGCCCTCCGGCGCGGAGGAACGGAACGAGATCGCCTACGTCTCCCCCAGCGGACTGGTGGGCATACGGATCTCGGTCCGCGACTTCGCCAGCCCCGACCCCCTCCAGCACTGGAAGGACGACGAGGCCGCGTCCGTGCAGGAAGGCAAGCTGCCCGACTACCGGAAGCTGCGGATGCAGAGCACGAGCTTCCGGAAGCTGCCGGCCGCGATCTGGGAGTTCACCTGGCAGGGCTCGGCACGCGAATGGCGCGCCTGTGCCCTCGCGTTCGGCCGCTCGGGCGGAAAGGAGCACGTCATCTATCTCTCCGCCCCCAAGGCGGAGTGGCAGCGGCACAAGCACGTCTTCGACGACGTCAAGGACGGCTACCGGCTGCCCGGGCAGGACGGCTGACTCAGCGAGCCGCAGCCGCCATCTGTTCGCACATCTCAGCGCACCGCCTGAGCTGCTCCGCGCAGGCTCTCATCTGTGAGTCGTCGCCGAATCGCGCACACGCGTCGGCGGCCGCGCGGCACGCCTCCGCGTTCATCGCGCACATCTGGCCTGCCATGCGTGACTGCCGCATACACATGTCCGCGCACATGGCAGACATGTCCGCGGCGTCCATGAGCGTCATCATCATGGGGCGCTCCACCATGTTCCCGCCCTTGTCCAGGGCGTGTTGCATGGTCTGCCCGCACGCGGTGTGCGCCGCGAGGCACATGTCGATGCACTGCCGCATCTGCTGGGACGTCTCTGCCGTCTGCGTCACGGGGAGCCTCCGATTCCGGTCGTGGGATGGGCACGCCCTCCAGCCGACACGCACACCGCGTTGATCGCCTCTCGGGTGCGGCGGACAGGTGACAGTCCGCCGCACCCGCGATCACTCGCCGCGCGGTCATTCAGGCGGAACCGGACGCCCCCGCCTCGCCTCCTCCGCACGGGCCCTGCGTTCCCGCTGGAGCGACTCACGGCGGGCCATTTCCTGTTTCAGCAGCTCGTGCATCTCCAGCGCCTCCTCGCTCGGCGGCTCCATCTCATGCTCCTCACGCCACTCGCCGGCCTCCTTGAGCTGCTGGACGTGCGGCCCGATCGGCGGGTCGGGGTCCCAGTCGGAGGGGCGGGGCGGCTCGGGGCCGTCCGGGCCGATGCGGACCATGCGTTCGATGCGCACGACGCGGAAGCGACGGCCCGCCGCGACGATGCCCGCACCCCGCTTGGCGTCGAGCCGTTCCGCCGCCTGCCGGTAGACCTCCCGCTCCTCCTCGCTCCACCCCTCCTGTACGGGCCCGAAGACCCTGAAGTACATCGCCAGCGTCTCGCGCGCGTCCTGCGGCGTGCTGCTCGGACCGCTGTGCGGCCGCCACCGGCCGTCGACCTTCTCAGCGATCCCGAAGGCGACCGGCAACAGCACCGCGCCGGGATGCGTGTACCGCGCCCGCTTGGAGTCCTCACACATCTCCTTGGGCACCGGCCCGCCCGCCTTGGTCACGAACTGCGACAGGTCAAACCTCAGCAGCCCCTCCGACACCCCCGTCCCCGTGTACGGGTCGATGACGAAGCCCGTGACCGGATCGGGCAGCCGGTCGGCATCGCCCGGGTCCGCCGGGTCCGGGTCCGAAGGACGCGGCGGCTCCGGCCCGTCCGGCCCCATCCGGACGAACGGCTCCGCCCGCACCACCCGGTAGCGCCGCCCCAGCACCTTCATCTCGTCGAGCCGCACCCAGTCGAGCTTCTCCGCCGCGGCGGTCAGCTTCTTCCGCTGAAGCGACGTCTTGCCGTCCATCGCGGCGATCTGCCGGAAGCGCGCGGCGAGCGAGTCCCGCGCGCCCTGCGGCGTCTCGCCGCCCACCCCGAGGATCTCCCAGCCGCCCATGTCCCGTTCCCGCGTATAGAAGTACGTCGGCAGTCCGGACCCCATGAGCTGCGGATAGTCCTTCCGCGCCCGCCACGCCTCCTCCTCCGCGAACGCCGCGATCGGCCCTGGCCGGCGGACCATCCTGATCGTCCGATAGGCGGGCAGTCCCTCACCGTAGTCGTTCATGTACTGAGTGTGCGCGTCCGGGCCCGCCGCAACTCCTCCTCATGAAAGACCAATGCCCGGCACATCCTCGCCAGCTGCTGCACCCGCCGCTCGGGCCCGATCCCCGCGGTCGGCCCGGCCCGCAGCTTGCGCTGCGCCTCCTCGACGGACGCGAGAGCGAGACACCGCCCCTGCTCCCCCGCGGGCAGACTCCGCGCAAGCTCCTCGACCCGCGGCACGAGCAGCCCCACGTGCACCCGCAGCAGCCGCACCAGCTCGCGGGCCTCGTCCGCGGACAGAGCGTCGCCGTCCAGGGCGCGGCGCGCGGTGTCCAGAATCTCCGTTCTGGGTAAGGGACTTCGTTCGTATGAGGTTTGTGGGATCACACCTCGAATGTGGCCTGCCTGTGGCTAGCCTCGCCAGAGTCACACGGTGTACGGACCTGATGTACGGGTCGTCACCGCTTACGTACGACCCTGCGAGGGAGTGTCGACGTGACCGACCACGACAGCACCGAATACGACGACAACGTGCCCGTAAGCATGCGCATTCTGAGCACCCAGGTGCGCGCGCTCCGCGAAGAAGCCGAGCTCACCCAGCGGGGCCTGGCGGACGCGGCGGGCTTCTCCGAGTCCCAGATCGGGAGCGTGGAGCAGGGGCGGCGCCCGCTGAAGATGGACCTGGCGGTGCAGCTGGAGAAGGTGTTCAAGATCCCGAGGGTGTTCACCTCGGTGGTGGAGGAGCAGCTGAAGGAGCCGCATCCGTCGTGGTTCCAGCCGTTCGCGGACGCTGAAGCGGAAGCGGTGGCGTTGTCCACGTACGGCACTCAGCTCATCCATGGGCTGCTCCAGACCGAGGCGTACGCCCGTGCCGTACACGTCGAGTACCGCCCCGCTCTGGACGATGAAGAGATCGAGCGCCGCCTGGCCGCACGACTTGCGCGGCAGAAGCTCCTCACCCGCACACCTCCGGCTCACCTGAGCTTCGTTCTCGAAGAGGCCGTCCTGCGCCGCCCTATCGGCGGCTACGAGGTCCGGCGCAAGCAGCTCGACCACCTACTGGAGGTCGGGCAGGAGCGCCACATCGAGATTCAGGTGATGCCGATCGAGCGCGTGAACCACGCAGGGCTTGAGGGGCCGTTCACCCTGGTCGAGCCACCGGGCAAGAACATGTGCGTCTACCTGGAAGTGCAGGGCACAGGCCGGTTGATCACCAACTCACAGGCGGTGAATCGGCACTGCAGGCGCTATGGAATCCTCCAGAGCCAGGCCCTTTCCCCCAAGGAATCGGCGGAGTTCATCGAGCAGTTGGCGACGGGAGAGAGATGAACGACCTGACATGGTTCAAGTCGAGCTACAGCGGTGGTGACGGCGGCGAGTGCCTCGAAGTCGCCTACGACTGGCGCAAGTCCAGCTACAGCGGCGGGGGCGGCGGCGAGTGCGTCGAGGTCGCCGCCCACCCCACCACCATCCACATACGCGACTCCAAGCGCAGCCCCGCCACCGGCCCCGTCCTCGACGTCGCCCCCACCCCTTGGGCGGCCTTCGTCGCCTACGCGGCCGCCCAGCCCATATAGCCGACGCCCATCAAGACCACCGGGACGGCACGCGCCCGGCTGCGGACCCTCGCAGCCCGGGCGCGCCGCCCGAGACGCTACGGACTCCGTAGGCATTGACCCGAGGGCCCCCAGGGTTTTCCACGGGCGGGAACCTGGCGGCGAATTCCGAGATCTCCGCAACTGAGATCGCGACCTCGCTCCCACATCCCACCGAACGGAAAACATTCATGGGAAAGCACCGCAAGCCTTCGGATTCGCGCACCGCGCGCCGGATGGGCCTGGGCGTCGCCACCGCGACCCTCGGGATCACCGGCCTCGGCCTGAGCGCCACGACCGCGCAGGCGGCGACCTCCGCCCCTGCCGCCAGTTCCTCCGATCCCACCGTGGACGAATTCTTCCAGAGGTCCTACGAGAAATGCCTCGACGATCAGCGCTCCAGTGGCCTGGCCTTCGAGGAGCAGCTCGACGCGTGCACAGGCAAGCTCCGGGAAGGCCCGGGCGCCCCCCGACGCCGACCACCCCGGCGCGAACTTCGACCGTGCGACGTACGAGGAAACCGCACAGCTGCCCAATGACCAGTTCATCGAGCGCCGGAACAAGGTGCTGGACGCGGCCCCCGATGGGGAATTGCAGCGGAGTTTCTACTCCAACGGCTGCACCGCCATCCCGGCGGACACCATCTCGCAGCAGACCATGGACGCGTGCATTCAGCACGACTTCCGCTACACGGTCGGCCCGAACGTCGACCAGGACGACCCCGAGGCGGCAGACAGGGAAAGGAAGGAAGCCGGCAAGCAGCTCGGCGACAACATCGGAGGCCGAGCAGGGGACCTGTTCAATGCGGGCACCCAAGTGGCGGGCAGTTACTTCTTCCAGCCCACCGACACCGGAGAGCAGAACGCCAGCGAGCTGCTGCCCTGAATAACGCCGGAAAACTCCCGGTAAGAGCATGACTGCCGGCCGTTGCCGCCGGGCACTCCGCCCGCCGCAACGGCCGGCAGCCCCGGGGCAACGCCCGTGTCTATGCCGCTCGCTGATCCGGCCCGCCGCCCGCCGCGTCGATGAGCGCCTGGAACAGCCGCCGGGGGTCCTCGGCCAGCCGGTTGCAGACATAGAGCCACCATTCGGTGCCGAAGACGACGTACTCGCGCGTCGGGTGGCCGCGCTCCGCCATCGCCGCGAGGCGGTCGGGGCCGAGGCCGAGCAGGGTCTCGAACTCCCACGGCGCGTCCTCGCGCCCCGCCCCGCCGAGCAGCGCGTCGATCCGGTGGATCAGCTCCCAGTCGTGGGTGGCGTACGAGCACGCATGGCCCGAGTCGGCAAGCTGCTGCGCGTAGCGCATATACGCGGCGGGGAGCGCGGCGTCCTCGCGGGCCAGGGCCGCTGTCTCCGGTTCCAGGAACGCGCCCTTGACCAGGCGGATGCGGCCCGGCAGGGCGAGCAGCGCCGGGAGGTCGTCGGCCGTGCGGTGCAGTCGCGCCTGGACGGTGATGCCGACGTGGTCGAATCGCTCGCACAGCTTGCGGTGCACGGCCAGCACCGCGTCCGTGCGGTCCGAGCCCTCCGCGGAGATGACCATCTCGCGGCCGGTGCCGGCGGTGGCGCGGGCGATGCGGGTGGCGTTCTCCAGGGCCAGATCCGCATCGACCGCCAGACCGATATGTGAGAGGTCGAGCGAGACCGAGCAGTCGGCGGGCAGCCGATGCGCGGCCTCGACGAAGACGTCCGTCTCCGCGACGGCGCGCTCCGGGTCGCGGCAGCTCTCGCCCATGTATTCCGCGTTCGCGCGGTGTCCTCCGGCGATGACGCCGGCGACGCGGTCCAGCGCGTCGTCCAGGCTCTGCCCTGCCACATAGCGGCGGGCCACCCGCCGGACCACAGGGCCGAGGAGGGGGTCCTCCGGCACCTGCCACTTCAGCTTCTCGTCGAGGGCGAGGGCGCGCAGCACCTGTGCCGCGCCCGCCTCCGCGCCCGCGGCGGCTGCGTCGCCGGAGTGGTGATCGTCAGCGTTCATGGCCGCCAGCGTTGCAGCATCGTCCCTGGCCGGACAGTGGCGGAAACGCCTACCATGCGGAAATTCCTGCCACTCGACCACGAGGTTCCGATGCTCCGCGACATCGCCGTTCTCGCCCTCGACGGCGGGCACGCGTTCGAGCTGGGGGTGTTCTGCGAGGTCTTCGGGACGGACCGCACCGACGACGGGCTCCCCGGCTACGACTTCGCCGTCGTCTCCGCCACGGGGCCGGGCACCGTGCGCACCAGGCACGGCTTCGGCGTCGAGGCGCTGTACGGGCTTGAGCGGCTGGAGTCGGCCGACCTGATCGGCGTACCGGCGGCCGATCCGGGCGTCCGGCACCCGGAGGAGCTGTTCGCCGCACTGCGGGCGGCGGCGGCACGCGGCGCCCGCGTACTGAGCATCTGTACGGGCGCGTTTCTGCTGGGCGAGGCCGGGCTGCTGGACGGCCGCCGGTGCACCACCCACTGGCGCTACACCGAGGAACTCGCCCGCCGCCATCCGCGCGCCCGCGTCGAGTCGGACGTCCTCTATGTGGACGAGGACCCGGTCATCACGGGCGCGGGCACGGCCGCGGGCATCGACGCCTGCCTCCACCTCGTACGCAAGGAACAGGGCAGCGCCGTCGCCGGGGACATCGCCCGGCGTATGGTCACCTCCCCGCACCGCGACGGCGGCCAGGCCCAGTATGTGAAGCGGCCGGAAGGCCGGGTCGGCCACCGGCAGTCGAACGGCGACTCGCTGACACCGCTGCTCGCGTGGCTGGAGGGGCGGCTCCACACCGAGCTGACGGTGGACCAGATGGCCCGCCGGGCCCATATGTCGCCCCGTACCTTCGCCCGCCGCTTCCGGCAGGAGGTCGGGGCTTCTCCTCTCCAGTGGCTCACCGGCCAGCGCGTACTGCTGGCGCAGCACCTGCTGGAGACCACCGACGAACCGGTCACCGCCGTCGCCCAGCGCTCCGGCTTCGGCACGGCGGACACTCTCCGCCACCACTTCACCCGACGGCTCGGCACCACCCCACACGCCTACCGCCGCGCGTTCCGCGGCCCGGGCGCCGCTGGTTGAGGATCATCCCCATGGCTCCCACGCGCTGGTGTCGAACGAGAAGCCGAACGGCTCGGGCAGTGTGACCGTGCCCCCGAACTTCCACTCCTCGACGGCCTCATAGCGCCCCGCCCGGCGGTCCGGACCGGCGTAGAGCGTCACACCGGGGTTCTTCGGATCGCGGTCGATCAGCAGGCAGTGGGGGATGCTCTGCTGCGCGTACGCCGTCTGCGTGGCCTTCTGCCCCGTGTTGTGGGGCGAGGTGACTTCCACGACGAAGTCGAGCTGATGCGAGAACAGATGCCTCGACTTCGCCGCACGCGCCTCGGCCACTATGCCGGCTTCCAAGACGACGAGGTCAGGGGTGCGGCCCTCACCGATCTGGACCAGACTCAGGTCTGCCGTTTCACCCCTCGCCAGGGGAAGGCGGGGTTCCCCGACCTGGCGAGGGTCAGGCCCTCCTGAATGTCGGCCACGATGGCGATGTGATCAAACGAGGGTCCCGGCGACACGATGATCTCTCCCACCCAGCGGCTTCGGCCCGCGCGCCATCCTCCGGCAGCCGCAGGTACGCGTGCAGTTCGTCCCGCACCCACATCGCATACGGCGTATCGGGCAGCGTGTAGTGGAAGACCGCCTCTACGGACATCGAGTCACCACTCCCTCCGTACAGAGCACTGTGGGGCACTACACAGCGTAGTGCTCGACAGTGACAAGCCCAGCCCGCGCTCAGACTCCCGGACACGCAGAACCGCGCCCGGGTACCTTGAAACAGACGACGAAAGGGAATCCGTGACCGCCATGACCACGAACCCCGCCGACTCCGGCCCCCCTCAGCTCCCGCCCATGCGCACCATCGGAGAACTCCGGGCCGCCCTCACCATGGGCTACGGCTTCCCCGGCGACGCCGACGACTTCGAGGCCGAGCTGGCCCGCGCCCTCAACCACGCGGACCCGGCCGACCTCTCGGGCATCGTCCGCCTCGTCGAGGAGTTCCGCGGCCGGATCACGGCCCGCCAGGACCCTGGGTTCGACTCCGCCGTCGCCGCCGCCGTCGCCGAGATCGAGGCGGCGCGGAAGGCCACGCGTTGAGCTCCGAGCCCCCTCGCGTGGTCGCCGAGATCACCAGCGAGGCCCGGAGCCGGTGTGAAGCCATCGGCGGCGGCGCGCTTGAGGCAGTCGAAGCCCTCCGTGCCGAACTGGAGAAGAGTCCCGAACTCGGGCGCCGCGCCACGAGCGCCGCAGGCCGTATGAAGCTGTACACCACCCGCCTCGAAGGGAACGCAGAGCGGTCGGCCCTCACCGTCACCTACGTCTACGACGCCCCACCGCCCGAGCCCGGCATTGTCCGCATCGCCCTCGTCAGCCCGGTGCGGTTCGCCGGCGGAGACGGCGATTTCTGACTCCGTAGCGCACCCGTACCTCCGGTGACTGGAAGGTCAGAGGTTGTTGCGGCGGACCGTCAGATAAGGGTCGTCCGACAGCGCCCGGCGGCCGCCCACCAGTGCGCCCGCGGCCAGGCCCAGGATGGGCAGGATGAGGACGGCCAGGGCCCACCAGGGGGCCGGAATGGTGTCCGCGGCGCGGATGGTCAGGCCCAGTGCGCCGCTGAGCGGGGAGGCCAGCAGGGCCGCCGTCGCACCGCCGGCGACGAGGCCGATCGCGCCCGCCGCCAGGCCCGTGCGCACGGCCTCGCCGACCAGCAGGGAGCGCAGCGAGGCCAGGGACTCGCCGAGGACTCGCAGGACGGCGAACTGGGCGAGTCGGGCGCGCACGCTGTCCATGGCGCGGGTCGCGCCCAGCAGCAGGGAGACGGCCGCGAGCAGGGCGGCGAGCGCCAGGGTGAGCCACTGGACCGCGCCGAAGATGCCGGGGAGATTGCCGATGCGGTCGGAGACCGGGGAGGCGGAGACGCCGAGGTTCTGGAGTTCGGAGGTGACCGCGGCGACGGTGCGCTGGTGCCGCGTCACCACGACGGCGCTCTGTGCGCCTTGTTCGTCCATGAACTGCTGAGGTGACTGGCCGGCGCGCGCGGCCGCGAGGCGCAGGCCGGTGCCGGGCGAGACATAGGCCGCGCCGGGGCCGTCCGGCTGCCAGGAGGGGTCGTAGGCGGCGACGACCGTGAGCCGGATGTCCTCGGTGGTGCCGGTGCTCGGGCCGGTGCCGACGGTGTGCGAGAAGGTGACCGTCTTGCCGACGAAGGGGGCGAGGTCGGTGCCTTCGGCCTTCGCGGGGACGATGATCTGGCCGTCCGCCAGCTGGTCCTTGGGGGCGCTGCCCTTGACCACGGGCATGGTGGAGCCGGGGACATAGCCGTTCGCGCCCAGTACGTATGTGCCGCCGGTCTCCTCTGCTGCGTACACGGAGGCGGCGAAGTCCGGGACGACGGTCACCACGCCGTCGAGCTTCCCTGCCTCGTCGAGGATGTCGGCCGTCAGCGGGCGGGCGGAGGACGCGTCGCCGCCGGAGCCCGGCGCGGAGAGCTCTATCTGGGTCAGTCCGCCGCTGGAGAGGACGTCGCGTTCGACCGCTTCCGACGCGCCGCTGGTGACGCCGACGCAGACGGCGAGCAGCCCGGAAAGGACCGCGACGGCGGGCAGCGCCCGGCGCAGGGAGTTGCCGTCGCGCCGCCAGGTCAGGCCGGACCAGCCGCCGGGGCGGCGCGGGGCCTCGGGCCGGGGGGTGGTCGTGCTCATGCGGTGCCTCCTGCGAGGGGCCTGCCGGTTGCGGCGTCGGATGCGTCAAAGATGTCGGAGAGCCGTCCGCCGTCGAGACGGGAGGTGCGGTCGCAGCGGGCGGCGACGGCCGCGTCATGGGTGACGACGAGCACGCCCGCGCCGTTCGCGGCGCACTGCCTGAGGGCGTCGACCACGAGCGAGGCGTTCTCCTCGTCGAGGCCGGAGGTGGGTTCGTCGGCGAGGAGCAGCGCGGGCTGGTGCACGGCGGCGCGGGCGATCGCGACACGCTGCCGCTGGCCGCCGGAGAGCTCCTGGACCGGGCGGGCGGCCAGGTCGGCCATGCCGAGCCGGGCCAGCGCGTCGCGCGCGGCGCTCTCGTGGCGGGCGAGCTTCGGCCCGAAGGCGGCGGCGACGTTCTCCCAGGTGTTGAGGAACGGCAGCAGGCCGAGGTCCTGAAGGACGGTGCCGATGCGGTGGCGGCGTACGGCGTCGGGGTCGTCGACGGCCTGCCCGGCGACGGTCACCGTGCCGGACGTGGGGGCGAGGATCAGCCCGGCCAGCGCGAGCAGGGTGCTCTTTCCGCAGCCGGAGGGGCCCTGCACGGCATGGGTGAGGCCCGCGGGCAGCGTGAGGCCGAGGTCCGCGACGACGTCCGCGGAGGTGCCGGGATAGCGGTAGGAGACCGCGTCGAGAGCGAGGGCTGCGGGGGGTGCTGACACGGTTGTCACTCCTGGATGGCCTGGGTGGGGACGAGCGGAAGCACCGTGCGAGGCGGCTGTGGGCTGGGGCGAGCGCCGCCGTTCGGCCGCCGCCGGGTGCGGGCAGCGGCAGCCGGGCGGCGGGATCACGGCAGGGACGGGATCACAGCAGAGAGTAGGCGGCGTTCGTGGCCTCGATGTCGGCAGGGCCGCCCGGGGCGCGTGCGTAGAGCGCGGCCGCCCCCTTGGCCTCGTACGTCGTCAGCAGTGCCGGGAAGCGCGCCATGACCGGCTGCGGGATGGGGGCGCCTGCGTGCACGGCGGCCCAGTAGGCGTCGGCGGCGCGCACCACGTCACCGGATTCGAGCGCCTCGACGGCGAGCTGCGGCAGATCGTGCCCGGCGGCGAGCCGCGCGGCCTGCTCGGTGCAGCCCGCCTCGCCGAGGAGCCGCAGGGCCTGGAGCCACTGGGGGTCCAGCGGCCTGCCCTTGGGGGCGGGGGCCAGTTCGGTGGCGGGGCAGTCGAGCTCCAGCTCGATCCTGGCGCGCATCACATCGGCCCAGGCGGCCGGCTTGGCGCTGTCGAAGGCGGCGGGCACGGCGTGGTCGCGCACCGCCGCCTCGCCCTTCGCCGCCTGCGGCCCGCAGGAGAGGGCGAGCCGGTCGCAGACGAGGGCGACCATGACGGCGTCGCCCGCGGGCAGCTCGCGTTCCTCGCTCAGCCGGCGGACTTCGGCGGTCAGCCAGTCCGGGGCGCGGTCCTGCATGCCGGTGATGGCGAGGGCGCGGGCGGCTTCGTAGGTGGCGCGGAGAGTGCCGAGCTGGCTGGGGGTCTCCACGACGAGGCCCTTGGCGTCGAAGTCGGGCCTGGCCTTGCCGGTCGTGGGGGCCGGGGCGTCGGGCAGGGCGCGGTGGGCCAGCCAGCGGGTCTGCGGGTTGGCCGAGCCGAGTCCGGCCCGCAGGCACTTCTCGGCGTGCTCCGGCTGTCCGGGCTGTTCAGGCTGTCCGGGCTGTCCGGGCTGTCCGGGCTGTCCGGGCTGTCCGGGCTTTTCGGCGGAGGGGGCGAGCAGCCGCAGGGCGGCGAGCTGGGCGGCGTCGGTCTCCGAGCAGGATTCGGCGGTCGCCTCCGTGCGCCAGCCGCTGAGCGGGGCCGGGGCCTTGACCGTACGGCCGTACTGGGCGAGGGCGTCCGATGCGTCCAGGACCGGTATCGGGGTGGCCAGCTTCGCCGTGTCGGCCGCGAGGCGGTCCACCGCGGAGGCCGGGACGGAGTCCTTCTCGCCGAGGCAGGACAGGGCGGTGAGGAAGGCGGCGCGGGTCGCCACGGAGGTCTCGGCGTCGTCGCCGGGGCCGCCTTCGGTGACGTACGCACGCGCTTCGCGCAGCGCGTCCGGTCCCCAGCTCAGCCGGTCGAGGATGGTGCGGGCCCCGGGCGAGCGGACCGCGGGCTCAGCGCCGCCGGCGGCCAGGCAGAGGTAGTAGGCGCGCCAGGCGGGCGACTCGGCGGCGTCCGAGGTGAGCAGGGCGGTGAACGCGTCGGTGTCGAGCTCCGGCACACGCGTGTCACCGTCACCGCCGGCGCGCATCTCCTGACGGCCGTACGCGGTGCTGTGCAGGCGCGGGCGGACGCCGTGCGCCTCGCTCCGCGGACGGACGAGGTCGTTGTCGCCGCGCAGCCGGTCGAGGGCCTGGGGCAGGCCCTGCCCCGGGACGTCCGGGGTGTGGTCGTCCTTGCCGGGGAGCAGCTGCCCGATGTGCAGGGGGAGCGTGAGGACGAGGGCGAGCACCAGCGTGCCCGCCCCGGCGATCCACGCGAGTCGCTTCCTCGTCATCGTGTCTCACAGAGGGGTGTGCGGGAGGGGCGGAGAGGGGTGTTGACGGCGTCGGGGCCGCCGCCGCGCGATGGCGACGGCGGCGGCCCCGGCGCATCCTGTCAGGTGCAGGCCGAGGACCAGGCCTTGGACCCGGACTTGAACGCGTACGCGTCCGAGCAGGTGGTGATGGAGGTGTTCAGCGCGCCGCTCGGGTCGGCGATGCCGCTGATGTCAGAGATCCACGTGTTGGTGTTCGTCCACGTGATCTTGGCGGTTTCCTTGCTGGTCTGCGTGGCGCTCGGCGACACGGAGATGGTCGCGCCCCAGCCGTTGGCGGTGACGGTCGCCGTGTTGCGGATGGTGCTGACCTTGTAGCCCTTGCCGCTCTTCAGCGCCTTGGAGGAGGTCGCGAACGAGCACTTGTCGCTGTAGAAGTTGCAGTTCCAGGCGTTCGCCTGAAGGACGGCGCCGGTGCCCGGAATCGACTTCTTGGCGCTGTCGCTGATGGCGTGGGCCTGGCCCGCGCCGCCGAGCAGCAGCAGCGCACCGGCCGCGAGCGCGGTGAACTTGCGCACCTTGCTTCCCTTCGAGTAGACGGGTGGTCTGCCCCGGCGTCCGACGTCCCGGGCCCACTTGCACTGGGCCCGGGGACGGGCGTCGGGGCGCTTCGCCATCTGATCAAGGCGGCCGCGGCCTGCGGCACCCCCGGAACGGGTGGAGGCACTCCCCCCGACCCGGGGGAATGCCGACCATCAAGCCAAAACGGACCCCGATATGACTCCTGGGTATGCTCCTTGCTGACCAGCCAGATAAAGACACACTAAACATCGGGGGATTTGGTGCACGTCGGCATATTTGGTCAGCACGCCCTGGCCGTGCGGCATATTGAGCGCCTGTGCCGCGACGTCCCTGGCGTACTGACCGTGACCTCAGGTGAATTGGACACAGCGGCGATTTCGGCAGCGCATCGCAGGCGTCCGCTCGCGGTCGCGATTGTGGATGTGGGCACTTCCATCGATGTGACCGAGAAGCTGCTTGCTGACTTCGACGCTCCGTCCAGGCCACCGGTGCTGGCTCTGCTGGACGCACAGGCCACAGCCGAGGAATCCCTCCGGCTCGCCGACCGCGGGGCGCGCGGGGTGCTTCTGCACACGGACCTCGACGAGCGTCTCGGGGTGGCGCTGCACGCCGTGCGCCATGGTCTGAGCGTGCAGTCCGAGAGGCTGCGCGGCCGCCGCCCGGCTGCCGCGCCGCCACCCGGCAGGTCCGGCGCCCGCCATGCGCTGGACCGGCTCTCCCCACGCGAACTGGCCGTGCTCGAACGGGCCGCGGACGGGCTGACCAACCAGCAGATCGCCTCGTCGCTCCATGTCAGCTCCGACACGGTGAAGGGCTATATGAGCCAGGTGCTGCGCAAGCTGTCCGCCGAACGGCGCATGCAGGCCGTGGCGGTGTACTGGACCGCCCAGGGCATCGCCAGCTGACGCTGCCCTGACCCTGCCGCCCTGGACAGCGCTGTGGGGCGCTGCTCGATGCAGCGCCCCACAGATGCCCGACGTCGTACGGCTTTCTACGAGTCAGGCTCAGATCAGGCCGAGTCCGCGGACCGCCTCGCGCTCCTCCGTCAGCTCCTGCACCGACGCGTCGATGCGGGTACGGGAGAAGTCGTTGATGTCCAGGCCCTGGACGATCTCGTACTTGCCGTCCTTGCAGATGACCGGGAAGGAGGAGATCAGGCCCTCGGGAACGCCGTACGAGCCGTCCGAGGGGATGCCCATGGAGGTCCAGTCGCCCTCGGCGGTGCCGTTGACCCAGGTGTGGATGTGGTCAATCGCGGCGTTCGCGGCGGAGGCGGCGGAGGACGCGCCGCGGGCCTCGATGATCGCCGCGCCGCGCTTGGCGACGGTCGGGATGAAGGTGTCGGCGAGCCATGCCTCGTCGTTCACGACCTCGGCGGCGTTCTTGCCCGCGATCTCCGCGTGGAAGATGTCCGGGTACTGGGTCGCCGAGTGGTTGCCCCAGATGGTCAGGCGCTTGATGTCGGAGACGGCCGCGCCGGTCTTGGCGGCGAGCTGCGAGATCGCGCGGTTGTGGTCGAGGCGGGTCATCGCGGTGAAGCGCTCGGCCGGCACGTCCGGGGCGGCGGCCTGGGCGATCAGGGCGTTGGTGTTGGCCGGGTTGCCGACGACCAGGACCTTGACGTCGTCCGCGGCGTGGTCGTTGATGGCCTTGCCCTGCGGCTTGAAGATGCCGCCGTTGGCCTCCAGCAGGTCGCCGCGCTCCATGCCCTTGGTGCGCGGGCGGGCGCCGACGAGCAGGGCGACGTTCGTGCCGTCGAAGGCGACGTTCGGGTCGTCGGTGATCTCGATGCCGCGCAGCAGCGGGAACGCGCAGTCGTCGAGCTCCATGGCGGTGCCCTCGGCGGCCTTGAGCGCCGGGGTGATCTCCAGCAGGCGGAGGCTGACCGGCACATCCGGGCCGAGCAGGTGGCCGGAGGCGATGCGGAAGAGCAGCGCGTAGCCGATCTGGCCGGCCGCGCCGGTCACGGTGACGTTGACGGGAGTGCGGGTCATGGCGATCTCCGTAAGACAGCTGGCGGTGGGGGCCGGGTGCCCCTCGTGCTGAACACCCCTCCCGCCGCCGGTCCAGCCGTCGGCCCGCCGCCTTGTGAGCCGCCGCGCGCCCGCGCCTGAATCTTGACGTGAAGAGATATCCAGCGGTCAGGCTATCCGACCCGGGCCCGACCCAATCGGTTGCCCCTTGTGGCGCGGCTCACTGCGCGGCTCACTGCGCGGCTCACTGCGCGGCTCACGGGGAGGGGGCGGCAGAGGGGGCGGCGGGCGGGGAGACGGACGCGGAAACGGGCGGCGTGCAGCCGGATGTGCCGCTCGCGAGCGTGGCGCAGGCGCGTGCCGTGGCGGGGTCGCCCGCGGCGGTCATCAGGGTGTACGTGTCGGTGTCGGGGGCCTGACCGGGGGGCGCTGGTTCGTCCGCCGCGACCCGGCTGCTCTGGGCCGCCGCGCCGTCGATCGCGATCCGTACCGTGTCGCCGGGCGCCGCGCCCGAGATACGGGCCCAGGCAGCCTTGCACGCCGTACTGTAGCGCAGTTCGACGAGCGTCGCCGTGCCCAGAGTCGTACGGGAGACGGTCCTGGCGAACTGGCCGCCGCAGCCCATCGCCTCCGGGTCCTGGCCCGTGCAGTCCGCGCCGCCGCACTTGACGCCCGGCGGGAGCGCGGAGGCGTCGGGGGACGGGGAGGCGGACCCTGTCCCGCCGGGGCCGTCGTCGCCGTAACCGCCGAGGTCGACGAGGAGGACCGCGCCTGCGGTGGCCAGCAGCGCGCCCACCGTCCCGGCGAGGAACAGGCCGACTTTTCGCCTGCCGCTGTGCGCGCCGTAGGTGCTGCCGCCGGCCGCCGGGGCGGGACCGCGGCCGCCGCGCGGCCCGGGGGCGTACGGGGTGCGGGGGCGCGCGCCTCCCCCGGCCGGGCGGGCGGCTCCCCCGGCCGGGCGGGCGGCTCCACGGGGGCCCGGCGGCGGGCTCGTCGGGGGCCCGAACTCCCCGAGCGCCGCCCGCGCCTGCGCGATGCGCATCTGCTCCATCGTCATGTCGTGGCGCATCTCCGCGCGGCTCCACGCCCGCTCGGCGAACTCCCACATGGTGATCAGATGCGCCGGCTCCGCGCCGGTCGCCTCCGCCAGCGCGAGCGCCGCCCCGCGGGGCGCGAGCTGCCGCCCGTCCAGATACTTCTCCCACGACGTCCTGCTGTACCCGGTGCGATCCGCGACGGCGGCGACGCTCAGCCCGCTGCGGTCGACCAGCCTGCGCAGCTGACCGACGAACTCCTGGACCTGCGGGTCGAGATCCCCCGGCAGCTCCCTCCAACGAGGCATGCGCTCCCCCTTGTCGCCCGGGTAGATGCCCGGAAGCGTTTCACCGCACTACCCGGTGGGATGCCCGGTTTCAGGGTGGCAGTTCCGGACATGGGAGTGAACAGGAGCGTACGCCTCAATCCACGCGCCCCTTGTGCGCCCCGAACGGCCCGCGGGGACGCCCCCGCACAACGACGGCGGCCCGCGCCGTGAGTGACACGGCACGGGCCGGGAGACACGAGCGAGTGAGTCACTCCCGGTAGTTCAGACCGTCGCCTACCAGGAACGGGGGATAGCCGAACCGCTCCCCGAGCGCGGCGAACGCGTCGCGGCTCGTCTTGTCGACCTCGACGAAGTACGCCTTCATCGCACGCAGGAACAGCCGGTAGCCGAGATCGGCGCAGGCCTGGGCGACCACCTGCTCCAGCGCGGGGACGAGACCGGCCGCCGGAGTCCCGTACGAGGCGGTCGTCGCCGTACGGCTCAGGTCGTCCGCCACCGGACGGATCACCTGAAGCACAGCCTGCCGCAGCCCCTCGTCCACCACCGGCTGCGGTGACGGGGGCGCAAACGCCGGGTGGTCCTGCCGTACGCGGGCGAGCCACGCTTCCTCAAGCTTCCGCAGCCAGGTACGCGCGTCGAAGCCGTACTCGGCCGGATCGAAGCATCCGCGCGTGGCGCCGAGCCATACCGTACGGATCGTCTCGTCTGGAAGGGGCGACTCCACCAGACGGCGGACGTCCTGCCCGAGCTGCCGGGCCTTCGACCGGTCGAACTCCTCTGCCGCCGCTTCCGGGAGCGTGAGCCACCATGCGGCCGGTCCGCCCTCGGGGAGGTGACGCTCGGCGTCCTCCGGCGAGAGTGCGTCCGGGATGTCCCACTTCGAGGTCACCCAGGTCAGCCCGATGTCCTCCACGTAGATGTCTTCGAGGTATTCGTGCTGCGCTTCGGCTTCTACCTCGTCCTCGCCTGTCACGGTCAGCGGCCCTCCAGGTAGGCGGCGTAGGCAACGAGGTCTGCGCCATCTGCGCGTCGGTCTTGTGTACATGGTCCGCCAGGGTGTGGGCTCCGCTGATGCCCTCGTCGGCGACGATGTTGGTGCAGTTGTGGACGAGGACGTCCTGCGGACGCGCCCCTTCGGTGCTCACGTAGAACGTGTGCAGCTCGTCGACCGTCAGGTCGAACACCTCACGCGGCGACAGCCCGCCCCGGTCCCGCAGGCCCGTCACGGCGTGGAGCGTGCCGTCCGGGGTGCGCAGCCGGTCGCCCACGCGCAGGTCGGCGACCTGGGTCCAGCCCCGGCCTGCCACGAAAAAGCGGTGGCCGACCGTGCTCGTCAGGGAGCCGTCCGCGAGGGTGATGTCCGCCAGCCGCCGGGTCAGGTGCCGGAAGGTGTCCGTCACCGGCTGCGCCCCCGAGCGCCCGGTCTCCAAGTCCGCGGCGAGCAGCAGATCCCCGGTCCGCACATCGCGGATCGCCTTGTGCGAACCGTCCGCCATCAGCACCCGGGTACTGCCCGGGAAGCTGTTGACCTTGCAGGCGGTGACCACGTCCTCGTACGCATTGACCGTGCCCTCGAGCTTGGCGAGGGTTGCCGGGTCGATGTCCAGGGCCTTCAGCGCCTTGAACGAGTCCAGGACGCCGACTCCGGTATGCATCGCCGCGTCCAGCGCGCGGATCGCCTCGGCGACCTTGCCGAACGCCTTGCCGGGGACGAAGTTGCTCGCGGCCCAGGCGCAGCCGCTGGCGCTGCCGTGCCAGCAGTCGACGAAGTCCTGGACCAGGACCGCCTTCAGGACCTTGTAGACGACGGTCTGCTCCACGAGGTCCCACTTGCTGAAGTACTGGGTGACCTCCTTCGTCAGGCCCTTGAAGGTCTCGGTGCCGAGCAGCAGCGTGTCCGAGGAGGGGCAGCCGGAGGTCGTGGCCGGGACGTCGGGGTTGGTGCACAGGTAGAAGTCGACCGTGGCGCTGAACGTCACCTTGAAGGTGACGGTGCAGCCCTGGAAGCCGATCTCCAGGACGCAGTCGTTCAGCTGCTTGGCGTCGGTCACCTCGACGCTGTTCTCGTCGACGACGTAGAACGTGCCGCCGATCCCCGTGCCCGCGCCGCTCGCGACCTGCTGGTTGGCCTTCTTCCGCTCGGCAGCCTCGGCGGCCCGCTGGGCCTCCTCGGCATACCTCTGGGCGTCCTTCGCTGCCTTCTCGGCTTCGGTGGCGGCCGCGTCCGCGCGCTGGGCGGCGGCGCGGGCGTCCTCGGCGGCCTGCTCTGCCGCCGCGGCGGCGTCACGTGCGGCCTGGGCGTCCCTCGAAGGCCGTGCAGAGCTACCTGTACGACTCCTCCGGCCGTCTGCGTCAGGTGTGGAACCCGCAGGTCAGCCCCGCGCTGAAGACGGAGTACGAATACGACACCGCGGGCCGGGTCACCAAGCTGACCCCGTCCGGTGAGCTGGCGTGGACGTTCACGTACGGCAAGGCGGGCAACGCCGCCACCGCCGGTGACGGCATGCTTCTGAAGGCCACCCGGCCCGGACTCAAGCAGGGCACCGCCGGCACCATCGAGGGCGAGGCAGCGACCAGCGTCGTCTACGACGTGCCGCTGACCGGCACCACCGCCCCGTACACGATGGGCGCAGGCGATGTGAAGGCGTGGGGTCAGCTGGATGCGCCGACGGACGCGACGGCGGTCTTCCCCGCTGACGCCGTCCCGGCCTCGCATTCCGGAAGCGCACTCACCGCCGCCGACTATAAGCGCGCCGACGTGCACTACCTCGCTGTCTCCGGCCGCGAGGTCAATACCGCGACACCCGGCGGGCACATCTCCACTACCGAGTACGACCGCTTCGGCAACACCGTCCGCGAGCTCTCAGCCGCCAACAGGGCTGTTGCTCTCGGCCTGACCGCGAGCGACCAGGCAACCCAGGCCGACCTGGGCATCGCCCAGCTCACCACCGCCGAGCGCGCCGACCTTCTCACCACCCGGTCCGTCTACAACAGCACCGGTACGCGCGAGCTGGAAGAGTTCGGCCCGCTGCGCCGGATCGACCTCACCGCAGACCTGAAATCCGGCACCACCACCCTGGTCACGGCCGGCACATCGGTGACCGCCCGCACCTGGACGGTCAACGAGTACGACGCAGGCCGTCCCACCGACGGCACCGCCAAGGTCAAGGACCAGATCACCAAGGTCGCCGCGGGCGCCGAAGTACGTGAGCACCCCGGCATCCTGAGGAAACGCCAACGCCTACGACTACGTCTATGCCGACCCGGTCAATCAGTACGACCTCGACGGACGTATCTGCTGGTCTTGTGGCTTCAAGAAGGCCCGCAAGTGGGCCTGGAGGAACAAGTGGGAAATCGGTCTCACCGCGGCCGGATTCATTCCCGGTGTCGGGGCAGCAGCCTGGGCGTACCGGGCCTACCGGGTCTACAGCGCGGTCAACAAGACGCGGAGTATGCGCGCGGCCTTCTATGTCACGCGGAGCCGTAGGACGGCATATGGAGTGGGCCGGACGTTCCACCGCGGCTCGTTCAAGAATTCCGCACGGTCGTTTGTCTATCACTACGCGAAGCACGGGAGGAAATACGGGTCGGCGCGCAATTACCACCGTTCCGCCTACCGCCACCTACAAACCGTCCGCGGAACCAAGCGAAACCACAGGGGAAGTCCCGGCGGTAAGCTCAACCCGAGGCGGACCCGTTGGCAGACGTTCTGGTAGGGGATGTCATGTGGCGTAGGAAGAAGGGTTCCGCGCTGGAGGACGCCCTCCCGCGCGGATCGTGGTTCGACGGATTCCCTGAGCTCAGGGGGCGTGACGGGCTTGGTGACCTAGTCATCGAGGTCGACCAGCTGGAAGCCGTTCTGACGGGAATCCTCGGGCTCGACGACCGTCAGTTGGCCGTCGCCACGCGCGCTGTTGACACTCAGTTTGCCGAGGTGGACGCCGAACTCCGGAAGGCTGGCTCCGCCGCTGCTGTCGATGAGCTGCGCGCGTACGTGCAACGGCTCAGGGACGCGTATGAGGAGTATGTGGCGGAGCGAACGCCGGGCGACTGAGCTGACAGGCCGAGTGCAAGGGCGGCGCTGCCGCCCTTGCACTCGGTGTGATCTGCGCA
The DNA here is from genome assembly GCF_026420845.1 of Streptomyces sp. PR69. Taxonomy (GTDB): domain Bacteria; phylum Actinomycetota; class Actinomycetes; order Streptomycetales; family Streptomycetaceae; genus Streptomyces. Next base: position 192,066 of record NZ_JAOWCB010000007.1, on the reverse strand, counting down.
CAGCGTGCGCGGTCCGGCAGGCGCGGTCCGGATCGTCGTCCTCGACGGCGGCCGGATCGTGGAGTCGGGGACGTTCGACTCGCTGCTACAGCCCGGCCGTAGGATCGTCCGCAGCCACGGTCCGCAGGGGTATCTGCCCCTGCTCGTCGAGCTGGGCGAGTTCGTGCTCGTAGTCGACGGTGATGGACCCGTAGTAGTTGACCCCCGAGCTGCGAGCCGGGGAGATGTGCGCCAGCACCTCGTCGTCGACCTCGCGGCCCGCGCCGCGCAGTTCACCGACGGCCAGGCCCAGATACTCGGTGTGCCAGCAGGTATCCGGAGCAAACGGGTAGAAGGGTGCTTTTTATGCAAGTAGAACGCTTACGGTCGCGTCCGCAAGGGCGTTCAGCAGCGGTTATGACTGGTGATCTATCAATAGTGAGCAACTGCAGAGGTAGCTTGGCCGTCGTGTAGGACATGACCGCACCGACACCTTCCCCCGTCCCGCAGCCACCGGCTCTTCGACGCGGTCCGGGATCCTGCCACCGGTGCGCCCCACTTGGGCGACGCCAAGTTTGAAAACGCGACTTTCACAGACACCGCCCAGTTCACCGGTGCAAGGTTCACACGCTGGGCGCGGTTCGACCAGGCAACCTTCAACGGCGAGATCGCCAGCTTCAGCAAGGCGACCTTCATGGGCGATGCGCTCTTCCGCGGGGCGCGATTCACCAGGTCGGGAAACTGCACCTGGCACTTCGACAGGGCGAAGTTCGAGACCGCCCGAGCTCTGGGTCCGATGGCCTGCAGCGGGCGGCTGAGTCTGGACCACGCCGAGTTCGCCGACCCGGTGACGGTGGAGGCAGCAGCCGAGCGAATGTCCTGGGAACAGCGGGGCGCCGGGACGGGTGTGGTCGTCGTCGAACTGGCCCCACACGTCCTCGATGAACCACCGCAGCGTCCGGTCGGCGCCGTTGATCAGCGGCACCATCCGCTCGCGCGGGCCCGAGCCACGGTCGCCTTTGCCGTGGCGGACGTGGAGCTTGTCGAAGCGGCCCAGGTTTCACTTGATGTCGGACAGGTCGAGCTTGCATGCCTCACTCACCCGCAGGCCGACCTGGGACATCAGCTTGGAGGCGGTGTAGTTCCGGGCGGTCGGGGCGAACTTGCGGCAGGTGGCCAGCTCGCCACCCCAGCCGGTGAACAGCGTCGCGACCTCCGGCTCGGTCGGCGGGATCCGCAGTGCCGCGTCCTTGGCCCCGCGCGGCCGGTTCATCTCGTCGATCGGGCACTCGATGACCCGGCCGGTCATGCGGTGGAGCTCGACCTTGTGCCGCAGTTCCAGGAACATGAAGTACGTGGTCAGCGCCTGCGACCGGGCCAGCCGTGTCCCGCTGGGTGAGTTCCGCAGCACCTTCCCGAAGTACGCGTCGGCGTCGGCGGACTCCACGTCCCACAGCGGTCGGCAGAACCAGGTCCGGATCTGTTCCAGGTGCCCGACGTCGCCGCGGATGGTGCCGTCCGCCAGGCCCGCCGAGGCCCGCGCGAGGACGAACCCGGACAGCACGTCGGTCTCGAACTGCTCCAGCTCTTCCACCGATGCGGGCGCCCAGTGCTCGCGCAGGTCCCGTACGACTGCCAGCACTGCCAACCCGAGCCTCCTCGCCTTCAGCCCGACTGCGGATCGGTCGGACGAGGTCCGAACGCTTCAAGAATCCCGAAGCTACGTCACAGGGCCAGAGAGCACCCGAAGGAGGAAGAGCCCCCCTGGCCATGGGGCCAGATACTCAGCGGGGCTCGGAGGAACTCACGGGATGTCGCACACAAGATCCGTCACGCGCGCGGCGATCACAATAGGCAGAAGGCAACTCGCTGAAGCAAGGGATTACTTGGGAGGCGGCCCGCGGTGTCAGGGGATGCACACCTGCTCCGCGCCGTCCGCCGGATGCAGGCAGGCGCGCGCTCCGTCGGGGGATTCCACCGCTGTCATCGGGGTCACGAGATAGCGCGCCGCGTCCCGCTCGTCCCTGGCGCGCACCTCCTTGGGGGTGGCGCCCGGCACGGTCAGCAGGACCCGGTCTCCCACCTCCAGCCAGGTGGCGCGCACCCACACCGTGCGGCAGTCCAGGGCGAAGCGGAGCTCGATCCGCTGGCCGTCCCTGCCGCGGGCCGTGGCGAGGTTCTCCCGCTTTCCGGGCGCGCCGCACCGCATCGGCAGCGGCGCCTTGCCCTCGCACTCCTCGGCCACACAGCCCGGACCGGCGGGGGCCGCGATGGGCCCCGGGGAGTTCTCCGCCTCCGCGCTGTCGCTGCCTTCCCCGGCCAGGCCGAACGGCACGGCGACGGCGGCGGCCAGCCCCAGTGCCGCGGCCGCCACGGTCAGCCGCACCCGGCCGCGTCGGCGGGGGCGTTCGCCGGCGAGGGAGCCGGCGGTGTCGTCGGAGGCGGCGAGGCCCTGCTGGGACGGACGCTCGGCGGGCGCGGCAGCGGACGGCGCGGGCGACTCGGGGGCGGAGGCTGGGCGGGCGCGGCCGCTCCAGGCGGCGTCGGCCAGCTCCCACAGGGCGAGCAGCCGCCCGGCCGGGACCTTGGCGACCGCGCACAGCGCCTCGACCGCCTGCCGCGGCACCGGCTTTCTGCCGTTGACGTAGCGCTCCCAGGAGGACTTGCTGTACGGGGTGCGCGCGGCCAGTTCGGCAAGGCTCAGCCCCGCCGCCTCCCGCAGCGCCCGCAGTTCGGCGGCGAGCTGTTCGCACTCCGCGGCCGGCGGGAGGTCCCCGCTGCCGCGGCTATCGCGCACGGCGTAGCTCTCCCAGGGTGTCGGGGCCGACGATGCCGTCCTGGACCAGGTTCCGGGCCGCCTGGAAGCGCTTCGCGGCGATCTCGGTACGGGGGCCGAACAGACCGTCGATCTCGCCCGGGTCAAACCCGTGCAGCTTCAGCAGGCACTGGGCCTCGACGACGTCCCATCCGCTGCCGTTGAGGGCGATGTCACTGTTGTGGACCAGGCTGTAGCCCGCGTACAGCTTGCCGTCCTTCTCGCCCTTCTCGCACTCGAACGTCTCCCCCTGGCGGTATACGAACAGCTCCCGCTGTGTGCTTCCCCCCTCGCCGCCTCCGGCCTCCTCCTCACTCGCCGACGCCGTGAGGAGCCCGCCCATGAAGGCGAGGGCCGCCACGGCGACGGCGGCGACAAGAGCGCGCGCCAGGGGGACGGTCCGCCTGCCTCGGGTGTCGCGCCCGCCGCCCGGCTGCGGCGGTCCGGGCTCCCGGAGCTCCACGGAGCCGGTCTCGGCCCTGACTTCCGAGATTCCGGAGAAGCCCGCCGCGTGCGCGGCGGATTCCGCCTCGGGGCCGGCCGCGGAGCCCGTTGCAGAGGCCGTCGCGAAGTCCGCAGAGGAGCCCGTGAAGGAGTCCGTTGCGGAGTCCGTTGCGGAGGGGCGCGGGGCGTCGCGGAGGGGGGCCGGCCGGGGGCCGGTCTCCGGTCCGCCCGCCGCCGGGGGCGTCGTCCTCGACGCCTTCGCCTGCTCCGCCACCTCGTGCAGCACGAGCAGCCTGGTCGGCTCCGTGCCGCAGATCCGCGCCAGCTCCTCGACGGCGCCGCGCGGGACCGGCTTCTTCCCGTTGAGATAGCGCTCCCATGACGAGCGGCTGTAGCTGGTCTTGCCCGCGAGAGCGGCGAGGCTCAGACCGCTGTGATCTTTCAACCTGCGTAACTGGACGATCAACTGCCGCTCACGGTCGTCGAGTGCCGCCGGCAGTTCCTTCCACCGGGCCATATGAGATCCCCCCTCTCTCGCTGTGTCTCCCCTAATCAGATCGCCCTCCGGGTGGGAGGTTCCACCCCCTTCTCGGCCATGGCGAGTTCCGGACAGCCGCCGTCGTCCCACAACAGCCTTCTGAGAGGCCACGTCCCAGCAGGTCAGAGCCTGGGACGTCCCACAGAGGCCCATTCGGCCGACTTCCCTGGACCGTGGAGGAGTTGGCGCAGGAAAGTCGTACCCGAACCGACGCCGGGCACGGGCCCGGCTCATTCGCACGGGGAACAACCAGGGGGAAGAATAGTGATGAACGTACGCAGGCATCTCGCGCTGGCGACGGCCGCCGCCGCTCTCGGCGGCGGTCTCGCCCTCGCCCCGGCAGCACAGGCGACCACGGCACAGGCGACCACGGCACAGGCGGCTCAGGAGAGCGGGGCCGCGGCCTACTCGTGCCACATGAAGAAGAAGAACGGCCGTTGGTACGCGGGCCACTACAGCGGCAACACCGTCGTCCCCGCGGCCAACAAGGTGACCTCGGCGGGCATCGAGGCGCAGTGCATCCTCAAGCACGTCTGGAAGAAGAGCATCGCGGTGGACGGCTACTTCGGCCCCAAGTCGAAGGCGGCGTTCAAGCCCGTGCAGCGGAGCGCGAATTCCGTCTGCAACGCGAAGCTCAAGGTCGACGGGCTGCCCGGACCCAAGTCGTGGCCGTACCTGCGGCACACCGGCTGCCCCTGATCCGCCAGGACGCGGCGGCCCGGCCTCTACGGGGGGAGGTCGGGCCGCCGTCGCCGTTTCAGCCGAGCGAGGCGGCCGTCTTCTTCCGCAGACGCGCGTCGAGCGCGTCCAGGAACTGCTCCGTCGTGAGCCACGGCTGGTCGGGGCCGATCAGGACCGCCAGATCCTTGGTCATCTGCCCGTTCTCGACGGTCTCGACGCACACCTGCTCCAGCGTCCGCGCGAAGTGCGTGACATCCAAAGTGCCGTCCAGCTCTCCCCGGTGGGCGAGGCCGCGGGTCCAGGCGAAGATCGATGCGATGGGGTTGGTCGACGTCGGCTTGCCCTGCTGACGCCTGCGGTAGTGACGGGTGACGGTGCCGTGTGCGGCCTCCGCCTCGACCGTCCTGCCGTCGGGCGACATCAGGACCGACGTCATCAGCCCGAGGGAGCCGAAGCCCTGGGCCACGATGTCGGACTGGACGTCGCCGTCGTAGTTCTTGCACGCCCAGACATAGCCGCCCTCCCACTTGAGCGCGGAGGCCACCATGTCGTCGATCAGCCGGTGCTCGTAGGTCAGCCCCTTGGCGTCGAAATCGGCCTTGAACTCGGTGTCGAAGACCTCCTGGAAGAGATCCTTGAAGCGGCCGTCGTACTTCTTCAGGATCGTGTTCTTGGTGGACATGTACACCGGGTACCCCCGCGCCAGGCCGTAGCGGAACGATGCGCGGGCGAAGTCGCGGATCGACGCGTCGAGGTTGTACATGGACAGCGCGACGCCCGCGCCGGGAAACTCGTACACCTCCAGCTCCACCGGTTCCGAGCCGTCCTTCGGGGTGAAGGTCATGGTGAGGGTGCCCTCTCCGGGGACCTTCAGATCCGTGGCGCGGTACTGGTCGCCGAAGGCATGGCGGCCGACGACGATCGGCTTGGTCCAGCCGGGGACGAGCCGCGGGACGTTCTCCATGATGATCGGCTCGCGGAAGATCACTCCGCCGAGGATATTGCGGATGGTGCCGTTGGGAGAGCGGTACATCGCCTTGAGGCCGAACTCCTCGACCCGCGCCTCGTCCGGTGTGATCGTGGCGCACTTGACCCCGACCCCGTGCTTTCTGATGGCGTGCGCGGCGTCGATCGTCACCTGGTCGTTGGTGGCGTCGCGGTGCTCGATGCCGAGGTCGTAGTACTCCAGCTCGACGTCGAGGTACGGCAGGATCAGCCTGTCCTTGATGAACTGCCAGATGATGCGGGTCATTTCGTCGCCGTCGAGCTCGACGACGGGGTTGGCTACCTTGATCTTGGGCATCAGGCGGTACGTCCCTCTCGCACGACTCGGCGATTTATCTCGTCGTCAAGATACTCGCCGCCGTGATGCCGTGTGGGTACTGCCGCGCCGATGCTGATGCGGCCGGGCGGTGGGGTACCGCGGGGGCGGGCTTCGCGCGGGCTACCGGACCGTGAAGTGGACCGCGTCCTCCAGGAAGGGGACGTCCAGCCAGGGCTTCGGCTGGGTCACCAGGGCGAGCAGCACGATCACCGTGCCCAGCAGGCCGTACGTCACCATGTCGGTGAACCGCGACCGCACGGCCAGCATGCCCACGGAGGGCACGACACGGCGCATGACAGCCCCGGCGAGCAGCGCGACGCCGACCAGGATCGTGCCGATGCGGAACGAGTCGGCGAAGGCGTCAATGCCGACGATCAGCAGTCCGGCCCCGGCGAGCAGCAGCACGGTGAGCAGCGGCCACTGCCGCGCGGGCGCGGGCGCGTCCCCCGGCGCGGCGCGGCCGCCGCCCTCGGGGCGTGCGGTGTCGGTGGTGACGGCGGGGAACCTCCGGGAGCCCTTCTTGACGGGGCCGTCGGCCGCGTCGGACGCGCCCGCGGACGCGCCGCTCGGCGGGTCTCCGTCGGGCTCCGGCCCGTCCGCCGCGGCTGCCGCGCTCCCCTCAGACGGATTGGACGGGGTCGGTCCGTCGCCCTTGCCCCGCGCCGCCTCCCGAGCGGACGCGATCGGACCACCCCCGTTGAGCTGCGCCGCACCCGCGGAGTCCGCCGCGGCTGCCGTGCTCCGCTCGGACGGCCCGCCACCGCCGGGTGACGCATCGGCCGGGCCCGCAGGGCGAGCGGCCGCCCCGGCGGGCGGGGGCGATGTCGGCGATGGGTCGCCGGAAGGCTCCGGCGCGTCGTCGGACGGGTCGCTGTTCGCAGTTACGCCCATGGGCCCGGCCCTCCGTTTCAGCCCGCGGCGGCGACGGCGCGCTCCGCCGCCTCGACGACGTTCACCAGCAGCATGGCGCGGGTCATCGGGCCGACGCCGCCCGGGTTGGGGGCGACCCAGCCGGCCACCTCCGCGACGCCCGGATGGACATCGCCGACGATCTTGCCGCTCTCGTCGCGGCTGACGCCGACGTCGAGGATCGCCGCGCCCGGCTTGACGTCCTCCGGCTTGATCAGATGCGGCACGCCCGCGGCGGCGACGATGATGTCCGCCTGCCGCAGCTGCGCGGCGAGGTCGCGGGTACCCGTGTGGCACTGGGTGACGGTCGCGTTCTCGGACCGGCGTGTCAGCAGCAGCGGCATCGGGCGGCCGATGGTGACGCCGCGGCCCACGACCACCACATGCGCACCGGCGATCTCCACGCCGTGGCGGCGCAGCAGATGCACGATGCCGGCCGGGGTGCACGGCAGCGGACCGGTCTCGTTCAGCACGAGCCGGCCGAGGTTCATCGGGTGCAGCCCGTCCGCGTCCTTGGCCGGGTCCATCAGCTCCAGCACCCGGTTGGCGTTGATGCCCTTGGGGAGCGGGAGTTGCACGATGTAGCCGGTGCAGGCGGGGTCCTCGTTGAGCTCCCGGACGACCGCCTCGATCTCTTCCTGCGTGGCGGTGGCGGGCAGTTCACGCTGGATGGACGCGATGCCCACCTGCGCGCAGTCGCGGTGCTTGCCCGCGACGTACTTCTGGCTGCCGACGTCGTCCCCGACGAGCAGGGTCCCCAGCCCGGGCGTCACACCCTTGGCCTTGAGGGCCGCCACGCGGGCGGTCAGGTCGGACTTGATCGCGGCTGCGGTGGCCTTGCCATCGAGAATCTGGGCGGTCATGGGCCCCATCCTCCCGGATGACCCGGCCTCTGTTCCAATCGCATCCTGTCGCTCCCCATCGCATCCCGTCCGCATCCGATCGCACCGGTTCACGGGATGCGCACACTCCAGCGGCCCCGGTCACGCAGGGTTGCACTTGCACAACACCTGTGCATTCCGACTGGACAAAAAGTCGACGTTACGACCACGATGAGCCGCGCAGTGCCGCGGCAGTGCTGGGGGGCAGATCGCGAAGGTTGTGCACGTTCCTCCGCGCGGACCGCGTCGTCCCCGCACTTTCAACGGAGGAAACCCGCCATGAGTTTCGGCGACCCGAACAACCCCTACGGCCAGCCCCAGCCCCAGGGCCAGCCCGGCTACGGCTACCCGCAGGCCCCGCCGATCCAGCCGGGCTACGGCTACCCGGCCGGCCCGACCGAGATGCCGGGCATCACCAAGGCGGCACGCATCTTCCTGTATGTGATCTTCGCCTGCCAGCTGGTCGTCGCAGCCATGTACGCCTACTACTTGTCGCAGTTCGACAAGGTCGCGGACGAGTCCTTCAGCGGCACCGAGGCCGAAGCGTTCGCGGACTTGGGCAAGGGTGTCATCGGGTTCTTCATGGTGCTCGCCCTGGTGTTCGCCGCGCTGGGGCTCGCGCTGGCACTGAAGTACACCAACGGAGGCAACAGCGTCCGCGTCTGCTCCATTGTGTACGGGGCGTTCGCCGTTATCAGCGGCATCTTCACCATCCCGGTCGGCTTGATCACCCTTGTCGTGGCGATCCTGCTGATCATCTTTGCCTCCAAGAGCGCATCGGCAGAGTGGTTCAAGCGCCCGCGCCACTGACAAGACTCCGGCAAGAGCGAAACCAACACGAGGCCCTTGACTGTCATCGGCGAGATGCCATGGCAGCCAAGGGCCTCGCGCCTGCCTTCTGAGGGGAAGACAGGCCACCACCAGGACACATGCTGGCCGGAATTTACAGTTGATCTTGCATGTATGTCACAGGTAACGTCATCCACGGATTGAGCGTTGACCGTGCTCGGCACACCGGGGTGCCTCTGAAGGGCCGGACGGAAAGCCGACCGTATCCGTTCCGCGTGCATCTGGGGAAGCGATCGAGATCGCATCCCCCAGTGGCGAGATCATGACCATGAAGCTGCCCAGCACCACCAATGTACAGGGCAGCCGCTCTTCCGCCGGCACAGTCATTTACCGGGGTGCCGCGCCGTCGACCGATGTCGCGGTTCAGCACACATCAGACGGGGGCGTTCGCAGTCTTGTGACGCTCCAGAACCAGAGTGCAAGCACAACACAGCGCTTCTCGTTGAAGCTGCCGAACCAGACGGAACTGGTCGAAGCGTTTACCCCAGATGGGGCGCAGGACGGCTACTACATTGTCAGGTCCACCCATTCGGACAAGCTCGAATTCAATGAGCGCCAAGATGCCAACGAGGTGAGTTCTGAGGATCGGCCGGAAGAGCTGACTGAAATACTCGGACGCATCGACGCTCCCTGGGCAAAAGACGCCGAGGGGCATTCCGTGCCGACCGACTACCGATTGAGCGGAAACGAACTCGTACAAGAGATCCACCCCACAGCAAGCACGGCATTCCCAGTGGTTGCAGACCCAAAGATCAGCTTCGGGTGGGGCATCTACGTAAAGTACAACAAGGCAGAGACTAAAGCGGTTGCCAAATACAGCAAGGCTAGCGAACTGACGAGGGCAGCCTGCTTGAAAGTTCCCAAAAAGGTTCGCGGGATTCCCACTCGCACCATTTGCATGGGAACCATGGGGTCGGTGGCGAAGAGCTTCCAGAACACCTTCAAGTCTGCCGCAAAGTCCAACCGCTGCGTGCAGTTCAGGTACACATTCACCGGCGCGTTGACTGAGTGGAAGGGTGTGAGCTGCTAGCTTCTGCCTTGATCGGTCGGCTGACCTGGTCACGGCCGCGCACACCGTGCTCGCCATCCTGATCGCCGTCTTCGTCGGCAAGTCGGACGGCGCCGCCTGGTTCAGCCGCCCGCGCGCCTGAGCGTTTACCGTTCACTGTTCATCCGGGTTTCACCGGGTGTTCCGTGCTCCACGAGGGCCGTGAGCCCGCCTCTCCGGCGGGGTCACGGCCTTCGGCCGTTCTCCTGGCGTATTCACGACGCTTGTGCCGGAACGATGTCGTCGATCTCCGCCCGTCCCTACCCTGGCGCTGACTCCATCGGGGGGGAAGGGACGGGACATGTACAGCATCATCGTCGTGCCCGGCGACCGCGCCCACGACGACCGGCAGATCCGGCTCGCCCCGGGCGAGCAGCTCCGTTTCGGCCGAGCCGAGGGAGCCGGCCGCTCCGAGGGGGAGCGCCGAGCCGAGGGGGCCGGCCAGGCTGAGGGAGCCGACGGGGCAGAGGGAGAGCGCCGGCTGGCCATCAGCCATCCAGGAGTGTCGCGCGCCGCGGGCGAGATCACGGCGTCCGGCGCCTTCTGGTCGCTGAGCAACCTCAGCAGCGCCGCAACCTATGTCGTCGAGAACCCCGAGGGCGCGGGCGAGCACATCAAGATCTCCCCAGGCAGGATCGGCGCGCCCGTGCCGTTCGAGTTCTCCCGCGTCGTCCTGCCGGCCGGCGATGAGCTGCTGAGCTTTGACGTCTGGGCGCCGCGCCATGACTACGCCGACACCGCCGGCGTCCCCGCCTGTGACGGCGAGCCGACGACGCTCCCCTTCCCGCTCGACCGCACCAAGCGCTACTTCCACGTGCTGACGGCCCTGTGCGAACCCCGCCTGCGCGGCGCTCCGCACGCGCCGCTGCCCACCTGCGAACAGCTCGTCGAGCGTCTGCGGCCGCAGTGGCCCGCGGCCAACCGCGCCTCCGTGCAGTGGAACATCGACTACCTCGCGGTCAAACTGCGCCTCAAGCCGGGCCCGGAGACGGCGGACCCCGGCCCGCGCCTCCACGGCAAGCGCGAGTCGATCGTCTCGCTCGCGCTCCGTTTCGATCTGGTCCAGGAGGACGATCTCGGCGCGCTGGCCGGGCGATGAGCGAGGCACAGCCGTATACGGTGCCGGTGCCGAAGGGGTTCCGGGCGGGCTGCTGGGAGGTGCGCGAGCCCCTGGCCTCCGGTGCCTTCGGCAGCGTGTACGGGGCCCGGCGCACCAGCCGGGACGCGCGGCTGCCGCAGACGGCCGCGCTGAAGTTCCTGCCGACGGGCACCCGCACCCCGCGCCAGCTGCGGCATCTGCGGGAGCTGGCGGACCGCGAGGTGGAGCTGTTGCGCAGGCTGCGCAGTCCGCGGCTGATCCGGATGTACGAGGTGCTGACGGCCGACTGCCCGGACCGGCCGGACCTCGACGGCGCCACCGTCCTCGTACTGGAGCGAGCGGAAGGGTCGCTTGAGGCTCTGCTGAACGCGTCCCCGCAGCCGCCGGCCTCCGGTCCGGCCCTGCTGGCCCAGGTGTGCGAGGGACTGCGCCAGCTGCACCACGCCGGCTGGGTGCACGGCGACCTCAAGCCCGCCAATGTCCTGCTGATGAAGGACGGGACGGCCCGGCTCGGCGACTTCAATCTGGCGGCGGAGCTGGAGGGGACGCATGCGTACGCGCCCGCCTTCTCCACCCCCGACTACACCCCGCCCGAGCTGCTGTGGTCGGAGATCGGCGAGCGCGGCCAGCGGATCCGCCCGACCGCCGACGTATGGGCCTTCGGCGTGCTGGCGCATCTGGTGCTGACCGGTTCGCTGCCGCTGCCCGGAGCGACGGTCGCCGCCCGCCGCGACGCGGCCGTACGCTACGCGCGCGGCGAGGAGGAACTGCGGCTGTCACCCGCGCTTCCCGACGCCTGGCGGGACATCGTCGCCGGCTGCCTGGCCCGTACGCACGGGGAGCGCGCGGCAGCCGGGGACACGGCCGCCCTCCTGCAGCGCGTGGAGCGGGCCGCGGGCGCCTCCCGCTCGGCCCGCCTGCCCCGGCTGCCCCGGCTGCGCCCCCGCAGACGGCGGCGGGCCGCCCTGACAGCCGGCCTGGCCGCGGCGGTCGTCGGGGCGGCGGCGACCTATGTGCTGTGGGACGACGGCGTGTCGTACGGCTACCACCGCTGCCCCCGGGGGACGGTGTGCTTCTTCAGCGAGCCCAACGGCATGGGCGAGCTGTGCAGCTGGGCGGACGACGACCCGGACTGGCTGGCGGGCGAGGAGACCTGCCCATGGACGCGGGACCGCCCGGTGAGGTCGGTCTTCAACAACGACCAGGAGTCGAAGGAGCGCCACGACGTGGCGTATTACCGGGGCCGTGACTTCCGGCCCGCCGGCTTCGACCTGACCCGGGAGACCCGCCGCACCGGCTGCACCAGCGTCAACCAACAGGGCAACCTGGCGGGCACATACGCGCCGCTGTCGCACAAGTGGGTTGAGCACTGCTGAGCTGCGGCGGGTGAACCGCCGCCGTCGAACCACGCCTCCGGAGGGAACCTCGGATGTCCGAGGTATCCGCCGCCTCCTCCCGCCACGAAGGTAATGACTGCGCCGCCCGCACCGGCGACGCAGGCCACAGGGGGTAGCACCGCCATGAGGCGATACTTCACTTCTTCGTGCACGACCGCGGCGGTCATCGCACTCGCGACGGTCGGCTGTACCGGCGACAACGTCGAGCGGAACGGTTCTGCGGAACCCCGCAAGGCCGTTGGAGCGGTCCGTGATCAGGGGAGGGAGCTGACCGACGCCGAGCGGGCGCGCCTGGGACACGCGGAGGCCCTCCTCGTCAAACGCTGCATGGAGGGCCAGGGCTTCCGCTACTGGGTGAGAGCGTGGCGCGGCGAAGGGGAGGCCCTCCGCCATGGCTATGTGCTCACCGACGTCACCTGGGCGCGCAAGCACGGCTACGGGGGCCGGATCGAGAAGGAGTTGATGAAGGAGAAACTCTCCAATCCGAACATCGCCTACCGCAATCAGCTGACCGAGGAGGACCGCGCACGCTACGTGACCGCACTCGGCCGCAGCGACGAGCTGGAGATGCACGTCACCCTGCCCGGCGGCCAGACCGTCGGCAGCACCATCGGGGGCTGCCAGGCCGAGGCACAGCGCCGCCTTTACGGCGATCCGCGCACATGGTTCCGCGTCACCAGGGTCACGGACAACCTCACTCCGCTCTATGTACCTGACATCGAGCGCGATCCCCGCTTCCGCTCGGCCCAGCGCGCATGGTCTGCCTGTATGCACGAGGCGGGTCACCGATACGCGTCTCCCGGTGAGCTTCGGTCGGATCTGCCGCGGCTCAGCGAAGGAGTGAGCCCGGAGACCGCGCACACGATCGAAGTGCGCCTCGCGGTCCGCGAGGCGGAGTGCGCTGCTCGCACCTCCCTGGGGAAGACAGCGCGCTCGCTGGAGCGCGAGTACAGCCGCGAGGTCCGACGGCGGTACCGCGACGAGATCGACACGCGCCGCCGCATGGAACTCGCCGCCCTTGCCCGCGCGGCGGAGATCACCTCGTCCTGAGAGCCTTCGCGGCTCTCTCACACCGTTCCATCAGAAACCAGAAGGAGAACACCCATGCGCAAGATCCGCATTGCTGCCGCCGCACTGGCCCTGGCGGGGGCAAGTTCGGTGATCCCTATCAGCGCAGCCCAGGCGTCGCCGTCGGCAACCGCGGCGAACGCGTGCGAGAACATCCGCGACAACAACTGGGGGGACGGCAACTTCCGTGCCTACAGGTATACGTACTGCTCCGGCTGGATGGGCACAACCCCGAGTTGGGACTCCCACTGGGGCAACAACTCCGGCCCGTTCCGCGGCAACGAGGACGATGCGGCGACATCGTTGGTGAACACTGGCGCCGATGACCCGAACGGGCTGGTCGCTGTCAGGTTCTGGTCCAAGAAGGACTACAAAGGCGGTTACCTCTGCATCCGTCAGAACGACTACGTCGACAATCTGGCCCGGGACATCAACGGCAATGTCCAGCGCATGACCAACGGCTCAAAGGCCAACAACAACATCACCTCTCACGAGTGGGTGACGAACGGGGCCTGCCACGGCCACTGGGCCTGGTAGCGGACTCGGCAGCCGAGAGCCGGAGCGCCATCCGCACCCGCCCCGGGCCCGCGGCCTTCACGGTCCGCGGGCCCGGGGCGCGCCTCAGTCGCGTCAGTGGAAGAAGTGGCGCGTCCCCGTGAAGTACATCGTCACGCCCGCCTTCTTCGCCGCCTCCACCACCTGCTCGTCCCGCACCGAGCCGCCCGGCTGGACCACCGCCCTGACGCCCGCCGCGGTGAGGATCTCCAGGCCGTCGGGGAAGGGGAAGAAGGCGTCGGAGGCCGCGTACGAGCCCCGGGCGCGCTCCTCGCCCGCGCGCTCGACCGCGAGCTTCGCGGAGTCGACGCGGTTGACCTGGCCCATGCCGACGCCGACCGACGCGCCGTCCTTGGCGAGCAGGATGGCGTTGGACTTGACCGCGCGGCAGGCGCGCCAGGCGAAGGCCAGCTCCCTCAGCTCGTCGGCCGCGAGCGCCTCGCCCGTCGCGAGCGTCCAGTTCGCCGGGTCGTCGCCGTCCGCCTGGAGGCGGTCGGCGACCTGGAGCAGCGCGCCGCCGTCGATCGCCTTGATCTCGACGGGGTCGGCGGGGGCGTCCGGGCAGCGCAGCACCCGGATGTTCTTCTTGCGGGCCAGCACCTCGACCGCGCCGTCCTCGTAGCCCGGGGCCACGATCACCTCGGTGAAGATCTCGGCGACCTGTTCGGCCATCTCCCTGGAGACCGGGCGGTTGACGGCGATCACGCCGCCGAACGCGGAGAGCGGGTCGCAGGCGTGCGCCTTGCGGTGCGCCTCGGCGACGTCCGCGCCGACCGCGATCCCGCACGGGTTGGCGTGCTTGATGATCGCCACGCACGGTTCGTCGTGGTCGTACGCGGCACGGCGCGCGGCGTCGGTGTCCGTGTAGTTGTTGTACGACATCTCCTTGCCGTGCAGCTGCTCGGCCTGGGCGAGGCCGCCGCCGCGACCGCCACCGCGCCCGCCGGCGTACAGCGCCGCGCCCTGGTGCGGATTCTCGCCGTACCGCAGCACGGCGGAGCGCTCGTACGTCGCGCCGAGGAAGTCGGGGAAGCCGCTGTCGTCGGCGGCCGCGTAGTCGTCGGCAAACCAGCCTGCCACCGCCACGTCGTACGCGGCGGTGTGCTGGAACGCTTCGGCGGCGAGGCGCTTGCGCGCCGCCAGGTCGAAGCCGCCCGACCGCGCGGCCTGCAGAACGTCCGCGTACCGCGCCGGGCTGGTCACCACGGCCACGGACGGGTGGTTCTTGGCCGCGGCGCGGACCATCGAAGGGCCGCCGATGTCGATCTGCTCGACACACTCGTCGGGCGTCGCGCCGGAGGCGACGGTCTCGCGGAACGGATAGAGGTTCACGACCACCAGCTCGAAGGGCACCACGCCCAGCTCGGCGAGCTGCCGCTGATGGTCCTCAAGCCGCAGGTCGGCGAGGATGCCGGCGTGCACGCGCGGGTGGAGGGTCTTGACCCGGCCGTCCAGGCACTCGGGGAAGCCGGTCAGGTCCTCGACCCTGGACACCGGGACGCCGGCCGCGGCGATCTTCGCCGCGGTGGAGCCGGTGGAGACCAGTTCCACGCCGGCTTCGTGCAGCCCGCGCGCAAGCTCCTCAAGACCGGTCTTGTCATAGACGCTGATCAACGCTCGACGGATGGGCTTATTCACCGACATGAACCTTTCGTCCCTCAATGCGGTAGCCGTGCCGGGCCAGACGCCGCACGACATCGACGAGCAGCCTTCGCTCGACTTCCTTGATCCGCTCATGGAGAGCGGCGGCACCGTCCGGGGTGTCCTCTTCCGTCACCTCGACCGCGCCCTGCGCGATGATCGGACCGGTGTCGACGCCGTCGTCGACGAAGTGGACGGTGCACCCGGTGATCTTCGCGCCGTAGGCGAGCGCGTCGCGCACGCCGTGCGCACCGGGGAAGCTGGGCAGCAGGGCGGGGTGCGTATTGATGATCCGCCCGCCGAACCTCGCGAGGAACTCCTTCCCCACGATCTTCATAAAGCCGGCCGACACGACGAGATCGGGGTCGTACGCCGCCGTCGCTTCGGTGAGCGCGTGGTCCCACGCCTCACGCGTGGGGTGGTCCTTGACCTTGCACACGAACGTGGGAAGCCCCGCGCGCTCGGCACGCTCCAGTCCGGCGATGCCGTCGCGGTCGGCGCCGACCGCGACGACGCGTGCGCCGAACCCCTCCGGGTCGGCGTCGACGGCATCCAGCAGGGCCTGCAGATTGCTGCCGGAGCCGGAGACCAGGACGACAAGGCGTACGGGCCGGCCGGGGCGGGCGAGGGGAGGCGGGGAGGCCACGGCGGGTCTCTTTCTCACGGGCTGCTGTTCTGACGGGCGGCGCCGACGGAATGGGCCGGCTTTGTATGGTCGTACGAACGAATCATGCCCTTCGATACGGGGAACCCTACGAAGGAGCCGACCGTCAGCAACGATACCGGCACCGAGAACGGCCCCCACGGCACGGGGGCGTGGCCGGGAGGTAGCGTCTGGGGACAGCACCCGTCCGCTGACGGGCACGACGAGGGGAAGACGTTCACCAGATGCCGGACCGACGCCGCCGTATGGGCCACCTCCTGTTGCCGCGGGAACGCCAGTCCACGGACGACAACAACCCCTTCGCCCCGCCGCCGGAGGGCAGGCCGGACCAGCCCTGGCAGCCGCGCCGCCCCGAGAACGGCAATGGCGGCGAAGGGGACGACCGCGAGGGCGCACAGGGCGAGGGCGCCGACTCCTCCGGCGGGACCGGCGGCTCTGGCAGCTCCAGCGGCTCCTCCTGGGGCGGCCAGTGGAGCAGCCGCCAGCCGGGCCGCTCCTCCGGCGGCGGCTTCGGCGGCCGCCCAGGCGGCCAGCAGGGCCAGGGCCCCGGAGGCCCGGGAGGTCTGCGCTGGGACCCGACGGACCCGGTGCAGCGCCGGGCGCGCTATGCGCTGCTGTCGGGCATGTGGGCGTTCTTCTTCGCGCTCTTCGACTTCCCGGAGATCGCGCTGCTGCTGGGCTCGCTCGCCCTGTACTGGGCGATCAGCTCCCTGCGCGCCAAGCCGCAGTCCCGCACCCCCGCCCCGGCCGCTCCGCAACCGCCCGCCTCCCAGGAGACGCAGTCCGGCGGCGGCCCCGCCAGGCCCTTGATCACCGCGGCGGTCAGCGGCCTGGTCATGGCCTCGATCGCCCTGATGTTCGTCGCCGCGAACTTCACCGCGCAGCTCGTCTACCGCGACTACTACACCTGCGTCTCGGACGCCCTGACCAAGGACGGCCAGCTCGCCTGCAACGAACTCCTCCCGGAGCCTCTGCGCGGTGTGATCGGCGTCAAGGAGTAGCGCGCGCGCAGAGCCCGCGCAGAGCCCGCGCGCAAAGCGCCGGGGGCGCCGCGCAGCTGTGCTGCACGACGCCCCCGGGGAGCCTGGTGAGTCCGGCCGGCGCCGCCCCGCGGCGCCGGCCCGGCCGTCTCAGCTCACGATCTTGCTGTTCCAGTGCTTGACCGGGGCGTCGAAACCGCCGCCCGTGCCGGAGTCCCACAGCGTGCACGGAGCCTTGAAGTCGCCGCCGAGCGGAACATGCTGCCTCTCCCCCGCCTGCGGCGCGGAAATGGCGAGCGGGACAGTGCGACATCGGTGACCAGCTCGGCGAGCCTGGCGATGACCAGGTCACGGTCCGTGCGGGGAATGACCTCGGTGATGGCCACGGTCCGCACGGCGGGCTGGAGAAGGTCCGCGCTGCCGTGGAAGCTGATCCCGCTCTCGCGGCAGGCGTCGCTTACCTGTTGGCGTGGATCTCCAGGAGGACGTGGTCGCGGCCCTGGGGGTCGGCTGCCTCGCCCACCGGCGTCCAGGTGTTCTTGTCGACGTCGAAGGAAACCTCACGCTCGTCGACGCTCATGTCCACGCGGGTCGCGTAGTCGTTGCCCTTGACCCCGTACACCTGATCCAGTTCCAGCTGGAGGTACCCGCCCTTGCCGGTCACCTCGAAGCAGTACTGGCCCTTGGAGCGGCTGTAGACCTCGATCGGGTTGGTCGCGGTCGCGCAGTCGGCGAGCGTGATGCGGCCGTCGCCGCGGACCAGGCGGATTCCGCGCTCTTCGAGGATCTTGTCGGCCTGAGGGTAGGCGAAGTCCTCGACGGCGAAGGGCGGCAGCTCGGCCGCCGCGGCGGGGGCCGCCGGAGCG
Source organism: Streptomyces sp. PR69 (assembly GCF_026420845.1). GTDB lineage: Bacteria > Actinomycetota > Actinomycetes > Streptomycetales > Streptomycetaceae > Streptomyces. The sequence goes on along the minus strand of NZ_JAOWCB010000007.1, from coordinate 174,328 downwards.
TGGCCGTCCCGGGAGTCGGCGACGGCGGTTGCGGCGAAGGCGACGGTCCCCAGGACGGCGCCTGTGGCGAGAAGGGCAGAAGTAAGCTTCACAGTCACTCGATTGCTTCCTGTGCGTATGGTCAGTACGGCTGGGAGAAATCGGGTGAGGCCCCGTCACCATCTCGAACAGCGAACATCCCTCGACGGTCGCAGCAGCAGTCTGCGATCCATCCCCCGCTTCCCCCGTTGCAGCTTGAATACTCATATCATCCTCCCGGCTGCCGCCCTCGCGGGAGGTGCGGTGCCAGGCCATGGCCGGGCGGCCAGTTGACGCCGTCCGAACACGGGCAGGCCGGATGGCCGCGGCGACCGGGCGGTGTGCCGGTCGGCCGGGAGCATGTGCCATCGTGCGCGGTTTCGGCATCAGTTGCCGCAGTTGGGCCCCGACCCGGCCCGACAGCCATCGAGGGGATACGACCATCAGCGGAAAGAAAACGAGACGAGCGGTGCGAGCGCGCCCAGGCCGAAGCCGCGGCGGCGAAGGCCAAGGAAGCCGCGCGGCGAGCCGCCGAGGAGAGCGCCGCCCCAAAGACACGACAAGCGGGCTGCGCGGGCGGCAGTCCGTGCCGCTGACGCTGCCAGCGGCGCCGACGACGCGGCCAAGCACGCCGGAAAAGCCGGCGACTGGGCCAAGAAGGCGACCGCGCACGCGGAGGCCGTGCTGAAGGCGGCAGGTGTCGCCACCTCCGCGGCCCAGCAGGCCGACAGCGTGGAGAAGCTCGCGGCGGTACGGGCCGCGCCCGCGACCAGCCGTCGCACCTCCGCCGCATGAAAGCACCGCGTGCACGGCGGATTCGAGGGCGCTTACGGGAACGTCTGGAAGAACGCCGGGCATGTGAATGTCTCACGGGAAGGATATGTGACCCACTGATGTCGTACGGTCCGACCGATGTGGTCGTCCGGGTCAGCTTGAACCCGGCGAGCGCGCGCACCGCTGCCGAAGCGATGCGGGCGACGCTGGATCTGGTGACGGAACTGAAACCGGCTTCGGTGGAGTTCGAGTCCGCGGATCCGGACGGACTGCGCACCGGCTTTCTCGCTGGACTGCTCCTGGTGTGCCCCAGGGCCGAAGAGGCCGATCCCGAGCGGTCACTGCGCACCTCGGTCGGACCGCTCATCAGCCGGCTGGGCTTCGACGAGGCCCGGTTCACCGTCGATGACACACTCCTTTCGGGCTGGGTGGACGTTCCCGACCGGCTGTGGCAGCAGGGACGCACCGTATGCGGTGCGTACGCGCTGTACGCGCGAGTCGGCGCCGACCCGTTCGAGGAGCCGGACGACGAGGACGACGAGGACGACGAGGACGACGAGATCGGCGAGGGCGGCGAGGGCTACCTGGATCTGACTCCCTCAGTGCCGCACTCCCCGCTGTCCGAGGAGGACGTCGCGGACCTGATGGACGAGGGTGCCGACCTGGCGTCGGTCTACGTCGGCGTCGAAGCCCGGCTGGCCGGGCTTGGGCAGCCGGAGGGCAAGCGACGCGTGGCAGATCTGGCGGAGCGTATCCGCGAGGCGTGCCCGGGGGCGCGCGTGACGGTCGAACTGCTCGATCAGCTGCCCGACAGCGACGGTATGACCGTGCTGGGTGCGCTGATCGGTCCTACGGGGCTGGACCCCGACGACCTCGACGACGCCCTGGTGCGGGTCCGCGCGTCATTGCCGGAGTACGACCGGGGCGCCGCGTCCACGGTTGAGGACGGCCCCGGCTCATGCCGGGTGACGACCTGGCTGAGCCCGACCGCCCCCCTCGGCGGCGGCTCGGTTCAGCTGCGGCTGACGGTCGCCACGAAGGCGACGCTGATCCAGCTCACCCACGAGAACCGCACCTGACACAGCGGCCCCCACCGGAGAGGGGTGCGGGGCTTGGCCCCGCACCCCCAAGGACCCCAGGAGCGAAGCCCCGCCGGGCCCTCCCCACACCCCCGCCCTCGAACGGGCCTGTGAAAAGCCCGCACTGGAGGAGAGCTGGGGACCCACCCCCCCCCGGGGGGGCCTGGGGGAGCCCACCCCCAAACGGGCCTGGGCGGAGCCCCACCACCGCGAGGGGCCCGGGGATGGTGTGCCGCCGAGTGGTTTAGCCGGTCAGCCTTGGCGGCTTCGCAGGCGGCGGCAGGTTCGGCCGGGGACCGGGGGACCCGGGCAGCCTCCGCCACCCTGACCGGCTCACGCGGCGGCGCGGAGCTGCGGCCGGGCCAGCCGATCACAGGCCATCCGGACCGGCACGGTCCGGATGGCTACACCACTCGACGGGACACCACCCTGGGGCGGAAGCCCACCCCCCGGAGGGGGTCTGGACGGAAGCCCGGCCCCCCCCGAACGGGACCTGCACGGAAGCCCGGCCACCCCGAACGGGCCTGGGCAGAAGCCCGGCCCCCGAACGGGGTCTGGGGGCGAAGCCCCCAGTTACGGGAAGTGGGGGTCCCCCCACGCCCCAGGGCGTAGGGGGAGGGGTTGGGGAGAGTCGCCCCCTGAAGAGCCCGAGGGCTCCGTGCGCGGTTCGCCCAGGTCCCCCCGGTCCGCCCACGGGTCCGCCGGCAGGAAGTCGTACGTCTCCGAGAGGGCTGCCCCCGAGGGCGCAGAGGCCCCCGAAGGCTCCGCGGACTCGGGGGCCTCAAAGGGCTCGACGGGCTCAACGGGCCCCGAGGGTTCCGCGCGCTGCTCAGCCGTCTCCTCGGGACCCTGCTCCCTGCCCACCGACGCCCCACGCACCCCACTACTCCCCCGGCGTGCCTCCCGCAACGCGCGCCACCGCCGCCACCCCCATACCCCCAGCGCCCCCGCCACCCCGATCCCCCCGCACCACGCCAGCGCCGCCGCGCCCGTCAGCCACCACACGGGGCCGAAGGCCGCCAGTCGGCCGGTACCGAGGGGTCCGCCGGACGCCGCGGCGAGGAAGGCGGTCAGCAGGGCGCAGCCGGCCGCGCCGAGGAGGGCGGTGAGCGCGGTGTCCCGCCACCCGGCGGGGGGCGGCCCGGCGGGCCCCCGGCCCCGTACCGTCAGCCACGCCACCACTCCACCCGCCGCCACCGGCACGACAGTCGCGGCCCACGTCAGCGGCGTCGCCCCGCCGCCCGTCTCCGGCGCCGCCGCGAGCCACGGGAAATACGGGACGGCGACGGAGGCGTCGGCGACGGTCCCGCCCGCGCGGGTCCCGCCCGCGCCAAACGGCGTCACCGCCGCACCGGCGCCCACCCCGAAGCCGGGCCCCAGCCCGTACGCCGCCCCCCACACCGCCGCGTTCGGCGTCAGCGCCAGCATCAGCAGCACTACCGCGGCGCGCCCCGACCACACCTCCGACAGCCGGAACAGCGACTCCTGCGCCATGCCCCAGTGCCACCCCAGTGAGGTGACGGCGAGCACCGCACCGCCGATGACCAGGGTGAGGGCGCCCGCGCAGGCCGCCCGCAGCGCCACGACCGCGCGGGTGCGGGCGAGCGCGACCCGTACCCGCTCCGGCGTCCATCCCGGCAGCGGCCCCAGCGGCCGCCCCCGGGCCGTCCAGATCCCCGCGGCCGCCGACGCCGCTGCGAGCGGCGGCAGATGCAGTACGGCGCTGAGGACGTCGCCGCCCAGCGGCCCGCCCGCCGCGTACGCCGTCGCCGCCGCGCCGACGGTCAGATATCCCGCCGTCACCGCGCACCACACGTCCAGGCCGTTGCGCAGCCCGTCCCGCTGGCCGCGCTCCGCGGAGTCCCGCGCCGCGCGGTGCACCAGCCAGACGGGCAGCGCGACGAGCAGCAGCGGCACGACGCCCACGGGGGCGGGCTGGCCGGAGAGCGTGTCGGTCCGTACGAGCTCCACGCCATGGGCCAGCAGCCAGAGGGACGCGGCGACGTGGAACGCCCCGCCCGGCCCGCTGTCGGGGTACGGGGAGCTGATCCACGCCATCACCACCAGCACGGTCAGGGCCCCGAGGCCCAGCCCCGCCGCCGTCACCCCGCGTACGGACGCCGCGGCCGCCACGACGGCCCGTCCGCCGTACGCCACGCTCTCCGTCTCGGCCGGCTGCGTCACGTCGGACGCGTCGGTCACGTCGGTCACGTCGGTCGCCTGAGTCACGCGGCCATGCTGCCAACGACACGCGCTTTCGCCCTGTAACAGGCGAATGACCGTTGTGTCGCTCAAGATACGTTTATGTACTTTTACTCAGAGTGCAGAGCGGTGGTGTCCTGGCCATGACCCGGAGCAGCACCCTCCTGGCCGCGTCTGCGGAGCCCACCGCGGAAGCAGCGCCAGAAGGTTCACCGGCGCCCGAGACAGAGCCGGAGGAAGAACAGGTACAGGTACAGGTACAGGTACAGGACCAGGTCCAGGATCAGGTCCAGGACCAGAAGCCGGGCCGGGAAGCGGATCCGGCTGACGATCAGGAAGCGGCGCACGGGCGGACACCGCCGCCCACCCCCGCCGAGGCGTTCGACGCGCTCTACGCCGACGCCGCCCCCGCCCTGGTGCGCCAGGCCTATCTGCTCACCGGCCGCCGCAGGCTCTCCCAGGAGGCGGTCGAACGCGCCTTCCACCACGCCTGGCAGCACTGGCCCGAGGTGGCATGCGACCGGGACCCCGCGGGCTGGGTACGGGCCGTCGCGTACGACTACGCCCTCTCCCCCTGGCACCGGCTGCGCCGCGCCCACCGGCACCGCGACACCCCGCCGGTCGAACGCGACCGCCGCGCCCTGCTCGACGCGCTGCTCGCGCTGCCGCCGCCGTACCGCCGGACCCTGCTGCTCTACGACGGCCTGGGCATTGACCTGCCCGAGACGGCCGCCGAGACGGAGGCGTCCACTCCGGCCGCCGCGCACCGGCTGCTGCACGCCCGTGAGGCCGTTGCCGCGCGCCTGCCCGAGCTGGCCGACGCCGGGGTGCTCCAGGAGCGGCTGACGGCCCTCACCGGTTCCGGGCCCGCCATGGTGCTGTCGCCCGCGCGCGCCGTCCGCACCGGCGGCGAACGCCGGGCCAGACTGTGGACACGGGCGGCGGTCGCGGCCATGACGCTGCTGATCGGGGTCACGGCCGCCACAGCGGTCACCGCCCCGAGAGAGTACCGGGCCCCCGTGGCTCCGGGGCATCAGGTCGGCGGGGTGCCTCCGGCCGCCGGCCCAGAGCAGCTGAGCGAGGAGGCCGAGGCACTGCGCGACTGGCTCCGCTCCGGGCCCGCCGCCGGCCCTGACCGTCTGCTTCCGCAGCCCCGCTGAGCGGTGATGCCGGCGATCCTGCGACGCAAGGCGACGCAGGTGACGCACATGACGCACATGACGCGAATGGGCCCGCACCCCCATCCGGAGGGGTGCGGGCCCATTCAGGCATGTTCACACTGACGTACGCGTATCACACTGACGTACGCCTACGTCAGCCGGCGAGGATCTCCCGCGCCAGCTTGGCCGTCTCGGTCGGAGTCTTGCCGACCCTGACGCCCGCGGCCTCAAGGGCCTCCTTCTTCGCCTGGGCGGTGCCGGAGGAGCCGGAGACGATGGCGCCCGCGTGGCCCATGGTCTTGCCCTCCGGCGCGGTGAAGCCCGCGACATAGCCGACGACCGGCTTGGTGACGTTGGCCTTGATGAAGTCCGCCGCACGCTCCTCGGCGTCGCCGCCGATCTCGCCGATCATCACGATCAGGTCGGTGTCGGGGTCCTCCTGGAAGGCCTTCAGCGCGTCGATGTGCGTGGTGCCGATGATCGGGTCGCCGCCGATGCCGACGCAGGACGAGAAGCCGATGTCACGCAGCTCGTACATCATCTGGTAGGTCAGCGTGCCGGACTTGGAGACCAGTCCGATGCGGCCCGGCTTGGTGATGTCCGCCGGGATGATGCCCGCGTTCGACTGACCGGGGGTGATCAGGCCCGGGCAGTTCGGGCCGATGATCCGGGTCTTGTTGCCCTTGGCGCCCGCGTACGCCCAGAACTGCGCGGTGTCGTGGACGGCGACGCCCTCCGTGATGACGACCGCGAGGCCGATCTCGGCGTCGATCGCCTCGATGACCGCGTCCTTGGTGAACTTCTCCGGGACGAAGATGACCGTGACGTCCGCGCCGGTCTGCTCCATCGCCTCCTTGACGGACCCGAAGACCGGGACCTCGGCGCCGTCGAACGCGACCGTCGTGCCCGCCTTGCGCGGGTTGACGCCGCCGACGATGTTGGTGCCGGAAGCCAGCATGCGCTTGGTGTGCTTCTGACCCTCGGAGCCGGTCATGCCCTGGACGATGACCTTGGATTCCTTGGTGAGGAAGATAGCCATGGTTGTGGTGTCCCTCGTCCCTTACTTCGCAGCAGCCAGCTCGGCGGCCTTGTCGGCCGCGCCGTCCATGGTGTCCACACGCTGCACGAGCGGGTGGTTGCGGTCGTCGAGGATCTTGCGACCCAGCTCCGCGTTGTTGCCGTCCAGACGCACGACGAGCGGCTTGGCAACGGCCTCGCCCTTGGACTCCAGGAGCTCCAGGGCCTGCACAATGCCGTTGGCGACCGCGTCGCACGCGGTGATGCCGCCGAAGACGTTGACGAAGACGGACCTGACGTCCGGGTCGCCCAGGATGATCTCCAGACCGTTCGCCATCACCTCGGCCGAGGCGCCGCCGCCGATGTCGAGGAAGTTGGCGGGCTTGACGCCGGAGTGCTTCTCACCGGCGTACGCGACGACGTCGAGGGTCGACATGACCAGACCCGCGCCGTTGCCGATGATGCCGACCTCGCCGTCCAGCTTGACGTAGTTGAGACCCTTGGCCTTGGCGGCAGCCTCGAGCGGGTTGGCTGCGGCCTTGTCCTCGAGCTCCGCGTGCTCCGGCTGGCGGAACTCGGCGTTGGCGTCCAGCGACACCTTGCCGTCCAGCGCCAGGATGTCGCCATTGGCGACCTTGGCGAGCGGGTTGACCTCGACGAGCAGGGCGTCCTCGGCGACGAAGGTCTTCCACAGGGAGACCAGCACCTCGGCGATCTTGTCGGCGACATCGGCCGGGAACTTCGCGGCCGCGACGATCTCGCGGGCCTTCTCCGGGGTCACGCCCTCGTTCGCGTCGACCGGGATCTTGGCCAGGGCCTCGGGCTTGGTGGCCGCGACCTCTTCGATGTCCATGCCGCCCTCGACGGAGGCCATCGCCAGGAAGGTGCGGTTGGTGCGGTCGAGGAGGTAGGAGACGTAGTACTCCTCGGCGATCTCCGGCGCCAGCTCGGCGAGCATCACCTTGTGGACCGTGTGGCCCTTGATGTCCATGCCGAGGATGTCGCCGGCCTTCGCGACCGCGTCGTCCTCGTCGGACGCCACCTTGACGCCGCCGGCCTTGCCCCGGCCGCCGACCTTGACCTGCGCCTTGACGACCGACTTGCCGCCGAGACGCTTGGTCACCTCGCGCGCCGCCTCAGGCGTGTCGATGACTTCACCGGCCAGCACCGGTACACCGTGCTTGGCGAAGAGGTCCCTCGCCTGGTACTCGAACAGGTCCACGCGCGTCCGTCCCTTTTCTGATGATCGCGGTTCGTTGTCTGCGTGGGCGTGCCGCGAAGGGCAACGTGACTCCGCTGTCACATAGGGGGGCGTACACGGTGTCCGTGGACGCGGCATGTCCGTCTCGCAGGTTATCCCCGTGGGAGCTGGCTCCCTAAATCGCAGATCACACCGGCGCGGTGATACCGGTCACAGAATCGCGTGCGGGGACCGCAGCCGGAGAGGCGTTTCGGACGGAGAAGCGTTTCGGACGGAGTCGCCGGGATGGCCGGAGGGTGGCCCCGCCGCCGCGGGGCCACCCTGGATTCGGCTCCGTCCCCAAACGGAGCCGGGCGGAACGGCTCAGACCGCGTAGTGGGCTGTGACCTCGTAGTGACCCGGGACCTCGTAGTGACCCGGGACGTCGTAGTGGCCCGGGACGTCGTACGCGCCGGCCATCGAGGTCAGCCCGTCGGCGAGCTGGTCAGCGTAGGCGGGGGTGACCGCCTCGGCCACGCCCTGGGCGCCGCCGACCGCGTTCTGGGCGAGCGGCTGGGCGCCGTCCGCCACCGTGCCCGCGAAGCCCTGGGCGAAGGACTGAGCCTGGGCGCCCACGCCCTGCGCGAAGCCGCCCGCGCTGCCGCCGACGCCCTGCGCCAGCGGCTGGACCTGGGAGACGGCGGTGTCGACCACCGGCCGCGCGGCGCCGACGACTCCGTTGACGCACGGGACGGCCTCGGATGCGACCCCGCCCGCGAACGGCGTCACACCGCCTGCCATGCCCTGCCCCAGCGCTTCGGCGTCTCCGGCCGCCTGCCCGGCCGTCGGCTCCGCCGCGTCGACGGCCGCCACGACGATCAGCGGCAGCACGGCCTCGGACGTCTCCTCGACCGCCGCGCCCGCGCTGTGCTCCAGCTCGGGCGCGAAAGCGGACAGCGGTCCGAAGAGATAGTCGATCTCACCCTGGGCCGCGCCCTGGGCATCCGCCTGGGCGCCCCGAGCGCCGTCCTGCGCGCCCTCGGCATCCGGGACATGGCTGTGGACGCCGCCGTAGACGTCCCCGGGAACGCCGCCGGGAACGTCGCCCCGGAGGTCTTCCGCGGTGTCGGTGACCTCGTCGGCCGCCTTGGCCGCCTGGGCCGCCTTCCCGGCGGCGTGCGCGGCGGCGCTCTCGGCTTCCTGCGTGACGTTCTGCTCGACGGACACCGTGACGCCGACGGGCGCGTCCGGCGCCGTCACCGGTATGGACACGGGCAGCTCGGCAGCGCCTGCGGACGCCGTGCCGACCGCCCACACACCGGTGGCCGTCGCGGCGACGGCTATGGAGCGGCGAATGTTCTTGTGCATGCTTGCGTCGGTTCCTTCGAATTCGATGAGACTGACCGGCGTCGTACGACCGGTCGGCGGGCAGACCTGTCCCGCCCCCGCGCGGCAGGTCCGTAAGCGGGGGAACGGTCCGCCCTAGCCAGGGAATTCGAGGATGTCGCGCGGCCTCTCGCGGACCGGCCATACGCCGTCCGCCAGGCCCGCGCCGCGCGCGAGGGCCTGCTCCGATGCGGGGACACGGGCCGCGGCGCCGCACGGGTCTCCCGTACGCGGCGAGTGCGGCTCGCCCGACTCCGGCGCCGCGCCGCCCATGCCCTGCGGACCATGAGGCGTCCGCGGCCCTCTCTGGAAGCCCCCAGGCTCCACACGGTGATCGTCAACGGGCCGGCAGACAGCGGAACGGGAAGACGTGCGGAACTCGCCTCGCCGGAGGAGCTGTTCGCCGACGACTCGCGTCCCGGCTCGCGTCCCGGCCCCCGTCCCCGTCTCCGTTCTGGTCGCCCCAGCGGCCGCCGTCTGCCGGTCGGCTGCGGGCTGCGCCGCACGGCCCCGGTCGTCCGCCCCGCCGGAAGCGTGCGCGGACGACGGCGGTACGGGAGGCGCCGGTACGCCGGGCACATCCGGTACGCCCGGCGAGTCCGGCACCTCCGGAGCCGCAGGAAGCGCCGGTGTCTGGATCACCTCGGGTATTCGGAACGCCTCAGGTGAACCTGGCAGTCCGGGCCGGTCGGACGGTCCGGGCGGCCCAGACAGACCAGGCAGTTCAGGCAGTCCAGGCGTCACAAGCGGCTCAACAGGCTCAAGGGGCCCAACAGGCTCAGGCGGCTCGGGTGAGCGAGGTGACTCAGCCGGCATCGGCGCAGCCGTCTCCCGGCCCGCGCCCAGCGGCTCCTCGACCGCCACGGCCCCTGCGGCGGATTCCTCCACCGCGGGCACGGGCGAGGGCGCCGCATGGGCCTTACCGCCCAAGAGAAGGCCGAGCGCCAGCAGTCCGCCGAGGAACAGCGCGGCGCGCAGCAGCCGCACCCCTGTCGCCCCCGGGCGCGATACGCCCGGGGCAGCGGCAGAAGGAGTGACGGCGTCGGTCACGGAGCGGGGAGCCTTCCCATGGTGAGGTGGCGGAAGCAAGCCTTCCGCCGGATCGGGGACGATGCTTGCACGCCCATCCCAGGGGGACGCAAGTCCTCGGTTACCGATGCGGTGCCATGTCCGGTATGGGCAGGGGGCGTTTCTCGATCGCCGCCGCCATCACCTCCGGGAACAGATCCGGCGTACAGGCGAACGCGGGCGCGCCCAGCGCGGCGAGCGCCGCCGCGTGCTCGCGGTCGTATGCCGGCGTGCCTTCGTCGGAGAGTGCGAGCAGCGCGACGAACTGCACCCCCGAGGCCTTCATCGCCGCGACCCGCTTCAGCATCTCGTCCCGAATCCCCCCTTCGTACAGATCGCTGATGAGAACGACGACGGTGTCGGCGGGGCGGGTGATCTGCGACTGGCAGTACGCCAAGGCCCTGTTGATGTCGGTGCCGCCGCCGAGCTGTGTGCCGAAGAGGACGTCGACCGGGTCGTCCAGCTGGTCGGTGAGGTCGACGACGGAGGTGTCGAAGACGACCAGCCGGGTGCTGATGGACCGCATGGAGGAAAGGACCGCGCCGAACACCGAGGCGTAGACGACGGAGGCGGCCATCGACCCGGACTGGTCGATGCAGAGCACCACTTCCTTCTTCACCGACTGCGACGCCCGCCCGTATCCGATGAGGCGCTCCGGCACGACCGTGTGGAACTCGGGCAGATAGTTCTTGAGGTTGGCCCTGATGGTGCGGTGCCAGTCGATGTCCCGGTGCCGGGGCCGGCTGACCCTGGCCGAGCGGTCCAGCGCCCCCGTGAGCGTGGAGCGGGTGCGTGTGGCGAGCTTCTTCTCCAGTTGGTCGACGACCTTGCGCACCACCGCCCTTGCGGTCTCCTTCGTCGTCTCCGGCATGGCCTTGTTGAGGGAGAGCAGCGTGCCGACCAGATACACATCGGCCTCGACGGCCTCCAGCATCTCCGGCTCCAGAAGCAGTGTGGACAGTCCGAGCCGGTCGATCGCGTCCCGCTGCATCACCTGGACGACAGAGCTGGGGAAATAGCTGCGGATGTCCCCCAGCCAGCGGGCCACGGAGGGCGCGGACGCCCCCAGCCCCGCGGAGCGGTCACGCCCACGGCCGCGGCCACGGCTGTCCGCCGCTCCGCCGTAGAGCGCGGTGAGCGCACCGTCCATGGCCGCGTCCCTGCCGGTGAGCGCGCAGTTCGTGCCGTCGGCGCCGCCGCCCCCGAGGACGAGCCGCCAGCGCCGCAGCCGCTCGTCTCCGCCCGCTTCCGCGGCCCCCTCCGCGACCGCCTCCTTGGCTGCTTCCGCGGCTGCTTCCGTTGCTGTCTTGTCCGCTGTGGTCATCGAGTCACCCCCGCAAGGTCGTCAGGTCGTGTTCGTGCGGGCCCTCGGCCCCCGCGGTCCCGAGCAGCAGACGCACCACCGGCAGGACCGCGTCCGCCCGTGTCCCGTCGAGACCGTGGCCGAAGCCGGGCGTGAGGGCCCCGGAGCGCGGCGCGGCCCCTCCCCCGGCCGCGCCAGGGGCGCCGCGCCGCACCAGCTCGCCCAGCGTGCGGCGCACCCCGGGCTCGTATGCCGAGAAGGTGCGGCGCAGCAGCGGAAGCACATCCGTGAACGCCTCCGCGGGCACCCCGGTGAGCCAGGCGTCGACCAGCCCCAGCAGCCGCTCGTCATGGATCAGGAGCATGCCGCCGCCGGAGGCTCCGCCGACGAAGCCCTCGATCCAGGCGGCCGCGTCGGCGGGCGGTGTTCCGGCGGAGAGGGCGAGCGCCATCAGCCGCGCTGCCTCGTCGTCCTCCAGTCGCCGGTCGTCGAGCAGCAGCCGTACGGCGCGGCCGCGGAGGACTCCGGGCGCCGTGTCGCGGTCGGCGAGGCGGCGGAGCACCGAGGTCCAGCGGACGGGCAGCTCCCCGGCGTCCGGCAGCAGCCCGATCGCGCCGTGCACGGCGTCCAGATGGGTGCGCATCGCGGCCGCGCCGTCCGCGTCGAGCCCCGCGCACGCGGGCGGCAGGCCGACGCATATCCGCTCGGCGAGCCCGGTGGCGACCTCCCCGAGCGCGGCGGTGTCCGTGGACCGCACATCCCCGTACCGCAGCGAGCGGACCAGCGCGGGCAGCGCCTGGGCGAGATGGCCGACGTCCGCGTCGAGGGCGGCGCGGTCGGCGAGAGCCCGCATCACCACGGGCAGCGCGTCCGGCAGCCCGGCCAACAGACACTGCTCGGCGAGGGCAGTGACATCGGCGAGCGCGGCCGCCTCCACGGCCTGTGACTCCGCCTTGGCGGTGGCCGCGGAGAGCACGGTGGTGCCCCAGACCCCGGCCTCCGCGACCCGCACGGCCAGCTCCGGATCCCAGCGCAGCCGCCAGGTCTCCCGGAAGGTGCCCGTGCCCTGCCGCCCGGCGGACGGCTCGCCCCAGCGGATGCCGAGCAGTCGCAGCCGGTGCAGCAGCCGGCTCTTGGCGGCGTCGGTCTCCTTGCGCAGATCGAGCTCCGCCTCGCGTTCCAGCGCCTCGGGTTTGAGGCGCAGGCTGCGCTGCTGCCGGGCCAGATCGCGCTGGAGCGGGACGGCGGGGGCTGTGTCAGGGACCTCCCCGAGCACGTCTCCGACGACGAGCCGGTCCCGGACGAGGTCGAGCGGCACATCGGAGCCTTCGCACATCACGGCTCTTATGGCGTCGGTCGTCTCGGTCAGACCGGCGAGGGGGCGTCCGCGCATGGCGGCGAGCGTCCCCGCGAGGCGCACCGCCTCGATGACATGGGCGGAGGAGACCATGTGGTCCTCGTCGCGGAGCAGTCCGGCGACCTTGGTCATCCAGCGTTCGACGGGCAGGTCGGGGGCGTTGAACAGATGCGCGTACCAGCCGGGCGAGTCGATGCCCGCGCCGTAGCCGGTGTGCCGGGAGAGGCGGCGGTGGGTCCAGGGCACCCAGGTCATCTCGGCCTTGACCTTGGGGAGTCCCTTGAGGAGCGCCCGGTCGGCGGCCATCGTGGTCTTCCGGGCGAGCGCGGGCACATGCCAGGCCCCGCAGACCACGGCGACGGCGTCCCCGAACTCCTTGCGCGCCGCCCGGAGTTTGAGCCGCATATGCGCCTCGCGTACGAGGTCGCTCTGCTGCCCGCCGTGGCCGTATGTCTCGCGCAGCGCGGCCATCGCCTCGGCGACGGCGGCGAACGGGGCGTGGGAGTCGTCGTCCTCGCGCGCCGTGCGGTGCTCGACGACGTCCTCCCACCAGCGCTCCGGGTCGTCGTATCCGGCGGCCTGGGCGAGCGCGCCGATGGGGTCCACCCGCATGGCCTGCGCGGCGCCGTGGATGTCCGTCTCCTCTCCGCCGCCTTCAGGTGCGGCGTCCCTCGCGGCGTCCTTCTTCGCGGCGTCCTCCTCCGCGGCCTGCTGCGATTCCTCTGCGGCGCCTTCCTGCTCCCCCGGCTCCTCCGGCTCCCCTGTGGTCTCCTCCTGCCGCATCGCCAGCGAGTGAGCCGCCGGGAGGTCGATGAACCGCACCGGGACGTCGTGCGCCAGCGCCCACCGGATCGCCGTCCACTCCGGCGAGAACTCGGCGAACGGCCAGAACGCCGCCCGCCCCGGGTCGTCGGCCGCATGGGCGAGCAGCGCGACCGGCGGCCGCATGCCGTCGTCGGCGGCCAGCGGCAGCAGTCCGTCCGCCTCGGGCGGGCCCTCGATCAGAACGGCCGTGGGCGAGGCCGTGTCCAGTGCGGCCCGGACCGCCCGCGCCGAGCCGGGCCCGTGGTGGCGGACGCCGAGGAGCAGCGGATGTGTCATGCGCTCACCTCGCGGCAGGCGCGGTAGAAGTCCTTCCAGCCGTCCCGCTCACGCACGACGGTCTCCAGATACTCCTGCCAGATCACCCGGTCCGCGGCCGGGTCGCGCACCACCGCGCCGAGGATGCCCGCGGCCACGTCGGCGGGCCTCAGCACTCCGTCGCCGAAGTGCGCCGCGAGAGCGAGACCGCCGGTGACCACGGAGATCGCCTCGGCCGTGGACAGCGTGCCCGACGGGGACTTGACCTTGGTGCGGCCGTCGGCGGAGACGCCGTCGCGCAGCTCGCGGAAGACGGTGACGACGCGCCGGATCTCCTCAAGCCCCTCGGGCGCGGCCGGCAGGTCGAGCGAACGCCCTATCTGGTCCACGCGCCGTGACACGATGTCGACTTCGTCGTCGACCGTGGCGGGCAGCGGCAGCACGACCGTGTTGAAGCGGCGGCGCAGCGCGCTGGAGAGGTCGTTGACCCCGCGGTCTCGGTCATTGGCGGTGGCGATGAGGTTGAAGCCGCGCACCGCCTGCACTTCCTCTCCCAGCTCCGGCACCGGGAGGGTCTTCTCGGACAGGATCGTGATCAGGGTGTCCTGGACGTCGGCGGGGATGCGGGTGAGCTCCTCGACGCGCGCGGTCATGCCTTCGGCCATGGCGCGCATGACCGGGCTGGGCACGAGGGCGTCGCGGCTGGGGCCGTGCGCGAGCAGCTGCGCATAGTTCCAGCCGTAGCGGATGGCCTCTTCCGGGGTGCCGGCGGTGCCCTGCACAAGCAAGGTCGAGTCGCCGCTGACGGCCGCCGCGAGATGCTCGGACACCCATGTCTTCGCGGTGCCGGGGACGCCGAGCAGCAGCAGGGCCCGGTCGGTGGCGAGTGTCGTGACGGCGACCTCCACGATCCGCCGCGGCCCCACGTACTTGGGCGTGATCACGGTGCCGTCCGGAAGGGCGCCGCCGAGGAGATAGGTGGCGACGGCCCACGGCGACAGCCGCCAGCCGACCGGACGCGGCCGGTCGTCGGCCGCTGCGAGGGCCGCCAGCTCATGTGCGAACGCCTGCTCCGCATGGGGCCGCAGCGCCTCCGCGCCGGACGCGTCCGATGCGCCGGACGCCGCGTCACAAGCACCTTCGGGCGTGGTTTCAGGCATGGTTTCAGACATGGCTTTGGACACAGACATGGATCCCCCTCAAGATCGCTCGGCCCCGTTCGGCCGATGCGTTCTCCACGGTGCACCACGCCACTGACAATCGATCGCTGACGAACCGTCGCCGCAGGTCAGAGCCGATTGTCAGTGGTCGGCCCTACCGTCGTCGACATGAATCAGCAGGGGGTGCGCTGGACGTCGGAACAGGTGCTGGCACTGGCTCCTGACGACGCTTCACGCAGAGCGGGAAACAGGCTGAGCGTGCCGGGCCCGTGGTCGGATGCGGGCTGCAGCGGCTCGGGGGCGGTGTGGGGCCTGTGCAAGGGCAGCGGCAGCAGGCCGTATCAGACCGTCGTGGACACCGCGGGCGGCCCGTCCTACAAGTGCAGTTGTCCGAGCCGTAAGTTCCCGTGCAAGCACGCGCTGGGGCTGCTGCTGCTCTGGGCGTCGGACGACACCGCGGTCCGGGACTCGACCGCGCCGGAGTGGGCCGAGCAGTGGCTGGAGGGCCGCAGACAGCGTGCCGCCGACCGGGACGGCAAGAGTGGGGGCGGCGGCGGGAAGCCAGCCGATCCGGAGGCGTCCCGGCGGCGCGCGGAGCGCCGGGCGGAGCGGATCACGGCGGGCGCGGGCGAGCTGGAGCAGCGGCTCGCGGATCTGCTGCGCTCCGGGCTGGCCACGGCGGAGCAGTCGGGTTACGGGCTGTGGGAGGAGACCGCGGCCCGCATGGTGGACGCCCAGGCGCCCGGGCTGGCGGCGCGGGTCCGGGAGTTGGGGGCGATTCCCGGCTCGGGTGCGGGCTGGCCGGTGCGGCTGCTGGAGGAGTGCGCGCTGCTGCATCTGCTGAATACGGCCTGGCTGGGCCTCGACCGGCTGCCCGAGCCGCTGGCGGCGGTGGTCCGGTCCCGGGTGGGGCTGTCCACGCCCGCTGTGGGCGAGCCGGTGCGGGACCGCTGGCTGATCCTCGCGCAGTACGACTCGGCGGAGGGCAGGATCACCACGCGCCGCATCTGGCTGCACGGCCGGGAGTCGGGCCGGACGGCGCTGCTGCTGTCCTTCGGGGCCGCGGGCCGGGCGCCGCAGCTGGCGCTGCCCGTGGGTCTGACGGTGCAGGCCGTGCTGACTCCGTACGGCGGTGCCGGGCAGCTGCGGGCTGAGCTGACCGAGCTGGCCGGCGCCCCCGTGCAGGACGGCGGACGGCCGCCGGGAGCGCCGGTCGCCGCAGCGGTCGAGGCGTACGGACGGGCGCTGCGGGACGACCCGTGGCTGGAGTCCTGGCCGGTGACGCTGGGCGATGTCATACCGGCCCCCGCGGACGAGGGGTGGCAGCTCGCCGACGCGGACGGCGCGCTGGCGCTGCCGGTCGCCCCCGACGCGCTGTCCCGTCCCGGCCTGCTGCGTCTCGCCGCGGTGTCCGGCGGCCGGCCGGTGACCGTGTTCGGCGAGGCGGGCCATCGGGGCTTCTCCCCGATCGCCGTCTGGTCCGAGGACACATCAGGGACGATTCCGCTGATCTGAAGGCGCGGCGACCCGACCGAAGCAGAAGAGCTGAACGCACAAGAAACGCAGAAGAGCAGAAGAGCAGAAGAAAGGGTGGCAGCATGGCCGACACCTCGCTCTGGGAGGATCTCGTCACCTCGGCCCTCCTCGGCACCGACCGCCGTGCGGTGCCGGCCGCGGCCGTCGAGCCCGCCAAGGACGCGCCGGTCGCGCTGCTGGACGCGGCGGCTCTGCAGACCGTGCGGCGCAGGGCGGGGCTGCTGCCCGCGCCCGCGGCGCCCCTGCCCGAGCGCGCCCCTCATGACCCGCGGCCGCCGTTGCCCGCGGCAGCTCGCCGCCGCCTGGCCCAGCTGCTTGCGGACCGCGCGCCCTCGGGCGGCGGCAGGCGCGGCGTCGCGCCCGATCTCACCGAGCTGCTCCCGCAGTGGCTGACCACCGCCAACGCGCAGGGGTATCAGGCCCCGGCGGAGCTGCTGCCCGCTCTGCTGGACGCGGCGCGGGCGCGCACGGACCTGCGGCCGCAGTCGCTCGCCTTCGCCGGGCCGCGCGCGCTGTGGCTCGCCGGGCTCAACGCGGAGTGGAGATTCGCGCTGCGCAGCGCGGGCAGCGGCTCGGCACTGCTCGATGTGACCGACGCGGATGCGGTGCGAAAGCCGTGGGAGGAGGGCCTGTTCGCCGAGCGGGTCGCTCTGCTCGCGGCGGTCCGGGACCAGGACGCGGGTGCGGCGCGGGAGCTGCTGGCTTCGACGTGGACCACCGAGCGGGCCGAGGACCGGCTGATGTTCCTCGACTCGCTCCGTACGGGGCTGTGTCAGGCGGATGAGCCGTTCCTGGAGCAGGCCCTGTCCGACCGGAGCCGGAACGTCAGGGCCCTGGCCGCCGAGCTGCTGTCCGCACTGCCGGGCTCAGCGCTCGCCGGTCGCATGGCACAGCGGGCGGCCTCCTGCATCAGCCTGTGCCACGACGGCCGGGACGGGCAGGCGGCGATAGCGGTGGAGGCTCCGCACGAGTGTGACGCGGACATGCAGCGCGACGGCATGACCGTGAAGCCGCCCTCGGGGCGCGGCGAGCGCTCCTGGTGGCTGGGGCAGCTCGTGGAAGCCGCGCCGCTGTCGGTCTGGCGGGAGCGGTTGGGCGGGCGTTCGGCCGCGGAGACGGTGGCCCTGCCCGTGGCGGACGGCTGGCGGGACGAGCTGCACGCCGCGTGGTGCCGGGCGGCCGTGCGGCAGGGGGACGCCGAGTGGTCCCGGGCGCTGCTGGGCGCGCCCGGTTCTCCGCCGGCGGACGGCCCCGGCACGATATCCCTGGCCGAGCGGGCGAAGCTGCTGGTGGCGCTGGCGGAAGAGGAGCGGGCGGAGTGGGTCGCGCGGTTCGTGGCGGCGCACGGCCTGTCGGAGGCGTTCCAGCTGCTCGGGGTGTGCGCGGTGCCGTGGGCGGAGCCGCTGGGCCGGGCGGTGGTCGACGCGCTGGACATCGCACGCGACGCCGGGAGCTATCCGTGGAGCTTCAGCGGTGTGATGGGCTTGGCCGAGCGCTGTCTGGACCCCTCCGCGGCCGTCCGCCTGGAGCCGCTGGCGGCCACACCGGACGAACCGGAAGGAGCGTCCCCGGGCGCGGGCGGCTACTGGGCGGAGGCCTTCCAGCGGCTGGTGTCCACCCTGCGCCTGCGGGCGGCCATCCACACCGAACTAACGGGCCCGCCGCCCGGGCCCGCCCCCGCCTGACTGCTGCGTGTGGTCTTTCCCCTGACCTCCCCCTACGCCCTGGGGCGTGTGGACCCCTTCCCGTGACGGGGGCTCCGCCCCAGACCCCGGTACGGCCTTCGGACGTGTCCTCAAGCTCCCGCAGCCACCTCCCGCAGACTTCGTCCGGGGGTACCCCCACGGAGGTGCCCCCAGGGGTGCCCCCGGACGGAGTCTGGGGGAGTTTGAGGAGCGGGGGTCCGGGGGCGGAGCCCCCAAACATGGCCTACGCCTCAGCCGGATGGCGCACGTTCGCGTTGACCCAGTCAACGATGGACGCCGTGGTCGCACCAGGAGTGAAGATCTCCGCCACACCGAGTCGCTTCAGCGGGGGAATGTCCGCCTCGGGGATGATCCCCCCGCCGAAGACCTTGATGTCCTCCGCGTCCCGGTCCTTCAGCAGCTCGATCACCTTCGCGAAGAGCGTGTTGTGCGCGCCGGAGAGGATGGACAGGCCGATCGCGTCCGCGTCCTCCTGGATCGCCGTGTCCACGATCTGCTCGGGCGTCTGGTGCAGCCCGGTGTAGATGACCTCCATGCCCGCGTCGCGCAGCGCCCGCGCGATCACCTTCGCCCCGCGGTCATGGCCGTCGAGGCCCGGCTTGGCCACCACCACGCGGATCGGACCGCTCACACCCATCACTGCCTCCACAAACCCGGCTGCCGTGCCCCCTCAAGGGGCGCCGAAGTGAACGAACGTTTATCTCCAGCATCCCGCAACCCGCAGTTTCGCGGTGAACGGGGAGGGGGAAATCACACGTGGGACATGTTCGCTATGCGTCGTACCCGCACCAGAGGGCTCACAAGCCGTCGCGGGCACGACTGCGAGGGGAGCCGCTACAGGGTCGTCGCGCCACCGCGCCGTCAGCCGCCCGGCACGGCGGCGCGACCCGACCCACCTCGGTTTGCGCACCGTCACCGCCCCGGCGCCGCCCGCCGTCCAGGCCGCACAGGACGGCGGGCGGCGCCGGGGACCAGGCAGCGCATCCGCCGGCCATGAGTGGCAGCACCCCATGAGGGGCGCACGGGGGAAGGAGCCTGCTCTCGCGTGCCGTAGGGGAGGTAGGCCATGAGGGTCCCCACCAGGGTCCTGCCCTTGCTGCCGCCGATGCCACGGTGTCTGCATCCTGTACGGCATCTGCGGCTGTCGGCCGCACTGCTCCGCGCCACCGCCTTGGAGCTGACCGTCCTCGCCGGCCATCTGCTGCTCTATCCCACGGGCCTGACGCCGGAGCGCCCCGGCCCGGAGCCTGCCTCCGGGCCTGCGGGTCCGACGGGTCCCACGGGCCGACGCCCCGAGGGCACGGCCGCTCTGCCCGTCGACGCGGGGCAGCGCCCGCCTGTCGTTCTGCTCCATGGCTTCGTGGACAACCGCTCGGTGTTCGTGCTGCTGCGCCGCTTTCTGGCCCGCGACGGCGGCCGCCGGGTCAGCTGTTTCACCTACTCCCCGCTCACCTGCGACATCCGGACCGCCGCCGCGTCGCTCGGCCGCCATATAGAGGACATATGCGCCCGCACGGGCCACCGTGAGGTCGATGTCGTGGGGCACAGCCTCGGCGGCCTCGTCGCCCGCTACTACGTGCAGCGGCTGGCCGGCGACAGCCGCGTACGCACGCTCGTCACCCTCGGCACCCCGCATGCGGGTACACCTGTCGCCCTGCTCGCGGGCGCACACCCCCTTGCGCGTCAGATGCGCCCCGGATCGCCGGTGATCGAGGAGCTGCGGCAGCCCGCTCCGGGCTGCCGCACCAGATGTGTGAGCTTCTGGAGCGATCTCGACCAGCTGATGATGCCGATGGAGACGGCCTGCATCGACCACCCCGACCTGATCGCGGAGAACGTGCCCGTGAGCGGAATCGGCCATCTTGCGCTGCCGGTGCACCCCGCCGTCGCCGCCGGCGTCCGCCAGGCGCTGGAGACGAGCGAACCAGCGGTGATCAGCGCATCCGGCGCGGTCTCCGTGGCCTGACGCCGCGGAGCACATCCAGAGCCTCAGGTCGAACGAATTTCGAACGTACCGCCAAAGCTGCGTCCACTGACTGCCGAAAGGCCGCCGAATGCCCGTTTCCTGATTCCCTTGAAGCAGCCGGAGATTGTCGCCGTCGCATACCGCCGGGTACAGTCGCGGCCACCGCGTCGCCTCCGGGACCGTCGTTCACTGGCCCCGGACCCAGGCGCCCCAGGTCCTGCTGCCGAGGCGAGAGAGAAGTTGGTGAACGACCAGCACGCCCACGCCGGGTACGTCGGATACGACGGCCACGCTGCCGGCAGCTTTGACGCCGACCCGCTCTTCGGCTCCCTGCCCGGCAGCTACGAGGCCGGCCAGAGCGGCCAGTACGACGCCTCGCAGTGGAACGCCGGAACGGCCGACTACGGTTACGGCTACGACGCGGGCTACGCCGGAGCACAGGGCGAGCAGCACCAGCAGCAGTACGAGACCGCCGCCTATCCGGCGCCCGCCACCGCCTCTTACGACACGGCCGGTTACGACACCACCGGCCAGTGGGACGCCACCGCCTGGAACCAGGCCTCGAGCCAGACGGGCCAGTACGAGAACGTCGCCGCATCGTTCGGATACGGCGGATACGACGGGTACGAGGCGACGGCCACGGGTCAGTGGGTGACGCCGCCGTACGACACCACCGGCCAGTGGGATGCGACCGCCTGGAACGCGGACGGGACCGCCGCGGAGCCTTTCGTACCGCAGCAGTTCACGCCGGAGCAGGAGTTCGGGCAGGAGCAGGAGTCCGGGGAGCGGGACTTCACTCAGCCGTTCACCCAGGATTACGCCTACGAGACGCCGTCCGGCGACCAAGGCAACGGCGGGCACGGCTTCGACGGCGACAGCGAGGACGGCGGTGTGGCGGCCGGGAGCGGCGCCGACGCCGATGGCGATGGTCCGGACGGCGAGCCTGAGACGCTCACCCCCGCCGCTCCGGTCACCCCGCGCCCCGTCCGCCGCTCCGGCGGGGGCGGCAGAGGCCGCCGCCGCACCCCCGCGAAACGCTCCGCCCTGCTCACCGTGGCCGTCCCCTCGGCCTGTGTGATGGGCGTCGCCGGCATCGCGGCCGCATCCGTCAACAGCCTCGGCTCGGGCGGCGACGGGGACGGCAAGGACAGCACGTCCAATGTCGCGGCCGCCGCCGAAGAGGCCGCGGCCAAGTCCATCGCGGCCAACAGCAAGATTGATACGCAGCTCGCGGCCCTCAGCGCCGACGCCCGCGACTTCGGCGACCGCGCCTCCCGCACCCAGGAGCGCATCGACCTCAAGGCACGCCAGGAGGCGGAGCGCAAGAAGCGCGAGGAAGAGGCCAAGCGGCGGGAGGCGCTGCGCCCCAAGTTCATGCTGCCGGTCAAACAGCACGGCCTCAGCGCCTACTACGGCCAGGCGGGCATCAACTGGATGTCCGTGCACACCGGCATCGACTTCCCGGTGGCCTACGGCACGCCTGTCATGGCCGCTACCGACGGCACCGTGCGCACCCAGTGGAACAGCGCCTACGGCAACATGGCCATCGTCACCGCTCCCGACGGCACCGAGACCTGGTACTGCCACCTCAGCAGCACCAAGATCCGCTCCGGCTCGGTCAAGGCCGGCGATGTCATTGCGTACGCGGGCAACTCGGGCAACTCGACCGGGCCGCACCTCCACTTCGAGGTCCGGCCCGGAGGCGGCTCCGCCGTCGACCCGCTGACCTGGCTGCGCGGCAAGGGCCTTGACCCGACGTAGACCTCAACGACCAAGGTCCCCTCCGGTCACGGAGGGGACCTTTTCTCACACTTGTCACAGCTTCACGACGTCACAGCTTCACGACGTCACAGCTTCACGACGTCACAGCTTCTCGACCGGTGCGTACCTCAGCAGCAGCCGCTTCGGCTTGGCGTCGCCGAAGTCGATCGTCGCCTGTGCGTCGCCGCCGGAGCCCTTCACCTCGATCACCGTACCCAGACCGAACTGGTCATGGGTGACCCGGTCGCCCACCGACAGCGCGATCACCGGCTTCTCGCCTGCGCGCCGCGTGGCAAAGCCCGGCGCTCCGCGGCCCCCACGCGAGCCTGAAGCGGCGCTCAGCGAGGAAGCGATCCCCGCGGTCGGGCCCGCGGGAGCGGCCGCGGGGCCGGTCCGCTTCCACTCCAGATGCTGCCCGGGGATCTCCTCAAGGAATCGGGAGGGCGGGTTGTACGACGGCTGGCCCCAGGCGCTGCGCATCGTCGAACGGGTCAGATACAGGCGCTCACGGGCGCGGGTGATGCCCACATAGGCCAGCCGCCGCTCCTCCTCCAGTTCCTTGGTCTGCCCAAGCGCCCGCATATGCGGGAAGACGCCGTCCTCCAGGCCCGTGAGGAAGACGACCGGAAACTCCAGACCCTTGGCCGTGTGCAGCGTCATCAGCGTGATGACGCCGGAGCCCTCCGTGTCCTCGTCGGGGATCTGGTCGGAGTCCGCGACCAGCGCCACCTGCTCCAGGAACTCGGCGAGGGTCCCGGCTCCCTCCGCCTCACCCCGCTCCTGCTCGAACTCCAGGGCCACGGCGGCCAGTTCCTGGAGGTTCTCGACCCGGGTCTCGTCCTGCGGGTCGGTGGAGGCCTGGAGCTCGGCGAGATAGCCCGTGCGCTCCAGGACGGCCTCCAGGATGGTGGCGGGGCCCGCGCCGGACTCCACGACGGTGCGCAGCTCGTCCATGAGGGCGTTGAAGCGCTTGACGGCGTTGGCGGAGCGGGCCGCCATGCCGTACGCCTCGTCCACGCGGCGCAGCGCCTGCGGGAAGCTGGTCTTCTCGCGCAGCGCCAGCGCCTCGATCATCGCCTCGGCGCGCTCGCCGATGCCCCGCTTGGGAACGTTGAGGATGCGGCGCAGCGGGACGCTGTCCTCGGGGTTGGCCAGGACGCGCAGATACGCGAGGACGTCCCGGACCTCCTTGCGCTCGTAGAAGCGCACTCCGCCGACGACCTTGTAGGGCAGGCCGACACGGATGAAAACCTCTTCGAAGACACGGGACTGGGCGTTGGTGCGGTAGAAGACGGCGACGTCGCCGGCCTTCGCCTCGCCCGCGTCCGTCAGCCGGTCGATCTCGTCGGCGACGAACTGCGCCTCGTCGTGCTCGGTGTCGGCGACATAACCGGTGATCTGCGCGCCGGCGCCCGCGTTGGTCCACAGGTTCTTCGGGCGGCGGCTCTCGTTGCGCTCGATGACGGCGTTGGCGGCGGAGAGGATGGTCTGCGTCGAGCGGTAGTTCTGCTCCAGCAGGATGGTGGTGGCGTCCGGGTAGTCCTCCTCGAACTGGAGGATGTTGCGGATGGTCGCGCCGCGGAAGGCGTAGATCGACTGGTCGGCGTCGCCCACCACGCACAGCTCGGCGGGCGGCAGGTCCTCGTACCCCTCCCCCACCAGTTCGCGCACGAGCGTGTACTGGGCGTGATTGGTGTCCTGGTACTCGTCGACCAGGACATGGCGGAAGCGCCGGCGGTAGTGCTCGGCGACATCCGGGAACGCCTGGAGGAGATGGACGGCGGTCATGATGATGTCGTCGAAGTCCAGGGCGTTGGCCTCGCGCAGCCGCGCCTGGTACATCCGGTACGCCTCGGCCAGGGTCTTCTCGAACCTGTCAGCAGCCTGATCGGCGAAGGTCTCCTCGTCGATCAGCTCGTTCTTCAGATTCGAGATCTTGGCGCTGAAGGACTTGGGCGGGAACCTCTTGGGGTCGAGGTCCAGGTCCCGGCAGACCAGCGCCATGAGCCGCTTGGAGTCCGCGGCGTCGTAGATCGAGAACGACGAGGTGAAGCCGAGTTTCTTGGACTCGCGGCGCAGGATGCGCACGCATGCGCTGTGGAAGGTGGAGACCCACATCGCGCCCGCCCGCGGGCCGACGAGCTGCTCGACGCGCTCCTTCATCTCCCCGGCGGCCTTGTTGGTGAAGGTGATCGCCAGGATCTGCCCGGGGTGCACATGCCGGGTGGCCAGCAGATGCGCGATGCGGTGGGTGAGCACCCGCGTCTTGCCGGAGCCCGCGCCGGCCACGATGAGCAGCGGCGAGCCGGAGTGCACCACGGCGGCGCGCTGCTGCTCGTTGAGCCCCTCCAGCAGGGCGGCGGGGTCCACGACAGGGCGGGGCGCGCCGTCGCGGTAGTACGCGTCCCGCGCGGGGGGCACGTCGTAGGCGCCCTGGAAGAGGTCGTCCGGAACCGGCTCCGGGGCCCTGTCCTCGGGCGGCGGCGGGTGCTCGTCCTCGGGGGGCCGGAGGTCCGCCAGGAAGCTGTCGTCAAAGAGGCTGCTCATCGCTCTCAAAGTCTAGGCGTCCGCTCTGACACTCCGGGGCCGCATTGAGTCAGACCCCGGGCGGGCCGGAGCCAGCCGTGGGCGGCGGGCTTGCGCGTACCGTGCGCGACGGAACGACGACATCCGGTCAGTGACCGGCGGCGACGCCGTCAGCCCTACCGGCGGTAAACGGCCAGATCTCGCTGAGGTCACGAAAATGTATCGGACATTTCGAACATCAACCTTCACAGCAACCACACGGGTTGGCTAGCGTGCTCGACCAAGCGAGCCCGCACCGCCATGGCGAACCACGCCAACCGGGTCGCCCACGCCGAATCCGGGCTTTCCGCAGGGAAGTTCGGAACCGGGGAACCACCCAGCACAATCGGGGTGAATCGGACTCTCGCCGGTCCGTAGGGCAGCCTTCCGTCCCCGCCCGAACCCGTCAGCTAACCCGGTAGGCGGTTCACGGAAGAAGGAGATGTCGGCCTTGGCGTCGCATCGCAAGCCCCGCGGCCGTACCGCGATATCCACCCCCGCCGTCGGGTTCACCACCGCAGCCCTCGCCGGCGTCACCCTGCTGTCCTCCCAGAACGCGAGCGCCTCACCCGCCGCGCCCGCCGAGCCGAAGCCGTCCATAGAGGACGTGCAGAAGAAGGTCGACGACCTGTACCGGCAGGCCGGGACCGCCACTCAGAAGTACAACCGGGCCAAGGAGGCCACCGCCGAGCAACGGCGGGAGGTCGGCAAGCTGCTCGACGAAGCGGCGGAGCGCACCGAGGCGCTGAACGAGTCACGGCGCGCGCTGGGCGGCTACGCCGCCGCGCAGTACCGCTCGGGGGCGGTCGCTCCGACCGCCGCGCTGGTCTTCGCTGACAGCCCGCAGTCGTACTTCGACCAGACGCAGCTGATGGAGCGGCTGAGCGACCGGCAGCGCAGCGCGGTCTCCGCCTATGAGACCGAGCGTGCCGCGGCCGCGAAGCAGCGCGCCGAGGCGGCGAAGAGCCTGGAGGCGCTCACCGCGTCACAGGAGACGCTGCGCGCCGGGAAGCAGGAGGTCCAGGCGAAGCTGCGCGAGGCGCGCGAGCTGCTGTCGAAGCTGACGGCTGAGGAGAAGGCGCGACTCGCGGAGATCGAGCGCAGGAAGGCGGAGGAGGCGCGCCGCAAGGCCGAGGCGCAGGCCAGGGCGGAAGCGGAGGCGGCAGCCGCCGCGGAGGCCGACAGGGAGCGCAGGCGCGCGCAGGAGCAGCAGGCACAACAGGAGCAGCAGGGACAGCAGGGACAGCAGGGGCAGAGCCAGGGCTCCGGGACGGGAAGCGGAACTGAGTCCGGGTCGGGCACGGCGTCCGGCGGCGACACGGACGCGGGCTACGCGGCCAAGGCCGGCAAAGTCCTGGACTTCGCCCGCGCCCAGCTCGGCAAGCCATACGTCTGGGGCGCGAGCGGCCCGTCGTCCTATGACTGCTCAGGGCTGACCCAGGCCGCCTGGCGGGCCGCCGGGGTCTCCCTTCCGCGCACCACCTGGGACCAGGTGAAGGCCGGCAAGAGGGTCGCGACGGAAGATCTGCTCCCGGGCGACCTGGTCTTCTTCTACGACGACATCAGCCATGTCGGCATCTACATCGGCGACGGCATGATGATCCACGCGCCCAAGCCCGGTGCGAACGTGCGCGAGGAGTCGATCTACTACATGCCCATCTACGGCAGCGTGCGCCCCGCGTGACGGAGACCGGGCGCCCGCGTGACAGACGCCAGGCGCCCCGTGTGACAGAGGTCAGGTCCAGAGCGTGGCGATGAAGACATTGGCCGTCGTCAGCGCGCCCACCGCGCCGAACAGCGGCTTGTCGATCCTCTCCTCGTCCCGCTTGACGTACACCAGGCCCAGGATGACGACCAGGACCGCCAGCTTGATGCCGACCTTGAGGTTGTTCACCGTCTGATCGTCGGCCTGATTGAGACCGACCAGCGCCACCCCGGTGATCAGCATGGTCAGCGCGCCGTGCAGCATCGCCGGGGTGAAGCGCGCCGTGCCCGCGCTCATCGCCTTCATCTGGGTCAGAAAGCCGCCGAGCAGTGAGGCGATGCCGATGATGTGCAGGGCGACGAAGACATTGATGAGTACGTCCATGAAGCGGAGCCTAGCCCGGCCCATACCACCACTCTCCGGGCGGGTCGAGCGCTTTCCCGGGCATTGGTCAGCCCACAGCGGCAAAGGGCCCCGCCCCACGATCCACCCGATCCCAATGCGCACGCCCCTGTCCACCTTCGGGCAATAGCGGTCCATACGCTGCTCGGCCGTGACCGCCAGGTCTAGCGTCCTGCGGCAGGTGGCCGACTCCCACCACCCGCCGGGCCGCCCCGGCGGACGTCGGCCGCCCCGCCGAAGACCCGGCGGCGGCCCGCTCCCCCTGTGCGGACCCGCCGCCGGGTCCGCAGGGAAAACGGAAGGACGTGGACGCCGTCGTGGCAGCGCACCGGAAACCCAAGCAGAACCCCCTGGCCTGGCCCGCCGCCCGTACCGCCGCCACACTCGCCCTCGCCTCGGCGGCGACGGCGACCGCTTTCGAGGGCGGCGCCCACGCCGAGCAGGCCCTCACGCCCGCGCAGATCAAGGCCAAGGTCGACCAGCTCTACCAGGAGGCGGAGGCTGCGGCCGAGAAGCACAACGGCGCGAAGGAAGCGACCGCCAAAGCGCGCAGGGAGCTGGATCAGCTGCGCGACGAGGCGGCGCGGAAAACCGAGAAGCTCAATGCCTCGCGCAACAGGCTGGGGTCGTTCGCCACCGCCCAGTACCGCGCGGCCGGCATGGACCCGGGCATGCAGCTCGCGCTCACCTCGGACCCCGACGAGTATCTGGAGCGCGCCGAACTCGCGGGCCGCGTCGGCGAGCTGCAGGCCGGGGCGATCGCCGGGGTGCACCGGCAGCTCATGGAGATCGGGCAGCTCAAGGCGCGCGCGGAAGAGCGGGTGGAGACACTCAAGGCCCGGCAGTCGGACCTCGCCCGCCACAAGGCGACCGCCCAGGAGAAGCTCACGGCCGCCCAGCGGCTGATGGACCGGCTGACCGCCCGCCAGCGCGCCGCGTACGAAGGCACAGCGGCCGGCGAGAGCAGCGGCGACGCCCGGGCTGCGACGCCGCGCGCCTCCGGGGCGCGCGCCGCCGAGCAGACCGGGCCGGCTGCCGCGCCGGCGCCCGCGCGGACATCCGCCCAGACACCGGCCGCCGCCCCCGCGAAGGCCGCCGACTCCCGTGCCGCACAGGCCGTCTCCTTCGCCTACGGGGCGCTCGGCAAGCCGTATGTGTGGGGCGCGACCGGACCGGCGTCGTTCGACTGCTCAGGGCTCACCCAGGCGGCATGGCGCTCCGCCGGGGTCTCTCTGCCCCGCACCACCTACACCCAGATCAATGCGGGCCGGCGGGTCACCCGCTCCCAACTCGCCCCGGGCGACCTGGTCTTCTTCTACTCCGGCGTCAGCCATGTCGGCATCTACATCGGCAACGGCCAGATGATCCATGCGCCCAAGCCGGGCGACACGGTGCGGATCGCGCCGATCGACCAGATGCCCTTCGCGGGCGCGACGCGGCCCGCGTAGCCGGCCCGCGTAGCTGGCCGGCGCAGCCGGGCCCGTGCAGCCCGCCCTGCGGCCGGATGCCCAGATCGTCAGACCAGCCGGCGGGCGGTCGCCCAGCGCGTCAGCTCATGGCGGTTCGACAGCTGGAGCTTGCGCAATACCGCGGAGACATGCGACTCGACCGTCTTCACCGAGATGAACAGCTGCTTGGCGATCTCCTTGTAGGCATAGCCGCGTGCGATCAGCCGCAGTACCTCGCGCTCTCGCTGGGTCAGCCGGTCCAGATCCTCGTCCACGGGCGGCGCGTCCGTGGAGGCGAACGCGTCCAGGACGAACCCGGCGAGCCGCGGCGAGAACACGGCATCGCCCTCCTGCACCCGGAAGATCGAATCGACCAGGTCCGTGCCTGTGATCGTCTTGGTGACATAGCCGCGGGCGCCGCCGCGGATCACGCCGATGACGTCCTCCGCGGCATCGGAGACGGACAGCGCGAGAAAGCGCACCGGATTCCCGGCGGCCGCCATCAGCGGGGCACAGCGGCGCAGCACCTCGACCCCGCCGCCGCCCGGCAGATGGACGTCGAGCAGCACGACCTCGGGGCGGGTCGCCGTGATGACGGTGACCGCCTGGTCGACGTCGGCGGCCTCGCCGACCACCTCCACTCCGGTGCGCTCCGTCTGACCGATCTCGGCCTGCACTCCGGTGCGGAACATCCGGTGGTCGTCGACGAGCACCACCCGCACCCGCCGCTCGACGGCCGTCTCCTCGGCAGTGGTCTCCTCGGTCATTCCTCGCTCGCCGCCCTCTCCATCTCAAGCTCCACTTCCGTGCCCTCCCCGGGCGCGGAACGCAGCCGCGCCGTGCCGCCGTTGCGCTGCATCCGGCCGATGATCGATTCTCGGACGCCCATGCGGTCGCCGGGCACCGCGTCAAGGTCGAAGCCCGGACCCCGGTCCCGTACGGACACAAAGACCGTACGCCCCTCGACCTCCGCGTAGACCTGGACGGGGCCGCCTCCGCCACCGTACTTGGCGGCGTTCACCATCGCCTCGCGCGCGGCCTGCATCTGGGCGCCGAGTCCCTCGTCGAGGGGGCAGTCGCCGACCACGACGACCTCAAGCGGAACGCCGTGCTTGTCCTCGACCTCGGCGGCGGACTTTCTGACGGCCTCGGCGACGGAGTCCGGCTCTTCGTCCTCCTCCTTGCCGGTGCCCTCCGGCTTGTAGAGCCAGTTGCGCAGCTCGCGCTCCTGGGCGCGGGCGAGCCTGCGGACCTCCGAGCCGTCATGGGCGTTGCGCTGTATGAGAGTGAGGGTGTGCAGCACGGAGTCATGGACATGGGCCGCGACCTCGGCGCGCTCCTGGGCGCGGATGCGCATCGTGCGCTCCTCGGAGAGGTCCTGGGTCATCCGCACCAGCCAGGGCCCGGCGAGCAGGGCGACTCCGGCGATGACGGCTATGGCGCCGGTGAGCACATTGCCCAGCTGTGCGGCGGAGCCGCGGACCACGACGAAAACGGTCAGCCCCAGGCCGACGAGGGCGACTCCGGCGACCGCCCGGCCGATCTGGAGCAGCCCGCGGCGGCGGCTGTCCGTGGGCAGATCGGCCCAGCGGGCGCGGCGGGCGTTGTCCACCTGCCGCCAGACCAGCACGACGCCCGCGCCGACGAGCAGGATCGGCCAGATATAGCGGCCGGTGCTGCCGCCCATGTCGACGCTGCCGACGAAGATCGCGGAACCGATGAGCAGAGCGACCAGCGCCACGATCTGACCCTTGTCAGGCTTGCGCAGTCTGCGGCGGCCGCCGGGGGTGATCTCGAAGACGGAGCGGGGCTCGGCGGTCCTGCCGCCGACGCCGAGCGGCACGACGATCCAGAAGACCGCGTACAGCAGCACTCCGAGGCCGTCGGCGAGGAAGAGCGCGAGGAAGACGAGCCGCACCCAGACGACGGGGAGGCCCAGATGCCCGGCCAGACCGCGGGCCACGCCGCCGAGCATCCGCCCGTCAGCGCTGCGGTACAGCTTGCGCGCCGGCTGCTCCTCCGGGGCAGGGGCGCGGGAGGCAGCGGCGGCTCGGGGCGTGACGGCGGGCATGCTCCGATGGTCACACGTCCGGGCGGGCGCCGGTATCAGGGGCGTCCCCTGACCCGACCCTGAAACCGCCCCGGCGGACCCCGGCGCGGACCCCCGATGCGGGCCAGGGGCCGATATCAGGGATCGGCCAGGGTCGGGCCCGGTGCCGCCCGGCTGGGCGGCCCGTCACCATGGACGTATGAACCAGCCGACCATGCCGCCCCACGGCCACCGTGCCTCCCGCCCGCACGGGGCAGCCGCAGGCCCGGATGCCCATGCGGACTCCGCGGAGGACGCGGCGGCCTCGGCGCTTCCCGCAGCGGGGCCGCTGCGGCGGTCCGCGGAGCACAAGGCGCTCGCGGGGGTGTGCGGCGGCCTCGGCCGGTACTGCGACATCGATCCGGTGATATTCCGCATCGTCGTCGGGGTGCTCTCCGTCACCGGCGGCATCGGCCTCGTCTTCTACGGCTTCGCCTGGCTGCTGATCCCGTTGGAGGGAGAAGAGGAGAACGAGGCGCGCCGGCTGCTGTCGGGCCGGGTCACCGGAGCATCGCTGGCCGCGGTGCTGCTCGCGCTCGTCGGCTGCGGGCTGCTGCTGTCGATGCTGCACAACGACAACATGCTGTCGTTCGCCGTGCTGCTGTCCATCGCCGTCGGCTGGGCCGCCTACTGGTCCCACCGCCGCAGAGTCAGCGCGCCGGACGGCGTGCCGCTCGACCCCGCCGCCGCGCAGGCCGCGGCCGAGGCCCCGCCCGAGGCCACGGCGCCGCCGGTCCCCGAGAGCCCCTCCTGGTGGCGTGACCCGATCGTGAAGGACGGCAGCACGGGCCCGGTTCCCACCGGCTATCTGTGGGGCCCGGAGAGCGTGGCCGCCGCCGACGGCGGCCCTCCGCTCTTCCGCAGCGGCCGCGATGTGTGGGCAGCGCCCCGCCCACCGCGTGGCCCGCGCGGCATCGGCGGCGTCACCTTCCTGCTCGCGCTGGTCGCGGGCGGGCTGGGCACAGGGCTGTCCTGGGACGGGAATCCGCTCGGCACCAGTCTGCAGATCGGTCTCGTCTGCGCGCTCGCGGTGTTCGGGCTCGGGCTGCTCGTCAGCGCGCTGATAGGCCGCACAGGCTTTGGCACCGTCCTGCTCACCATGGTCACGGCGGTGCTGCTGGCGGGTGCGGCTGCCCTGCCCAAGGAGATCAGCACGCACTGGGTCCGCACCGAGTGGCGGCCGGACACGGTCTCCGCCGTGCAGTCGCAGTATGAGCTGGGCACCGGCGTCGGCACGCTCGATCTTTCCGCCCTCTCCATCCCGGCGGGCCGCACGGTCTCGACGTCGGCGGAGGTCGGGGCGGGGCAGCTGAGAGTTGTGCTGCCCGAGGACGCTCCGGTGACGCTGGACGTCGAGGCGGGCCTCGGCGATGTTCAACTGCCGGGGGACGCGGCGGACGACATAGACGTCGAGCCCGGGCTGGAGCGGGAGCACCGGCTCCCCGCCCCGGACGGGGCAGAGCCGTCCGGGACGCTGGAGCTGCGCCTCGACGTGGGCATCGGACAGGTGGAGGTCACCCGTGCAGCACGCTGATTCACATCCCGAGCCGATGCCGGTCCCGCAGGGGTACGACCGCGACAGCGGCGGCCGGTTCCGGCATCCGCTCCGGCCCGCCAGGCTGATCGCGGGGCTCGCCGCGCTCACCGCCGCGCTGCTGTACGCGGGCGATGCGGCGGACGCATGGCACACCCCCTGGTTCGCGGTGTTCCCCATCGTCTTCGGCGGACTGTTCCTGGCTGGGGCTGCGGCCTGGGTGCACTACCGCATACGTCGCCGTTCCGCCCAGAGCGCGTCCACCGAGAACATGGGCGCCCCGGCGAGCACCAGCGGCAGCCAGGCCATCAGATAGGCGAGATCGTTGCCGTAGTAGTACGGATCGGTCGCCCAGCTGACGGTCAGCCACAGGCTCAGCGAGATCAGCGCGCCGCCGACGGCGGCCAGACGGGCGATGATCCCGAAGAGCGTGCCGATGCCCACCATGAGTTCCCCGCAGGCGATGGCATAGCCGAAGCCCACAGGGCTCTCCAGGGCGATGTCCACCAGCCACGGCACGGCGGAGGTATCGCGCACGGAGCGCATGATCTCCCCGATCGAGCCGGTGCCGCTGGCCGACATAAAGCTGCTGTCGGTGATTTTGTCGAGCCCGGCGTAGATGAAGGTCACGCCGAGGAAGACGCGCAGGGGCAGCAGGGCGTACCGGCTGGCCAGCGCCTTCCAGCCGCCCTGTCTGCCCCCGTCCGCCATGCCGTATGTCGTAGTCATCCGCTGCATTGGTGTCATCGTCAGTCCCACCTGTCCACCTTGTCCCACCTGCCACGCCTACGGTTGACCTATCAACTGACCATACGTATGCGGGCCCATGGCGGCTCACCGCACATACCGCCGAATGCCACAGGATGCCGCCCCATACCGCCGGAAACCGCCCACAGCCGTGCTCAGGGAGGTCGCAACACTCGGAGTCGCCGCTTCACCGGGCGGCGGCCTCGCCGAACGGCGGCCGCACCGGACGGCGACCTCGCCGAATGCGCCGCCTCAGTCGGCGTGCCGGCTCAGCAGATCGGGCTCTTCCCTGCTGACCTGCCGCCACAGGGGCTGATAACTGATCCAGGCGACCAGATCGCTCCCCAGCCGCTCACGGGTTGCCGCAGCGTCACGGGCTCCGATGAGGACGGGCTTGCCCGCCGCCCGTGCCAGCAGCTGGATGCGGCAGCAGCGCTCCATGGAGATAAACCACCAGGCCGCCGCGTCGACCGAGTCGCCGACGGTGAGCAGGCCGTGATTGCGCAGGATGACGGCCTTGCGTGGGCCGAGGGCGGCGGCGATCCGGCGTCCCTCAGCCTCGTCGACGGCCACCCCGGTGTAGGAGTCGACCAGGGCATGGTCTTCATAGAAGGCGCATGCCTCCTGACTGATCGGGTCGATCAGCTCGCCGAGCGCGGCCAGCGCCCGCCCGTACATCGAATGGGTGTGCGCCACGGCCACGACGTCGGGGCGGGCGAGATGGACCGCCGCGTGGACGGCGAAGGCGGCCTGGTTGACATGGTGACGCCCGGCGACGACCTGCCCCGCGCTGTTGACCAGCAGCAGCTCTCCCGCGGTGATCTGCGCGAACGGCACCCCGAAGGGGTTGACCCAGAAGCAGTCGGCGAACTCCGGGTCCCGTGCGGTGATATGGCCCGAGACCCCCTCCTCGTATCCAAAGCGGCCGAAGAGCCGCAGGGCGGCCGCGAGCCGCTCCTTGCGACCGGCACGCTCGTCGTCCGGAGAGTCATGCTCAGGCGGCATCGCGAAGTCGAGCTGCTCGACGGGAACGGGCGGGGGCGGGGACGGAGGGGGCGGGGACGGAGGGGGCGGCGACGGGGGCAGCGGTGGGGGCAGCGGTGGGGGCGTCTCGCTCATGGGCCGGAAGGTAGCTCCGGCTGGGGCAACTGGCCATAGACAGCGCGACGCCGCCGTCCCCATACGGAGGACGGCGGCGTCGGTGTGCCCGTCGTGTCTGCCGCGTCTGTGGCGCCCGTCAGGGCACCACAGGGCTCACTCCCACTCGATGGTGCCCGGCGGCTTGCTCGTCACATCCAGGACGACGCGGTTGACGTCCGCGACCTCGTTGGTGATGCGGGTGGAGATCCGCGCCAGGACGTCGTACGGCATCCGCGTCCAGTCGGCGGTCATCGCGTCCTCGGACGAGACGGGCCGGAGCACGACCGGGTGACCGTAGGTACGGCCGTCGCCCTGGACGCCCACACTGCGCACATCGGCGAGCAGCACGACCGGGCACTGCCAGATCTCCCGGTCGAGTCCGGCGGCGGTGAGCTCCTCACGGGCGATGGCGTCGGCCTCCCGCAGCAGGTCCAGCCGCTCGCGCGTGACCTCGCCGACGATGCGGATGCCCAGCCCCGGCCCCGGGAAGGGCTGGCGCTGCACGATCTCCTCCGGCAGACCGAGCTCCTGCCCGACCATGCGAACCTCGTCCTTGAACAGCTTGCGCAGCGGCTCGACCAGCTCAAACTCCAGGTCCTCGGGCAGGCCGCCCACATTGTGATGGGACTTGATGTTGGCGGTGCCGGTGCCGCCGCCGGACTCGACCACGTCGGGGTACAGGGTGCCCTGGACGAGGAAGGCGACGTCCTCGCCGGCCTGGGCTTCCGCGACGATCTCGGCCTGCGCCTGCTCGAAGACCCGGATGAACTCCCGGCCGATGATCTTCCGCTTCTCCTCCGGGTCGGAGACCCCGGCGAGCGCCTTGAGGAAACGCTCCTGCGCGTCGACGACCTTGAGCTGTACGCCCGTCGCGGCGACGAAGTCCTTCTCGACCTGCTCGGTCTCGCCCTTGCGCATCAGCCCGTGATCGACGTACACGCAGGTCAGCTGGGAGCCGATGGCCTTCTGGACGAGCGCGGCGGCGACGGCCGAGTCGACGCCTCCGGACAGTCCGCAGATCGCCCGTTTGTCACCGACCTGCTCGCGGATCGCCGCGATCTGCTCCTCGATGACATTGCCGGTGGTCCAGGTCGGCTTGATGCCCGCGCCCCGGTAGAGGAAGTGCTCCAGCACCTGCTGACCGTAGGTGGAGTGCATCACCTCGGGGTGGTGCTGGACGCCGTACAGCCGCTTCTCGTCGTTCTCGAAGGCCGCGACCGGCACGACGTCCGTGGAAGCGGTGACGGTGAAGCCCTCGGGCGCCGCGGAGCAGGCGTCGCCGTGGGACATCCACACCGACTGCTCGTCCGGGGTGCCCTCGAAGAGCGTGGAACCGGAGTGGCTGACGTACAGCGGGGTGCGGCCGTACTCACGCGCTCCCGTGTTGTCGACGGTGCCGCCGAGCGTGGTGGCCATCAGCTGGAAGCCGTAGCACATGCCGAAAACCGGGATGCCGGCCTCGAAGAGCTCCCGGTCCAGCCGGGGCGCACCCTCCGCGTACACGGACGAGGGCCCGCCGGAGAGGATGATCGCCCTGGGTTTCCTGGCCAGCATCTCCGCCACGGGCATCGTGGACGGGACGATCTCGCTGTAGACCCGTGCCTCACGGACACGACGGGCGATGAGCTGGGCGTACTGCGCGCCGAAGTCCACGACGAGGACGACGTCCGGGCTGGGTGCGGGCGCGGCAGCAGGGGGCGCTGAGGACACTACGGCGGCCTTCCGGCGGTGGTGGGAGAAGGGGTTCTGGAGGGGTTCTCTTTGTCGATTCTACCGGCGCGGCCGGTCCTCTCTTCGTCTCACCATCCGAACCCGGCTTGCCCGGCGCACGCCCGCAGGAGCCATACTGT
Source organism: Streptomyces sp. PR69 (assembly GCF_026420845.1). GTDB lineage: Bacteria > Actinomycetota > Actinomycetes > Streptomycetales > Streptomycetaceae > Streptomyces. The sequence continues at coordinate 139,095 of NZ_JAOWCB010000007.1, read as the reverse complement.
CCGCATGCGCACGCAGCAGACCTTCCTCTTTACCTATGGCAACCGGCCCGCCGGCTGCCATGGTCGTGTCTGCTTGAGCAACTGACAAGCGACTTCCCAGGCGCCCCGGGCCGACAAGGCCCGGGGCGCCTGCCGTTTCCGGGCCGTGTGGCTCCGGGGCCCCGGCACAGCAGAGCACTGCAGACAGGAGCCCCGATCATGACCCCGATCACAGCCGATGCGACGACCGCCGCAGTCGCAGCCGCCGCCACAGTCGCAGCGACCGCCACAGCTGCCGCGACCGACACCGGCGCGCGCACCGACGAAGCCGCGACCGTGATCACCGGTGCGCGGGAGCGCATCGACGCGCTCGACGACCGGATCATCGGCCTGATCCAGGAACGCATGGCCGTCTCAGCCGTCATCCAGGACGCCCGCATCTCCTCCGGCGGCCGGCGGGTGAACCTGGCGCGGGAGATGGAGGTCCTCGCCCACTACCGCGACGCCCTGGGCAAGCCGGGCACCTCGCTGGCGATGACCCTGCTGGAGCTGTGCCGGGGCCGCATCTGAGTTCGGGCACATCCTCACTCGTCCGAAGCGTGACCGCGGGCCGCGGGCCGTCGTTGTCCGGTTGTCCGTGCCAGCCAGGGGCGGGCCTCGAAGGAAACCACGCGTGGCTCCGCTGGAGCGTGTGACGTGTCGCAGGCACGTCGTGGGACCTCGCCCCAGCGCGCGTGACCGGTCGGCAGGGGACAGCAGCCCGGTCACTCCAAAGAGCGGTCGGCTCCGGGGACGCCCGGAGCCGACCGCGACGACCCGGAAATGCAGCGTCACTCATCCGTCGGCACGTCTCCTGCCGCGCCCGCCGCACGCCTCGCACCTCCTTCTCGAACCCCTCCTCGAACCTCCTCCAGACTCTTGAGGCCGAGCCCGCCCGCACACCGTCCGTGCTCCGGCGGCCGCCTCTCCCCCACGCGGCGCAACCCCCCGGCGTCGCATCTCGGCACCCGCGCTGCCCTGACGCCGGTGCCGACCGCCAAGGGCCCCGCGGAAGAATCCGCGGGGCCCTTGCCGTGTGTGCAGCCGCCTCGTCAAGCGGTCTTCCCTGAGTTACGCGGTCTGCCCTGAGTTACGCGGCCTGCCCGGCCTTGCGGCGACGGGCCGCCAGGAACAGCACCACGCCCGCGGCGAGCACGGCCGGTGAAAGTGATCCAGAACACATAAAGATTCTGTGAGTTCCCTGCAACCAACCCCACCCGCCACAGGTCATGCATGCGGAACCAAGAGCCTCGCCCGTGACATCACCGGGGGAGGCCCACCACCTCGTGCCTCCCGATGGGCGGCACGCCGGACTTCACCGAGGTCACATTGAAGCTTCGCCGCGCTATGGCTGTCGCCGCCGCGACCGCTGTCATAGCCCCTGCCGCGTTCCTGGCTGCTCCGGCCGCATACGCGACTGACGGCAACAACGGCACCACCACCTCCGATTCGACGTCCAAGACGCCGGCGGAGGGGACCAACCCGTCCACGGAGAACGACACGGAGACCCCGGCCGAGACCGAGAAGTCCGAGAAGTCCGAAGAGTCCTCCGAGGGCGACGCGAAGACGGAAACGGGTACGGAGACGGGCGGCGAGTCCCAGAACGACACGCCCGCCTCCGAGGCCGAGGGCGAGAAGAAGCCCGAGGGTGAGGGCGAGGGCGAGAAGAAGGAGGACGACAAGACCTCCGAGACGTCCGAGGGCGAGGGCGACGCCAAGCCCGAGGACGAGGAGGGCGAAGAGGAGCCCCCGCCCTACTGCTGGGAGCTGGACGAGAACTTCGAGCAGGACGCTCTGAGCGCCGATGTGTCCGGGCTGCCCGGGAAGATCGTCGCAGGCAGCGGCTGGCACAACTTCAGCCTCACCATCACGAACCAGTCGAAGGTCACCCTCCGCGAGGTCGCCTTCTACGCCGAGGTCGACAACTGGGAGGTCGACGACGAGGCGAAGTCGCTTCGCAAGTTCGTCGACCTGGAGTTCCGCGACCCCGCCACCAACGAGTGGATCAACATCGACGAGGCCGTCGAGTACAGCTTCTACTTCTGGGGCGTCGAGGGCATGAAGGCCGGCGAGTTCGTCAAGGCCGATCTGCGGGTGAAGATCACCAAGGACGCACCGCTGGGTGACGGCTACTCCTTCGGCGCAGGCGGCTACCTGGGCGATGTGAACGGCCAGGACTGCATCGCCGAGGACCACGAAGGCGACTCCGCCTTCTTCGAGGTCCTGAAGCCGGGCAGCAGCAACGAGAACCCGGGCGAGGCCAAGCCGGGCACGGACAACGGCAAGCCGAACCCGAAGCCGGGTCCGGACACCAAGCCGCAGGGTGAGGTCAAGCAGTACCCGGTCACCGGCAGCCTCGCGGAGACCGGTTCGAACTCCATGCTGCCGACCATCGGCATCGCCGGTGGCATCGCCGTCGTCGCCGGCGCGGGCGTCGTCTTCGCGCTGAAGCGTCGCGGCAACGGCGCGACCGCGTAAGCAGGCAGCCGCGTAGGCGGCTGAGGCACACCGCCGCATAGACGGGGAAGGCGCTGCACTCGGAGGGGGGTGCAGCGCCTTTCCGTTGCCACAACGCCCGTTCTGCTACGGCTTCGGCGGGACCGCCGGCACCCCCAGGAACGGCAGCTTCAGCGCGCCGAACGCCCCCGCCGGGACCGTGGGCGACACCGGGGCCACGGGCGCGAGCCGCCGGTACGGCTCGCCCTGCGCCGGACGCGGGTCCGGTTCGCCCTTGTTGGGCCAGAAGGACATGGCGCGCTCGGCCTGCGCCGTGATCGTCAGGGACGGGTTGACGCCCAGGTTCGCCGAGACGGCCGCGCCGTCGACCACGGAAACGCCGGGATGGCCGTACAGCCGGTGGTAGGGATCGATCACCCCGTCCTCAGCCGACGCGCCGATGACACAGCCGCCGAGGAAGTGCGCGGTCAGCGGGGTGCCCATCAGCTCCCCGACGTTCGAGCCGGCGAAGCCGTTGATCTCCTGGGCGAGCAGAGTGGCCGCGCGGGTGCCCTCGGCGATCTGCTTGGGGTTGGGGGCGCCATGGCCCTGGCGGGCGGTCAGCAGACCCTTTCCGGGGCCGCGCGGCCTGCGGTAGGTGGTCAGGGAGTTGTCCACGGACTGCATCACCAGACCGATGATCGACCGCTCCGACCAGCGCCTGTTGGACAGGGAGCGGGCCATCAGCCAGGGATGCCGGACCGCGTTGCGCAGCCAGCCCCGCACCCGGCGCTCCGCGTACGGCACCTGGAGGATGGACAGCAGGCCCATCGCGTTGGAGCCCTTGCCGTAGCGGACCGGTTCGATGTGGGTGTCGGCGTCCGGGTGGATGGACGAGGTGATCGCCACGCCCCGGGTGAAGTCCGCCTTCCGTGCGCCGTGCCTCGCCCGGTAGCGGCGGTCGGTGGTCTGGGAGCCGACCAGCGCCTCGGAGTTGGTGCGGGTCAGCTCGCCAAGCCGGGCCGGGATACGCGGCAGCAGCCCGCGGTCGCGCATCGTGTGGAGCAGGGTCTGGGTGCCGTACGTCCCCGCCGCCACGACCACGTACCGCGCCCGCAGCACGCTGCGCCGTCCCTTGCGCCGTGCGTCCGTGGGCACTGTGGTGACCTTGTGGCCGCCCTGCCCGTCCTCGGCGATCGCGACGACCGTCGTCATGGGGTGGATGACCGCGCCGGCCTGTTCGGCGAGGTGGAGATAGTTCTCGTTGAGGGTGTTCTTCGCGCCGTGGCGGCAGCCGGTCATGCACTCGCCGCACTCGGTGCACGCCCTGCGGGCCGGTCCCGCACCGCCGAAGTACGGATCGTCCACGGCCCCGCCCGGCCGCGTCTTCGCCGTGCCGTCCGCGTCCTCGCCATCGCCGAAAAAGACGCCGACCGGGGCCATATGGAAGGTGTCGCCGACGCCCATCGCCTGTGCGGTCGCCTTGAGATGCACATCCGAGGGGGTCATGGTCGGGTTGAGCCGCACCCCCAGCATCCGCTTCGCCTGGTCGTAGTACGGGGCGAGTTCGTCCTGCCAGTCGGTGATGGACGCCCACTGGCGGTCCTGGAAGAAGGCCGGGGGCGGCACATACAGGGTGTTGGCGTAGTTGAGGGAGCCGCCGCCGACGCCCGCGCCCGCCAGCACCATCACATTGCCCAGCAGATGGACGCGCTGGATGCCGAACAGCCCGAGCGCCGGGGCCCAGAGGTAGTTCCGCAGGTCCCAGGAGTTCCTGGGGAGGGTCTCCCGGGTGAAGCGGCGGCCGGCCTCCAGGACGCCGACCCGGTATCCCTTCTCCGTCAGCCGCAGCGCCGAGACAGAGCCGCCGAAGCCCGAGCCGACGACGATGACGTCGTAGTCGTATGCGTCGTTCACCTTGTGCACCGGACTCCTCTCAACGCGGCCTCAACGCGGCCTCAGCGCAGTCTCAGCGCCTTCATGACCTTCAGGGAGGCGCTCATGAACGCCGCGTACTTCTCGTCGTCCATGCCGAAGGACGGCGCCAGCGGCAGCAGCCGCTGCTGGGCGACGGTCTGGGCCTCGGTGTACTTCAGGATGCCCTCGGAGCCATGACGCCGGCTCAGTCCGGAGTCCTTCATGCCGCCCATCGGCGACTGCACACTGCCGTACGCGGGCGCATAGCCCTCGTTGATGTTGACGGTGCCGGTGCGCAGCCTGGCGGCGATTGCGTGGCCGCGCCTGCCGTCCCGGGTCCACACGCTGGAGTTCAGCCCGTACGGGGTGGCGTTGGCGAGCCGGACGGCCTCGTCCTCGTCGGTGAAGCGGTAGACGGAGACGACCGGGCCGAAGGTCTCCTCGGTGCAGACGGCCATCGGGGCCTCGACTCCGTCGAGGATCGTCGGTTCGTAGAAGAGCGGGCCGATGTCGGGCCGGGCGCGGCCGCCTGCGATGAGCCGGGCGCCCTTGGCGACGGCCTCCTCGACATGGCGGGTGACCGTCTCCAGCTGCCGCTCGCTGACCAGGGAGCCCATGTCGGCTCCGTAGGCGAGGGCGCTGCCGAGGCGCATCGCCTTCGTACGGGCCGCGAACCGTTCGATGAAGTCGTCGGCGATCGACTCGTGGACGTAGAGCCGTTCGATGGAGATGCACAGCTGGCCGGCGGAGGAGAAGCAGGCGCGCACCGCGCCGGCCGCGGCCTTCTCCACATCCGCGTCGTGCAGGACCAGCATCGCGTTCTTGCCGCCCAGTTCGAGGGAGACGCCGATGAGCCGGGCGGCGGCGCCCTGGGCGACCTCGCGGCCGGTGCGGGTGGAGCCGGTGAAGGAGACGTAGTCGGCGTGCCGGACGACTTCGGGGCCGACGACCGGTCCGTCTCCGAGCACCACCTGGAAGACCTCGGCGGGCAGTCCGGCCTCGATGAGCAGATCGCGCGCCCACAGCGCGGTGAGGGCGGTCTCGGTGTCCGGCTTCATCACCACCGCGTTGCCGGCGGCGAAGGCGGGCAGCGCATCGCCGACGGACAGCTCCAGCGGGTAGTTCCAGGGGGCGATCTGGCCGACGACGCCGCGCGGATGGCGCAGTTCCGCGGTCTTGGTCAGGACGGGGACGACGCCCGTGTGCCGCTTGCGCCGCAGATACGCGGGGGCCGTACGGCCGTAGTGGCGGGCCGCCACGGCGACGGCCTGGACCTCCTCATGGGCGTGCAGGCGGGCCTTGCCCGTCTCCAGCTGTATCAGGTCGAGCACCTCGGCCTGCCGCTGGAGCACCAGATCGTGGAAACGGAGCAGCACCGCGGCGCGGGCGCGCACGGAGGTCGCCGCCCAGACCGGCTGGGCGGCGCGGGCCCGTTCGAAGGCGGCGGCGACGTCCTCGGGTGTCGACTCGGGCAGCTCGGCCAGCTGCTCGCCGGTGAAGGGCGTGTGGTTGGCGGTGCGGCCGGAGCCGACGACGCCTCGGGTCAGCTGGGCGACCACCTCCGGGGTGACGACATCGGCCGCGGTGCGCACACCGGCCGGAGCTGCGGCTGTCGGATTGCCGCCAGAAGAAGAGGGGGAGGGGGAGGAGGCGGCGGCGAGTGCCTGCGAGTCCGTCATGGGGCCGAGAGTATGCGCCATCCGGAACTTTGGGTACCCGCCGGTAACACCTTTTCACACCCTGCTCACCAGGCCGCTGCGACCACGCCAGCGATCGCTGGCACAAATGCCCTGATCAGCGGCTTGTCATGGGGTTGCGGCCGACTGGAGCGGTCACAGCCCCTGAATGTCCAGATGCTTCACGACCCGGTCGAACAGCAGATCGCCCTCCGCGGCCGCCCAGCCCTCCGCGGGGCCCGACACCCGCAGCCGCCAGTAGACCTGGTCGGCCCCCTTGCCGGTGGCGACCACGCGCTCCTGCCAGCGGTAGCGGATCGGATCATCGCTTGAGGACCTGGAGGGCACATAGTCGACGACGGTGTCGAACGCCTTCTTGCCCTGCTGCGTCGAGGCGGTCGAGGTGACCTCCTGGTCCTTGATCTCGTCGCCGTCCTTGCCGCCCTTCTCGTAATGCTCCTTCCACACATCGGCCTCCGGCGGCAGCTCGTCCTCCTCCTCAGCGGTCTCGACGCGCTCCAGATAGACGGTGAACACCCCGCTGGGGTCCCAGTAGGTGACGCTGCGTCCGTTGTCGCCCTCGACCCTCTCGTATTCGGACGGCACGGCGATATTCGCCTCGACCACTTCCCGGTCCGTGCGCGCCTCCCAGCCCTGCGGCAGTTCGTCGCCGCCGAACGGATCCAGAAGTACGAAGAGGAGCGCGAGCGCCACGGCCGCCGCCCCGCCCAGCAGCCCGAACTGCGCCGGGCGGTTCTTGTGCAGCACCGGGGGCACCCAGCGGCTGCCGCCCGAGGCCGCGCTCGCGCCGCCCGCGTGCGAGGCCAGCGCCGTCATATCGAGGGCGGGGTGCGCTGGGCGCACGATCGACTCCAGCGTCTGCCGGACCTCGGCCGCGTCCGGCCGCATCGCCGGGTCCTTGCGCAGCAGCCGTATCACCAGCGAACCGAACGCCCCACTGCCGCGGGCGGGCATCTGCGGCTCGGCGGAGATCACGGCCTGCAGCGTCGCGGGGGTGTTGGAGCGGCGGTACGGGGACATGCCCTCGACGGCCGCATACAGCACGACGCCCAGCGACCACAGGTCCGACTCTGGCCCGGGGTGCTGGCCCAGCACCCGCTCGGGCGCGATGAATTCCGGGGAGCCGACGAACGCGCCGGTCTCCGTCAGCCCCTGCTCGCCCTCCACCTGGGCGATCCCGAAGTCGGTGAGCACCACCCGGTCGCCGCGGCCCAGCAGGACGTTGTCCGGTTTGACGTCGCGGTGCAGCACGCCGACCTCGTGCGCGGCGGTGAGCGCGCCGAGGACGGCGAGGCCTATGCGGGCGGCCTCGCGGACGTCAAGGGTGCCGTCGCGCAGCCGGTCGGCCAGCGACTGGCCCTGCACAAGCTCCATGACGATCCACGGCTTGTCGTCCTCGATCACCACGTCGTGCATGGTGACGACCGAGGGGTGTTCGATCCGGGCGGCGGCGCGCGCCTCACGCTGCATCCGCTGGTAGACGTTGTCCCGGTGGCTCTCGCTCAAGTGCTCGGGAACCCGGGGCTCCTTGACCGCCACGGCACGGTCCACGACCTCGTCATGGGCCCGCCACACCGTGCCCATGCCGCCGTGGCCGAGGCGGGAGACAAGCCGGTAGCGGCCGCCGATCAGCCGGCCCTGGCCGGGTTCGCCGCCCGTGGGGGCTGCTGCGGGGGTTCCCGCGGGGGCCTGGGCCGTCCGGGTGGGCTGGTACACGGGGCTCTGCTGTCCCTGGGCCTGTCCCTGGGCCTGTCCCTGGGCCTGCGCGTGCCCCTGACTCTGTCCCTGTCCGTGTCCCTGTCCCTGTCCCTGAACCTGGTACGGCGGCTGCCCGGCGTGCGGCGGCCTGAGTCCGTAACTGGTGGGCTCGTTCACCCGTCCCCCATCGTTCGTCATGTTCACATCGTCGGCCGGGGCCGGCAGCGGATGCTACCGCCTCACTCAGCCGCCGCCTCCGGCGGTCGCCAGCTCTGCACCATGACGTCGAACTGCCGTCGGGTGGTTTCCCAGTCGTCGGCGGGCCCCGACATATACAGCGCGTACTCCGTGCCGTCGTCCCCGTAGTACATCTGGTCGATCGCGCGGCGCGGACCGGGGTGGTTCTGCTTCTCCGTCCAAGTGAACTCCCAGATGGCGGAGAGCGTCTGGTCGCGGAAGGTGTTCTGGTCCAGCTGCATCCGCCGGTAGTCGGGCAGCCGCTTCCGCAGGCCCTTCTCCATGCTGAGCATGTGCATATAGGGGTTCTCGAAGTCGGGCGTGGGGTCGATGCTGATGCGGATGCGGTGGCGGCCGTTGTCGGGGGTGTAGTCGATCTGGTCGCCGTCGAGCTGCCGCTGCCAGCCCTGGGGCACCAGCAGGCTGAAGCCCTCGGGGTCCTGGACGCGCCGCCACTCCGCGGGGTTCACGGCCTCCTCAGGTCCCGCGGCGCTCTGGGAGCCCTGGGGGTCCTGCGAGTCCGCCGAGTTGCCGGCTGTCTGCCGTCCGCCGCTTTCGCCGCCGGCGTCGTTTCCGCCGAAGCCGTCCGCGTACTTCATCACCGCAAGGCCCGCGCCGCCCCCGACGAGCGCCGCGAGGACCACGATGAGCGCCACGCCGCGCAGCCCTCCGAAACGGCGCGGGCGGTGCGTCGCCGGGTACGGAGCCACGACGGGCGTATGGGCGGGAGCCGCGGGCGGGTGCATTCCCTGGAACGGCGTGCTGTGGAGGGGCGTTCCGGCGTCCGGGGCCGGGGCCGGGGTGGCGGCATCCGGGGGCGGGGTGGCCGGGGCCTGGGCCGGGAGGCGCGTGGTGAAGTGCTGTGTCGCGGGCAGGGACGTCACCGCCGTCGTACGCCCCTCCAGCGCCTCCTCCAGCATCCGCTCCGCTTCCGCCGCCGACGGTCTGGCGGCCGGGTCCTTGCGCAGCAGCGCCATGATGACGGGGGCGAGCAGCCCGGCGTGCTGCGGGGGCGGCGCCTCCTCGTCCACCACGGCCTGCATGGTGCCCAGCGGCGAGGAGCGGCGGAACGGCGACTCGCCCTCCACCGCCGTATAGAGCGTCGCCCCCAGCGACCACAGATCGGACGCGGGGCCGGGGTCGTGTCCCCGTACCCGCTCCGGGGCCAGATAGTCGATGGAACCGACGATCTCACCGGTCCGGGTGATCGTGGCATCTCCCTCGATCGCCGCGATCCCGAAGTCCGTGATCAGCACCCGGCCGTCCCGCCCCAACAGGATGTTGCCGGGTTTCACATCGCGGTGGAGCACTCCGACCGCATGGGCCGCGCCGAGCGCGCGCAGCACCTGCAGCCCTACACGCGCCGCCTCGGCCGACGCTATCCGCCCGGTCTCCTTGGCCGCGTCGGCGAGTGAAGGTCCGTCGACATACTGCATGACGATCCACGGGCGGTCGTCGTGGTCCAGCACATCGTGGACGGTGACGACGCCGGGGTCGCTGATCCGCGCGGCGGCCCTGGCCTCCTTCTTGGTGCGGGCGTGCAGCACGGCGCGGTCGGCCTCGGAGGCGTACCGTCCGGCTGTCAGCTCCTTCACCGCGACGACGCGGCCCAGGACTTCGTCATCCGCGCGCCAGACCTTGCCCATGCCGCCGCGGCCGATCGACTCGCGCAGCCGGTAGCGCCCGGCGAGCAGCAGCCCCGCCTCCGTCGTGCCCTGAGAGTGTTCCACGTTCCCCGCCCCGATCCTTGGGTTCACAGGTTACGGAGAGAAAGCACCGGTAAGGAACCGGGGCTGCCCAAGTGACCACACCGTGACGAAGAAAAGCGGCCGGAATCCCGGCGAAAGCGGTGCGGAAGCCGCGATTGGCCCTGTGCCCAGGGGAGTTGACACCCTGCCACCGCGGTGACAGCGGGTGATCAACGCGCTGTCAGCGGGTGACCCGGTAGGAGGCGGCGGCCTGTTCGTGGTACTCGGTCACCTCGTCGCGCTGCGCCTCCGGCCCGATCACCTGGATCACGTGATAGCGGCCGTCGACGATCAGCGCGAGATTGCGCACGTACACCTCGCGGCCGCTGCTGTCCCGCCAGGTGAACTGGCCTTCCGCCATGGACTGCCGCCCGACGTCGATCCGCCGCAGGCCCGTCGCGCTGGCCCAGGAGGAGTCCCGGAACGGCTGGAGTTCACGCTCCTTGTCGCGCTGGTAGGCGAGCGGGTCATCGCCGTGGTCGGCCACGCTGTCGCGGCCGGGGACGACGATGAGGGTGAAGTCTCCGTCCGAGTAGCGGACTTGACCGGCGTCGTTGACCGGGCTGCGCCGCCAGTCCTTGTCGACGGCGATCCGGAAGCCCTCGGGGTCCTTGCGCAGGGCATAGCCGTCGGGGAGGCTTCCCGCCGGGGCCGAGGTCTGCGGCTGCTGAGCGCCGGGCGACTGCTCCGCGCCGTCCGTGGCGGTGTCGCCGGGGGCGGTGTGGTCGGGGCTCGGACCGGCCGGGGAGGGGCGGCCGCCGACTCCATCTGCCCCGGTTTCCCCCTGCTGTTGGCCGCTGCTCTGCGTCGGCTCCCGGCCCTGCGACGGGCGGTCCGCATCCGCCTTGGGCAGGAACAGCGCGGCGTAGGCGATGCCGGCCGCCGTCAGCAGCAGGATCAGCAGCAGCAGGGTGCGGCCGAGCGCCCGCGGGCCCCGCTCCCGACCGCCGCCGTGCGGGTCTCTGCGATGGCGGTGACGGCCGTAGACGACGTCCGGAACGCCCGCGCGCCGTCTGCGCATGCGCACCAGCTCACCGCGCCGCCGTACGACCGGGAGGCGGGCGGCGTCCACGGGCCCCGAGGGAACGGAGACGATGTTCATCCCCGCGTCCGGCTCCGGCGCGGACCGCACCAGGGAGCGCAGCCAGCCGCGCAGCTCCTCGAAGTCGGGGCGTTCAGTCGGGTCCTGGCGCAGCAGCGATTCGACGACGGGGCGCAGCGGGCCGCACTCCTCGGCGAAGGCGGGCGGCTCCGCGCAGACGAGCTGCACCAGCTCCACGGCGTTCTCTTCGGGGTACGGGGCGTGGCCCTGCACGGCCCGGAACAGCAGCGCGCCGAGCGCCCAGAGGTCGGTCGCGGGCCCGACGGGGGCGGCGAGCTGCCAGTTCTCGTGCACCGGGCCCGCCTGCTCGGGGGCCCAGCGCTCGGTGACCGCGCCGACGACCGCGATCCGCGCCTGCCGGGCCCGCTCGGCCGCCAGCGGCGTTGCGGGGCCCTGGTAACGGGCTCCGTCCTCTGCGACGACCTCATCCCAGCGCCCGGCCGAGCCTGCCTTGGCCGGGGCCTTTGCAGGGGCCTTCGCCGGAGACGGCAGCGCGGGCGGACGCTGAGCACCGTCGTACGTGCGGGGCTGGGGCAGCGCCGGGCGCGCGCCGCCTGCGGGCGCGGGGCCGGGGCCGCCGTCACGCCCCTGCCCCGGACCGTCATGCCAGGAGCCCGCCAGCTGTACGCGGTTGCCGCCGCCGGGCTCGCCAGGGCCAACGGGACCACGGGGACCGCCGGGACCGGCCTCCGGGCCGCCGCCGGGGCCGCCGGACTGACCGGGAACGCCGGACTGACCGGGAACGCGGTCTGAGCCGCTCCCGGTCCGCGGCTGGGCCCACCAGTCGGGGTCGCCCGTCTGCTGTCGTGCCTCATTGGCCCGGGCGGCGGCCTGGGCCCCGGCCCGATACGCGGCGATCGCTCCTGCCCTGGCGGCGCGGACGTCGGGCGCCGCGGCGGACTCCGGCGCCGGGTGCGGCTGGGGCTGGGGCTGGGGCTCCGGGGCGTACGCCTGTGCCTGTGCCCGCTCCTGTTGCGCTTCGCCGTGCTCCCGGGGCTGCCCCTGGTCGGGCGCCGGAACGGGCGCATAGCCGCACAGGGCCTCCTCCGCCGCGCCCGCGGCGAGCCCGGTCAGCACCACCCGGCCGTCGTCGCAGACGAGGACCGTACGGACGGTGATATTCCGGTGGGTCCAGCCGTGCGCGTGGAGAGCGCGCAGCGCGGTGAGCACATCCGAGGCGATCTCGGCGGCGCGATAGGGGCTGAGGGGCCTCTCGGCGAGCAGCGCCGCGAGCGGGCGCGCCTCCACACGCTCACTCACGATCCATAGGGAGCCCGCCTCCGCGAAGACGTCGAAGACCTGGTCGAGACGCGGGTGATCGGGGATCTGCGCGGCGGCCTGCGCGGCTTCGACCGCCCTGCGCACCGCCGGGTCTGCGGGACGGCGCGTCGTACGCCCCTGGCCTGTCCGCCATGCGGCCGCTCCGGCCGGCGGGCCGCCTGCCTCATGGCCGCCGCCGTCGCCTTCCACGACCTCCGCTTCGACCACTTCGGGCAGCGGCACCTGCCGCACCAGCACTTCATGTCCGCTGTAGGTGTCAAACGCCGGGGTCTCACCCAGCTCATAGGCCTCGGCGGGCAGCAGCGGCAGGCGGTAGCGGTCGGCGAGTACCCGTCCCGCGTAGTCGTCCACAAGGCCTCCCCACCAGCCCGCTGTTCCCCGGCCGGTCACCCAGCTTGTGCGAAACCGTCCGCCGCGGTGTCCATACCGGTGTCAATTCCGGTCGGACAACGCCTTCTTACGGCTGCGTACCGTCCGCGAGCTCTCACGATACGTGTCCTCGCCCGGTCGTGCTCAGTCCTTGGGGCTGAACGTGGCGAACGCCGTCTCGCGCAGCGTCGTGCACTCCTCGTCCTGCCATTCACTCGCCTTGCAGCTGATCATGATCGAGTAGCCGCGCCGGGCGTCCACCTTGAAGCCCCTGTTGAGAACCCGTACCCGCTCGCCGCCCTGATTGCGCTCGAACTGCCAGTCGGCCACGGTCGGATAGCCGTTGTACGCGACTTTGTCGATGCCGAGGTGCCGATAGCCGCTGCTGCTTGCCCTGACTCCGGCCACGGCCTGCTGCCAGGCCCATGCGGCGTCGTCCCCGGGGCTGGAGGTGAAATCGATCTGCAGCCGGGGGAATCCGCCGCTCTCGCTGAATATCGCGCCGGAGTTCCGGCCCGCTATGCCCGTCTGCCTGAAGTTCTCGGGCATGGCGACGCTGAAGTGGAACTGGTCGTTGGGGACCGTCTTATAGCCCTCGGGCAGCGCGGCCCCGCCCGGCTTGTCGCCGTTCTTCCCGCCGTCGTCGCCCTGTTCGCCGTCCGGCTCGTCTCCGTTGTCGCCCCTGGCGCCGTCCTTGGCGCCCTCCGCGGCCCCGCCGTCCTGGCCACCGGGACCGCCGCCCGAGTCCGTGTCCTTGGCGTTGCCGCCCTTGGCGGCGTCCTTGCCCGCCGCGGCCGCTCCGCCGTCCGCCCCGCCGCTCGCCGCGCCGGCCGAGGCGGTCCTGTCGCCCTGAGCGCCCTTGCCGCCCTCCTCGCCGCCGCCCAGCGTGAGCAGCAGCACGACGGACAGCACGGCCAGCACGACCACCACCGCAATGATCACCAGGGTGCGGCGGGACACCACATCGGTGATGGGAGCAGGCACCGGCGCGGGCCGTCCGGCGGGCTCCTGGGGCCGCGGCTTCGGCTCCGCCGCGGCCGCTGCGGCGTTCCGTACGGAACGGAGCGCGCCGCGCAGCCGGTCGGCGGCGGGGTCCTTCCCGGCCGGCTGCGCCGGAGGCCGGGCGGCCGGGCCCCGGTGCGGAGCGGGCGGAGGCGGCATCGCTATGACCCGTGTGGCATCGGACTCCGCCTCCGGGCCGGCGGGCTGCTCGGGCGCTTCAGGCGCATGGACCACGGCGGTCAGCAGCTTGCGGGCGCCGGCGTCGTCCAGCCGCTGCTCCGGGTCCTTGGCCAGCAGCCCGTAGATGACCTCCTCCAGCGGACCCGCGTTCTTCGGCGGGTCCAGCGGCTCGGTCATCACGGCCGTCAGCGTCGCGATCGCCGACCCCTTGTCGTACGGCGGCGCTCCCTCGACGCTCGCGTACAGCAGCCCGCCCAGCGACCAGAGGTCGGCTGCCGGGCCCGGCCTGTGGCCGCGGGCCCGCTCTGGGGATATATAGGAGGGCGCGCCGACGAGCATGCCGGTGGAGGTAATCGAGGGGTCGCCCTCGACCTGGGCGATGCCGAAGTCGGTGAGCACCACCCGTCCGTCCTCGGCGATCAGCACATTGGACGGCTTCACATCGCGGTGCAGGATGCCCTGCCGGTGGGCCGAGCGCAGCACGTCGAGAATCGCGAGTCCGACCTCGGCGGCGCGGCGGGGCGTCAGGGTGCCGTCCTCGCGGATGACTTCGGCGAGGGACTTGCCCTCGACGAGTTCCATCACGATCCAGGGGCGGTCGTCCTCGTCGACGACGTCGTAGACGGTCACCGCGCTGTTGTTGCGGATCCTGGCGATCGCCTTGGCCTCGCGCAGGGTGCGGGTGATGAGCCGTCGCTTCTCGTCCTCGTCGATGCTGTTGGGGAAGCGCAGTTCTTTGACGGCCACCGTGCGGCCGAGGGTCTCGTCGACCGCCCGCCACACCGTGCCCATGCCGCCGCGTCCGAGGACCCCGCCGAGCCGGTACCGCCCGGCGAGGAGCTGCCCGTCGGCCCCGGTGGCCCCGCGCCCCGCCGCACTTGCGGACGCCGCGCTCCGCCCGCCGCCCGTACCGCCCCTGGCCGGCTCCGCCTTCCCCGAGCCCGCCGCGCCGGCACCGCCCTTGCCCGCGCCGGCTGAGCCCGCATCGGACCTGCCCGCATCGGACCTGCCCGCTTCAGACTTGGCCACATCGGACTTGGCCACATCGGACTTGCCCGCATCGGGCTTGCCCGGACGCCCGCTTTCGGGTCGGGTGCTGTCAGGCGTCCCGGCTGCCTGAACTGCCGCCGATGGGGAGGTCCCAGCCCGCCCGGGCCCCGCCTGTGCCGGCTTCTCCCGTTCCGGCTTCTTCTCGGCCTTCTTGCCGCCCGTGCCCGCGCTCCGGCCGGGCTCACTCTCCGCCGCGCCCTCGGCCTCGGGGGCGTCAGCTTCGAGGGCGTCGGCTTTCGGGGCGGAGGCTTTCGCAGGGCCTCTGCCGGCCGCGGATCCGGTCGACTGGTGCGGCACCCCGGCACGCGCCGCCGTGGGCGAGGCACCCGAACCGCCGTCGCTCCCGGGCGGTATACGCGCCGCGGACGGCGCGTCTGACGACTTGCCGGACGCCGCTTCTGGCTGCTTCCCGGACTCCTGGGAATCCTCCCGGGGCTCCGTACCGGAAACCTGCCCGGCCGCCCGCTGGGGCTCCCGTGACTGCTCCGCCTCCGACATGCGTCCCCTCTGCGATCCCTGATCTTCGCCCGCGCCCGCCGTTGGCCGCGCGTACGGTAACCCGCCCTGGCAGAGCCCTCATTGTCCCTCACTCCGGGACCCGTTCTTCTCCCGGGTCCGCCGATGCCCCGGACAGGCCCGAAAGGGGTGGGATTACCACAATGCCATGAGATGCTCAGAGTCGTTCAGACCAAGGCTGACTCGATCAAGGCCGTTTAGGCCGGAACCCCACATCGGTGGAGGACTCAGAGCGGAACGATGTCGGGCGCTCCGAGTCTGGCCGCATCGGCCGTCAGGTCGTCCGGCTGACGCTGCGATTCGCGTTCCGCCTCCACCCGCTTCGCGTAGTGCGCCACCTCCTTCTCGATCTGTCTCTCGTCCCAGCCCAGGACCGGCGCCATCAGATCCGCGCACTCACGTGCACAGCGCGTCCCCCGGTCGAAGGTCTCGATGGAGATCCTGGTCCGGCGGGTGAGCACATCGTCCAGATGCCGCGCCCCTTCATGCGAGGCCGCATAGACCACCTCCGCCCGCAGATAGTCCTCCGCGCCCTCCAGCGGATCACCGAGGCCGGGCTCGTCGGCGATCAGCGCGAGCAGTTCCTCGGTCAGCGAGCCGTACCGGTTCAACAGATGCTCCACGCGCACCACATGAAGCCCCGTCCGGGCCGCGATCCTCGCCCGCGCGTTCCACAGTGCGCGGTAGCCCTCCGCGCCGAGCAGCGGCACATCCTCGGTGACGCAGTCCGCGACCCGCTGGTCGAGCCCGTGCACCGCCTCGTCCACCGCGTCCTTCGCCATCACGCGGTAGGTCGTGTACTTGCCGCCCGCGACGACCACCAGACCCGGGACGGGGTGCGCCACAGTGTGCTCGCGTGACAGCTTGCTCGTGGCGTCCGACTCACCGGCCAGCAGGGGCCGCAGCCCCGCGTACACCCCCTGGACGTCGTCCCGGGTCAGGGGCACGGCCAGCACCTCGTTCACATGCTCAAGCAGATAGTCGATGTCGGCACTGGAGGCGGCAGGATGCGCCTTGTCGAGATCCCAGTCGGTGTCGGTCGTGCCCACGATCCAGTGCCGCCCCCAGGGGATGACGAACAGAACCGACTTCTCCGTGCGGAGAATAAGCCCGCTCGTCGAGTGGATGCGGTCCTTGGGCACGACCAGATGGATCCCCTTGGACGCCCGCACATGGAACTGGCCGCGCTCCCCGATCAGCGCCTGCGTGTCGTCCGTCCACACCCCGGTGGCATTGACGATCTGCTTGGCCCGGACCTCGTAATCCCCGCCGGCCTCGACGTCCTGCACCCGGGCCCCGACGACCCGCTCCCCCTCGCGCAGAAAGCCGACCACCCGTGCCCGGCTGGCGACCTGGGCCCCATAACTCGACGCCGTCCGCACCAGGGTGGCCACATAGCGGGCGTCGTCCATCTGCGCGTCGTAGTACTGCAGGGCGCCGACCAGGGCGTCCTTCCTCAGTGCGGGGGCGACACGCAGGGCCCGGCGGCGCGACAGATGGCGATGCAGGGGCAGCCCTCGCCCGTGCCCGGAGGAGACGGACATGGCGTCGTACAGCGCGACGCCGGAGCCGGCGTACAGGCGCTCCCATCCCTTGTGCTGGAGCGGATAGAGGAACGGCACGGGTTTGACGAGATGCGGGGCGAGCCGCTCCAGCAGCAGCCCCCGCTCCTTGAGGGCCTCTCTCACCAGGGCGAAGTCCAGCATCTCCAGATATCGCAGCCCGCCGTGGATGAGCTTGCTCGACCGGCTCGATGTGCCCGAGGCCCAGTCACGGGCCTCGACAAGCCCCGTCGACAGCCCTCGGGTGACGGCGTCCAGCGCGGTGCCGGCTCCCACCACACCGCCGCCCACCACCAGAATGTCCAGCTCTCGCTCGGCCATCCCGGCGAGCGCCGCGGCGCGCTCAGCGGGTCCCAGTGTCGCTGTCCTCACTGCTGCCTCCCGTCCGCCCGCGGGCGGGCGTTTGTCGGCGTGTCCGGTGCGGTCATGCGGTGATGCGGTCCTGCGGCCGTGCAGCCACACGGCCGGTGGCCCTTGACGCCGTATGCGGCCGGGCTCACCACGTCGATTCTGGCCGCACTCCGGCACTTCAGCCACCGCCTGTGGATAACACTCGGACGGCCACAAGCCCGCAATACAACATATCGGTCATATTTACGCCTAGTCTGACATTGCGCCTGCTCATTCTGTCCACTGGGCTTGCGCCCTCTGCTCCTTTTGGCTACGGGAAGGACGGCCACCGCCATGCCCGCAGATTTCGCCGTGATCGGACTCGGCTGCCTCGGACTGCCGCTCGCCCAGGCCGCAGTGGCCGCCGGCATCGGAACCATCGGCTATGAAACCGACCCGAACCCGCGCCGTCTGGCGGAACCGGCGGCAGGCCGCACCCCGGCGGACATCCGCCGGATGGTCTCCGGCGGCTTCCGATCGGTCACCGATCCGGCGGAACTCGGCCGGGTGCGCACGGCGGCGATCTGCGCGCCCACACCGCTGGGGGCGGATGGCACACCCGACCTCAGCGCGGTCGCGGACGCCGCCCGCGCCCTGGCCCCACGGCTGCGTCCGCACACCACGGTGCTGCTCGAGTCGGCCGTACTTCCCGGCGCCACCGACGAGTTCCTGCGCCCCCTCCTCGAACAGGGGTCCGGACTGCGGGCGGGCCGGGACTTCCATCTGGCGTACTCCCCCGGCCGCCTGGATCCGGGCAGCCGGACCCACGGCTACGCCAACACCCCGAAGGTGATCGGGGGGCTCACGCCGGCCTGCACCGAAGCGGCCGCCGCCTTCTACGGCAGGCTGACCGACAAGGTCGTCCGGGCGCGCGGGCTGCGCGAGGCCGAGACCGTCAAGGTCCTCGAAACCAACTACCGGCAGGTCAATATCGCGCTGGTCAACGAGATGGCGGTGCTCTGTCACGAGCTCGGCGTCGACTTCTGGGACGTCGTCCGCTGCGCCGAGACCAAGCCGTTCGGCTTCCAGGCGTTCCGCCCCGGCCCCGGTGTGGGCGGCCACGGCGTGCCGATGGACCCGCGCCGGCTGTCCCCCGACGGGGCCCCGGCAGGCGGGACCCTGCGTATGGTCGGCCTCGCCCAGGAGATCAACGCACGGATGCCGCAGTACGCAGTCCAGCGCTGCGCCACCCTGCTGAACGAGCACGGCAAATCGGCGCGCGGCGCACGGGTGCTGCTCCTCGGCGTCACCTACAAACCGGACCTCGCCGATCTGCAGTGCTCACCCGCCGTCGAAATCGCCCGCCGGCTGATGGACCTGGGGGCGTCGGTGAGCTACCACGACCCGTATGTGCCGCACTGGAGGGTGCGGGACGTGCCGGTCCCGCGGGCGGACTCGCTCTACGAGGCCGCGGCGGGAGCGGATCTGACGGTGCTTCTCCAGCACCACCGGACGTATGACCTTCAGGGCCTGGCGGTCAAGGCCCAGCTGCTGCTCGACACCCGCGGCGCGACCCCTGCGGGCGCGGCACACCGCCTGTGAGGGTCCTGAGGCGTCTTCCCCATCCCTCCACTGCGCCCTGGGGGCGATGCCGTTTCCCTGCCTAGCGGTCCTGTGCCGGTGACCTGCGGAAAGCTGCCCGGCGGAGACCGAGAGGAACTGTCAGTGCACGTGGGGGCTCCGCGCCCAGCCCTCTTCGGGAGGAGGAAATGCGGGGCTGCCGCCCCGCGCCCTTGTGCGGCCCTCGGGCGTGTCCTCAAGCTCCCCCGGCTACCTCCCCCAGCCCCGTCTGGGGGTACCCCGGCCGGGGTCTGGGGCGCAGCCCCGGTTGTGGGGGGCCTTGCGTCGTGCCCCGGGGCGCGGCGCGAGGCCCCCCACAGCCAGCGGAGAAAGTCGGTCAGCGGCGGTGCTGGGAGTCCGCGACCGTCACCTCGACCCGCTGGAACTCCTTGAGCTCGCTGTAGCCGGTCGTCGCCATCGCCCGCTTGAGCGCGCCGAAGAAGTTCATCGACCCGTCCGGCTTGTGCGAGGGCCCGGTGAGGATCTCCTCCGTGGTGCCGACGACGCCCAGGTCCACCAGCTTGCCGCGCGGCACGTCCTCGTGGACCGCCTCCATGCCCCAGTGGCGGCCCTTGCCCGGCGCCTCGGTGGCGCGGGCCAGCGGGGAGCCCATCATCACGGCGTCCGCGCCGCAGGCGATGGCCTTCGGCAGATCGCCCGACCAGCCCACTCCGCCGTCGGCGATGACATGCACATACCGGCCGCCGGACTCGTCCATGTAGTCGCGGCGGGCCGCGGCCACATCGGCGACCGCCGTCGCCATCGGCACCTGGATGCCCAGGACGTTGCGCGTGGTGTGCGCGGCGCCGCCGCCGAAGCCGACGAGCACGCCCGCCGCGCCGGTGCGCATCAGGTGCAGCGCGGCCGTATAGGTGGCGCAGCCGCCGACGATGACCGGCACGTCCAGCTCGTAGATGAACTGCTTCAGGTTCAGCGGCTCGGCCGCGCCCGAGACATGCTCGGCGGAGACGGTGGTGCCGCGGATGACGAAGAGGTCCACGCCCGCGTCCACGACGGCCTTGGAGAACTGCGCGGTGCGCTGCGGCGAGAGCGCGGCGGCGGTGACCACGCCGGAGTCGCGCACCTCCTTGATGCGCTGCCCGATCAGCTCTTCCTTGATCGGCTCGGCGTAGATCTCCTGCAGCCGGCGGGTCGCCTCATCCGCCTCAAGACCGGCGATCTCGTCGAGCAGCGGCTGCGGGTCCTCGTACCGGGTCCACAGTCCCTCAAGGTTCAACACGCCGAGCCCGCCCAGCTCACCGATGCGGATCGCGGTCTGCGGCGAGACGACGGAGTCCATGGGGGCGGCGAGGAACGGCAGCTCAAAGCGGTAGGCGTCGATCTGCCAGGCGATCGAGACCTCTTTGGGGTCCCGGGTGCGCCGGCTCGGTACGACGGCGATGTCATCGAACGCGTACGCCCGGCGGCCGCGCTTGCCGCGCCCGATCTCGATCTCAGTCACGTTGTGTGGGCCTTTCCCTCTACGTCTGCCGGGTCCAGTATCCCCGACAACCCCCGTGCACACGTCTGGGGCGGTCCCGGATGCTCCGGGACCGCCCCCTCACGCGCGCGTGCCGCTACTTCCTGCTGTAGTTCGGCGCCTCGACCGTCATCTGGATGTCGTGCGGGTGGCTCTCCTTGAGCCCCGCGGAGGTGATCCGGACGAACCGGCCGCGCTCCTGCAGCTCGGGGACGGTGCGCCCGCCGACGTAGAACATCGACTGGCGCAGACCGCCGACCAGCTGGTGGACGACCGCGGAGAGCGGGCCGCGGTAGGGCACCTGGCCCTCGATGCCCTCGGGCACCAGCTTCTCGTCGGAGGCGACGCCCTCCTGGAAGTACCGGTCCTTGGAGAAGGAGCGCTGCTCGCCACGGGACTGCATCGCGCCCAGGGAACCCATGCCGCGGTACGACTTGAACTGCTTGCCGTTGATGAACATCAGCTCGCCCGGCGACTCCTCACAGCCCGCGAGCAGCGAGCCGAGCATCACCGTGTCCGCGCCGGCGACCAGCGCCTTGGCGATGTCGCCCGAATACTGCAGACCGCCGTCGCCGATCACCGGAACGCCGGCCTCCTTCGCGGCGAGCGAGGCTTCGTAGATGGCCGTGACCTGGGGGACGCCGATGCCGGCCACCACGCGGGTGGTGCAGATCGACCCCGGTCCCACGCCGACCTTGATGCCGTCGACGCCGGCGTCGATCAGGGACTGCGCGCCGTCGCGGGTGGCCACGTTGCCGCCGATGACATCGACGCCCGACGCATTGGACTTGATCTTGGCGACCATATCGCCGACCAGCCTTGAGTGGCCGTGGGCGGTGTCGACGACGATGAAGTCGACGCCTGCCTCGATCAGCGCCTGGGCACGCTCGAAGGCGTCGCCCGCGACGCCCACCGCGGCGCCGACGAGCAGCCGGCCGTCCGCGTCCTTGGCGGCGTTCGGGTACTGCTCGGCCTTGACGAAGTCCTTGACCGTGATCAGACCCTTGAGGATGCCCGCGTCATCGACCAGCGGCAGCTTCTCGATCTTGTGGCGGCGCAGCAGCTGCATGGCGTCCACACCGGAGATCCCGACCTTGCCGGTGACCAGCGGCATCGGGGTCATGACTTCGCGGACCTGGCGGCTGCGGTCGGACTCGAAGGCCATGTCGCGGTTGGTGACGATGCCGAGCAGCTTGCCCGCGGCGTCGGTGACCGGGACGCCGCTGATGCGGAACTTGGCGCACAGTCGGTCGGCGTCGGCGAGCGTGGCGTCCGGATGGACCGTGATGGGGTCGGTGACCATGCCCGATTCGGAGCGCTTGACCAGATCGACCTGGTTGGCCTGGTCGGCGATGGAGAGATTGCGGTGCAGCACGCCCGCGCCGCCCTGCCGGGCCATGGCGATGGCCATCCGCGCCTCGGTCACCTTGTCCATGGCGGCGGACAGCAGCGGGATGTTCACTCGTACGTTCTTCGAGAGGTGCGAGGCGGTGTCGATCTGGTCCGGAGCCATGTCGGACGCGCCCGGCAGCAGCAGCACATCGTCGTAGGTCAGCCCGAGTGTCGCGAATTTCTCGGGCACTCCGTCGACGTTGGCAGTCATGACACCTTCCCCAATGGCCTTGATCGGTGCGGATGTCCATGCTAACGGGCTCAGCGGGTGTCTCATTCCACGAGCAAGATC
Source organism: Streptomyces sp. PR69 (assembly GCF_026420845.1). Taxonomy (GTDB): domain Bacteria; phylum Actinomycetota; class Actinomycetes; order Streptomycetales; family Streptomycetaceae; genus Streptomyces. The sequence goes on along the minus strand of NZ_JAOWCB010000007.1, from coordinate 117,168 downwards.
ACCCAGCAGCTTTGTAGGTTCACACGGACGGAGTAACGGCCGAGTCGATGAGCCGGGACCTCTAAGGCGAGGGCGGGGGCGGCGAGCCATGCGAGATGCGGCCTGCCGCCTGCCGCCTACTGCTCGGCGAGGGCACGCAGCCGGCTCAGCGCCCGGTGCTGGGCGACCCGGACCGCGCCGGGCGACATCCCCAGCATCTGCCCGGTCTCCTCGGCGGTCAGCCCCACGGCAACCCGCAGCACCAGCAGCTCGCGCTGGTTCTCCGGCAGATTGGCCAGCAGCTTCTTGGCCCATTCGGCGTCGCTGCTGAGCAGCGCGCGCTCCTCGGGCCCCAGGGAGTCGTCGGGCCGCTCGGGCATCTCGTCGGAGGGCACCGCCGTCGATCCCGGGTGGCGCATCGCCGCGCGCTGCAGATCGGCGACCTTGTGGGAGGCAATGGCGAAGACGAACGCCTCGAAGGGTCTGCCTGTGTCCTTGTAGCGCGGCAGCGCCATCAGAACGGCGACGCAGACCTCCTGGGCGAGGTCCTCCACAAAGTGGCGCGCGTCACCGGGCAGCCGGCTGAGCCGGGTGCGGCAGTAGCGCAGCGCCAGCGGGTGGACATGGGCCAGCAGGTCGTGTGTCGCCTGCTCGTCGCCGTCGACCGCGCGGTGGACGAGTGCGCCGATGGCCCCCTGGGCAGTCGCCGCCTCGTCGTCACGCATCGGTCCATGGTGCCTTGACGGCTTCTGGTCCATGGCACCGCGTCCGTAGTTATGCACCGAAGCGTTATGAGCGGGCGCGCCCGACCTCATACTGTGCGCCCTCCCCTCCCGCTCGACCGACTCGTCCCCGAGGAACTCCACCCCTCAAGGATGCGGCATCGCGCGGGAAACGGATGCCCACCGCCGCCGCCGGCCCCGCCCACCCGGCGGCGGGCGGGGCCGGCAGCGCCCCCGCTTACGGCTTGTCCTCGGCCCACTCGGCCGACCCTGATCGAGATCCCGATCCGCTGCCCGCTGCCTAGCGAACGAGTCCCCAGCGGAATCCGAGCGCCACCGCGTGCGCCCGGTCAGAGGCGCCGAGCTTCTTGAAGAGCCGCCTGGCGTGCGTCTTCACCGTGTCCTCTGAGAGGAAGAGCTCCCGGCCGATCTCGGCGTTGGACCGGCCGTGGCTCATGCCTTCGAGCACCTGGATCTCGCGCGCGGTGAGCGTGGGCGCGGCGCCCATCTCGGCGGAGCGCAGCCGACGCGGGGCGAGTCGCCAGGTGGGGTCGGCGAGCGCCTGGGTGACGGTCGCGCGCAGTTCGGCGCGCGAGGCGTCCTTGTGCAGATAGCCGCGCGCCCCGGCGGCGACGGCCAGCGCCACGCCGTCCAGGTCCTCGGCCACGGTCAGCATGATGATCCGAGCGCCGGGGTCGGCGGAGAGCAGCCGGCGGACGGTCTCGACGCCGCCCAGTCCGGGCATGCGTACGTCCATCAGAATCAGATCCGAGCGATCGGCGCCCCAGCGGCGGAGGACTTCCTCGCCGTTGGCCGCGGTCGTCACGCGCTCGACGCCGGGCACGGTCGCTACCGCGCGGCGCAGCGCCTCTCGGGCAAGCGGGGAGTCGTCGCAGACGAGGACGGAAGTCATGGCCGTCCTCCGCAGCTGATGCGCGTCACCTTGAGCCTCCAGGCTGGGTACGTTTCGTCACCTGTGCGGTTGACGCTCTCAGACATGTGCCCGAGGGCTTCTTCCTTCAACCGCCTCCGCACTCTCAACGACGGTCACCCGAAAGAGTTACGGGTCGGCCGGCCGCCTTCAACACTCCACGTGAGGGGTCGAGCGCGGAGAAGAGCGCCACAGCTCACACGCCCTTCCGTCCAGCGACTATGCCCCATTCAGCGGCTTTTCTTCCCTTTTGCCAGTGTCTGTGGCTAGATTCGCAATGAGTCATATTTACATCTACTTAGACAGTAGATGTACGGTCGTTGGGCATGGACGGATGCCGCATCCGACTCGCATCCGGCCGTTTCCGACCTGTCCTGCAATCCACCTGTATCCACTCAGCACGGTTTCAAGGGGACACGCCATGGCAGATTTCTCCCGTCTTCCGGGGCCCAACGCCGATCTGTGGGACTGGCAGCTCCTCGCGGCATGCCGTGGGGTCGACAGCTCGCTCTTCTTCCACCCCGAGGGCGAGCGTGGCGCAGCGCGGAGTGCGCGCGAGAACTCGGCGAAGGAGGTCTGCATGAGGTGCCCGGTCCGCGCCGAGTGCGCGGCCCATGCGCTGGCGGTGCGGGAGCCGTACGGCGTGTGGGGCGGGCTGACCGAGGACGAACGCGAGGAACTGATGGGGCGCGCCCGGCACCGGCTGGTTCCGGCCGCGAGCAGCACGGGCGCGGGACGGAGCTGAGCCCCGGCCTGCGGACACGGGCGGTGGCCCCGATCCCAGCCCTGAGTCACCGCAGCCTGATCAGCCCGACCTGATCACCGCAGCCTGATCAGGTCGGGCTGGTCAGGTCGGCCTGGTCAGCTGAGCCTGCCGGGTCGGCTGAGCCAGGTCACCGGGGGCCCGCGGCGGCGGTGAGCTGGTCGAGGGTGGCCGCGACGGCCGGCACCTGCGCCAGGTCGGGGAGCGTGAGGGCGACGATCTCGCGGTGGACGGCGGGTTCCACGGAGACGGTGCACGCCCCCTTGGGACGCACCGATTCCAGCGCCAGCTCGGGCAGCACCGCCACGCCGAGTCCCGCGCCGACCAGTCCGATCACCGCCGGGTAGTCGTCGGTGGCGAAATCGATGCGCGGGGTGAAACCCGCGTCCTCGCAGACCCGGACCAGCTGGCGGCGACAGCGCGGGCAGCCCGCGATCCAGGGTTCGCCGGCCAGCTCCGCGATGGCGACCTGCCCCGAGGCGGCGAGACGGTGCCCTTCGGGGACCAGTCCGACGAGCCGGTCGGTGAGCAGCGGTCGCACCACGAGATCCGCCCACTCCGCCTCCGCGCCCGAGGCGTAGTAGCGGAAGGCGAGAGCCACATCGCAGTCGCCTTCGCGCAGCATCTCCACCGAGCGCGGCGGCTCGGCCTCGACGAGGGAGACGCGGGTGCCCGGATGCGCCGCACGCAGGGCGGCCAGGGCGGTCGGCACCAGTGTGGAGCTGCCGCTGGAGAAGGACACCAGCCGCACCCGGCCCGCGCGCAGCCCAGCGATGGCGGCGACCTCCTCCTCGGCGGCGGTGAGCCCGGCGAGGATGCCCGCGGCGTGGCGCACCAGCGCCTCACCCGCCTGCGTCAGACGCATTTCCCGGCCCGTCCGGATCAGCAGCGGTGTGCCGGCGGACGCTTCGAGCGCCTTCATCTGCTGGCTAACGGCCGGCTGGGTGCAGCCCAGCTCGCGGGCTGCCGCGGAGAAGGACCCGGTGGCGGCCACGGCACGCAGGACGCGGAGATGACGGGCTTCGATCACCTCTTAAATATAAGGGACCCTTGGGTGTTGGTGAGGATATCGATTGGTTGTCTTGGGGCGTGAGGGTTAGCGTGTCCGTTATGAAGCCCAGGCAGCTGCTGACCGTGAACGTGGGACGTCCCAAGGCCGTCGCCTACGCCGACATCGGCGTGACAGGGATCGACAAGCGGCCCGTGGAAGGCCCCGTCCGGGTGACGGAACCGGGGCCCAAGGGGCAGGGCGGCAGCGGCCTCGCCGGGGACTCCATCTGCGATCTGCGCCACCACGGCGGTTCGGACCAGGCGGTCTACGCCTTCGCCCGCGAGGATCTCGACCGCTGGGAGCGCGAGCTCGGCCGGCCGCTTCCCAATGGCGCGTTCGGCGAGAACCTCACCGTCAGCGGGGTGGACGTGACCGGTGCGAAGATCGGCGAGCGCTGGCGGATCGGCGGGGATCTGGTGCTGGAGGTGACCAGCGGCCGCGTCCCCTGCCGTACGTTCGCGGCCTGGCTGGGAGAGAAGGGCTGGGTGAAACGATTCACCCAGGACTCCGCGCCGGGGGCATATCTGCGGGTCGTCGAGTCCGGCGAGATCCGCGCGGGCGACCCGATCGAGATCGTGCACCGTCCGGACCACGACGTGACCGTTCAGAAGGCGTTCCGCGCCGAGACGCTGGAGCGGAGGCTGCTGCCTGAGGTGCTCGCCGCGGGGGACGCGCTCCACGCCGGCCTGCGCAGGGACGCGCTCGCCTATGTCGAGAAGTACGGCGACGGCGACTCGTAGGGGAAATCCCCGACGGGTCCGGGGAGTTGTTTCGGGGATCGCTCGGGGGCCGTCCCCGATGTGCGCGCGAGCGCGGGCCGGGAGTCTGGAGCCATGTCCCGACTCAAGCGCGTCATCATTCTCGTCACGACGGTCGCCGTCGTCGCCGGCCTGGCGCTCGGCGGCGGGGCCGTGTGGCTGTACTCCGACGCCAAGGTGTCCACCGCCGGCTCAACCACGTTCCGCAACGAGCTGGCCGTTCCGCCACTCGCGAAGTCGCGGGTGAAAGCGGACGGGACACGCGTCTTCGATCTGACGATGCAGTCCGGGCACAAGGAGTTCATACGGGGGAAGAAGACGCCGACCTGGGGCTTCAACGGCGACTATCTCGGTCCGACGCTGCGGGCGGCACGCGGGGAGAAGGTCGAGGTGAAGGTCGCCAACCGGCTCGGCGAGGCGTCCACCGTGCACTGGCACGGGATGCATCTGCCCGCGGCCATGGACGGGGGCCCGCACCAGATGGTCGCCCCCGGCCGGACGTGGACGCCGCACTGGACGGTGGATCAGCCCGCCGCCTCCCTCTGGTACCACCCGCATCCGCACGGCAAGACGGAGAAGCATGTGCAGCGCGGGCTGGCCGGGATGCTCCTGCTGGACGACGAGCGGTCCTCGGGCCTTGCGCTGCCGAAGACCTACGGAGTCGACGATCTGCCGGTCATCGTCCAGGATGTGCGGTTCGACGGAGCGGAGTTCGATCACGGGCACCGGCTGATGAGCGACACCGGCTTCCTCGGTGACCGCACGATGGTCAACGGCACGCTCGACCCCTATAGGGAGGTCCGGGACGAGCGGGTGCGGCTGCGGCTGCTCAACGCCTCGACCGCGCGTGTCTACGCCTTCGGATTCTCCGACGGCCGGGAGTTCTCACTGATCGGCACGGACGGCGGGCTGCTGGAGCAGGCCGTGCCCATGGACCGGATACGGCTCTCGCCCGGCGAGCGCGCCGAGATCGTCGTACGGATGGAGCCGGGCGAGAAGACAGTGCTGCGCAGCTTCCCGCCGCAGGATCTGGGAGAAGGCTGGCAGAAGCGCTTCAACGGCGGCGACGACACCTTCGACATACTCCAGCTGAGGGCCGGCCAGAAGCTGCGTCCCTCACCCGAGATCCCGGACCGGCTGGGCGAACTGGAGCTGCCGAAGGCCTCCGACACGGTCCGGGGGCGGTTCTTCGGGCTGCGGACGTCGGGCATCAACGGCAAGAAGATGGACATGGGCCGGATCGACGAGACGGTCACGCGCGGCACCGCGGAGACCTGGACGGTGCGCAATGAGCACGGCACTCCGCACAACTTCCATGTGCACGACGTGCAGTTCCGGGTGCTGGAGGTGGACGGCAAGCGGCCGCCGGCGGAGCTGCGCGGCGCGAAGGACACGATATTCGTCCCCGGACGCACGACCGTGAAACTGGCGATGCGGTTCGACGGACCCCCAGATCCGGACGTTCCGTATATGTACCACTGCCATCTGCTGTACCACGAGGACCTGGGGATGATGGGCCAGTTCGTGGTGGTCGACCAGGGGCAGAAGGCCGGCCGGGTCCATGTCCCGGAGGGTCACGAGGGGCACTAACGTGCCGCCTATGACGACTGCACTGATTACGGGAGCGACCGCGGGGATCGGCGCCGCGTTCGCCCGGCGGCTCGGGTCTCAGGGCCACAACCTGGTGCTGGTGGCCCGTGACACCGAGCGCCTTCAGCGACAGGCCACGGAGCTGCACGACCGGCATGGCATCGAGGCGGAGGTGCTGACGGCCGATCTGGCGACGGAGGAGGGAATCACGGCGGTCGAGCGCAGGCTCGTCGACCGCAGGGAGCCGGTCGATCTGCTCGTCAACAACGCGGGCTTCGGCAACAAGGGGCGCTTTCTGGAGGTGCCCATGGCCGATGAGCTGACGATGCTGAAGGTGCACTGCGAGGCAGTGCTGCGGCTGACCTCGGCCGCGGCCGAGTCGATGCGGGAGCGCGGTCGGGGCGGGGTGGTCAATGTGGCCTCGGTCGCCGCGTTCGTGCCGCGCGGCACCTATGGCGCGTCCAAGGCGTGGGTGGTGCAGTTCACCCAGGGCGCGGCGCGGGACATGGCCGGTTCCGGGGTGCGGCTGATGGCGCTCTGCCCGGGCTTTGTGCGGACCGAGTTCCACCAGCGGGCCGGGATGGGGACAGACAACATCCCGGGGTGGATGTGGCTGGACGCGGACAAGCTGGTCGCGGAGGCGCTGGCGGACCTGGCGCGCGGCAAGACCCTGTCGGTTCCGGACCCGCGCTACAAGGCGCTGATGGGGGTGGTGAAGCTGACGCCGCGTGCCCTGCTCGGCGGGATCACCTCCAGGACAGGCCGCAAGTACGGGCCCCAGTAGCGCTGTCGGCGGCGTCGCCGTCCAGGGCACGGCGGTCAGCGACGGCCCAGAGGAAAGCGGGGCGGAAAGCCGTGAGGCCCGGCGCCCCGTGAGCGGGGTGCCGGGCCTCATCGGCGTGCGGCGCGACGTGCGTCAGAGACGGGCGTCAACAGCGCGCCGGAGGCGCGTCAGTGGGCGTGGCCGTGACCGTGGCCGTGGCCCGCGTCGGCCTCCTCCTCTTCCTTCTTCTCGACGACCAGGGTCTCGGTCGTGAGCAGCAGGGAGGCGATGGAGGCGGCGTTCTCCAGGGCGGAGCGGGTGACCTTGACCGGGTCGATGACGCCGGCCTTGACCAGGTCGCCGTACTCGCCGGTGGCGGCGTTGAAGCCCTGGCCCTTGTCCAGCTCGGCCACCTTGGAGGTGATCACGTAGCCCTCCAGGCCGGCGTTCTCGGCGATCCAGCGCAGCGGCTCGACGACCGCGCGGCGGACGACGGCGACACCGGTGGCCTCGTCGCCCTCCTTGCCGAGGCTGTCCTCAAGCACCTTGGCCGCGTGGACCAGCGCGGAGCCGCCACCGGAGACGATGCCCTCCTCGACCGCTGCGCGGGTCGCGGAGATGGCGTCCTCCAGACGGTGCTTCTTCTCCTTCAGCTCCACTTCGGTGGCGGCGCCGACCCGGATCACGCACACACCGCCGGCCAGCTTGGCGAGGCGCTCCTGGAGCTTCTCGCGGTCCCAGTCGGAGTCGGTGGTCTCGATCTCGGCCTTGATCTGGTTGACGCGGCCCTTGACGTCCTCGGCGTTTCCGCCGCCGTCGACGATCGTCGTGTCGTCCTTGGTGACGGTCACACGGCGGGCGCTGCCCAGCACGTCGAGACCGGCCTGGTCCAGCTTGAGGCCGACCTCCTCGGCGATGACGGTGGCGCCGGTGAGGGTGGCCATGTCGCCGAGCATCGCCTTGCGGCGGTCGCCGAAGCCGGGGGCCTTGACGGCCACCGCGTTGAAGGTGCCGCGGATCTTGTTGACGACGAGGGTGGACAGTGCCTCGCCCTCGACGTCCTCGGCGATGATCAGCAGCGGCTTGCTGGAGCCGGCCTGGATGATCTTCTCAAGCAGCGGCAGCAGGTCCTGGATCGCGGAGATCTTGCCCTGGTGGATCAGGATGTACGGGTCGTCGAGGACGGCCTCCATACGCTCCTGGTCGGTGACCATGTACGGGGAGAGGTAGCCCTTGTCGAAGGCCATGCCCTCGGTGAAGTCCAGCTCAAGACCGAAGGTGTTGGACTCCTCGACGGTGATCACACCGTCCTTGCCGACCTTGTCCATCGCCTCGGCGATCAGCTCGCCGACCTGCTGGTCCTGCGCGGAGAGCGCGGCGACCGCAGCGATGTCGGTCTTCTCCTCAATCGGGCGGGCGGTGGCGATCAGCTCGTCGGAGACGGCCTTGACCGCGGCGTCGATGCCCCGCTTCAGAGCGGCCGGGGAGGCGCCGGCGGCCACGTTGCGCAGACCCTCGCGGACCAGCGCCTGGGCCAGCACGGTGGCGGTGGTGGTGCCGTCGCCCGCGATGTCGTTGGTCTTGGTCGCCACCTCCTTGACGAGCTGCGCGCCGAGGTTCTCGTACGCGTCCTCGACCTCCACCTCACGGGCGATGGTCACACCGTCGTTGGTGATGGTGGGCGCGCCGAACTTCTTGTCGATGACAACGTTGCGACCGCGGGGGCCGATGGTCACCTTGACGGTGTCGGCCAGCTTGTTGACGCCGCGCTCAAGGGCGCGACGCGCGTCCTCGTCGAACTTCAGGATCTTCGCCATGGGAGCTTCTCAGTCCTCTCAATGGAACTGCGCCCCCGGCGCCCGGCTTACATAGGTACGCGGGGGGCCAGGGGCGCAGATCACGGCAATGCCGGGTGAATTACTTCTCGATGATCGCGAGCACGTCGCGAGCGGAGAGGACGAGGTACTCGTCGCCGTTGTACTTCACCTCGGTGCCGCCGTACTTGCTGTAGAGCACGACGTCGCCGACCTTGACGTCGAGCGGCAGGCGCTCGCCGTTCTCGAAACGGCCCGGGCCCACGGCCAGGACAGCGCCCTCCTGGGGCTTCTCCTTGGCGGTGTCCGGAATGACCAGGCCAGAGGCCGTGGTCTGCTCGGCGTCGAGCGGCTGGACCACGATACGGTCCTCAAGCGGCTTGATGGCAACCTTGGAGCTGGTGGTCGTCACGATCCGACCTCCCCCTTCGGAGATCTCACGGGGTTAACTGATCTGAGGTGGCGACCAGGTGGATCCGTCGTCGCGGGTGCCGGACCTGCCCGTCGCTGTGTCTGGCACTCTCCGGTGGGGAGTGCCAGAGCCGAGACTATGACTGCGATTAGCACTCGGTCAAGCGGAGTGCCAGTAGAGCACCCGTTTCGGCCGTGCGGTGTCCGAAGGCCGCCGCCCGCGCGGCCCGCCCGGCAGCCGCGTCCAGCCGCGTTCCCGCTTCTCAGACCGCAGCTCAGGCACGCCACGGAGGCGCGGCTTAGACGCAGCTCAGACGTAGTCCTCCAGCCTGGCGACGGCGTAACCCTTCGCCGTCACCGTGTTCATCACCCGACGGATCATGTCCGGCATCGTGCCCTTCCAGTCCCCCCGCCCCCTGAAGTGCGTGAGGATGATGTCGCCCGGGTGCAGATCCCGGTCCCACTCCCGCCACTCCATCCGGTCGGGGAACCCCTCGGCCGCCCACAGCGGCACCGCCTTGATCCCGCACGACTGTGCGGCGCGCAGCGTGTCCTTGTTGTAGTTGCCGTACGGCGGCCGGAACAGCCGGGGCCGGGTGCCGTAACGCTTCTCCAGCTTGTCCTGCTGGCCGCAGATCTCCCGCTTCTGCTCGGCGTACGACAGCGCGGGCAGATAGCGGTGGTTCAGCGTGTGGTTGTGCAGGGCGACGCCGCGGTCCTGCATCCGCTTGAAGTAGCCGTAGTCGTCGTCGATCACATAGTCGCTGAGGAAGGCGCTGTACGGGATCCGCAGCTCGGACATCATCCGCAGCAGGTCCGGGTCCTTCTCCGCACCGTCGTCGATCGTCAGGAAGACGACTTTCTCCTTCACCGGCACCGTGGTGAAGACCGGCGGCAGCGAGGCTCCGCCCGCGACCTCGAAGCCCTTGCGCGTGGTGATCTCCGGCTTGACCGGGGGCGGCGAAGGGGCGGTCAGCGGCGTCTGCTTCAGGCCCCATGTGCGGGCCGCGGCGACGCGGGCGGCGTGCTCCTTCTTCACCCGCTCGACATACGCGGTGAGCGCGCCGGCCGCGCCCTGCTGCGCCTCCTGGCCGGCGGCGGGCCGGGAGGCGTCGTCGCCCGCGACGCCACAGCCGGAGCCAAGGGCGGCGGCCAGCAGGAGGGCGAGCGCCACGCCGGACCGCGACGCGCTTCCCGTTCGTCGATACGACCTACTTCTTACCTTTTGTCTGACCAGCTGCATGGCGTCGCATCCTGACAGCACGGCGCGCCGCGCCCGGTGCGACACCCCGCCGGAGCCGCCGCCGCGAGCGGACCATCCCCCGCCTGGCCGACAATGTCCCGGTGAACGCCGCCGAAGCCCCCGACTCCCCCGACTCCCCCGATGCCTCCGGCGCTGCTGGCGCCTCCTCCGGCGCCCTCGCCTCCTTCGCCGCGCTGCGCACCGAGGAAGGCGCGGCGCTGCTGGCGGGACTGGCCTCCTACGACCCGGTGCAGGAGCTGGCCGTCGCCACCCGGCTGCGCCGCGACCACCCGGCGGAGCTCGTCTCCGCCGCCCTGGGGCAGGCGCGGCTGCGGCAGCGGGCCGCGGCCAAGTTCGGCGCGGACGACGCACAGCGGATGTTCTTCACCCCGAACGGCGTCGAGCAGGCGACCCGCCGCTCCGTCGCCGCTTACCGCGCCGGTCGCCTCGCCGCCCTCGGCGTGCGCAGCGTCGCCGATCTGTGCAGCGGCATCGGCGGCGACGCGATCGCTTTCGCCCGCGCGGGCATCCGCGTCCTCGCCGTGGACCGGGACCCGCTGACCGCGGAGGCCGTACGGGCCAACGCCGAGGCACTGGGGCTCGCCGGCCTGATCGAGGTCCGGTGCGCGGATGTGACGGACGTCGACGTCTCGGCGTACGACGCGGTCTTCGTCGACCCCGCGCGGCGCGGCAAGTCGGGGCCGACGGCCCGCGGCGGGCGCAGCGGGCCCGGCGCGGGCAGCGGGCGGATCTTTGACCCGGAGGCGTACTCCCCGCCCCTGTCGTGGGCGGTCGGCGCGGCCCGCTCCCGTCCCCACGCCGCACTGAAGGTCGCCCCCGGCATCCCCCACGAGGCGGTCCCCGACGACGCCGAAGCGGAGTGGATCTCCGACGGAGGCGATGTGAAGGAGGCCGTGCTCTGGTTCGGCACCCGTCCGGGCACGGTGACGGCGACCCTGCTGCCCGGCCCCCGCTCCCTGACCGGCCGGGGACTGCCCGACCCGCCCGTACGGAAGGTGGGCCGCTATCTGTACGAGCCCGACGGCGCGGTCATCCGCGCGCATCTGGTCGCCGAGGCGGCCGAGGAACTCGACGGCGGGCTGATCGACGGGACGATCGCGTACATCACCGCCGACGAACTGCGTCCCACGCCGTATGCGACGGCGTACGAGATCACCGACGAGCTTCCCTTCAACGTCAAGCGCCTCAAGGCGCTGCTGCGTGAGCGCGGGGCGGGGGTGCTGACGGTGAAGAAGCGCGGCTCGGCGGTGGAGCCGGAGGAGTTGCGCCGCAAGGTGAAGTCCGCGCTGGGGCATGGTCCGCACGCGGTGACGGTGTTTCTGACGAGGGTGGCGGGGGCGCCGACGATGCTGCTGGGGCGGCCGGCTGGCTCTCCCCTGCGGCCCTGCCCGTAACTGGGGCTCCGCCCCAGACCCCGTACGGCCTGAAGGCCGTGTCCTCACACTCCCCCAGATGCCTCCCCCCCCAGACTCCGTCCGGGGGTACCCCCACGGAAGTGCCCCCAGCGGCAGCTGGGGGAGATTGAGGCGCGGGGGTCCGGGGGCGGAGCCCCCGGTTACGGAAGGGCGGCGGCTTTTGTTCGCAGCAGTTCCCACAGAAAACGCGGCATGGTGACTCCTCGGGCCGTATGGGGGCGGGGCCGTTCCCCGCCTCGCACCCCATGCGTCGAACGGGACGGCCCCGGATCGACACCCCGGGAGGAATTCTTCTCAGAATTTCCTCTCAGTGAGTCTCCGCCCCGGCGGCCTCGACCGACTCGAAGCGCCAGCGGTGCACCGGACGGGTGATCAGATCCGCGTCCGGCTCCGGCAGCTCAGGCGGCTCGGGCGACTGCGCTCCCCCGTCGTCGGTCTCCCACCAGGTGATGACCAGCACCCGGTCCCCGGCCGCCCGGAATGTCTCACGGCGCAGCGGATCGCGCGCGAGGCGCTGCGTCCGGGCCCACTCCAGCAGCTCCGCGCCGCGCCCCTGGACGGCCCGGGCCTCCCACATCAGCGCCAGCCTCACGAGTAGAGGTTCTCCTTGCTGATCTCATGCACATGATCATGATCGTGATCATGTGCAGGGGACGGCACATGCGGGTCGGTCACCGGAAGCGACGAGTCCGCGGAGAGTTCGAAGTCGGAGACCGGCCGGTTGCGGGCCACCATCTCCGCTCCGAGCGCCGCCACCATCGCGCCGTTGTCCGTGCACAGCCCGGGCCGGGGCACGCGCAGCCGGATGCCCGCCCGTTCGCACCGCTCCTCGGCGAGCGCCCGCAGCCGCGAGTTGGCCGCGACGCCGCCGCCGATCATCAGATGGTCGACGCCCTCGTCCTTGCAGGCGCGTACGGCCTTGCGGGTCAGCACATCGACCACGGCCTCCTGGAAGGACGCGGCCACATCCCGTACGGGCACCTCCTCGCCCGCCGCGCGCTTGGCCTCGATCCAGCGGGCCACGGCGGTCTTCAGCCCGGAGAAGGAGAAGTCGTACGCGGGGTCCCGCGGCCCGCTCAGCCCGCGCGGGAAGGCGATCGCCTCCGGGTCGCCCTCCCTGGCCAGCCGGTCGATCACCGGACCGCCCGGGAAGCCCAGGTCGAGCACGCGCGCGATCTTGTCGAACGCCTCGCCCGCCGCGTCGTCGATCGTCGCGCCCATCGGGCGCACATCGCTGGTGATGTCCGGCGCGAGCAGCAGCGAGGAGTGGCCGCCGGAGACCAGCAGCGCCATCGTCGGCTCGGGCAGCGGGCCGTGCTCCAGCTGATCGACGCAGATGTGCGAGGCGAGGTGGTTCACCCCGTAGAGCGGCTTGTTCAGCGCGTACGCGTACGCCTTGGCCGCGGACACGCCGACGAGCAGCGCGCCCGCCAGACCGGGGCCGGCGGTCACGGCGATGCCGTCGAGGTCCCGGGCGCTGACGCCCGCCTGCTTCAGTGCGCGCTCGATCGTCGGGACCATCGCCTCCAGATGCGCGCGCGAGGCGATCTCCGGGACCACTCCGCCGTAGCGGGCGTGGGTGTCCACGCTGGAGGCGACGGCGTCGGCGAGCAGCGTCGTGCCGCGGACGATGCCGACACCGGTCTCGTCGCAGGAGGTCTCGATGCCGAGTACGAGAGGTTCGTCAGCCATCTTGTCGATTCTCAGTTCCTTGTACGGTCAGGCGCATGACGAGGGCGTCGACATTGCCTGGCTGGTAGTAGCCGCGGCGGAAGCCGATTGGTTCAAACCCGAAGCGCTCGTACAGCTTCTGGGCCCTGGTGTTGTCCACCCGCACTTCGAGGAGCACCTCGTCGCACTCGAAGGCGGTGGCGTGGCGGAGCAGTTCGGTCAGCAGCAGGGAGCCGAGGCCGCCGCCCTGCTCCTCCGGGGCGACGGCGATGGTGAGCACATCGCCGAGGCCGCCGGCGGCCCCCAGCCCCGCATAGCCGACGATACGGCCGTCGGCCGGCCGCTCGGCCACGATGTAGCGGCGGGTGGCCCGCGGGCCGCGCGCATGGGCCAGCTCGGACCAGAACATGCCCGGCGACCAGGCGTCCTCGGGGAACAGCGCCTGTTCCAGAGCCAGCACCTGCTCCAGGTCCCACCAGCGCATCTCGCGCAGCACGGGGGCGGTCACTTGGGGGTGACCACCTTGTAGTTCTTGGGCACCTGCGCGTCGGGGCGGCGCAGATACAGCGGCAGCGGCGGCAGGAACTCCTCGCCCGCGGCCAGCTTCCGCGCGGCCAGATCCGCCAGCGCGGCGGCCGACACATGCTCCGGTCCGCGGGCGTCGGTGAACACCTCGGGGTACAGCGCCGCTCCGGCGCCCACCGCCGGGAGTCCGGCGACCTGCCCGTCGATCTCCGCGGGACGGTCGACCGCGGGCCCCGTGACCCGTCTGCCCGCCGCGTCGTACCGCGCCCAGTAGACCTCCTTGCGGCGGGCGTCCGTCACCACCGTGCACGGCTCGTCCAGCCCGGCGGCATGGGCGAGGCCGTCCAGCGTGCACAGGCCATGCACCGGCACCCCGAGCGCGGAGCCGAAGGTCACGGCCGTCGCGAGGCCGACGCGGAGCCCGGTGTACGGGCCCGGGCCGACGCCGACGACCACACCGGTGACGGCGTCGAGTTTCACCCCCGCCTCGGCGAGAACGCGGTCGACGGCGGGCAGCAGCAGTTCCCCGTGCCGGCGGGCGTCGACGCGAGAGGACTCGGCGACGACGGAGCCGCCGTCGTGCAGAGCGGCGGTGACGGCGGGGGTGGCGGTATCAACGGCGAGCAAGAGCACGCAAACAGCCTACGGCCACGGCGGGGGGTGCACGGCGTCCCGTGGACGGCGACGGCGGCTGCTACCGTCACCACGGACGACGGGTACGCACGGATGCGCGGGTGCGTGCGGCGCGCGGGTACGCGTGGTACGCAGGTGCGCGCGGCGCACACGGTGCGCGGGTGCAAGCAGGTGCGTACGGGTACGCGGGTGTGCGCGTGCGCGGGTGTGCATACGGATGCGCGGGTGGCGCGGTGAAAGGTGGGCAGACGGTGGCACGGAGCAGCTCGGGGATGGTGGCCGGGCTCACGGCGGCCGCGCTGGCGGCGGTCGGTTTCCTCGCCTACCAGGCTTCGGCGAGCGCCCCTGACGATCTCGGCAGGGCCCGTACGCCGAGCGTCTCCCCCTCCCCCGGCGCATCCGGCGCGCCCGGCGGCTCCGGCGCACCCGCCGCGAAGAAGCCCGACCCCACGGTGCTGCCCGCCGACTCCGGGACGGGTGTACGCCTGGTCTACGCGCTCAAAGACCGGCGGGTCTGGCTTGTGGACGACAAGAACAAGGCCATCCGGACCTTCGAGGTCATGCCGTCCACCGTCAGCCCGCAGCCGGGCACCTACTCCGTCACCTCCCGCTCGGGCAGCGTCACCGGATCGGACGGCGTCCCCATCGAGCACGTCGTGCGCTTCGCCAGCGTCGACGATGTGACCATCGGCTTCAGCGCCGCCGTCGACGGGTCGATGGCGTCGCCGGACCCGTCCAGGAAAACGGGCGGCGTACGGATGGGGCGGGCGGACGGCGACGCGGTGTGGCGCTTCGCGACGATCGGCTCCAAGGTGGTCGTGCTGCCCTGACGGGGTCCCCTGCGGGGGCCCGGGCGGGGGGTGCGGGTCGCCCGTGGCCCGGGCGGGTGCCTTTCCGGCGCGGGATGCGGGGTGCTCTCCGGGGCGCGGCTGCCCGCCTGTGGGGGCTTCCCGTGGCCCGGGCAGGTGCTTGTCCCTCCCTCCCGCCCGTTTCCAGCACCCCGCCGGGCGCGGGGCCAAGGTGCTCCGGGGTGCGGCTGCCCGGCCGCCCAGGTCGCCCCTGGCCCGGGCCGGTGCCTTTCCCACCCTCCCGCCCGTTTCCAGTGCTCCGCCGGGTGCGGGCGGGTGGGTGGGGGTCCGGCACGCCGCCGGGCGCGGGTGAAGGGGAACCCGCACCCTGCCGGGTGCGGGGACGCCGGGGCAGCCGACCCGTCTTGGGCGGAGGGGCCGTGCAGGGTCGCCCCCGCAGAGGACCGGCGGCAAGACCGGGGTCACCCGAAGCAAGGGCGGTCACGCCGCCGGCCTTGAGGAGGTGAGCCCGGAGGGGCCCCGACCACCCGAGGCGGGACAAGACCCCACACCCCAAGAAACCCAAGAAACAAGCAACCCGCACCCGGCAAGGACCCGCGCCCCGCGAAGACGGGCACGCCCGGGAAACCCCCACGGCGCGCAGCGCCGACGGGGGTGTGCGGGGCGAAGCCCCCACACCCACACAGGGCGGGTGGGCGGGAAAAGAACCCGCACCCGCGGAGACCGGCACGCCCGGGAAACCCCCACGGCGCGCAGCGCCGCACAGGGGTGCGCGGGGCGAAGCCCCCGCACCCGAGAGGGCGGGAGGGTGGGAAAGAGACCCGCACCCCGCGGGGACGGCAACCGGGCCGGAGGCCGCTACGCGGCGCGCCGCACTTCCTCCGCCCCTTCCTCCGGGCCCCGCCCGTCCCCCGGCGGCGTCGAGACCGCATTCGCTGCGGCGCAGGACGCCAGAAGGTCGCTCATCGGGACGCCCGACGGCGACGGCGACACCGAAGCCGAATCCGACGCCGTCGTCGACGGCGGCGACGACGCTTGCGTCCGCGGCGCTTCGCGCTCGGATGCCGGCATGGAAGCCTCCCGGGGGCTTAGTTAGGCACACCTAACCAGGACTGACTACCATGTCACCACGCCCGCCGACCCCGACGCAAGAATTTGCCGACAGCTTGTCGGCACCTTCGTCGGAACGTACAGCTCCGAACGGCTCCCCGGCCGGCCCCAGCCGCAGCCCGCCGGCCGCGCCTCAGCCCGCCGCCGCCCCCAGATCCACGCTCGTCCACCGCTCCCCGTATCCGGTCAGCGTCACCTCGCGCCGGTCGTCGTCCGTGCTGCCCACGACCCGGTGGATCCGTACCTGCAGACGGTCGTCGGACAGGTCCTCGACCTTCCCCTCGCCCCACTCCACGACCACCACCGACTCCGGCAGCGACACATCGAGGTCGAGGTCCTCCATCTCGTCCAGGCCGCCGCCCAGCCGGTAGGCGTCCACGTGGACGAGCGCCGGTCCGCCGGTCAGCGACGGGTGGACGCGCGCGATGACGAACGTCGGGGAGGTGACGGCCCCCCGTACGCCGAGGCCCTCGCCGAGCCCCCGCGTCAGCGTGGTTTTGCCTGCGCCCAGCTCGCCGCTGAGCATGACCAGATCCCCGGGGCGCACCAGTTTCGCGAGTCTGCGCCCCAGTTCCTGCATCTGCTCGGGGGAGTCGACCGGGAGCTGGAGGGATGATTCAGCCGCCGGATGTGCCGGGCTGCTGTGCGGTGCTTCCATACGGCTCAACGTTAGCGGTTCGCGGCACCGCGCCGACCCGCGCCAGCAGGTCCGCCAGCCGGTCGGTGACGGCTTCCGGGTGCTCCAGCATGACCAGATGCCCGGCGTCCGGCACCAGGACCAGCTCCGCGTCCGGCAGCCGGTCGGCGATCGCCTCGCTGTGCGAGCTGGGCGTGACCAGGTCCCGCTCCCCCGCCAGCACCAGCACCGGCACCTCCAGGAAGACCTCCAGCGCCGCGGACTTGTCGTGTTCGGCGAAGGCCGGATAGAACTCGGCGACCACATCGATCGGCGTGGATTCGATCAGCCGCTCCGCGAACCGCGTGACCGCCGGGTCCACGTCCTTCGACGAGAACGAGTACCGCTTGATCAGCCCGGCGAAGAGATCCGCCGTCGCCCGCCGCCCGCGCTCCACCAGATCGGCCTGTGTGCCGAGCGCCCTGAGCACGCCGGGCAGCACCCGCCGCACCGCGTTCACCCCGGCCACCGGCAGCCCGTAGCTGACCTCGTCGAGCCGGCCTCCCGACGTGCCCACGAACGCCGCGCCGACGACGCGCTCACGCACCAGCTCGGGGCAGTGCGCGGCGAGGGCCATCATCGTCATGCCGCCCATGGAGTGGCCGACCAGCACCAGCGGCCCCTCGGGGGCGGCCGCGTCGATGACCGCCTTGAGGTCGCGGCCGAGCTGGTCGATGGAGACCGGCACGCCGTCCTGGCCCGCCTGCGCCCGGCCGCGCGCCGAACGGCCGTGGCTGCGCTGGTCCCAGTACACCGTGCGCACCAGACCGCGCAGCGCGGCGCGCTGGAAGTGCCAGGAGTCCTGGCTGAGGCAGTAGCCGTGGCTGAAGACGACCGTCACCGGCGCGGGCGATCTGCGCCCGAACAGCCTGCGGCGGCGCGGCCCCGCCTGGCCGCCAGCCGTCTCCGGGTCCACCTCGTCGACCTCGTACCACAGCTCGGTGCCGTCGTCGGCGATCGCCTTGCCGGGGGTGCCGCGCAGCGATCCGTACGGCGCCGAGGCGTCGAGGGCGAGGCGTGCCTTCCTGCGCATGCCGCGGCCGACGGTGAGCCGCTCGACCGCGACGCCCGCGGCGGCACCGGCCGCGAGCACCCCTATGGCGGCGCCGGCGATGCCCGCCCGGCGCCAGACGCCCGCCGCGGCCGTCGCAGCCGTCGCAGCCGCTGCCGCCGCCGATGCGGCCGCGGCAGCGCCGTCCTCCGTGCTGGTCTCGCTCACCCTCCGCTCCTACTCCTCGCGGGCCTCGTGCCCTTCGCGATCCTGATCCTCGTGATCCTCGTTCAGATAGACGCGCGGAACCCGCTTGCCGATGCGTGTGACGATCTCGTACGCGATGGTGCCGGCCGCCTCCGCCCAGTCCTCGGCCGTCGGCTCACCCCGGTCTCCCGGCCCGAACAGCACCGCCTCCGCGCCCTGGGCGACACGCTGCCCACCGGGCTCGTCCGGCCCGAGGTCCACCACGAACTGGTCCATCGCGACCCGGCCGGCCACCCGCCGCCGCTTCCCGCCCACGAGGACCGGGCCGCGCCCGGACGCATGGCGCGGAATGCCGTCGGCGTAACCGAGGGGGACGAGGCCGAGGGTCGTCTCGCCGTCCGTCACATAGTGGTGCCCATAGCTGACGCCGTGGCCCCCGGGAACCTGCTTGACCAGCGCGACAGAGGCGGCCAGCGTCATCACGGGCCGCAGCCCGAAGTCGGCGGGCGTGCCTATATCGGGGCTCGGCGAGACCCCGTAGACGGCGATGCCGGTCCGTACGAGGTCGAAGTGGGACTCGGGGAGGGTCAGCGTCGCCGGGGAGTTGGCGATGTGCCGCACCTCCGGCTCCAGCCCCTCCTTCTCCGCGTAGGCCACCAGATGGCGGAAGGAGTCGAGCTGGGCGGCGATCGAGGGGTGGCCGGGCTCGTCGGCGCAGGCGAAGTGGGACCACAGGCCGGTGACTTTGACCGCGCCCTCGGCCTCGGCGGCGCGCGCGGCCTCGACCAGCTCGGGCCAGTCGGCCGGCTGAGCGCCGTTGCGCCCAAGACCGGAGTCGGCCTTGAGCTGGATCCGGGCCGTCCGGCCCACGGCGCGAGCCGCCGCCACGGCCTCGTCCAGCGCCCACAGGCCGCTCACCGACACATCGACGCCGGCTTCGACGGCTTCGCGCCAGGGGCCGCCGGGGGTCCACAGCCAGCACAGCACCGGCGCGGTGATCCCGGCCTCGCGCAGCGCGAGCGCCTCCTGCGGGAGGGCGGCGCCGAGCCATGTCGCCCCGCCCTGGAGGGCGGCCCGGGCGCAGGGCACCATGCCGTGCCCGTACGCATCGGCCTTCACCACGGCCATCAGCGCGGCCCCCGGGGCGTGGGCGCGCAGCGCGCGGACATTGGCGCGCAGGGCCGAGAGGTCGATCTCGGCCCTGGCCCGGAGCGCGGGTTGCTGTGTCTGGTGCGTCTGGTGGCTCATCGCGCCCAGTGTCTCAGAGCGCTATGACACACCAGGTGCGGCGTACTGCGTGTGCTGCGTGTGCTGCGTGTGCCGGGTGCTCTCAGTGTGCCGGGCGCCCTTGGTGTTCCGGACGTCCCGGCAGGCGGACGGCAGCGCGTCCGCAACCTCCTGGGCGGTGACCGGCGTGCCGCCCCGGGCCGCGGCGAGGCGTGCCGCCAGTCCGTGGAGATACGCCCCGACCGACCCCGCGTCGCGCGCGTCGAGGCCCGCCGCGAGGAGCGAGCCGGTCAGGCCGGACAGAACGTCGCCGCTGCCCGCGGTGGCGAGCCAGGGCGTGCCCATGGGGTTGGCCCGCACCGGTACGGCCTCCCCCGGGGCGGCCACCAGAGTCGTCGAGCCCTTGAGCAGCACGGTCGCCCCGTAGCGGGCGGCCAGCTCCCGTACGGAGGCGAGGCGCGCCGACTCCACCTCCTCGCGGGAGACGCCGAGCAGGGCGGCGGCCTCGCCCGCGTGCGGGGTGAGCAGCGTCGGGGCGGCGCGGTCCCGCACGGTCCGCGGGTCCAGCAGCCGCAGGCCGTCCGCGTCGACCAGCACCGGGACGTCGGAGTCCAGCACATCGCGGACGGCCTCCGCGGCGTCCTCGCCGAGGCCGGGGCCGACCGCCCAGGCCTGGACGCGGCCGGCCTTCGACGGGGGGCCGCCCTGGACCAGGGTCTCCGGGAAGCGGGCGATCACCGCGTCGGCGCCGGGGCCCACATACCGCACGGCTCCCGCGCCGCCGCGCAGCGCGCCCGCGACCGCGAGCACGGCCGCGCCCGGATAGCGCGCGGAGCCGGCCACGACGCCGACGACGCCCCTGCGGTACTTGTCGCTCTCCGCGGCGGGGTGCGGCAGCAGCCGTGCGACATCCGCGTGCTGGAGCGCCTCCAGATCGGGCACGGACGGCAGATGCGCGTCCAGGCCGATGGGCACAAGGCGGACCGGCCCGGCGTGCTCATGGGCCGGGTCGATGAGCAGCCCCGGCTTGTAGGTGCCGAAGGTGACCGTCGCATCGGCGCGCAGGACCTCGCCGCGGACCTCGCCCGTGTCCGCCTCGATCCCGCTGGGGAGGTCGACGGCGACGACGACGGCGTTCGAACCGCGGGCCGCGCGGGCCACGGGGACGGCGTCCGGGCGCAGGCCGCCCTTGCCGCCGATCCCGGTGATGCCGTCCAGGACCAGGTTCGCGGCGGACAGCGCCGCGAACGGGTCGTCGGCGACGCAGCCGCCGGCGGCGAGCAGGTCGGCGAGGCCGCCGGGGTGGGCGCGGTCCGGCGCGAGAAGGACGGCGGCGACGCCGGCTCCGCGGCGGGCGAGGCGGGCGCCGGCGTACAGGGCGTCGCCGCCGTTGTCTCCGCTGCCGGCGAGGATCACCACCCTCGACCCGTACACGCGGCCCAGCAGGCCCGCGCATGCCGCGGCGAGGCCGGCGGCGGCGCGGTGCATCAGGGTGCCCTTGGGGAGCCGGGCCATCAGGGCGGCCTCGGCGGCTCGGACGGTCTCGACGCGGTAGGCGGTACGCATGGTCCTGAGTGTGCCTCAGTGGGTGCGGTGGTGCGGCGACTTGCTCCCGCGGGTGGCGGGTCTCTTGCCCACCCACCCGCCCTCTCGGGTGCGGGTCCTTGCCCACCCGCCCGCCCGCACCCGGCGAGGTGCTGGAAACGTGGGGGTCCCCCCACGCCCCCAGGGCGTAGGGGGAGGGAGGGAGGGACAAGCACTCGCCCGGGCCACAGGCGACCCGCACGAACCGCCGGGCCCGCCCCACTACCCCTCCGCGATCACCACCGCCGACGCCACCCCCGCGTCATGGCTCAGCGAGACATGCCACGCCCGCACCCCCAGCTCCGAGGCTCTCGCCGCCACCGTGCCGGTGACGCGGAGGCGGGGCTGGCCGGAGTCCTCGACGTAGACCTCGGCGTCGGTCCAGTGGAGGCCGGCGGGGGCCCCGAGGGCCTTGGCGACGGCCTCTTTCGCGGCGAAGCGGGCCGCGAGGGAGGCGAAGCCCCGCCGTTCCCCGCTGGGCAGCAGCAGTTCTTGTCGGAGGAAGAGCCGCTCCGCCATCCCCGGCGTGCGCCGCATGGACGCGGTGAAGCGGTCGATCTCGGCGACGTCGATCCCCACCCCGATGATCATTCGACCGTGACCGACTTCGCGAGGTTGCGCGGCTGGTCGACCTCGTTGCCGCGGGCGGTGGCCAGTTCGCAGGCGAAGACCTGGAGCGGCACGGTCGCCACGAGGGGCTGGAGCAGGGTGGGCGTCGCGGGGATGCGGATGAGGTGGTCGGCGTACGGGACGACCGTGTCGTCGCCGTCCTCCGCGATGACGATCGTCCGGGCGCCCCGCGCCCGGATCTCCTGGATATTGGAGACGATCTTGTCGTGGAGCACGGAGCGGCCACGGGGCGACGGCACGACCACCACGACCGGGAGGTCGTTCTCGATGAGCGCGATGGGCCCGTGCTTCAGCTCGCCCGCGGCGAAGCCCTCGGCGTGCATATAGGCGAGTTCCTTGAGCTTCAGCGCGCCCTCCAGGGCGACGGGATAGCCGACGTGCCGCCCCAGGAAGAGCACGGTGTTCTTGTCGGCGAGGGAGCGCGCGAGTTCGCGAACCGGCTCCATGGTGTCGAGGACCTTCTCGACCTGGTGCGAGATGCGCGCCAGGTCGCGGATGACGGCGAGGATCTCGTCGCCCCACTTGGTGCCGCGCACCTGCCCCAGATAGAGGGCGACCAGATAGCAGGCCACGAGCTGGGTGAGAAACGCCTTGGTCGAGGCGACGGCGACCTCCGGTCCGGCGTGTGTGTAGAGCACGGCGTCGGATTCGCGGGGGATCGTGGAGCCGTTGGTGTTGCAGATGGCGAGCACCCTCGCGCCCTGCTCGCGGGCGTGCCGCAGCACCATGAGGGTGTCCATGGTCTCCCCGGACTGGGAGATCGCGATCACCAGGGTGCGCTGGCCGAGGATGGGGTCCCGGTAGCGGAACTCGCTCGCCAGCTCCACTTCGCACGGGACGCGGGTCCAGTGCTCGATGGCGTACTTGGCGATGAGCCCGGCGTGGAAGGCGGTGCCGCAGGCCACGATGACGACCTTGTCGGCCTCCCGGAGCACGGAGACGGGGATGCGGATCTCGTCGAGGGTGAGGGACCCGGCCGCGTCGATGCGGCCCAGCAGCGTGTCGGCGACGGCCTTGGGCTGCTCGGCGATCTCCTTGAGCATGAAGTAGTCGTAACCGCCCTTCTCGGCGGCAGAGGCGTCCCAGTCGACGTGGTACGAGCGGACGTCCGCGGGTGCGCCGTCGAAGTCGGTGATCTCGACCCCGTCGCGGCGCAGTTCCACGACCTGGTCCTGGCCGAGTTCGATCGCCGAGCGGGTGTGGGCGATAAACGCGGCCACATCGGAGGCGAGGAAGGACTCGCCCTCTCCGACGCCCACCACCAGCGGGGAGTTGCGGCGCGCGCCCACGACGACGTCGGGCTCGTCGGCGTGCACGGCGACGAGGGTGAATGCCCCTTCGAGCTGCCGGCACACCTGGCGCATCGACTCGGCCAGGTCGCCGCAGGAGGAGAAGGACTCGGCGAGGAGGTGTGCCACCACCTCGGTGTCCGTCTCGGACGCCAGGGTGTGGCCGCGCTCGGCCAACTCCTCGCGCAGGACGGCGAAGTTCTCGATGATGCCGTTGTGGACGACGGCGACGCGCCCGGCGTTGTCGAGGTGGGGGTGGGCGTTGCGGTCGTTGGGTGCGCCGTGGGTGGCCCACCGGGTGTGCCCGATGCCGGTGGAGCCGCTGGGCAGCGGCCGGTCGACGAGCTCCTTCTCCAGGTTGGCGAGTTTGCCCGCCTTCTTGGCCGCGGCCAGCCCGCCGTCGGCGAGGACGGCGACCCCGCCGGAGTCATATCCGCGGTACTCCAGCCGCTTGAGACCCGCCATGACCACATCGAGCGCCGACTGTCCGCCGACGTAACCCACGATTCCGCACATGGCGGCAGCCTACGACGCACCCCGGCCCGTGGGACGCGGTCAGCCGAGCTTGGCGACCTGCGCGTCGATCACGGCGGTCGGCAGCGGGAAGTCCTTGCCCTCCATAAGGCCGCCGAAGTTGACGGCGACGAAACGGGCCAGCGTGCCGTCCTTGCGGACGACCGCCAGCTTGGTCGGCATGGTGTCGCCCTCCTCCAGGTCGGCGGTGAGCGACCAGCCCACAACCTCCTGACCGCCTGGGACCTTGATCTCCTCCACCTTGGTGATCTTCGTCTTCTCACCCTGGGCGGCGACGGTGAACCCGCCGGAGCAGGTCTTGGCCGCGCTGCGCAGCGAGGCGACGGCCTCCTCGGCGCCCTTCCCCTCGTACGAGGCGAGGCCGACCAGCGTGGAGGTGAGGTTGAAGTTCTGGGCGAGCTGCTCCTGGAGCTCCTCCTCGGTCATGTCCTCGATGGAGAGGTCCTTCTGCTGCTCGGCGGGCTCCTGGGTCGCCTGACGGCTGACGGCCGCGGCGGGCTCGCCCAGTTTCGCTCCGGTCATGGCGTGGGCCAGCGGCTCGCACTCGGACTTGTCGACCGTGATCTGATCGGCGGTGAGGGTGTCGGCGACCGAGGCCTTCTCGATCTTGTGGCCCTTGACGTCACCCTGTGCCAGGACGGCCTTCTCCAGCTCGGCGGCGGTCAGCGTCTTGGCCCCGCCTTCCGCGGCGGCGGGCTTCTCGCTCCGGGCGGCCTCCTTGCCGGAGGACTTGTTCTCCTCATCGGAGGATCCGCTGCAGGCGGTGGCCAGCAGACCCAGGCAGACCGCGGATGCGGCGACGGCGGTACGGCGGACGACGGTGACGCGCATGCGATGGCTCTCCCCGTGTTCAGACGAATGTCGTGAACACGGTAAAGCACGCCCGATCGCAATGATCATCACAGGCCCCGCCGGAACAAGACCGTAATACCCATGTGACCGAACGCCCCTGACGCAGCGTCCTGTCACGCCTTCGCCCGATACGCCCGCATCGCCAGCGGATAGAAAACCAGGGCTATGCCCGCGGCCCAGACCAGCGACCAGAGCACCGGACCGGCGACCGGCCCGCCCAGCAGCAGTCCGCGGAAGGCGTCCGAGAGATGCGACACCGGGTTGACGTTGCTCCATGCCTGGAGCCATCCGGGCATCGTCTCGACCAGCACGAAGGCGCTGCTGGTGAAGGTGATCGGGAAGATCAGAGTGAAGGCGAACGCCTGCACCTTCTCCGCGTCGCCGGCCAGCATCCCGATCAGGACGGCCGACCAGGACACCGCGGCGGCGAAGACGATCACCAGTGCGCCGCCCAGCAGCAGCCCGTCGAACCCGCCAGTGATCCGGAAGCCCAGCGCCAGGCCCAGGCCGATCATCAGCAGCATCGCCCACACATGCTTGGCGAGATCCGCGGTGATCCGCCCGATGAGCGGCGCGGAGCGGGCTATCGGCAGGCTCCGCAGCCGGTCGAAGACGCCCTTGGTCAGGTCGGTGTTGAGCGCCATGGCCGTGTACATCGTCATGAAGAGCGTGTTCTGCACGATGATCCCGGGCAGCGCGTACTTCAGATATGCCTCGGGCGACCCCGCCATCTGCCCGCCCAGCACATAGGTGAACAGAAACACGAACATGATCGGCGTGATGCTGTAGTCCACCAGCTCCAAGGGATTGTGCTTGACCGCCACCAGGCTCCGCCACGCCATCGTGAACGTCTGCTGAAGCCCGGCCAGGGGATGCACCCGCCCGCTCTTGGACAGCGGAGCGGCGACCGTCGTGGCAGCCATGGCTAACGCACCGCCCTCTCGACGTCGTCGCGCCCTTCGCCGGGGGCGTCGCCCGCGACGGCGGCCGCCTCAGCGGCCGTCTCAGCAGCCGCCTCAGCGGCCTCGGAGGGCTGCTCCGACCGGCCGGGCCCGGCCCGGTGCCCGGTCAGCGCGAGGAACACCTCGTCGAGGGAGGAGCGGCGCAGGGTCAGTTCCCCCACGGCTATGCCCTCGCCGTCCAGCCTGCGCACCACGGCGGGCATCAGCGCCGGATCCTTCACCGGGGCGGTGATCGAGTCGCCCTCGATCTGCGTCTGCGGGCCCGCGGCCTCCATCACCAGCACATGGGCGGTCATCAGATCCGCCCGGTGCACCGGCCTGACCTGGAGCACCTGTCCTCCGACCTGCGCCTTCAGCTCGTTCGGCGTGCCTTCGGCGATGACCCGGCCCTTGTCGATCACCACGATCCGGTCGGCGAGCTGATCGGCCTCGTTCAGATACTGGGTGGTGAGCAGCGCGGTCACCCCGTCGGCCACCAGGCCGCGCAGCATGTCCCACAGCTCGCCCCTGCTGTGCGGATCGAGCCCCGTCGTCGGCTCGTCAAGGAACAGAATCCTCGGCCGTCCGACCAGGCTGGCCGCCAGGTCGAGCCGTCGCCGCATACCGCCGGAGAACGTCTTCACGGCCCGCCCCGCGGCCTCCGAGAGCTGAAAGCGCTCCAGCAGCTCCTTGGCCCGCGCCCTGGAGTCGCGCCGCGGCATGCCCAGCAGCCGGCCGAT
This sequence comes from Streptomyces sp. PR69, assembly GCF_026420845.1. Classification (GTDB taxonomy): domain Bacteria; phylum Actinomycetota; class Actinomycetes; order Streptomycetales; family Streptomycetaceae; genus Streptomyces. Next base: position 91,288 of record NZ_JAOWCB010000007.1, on the reverse strand, counting down.
CAGCAGCAGATTCTCGGTGCCGGTGAGATTCTCGTCCACTGCCGCGTACTGCCCGGTCAGGCCGACCGCCGCGCGCACCGCGCTCGCTTCCCGCACCACGTCGTGACCGGCGACCTCGGCTCTGCCGCCGTCTGGCTGCAGCAGTGTGGCGAAGATCCGGACGGCCGTGGTCTTCCCCGCGCCATTGGGCCCGAGCATCCCGAGCACCGAGCCGGTGCGTGCCGCCAGGTCCACCCCGGCGAGCGCCTGGGTCTCCTTGAAGCGTTTGGCCAGGCCCTCCGCCTGGATCGCGTACGTCATGGGATTCCCCTCGGATCGGCGGACACCGGCTGCGAGCGCCGGGGTCAGCGCTCACTTCTCTGACAACTGTGACGCACGCCACTGACATTCCTCATCGGTCAGCAGGTCATAAATGGGCAAAACAGTCGCAACCCACGTGACCGAACCCACGACCCACAGCCGCCGTACAGCCGTGACAATGGCTGAGTGATCTCTTCGCCGCCACGAAGCGCCCACCGTCGCTCCGAGCCCGCCCCCACCCCGTATGTCGATCTGACCCGCGCCGAGTGGAGCGCGCTGCGTGACAAGACCCCGCTCCCCCTCACCGCCGAGGAGGTCGAGCGGCTGCGCGGTCTCGGCGACGTCATCGATCTGGACGAGGTCCGGGACGTCTATCTCCCGCTGTCCCGGCTGCTCAATCTGTATGTGCAGGCCACAGCCGGTCTGCGGGGTGCGCTCAACACATTCCTGGGCGACGCGGGAGACGGCCACGGCGCACAGCGCGGCACGCCCTTCGTCATAGGGGTCGCGGGCAGCGTCGCCGTCGGCAAGTCGACCGTCGCCCGGCTGCTGCAGGCGCTGCTGGCCCGCTGGCCCGAGCACCCGCGCGTGGAGCGGGTCACCACCGACGGCTTTCTGCTGCCCATGAAGGAGCTCCAGTCCCGCGGGCTGATGTCGCGGAAAGGTTTCCCCGAGTCCTACGACCGGCGGGCGCTGACCCGCTTCGTCGCCGATATCAAGGCGGGAAAAGACGAGGTCACCGCCCCCGTCTACTCCCATCTGATCTATGACAGAGTGCCGGGCGAGGTGCTGACCGTGCGCCGTCCGGACATCCTGATCGTCGAGGGGCTGAACGTTCTGCAGCCCGCCCTGCCCGGCAAGGACGGCCGCACCCGGGTCGGTCTGGCCGACTACTTCGACTTCAGCGTGTATGTGGACGCCCGCCCCGAGGACATCGAGACCTGGTACCTCAACCGCTTCCGCAAGCTGCGCGAGACGGCCTTCCAGAACCCGTTCTCGTACTTCCGCAAGTACACCCAGGTCTCCGAGGAGGAGGCGCTGGACTACGCGCGCACCACCTGGCGCACCGTCAACAAGGTGAACCTGCTGGAGAATGTGGCCCCCACCCGCGGCCGCGCCACGCTGGTGCTGCGCAAGGGCCCGGACCACAAGGTCCAGCGCCTGTCGCTGCGCAAGCTCTGACCGACCGCACAACGGCCCGACACGGCGAAGGGCCGCCCCCCGCGGGGGCGGCCCTTCGCGTACAGCCAGCGGCCCTTGACGCTTCGTCAGCCGGGTCAGCCCAGCGCCGACTTCACCACATCGGCGAGACGGCTCGCGACCGACCGCGCCTGCTCCAGGTCCGCGGCCTCGACCATGACGCGCACCAGCGGCTCGGTCCCGGAGGGACGCAGCAGGACCCGGCCCGTCTCGCCCAGCTCACGCTCCGCCTCCGCCACGGCGCTCGCCAGCTCGGCCGAGGTCTTCACCCGCGACTTGTCCACGTCCTTGACGTTGATCAGCACCTGCGGCAGCCGCTCCATCACCGCCGCCAGCTCCGCCAGCGGACGGCCGGTCGCCGCGACACGCGCGGCCAGCAGCAGCCCGGTGAGCGTGCCGTCGCCCGTCGTGGCGTGGTCCAGCACGATCACATGCCCGGACTGCTCGCCGCCGAGCGCGTAGCCGTGCTCCTTCATCGCCTCCAGGACGTACCGGTCGCCGACCGCGGTCTGCACCAGCGTTACGCCCTCCCGCTCCATGGCCAGCTTGAAGCCGAGGTTCGACATAACGGTGGCGACGACCGTGTCGCCGCGCAGCGCACCGGCCTCGCGCAGGGCGAGCGCGAGCACCGCCAGGATCTGGTCGCCGTCGATCTCGTTGCCCGCCGCGTCCACGGCGAGGCAGCGGTCGGCGTCTCCGTCGTGCGCGATGCCGAAGTCCGCGCCGTGCTCGACGACGGCCGCCTTCAGCTGGTCCAGATGGGTGGAGCCGCAGCCGTCGTTGATGTTGAGGCCGTCCGGGGAGGCGCCGATGGTCACCACTTCGGCCCCGGCCCGGGCGAACGCCTCGGGGGAGACCCGGGCGGCCGCGCCGTGCGCCTCGTCGAGGACGACCTTCAGCCCGTCGAGACGGTTGGGCAGCACGCCGATGAGATGGGCGACGTACTTGTCGAAGCCCTCGTCGTAGTCCCGCACCCGGCCCACGCCGGCTCCGGTCGGCCGGTCCCACGGCGCGCCGGTCCTGTGCTCCGCGTAGACGGCCTCGATACGGTCCTCCAGCTCGTCGGCCAGCTTATGGCCGCCGCGCGCGAAGAACTTGATGCCGTTGTCGGGCATCGCGTTGTGGCTCGCGGAGAGCATCACACCGAGGTCAGCGCCGAGCGCGCCGGTCAGATACGCGACGGCGGGCGTCGGCAGCACACCGACGCGCAGCACGTCGACACCGGCGCTGGCGAGCCCGGCGACGACGGCAGCTTCCAGGAACTCTCCTGAGGCACGGGGATCGCGTCCGACCACGGCGGTCGGCCGATGCCCTTCAAACGTCCCCGCCTCGGCCAGCACATGCGCCGCCGCGACCGACAGGCCGAGCGCCAGCTCCGCCGTCAGATCCGCATTGGCGACACCGCGCACACCGTCCGTGCCGAAGAGTCGTCCCACAGCTGTCCTCCGAGAGTTGCTCCGTACTGCGAAAATCCGGGCCCCTGGGCGTGTCCTCGCTCGTTATACGCCCCGGGCCGGTCAATGACGAACGCCCCGGCAGCACGGAGTGCCGCCGGGGCGTTCCAGTAGCCGTTGCAGGCCAGCGCGCGATTAGCGCTTGCTGTACTGCGGGGCCTTGCGGGCCTTCTTCAGACCGGCCTTCTTGCGCTCGACCGCACGGTCGTCGCGGCGGAGGAAGCCGGCCTTCTTCAGGGCGCCGCGGTTGTTCTCCACGTCCGCCTCGTTCAGCGCGCGGGCCACGCCGAGGCGCAGCGCGCCGGCCTGGCCGGAGACGCCGCCGCCCGCGATGCGGGCGATGACGTCATAGCGGCCCTCAAGCTCAAGCACCTTGAAGGGCTCGTTGACTTCCTGCTGGTGCACCTTGTTGGGGAAGTAGTCCTCAAGGGTGCGACCGTTGATCTTCCACTTGCCGGAGCCGGGGACGATCCGGACACGGGCGATCGCGTTCTTGCGACGGCCCAGGCCGGCGGCCGGCTGCGGCTCGCCGAAGCGGGACGCCATGGACTCAGTGGTGTACTCGCCCTCGAGCGGCGTCTCGGACTCGGTGGTGTAGTGCTCGATGTCGACGTTCTCGACGTTCTCGTCGAGAGGCTGCTCAGCGGTGGTCTCGGCCACGATTCTCCTCAGATTCTCTTCGTCTTAGGGGTGGCCGGACTTACTGCGCGACCTGGGTGATCTCGTACGGGACCGGCTGCTGAGCGCCGTGCGGGTGCTGGTCGCCCGCGTAGACCTTCAGCTTCGAGAGCATCTGACGGCCCAGGCTGTTCTTGGGGAGCATGCCCTTGACGGCCTTCTCGACGGCCTTCTCGGGGTTCTTCTCAAGCAGCTCGTCGTAGCGGACGGAGCGCAGACCACCCGGGTAGCCGGAGTGGCGGTACGCCATCTTCTGGGTCCGCTTGTTGCCGGAGAGGTGCACCTTATCGGCGTTGATGATGATGACGAAGTCACCAGCGTCAACGTGCGGAGCATAGATCGGCTTGTGCTTGCCCCGCAGAAGGGTTGCGGCGGTGGTCGCCAGACGGCCCAGGACAACGTCCTGCGCGTCGATGATGTGCCACTGGCGCGTCACATCGCCGGGCTTGGGGCTGTACGTACGCACGGTCGTAGCCTTCGCTTCTTCAGTGAATGGGGTCCTGACAAGGCCACCCGGACGATCACGACAGCCTTGGCAGCACTGCGGTGACGCAAACCGCGTGCCTGCCGCTGGTCATCGGCCCGGTGGACCGGCGTAAGGGCCCGTCACGTGAGATAGAGCAAGCCAATACGCATAACGAACCAGAAGAATAGCCGGACGGCCGCCTCGCGGTCAAAACGACGGCAGCGCCTCCGGCGGGGTGCGAGTGCGCCTCCCGGCCCCGGGCGCCCCGTGCGGCGCGGGGCCCCCGGGGCCGGGGCCCGGGGCCCGGGCCCCCCGGGAGGCTCACCGCGCTCGCTGGACCCTCCGCTCATCCCAGACCGGACCCTCCGTCTCCCGGACCCGCCCATCCGCGCCGAAGACCAGAAAGCGGTCGAACGAGCGAGCGAACCACCGGTCGTGCGTCACCGCCAGCACCGTCCCCTCGTACGCCTCCAGCCCCTCCTGCAGCGCCTCAGCACTCTCCAGGTCCAGGTTGTCCGTCGGCTCGTCGAGGAGCAGGGCCGTCGTGCCGGCGAGCTCCAGCAGCAGGATCTGGAAGCGGGCCTGCTGTCCGCCGGACAGCTTCTCGAACACCTGGTCGCCCTGGCGCTCCAGCTCATACCGCCGCAGCGCGCTCATCGCCCTGCCCCGGTCCTTGGCATGCTCAGTCCACAGGATGTCGACGAGCGTCCGCCCGAGCAGCTCCGGATGCGCATGGGTCTGGGCGAAGTGTCCCGGCACCACGCGCGCGCCCAGCTTCCACTCGCCCTCGTGCGCCACCGGCTCCCCCGCCAGCAGCCGCAGGAAGTGGGACTTCCCGGAGCCGTTCGAACCGAGCACCGCGACCCGCTCCCCGTAGAAGACCTCCAGGTCGAACGGTTTCATCAGCCCGGTCAGCGCCAGCCGGGCGCAGGTCAGCGCCCGCACCCCGGTCCGCCCGCCCCGCAGCCGCATACGGATGTCCTGCTCCCTCGGCGGCTCCGGCGGCGGCCCGGCGTCCTCGAACCTCTTCAGCCGGGTCTGCATCGCGCGGTAGCGGGAGGCCATGTCGGGACTGTTCGCCGCCTGCTGCCGCAGCCGCAGCACCAGCGCCTTCAGCCGTGCGTGCTCCTCGTCCCAGCGCCGCTTCAGCTCCTCGAACCGCGCGAACCTCTCCCGCCGCGCCTCGTGGAACGTCCCGAAGCCCCCGCCGTGCACCCAGACGTCCGACCCCGCCGGCCCCGGCTCCACCGCCACGATCTTCTGGGCCGACCGTGCCAGCAGCTCCCGGTCATGCGAGACGAACAGCACCGTCTTACGGGTCTCGGCCAGCCGCTCCTCCAGCCACCGCTTGCCGGGAACGTCCAGATAGTTGTCCGGCTCATCCAGCAGCAGCACCTCGTCCGGGCCGCGCAGCAGCGCCTCCAGCACCAGCCGCTTCTGCTCACCCCCGCTGAGCGTCCGCACCTGACGCCACTGGGCCTTCTCATACGGGACGCCCAGCGCCGCCGTCGTGCAGATGTCCCAGACCGTCTCGGCCTCGTACCCCCGCGCCTCCGCCCAGTCGCTCAGCGCCTGCGCATACCGCAGCTGCGCCGCCTCATCGTCCACCGTCATGATCAATTGTTCGGCCGCGTCGACCGCCCGCGCCGCCTGGCGGATACGCGGCTGGGCCACTGACACCAGCAGATCGCGCACCGTGCGCTCGTCCCTCCCCCGTAGCCCTCCGGGCACGGGAGGTGCCCCCATCGAGCCAATGAATTGAGGCATCACCCCCAGCCCGCCGCTCGCGGACACCGACCCTCCGTGCGGCTGCAGCTCCCCCGCCAGCAGCCGCAGCAGCGTCGTCTTGCCCGCGCCGTTCGCCCCCACCAGCGCGGCCACCGCACCCTCGCCCACCCGGAACGAGGCATCGGCCAGCAGCGCCCGCCCATCCGGCAGGTAGTACTCCAGATGCGCGGCTTCCAGATGTCCCATGCGCCGATTCTGACCGGGCGGAGCGGTCTCCCCCAACAGGTTTAGGATGCGCGGCATGAGCTTTGGGCAGGGGGGACCTCAGTGGAGCCCCGGAGGATCACAGCAGCAGCCGCAGCACCAGTTCAATCCGCACAACCCCTACGGGCAGCCGTCGTCCGACCCCCTGGGGGGCGGGTCCCAGAGTCCTGACTGGGCCGCTCTCGCCGACGCCTCCGCCACCCGTGCGCGCCGCAAGCGCTGGCTGCTGATCGGCGGGGGCGCGCTCGCCGCCGCGGCGGTCGCCGGCATCGTCGCAACCGCGATCGTCACCGCCAACGGCTCCGGCGACGACCGGCGCGCGGGCGGCACGGGCGCCAGCCAGCTCCCCGGGCCCCCGGATCTGTCGTCCGACACCGCGCGGCCCGAGCCGTCCTTCTCCTCCGTCGCCCCGCTGCCGCCGCCCGACCCCAAGGAGTTCATCTCCAGCGCCGACAAGGACACGGCCCCGCTGAGCGCCGGCTCGCTGTTCCCCGGCAAGCGGCTCACCATGGGCGACCGCGGCTATCTGAAGGGCGCGACCGGCGACACCGAGAACTGCGCCGCCGTCGCCAAGGGCGGACTCGGCGCGGTCCTGACCGCCAACGGCTGCGACCGGGTGCTGCGCGCCACGTACACGCGGGACGGCATCGCCGTCACCGTCGGCGTCGCCGTCTTCGAGACAGAGGCCAAGGCGAAGAAGACCGTGGAGCAGTCGGCCGGCAGCATCGCCCCGCTGCCCGGCGCGGGCGTCCCCGCCTTCTGCAAAGGCGGCCCGGTGTGCCGCTTCACCGCCAACCACTACGGGCGCTACGCCTACTTCACCGCCACCGGCTACACCACGCCCAAGTCCGTCACCAAGGACGACTCCAAGGCCTTCCAGAGCGGGGACGACGTGGCGGAGTTCACCTTCCGGCAGATCGTGCGCCGCGGCGAGGCACAGGCCTCAGCAGCAGCCACCGCCCCCGCCGGGAGCGCCGGCGGGCAGTGACCGCCTGTTGCGGGCCTCGCGGTTGCGGGCGGCCAGCAGCTCGTCCGCCGGATAGCCGACCTCTTCGAGGGTCAGGCCATGCGGCCGTACGACATGCACGGCGGAGTCCCGTACGCCCGCGGCCAGCACCTTCGCCGGCCAGTCCGGCGGCCGGTGGCCGTCGCCCACGAACAGCAGCGCGCCGACGAGCGAGCGCACCATGTTGTGGCAGAAGGCGTCGGCGCGCACGGTCGCGGTGAGAATCCCGGACGCCGGGTCCCGCTCCCAGAAGAGCTGCTGGAGGGTCCTGATGGTGGTCGCGCCGTCGCGCTTCTTGCAGTACGCGGCGAAGTCATGCTCGCCGACCAGACCGCGGGCCGCCTCGTTCATGGCGTCGGCGTCCAGCGGCCAGTCGTGCCAGAGGACGTGGCCGCGCAGCAGCGGGTCGACGCCGCCGGGATTGTCGGTCACACGGTAGGCGTAGCGCCGCCAGATCGCCGAGAAGCGGGCGTTGAAACCGGCGGGGGCCTCGGTGACCCGCCATACGCGGACATCGTGCGACAGCCGTCCGGCCAGCCGCCGCAGCAGCTTGTCCCGGTGCCCGGCCCAGACCTCCTCGGGCAGATCCACGTGCGCGACCTGTCCGCGGGCGTGCACGCCCGCGTCGGTGCGGCCCGCGACCGTCAGCTCGTACGTCTGCGAGGAGCGGGTCACCGTGCGCAGGGCGTCCTCGATCTCCCCCTGGACGGTCCGCTGACCGCGGGCCTGCTTGGCCCAGCCGGAGAAGTCCCTGCCGTCGTACGACAGATCCAGCCGCACCCGTACGAAGCCGGGCTCCACCTCATCGCTCACGCGATCGATCCTCTCAAACCGCTGCACACACGGAACGGGCCCGCCCCCGAGGGGTGCGGGCCCGTCCGCCGGCCAGAGCCCCGCCGGGCCCGGCCTTCACCCCCGCTCACACGGGAGCTGGAGGCTCACGCCTCCTTGGACTCCTCGGCCGGAGCCTCGGCGGCCTGCTCGGCCTCCTTCACCGCGCGCTTGGTCGCGGCCTCGGCCTCGGCGACGGTCGCCTTCTTGGCGATCTCGCCCTCGACCAGCTCGATCACAGCCATCGGGGCGTTGTCGCCACGACGGTTGCCGATCTTGGTGATACGGGTGTAGCCACCCGGGCGCTCGGCGTAGCGCGGAGCGATCTCGGTGAAGAGCGTGTGGACGATGCCCTTGTCCGTGATCGTCTGCAGCACCTGGCGACGGTTGTGGATGTCGCCCTTCTTCGCCTTGGTGATCAGACGCTCCGCGACCGGACGCAGGCGGCGGGCCTTGGCCTCGGTCGTGGTGATGCGGCCGTGCTCGAAGAGCGACTTCGCGAGGTTCGCGAGAAGCAGCTTCTCGTGCGCGGCGCTGCCGCCCAGACGGGCGCCCTTGGCGGGCTTCGGCATGGTTCTTCTCCTTGTGATCTGCACCGGCCGTATCAGGTACCGATGTCAGCCTGTGCGAGGGGCTTGCGGCCCCTCGCGCACCCCCGGTCGGTGACCGGGGAAACCTTGTCCGCCCGGGCTGCCGCCCGGGCCCTGCACTTCCGGCCTGCGGCCGGCCCGCCCCGCGACGCGGAGCGCTGCGCACCTGGCCGGTGCGCCCTTCTCGCGGCCCAGCATGCCTGGCCCGGTGCGCTTCCGCGCCTCGCAGGGCCAAGATGCCACCCACACCACGGCGAATGCATCGCTTCCCGGCCCCGACCCGGAGGACCGACGGAGCCGACAACGCCAGGCCAAGGCCGACGCCTCCCCCGGCCTTGAGGACCAAGACCCTTCCCACACCCGGGCCGGTGCGTGCCTCCCCGCCCCGAGCGACCGGAGAGCCACCCGACGGAGCCGGGCCACTCCTCACGGCCCGGAGGGCCGGAGAAAGAAACCGTACCGGCGGAGCCGGGTACAGCGCTCCGGGGGCGAAGCCCCGGAGAGGCAAGCCGACCCGCAGGGTCGCAGAACGGCCACGCGAACCAGGCAACCTCCCCCGGCCCGAAAGGACCGCAGAACCACCCGGCCGCAGCCGGTCAGACGCCCCACGGCCATGCCGGACGGCAAACCGCCCCCGGCCCGGAGCGCCGCGGAACCGCCCGGCCGGAGCCGGGCAACCCCATACGGCCCGGAGGGCCGGAGAAACCACACCGGTGCCGGGGCGGAGCCCCGGGGAAGGTGCGCCGCGGCCCGCAGGGCGAGGGGCCCACGCCGTGGGCCCCGTAACCCTGCGGGAGGCACTCAGTACTGCTCGGTCTCGACGAAGCCCGCGTCCGCGTCGTCGTCCGCCCCGAAGGCGTCCGCCGCGGCGGTCGGGTCGAATCCGGGCGGGCTGTCCTTGAGGGCCAGGCCCATGCCGGCCAGCTTCGCCTTGACCTCGTCGATCGACTTCGCGCCGAAGTTGCGGATGTCGAGCAGGTCGGCCTCGGAGCGCGCGACGAGCTCGCCCACGGAGTGGATGCCCTCACGCTTGAGGCAGTTGTACGAGCGGACCGTGAGCTCCAGCTCCTCGATCGGCAGCGCCAGGTCCGCGGCGAGGGCGGCGTCCGTCGGGGACGGGCCCATGTCGATGCCCTCGGCGTCGATGTTGAGCTCGCGCGCCAGACCGAACAGCTCGACCAGCGTCTTGCCGGCCGACGCCATGGCGTCACGCGGACGCATGGCCTGCTTGGTCTCGACGTCGACGATCAGCTTGTCGAAGTCGGTGCGCTGCTCGACACGCGTGGCCTCGACCTTGTACGTGACCTTGAGCACCGGCGAGTAGATGGAGTCGACCGGGATACGGCCGATCTCCTGGCCCACCTGCTTGTTCTGCACGGCGGAGACATAGCCGCGACCGCGCTCGACGGTCAGCTCCATCTCCAGCTTGCCCTTGCCGTTCAGCGTGGCGAGCACCAGGTCGGGGTTGTGCACCTCGACACCGGCCGGCGGCGCGATGTCGGCGGCGGTGACCAGGCCCGGACCCTGCTTGCGCAGGTACATCACGACCGGCTCGTCGTGCTCGCTGCTCACGACCAGCTGCTTGATGTTGAGGATGAGGTCGGTGACGTCCTCCTTGACGCCCGGCACGGTGGTGAACTCGTGCAGAACTCCGTCGATGCGGATGGACGTGACCGCCGCACCCGGGATCGAGGAGAGGAGCGTACGGCGGAGGGAGTTGCCGAGGGTGTAGCCGAAGCCCGGCTCCAGCGGCTCGATGACGAACCGGGAGCGGTACTCGTCGACGACCTCTTCGGTCAACGAGGGACGCTGAGCGATCAGCATGTGTGGATCAGATCCTTCAGTCGTGGGCGCCCGCTATTTGACGCCCGACGGGTACTGCGTACTGCAAGGGTACGGGCGGCACGGCCCTTTCGAGCCGTACCGCCCGGAACACCCAGGTGAAGCGACGCGCATCAGACGCGACGGCGTGCGTGCGCGCGCGGTTCACCTCCGCTCGCGCGGAGAGCGCACCGCGTCAGACGCGGCGGCGCTTCGGCGGGCGGCAGCCGTTGTGCGGGGTCGGGGTGACGTCCTGGATCGAGCCGACCTCAAGGCCGGTGGCCTGGAGGGAGCGGATCGCGGTCTCACGGCCGGAGCCGGGACCCTTCACAAAGACGTCGACCTTGCGCATGCCGTGCTCCTGCGCGCGGCGCGCGGCCGACTCGGCGGCCATCTGCGCGGCGAACGGGGTGGACTTGCGCGAGCCCTTGAAGCCGACGTGGCCGGCGGAGGCCCAGGAGATCACGTTGCCGGTCGGGTCCGTGATCGACACGATCGTGTTGTTGAACGTGCTCTTGATGTGCGCGTGGCCGTGAGCGACGTTCTTCTTTTCCTTGCGGCGCACCTTCTTGGCTGCGCCCTGACGTCCCTTGGGGGGCATCCTTTTACTCCTACGGGGAGGTGGTCGGTCCTACAGCGAAGACCGCTGATGAGCGTCCTGGCTGCGGACTACTTCTTGCCCGGCTTCTTCTTGCCGGCGATGGCGCGACGCGGGCCCTTGCGGGTACGGGCGTTCGTGCTGGTGCGCTGACCGCGGACCGGCAGGCCACGGCGGTGACGCAGACCCTGGTAGCAGCCGATCTCGACCTTGCGGCGGATGTTGGCCTGGATGTCGCGGCGGAGGTCACCTTCGGTCTGGAAGTTGACGTCCACGTACTCGCGGATCTTGACCAGGTCCTCTTCGGCCAGGTCACGAACACGGGTGTTGGGGTCGACACCGGTGGCGGCGAGGGTCTCCTGGGACCGGGTGCGCCCGATGCCGAACACGTAAGTGAGGGCGACCTCGATGCGCTTGTCGCGCGGGAGGTCAACGCCTTCAAGGCGTGCCATTCATGGCTCCTGTTGCTATGCGGAGGTCTTCAGCAGAGCCGCTCCACGGCCGCCGACCCTCCCCGTGAGGAGAGTGGTACGGCCTGGTCCCCGGCCTCCGCCGGAGGTGTCGCCGGCCGTTGTGCGGTGCACTGGCCAGGCGGGCCCTGCGTATGTACATGTGGTGCGTCGCGCGAAGAACTGCGATCTCGCGTGCGAGGCGGTGATGGTCGTGCGTCAGCCCTGGCGCTGCTTGTGGCGCAGGTTGTCACAGATGACCATGACCCGGCCGTGGCGGCGGATCACCTTGCACTTGTCGCAGATCTTCTTGACGCTCGGCTTGACCTTCATGGGATGTGAGGTTCTCCGGGTCAGTGTCCACGCCCCGTAGGACAGGGCGCCGACAAGATCTACTTGTAGCGGTAGACGATCCGTCCACGCGTCAGGTCGTACGGGGAAAGCTCCACGACGACCCGGTCGTCCGGAAGGATACGGATGTAGTGCATCCGCATCTTGCCGGAAATGTGCGCGAGGACCTTGTGACCGTTTTGGAGCTCCACCTTGAACATGGCGTTCGGGAGGGACTCGATCACGGTGCCCTCGATCTCGATGGCACCTTGCTTCTTGGCCACGCTTCGCCCTTCGGATCGGCTACCTTGATCAGCTCCCGCGGGACCGCTTCCCATGTGAGGGCATGCGGATACACGAGAGCCGACGCATCAGTCTACGTGAGGCTCCCGGAAAAGACGAATCCGGGGAGTCTGCCCAACGTACAAGATTCTTAAGCTGTGGGTGTACGGAGCACGGGGGGCCTTAAGCCAAAAGAGGCACAGGCTCGGCCCGAGGGGTGTACCGGCGCTCAGCCCAGGGGGTCCGGCGCCGCGGTCACGCCCAGTTCCGCGAGCTTCGCCTTGCCTCCGTCGACCGCCGTCAGCACCAGCGGACCGTCCTCCGTCAGCGCCACCGAGTGCTCCCAGTGCGAGGACCAGGTGCCGTCCGTCGTGATGACCGTCCAGTCGTCCTCAAGGACCTCGGTGTGCGGGGTGCCCAGCGAGACCATCGGCTCGATGGCCAGGCAGAAGCCGGGGACCAGCTTCGGACCGCGCCCGCGCTTCCGGGTGACGTAGTTCAGCAGATGCGGGTCCATGTGCATCTCGCTGCCGATGCCGTGGCCCCCGTACTCCTCGATGATCCCGTACTTGCCCGTAGCCGGCCGCGGCTGGCGGCGGATGTACGTCTCAATGGCGCGCGAGATGTCGACCAGCCGGTTGCCGTTCTTCATCGCGGCGATGCCCGCCCACATCGACTCCTGGGTCACCCGGGAGAGCTCGATCAGCTCCGGGGCGTGCCCGGAGCCCACGAAGGCGGTGTACGCGGCGTCGCCGTGCCAGCCGTCGACGATGGCGCCCGCGTCGATGGAAATGATGTCGCCGTCCTTGAGGACGACGTCCTCACTGGGGATGCCGTGGACGACGACCTCGTTGACCGAGGTGCAGATGGTCGCGGGGAACCCGCCGTACCCGAGGAAGTTCGACTTCGCCCCATGGTCGGCGATCACCTTGCGGGCGACCTCGTCCAGATCCCTGGTCGTGGCGCCGGGGACCGCCGCCTCGCGGGTCGCGGCGTGGATGGCGGCGACGACCAGCCCCGCCTCGCGCATTTTCGCGATCTGCTCCGGGGTCTTGATCTGCACCATGCCTCTGCTGCCTTCCGCCATCGTCGTGTCTGCTCAAGCCTCGCCGGGCTCCGTGCTCATGTGCTCAACAGTACGGCCGCGGCGTCCAGCGGACACCGCGGCCGTACCGGGAAAGACTCGCCTCAGTCCTGGCCGGACTTCTTCAGCGCCTCCATCGCCCGCTGCGTCACCTCGGTGACCTTGCCCAGCGCGGAGATGGTGACCACCAGGCCCTGGGCCTTGTAGTAGTCGATGATCGGCTCGGTCTGCGTGTGGTAGACCTCAAGCCGCTTGCGGACGGTCTCCTCGGAGTCGTCGTCCCGCTGGTAGAGCTCGCCGCCGCAGACGTCGCAGACGCCCTCGGTCTTCGCCGGGGAGTACGTCACATGGAAGACATGGCTGGAGTCATTGCGGCAGATCCGGCGGCCGGCGATCCGCTTGACCACCTCGTCCTCCGGGACCTCCAGGTCCAGCACCGCGTCCAGCGTCATGCCCTCGGACTTCAGCGTCGCGTCGAGCGCCTCGGCCTGCGAGACATTGCGCGGGAAGCCGTCCAGCAGGAAGCCCTGCTCGGCGTCCGGCTCCTCCATGCGGTCCTTGGCCATGCCGATGGTGACCTCGTCCGGCACCAGATCGCCCGCGTCCATGTACGCCTTGGCCTTGAGCCCCAGCTCCGTGCCCTGGCTGATGTTGGCGCGGAAGAGGTCGCCCGTGGAGATGTGCGGGATCGACAGGTTCTCGGCAAGGTACGCGGCCTGCGTTCCCTTGCCGGCGCCCGGAGGCCCGACGAGGACGATTCGCATCAGCGGAGGAACCCTTCGTAGTTGCGCTGCTGGAGCTGGCTCTCGATCTGCTTCACGGTCTCCAGACCCACACCCACGATGATGAGGATGCTTGTCCCGCCGAAGGGGAAGTTCTGGTTTGCGCCGCCGAAGCCTGCCAACGCCATCGTCGGCACAAGAGCGATCAGGCCCAGGTACAGCGAGCCCGGCCAGGTGATCCGGTTGAGCACATAGCTCAGATACTCAGCGGTCGGTCGGCCAGCCCGGATGCCCGGGATGAAGCCACCATACTTCTTCATGTTGTCCGCGACGTCCTCGGGGTTGAACGAGATCGCCACATAGAAGAAGGCGAAGAACACGATGAGGACGAAGTACGTGGCGATGTAATACGGGTGGTCACCCCGTACGAAGTGCGCCTCGATCCACCGCTTCCAGGCCGAGTCCGAGTTGGAGAACTGTGCGACGAGCGCCGGGATGTAGAGCAGCGACGAGGCGAAGATGACGGGAATCACACCCGCCTGGTTCACCTTCAGCGGGATGTAGGTGGAGGTTCCGCCGTACGAACGGCGGCCGATCATGCGCTTCGCGTACTGGACGGGGATACGGCGCTGGGCCTGTTCGACGAAGACGACGAGCCCCACCATCACAAAGCCGATCAGGATGACCGTGCCGAACTCGATCCAGCCCTGGGCGAGGCTGCCGCTCTTCTTGATGGCCCACAGCGCGCCGGGGAAGCCGGCGGCGATGGAGATGAACATCAGGATGGACATGCCGTTGCCGATGCCGCGGTCGGTGATCAGCTCGCCGAGCCACATCACGGCGGCGGTGCCCGCGGTCATGGTGATCACCATGACGACGGTGGTGAAGATCGACTGGTCCGGGACGATCTGGTCGCGCACCGGGCAGCTCGGGAAGAGCGCGCCGCTGCGGGCGGTGGCCACCAGGCCGGTGCCCTGGAGCACGGCCAGGGCGACGGTGAGATAACGCGTGTACTGCGTGATCTTCGCGGTGCCGGCCTGGCCCTCCTTCTTCAGGGCCTCCAGGCGCGGGATCACCACGGTCAGCAGCTGCAGGATAATGCTCGCCGTGATGTACGGCATGATGCCGAGCGCGAAGATGGTGATCTGCAGCAGCGCTCCACCGCTGAACATGTTCACCAGGCCGAACAGGCTGTTGTTGCCTCGCGAGGCCGCGTCGACACAGATCTGCACATTCTGATAGCTGACGCCGGGGATCGGGATGTGGGACCCCAGCCGGTACAGCACGATGATGGCGAGCGTGAAGAGCAGCTTCTTGCGCAGGTCGGGCGTCTGGAACGCCCGGGCGAACGCGGTGAGCACGGTGCCTCCTGCGACCCCCGCGCTACTGCGTCAGAGGTGACGGTCTTGAGGATCGACGAATATTTGTCAGTTAGCGGTCAATGACGGCCCCGTGGCCCAAGTGGGCACACAGGGCTGAAGTTAACAGTGCACGCCACCTTACCGGCGACCGTGCCCCCCTAGGAACGACCAACCGGGGATGCCCCTTTTGCGAGGCATCCCCGGTAAGTGTTCACGCCATCGAGTCGGCTCGGATCAGACGAGCTCGGTGACGGAGCCGCCGGCGGCGGCAATCTTCTCCTTGGCGGAGCCGGAGACGGCGTCAACCGTCACCTGCAGCGCCACGGAGATCTCGCCCTGGCCAAGGACCTTGACGAGGCTGTTCTTGCGCACCGCACCCTTGGCGACCAGGTCGGCCACGGTGACCTCGCCACCCTCGGGGTAGAGGGCCGCGAGCTTGTCCAGGTTCACGACCTGGTACTCGGTGCGGAACGGGTTCTTGAAGCCCTTGAGCTTCGGGAGGCGCATGTGGAGGGGCATCTGCCCACCCTCGAAGCGCTCCGGAACCTGGTAGCGGGCCTTGGTGCCCTTGGTGCCACGACCGGCCGTCTTACCCTTCGACGCCTCACCACGACCGACACGGGTCTTGGCGGTCTTGGCGCCCGGGGCGGGACGGAGGTTGTGGATCTTGAGCGGGTTCTGCTCCGCCATGATCAGTCGACCTCCTCGACCGTCACGAGGTGGCGGACGGTGTGCACCATGCCGCGGAACTCAGGACGGTCCTCCTTGACGACCACGTCGTTGACCTTCTTCAGGCCAAGCGAACGCAGCGTGTCACGGTGGTTCTGCTTGCTGCCGATGTACGACTTCGTCTGCGTGATCTTGAGGCGGGCCATTACGCACCCGCCCCGGCACGCGCACGCAGCAGAGCCGCGGGGGCGACGTCCTCAAGCGGCAGACCGCGGCGGGCCGCGATCTCCTCGGGACGCTGCAGGCCCTTCAGGGCCGCCACGGTCGCGTGCACGATGTTGATCGCGTTGTCGGAGCCAAGCGACTTCGACAGCACATCGTGGATGCCGGCGCACTCAAGCACCGCACGCACCGGGCCGCCGGCGATAACGCCGGTACCCGGGGAAGCCGGGCGCAGCAGCACCTGACCGGCAGCGCAGCGCTCCTCGATCGGGTGCGGGATGGTGCCCTGGATACGGGGGACCTTGAAGAAGTGCTTCTTGGCCTCCTCAACGCCCTTGGCGATGGCGGCCGGCACCTCCTTGGCCTTGCCGTAGCCGACACCCACGGTGCCGTCACCGTCGCCCACCACGACCAGCGCGGTGAAGCTGAAGCGACGACCACCCTTCACAACCTTGGCGACGCGGTTGATCGCGACGACGCGCTCAACGTACGCGGTCTTCTCGGCGGCAGCTGCGCCGCCGTCACGGCCCTTCCGGTCCCGCCGCTCGCCGCCACCGGCACCGCTTCCGCGGCGCTGGGGTCCAGCCATTGGATTTACCTCTCTCTTTTCCGCTAGCTACGACAAGCGGCTCAGAACTTGAGCCCGGCTTCGCGGGCGGCGTCCGCCAGGGCGGCGATGCGCCCGGCGTACTTGTTGCCACCGCGGTCGAACACGACGGCCTCGACACCCGCGGCCTTGGCACGCTCGGCGACCAGGGCGCCGACCTGCTTGGCCTTCTCGGACTTGTCGCCCTCGCCACCGCGGATGGACGCGTCCAGGTGCGACGCCGACGCCAGGGTGTGGCCCTTGCTGTCGTCGATGACCTGAGCGGTGATACCGCGGTTGGAGCGCGTGACGACCAGGCGAGGACGCTCGGCCGTGCCCGACACCTGCTTGCGGATGCGGATGTGGCGGCGCTTCTTGGCAGCGCGCTTGTACGCGTCACCCTTAGCGATCTTCACACCGTATGCCATGGCTTACTTACCCGCCTTTCCGACCTTGCGGCGGATGACCTCGCCCGCGTACTTGACGCCCTTGGCCTTGTACGGGTCGGGCTTGCGCAGCTTGCGGATGTTCGCGGCGACCTCGCCGACCTTCTGCTTGTCGATGCCCTCGACCGAGAACTTGGTCGGCGACTCGACCTTGAAGGAGATGCCCTCGGGGGCCTCCACCAGGATCGGGTGGCTGTAGCCGAGCTGGAACTCCAGGTTGGAGCCCTTCGCGGCAACGCGGTAACCGACACCGCTGATCTCGAGCGCCTTGGTGTAACCCTGGGTCACGCCGGTGATCATGTTCGCCACCAGCGTGCGGGACAGGCCGTGCAGGGCCTTGTTCTGACGCTCGTCGTTGGGGCGGGTCACCTGGAGGGTGCCGTCCTCGCCCTTAACAATCTCGATCGGCGCAGCGACGGTGTGGCTCAGGGTGCCCTTGGAACCCTTCACCGTGACCGTGCGGCCCTCGATGGTGACGTCCACACCGGCGGGAACCTGGATGGGGAGCTTGCCGATTCGCGACATGAGCTTTTCCTCCGTTCCCGACTACCAGACGTAGGCGAGGACTTCCCCACCCACGCCCTTCTTCTGCGCCTGCTGGCCGGTCAGGAGGCCGTGGGACGTGGAGATGATCGCCACGCCCAGGCCGCCGAGCACCTTCGGCAGGTTGTTGGACTTCGCGTACACGCGCAGACCCGGCTTGGAGATGCGCTTGATGCCGGCGATCGAACGCTCCCGGTTGGGGCCGAACTTCAGCTCCAGGACGAGGTTCTTGCCGACCTCGGCGTCCTCGACCCGCCAGCCGGTGATGAAGCCCTCCTGCTGGAGGATCTCCGCGATGTGCGACTTGATCTTGCTGTGCGGCATCACGACGGTGTCGTGGTATGCCGAGTTCGCGTTCCGCAGACGCGTGAGCATGTCTGCGATCGGATCAGTCATGGTCATGAATTGGCCTTCGGCCTCTCTCGCCGGGGTTTCCTGTCTGTGCCATCCCTCTCCCCGATCCGAGACGGGACGGGTGCGGCACGGGGACCTACGGCGTAGTAAGTCGGTAGGGGCGGCGGACGCCCAACCCCGCAAGCCTACGGCATGCGGGGCGGGGCTCCGCCGACCCAGTTGCTTACCGAGAGCGTCTGGTCATCCCTGTACTGCCTTGCGGCGTACGGGATTACCAGGAGCTCTTGGTCACGCCCGGCAGCTCGCCGCGGTGAGCCATCTCACGGAGGCACACACGGCAGAGGCCGAACTTGCGGTACACGGAGTGCGGACGACCGCAGCGCTGGCAGCGGGTGTACGCACGCACGCCGAACTTGGGCTTGCGAGCAGCCTTCGCGATCAGAGCCTTCTTCGCCATCTCGCTTACGCCTCCTTGAACGGGAAGCCGAGGTGACGGAGGAGCGCGCGGCCCTCAGCGTCGTTGGTCGCCGTGGTCACCACGGTGATGTCCATACCCCGGACGCGGTCGATCTTGTCCTGGTCGATCTCGTGGAACATGACCTGCTCGGTGAGACCGAAGGTGTAGTTGCCACGGCCGTCGAACTGCTTGGGGGACAGACCGCGGAAGTCGCGGATGCGCGGCAGCGCGAGCGACAGGGTGCGGTCCAGGAACTCCCACATGCGGTCGCCACGGAGCGTGACGTGGGCGCCGATCGGCTGGCCCTCGCGCAGCTTGAACTGCGCGATGGACTTGCGGGCCTTGGTCACGGCGGGCTTCTGGCCGGTGATCGTGGCGAGGTCCTTGATGGCGCCCTCGATCAGCTTGGAGTCGCGGGCGGCGTCGCCCACACCCATGTTGACCACGATCTTGACGAGGCCGGGGACCTGCATGACGTTCTCGTACTTGAACTCGTCACGCAGCTTGTCCACGATCTCGCCGCGGTACTTCGCCTTGAGGCGCGGCGTGGTGGTGGTCGTCATCAGATGTCCTCACCCGTCCGCTTGGCAACGCGGATCTTGTTGCCGTTCTCGTCGAAGCGGTAACCGACACGGGTCACGACCTTCTTGCCGTCCTTCTCCACGACGAGCGATACGTTGCTCACGTGGATCGGGGCCTCGACCGTGATGATGCCGCCGGCCTGGGAGGCGCGGCCCGGCTGGTTCGCCTTGGTGTGCTTCTTGACCCGGTTGACACCCTCGACCAGGACGCGGTCCTCGCGGGGGAAGGCCGCGATGACCTTGCCCTGCTTGCCCTTGTCCTTGCCGGTGATGACCTGAACCAGGTCGCCCTTCTTGATCTTCATGCTTACAGCACCTCCGGCGCGAGCGAGATGATCTTCATGAACTTCTTCTCGCGCAGCTCACGGCCCACGGGGCCGAAGATACGGGTGCCGCGAGGGTCGCCGTCGTTCTTCAGAATGACGGCGGCGTTCTCGTCGAAGCGGATGTACGAGCCGTCCTGACGGCGGCGCTCCTTGACGGTGCGAACGATGACCGCCTTGACGACGTCACCCTTCTTCACGTTGCCACCGGGGATCGCGTCCTTGACGGTGGCGACGATGACGTCACCGATGCCCGCGTAGCGGCGACCGGAGCCGCCGAGCACACGGATGCAAAGGATTTCCTTCGCACCAGTGTTGTCGGCGACGCGCAGTCGCGACTCCTGCTGGATCACGTCTATCTCCTGATTGTCTGCCGGTTCCCGACAGGGGCCCTCTGTCGAGGCGGCCCCTGCCGAGCCTGGCGGAACGAACTCGAAGGGTTACCCCTTCAAGCGATTACTTGGCCTTCTCGAGGATCTCGACGACGCGCCAGCGCTTGGTCGCGGACAGCGGCCGGGTCTCCATGAGGAGGACGCGGTCGCCGACGCCCGCGGCGTTCTGCTCGTCGTGCGCCTTGAGCTTGTTGGTACGGCGGATGACCTTGCCGTACAGCGCGTGCTTGACGCGGTCCTCGACGGCGACGACGACGGTCTTGTCCATCTTGTCGCTGACGACCAGACCCTCACGGGTCTTGCGGAATCCGCGCTGCGTCTTCTCTTCAGTCACGTTGCTCTCGCTCATCAGGCGTTCTCCACCGTCTCGATGCCCAGCTCGCGCTCACGCATCAGGGTGTAGATCCGGGCGATGTCCTTGCGGACGGCCTTCAGCCGGCCGTGGTTCTCGAGCTGGCCCGTCGCCGCCTGGAAGCGGAGGTTGAACAGCTCTTCCTTGGCCTCGCGAAGCTTGGCAACAAGCTCCTCGTTGCCCAGCTCGCGCAGCTCGGACGCCTTGGTACCGGCCGACATCACGCTTCACCTGCCTCGCGCTTGACGATCTTGCACTTCATCGGCAGCTTGTGAGCCGCACGGGTGAGCGCCTCACGCGCGATCTTCTCGTTCGGGTAGGACAGCTCGAACATCACCCGACCGGGCTTCACGTTCGCGACCCACCACTCGGGGGAACCCTTACCGGAACCCATGCGGGTCTCGGCGGGCTTCTTGGTCAGCGGGCGGTCCGGGTAGATGTTGATCCAGACCTTGCCGCCACGCTTGATGTGACGGGTCATGGCGATACGAGCCGCCTCGATCTGGCGGTTCGTCACATACGCCGGGGTCACCGCCTGGATGCCGTACTCACCGAACGCAACCGTGGTGCCACCCTTGGCCATACCACTGCGCTTCGGGTGGTGCTGCTTGCGGTGCTTGACCCTACGGGGGATCAGCATTTCGGTCAGGCCTCCGTTCCGGTGCTCTCAGCCGGAGCGGCAGCGGTGGCGGGAGCCTCAGCCTTGGGGGCCTCGGCAGGCTGCTGACCGCTCTGGGCCCCCTGCTGCTGCGGCTTGCGGCCGCGACGCTCGCCGCGGCCACCGCGGGCCGGGCGGTCGGCGCCGCCGCGGGCCGGGCGGTTGCCGGCGCGGGCAGCGGCGTTCTCTGCGCGGACCTCGGCGATGTTCTTGACGTCGCCCTTGTAGATCCAGACCTTCACGCCGATGCGGCCGAAGGTGGTCTTGGCCTCGAAGAAGCCGTACTCGACGTTCGCGCGGAGCGTGTGCAGCGGCACACGGCCCTCGCGGTAGAACTCCGAGCGGGACATCTCGGCGCCGCCGAGACGGCCACCACACTGGATCTTGATGCCCTTGGCGCCCGCCTTCATGGCCGACTGCATGCTCTTACGCATGGCGCGGCGGAAGGAGACGCGGGAGGACAGCTGCTCGGCGACGGCCTGGGCCACCAGCTGAGCGTCCACCTCGGGGTTCTTGACCTCGAGGATGTTCAGCTGGACCTGCTTGCCGGTCAGCTTCTCCAGCCGGCCGCGGATCTTGTCGGCCTCCGCGCCGCGGCGGCCGATGACGATGCCCGGGCGAGCGGTGTGGATGTCGACGCGGACGCGGTCACGGGTGCGCTCGATCTCCACCTTGGAGATGCCGGCGCGCTCCATGCCGGACGTCAGCATCCGGCGGATGGCGACGTCTTCCTTGACGTAGTCCTTGTACAGCTTGTCGGCGTACCACCGGGACTTGAAGTCGGTGGTGATACCGAGCCGGAACCCGTGCGGGTTTACCTTCTGGCCCATTACCGGGTTCCTTCCTTGCTGCTGACGACCACGGTGATGTGGCTGGTCCGCTTGCGGATCCGGTAGGCACGGCCCTGGGCGCGCGGACGGAACCGCTTCAGGGTCGGGCCCTCGTCGACGTACGCCTCGCTGATGTACAGCGTGGAGGCGTCCGTGTGGTCGTAGTTGTGCGCGGCGTTGGCGATGGCGCTGTCCAGCACCTTGCCGACCGGCACGCTCGCGGCCTGCGGGGCGAAACGCAGGACCGCCTGAGCCTCCGTGGCGTCCATGCCACGGATGAGGTCCACCACGCGGCGGGCCTTCATGGGCGTGACGCGGATGTACCGCGCCTGGGCCCTGGCTTCCATGGTTGTCCCTTCAGTGTCTGACACGTTCGTCATAGTCGGTTTCACCCCGCACTTAGCGGCGCTTCGACTTCCGGTCTTCCTTGACGTGGCCTCGGAAGGTGCGGGTCGGCGCAAACTCGCCGAGCTTGTGGCCGACCATCGACTCGGTGACGAACACCGGGACGTGGGTCTTGCCGTTGTGCACCGCGATCGTGTGGCCCAGCATGGCCGGGACGATCATCGAGCGACGGGACCAGGTCTTGATGACGTTCTTGGTGCCGGCTTCGTTCTGGACATCCACCTTCTTGATCAGGTGGTCGTCGACGAAGGGCCCCTTCTTGAGACTGCGCGGCATCTAAACCCGCTCCTAGCGCTTCTTGTTCGTCTTGCGGCGGCGGACGATGTACTTGTTGCTCGCCTTCTTGGGAGAACGAGTACGACCCTCCTTCTGACCCCAGGGGCTGACCGGGTGGCGACCACCGGAGGTCTTGCCCTCACCACCACCGTGCGGGTGGTCGACCGGGTTCATGGCGACACCGCGGACGGTCGGGCGGACGCCCAGCCAGCGCTTGCGGCCTGCCTTGCCCCAGTTGATGTTCGACTGCTCGGCGTTGCCGACCTCGCCGATGGTGGCGCGGCAGCGGACGTCGACCAGACGGATCTCGCCGGACGGCATGCGCAGGTGGGCCATGGAGCCCTCCTTCGCCAGCAGCTGCACGGAGGCGCCGGCCGAGCGGGCGAACTTCGCGCCGCCGCCGGGCCGCAGCTCGATGGCGTGGATGGTCGTACCGACCGGGATGTTGCGCAGCGCCAGGTTGTTGCCCGGCTTGATGTCCGCGCCCGGACCGTTCTCGACGCGGTCGCCCTGGCTCAGGCCGCGGGGCGCGATGATGTAGCGCTTCTCGCCGTCCGCGTAGTGCAGCAGCGCGATGCGCGCGGTGCGGTTGGGGTCGTACTCGATGTGAGCGACCTTGGCCGGCACGCCGTCCTTGTCGTGACGACGGAAGTCGATCACGCGGTAGGCGCGCTTGTGGCCGCCGCCCTGGTGACGGACGGTCACACGACCGGTGTTGTTACGGCCGCCCTTGCTGTGCAGCGGGCGGACCAGCGACTTCTCCGGCGTGGACCGCGTGATCTCGACGAAGTCGGCGACGCTGGCGCCACGACGGCCAGGAGTCGTCGGCTTGTACTTGCGGATACCCATTTCTCAGTCCTCGTCCGATATTCGGACGATCCAGACCGCCCTTTAGGCGGTCGGACCGCCGAAGATGTCGATACGGTCGCCCTCGGCGAGGGTCACGATGGCGCGCTTGGTGTTGGCGCGCTTGCCGTAACCGGTGCGGGTGCGCTTGCGCTTGCCCTGACGGTTGATCGTGTTGACCCCGGTGACCTTGACCGAGAAGACCGCCTCGACGGCCTGCTTGATCTGGGTCTTGTTGGCACGCGGGTCGACGACGAACGTGTACTTGTTCTCGTCCAGCAGCGCGTAGCTCTTCTCGGAGACGACCGGCTTGACGAGGATGTCACGCGGGTCCGAGAAGGTCTTGCTGGTGATCGTGGCCTCAGACATCAGGCCTCGCTCCCTTCAGTCTCGGCCTTGGGGCCAGCGACGAAGGTGTCGAAGGCGGCCTTGGTGAAGACCACGTCGTCGGAGACGAGCACGTCGTACGTGTTCAGCTGGCCCGGCTCCAGGATGTGCACCTGGGGCAGGTTGCGAGCGGACAGCCAGGCGGCCTCGTCCGAGCGCTCGGCGACCAGGAGCAGGTTCTTGCGCTCCGAGATCTTGCCGAACAGCGTCTTCGCGGCCTTGGTGGAGATCTCGCCCTCGATCACGCCGGAGACGACGTGGATGCGAGCGTTGCGGGCCCGGTCGGTGAGGGCGCCACGCAGGGCGGCGGCCTTCATCTTCTTCGGGGTCCGCTGCGAGTAGTCACGCGGCACGGGGCCGTGGACGACGCCACCGCCGGCGAACTGCGGCGCACGGGTCGAACCCTGGCGGGCGCGGCCGGTGCCCTTCTGGCGGTACGGCTTCTTGCCGCCGCCACGGACCTCGCCGCGGGTCTTGGTCTTGTGCGTGCCCTGACGGGCAGCGGCCAGCTGCGCGACAACGACCTGGTGGATCAGCGGAACGCTGACCTTGGCGTCGAAGATCTCCGCGGGGAGCTCGACGGTCCCGGCCTTGTCGCCTGCCGGCGAAAGGATGTCAATGGTGCTCATCGGTTACCTCAGGCCCCCTTGGCCGCGGTACGGACCAGGACGAGGCCGCCGTTCGGACCAGGAACCGCGCCCTTGATCAGGAGCAGGCCCTTCTCCGCGTCAACGGCGTGAACGGTCAGGTTCTGGGTGGTGACCCGCTCATTGCCCATGCGGCCAGCCATGCGGAGGCCCTTGAACACACGGCCCGGGGTGGCGCAGCCACCGATGGAACCGGGAGAGCGGTGCTTGCGCTGAGTGCCGTGTCCGGCGCCGAGGCCACCGAAGTTGTGGCGCTTCATGACACCGGCGAAGCCCTTGCCCTTGCTCTTGCCGGTCACGTCCACCTTGACGCCGGCCTCGAAGGCCTCGGCGGTGATCTCCTGGCCGAGGGTGTACTCGCTGGCGTCAGCGGTACGGATCTCGACGAGGTGACGACGGGGGGTGACATCGGCCTTGGCGAAGTGACCCTTGAGGGGCTTGTTCACCTTGCGCGGGTCGATCTCGCCGAAGGCGATCTGGACCGACTCGTAGCCGTCGGTGTCATTCGTACGGACCTGGGTAACGACGCAGGGCCCGGCCTTGACGACGGTCACCGGGACGACACGGTTGTTCTCGTCCCAGACCTGGGTCATGCCGAGCTTCTCGCCCAGGACGCCCTTGATCTGCTTAGCCATCTCTTCCGCGCCTCTCAGAGCTTGATCTCGATGTCAACGCCGGCCGGAAGGTCCAGGCGCATCAGCGAGTCAACGGTCTTGGGCGTCGGGTCGAGAATGTCGATCAGGCGCTTGTGCGTGCGCATCTCGAAGTGCTCGCGCGAGTCCTTGTACTTGTGCGGCGACTTGATGACGCAGTACACGTTCTTCTCAGTGGGCAGCGGCACCGGGCCCGCGACCGACGCACCAGTGCGGGTCACCGTCTCGACGATCTTCTTCGCCGAGGAGTCGATGACCTCGTGGTCGTAGGCCTTGAGCCGGATGCGGATCTTCTGTCCCGCCATGGCTACTTCGTAGTCCTGTCTCTCGAAACGCTCTGGAACCCGTGGGTTTCCTTGTCCTGCTCCGACCCACGCGGTCGGGCGTGTCGCAGCCCCTCTGTGAAAATGTCCCGAAGGAATTCCCAGCGAAGGGGGTGCGGGCCCGCCTGGGACCGCGGAACCGGGGGCAAGACACCCACCGGGCGCCTGGCTGGCGCCCCGCTGACACTTCCCGGAAGATTCCCGTACGTCCGCCCCAGCGCTGCCGTGCGGCGTCCAAGCCGTGTGGCAGATAAAGCGACGAGTACTGTGGGACTCGCTTCCAGTCCTCCCGGCGGGAGGCGCGCAGCATCGGCACTCAACCGAGCAACCCGGACAGTCTGCCATACGGGGCGGGGTGGCGGCCAATCGAGCCGAGGATCGTACCCCGAGGGCGGGATCGATCAAACCGGACGCGCGGGGGCGCGCGCCCCTTGTCACCGAGTGCGACCGACCACTCGCCGATCACTCCGGCTACAGCTACGCCCCGGCACCGCCGCCCTTGCCGTACTCATCGTGCCAGTTCCACCACTCGTACGGCGGAGTCTGTGGATAACCCTCGGGCGAGTCCTCCCATGTCTCCTGCCGCCCGAGCGCGGTCATGTCGAGATAGCTCCAGGTGCTGCCCAGCGCCTCGTCGCCGCGGACGTTGATGAAGTAGGTGCGGAACACACTGTCGCCCTCGCGGATGAACGCGTTCGTGCCGTGCCACTCGTCCACACCGAAGTCGGCGTCGAAGTCGTCGGTGATCGTGTACCAGGGCATCGTCCAGCCCATCCGCGCCTTCACCCGCTCGATGTCTTGCTGCGGCGCGCGCGAGGCGAAGACGAGGGTGGTGCCGCGGGCGTTCAGATGCGCGAGGTGCCCGACATGGTCGGCGACCATGGAGCAGCCCACGCACGCGTGGTCGGGCCAGCCGGAGACGCCGGGCTCATGAAAGGCGCGGTAGACGATCAGCTGCCGACGCCCGTGGAACAGGTCGAGCAGACCGACCCTGCCCTCAGGCCCCTCGAACGCGTATTCCTTCTCCACCGCCTGCCACGGCATCCGCCGCCGCTTGGCGGCGAGCGCGTCACGGGCGCGGGTCAGCGCCTTCTCTTCTGCCAGCAGCCGCTGGCGTGCGGCCTCCCACTCCTGGGGTGAGACGACAGGGGGCGTCTTCATGGCGACGTTCACCTTCCCGTCCGATCCGTGCGAGGACCCCCTGCGTCCAGGGTCGACCGCGACGGGAACGGGCGCACGCCGAGCCGGAGACCGCGCTCAGCGCCCGGAGGCGTACCGCACGAAGCCGACCCAGGCGAGCGGCGTAACCGCCAGGCGGGGGCCGTCTGTGTTCTTGGAGTCGCGGACGTGGACGGCGCGGGGGGTGGTGGCGACCTCGACGCAGTCGTTTCCGTCGCTGCTGTCGCTGAAGCTGCTCTTGAACCAGACGAGCGCCTCCGCTTCCCCGGCAGAGTTCTTGCGGATCATGTTTCTCCCAGCACTTCCTCGATGAGGGCAAGCGACTCTCTTGGCGTAAGAGCCTGCGCCCGGATGATGCCATAGCGCAGCTCAAGCACCCTGATCTGCTTCGGGCTCGAAACGGGGAGCCCCCCGAAGCCTGCGTCGGCACGTCCCGCTGCCGACCCGTCCCCGAACTTGAGGATCTGGATCCTGCCGCCCGTTCCAGGGTGCTCCCAGCAGTCGGTCGGCATGATCTGGATGTCTACGTTCGACAACCGCCCCACCTCCAACAAGTGTTCGAGCTGTCGACGCTGAACCATTCTGCCCCCGATGGGGCGGCGCAGGGTCACCTCTTCCAGGACAAAGCTGAGGTCCGGCGCGGGCGTTCGGTTGAAGATGGCCTGTCGGGCCATCCTGGCTCCCAACATCCGGTCCAGCTCGTCCAGGGAGTAGGCAGGTCGCTGCGTCCCCAGGAGCGCCCGCGCGTGCTCCTCTGTCTGCAACAGGCCGTGCAGGTTGTGGTTGCCGTACGAGAGCAGCTCCACCGCCCGGGCTTCCAGCTTCGCCAGCTCCCGGATCTTCTTCGGGTAGCGGACCTCCTCCACGTCCTTCTTCATCGCGGCGATCAGGCCGCCCGCCTTCAGGACCTGGTCCGCCTTGTCCAGATACTCCGGCCTGGGGATCCGGCGGCCCGACTCCACCTTGTAGACCAGATCCTCGCCGTACCCGATCGCGCTCCCGAACTCCGCCGCGCGCAGGCCCGCCGCCTCGCGGTGCAGCTTGAGCTGGCGGCCCACGGTCGCCACGACCGCCGCGCCCGACTCATCGGCCGGGTCCACCTCCCAGCCCGGCTCGTCCACCTCAGTCGTGGGCTGTTCCGAGCTGCTGACTTCCGTCGCCACCATGCCACCTCCGACGTAACGCCACCTGTGCTCACCTCCTTGTCCGCACACCCTCCCGGACAGTCCGGACACCACTGGACAAGGCCCGGACAGTGACTGTACGCAACATCCCGATCACTGGAAGCCGGATGGCGGCCCCGGCCAGGATCAGTGAAATGACGCACCGAACCGCTCAATTCACGGCACCGGAACGTGATTTCACGATCCAGCTCGCGCCCACCCGCTACTCAGCCCGACTCTCGCGGGAGTTCGCCGCCATGTGGCTGCGCACCTGGGACGCGCCTCGCGAGGTGGCCGAAACCGTCACCCAGCTCGTGGGCGAGCTCGCGGCGAACGCGGCGGTGCACGGGCGGGTGCCGGGGCGGGACTTCCTGATCACCCTCCACCTCACGGACGACGACCGCGTCCTGCGGATCGAGGCGACCGACACCCGCGCCGAGCGTCTGCCGACGCCTCCGGGGCAGGCGCCCGCACCCGATGAGGAGTCGGGACGCGGGCTGCTCATCGTCGACACGCTCGCCGACCGGTGGGGCGTGACGGACGGGCCGGTACCACGCAAGACAGTGTGGGCCGAGCTTGATCTCGCACACCAGTCCACCGGGTGAATACACCCAACTTGGCTGCTATTTACCCGCCTTGGCCTGCATACGCTTCTGGCATATCTGCGCACTGCATGTTCATCCGACGAGGAGACCTATGGTCAGCTCACCCCACGAAGCCATGCACCGAATCTTCCAGGAGTACCCAAAACTCTTCTCTCGCGTGGCAGAGATGCTGGGCGTCAAGTTCCCGCCGTTCGCCTCGGTCAGCATCTTGTCCACCGATCTCACCGAGGTCCGCCCCATCGAGCGGCGCGTCGACA
This sequence comes from Streptomyces sp. PR69, assembly GCF_026420845.1. Taxonomy (GTDB): domain Bacteria; phylum Actinomycetota; class Actinomycetes; order Streptomycetales; family Streptomycetaceae; genus Streptomyces. Next base: position 62,970 of record NZ_JAOWCB010000007.1, on the reverse strand, counting down.
CGCTGCTGCACTTCGAGTCCGAGAAGGACGGCGGATTACTCCTCGCCATCGAGGCGCAGGGCAAGAAGGACCTGGCGAAACCCGCGAGCTGGGCCTACTACGCCACGTACCTGTACGCGAAGTATCAGCTTCCGCCCCTGCTGCTCGTGGTCTGCCAGGACCGTGCGACTGCGGAGTGGGCAGAGCGACCAGTACTCATCGGCCCCGCCCAGTGGGCCACACTCACACTCCGCCCCCTTGTGGCAGGGCCGCACAACATGCCCGTGATCACCAAGGAAGCAGAGGCGCGCAAGGACCTCGCGCTCGCCACACTGGCCGCAATCACACACGCAGCCAATCCGTCGGTCGATGCGATACTGAAGGCGCTGTCCAACGCGCTGCGGGGCGAGCCCGAAGACATCGTCAATCCCGTCATCGAATTCACCGCACAGGGCCTGGGCGACCGCCCAGCCGCCGAGATCTGGAGGAACCTGGTGGCCGTGGACCTCTCCTTCTACAAGTCCCCCCTCTCAGAAGAACTCCGCGACGAAGGCCGAGAACAAGGCGAAGTCAAGCGGGCCGCTGAAGACGTCCTGCTCGTCTTGGAGCAGCGCGGTCTCACCGCATCGGATCAGATCCGCGAGCGCATCACGGGGTGTGCCGATCCCGAGCTGCTGAGCCGCTGGCTCATCCGCGCCGTCACCGCCACCTCCGCCGAAGGCATCTTCGAGGAGGAGTAGCAACCGCTGTCGGTGCCTGGTCCGTTCACACCCGGACCGGGCACCGGTCTATTTCGGTGGCCGGCCCCCTCGCCTCGCCCCTACATTGGCGTGCCGTCGCACAACGGGGGGAGTCGGTCATGCGGACGTCGTATCCGCGTACTCCGCATCTGCCGTGGTCGCCGGGGGCGGCTTCGGACGACGTACGGGCGGTGGATCTCAGCGGTTTCGAAGGCCGGGAGGTCGTGGTCACCGAGAAGCTCGACGGGGAGAACACCACGCTGTACGCGGACGGGCTGCACGCCCGTTCGGTGGACTCCGCGCACCATCCGTCGCGGGCCTGGGTGAAGGCATTGCAGGGCCGGATCGGGCACGGCGTTCCAGCCGGGTGGCGGGTCTGCGGGGAGAACATGTACGCCCGTCACTCGCTCGCGTACGAGGAGCTGGACGGCTACTTCTACGGCTTCTCGGTGTGGGACGCCGACGGCCGGTGTCTGGACTGGGACCGGACCGTGGACTTCCTGCGGGGGCTCGGGGTGCCCGCAGTCCCCGTTCTGTGGCGGGGGATCTTCGACGCACGGGCCGAGCGGGCGCTGCGGCGGATGACCGTCGACACCGGGCGGCAGGAGGGTTACGTCGTACGGACGGTCGAGGGCTTCGCCGCGGAGGATTTTCCGCGGCGGGTGGCCAAATGGGTGAGGCCCGGGCATGTGCAGACCGATACGCACTGGATGCACGCGCAGGTCGTGCCAAACGGGCTGGGGCCGAAGGCGGCGCTGTGGGCCGTGCGGTCGGGGGCCGCGCCCGATGCGGCCGGGTTGTCCGCCGCCATCGGGGTGGACGAGGTCGACGCGGAGGCGGCGTACGAGGTCGCGGGACGTCTCGACAGCACGGGGGACACCCGGCTCGCGGGCGTGCTGGCCGCGCTGCTGCACCGGAGCAGGCGCGGCACGCTGGCCGGCCGGCTCGCGGGAGCGTTGGGCCTCCCGCTGGCGCGGCGCGTCGCGGACCTGGTCGGACTGCACTCCGCCCTGCACCGGCCCTACCCGGACGAGGAGCGCAGGGCAGGGCTCGTACGGATGTCCTGGGCCGTGGACCTCGACGCCCTGCACGCGGTGGCCGCCGCGGTCGCGGGCTGCGACGAGGCGCGGGAGCAGGTCGAGTGGTCGGCGCTGTACGCGCAGGAGGCGGGTCCGCTCCACGGGCTGCGCCAGGTCTTCGCGGATCTGCCGGACCCCGCCGCGGCCGACCGCTGCCTGGCGGAGGCCCGCCAGGCGTACGCCGAGGGCCGTGTCCACTCCGCCGAGGAGGCGACCGCGGCCACCTGGCGCTGGCGGGAGGGGGACTTCCCCCGGCTGATCCAGCTGGTCGGCCCGGCGGGCAGCGGCAAGAGCGGCTTCGCGCGCCGGATGGACGGGGTCGATGCGTACGTCTGCCTCGACGAGCTGCGTGAGGCACGCGGCTCGCGGACGGACCAGAGCGACAACGGCGCGGTCCTGCGCGAGGGCCTCGGCCGGCTCGACACGGCCCTGGCGCACGGCAGCGGCGGCACCGTGGTGTGGGACGCCACCTCGCTCAACCCGCACCAGCGGTCCCTGGTGCACGGCGTCGCCCGCCGCCGCGGCGCCCTGGTCACCCACGCGGTCGTCCTGGTCGGCGAGGACGAACTGGCCCGGCGCAACGCGGCGCGCGAGCACCCCGTGCCGCCCGGCGTCCTGGAGGACCAGCTGCGCCGGTTCGTCCCCCCGTACCCGGGCCAGGCGCACCGCACCTGGTACATCGGGGCCGGCGGGACCATTGAGGAGGAGGCGTAGGCGATGCGTACCAGCGAGGAGATCTACCACCGCGTCCGCTGGGACGCGCGCTTCGACCCGGCCCGGTTCGTCATCGGCGTCGCCCAGCGCGCCGCCCCGCCCAAGCGGATACCGCTGACCGCGTTCACACCGGGCGGGGACATCCCGTGGCACCGGGTGCTGTTCTTCGAGGCGGACGGCGAGCTGGTGTGGGACCGCCCCTCGGGCGTGGACCGGATCGACGCCACGGACGCGGGACGGGTACGGGACCCCAGGCGGCTGCGGTCCCCCTTCTTCGAGGCGCGGGCCGTGTACGCGTGGAACGGCACGGCGTGGGCCCCCGCCGAGACCCCGCGCGGCACACCGGCGACCGCGGGGCTGCGCGTGCTGACCTGGAACACCCTGTGGGACCGGTACGACCCCGACCGCGTCGACACCGCGCGGCGGCGGCCGCTGCTGCTGGCCGCGCTGCGCGACGCCGACGCCGACGTCATCGCCCTGGAGGAGGTCGAGGACGAGCTGCTGGCGATGCTGCTGCGGGAGAGCTGGGTGCGCGAGGCGTACACGCTGGGCACGGACCCGTACGGCCCCGAGGTGGACGACTGCGGGCTGCTGCTGCTCAGCCGGCTGCCGGTCCGGGAGGCGGGGCTGCATGTGCTGGGCCCGCACAAGGCCCTGACCGCCCTGGCGGTGGAGACGGCCGCGGGCCCGCTGGTCATCGCCGCCACCCATCTGACCAGCGACCACTCCGAGCACGGCGCGGCGCGCCGGGAGTCGGAGCTGGTGCGGATCGCGGAGGGGCTGGCGGGCGTCGAGGGCGATCTGGTGGTGCTGGGCGACTTCAACGACGGCGGGGACGCCGTGGAGACGACGCTCGGCATGCGGGACGCCTGGAGCGAGGTGCACGGCCCGGACGACCGGACGCCGACGTTCGACCCGGCGGCCAATCCGCTGGCCGCCGTCTCCTCGCTGTCCGGCGTGGCCTCCCGGCTGGACCGGGTGCTGGTGCGGGCGGGCGGGGAGATCCGGGTGGACGGGGCGGCGCTGCTGGGCGACCGCCCGTCCGAATCCGGTCTCTTCATCTCCGACCACTACGGCGTGGAGGCGGATCTGAGCCTGGACGGCGAGGGGCCCGCGGGCGTTCTCGACGCGGCGCCGACGGCCAGGACGGCGGTGGCGTGGCTGCCGCCGGACGGGCTGTGGCCCCCCGTCCAGGCGGTCCGCCGGGACCACGACCCGCAGATCGGACGGTGGCCGCCGCATGTGAATCTGCTGTTCGGCTTTGTCCCGGAGGCGGACTTCGAGGCGGCGGTTCCGCTGCTCGCCGCGGCCGCCTCCGCCGTCGACCCCTTCGACTGCGTCCTGGACGGCGTCCACAGCTTCGGCCAGCGCGACTACGCCACGGTCTGGCTGGACCCGGCGGCCGCGGGCGGGGAACCGTGGGCGGCTCTGCGCCGGGCGCTGGAGCAGCGCTTTCCGCGCTGCCGGGGCCGCCGCAGGGGCTTCACCCCGCATCTGAGCCTGGGCCGTACGCGCGAGCCGCATGCGCTGATCGAGGAGTGCGCCTCCCGGCTGGGCCGGATGACCGCGCGGGTCGGCGAGGTGGTGCTGCTGTCGCGGCGGGGCGCGGAGCCGATGGAGGTACGGGCCAGGGTGCGGCTGGGCACGGGAGAGGCCGTCTGGGAGAGGGCCGCGGCAGCACCCTCTGGCGGGCCGTTCCCGCACGCCGCCGACACCGCACGGCGGATCGGCGACGCCCTTCCGGAAGGCCGCGTCCATATGGCGGGCTCCCGCCGGATGGACTGCGCACTGCCGGACGCGGATCTGGACCTGGTGGCCGCGCTGCCGGACGCCCCCTCTGTCGACGCCGTACGGGCCCGGCTGACGGCCGCTCTGCCGGAAGCGGCCGACGTCCGCGAGGTCGTCGGCGCACGCGTGCCCGGTCTGCGGCTGCGGGTGGACGGCCTCGGGGTGGACCTGGCAATCGTGGCGACGGGCGCGCTGCCGCCGCGGGAAGCGGTGTCCCGGCGCGCGGAGCTCGGCGAGGCGGCGGCGGTCGCGCTGAGCGCGGTGAGCGACGCGGACGCGGTGCTGGAGCTGGCCGGGCCGCACAGGACCCCGTTCACCGGGCTGGCGCGCGAGGTGAAGTCCTGGGCGCGCGCCCGCGGGCTGGACACGGCATCCTTCGGGGGTCTGCCGGGCCTTGTGTGGTCGCTGCTGGCGGCCCGCACGGTGCGGGAGTCCGGGGACCGTCCGGCCCTCGAACTGCTCCGCGACTTCTTCGCCGCCTGGGCGGTCCGGGACTGGCGCGAGCACCCGGTGACCACCCCGACGGCCCCGGTGCGTTCCTGCACGGACCAGCTCACCGCGTCCCTGCGGGATCTGCTGGCCCAGGAGCTGTACCGCGCATGGGAGCTGGTGGACACGGCGCTCGCGGACGGCTCCGATCCGCGCCCCGAGCTGCTCTCCCCTCCCCCGCTGCACCGCCGCCACGCAGCGTGGGCGGTGCTGACGGCGCCGGCAGGCCCGGAGGAGGGCCGCGTCCGCGGTCGTCTGCGCGCGCTGCTGACCGCTCTGGAGGACGCGGGCGTGACCGACGCCCACGCCTGGCCCCGCCCCTTCGCCGTGACCGCGGAAGGACATCAGTACGCGATCGGCCTCGGCGCCGCTCCCCCGGACGAGGCCACGCTGTCCCGGCTCGCCGCGCCCTGGCTCAGGGGCCTGACCGGCACGACGCTGACCTGGGCGGCAGGGGGCGAGGTCCCGACGCTCCGCTGAAACCGAAACGCCTCGTCCAGGGCAACCCCGGCCCCCCGATCCCCGTCTAGCTGATCGCGGAACGCTGCGCTGACCAGCCCGTTCCACGTGCCATGAGGAGAGCAGAGCACGCAGCCGGGGGCGGCACGCCCGTCCGCTGCGGGGGAAGCGGACGGAGCACACGACAGGTGAACGACAGAGCTGCCCGCACGCCTGCCTCCGGGCGCGTACCAGAGGGGCGCATACCAGCCGGGCGCGAACCCGAGAGGCGCATACCGGCTGGCCGCACCGGCCCCCGGCGGCGGGCCTTCATCGCGGGGGCCGCCGCCGTCGCCGCAGCCGCGGCAGGGTGTTCGGTGCCGCGGCCGCGGCGGACCGGGCCGGCCGCGGACCCCGCGCCCGGGATGCCCGTAGCCCACGCCCGGCGGGCGCAGCTGATGCAGATCCTGGCCCACCCGGACGACGATCTGTACTTCATGAACCCGGACACCCGGCAGCTGCTCGACGCCGGGGTCCCCCTCGTCAGCGTCTATGTCACCGCGGGCGAGCACAACGGCAAGAACCACATCCCCGGCCGCGACGACGTGCCCGCCGACCGGGCCGCGTACTCCTCCGCCCGGCACCAGGGGCTGCGCCAGGCCTACGCCGAACTGCTCGGTCTCGACCGGTTCACCGACTGGGCCAAGAGCGTGACCTCCCTGCGCGGCGGCCACCGCGCGGAGATCAACATGCTGACGAACGGCCCCCGCCGGGTCGAGCTGGTGTTCCTCAATCTGTCGATGCACACGCTCCGCCGCCGTATGGCGCTGCCCGCCCTGTGGAACGACCGCGCGGCCGGCGGACTGAGCACCTTCGCCGCCGCCGACTCCCCGCTGCGCCGGACGGGAACCTACGACTACGACCAGCTGATCGACGTGCTCGTCGGGCTGATGGCGCGCTACCGGCCGACCGTGATCCAGACGCTGGACCCCGACCCGGACATCCAGCACAGCGACGAGACCACCCGTAAGAGGGACAGCGAGCAGCGCGGCTACTCCGACCACGGCGACCACACCGCGGCCGCCTGTTTCAGCTGGGCGGCGATGGTGCGCTGGGTGGCGGAGGAGACGCGGGACGGCGGCGAGGTGCCCGCGTTCACCGCGACCGCGTTCCGCGGCTACTACAACCGGCACTGGCCGAAGAACCTGCCGGAGAGCGTGCTGAAGGAGAAGGCGTCGCATCTGGTGCCGTACGGCGGTTCGCCCGACTGGGAGTGCGGGAACGCAAGCGGCTGCGGCGACTACAACGTGGGCGGCGACCGGCCGCTGACGAACTGGAAGGGCTGGGTGCGCTCCACCCGCCACCGCTACCCGGGACCGCGAATCCGCCTCGCGGCCGACCCGGACGGGCGGCTCTCGGCGTACGGGGTGCTGGGCCTGCGCGTCGTACGGTGGCGGGAGCGCGAGCCCGGCGGCGGCCGGTGGGAGGCCCCCCGGGATCTGGGCGGCGGGCCGCTCGCCCCCGCTCTCGGCTCCGCGACCCTGGCGGACGGCCGGCAGCTGCTGTTCGGGCTGCGCTTCTCCGCGGTCAACGGGCACAGCGGGCCCAACCGGCGGGAGATCGTGCTGCTGGAGCAGCGCTCCCCCGGCGGGCCGTTCCTCGCCTGGCGGGGCCTCGGCAATCCGGAGCACGGCGACGACCGCGGACGGCGCATCGGCGTGCCGGCCGCGGTGACGGCCCCGGACGGCCGCGTCCATCTCTTCGTACGCAACGCCGACAAGGGAGTGAGCACCCGGGTGCGGGAGGCGGACGGCTCCTGGAGCGGCTGGCGGGCGCTCCCGGGCGGCGGCGACATCCAGGACGGTCTGTCGACGGCCCTGGACGGCGCGGGGCGGATCCATCTCTTCGCCGCTGGCCGGCAGAGCGTACGGCACTGGGCGCAGGCAGCCCCCGGGCGGACCCTGACACTCCAGAAGACCGGGCCGCTGCCCGCGCCCGTCGACGCTCCCGCCGCGGCGCCCTCCCGCGACGGCGGCGTACAGCTGTACTTCCGCACCGAGCGGCCCTGGCAGCCGAAGTCCCCGGACGACGGGCGCGGCTCCGCCTCCCCGCGGCTGACGGCGGTACGGACGGACGGCGGAGAGCTGCCCGGCGTCCGCTTCGACGGGTACGGGCCGGTTGTCGCCGCCCCCGGGCGCGCGGGCCGCCCCGTCCTGCTGGGCCGCGGACTGGACGGCCGGCTCCAGCTCCACACGGGCGGCACGCCGGCCGTCCGCACGACGGGGCCGGTCGCGCTGGACGGAGCGGCGCTGCACCTGGGCCACGCCGGGCCGGCAGTCGTCGGCATGGGCCCGGACGCACAGCCGTGGAGCTGGTCGCCTTAACGCGCCCGCGACCGGCTGAGCTATAGACGCACGGAGGGCCCCGCACCTCACGGTGCGGGGCCCTCCGAAAAGGCTTCAGGCCCTGAAGACAGTCAAGAGACTCACTTGACGATCTTGGTGACCTGGCCGGCGCCGACGGTCCGGCCACCCTCGCGGATGGCGAACTTCAGGCCCTCCTCCATGGCGACCGGCTGGATCAGCTGGACGGACATGGAGGTGTTGTCGCCCGGCATGACCATCTCGGTGCCCTCGGGGAGGGTCACCACGCCGGTCACGTCCGTGGTACGGAAGTAGAACTGCGGGCGGTAGTTGTTGAAGAACGGGGTGTGACGGCCACCCTCGTCCTTCGACAGGATGTAGGCCTGGGCCTCGAACTCGGTGTGCGGGGTGACCGAGCCCGGCTTGATGATGACCTGGCCGCGCTCGACGTCCTCGCGCTTGATGCCGCGGAGGAGCAGACCGACGTTCTCACCGGCCCGGCCCTCGTCCAGCAGCTTGCGGAACATCTCGATGCCGGTGACCGTGGTGGTGGTCTTCTCCGGCTTGATGCCGATGATGTCGACCGTCTCGTTGACGTTCAGGACACCACGCTCGATACGGCCGGTGACGACCGTACCGCGACCGGTGATCGTGAAGACGTCCTCGATCGGCATCAGGAACGGCTTGTCGGTGTCGCGCTCCGGGGACGGGATGGCCTCGTCGACGGCCTTCATCAGGTCGAGGACGGACTTGCCCCACTCGGCGTCGCCCTCAAGGGCCTTCAGAGCGGAGACCTTGACGACCGGAACGTCGTCGCCCGGGAACTCGTACTCGGAGAGGAGCTCACGCACCTCAAGCTCGACGAGCTCCAGGATCTCCTCGTCGTCCACCATGTCAGCCTTGTTCAGGGCGACGACGATGTACGGCACGCCGACCTGGCGGGCCAGGAGCACGTGCTCCTTGGTCTGCGGCATCGGGCCGTCGGTGGCGGCGACCACGAGGATGGCGCCGTCCATCTGGGCAGCACCGGTGATCATGTTCTTGATGTAGTCCGCGTGACCGGGGCAGTCGACGTGCGCGTAGTGACGCGACTCGGTCTGGTACTCGACGTGCGCGATGGAGATGGTGATACCGCGCTGGCGCTCCTCAGGAGCCTTGTCGATCTGGTCGAAGGCCGAGGCCTCGTTCAGGTCCGGGTACGCGTCATGCAGCACCTTGGTAATGGCGGCCGTGAGGGTCGTCTTACCGTGGTCAATGTGACCGATGGTGCCGATGTTGACGTGCGGCTTAGTCCGCTCGAACTTCGCCTTCGCCACTGGGGTCCTCCTGTGGAGTGGTTCTGTACGCCTTACTCATCGGCGCCAGGTGATCTTTGCTGGGATGCCGGGGCCCGGGGCATTCCCTCCGGATCCGGAGGGAATGCCCCCTTGAGGCCTGCCGGTGATAAGCCTAAAGCGTGTACTCGGGTGAGTTACTCGCCCTTGGCCTTCGCGATGATCTCCTCGGCGACGTTCCGCGGAACCTCGGCGTAGGAGTCGAACTGCATCGAGTAGCTTGCGCGACCCGAGGTCTTGCTGCGGAGGTCGCCGACATAGCCGAACATCTCCGACAGCGGCACCAGGCCCTTCACAACGCGGGCGCCGGCACGCTCCTCCATGGCCTGGATCTGGCCACGGCGGGAGTTGATGTCGCCGATGACATCGCCCATGTAGTCCTCGGGCGTGGTGACCTCGACGGCCATCATCGGCTCAAGGAGAACCGGGGACGCCTTGCGCGCGGCCTCCTTGAAGGCCTGCGAACCGGCGATCTTGAAGGCGAGCTCGGAGGAGTCGACCTCGTGGTAGGCGCCGTCGAGAAGCGTGACGCGCACGCCCGTCATCTCGTAGCCCGCCAGGATGCCGAACTGCATGGCCTCCTGAGCGCCCGCGTCCACCGAGGGGATGTACTCCTTGGGGATGCGGCCACCGGTGACCTTGTTCACGAACTCGTAGTTCGTGCCGTCGCCGCCCTCAAGAGGCTCGATCGAGATCTGCACCTTCGCGAACTGACCGGTGCCACCGGTCTGCTTCTTGTGGGTGTAGTCGATCTTCTCGACGGTCTTGCGGATCGTCTCGCGGTACGCGACCTGCGGCTTGCCGACGTTGGCCTCGACCTTGAACTCGCGCTTCATCCGGTCGACGAGCACCTCAAGGTGAAGCTCGCCCATACCGCCGATGACGGTCTGGCCGGTCTCCTCGTTGGTGTGCACCTGGAAGGAGGGGTCCTCCTCCGCGAGCCGCTGAATGGCGACGCCGAGCTTCTCCTGGTCGCCCTTCGACTTGGGCTCGATGGCGACCTCGATGACCGGCGCTGGGAAGTCCATGGACTCCAGGATCACCGGGTTCTTGTCGTCGGAGAGCGTCTCACCGGTCGTGGTCTGCTTCAGACCCATGACGGCGATGATGTCGCCCGCGCCCACCGAGTCGATCTCCTCACGCTTGTTCGCGTGCATGCGGTAGATCTTGCCGATGCGCTCCTTCTTGCCCTTGACGGAGTTCAGCACCTGCGTGCCGGACTCCAGGCGGCCCGAGTAGACCCGGACGAAGGTGAGCTTGCCCAGGTGCGGGTCGCTCATGATCTTGAAGGCGAGAGCCGACAGCGGCTCGTCGTCTGACGGCTTGCGCTTGACGACCTCCTCCGGGTCCTTCACGTCGTGGCCCTCGATGGCCTCGACGTCAAGCGGGGAGGGGAGGTAGCGCACGACCGCGTCGAGCAGGGGCTGCACGCCCTTGTTCTTGAACGCGGTGCCGCAGAACACCGGGGTGACGGTGGTGCCGCCGCCCTTGCCGGAGGCGATGGTGATACGGCGGATCGCGGCGTACAGCTGCTCCTCGGTCGGCTCCTGGCCGTCCAGGTACAGCTCCATGATCTCTTCGTCGTTCTCGGCCACGGCCTCAAGCAGCTTGCCGCGGTACTCCTCGGCAGCCTCGGCGTGGGTGTCCGGGATGTCGACGACGTCGTACATCTCGCCCTTGGCGGCCTCGGCGGACCACACCAGGGCCTTCATGCGGACCAGGTCCACAACGCCCTTGAAGTCGGCCTCGGCCCCGATCGGCAGCTGCATCACGATCGGCTGGGCGCCCAGCCGGTCGCTGATCATGTCCACGCAGCGGTGGAACTCGGCGCCGGTCCGGTCGAGCTTGTTGACGAAGCAGATACGCGGCACGCCGTAGCGGTCCGCCTGACGCCAAACGGTCTCGGACTGCGGCTCCACACCGGCGACACCGTCGAAGACGGTCACGGCGCCGTCGAGGACGCGGAGCGAGCGCTCCACCTCGACGGTGAAGTCGACGTGACCCGGGGTGTCGATGATGTTGATGGTGTGGTCGACGTCCTCGAGCGGCCAGTGGCAGGTCGTCGCGGCGGACGTGATGGTGATGCCGCGCTCCTGCTCCTGCTCCATCCAGTCCATCGTGGCGGCGCCGTCGTGAACCTCACCGATCTTGTAGGAAACACCGGTGTAGAACAGGATTCGCTCGGTGGTGGTCGTCTTGCCCGCGTCGATGTGGGCCATGATCCCGATGTTGCGGACCTTGGCCAGGTCAAGCGAAGTGGTAGCCATAAGGCTTCAGTCTTCTCTCGGTTCTCGATGGGGTAGCGACTACCAGCGGTAGTGCGCGAAGGCCTTGTTGGACTCGGCCATCTTGTGCGTGTCCTCGCGCTTCTTGACCGAGGCGCCGAGGCCGTTCGAGGCGTCCAGCAGCTCGTTCATCAGGCGCTCGGTCATGGTCTTCTCACGACGGGCGCGGGAGTAGCCCACGAGCCAGCGCAGCGCGAGAGTGGAGGCGCGGCCGGGCTTGACCTCGACCGGGACCTGGTAGGTGGCGCCACCGACACGGCGGGACTTCACCTCGAGCGCCGGCTTGACGTTCTCGAGGGCGCGCTTCAGCGTGATGACCGGGTCGTTGCCGGTCTTCTCGCGGAGGCCTTCCATGGCGCCGTACACGATGCGCTCAGCGGTGGACCGCTTGCCGTTGAGCAGGATCTTGTTGATCAGCGAGGTCACCAGAGGAGAACCGTAAACCGGGTCGATGATGACCGGGCGCTTCGGGGCGGGGCCCTTACGAGGCATTCTTACTTCTCCTTCTTGGCGCCGTAGCGGCTGCGGGCCTGCTTGCGGTTCTTGACACCCTGGGTGTCAAGCGAACCGCGGATGATCTTGTAGCGAACACCCGGCAGGTCCTTCACACGGCCACCACGCACGAGCACGATGGAGTGCTCCTGCAGGTTGTGTCCCTCACCCGGAATGTAGGCCGTGACCTCGATGCCGGAGGTCAGACGCACACGCGCGACCTTGCGGAGGGCCGAGTTCGGCTTCTTCGGGGTGGTCGTGAACACACGCGTGCAGACGCCGCGGCGCTGAGGGGAACCCTCGAGTGCGGGCGTCTTGTTCTTCTCGACCTTGTCCTGCCGGCCCTTCCGGACCAGCTGCTGGATCGTAGGCACTACTTCTCCGGTTTCTGTGTGCCGTGTAGTAAAGCTAACCTGGAACGTCGCCGACCCACGCGGTCGGGTGTGTCGAATCCTGCCCGCCGCCGCCGATGGCGGCGGAAGTGGCGGATTGCGGTGGCCGATCGAGGCCCGCCGTGCGGCTGTAGACACGCACACGAGCCAAGGCACACCCCAGGCACAAGGTCTGAGCGTACCTACCGCATTCCCTTCGGTCAAAACAAATGCCCACGCGCGGGAACTCTCGGACGCGGGGCGCCCTCCCGGCGGACAGGCGGCCCGCGGGTGGACATGGGCCGGAAGCCCCCGGCCCGGCGGGAACGGACGGCAGCCGAGCTGCCGCCTGAGCCTGCGGCGGGCACCCGGTCACGGCCACGGCCTGCTTCCGGACGGCCAGGGGCTACCGCCCCTGCACCCGCTCGGCCCGCGCCCTGAGCCCCTGTACCACATCGCCCCGCGCCGCGCCCCAGCCGGCGGCGTCCCGCCGGGCAGTACAGCCATCCGGACCACGCCGGGCGGATGGCCCGCGATCGGCCGGCCCGGCCAAAGCTCCACGCCGCCGCACAAGCCGGCCGAACAGCGGCCAAGCCACCAAAGCTCCGGACCGCAGGCCCGCAGGCGCCAGGGCAAAGCCCCTGGCTCACGGGGTGCAGGGGCGGAGTCCCTGGTTGCGGGGAGGGGTGGGGTGGGGGAAACGCTCCGCCCGCACCCCGGACCCACCCAACGCCAAAGGGCGGGCACCCACCCAGGATGCCCGCCCTTCGCTCAGACGTACGCCTTACTGGTTGTACGGACCGTAGTCGTAGTCCTCCAGCGGCACAGCCTGCCCAGAGCCCGTGCCGAACGGCGAGTAGTCGATGTCGTCGTACCCGACGGCCGAGTACATCGCCGCCTTCGCCTCCTCGGTGGGCTCCACCCGGATGTTCCGGTAACGGGACAGACCCGTACCGGCCGGGATGAGCTTACCGATGATGACGTTCTCCTTGAGGCCGATCAGGGAGTCCGACTTGGCGTTGATCGCCGCGTCGGTCAGGACCCTGGTCGTCTCCTGGAAGGACGCCGCCGACAGCCACGACTCGGTGGCCAGCGAGGCCTTGGTGATGCCCATCAGCTGCGGACGGCCGGAGGCGGGGTGACCGCCCTCGGTGACGACCCGGCGGTTCTCGGTCTCGAACTTCGACCGCTCCACCAGCTCGCCCGGCAGCAGCTCGGCGTCGCCGGACTCGATGATCGTCACCCGGCGCAGCATCTGCCGGATGATGATCTCGATGTGCTTGTCGTGGATCGACACACCCTGCGAGTTGTAGACCTTCTGGACCTCGCCGACCAGGTGGACCTGGACCGCGCGCTGGCCGAGGATGCGCAGCACGTCGTGCGGGTTGGTCGCGCCGAAGGTGAGCTTCTGGCCCACCTCGACGTGGTCGCCCTCGTGCACCAGGACCTTGGCACGCTTCGAGATCGGGTACGCCGTCTCGTCGCTGCCGTCGTCCGGGGTGACGATGATCTTCTTGGTCTTCTCGGTCTCCTCGATGCGGACCCGGCCCGCGGCCTCGGAGATCGGGGCCACACCCTTGGGCGTACGGGCCTCGAAGAGCTCGACGACACGGGGCAGACCCTGGGTGATGTCGTCACCGGCTACACCACCGGTGTGGAAGGTACGCATCGTCAGCTGGGTGCCCGGCTCACCGATGGACTGGGCGGCGATGATGCCGACCGCCTCACCGATGTCGACCAGCTTGCCGGTGGCCAGCGAACGGCCGTAGCAGTACGCACAGGTGCCGACCGCGGACTCACAGGTCAGGACCGAGCGGGTCTTGACCTCCTCCACGCCCGCGGCGACGAGCTGCTCGATCAGCACATCGCCGAGGTCGACATTGGCCGGCGCGATGACCTTGCCGTCGACGACGACGTCCTCGGCGAGCATGCGCGCGTACACGGACGTCTCGACGTTGTCCGCCTTGCGCAGGGTGCCGTCGGCGCCCCGCTCGGCGATCCGCAGCTTCAGGCCGCGGTCGGTGCCGCAGTCCTCCTCGCGGATGATCACGTCCTGCGAGACGTCGACCAGACGACGGGTCAGGTAACCCGAGTCCGCGGTACGCAGAGCGGTGTCCGCGAGACCCTTACGGGCGCCGTGGGTGGAGATGAAGTACTCCAGCACGGAGAGACCCTCACGGAACGACGCCTTGATGGGCCGCGGGATGGTCTCGTTCTTCGCGTTGGACACCAGACCACGCATACCGGCGATCTGACGCATCTGCATCATGTTTCCGCGAGCGCCCGAGTTGACCATCATGAAGATGGGGTTGGTCTTCGGGAAGTTCACGGTCATGGCCTCGGCGACCTCGTTGGTCGCGTTGGTCCAGATGCCGATGAGCTCCTGGGTCCGCTCGTCCTTGGTGATCAGACCGCGCTCGTACTGCTTCTGGATCTTCTCGTCCGCGGCCTCCCACTTGGCGACGATCTCCTTCTTCGCCTCGGGGACAACGACGTCGGAGATGGCCACGGTGACGCCGGAGCGGGTCGCCCAGAAGAAGCCGGCCGCCTTCAGGTTGTCGAGCGTCGCCGCCACGATGACCTTGGGGTAGCGCTCGGCGAGGTCGTTGACGATCTCGGAGAGCTGCTTCTTGCCGACCGCGTAGTCGACGAACGGGTAGTCCTCGGGCAGCAGCTCGTTGAAGAGCGCACGGCCCAGGGTGGTGCGCAGCCGGAAGCTGTCGCCCTGCTGCCACGGTCCGGTGACCGACTCCTCGCCCTGCTCCTCGGCCGGAGGCGTCCAGCCGCGCGGCGGGATGGTGCCCACCGGGAAGCGGATGTCGACCTTCGCCTGGAGCGACAGCTCCCGCGCGTCGAAGGCCATGATCGCCTCGGCGGTCGAGTTGAACGACCGGCCCTCGCCGATGACCTTGCGCTCTTCCTCGTCGGAGGTGAGGAAGTACAGGCCCAGCACCATGTCCTGGGTCGGCATGGTCACCGGACGGCCGTCGGCCGGCTTGAGGATGTTGTTCGAGGACAGCATCAGGATGCGGGCCTCGGCCTGTGCCTCCGCGGACAGCGGCAGGTGCACGGCCATCTGGTCGCCGTCGAAGTCCGCGTTGAAGGCGGTGCAGACGAGCGGGTGGATCTGGATGGCCTTGCCTTCAACCAGCTGCGGCTCGAAGGCCTGGATGCCGAGGCGGTGCAGCGTGGGCGCACGGTTCAGCAGAACCGGGTGCTCCGCGATGACCTCTTCCAGCACGTCGTACACGACCGTGCGGCCGCGCTCGACCATGCGCTTGGCGCTCTTGATGTTCTGCGCGTGGTTCAGGTCGACCAGGCGCTTCATCACGAACGGCTTGAACAGCTCCAGCGCCATCGCCTTCGGCAGACCGCACTGGTGCAGCTTGAGCTGCGGGCCGACGACGATGACGGAACGGGCCGAGTAGTCGACTCGCTTGCCGAGGAGGTTCTGACGGAAGCGGCCCTGCTTGCCCTTGAGCATGTCGGACAGCGACTTCAGCGGGCGGTTGCCGGGGCCCGTGACCGGGCGGCCGCGGCGGCCGTTGTCGAACAGCGCGTCGACGGCCTCCTGCAGCATCCGCTTCTCGTTGTTCACGATGATCTCGGGGGCGCCGAGGTCAAGGAGACGCTTGAGGCGGTTGTTGCGGTTGATAACGCGGCGGTACAGGTCGTTCAGGTCGGAGGTGGCGAAGCGGCCACCGTCCAGCTGCACCATCGGACGCAGGTCCGGCGGGATCACCGGGACGCAGTCCAGCACCATGCCCTTGGGGCTGTTGGAGGTCTGCAGGAAGGCGGAGACGACCTTGAGGCGCTTGAGCGCCCGGGTCTTCTTCTGCCCCTTGCCGGTGCGGATGATCTCGCGGAGGCGCTCGGCCTCCTCCTCCAGGTCGAAGGACTCCAGGCGCTTCTGCAGCGCGGCGGCGCCCATCGAGCCGTCGAAGTAGGTGCCGAAGCGGTCGCGCAGCTCGCGGTAGAGCAGCTCGTCGCCCTCCAGGTCCTGGACCTTGAGGTTCTTGAAGCGGTTCCACACCTCGTCGAGCCGGTCGATCTCGCGCTGGGCGCGGTCGCGCAGCTGCTTCATCTCTCGCTCGGCGCCTTCGCGCACCTTGCGGCGCACATCGGCCTTGGCGCCCTCGGCCTCCAGCTCGGCCAGGTCGGTCTCGAGCTTCTTGGCGCGGGCCTCCAGGTCGGCGTCGCGGCGGTTCTCGATCTGCTGGCGCTCGACGGAGACATGCGCCTCCAGCGAGGGCAGATCGCGCGTGCGGCGCTCCTCGTCCACGTACGTGATCATGTACGCGGCGAAGTAGATGACCTTCTCCAGGTCCTTCGGCGCGAGGTCCAGCAGGTAGCCCAGGCGGGAAGGAACGCCCTTGAAGTACCAGATGTGGGTGACCGGCGCGGCCAGCTCAATGTGGCCCATCCGCTCACGGCGCACCTTGGCGCGAGTGACCTCCACGCCGCACCGCTCACAGATGATGCCCTTGAAGCGGACACGCTTGTACTTGCCGCAGTAGCACTCCCAGTCCCGGGTAGGACCGAAGATCTTCTCGCAGAAGAGTCCGTCCTTCTCGGGCTTGAGCGTGCGGTAGTTGATGGTCTCCGGCTTCTTCACCTCGCCGTGGGACCACTGTCGGATGTCGTCCGCGGTCGCCAGGCCGATCCGCAGCTCGTCGAAGAAGTTGACGTCGAGCACTATGCGTCAATCCCTCTCAGGGTCGTGTCAATCAATGGTCTGTACGGGCCCGGGGCCGGCCGGGGCTCTCATGGGGGAGAGCCCCGGCCAGGCCCGTCAGACCTCTTCGACGCTGCTCGGCTCGCGCCGGGACAGGTCGATTCCGAGCTCCTCCGCAGCGCGGAAGACGTCCTCGTCGGTGTCGCGCATCTCGATGGACATACCGTCCGACGAGAGCACCTCCACGTTGAGGCACAGGGACTGCATCTCCTTGATGAGCACCTTGAAGGACTCGGGGATGCCGGGCTCCGGGATGTTCTCGCCCTTGACGATGGCCTCGTAGACCTTCACGCGGCCGGTGACGTCGTCGGACTTGATGGTCAGCAGCTCCTGGAGGGCGTAGGCGGCGCCGTATGCCTCCAGCGCCCACACCTCCATCTCACCGAAGCGCTGGCCACCGAACTGGGCCTTACCACCCAGCGGCTGCTGGGTGATCATCGAGTACGGGCCGGTCGAACGGGCGTGCAGCTTGTCGTCGACCAGGTGGTGGAGCTTGAGGATGTACATGTACCCGACGGAGATCGGGTCCGGGAACGGCTCACCGGAGCGGCCGTCGAACAGCCGCGCCTTGCCGGACGGCAGGACCATGCGGTCACCGTCGCGGTTGGGCACGGTGTGCTCCAGCAGACCGGCCAGCTCGTCCTCACGGGCGCCGTCGAAGACCGGGGTCGCGACATTGGTGCGCGGCTCGACCTGGTCGGCGCCGATGTGCTGCAGTCGCTGGGCCCACTCGTCGGCGAGACCGGAGACGTCCCAGCCCTGGCTGGCGAGCCAGCCGAGGTGGATCTCCAGCACCTGTCCCGGGTTCATTCGGGACGGCACACCCAGCGGGTTGAGGATGATGTCGACCGGGGTGCCGTCCTCCAGGAACGGCATGTCCTCGATCGGCAGAATCTTGGAGATGACGCCCTTGTTGCCGTGGCGGCCGGCGAGCTTGTCACCGTCGGTGATCTTGCGCTTCTGCGCCACGTAGACGCGGACCAGCTGGTTCACGCCGGGCGGCAGCTCGTCGCCCTCCTCGCGGTCGAAGACGCGGACGCCGATGACCTTGCCGGTCTCGCCGTGCGGCACCTTCAGCGAGGTGTCGCGGACCTCACGCGCCTTCTCACCGAAGATCGCGCGGAGCAGGCGCTCCTCCGGGGTCAGCTCGGTCTCACCCTTCGGGGTGACCTTGCCGACCAGGATGTCGCCCGCGACGACCTCGGCGCCGATGCGGATGATGCCGCGCTCGTCGAGGTCGGCGAGGACCTCCTCGGAGACGTTCGGGATGTCCCGGGTGATCTCCTCGGGGCCCAGCTTGGTGTCACGGGCGTCGACCTCGTGCTCCTCGATGTGGATCGAGGACAGCACGTCGTCCTGGACGAGGCGCTGCGACAGGATGATCGCGTCCTCGTAGTTGTGGCCCTCCCACGGCATAAAGGCGACGAGCAGGTTCTTGCCGAGCGCCATCTCGCCGTGCTGGGTGGCCGGGCCGTCGGCGAGGACCTGGCCCTCGACAACCCGGTCGCCCTCGGAGACGATCACCTTCTGGTTGACCGACGTGCCCTGGTTGGAGCGGGAGAACTTGGCGACGCGGTACGTGGTGTACGTGCCGTCGTCGTTGGCGACGGTGATGTAGTCGGCCGAGACCTCCTGGATCACACCGTCCTTCTCCGCCTTGATGACGTCGCCGGCGTCGGTGGCACAGCGGTACTCCATGCCGGTGCCGACGAGCGGGGCCTCCGCCTTGATGAGCGGAACGGCCTGGCGCATCATGTTCGCGCCCATGAGGGCACGGTTGGCGTCGTCGTGCTCAAGGAACGGGATCATGGCCGTGGCGACCGACACCATCTGGCGCGGCGAGACGTCCATGTAGTCCACGTCGCCGGCGCCGACGTAGTCGACCTCGCCGCCGCGGCGGCGGACCAGCACGCGGTTCTCGGCGAACCGGAGGTCCTCGGTCAGCGGGGCGTTGGCCTGCGCGATGACGAAGCGGTCCTCTTCATCGGCGGTCAGGTAGTCCACCTCGTCGGTGACCTGGCCGTCGACGACCTTGCGGTACGGCGTCTCGACAAAGCCGAAGGCGTTGACCCGGCCGTACGAGGCGAGCGAGCCGATCAGACCGATGTTCGGGCCTTCCGGCGTCTCGATCGGGCACATGCGGCCGTAGTGCGAGGGGTGCACGTCACGGACCTCGAAGCCGGCCCGCTCACGGGAGAGACCACCCGGGCCGAGCGCCGACAGCCGGCGCTTGTGGGTGAGCCCCGACAGCGGGTTGTTCTGGTCCATGAACTGGGACAGCTGGCTGGTGCCGAAGAACTCCTTGATGGAGGCGACGACCGGCCGGATGTTGATCAGGGTCTGCGGCGTGATCGCCTCGACGTCCTGGGTGGTCATGCGCTCCCGCACGACGCGCTCCATCCGGGCCAGACCCGTGCGGACCTGGTTCTGGATGAGCTCGCCGACATTGCGCAGACGGCGGTTGCCGAAGTGGTCGATGTCGTCGGTCTCGACGACGATCTGGGTGCCGCTCTCGCCGACCGTCTCGACCTCGCCGGCGTGCAGCTTCACCAGGTACTTGATGGTGGCGATGATGTCGTCGACGGTGAGCACGCCGGCGTCCAGCGGCTCGTCCGCGCCGAGCTTCTTGTTGACCTTGTAGCGGCCGACCTTCGCCAGGTCGTAGCGCTTGGGGTTGAAGTAGAGGTTCTCAAGCAGCGTCTGCGCGGCCTCGCGCGTGGGGGGCTCGCCCGGGCGCAGCTTGCGGTAGATGTCGAGCAGCGCGTCGTCCTGGCCCTGGGTGTGGTCCTTCTCCAGGGTGGCGCGCATGGACTCGTAGTCGCCGAACTCCTCAAGGATCTGCTCGGTGGTCCAGCCGAGGGCCTTGAGCAGCACGGTGACGGACTGCTTGCGCTTGCGGTCGATGCGGACGCCGACCATGTCGCGCTTGTCGATCTCCATCTCCAGCCAGGCGCCCCGGGAGGGGATGATCTTGGCCGTGAAGATGTCCTTGTCGGACGTCTTGTCGATGGAGGAGTCGAAGTAGACACCCGGCGAGCGGACGAGCTGCGACACCACGACACGCTCGGTGCCGTTGATGACGAAGGTGCCCTTGTTGGTCATGAGCGGGAAGTCGCCCATGAAGACCGTCTGGGACTTGATCTCGCCGGTCTCGTTGTTCGTGAACTCGGCCGTGACGAAGAGCGGCGCGGCGTAGGTGAAGTCGCGCTCCTTGCACTCGTCGATCGAGTTCTTCGGAGGCTCGAAGCGGTGGTCGCGGAAGGTCAGCGACATCGACCCGGAGAAGTCCTCGATCGGGGAGATCTCCTCGAAGATCTCCTCCAGACCGGACTTGGTGGGGACGTCCTGTCCGGACTCCAGAGCCGCCTCGACACGAGCCTTCCATGCGGCGTTGCCGAGCAGCCAGTCAAAGCTCTCGGTCTGCAGCGCGAGGAGGTTCGGAACCTCGAGGGGCTCCTTGATCTTTGCAAAGGAGATGCGCAGCGGGGCGGTGCTTGCGCCGTTGTTCGTATTCGCGGTCGAGGCGTTGCGCGAGGCGGCCAAGAGGGGGTCCTTCCGAGGGCTCGGACTCACTACGCGCGTACCGGTCCCAGGTCGGGCACGGCGACAGAACATCTCCCGACTGGTCAAAGGACCAGGTCAGGGCCGTTTCGGTCGGTGTGCTCGTACGAGGGCATGCCCCTGGTGACGGGCAGGGAGCAGCTAACAGGCAGCGCAAAGGGTCAGTGTAGCCACCTGGCCCACTGATGTCCAGTGCGGGTATCCACGACCCTCGTTGTTCTCATCTCCGCGGTTAGCCACGCGCCATGTGGCGCACCCCGATACTGCCCGTCCGGCCGGCGATCCATGCCTCGGATACGGATCGCTGTGCCGACGCGTCCTGAGAATTGCGCGCTACGTGCGGTTCGTCAAGGCCCCCAGCGAGCGGGGCGCACGGCGAAGATCACCATACTCGCCATGTCGGCGAGTGCAAGACAGACGTCACGGGTACGCCGAAGGGCGATCACCCGGTTGGGTGATCGCCCTTCGGTTCGAGTCTCAAGCCGCCGCGAGCGGCCGGCTCAGGAGCTCAGTGGGGTCACTTGACCTCGACGGAGGCGCCGGCGCCCTTGAGGGCCTCGGCGGCCTTGTCGGCGGCGTCCTTGGCGACCTTCTCGAGGACCGGCTTCGGGGTGCCGTCCACGAGGTCCTTGGCCTCCTTCAGACCCAGGGAGGTCAGCTCACGCACGACCTTGATGACCTGGATCTTCTTGTCGCCGGCGCCGGTGAGGATGACGTCGAACTCGTCCTTCTCCTCGGCGGCCTCGGCGCCCGCGCCCGGGACGCCCGGGGCGGCGGCGACGACGGCGGCCGGAGCGGCGGCGGTGACGTCGAACTTCTCCTCGAACGCCTTCACGAACTCGGAGAGCTCGATGAGGGTCATCTCCTCGAACTGCGCGAGCAGGTCTTCCTGAGAGAGCTTCGCCATGGTGGCGGTCCTTCCACTAAGTCGGCTGGTGCCGGATGTACATATGAGGCGGGCGTACGTTCGGCCCGCTGCGGCCGTGCCGGCTAGGCGTGCCTAGGCGACGGCGGCCAATGCGCGAGCCGAATTACTCGGCACCGCCCTGCTCGGCCTTCTTGGCACGAAGCGCCTCCGCGGTGCGGACGAACTTCGAGGGAAGCGCCTGGAAGAGCGCGGCAGCCTGGGACTGCTTGCCCTTCATGGCGCCCGCCAGCTTGCTGAGCAGAACCTCGCGGGACTCAAGGTCCGCAAGCTTCTTGATCTCGTCGGCGGACAGCGCCTTGCCGTCAAGGACACCGCCCTTGATGACGAGCGCGGGGTTCTCCTTGGCGAAGTCACGAAGACCCTTAGCCGCCTCGACCGGGTCACCGGTCACAAAGGCGACAGCCGTGGAGCCCTTGAGGTGCTCGTCCAGCTCGACCCCGGCCTCCTTGGCCGCGATCTTGGTCAGCGTGTTCTTCACCACTCGGTACTGAGCGTTCTCGCCGAGAGAACGACGGAGCTGCTTGAGCTGCGCCACGCTCAGTCCGGTGTAAGAGGTCACCACAGCCGCGTTGGAGTCGCGCAGCTTCTGCGTGATCTCCTCGACGGCTGCGACCTTGTCGGACGTCGCCATGAGCCTCGGCCTCCTTCCGGGTGATTCGGACCGCACGGGATCGACGAAGGAGGGGACTGGGCAAAACGAAACGCCCCGGCGCAGGCGCACGGGGCGTAGCTCGACCGAATCGGACGTGAGTCTCTTCAGGAGCTTTCCACAGTCACCTGCGCGGGTCGTCCGCAGCTAGCGGATCCTTCGGCCTCCGCACCCGCGTACGGGCACGGTGACGACCAGCGGTCTTTGGCTTCTGTGGAAGAGTACGTGAACGATTCCCGGTCAGGCAAATCGGGCCGCCGGAGTGACGCCCGGAGCCGTCAGCCCTGGAGCGCGGGCTCCTCGGCGGAGGCGCCGTCGCCCTCCTGCATCGCCTTGCCCAGCTCCTCGAACATCTCCATGAGGTCCAAGGTCTCCCCGGCGGGCGGCGCCTGGACCTCGGCCTTGGCGCCGTAGTCGGAGTAGTCGGCGGTCATCTTCACGGCGCCCTGGGGGGTGCCCATCCCGACGACCATCCGGACGGGGTAGCCGTCCTCGTTGACCCAGACCTCGGTGTCGTAGTCCTTGATGCCGGCCTTCTTCACATTGGCCAGCAGCTCCTTGCGCTCCTCGTCGCTGAGGACGGAGAGCGACTCATTGGACTTCATCATCTCCTCGACGGAGAGCGTGCCCTTGTAGTGCTGGGTGTCCGTGCCGTCGATCTTCTCCGGACCAACGTGCTTGAGGTTGGGCGAGTCAAGCAGCAGCGCCAGCTGCTTGGCCGGGTCCTGGTTCATGTTCTCCAGGCCGGAGGTCATCTGCTTCTGCAGCGCCTTGTCGCCCGACGCCTCGGCGGCGGCCGTGATGTCCAGCTTCATCCAGCGCTTGCCGTCCATCTTGGCGGCCTGCTGGGCACCCATGTCCAGGTACACGACGTTGTCGAGCCACACCATGCGCATCTGCTCGGGAGCGTCCGGGTCGGCCTTGAACGCCTCGCCCTTCACGGTGATGTCCATCAGCGTGGGGTCCCACCCCATGACGCCGGACATCTCCATCTCGCCGCCCTTGACGCCGTCCATGCCCGCGGGCATGGACATCGTCATGCGGATCTTGGCCGACTTCGCCTCGGCGGTCTTCTTGTACGCGGCCGTGATGACCTCGGTCGCCGCCGAGCGGGACGAGTCCTTGGGCTCGTTGACGGCCTTCTTGTCGCTGCCGCCCTGGCACCCGGCCACACCGGCGACGACGGCCACAGCGGTCAGCGAGACGCCCGCGCGCCTCCATGCGGACATGCTCATGCCCCACCCCTCGTTTTTCTTTCGCGAACCCCAGAACCGTAGCGCATGCGTACGACACCCCCCACATCGAAAAAACCGGCCCCCGCCACCTCAGAGAGGGTGCGAGGGCCGGTTCTCAGCGCGCCTGCCCGCCGTATGACGCTACGGCGAGACCCCTGGCTGCCGTCGGCGTCAGACGGCCGCCGGGTCCTCCTCGACGAGGAGGTTGCGGGTGCGGTTGGCGTCCAGCGGGATGCCGGGGCCCATCGTGGTGGTCAGGGTCGCCTTCTTGATGTAGCGGCCCTTCGCGGCGGACGGCTTCAGACGGAGGATCTCCTCCAGAGCCGCGCCGTAGTTCTCCACCAGCTTGGCCTCGTCGAAGGAGACCTTGCCGATGATGAAGTGCAGGTTCGAGTGCTTGTCGACCCGGAACTCGATCTTGCCGCCCTTGATGTCGTTCACAGCCTTGGCGACATCGGGGGTGACGGTGCCGGTCTTCGGGTTCGGCATCAGACCACGGGGGCCGAGGACCCGGCCGAGGCGGCCGACCTTGCCCATGAGGTCCGGGGTGGCGACGACGGCGTCGAAGTCCAGACGGCCCTTCGAGACCTCGTCGATGAGCTCGTCGGCGCCGACGATGTCGGCGCCCGCGGCACGCGCGGCCTCGGCACGGTCACCGGTCGCGAAGACCAGGACCCGGGCGGTCTTGCCGGTGCCGTGCGGGAGGTTCACGGTGCCACGGACCATCTGGTCGGCCTTGCGCGGGTCGACGCCCAGGCGGAAGGCGACCTCGACGGTGCCGTCGAACTTGGTGGTGGCGGTTTCCTTGGCGAGACGGACGGCCTCGAGGGGGGCGTAGTTGCGCTCCCGGTCGACCTTGGCGTCCGCGCCGCGGAGAGCCTTGCTGCGCTTCACTTCTTCTCCTGCTCAGTTCAGGTGTGGAGTCGTGGTCCGGGCCAGCGCGTGGCCCTTCCACTCTGTGCTGAACATGCGGCTTCCGCCGCGTGCTCAATCGGGGGTGTTCAGCCCTCGACCGTGATGCCCATGGAACGGGCGGTGCCGGCGATGATCTTCTCGGCGGCGTCCAGGTCGTTCGCGTTCAGGTCGGGCATCTTGGTGGTGGCGATCTCGCGGACCTGGTCGCGCGTCAGCTTGGCGACCTTGGTCTTGTGCGGCTCGCCGGAGCCCTTCTCCACGCCCGCGGCCTTGAGGATCATCCGCGACGCCGGCGGGGTCTTGGTGATGAAGGTGAAGGAACGGTCCTCGTAGACCGTGATCTCCACCGGGATGACCCAACCGCGCTGCGACTCGGTCGCGGCGTTGTAGGCCTTGCAGAACTCCATGATGTTGACGCCGTGCTGACCCAGCGCCGGGCCGACCGGCGGGGCCGGGTTGGCGGCGCCGGCCTGGATCTGGAGCTTGATCAGCCCCGTGACCTTCTTCTTCTTGGGAGGCATTGCTCTCTCCGGGTCCTAGTGAGAGTGTTCAGCGCTCCACCCGATCATCCGGATGGAGGCATACCGCACAACGATAACGGGTATAGCTGCACGGCTAAAAACCGAGCAGGTCAGCACGGCCGCGAGAGCCGCACTGACCTGCCCGGACGCGTCGTTTCAGAGAACGCGGGCCGTCGTGGCCGTCAGTTCTTCTGAATCTGGTCGAAGCTCAGCTCGACCGGGGTCTCGCGGCCGAAGATCTCGACAAGGCCCTTGACCTTCTTCGAGTCGGCGTTGATCTCGTTGATGGTGGCCTGGAGCGTGGCGAACGGGCCGTCGGTGACGGTGACCGAGTCGCCGACCTCGAAGTCCAGCACCTGGACCTCGACCTTGCGGGCCGGAGCCGGCTTGCCCTCCGCCTCCGCGGCCTCACGGGCGGCCTTCTCCTCGGCCTCCGGGGCGAGCATCTTGACGATCTCGTCCAGGGTCAGCGGGTACGGGTCGTAGGCGTTGCCGACGAAGCCGGTGACGCCAGGCGTGTTGCGGACGACGCCCCAGGACTCGTTCGTCAGGTCCATCCGGACGAGCACATAGCCGGGCAGCTTGTTCTGCCGGACGTTCTTCCGCTCGCCGTTCTTGATCTGGACGATCTCTTCCTCGGGGACCTCGGCCTGGTAGATGAAGTCCTCGACGTTCAGCGAGACGGCGCGCTGCTCCAGGTTGGCCTTCACACGCTTCTCGTAGCCGGCGTAGGTGTGGATGACGTACCACTCGCCGGGAAGGCCGCGCAGCTCCTCGCGCAGTGCGGCGACCGGGTCGACGGACGCCGTCTCGGGCTCCGCCGCCTCCTCGGCCACGGCTTCCGCGGCCTCCTCAGCCTGTGCCTCATCGGCGGCCTCGGCGGCCTCCGACTCGGCGTCCCCCTCGGTGCGCACGGCCGCCTGCTCGGCGGGCTCGCCCGCGGCGGCCTCGGCGGCTTCCGCCTGGTCCGGCTCCACAGCGTCCGCCGCCTCAACGATGTCGAGCTGGTCCTCGGCGGACTCGATCGACTCGCTGCGGTCGTTCAGGTTCGGGTCAGACACGGTGGCTGCTTCTTCCTGGATACAGATGGGGTGGAACATGCGAAAACGGGCGCCGGGTCAGGCGCCCTCCGCGGATCAGCCGAAGACGTACTTGACTGCTTCCGAGAAGCCATAGTCAATCACGGTCACCAGGCT
The DNA here is from genome assembly GCF_026420845.1 of Streptomyces sp. PR69. GTDB lineage: Bacteria > Actinomycetota > Actinomycetes > Streptomycetales > Streptomycetaceae > Streptomyces. The sequence continues at coordinate 37,158 of NZ_JAOWCB010000007.1, read as the reverse complement.
GATCATGATGACGACGAAAATAATCACCACAGTGGTGTACGTCGTCAGCTGGTTGCGCGTAGGCCAGACGACCTTGCGCAGTTCAGCGACGATCTGGCGGTAGAACAGCGCGAGCCGGCCCAGCGGGCCCCTCTTTCCGCGCTTGCCGCCCTTGCGGGTCTTCTTCTTGGAGTCCGGAGTCTCGTCCTCGGCATCAGGCATGTCGATGGAGCCTACGGCGTCCGTCACGATCTCTCACCTGATTCCCGGGTCGTGGCCGTGCCGCGCCCGGTGGAGCCGCACGGCGGTGCGTCTGACGTACGTACTTGCGCACACGGCGCGCACACAGCCTGGTGAAAGGTGTGTGTAGCAGGGCCGGAGGGACTTGAACCCCCAACCGCTGGTTTTGGAGACCAGTGCTCTACCAATTGAGCTACGACCCTTTGTGGTTCCCCCCAAACCTACAGCATCCGCGGAGCCGTCCGGTGAGGGCCAACGAGGAGTGAGTGTACGTGTTCCCAGGCCTGACGTCGAACAGATACCCCCGCGGGACCCTGCCGCTACCCCCGCGGCCCCTGCCGCCCCGCCCGCCGGGCCCCCGGCAGGAGCGCACCCGACCGGATGACGGCGCATTGTGTCCGCTCCGCGAAACCTGTGTGTCGGGTGAGTAAGCCGTCTGGAACGATGGCCCCCATGAGCGCTGCAACCCCTCCGACCGAGCGCCGGGTCTCCGCGCGCGTCGGCGCGATCTCCGAGTCCGCGACCCTTGCCGTCGACGCCAAGGCCAAGGCCCTCAAGGCCGCCGGACGCCCGGTGATCGGCTTCGGCGCGGGTGAACCCGACTTCCCGACTCCCGACTACATCGTCGAGGCCGCGATCGAGGCCTGCCGCAACCCCAAGTACCACCGCTACACCCCCGCCGGCGGGCTGCCGGAGCTGAAGCAGGCCATCGCCGCCAAGACGCTGCGCGACTCCGGCTACGAGGTCGACCCCGCCCAGATCCTGGTGACCAACGGCGGCAAGCAGGCGATCTACGAGGCCTTCGCGGCGATCCTGGACCCGGGCGACGAGGTGATCGTCCCCGCGCCGTACTGGACGACGTACCCGGAGTCGATCCGGCTCGCGGGCGGCGTGCCGGTCGAGGTGGTCGCGGACGAGACGACCGGCTACCGGGTCTCGGTCGAGCAGCTGGAGGCGGCGCGCACGGAGCGGACGAAGGTCGTGCTCTTCGTCTCCCCGTCGAACCCGACCGGCGCGGTCTACAGCCGCGAGGACGCCGAGGCGATCGGCCGCTGGGCCCATGAGCACGGCCTGTGGGTCCTCACCGACGAGATCTACGAGCACCTGGTGTACGGCGACGCGGAGTTCACCTCGCTGCCCGCGCTGGTGCCCGAGCTGCGCGAGAAGTGCATCGTCGTCAACGGCGTCGCCAAGACCTATGCCATGACCGGCTGGCGCGTCGGGTGGGTCATCGGCCCGAAGGACGTGGTGAAGGCCGCGACCAACCTCCAGTCGCACGCCACCTCGAATGTGTCGAACGTCGCCCAGGTCGCGGCGCTGGCGGCCGTGTCGGGCAGCCTGGACGCGGTCGCCGAGATGCGCACCGCCTTCGACCGCCGCCGGCAGACGATCGTGCGGATGCTCAACGAGATCGACGGCGTGGTGTGCCCGGAGCCGGAGGGCGCGTTCTACGCCTACCCGTCGGTCAAGGGGCTGCTCGGCAAGGAGATCCGCGGCAAGCGCCCGCAGACCACGGTCGAGCTGGCGGCGCTGATCCTGGAGGAGGCCGAGGTCGCGGTGGTGCCGGGCGAGGCGTTCGGCACGCCGGGCTATCTGCGGCTGTCGTACGCCCTGGGCGACGAGGACCTGGTCGAGGGCGTGTCGCGGATGCAGAAGCTGCTGGCGGAGGCTCGCGGCTGAGCTGCGGACGTCGAGTATGCAGGGCCCCCGGTGCGGTGCGCCGGGGGCCCTGCGTGTGTGCGAGCACACATTCGAGCAAGGGCCCGATCGGGGAATGAGGCTGCCGTAGGCCGTTCGGGTGCGGCAGGATCTCCTGATGGAGCGCCGCGCAAGAGATCTTTCCCTGCTGCCCAAGGCCCATCTGCATCTGCACTTCACCGGGTCCATGCGGCCCACGACCCTGCTGGAGCTCGCCGACAAGTACGGCGTCCATCTGCCCGACGCGCTCACCGGCGGCCATCCCCCGAAGCTGCGGGCCACCGATGAGCGCGGCTGGTTCCGCTTCCAGCGGCTGTACGACATCGCCCGGTCCTGTCTGCGCTCCCCCGAGGACATCCAGCGGCTGGTGCGCGAGGCGGCCCAGGAGGATGTGCGGGACGGCTCCGGCTGGCTGGAGATCCAGGTCGACCCCACCTCCTACGCCCCGATGCTCGGCGGTCTCATCCCGGCGCTGGAGATCATCCTGGACGCCGTGGAGCGCGCCTCCCGGGAGACCGGGCTCGGAATGCGCGTCCTGGTCGCCGCCAACCGGATGAAGCACCCCCTGGACGCCCGCACGCTCGCCCGGCTCGCGGTGCGGTACGCGGACCGCGGCATCGTCGGCTTCGGTCTCTCCAACGACGAGCGCCGGGGCATGGCGCGCGACTTCGACCGCGCCTTCGCCATCGCCCGCGCGGGCGGCCTGCTCGCCGCCCCGCACGGCGGGGAGCTGACCGGGCCCTCCTCCGTACGGGACTGCCTGGACGACCTCCACGCCTCCCGCATCGGCCACGGCGTCCGGGCGGCCGAGGACCCGCGCCTGCTGCGCAGGCTGGCCGACCGCGGAGTGACCTGCGAGGTCTGCCCCGCCTCCAACGTGGCCCTCGGCGTCTACGAGAAGCCCGAGGACGTCCCCCTGCGCACTCTGTACGACGCGGGCGTCCCCATGGCCCTCGGCGCGGACGACCCCCTGCTCTTCGGCTCCCGCCTGGCAGCCCAGTACGAGATCGCCCGCCGCCACCACGCCTTCACGGACGAGGAACTGGCCACCCTGGCCCGCCAGTCGGTCCGCGCCTCCGCGGCCCCCGAGGAGAACAAGACGAAACTCCTCGCGGACATCGACGCCTGGCTGGCGTCCTAACGCCCCCGCCCACGGAGCCCGGCCCCCATCCACCACCGCCGTCCAGTCCGCACCCCGCCGCGCTGCGGACACCACAACCCGCCCACCTGCGACCGGGGCACGGCCAAAAGGCCGCCGCCTGCACGGGGGCCGGAGACGAGGCACGGCCCCGGAGCCGTCGCACACGCCGCCACCTCCCGCACAGTCCGCGAACGGGGGCACAGCCCTGAAGACGCCCCCTGCACGAGCAAGAGACGGGGCACCGCCGAGAAACCGTCACACACAGGGTGCGGAGCCGGGGCGCGGCGCGCAGCCGCCGCCTACGTGCCCAAGGGCCGGGACACGCCCTAAAGCCACCGCTCTACGCGCGCGCGGCGGGGGCACGACCGAGAAGCCGCCGCCTGCACGGGCCGGAGCCGGGGTGCGGTCCCGGAGCCGCCACACACAGGGTGCGAAACCGAGCCCCGGCGCGAAACCGCCGCCTACGTGCCCAAGGGACGGGACACGCCCCAAAGCCACCGCTCTACGCGCACGCGGCGGGGACGCGGCCCGAAGCCCGCCACCCACACGGCCCGCGGCGGGGCACCGCCGAGAAGCCGCCGCCTGCACGGGCCCAGACGGGGCACGGTCCCGGAGCCGCCACACACAGGGGGGGCGGAGCCGGGGCGCGGCGCGAAGCTGCCGCGTACGGGGGGGGGCGGGGCGTCAGCCCCGCGTACTCTCCCTCCCCCGGAGGGGTTCTGGGGGCGGAGCCCCCAGACCACCCACACGCGCCGTCAGAGCGCGACGCCCACCGTCACCGGCTCATTGACCAGCGTCACCCCGAACGCCTCCCGCACCCCCGCCACCACCTCCCGCGCCAGCGCCACCAGATCCTCCGCGGTCGCCCCACCGCGGTTCGTGAGCGCGAGCGTGTGCTTGGTGGAGATGCGGGCGGGCCCCGCCCCGTACCCCTTCGCGAAACCGGCCCGGTCGATCAGCCACGCCGCGGAGGTCTTGACCCGGCCCTCCCCGGCCGGGAACGCGGGCGGCGCGACGTCCGCGCCGAGCCGTTCCCGCACCCGGACGAGGAACGCCTCGAACTCGGCGTCCGTGAGGATCGGGTTGGTGAAGAACGAGCCCGCGGACCACGTGTCGTGGTCGTCCGCGTCGAGCACCATCCCCTTGCCCGCCCGCAGCTTCAGCACCGTCTCGTACGCGGCGGACGCCGCCACCCGGTCACCGGGCTCGACGCCGAGGGCGCGGGCGGTCTCGGCGTACCGGAGGGGCGCGGACAGCCCGCCCGCGTCCTCCAGCTCGAAGCGGACGCGGAGCACCACATAGCGCGTGGGGTCGGCCTTGAAGCGGCTGTGGCGGTAGGAGAAGTCGCAGTCGGCGTTGGGGATGACCACGGTCTCTTCGGCCCGGCGGTCGTAGGCGACGACCTCGGTGATGACGCCGGAGACCTCCTGGCCGTACGCGCCGACGTTCTGGATGGGGGTGGCGCCGGCCGACCCGGGGATGCCGGCGAGGCACTCGACGCCTGCGAGCCCCGCCTCGACGGTGCGGGCGACCGCGTCCGTCCAGACCTCGCCCGCGGCGAGCTCCAGCGTCGTGCCGTCGAGCGTGCAGCCCTTGGTGGCGATGCGCAGCGCGGTGCCGTCGAACCCCTTGTCGCCGATGACGAGGTTGCTGCCCCCGCCGATGATCAGCAGCGGCGTCCCGGCGGCGTCCGCCTCCCGGACGACGGCGACGATCTCGTCGTCGGTGACGGCGGTCACCAGCCGGGTGGCCGGCCCGCCGATCCGGAAGGTGGTGAGGGGCGCGAGTGAAGCATCCTGAATCTCCTGCACCCGCCCAAGGGTACGGTCCCGCCGTGGGCCCGCCGCCAGAGGCGGCTGTGAGGGCTGGCCACAAGGGCAGCCGTAAGGGGCAGCGCCCAAGGGCGCCCGCCCCTTACACAGGACGTCGGCGTTACCCAGGACGTCCGCGCCGGTCGCCGGTCGCCGGTCAGCCGAGCTGCACCACCGCGCGCGCCATCCCCAGCACCTTCTGCCCCGCGCTGACGGCGGTCAGGTCGACCCGTACCCGCTTGTCGTCGAGCAGGGCCGCGACCTTGCCGCTGACCTCGATCAGCGCGCCCTTGTCGTCGTTCGGCACGACGACCGGCTTGGTGAAGCGGACGCCGTACTCGACGACCGCGCCGGGGTCTCCGACCCAGTCCGTCACCACGCGGGCGGCCTCCGCCATGGTGAACATGCCGTGGGCGATGACGTCGGGCAGCCCGACCTCGGTGGCGAACTTCTCATTCCAGTGGATCGGGTTGAAGTCGCCGGACGCGCCCGCGTACCGGACGAGCGTGTCGCGCGTCACGGGGAACGTCTGCGCGGGCAGTTCGACGCCGACCTCGACCTCGTCGAATGCGATCTTCGCGGCCATTCGTCTCACCCTTCCTCGGCGGCGCGCGCCACCAGCTTCGTCCAGGCCGTCACGACGTGCTCGCCGCTCTCGTCGTGCACCTCGCCGCGCACGTCGAGGATGTCATTGCCCGCCAGCGACTTGATCGCCTCAATCGTCGAAGTGACGCTGAGCCGGTCTCCCGCCCGTACCGGCCTGGTGTACGCGAACTTCTGGTCGCCGTGCACCACCCGGCTGTAGTCCAGCCCCAGTTGGGGGTCCTGAATGACCTGCTCCGCCGCCTTGAACGTGATCGCGAATGCGAAAGTCGGCGGAGCGATCACATCGGGGTGGCCCAGCGCTTTCGCGGCCTCCCGGTCCATGTACGCGGGATTCGCGTCGCCCACGGCCTCGGCGAACTCACGGATCTTTTCCCGGCCGACCTCATACGGCGCGGTGGGCGGATAGGTCCGCCCCACGAAGGACTGGTCGAGCGCCATAGGGCTGGCTCCCTCCTGGTGTGTACTTGCCGGTCACTTGCCGGTCAAACGACACGAGGCCGCCCCCGGCTGGGGGCGGCCTCGTGTACGAGCCTGGAATCAGCGCGTTTCGCGGTGCGCCGTGTGCGCCTTGCAGCGCGGGCAGTGCTTCTTCATCTCAAGACGGTCCGGGTTGTTGCGCCGGTTCTTCTTGGTGATGTAGTTCCGCTCCTTGCACTCCACGCAGGCCAGCGTGATCTTCGGGCGGACGTCGGTGGCAGCCACGTGAGTGCTCCTTGACGGACGGATGTACGGGAATTTGAACGCATAAAAGAGTAGCCGATCGAAGGACCGACCCCACAATCGGCTACTGTGTGTAGCGGTGACCGGACTTGAACCGGTGACACAGCGATTATGAGCCGCTTGCTCTACCGACTGAGCTACACCGCTGCGATGCGAGACCCCCTCGCCCGAAGGCGAGGACGATCCAACACCAGAGCCCCAATACGGAATCGAACCGTAGACCTTCTCCTTACCATGGAGACGCTCTGCCGACTGAGCTATTGGGGCGAGCGATGAAGACATTACACGGTCAGTCGCCGTTCGCCCAAATCCGATTCCCGTCCTGTACCCCTCCCGCCACGTAGGCCACTCGTGGCCACACCGGTACGACTATTGCGCTCCTCCTCGATGCACGCCCTGAGCGCCCCTAGGCTCGACTCACGCAGCGTGATCTTGCGCCTCCCGTTCCCGTCGCGCGTCACGGTCACGCCCGCCCGCCCCCGCAGGAGCGCGATGCCCGACAGCCAGCCGCAGCACCCCGACGGCGCCACCGCGGACACCACAGCGCTGCTGCTCTGCGGCGCGCGGCTGACGGACGGCCGCACCGTCGACGTACGGCTCAGCGGCGGACGCATCCAGGCCGTAGGCACCGCGGGCAGTCTGACCCCGGCCTCGCGCTGCGCCCGGGTGGACCTGAACGGCTATCTGCTGCTGCCCGCCCCCGCCGAGCCGCACGCCCACGGCGACACGGCCCTCACCGCCGACATCCCGGGCCCGGTGTCATACGCCGTGGAGGACGTACAGCGCCGCGCGACCGAGGCCGCGCTGCTCCAGCTCGGCCATGGCGCGACTGCGCTGCGCTCGCATGTGCGCATCGGGGACGTCCAGGGGCTGGGGCCGATGGAGGCCGTGCTGCAGGCCCGGCGCTCACTGCGCGGGCTCGTCGAACTGACCGCCGTCGCCGTCCCGCGGCTGCTGACCGGGATCGCGGGCGCGGAGGGGCTGGCGATGCTGCGGGACGCGGTGAAGATGGGCGCCGCGGTCGTCGGCGGCTGCCCGGACGCCGACCCCGACCCGTCCGGGTACACCGAGGCGGTGCTCGAGGTCGCCGCCGAGCACGGCTGCCCGGTCGACCTGCACACCCACGGCGAGGACCCGGCCCGGCTCGCCCGGCTGGCGGCGATGGCCGGCGGGCTGCGGCCCGGAGTGACGATCGGGCCGTGCGCGGGGCTCGCGCGGCTGCCGCGGCAGGTCGCGTCGCGGGCCGCCGACCAGCTCGCCGCGGCCGGGGTGACGGTCGTCTGTCTGCCGCAGGGCGGCTGCGCGGGCGTGGAGCAGCGCGGCACCCCACCGGTGCGGCTGCTGCGGGCGGCGGGGGTGCGGGTGGCCGCGGGCAGCGGGGCGCTGCGGGATGTGACGAACCCGGTGGGCCGCGGGGACCCGCTGGAGGCGGCGTATCTGCTCGCCTCGCAGAGCGGGCTGCGCGCCCCTGAGGCGTACTCCGCCGCGGCCGGGGCGGCACGGGAGGCGATGGGGCTGCCCGAGGTGCGGGTGGAGGCTGGCTTCCCAGCGGAGCTGCTGGCCGTGCGCGGGGAGCGGATCGCGGGCGTGCTCTCGCTGGCGTACAGCAGGATCGTCGTGCACCGGGGGCGGGTGGTGGCCAGGACCAGCGCGGTGCGCGAGTACTGCGACTCGGCCGCCGCCGTGGCGCTCGAACTGCCCCGGCAGGGCCGTCCCGACCCCGGCCCCTGAGCCGTCGCGTTCTTGCGGCGTCGCGGCGGCTTTGCGGCAGCCTTGCGGCGGCTTTGCGGCGGCTTTGCGGAGCGAGGCGCGCGCCGCGGACGTACGGTCGTAACCATGCGCATTGTCATCGCTGGAGGACACGGTCAGATCGCGCTCCGCCTTGAGCGGCTGCTCTCAAAGGGCGGGCATGAGGTCGCGGGCATCATCCGCACATCCGAGCAGGCCGCCGACCTGCGCGCCGCCGGCGCCGAACCGGTCGTCCTGGACCTGGAATCCGCCTCCGTCGACGCCGTCGCGGCCGTGCTGCGCGGCGCGGACGCCGCCGTCTTCGCCGCGGGCGCGGGCCCCGCCAGCGGGGTCGCCCGCAAGGACACCGTGGACCGTGCCGCCGCCGTTCTCTTCGCAGACGCTGCCGAGGCCGCGGGCGTCCGCCGCTTTCTGGTCGTCTCCGCGATGGCCGCCGACGCTCGGCGCGAAGGGGACGGCGAGTTCGACGCCTATCTGCGCGCCAAGGGAGCCGCGGACGACGACGTACGCTCCCGGCCCGGCCTCGACTGGACGATCCTGCGCCCCGGCATCCTCACCGACGACGCCGGCACCGGCCTCGTCGAACTGAAGGCATCCACGGGCCGCGCCCCGGTGCCCCGCGACGACGTGGCGGCGGTCCTCGCGGAACTGCTGGAAACCCCGGCCACCGCGGGCCTGACCCTGGAACTGATCAGCGGCTCGGTCCCGGTCCCGGTCGCCGTGAAGGACATCGCGGGCAACTGACACAACAGGGCACACCGAGGGTCCCGTCCACAGCCCGTCCAGCCAGACGGACACAGCAGAGCGGCCCCTGATCAGCAGACACGCTGATCAGGGGCCGCTCTTTGGCGTGGCGGCGCCAGGATTCGAACCTGGGTAGGCTAAGCCGACGGATTTACAGACTCCTCCTCGCCACCACCTCTCGCGCCCTCTGACCTGCCAAGAAGGCGTCGCCCTGGAAGATCGCAGGGCCGACCGTCCACACGTCGTCCTGATCTTGTGCAGAACGATCCCCTGCGACACGGCGGCCGAAGCGCATACGGGGGACCGATGAGAGATGAGCGGGACGCGATCACTGCTCGTCTCGACACAGGTCGAGGGGTGACAGCGGTCTCGATGGGGTGGCTCCGGGAACGCTACAAACCGGACTGGGGCCGATTGAGCAACGCACGTGCCACCGAGATCAGTGCTTGGCTCAGCAAGCGCGACATACGGCACCTGCCGAGTCCTCTGCCGTCTCGCGAGACGGCAGAGATCATGCTGTACAAGCCCGACTCGCCCATCGGTGTGTACATCAACGCTGCGCGACTTGAGGGTCCATTCACGAACCGCCCCGCCAGGGCCGTGGACATCCTGAGCGCCCTCGCCGATCGCCTGTAAGGGCCCGGTCCGTCCGCCTGCCCGTCCCGTAAGGTCACTCGCCGAGCGCCTTCAGATGCTGAGCGAAGCCACCGACCAAACTCTCCAGAACAGCTTTCCCCTTGGTCGCTGTAGCGCGCGACGGGAACCCGATGACCCCGGTCTCCGTATACGCCTTCATGCCCAGCGTGAGCAGAAACGGCCGGTCCGGAGCGTTGTGGTCAGCCGTCTCGTATCCCGGCCGCACAAGGTCAGGCTCTGCGTGAAGGAGTATCGATGTCTCGATCTCCCCTGCGTGCATGTCGTCGTGAGCGGTACTCGTGAGACCTGCGAATTCGCGTGCCCGGTTCCACTCTCTCCCCTGAGGAAAGAGGCTCATCCGCGGCTCGACGAGGTTGGCCTCCTGCACGATGTTGGAGAGCACGTAGTTCCCACCGTGGGCGTTCACGAGCACGAGCTTGCGTACCCCGGACGCCTCCAGGGAGGAGGCAACGTCCGTGATGACGGCGTGCAGCGTCCTGGCGCTGATGCTGACCGTGCCGGCCCACGTGCCGTGCTCGTGGCTGCACGCGATCGAGATCGGCGGCAGGCTGAGAACCGGGTAGGCCGCGGCAAGTTCGCGGGCGATGACGCAGGCGATGGCGGTGTCTGTGACGAGCGGAAGATGAGCACCGTGCTGCTCGTACGACCCGATCGGGAGTACGGCGACGCTCGGTGCCTGGTCCTGGACGTCCACGGTGGTGATGTTGGGAAGCAGGCTCACGGCTCTCCTCTGATCCAGTCAGCTTCCCTTCATACTGCCTAAGATTCGGTTCAGCTCCCCGATCTCCACCAGCTTCCGCCACGGGCTGAGGAGCGGTTGGAGTCGCCCCAACTCGGCGAGGATGCGCGCCGACCCTGTTGTCTGGGCGATGGCAGCCGCCTGAGAGGCAGCGTTGTACGCCCCCTCGACGTCTTCGAGCTGTGCGTACGCGGTGGCAAGACGCGCCAGGCACAGGCCGCGATCCCGCTGCTGCTCAGCCGGCCACCGCGTCAGGCTCGCTTCCAGCGTCCTCACGGCATCTTCCGGCCGTCGGAGCTGGAGTGCGCAGTTCGCAGCCTCCATGTCGATGTACGAGACCGAGCAGTACGGGGCAAGACCGCTCTCGTCCTGCGCGGCTTGGTCGGCGAGGGCGCGGGCTTCGTCCAAGGCTCGCGCGCAGTCGTCGGCCTGCCCCAGCAGAGCGTACGAATTGGCACGCGCGCGAAGTGCCACTGCCTGAACCTGGCTCGGCAACTCCCGAGCGCGCTTCAGCGCAGCGTTGGCCAGTCCGACGGCGTACCCCGCCTGGCCGGCTTCAGCGGCGATATTGCTGCGCCGCTGGAAGACGTACGCGCTCAAGGCCGCGTCGTCCAGTTCGGACGCGTAGTTCAGCGCCCGGTTCGTCCAGAGCATGGCCTGTTGAGAGTCGCCCGTGTCTTGATGGAGCCACCCCAGGAGTTCGGCGTACCGGGCTCCGACTCGCACCGCGTCATCGCGGAGTGGCCCCGACGCTTCCTTGCAGAGTTCCTCGATCAGAGGCACCTGGCTTTGCACAGCCGGTACGAGAAACCGGGGGCCCACCAGAGGTTCCGCTTGCACATGCTGTGCGAACACCGATGTCAGGTAGTTGAGGACCTCAGGGGTAGCCCTCGGAGATGAAGCTCGCGGTATGGGGAGGACAGGTAGGGCATCAAGCTGTGGCGGGGCGGACTCCACCGCGAGGCCCAGCTCCTTACGGGTCGCTTGGTAGACCTCGCAGAAGAGAGCCTGATACTCCGGGCCGGGGGCCCGTCGGCCGTTCTCGAACATCGAGACTTGCGTCTTGAGGCTCGATCGTGAAGGCAGCGCGATACCGAGCCGTAAGGCGGCGCTCTCCAGCGCGTCCATGAGTTCAACCTGCGACCAGCCGCGAGCGGCGCGGGCCGCCTGTAGTTTCGTCTTCATCGCTCTCCCCCGATGTCAGGCGATGCGGCGGACTCTCATCATGCCCAATGCCCGCTCTGACATGGGGAGTTAACAGGTAACAAGGGATGACTGTTAACCCCTGTCCGCTGCGCTCTGGCCGGAGATACGGCCTACTGGTTCTCGTCAGCAGGGCCGGAACGAGGAGCCTCAAGGCGCTCGACCCGGTCACGGAGGTCCGAGAGCTGGGAGGTGAGATGCGTCAACTGTTCCTGGAGTTCGCGCATACCGGACGCCGTCTGCTGCGCCGTGGCTTCGCCCTTCTTCGGGTCGATGACGTAGGTCCCGCTGCCCACACGGGCAGCGACGAGACCGTCATCCCTGAGTTGGCTGTAGGCGCTCTGCACCGTCATCAACCCAACGCGCAGCTTCTTGGCGAGGCTCTTGGCACCGGGAAGCTGAGCACCCGGAGGGTAAACGCCTCGGGCGATGTCGTCCCGGAACTTGGCCGCAATCTCCTTGGCGGTCGGGCGCTCATCAGGGGTCCAGTCCATACGTAGAGCCTATCCAACCTAGGTCATTCCCTCGCCTTGCGCGGAGGGGTTGACCCTCGAAAGCAACCTAGGTAACTTCATCGGCAGATGAGCTACCTAGGTAACTCGCTCGCTCCGGTGAGTCCTGTGGAGACAGGAGTCCGAGCAAGGGCTACCAAGCCCGCCGGGAGCGTCTGTTCTTTGACAACTGAATGGGGATCACGCCGCCTCTCCTCGGCCAAGTAGGCGGCCACACGGCCTCCCGTGTGATGAACAGCGCAACCCGTCCCTGCGCGGCGCTCGCGCCGCGGGGCTTGCTGCCTCCACCCGCCCGGTCCGGCTCTCACCCGACGGGCGGGTTTGGGGCGGGCCGGTGAAGCAGGGCGCAGTTTTCGGGGCCGGTCGCCTCTCTCCAAGGCCGCGGCCGTGCCCGGTCCTCTCCGTCCCTTCGAAGGCAGGAGTGATCGATGCGTACGTATGTCGGCGGCCATGAGGCCGTCTCTGCCACGGATTTCGTGGAATTGGCCCTGGGTACCCCGGTGGAGTTGTGGCTGGGTGTGGAGGGCGAGAGCGAGGAGGAGCGGGCGGCGCGTTTGGACGCGGCTCGCGACATCCTTGCGGACTTTCCGTCGTTGCCGGATGAGGTCAGCCGGATTGCCGCGGAGGTGATTGAGGCGCATGCGCCGGAGTTGTTCAACGTCGTCCCGCTGGTGCGGCCGACGGTTCGCCGCCACCGCTTCCGGAAGGGGGCGGCGGCATGAGTCACACTCTGACGGCTCTGTCTGCTGCTCTGCCGGTGGTGGCGGGGTGGTCGGTGCACAGTGTGCGGCTGCGTCGCCGGATCGAGGCGGCGCGCCGTGATCCGCTGACGGGTCTGTGGACCCGCGACGCCTTTGCCGAACGCGCCTGCGCTCTGCTCGCCCGGTCGCGTACGCATCTGGTGTGTGTGGTTGACCTGGATGGCTTCAAGCAGGTCAACGACACCCTGGGCCATGCGGCAGGGGACGCGGTCCTCCGCACGGTGGGGCAGCGTCTGGCCGCCTGGGCCAAGGACCGGCGCGGGGTTGCGGGGCGGCTGGGTGGTGATGAGTTCGCCGCCGTCACCCCCACCCATGGGGATCGGCCGGGGGCTGTTCTGGCGGATCTGCTGGAGGCGCTGCAAGAGCCGGTCGTCTTCGACAGCCGCAGCATCGAGGTCCGCGCCTCGGTCGGCGCCGCCCGCTCCCGCAGCGCCAGTCCGGAGGGTCTGCCGTTGCTGCTGCGGTTGGCGGACGAGCGGATGTATGAGGCCAAGCAGGACGGCAGCGGCTGGTGTCTCGCCCCGCGCAACGCCTGTGCTCCTGCCCTGGGCACGGTCAATGGACGGCGTGCCGGGCGGCCGGGCACTGCGGGCGGGGCGGAGGCCACGTCATGACCGCCTCGCCTCTCGCCCGTGATGGGGGTGTGTCGGGGGTTCCTCCGTTGACGCGTCCGGAGATGGGCCTTGCCGGCGTCGGCGCGCTGGCGGCGGCTGGGGTCGGGGCGCTGGGTCTGGTCTCGTCGTTCGATGCTGTGTCGGCGGCTGCGGCCCGGTGGGGGTTTGGTGAGCCGTGGATGGTGCCGGTCGGGATGGATGTGGCCATCCCGGTGTTCTCGGTGGCGAATCTGCTGCTGATCCGCATGGACATGGCTTTGGCTTGGGTGCGGTTCGTGCCGTGGGTGCTCACGCTGATCACTTGCGCGTTGAACGTGGCGGCCGGGCATGGTGTGTGGGCGAAGGTGGCGCACGGCACCATGCCGCTGTTGTGGGTGGTGTTCTCCGAGATCGGCGCGCACATCTACGCGGTGCGGATCGGCGCGGCGACCGGCCGCCGTATGGAGAAGATCCGGTTCTCGCGGTGGCTGCTCGCGCCGGTGTCGACGTTGGCGCTGTGGCGGCGGATGACGTTGTGGGAGGTCACCTCCTACAACGTGGCGCTGGGCTGTGAGCGGGAGAGGCTGTTGGCCCGCGCGGAGCTGCGTGAGCGGCACGGCGTGTGGTGGCGGTGGAAGACCCCGCGGCGTGAGCGGGTGCTGCTCCGCCTGGGCGACCTCACTCCCACGCCTGCCGCGGCCGGGGCGCCGGAGCCGCCCGCCCTTGCGCCCCCGGCTGAGGACCCGCCGTCTGCTCTGGCCGAGCGCGCTCCGCGCTCGCGCCGCCGCCCCGCCAAACCCAGGGCCAAGGCTGCGGCCAAGGGGTCGCGGACGTTCGAGGACCTGCTGGCCGAGGCCCGCACGGTCACGACCGGCTGGGCGGATGCGGAGCTGACCGCGGACCGGCTGCGCACCACGCTGCATGTTTCGCAGGCCAACGCCCGGATGCTGCGCGACGCGCTGAAAGCGGAGCGGGCCGAGGTAGCCCGCTTCCGCCCCGACGCGCCCGCCGACGACCGGCACGAGAACGACCACGACGAACAGGGAGAAGCAGCATGAGCATCGGAGAGTTGAGCCGACTGGCCTGTGCCGTGGACGTCCTGGCGGGGATGTCGGGGCCGTTTGGGCATCTGCCGGTCACCGACGTGACGGTGGGCACGACGTACCGTCCGGACGCGTACGGTCCGGTCATCGTGATCAGCGTTCATGAGGGGCTGGCCGACTTCGAGGCGTGGCGCGAAGCCCTGGGCATCCGCCCCGAGGACGTGACACACCGGCTGCTGCCCAACTGCGCATCGCTGACCGCGGAGGCAGAGTGGGGCGGGGTGTGGATCGAACTCCACGGCTACGGGCCGCTGCCCGCCACGGCGCCCGCGCCCGCGCCTGTTGGGGAGGCGGTCGCATGAGCACCCCGCTCGCCGCCGCCGAGGTGTTCCGCGCGGTGATGACAGCGGCTGGCTGGCGCTGCCAGTGCACGGGCCGGTGCGGCAACCCCCACGCCAAGAGCGGGGCACGCTGCCCGCGCGAGCACGATAAGTACGCCGGCAAGCACGGCGGTCCGGTCCGGCTGATGGCTGCCGCCGCCGACCCGCTGACCTCCGAGCGCCGCGCCGCGGCCCTGGGGGCGGGCGAGCTGCGGGCGTGGTGCCCGCAGTGCCTCACCGCCGCCCGACGCGCAGCCAAACGCCCAGCCCCGGCCGCGCCCGACACGAGTCAGGGTGCGCTGTTCGACCTGTGACCGTCGGGCGGCGGTTGCTGCGCCACAGCGCGTAGCACCGCCTCGGCGACGCACCCTGCAAGACCGCCTCAATGGTGGTGCGCCGTCGGCCTGTCGTCTTCGACGACTCTGCGCATCCGTACCGGGCCCGGTCGCTCACCTCTCACCGCGCGCGGCCGGGCCCGCTCATCCCTCCCGAGAGAGAAGGACGGTTCAGTGAATCAGCCCAACCATGATGAGGACGACTTTCCCCGATTCAGGGCCGAGATGGCGGTCGGCGGGTCGGCCGACTCGGTCGGCACGGTGGTCGACCTGGACAAGGCCCGCTCAGCCCGTGTCGGGTCGGCCGACCCGACGCCCGACTCATCGGGCGGTTCGGATACGACGCGGTCGGCCGACTCCAGTCAGGGCGGGTCGGGTGTCGAGCCGGGGGAGTGGGAGGCCGAACTCCCCGACGACCGGCCCGACCATGATGAGGCGGGCGAGGGCGATCCGGTTGACCCGCCCACGCATGCGTTCCCGCCGTCGATCGCTGAGGTGATCGAGGCGAAGGACAAGGCCCGGCGGCCGGTGCTGCCGGACTGGCTGACCAGCGCCACGCAGCGGGCCGCAGTCGCCCGCTGGGCAGCCGGGCACTACGGCCAGAGCAGCCTGTATCACCTGGTGCGGACCCCGGTGTACTCCGTCAAGCTCCTCGCCTACGCGCCGCGCGGCTGTTGCCGCTGGGTCGGAGCGGCCGGGCGCTGGGTCTGCGACGCCGAAGGGCTGCCGGTGCGCCTGGCGGCGGTCAGGGCGGAGGACGCGGGGGAGTATCTGAGGCTGTCGCGGCAGCGGGATGCGCGGGTGAAGCTGCGCAGCATCATCGCCACCCTGGCCAGTGTGTTCGGGCTGGGCGCGGCGCTCGCGCTGTATGTGCTCGCCCCCGCCTGGCTGCTGGCCCTGGCCGCGCTTGCTCTGACGGGTGCGCTGGGGTGGGCGGGTATGCCGGCGGACCGGCCGCTGATCGACGCCGCGCGGGTGAAGTTCCGCCACCGCAAGCTGACCTCGGACGTCGTCTCCCGCGCGTTCCTCGCGGCGGGGCTGACCAAGCCGGATCAGGGCATCGCGTTCCCGCAGCCGATCCGGCAGGACGGGGACGGCTGGCGCGTCGTGGTCGACCTTCCCTATGGCAAGACGTTCGCGGATGCGGTCAAGAAGCGCGACGCTCTGGCCTCGGGCATTGATGTGGCGGAGACGCAGGTGTTCCTGGACCGGGATGCGACCAGCTCGCGGCGGGTGTCGATGTGGGTGGCCAACCGCGACCCGCTCGCGGTGCCGACCGGCCGCACCCCGCTGCTGGGTGCGAGTCGGGTGGACTTCTGGAAGCCCTTCCCCTGGGGCCGTGACGAGCGCGGCAACGAGGTTGAGATCAGCATGCTGTGGGTCTCGCTGCTGGTTGGCGCGGTGCCGCGGCAGGGCAAGACGTTCTCGGCCCGCACCATCGCCCTCGCCGCGGCCCTCGATCCGTACGTCCGCCTGTACGTGTTCGACGGCAAGGCGTCGCCGGACTGGCGCACGTTTGCCAAGGTGGCCCATCGGGTCGGGTTCGGCACCGTGCCGCAGGGCGGGATCGATCCGGTGATGCACCTGGTCAACTCTTTGCAAGAGCTCAAAGCCGATGTGGAGGACCGCTACCACCGGCTGTCCGAACTTCCCTTGCACATCTGCCCGGAGGGCAAGCTCACCCCCGCGATCTCCCGCGACAAGCGGTACAACATGCCGCTGGTGCTGTTCGTGGTCGATGAGGTGCAGGAGTACCTGATGCACCCGGTGCACGGGAAGACCATCCTTGAGCTGCTGGTCTTCCTCGCCCGCGTCGCCCCGGCGGTCGGTGTCTCGGTGATGACCGCAACGCAGAAGCCGGACGACACCGCCTGCCCGTCGGTGCTGCGTGACCAGCACCAGGCCCGGTTCGCGCTGCGGGTCGGCGCGTATCAGGTCTCGGAGACCATTCTCGGTGCCGGATCGTACGGCGAAGGGCTGGACGCCTCCCGGCTGCTGAAGTCCCACAAGGGCGTCGGGCTGCTCAAAGGCATGTCCGACGATGCGGGGATCGTGCGCACCTACCTTGCCGACGGCCGCGACGCTGAGGAGATCCTCACCCGCGCGGCCGCGCTGCGGGAGGCGGAGGGCACCCTCACCGGCGACGCCGCGGGCGAGGCGCCGGCCGATGCCGCGCTGGCCACGATCCTGGACGACATCGCCGCCGTCCTCGGCCGCGGTGAGGTCAAGGTCTGGTCGGAGACGGTCGTGGACCGCCTCGCCGAGCACCGCCCCGACGTCTACGGGCCGTGGGCGGAGCTGGAGCCCAAGCCCAAGGCCGAACAGCTCACCGCCGCGCTCAAGCCCTACGGCATCACCACCGAGCAGATCAGCCGCCGCATCGACGGCAAGACGGTCAACAAGCGCGGCATCCTCCGCTCCGACCTCACCAAAGCGATTACGGAGCGCAACAGGAAACGGGACGCGAGCTAGCCCCGGAAGGTCGCTTGCGCAAGCAGCCGCCGTCGCTTGCGCAAGCGACCCCGCTAGCGACCCAAACACCACCTGATCAGCCCGCTAGCAGACAGCGACCCACCTGCGAAAACACCCCAAACCCCGCCAGGGAGCCCCTTGATGAGCCTGCCCGCGCTCGCTTGCACCCTCCTCACAGCCGTCACACTCTGTTACATCGGTGTGTGTGCTGCCTCGCCGTTCGGCCGCTGCCGCAAGTGCGACGGCCTCGGCTTCGCCCTCAAACACGACCGCAAAGGACGGCCCAAGCGCGGCAAGCACTGCCGCCGCTGCGACGGCCACGGCATCCGCATACGCGCCGGCCGTCACCTGTGGAACCTGTGGGCCCGCACCTACCGCGCAGGCAGCCGATGACCCGCCGCCTCCTCGCCCTCGCCGCCCTCGGCCTGCTCCTCGGCATCACCGCCGCCCACACCACCCCCACCATCGACCCGACTCCCGCAACCCCGCCCGCCGTCTGTGAAGGAGCCCCGGCATGGCCGTGACCGTCTCCCTGGTCCTGCTCTTCGGACTGGTCCTGTTCTTCCTGCTCCGCTCCCACTCCCTCAGCTACGGCGCAGCCTTCATCGCCGCCGGGTTCGGCTTCTTCCTCGCCTCCACCGGAGCAGCCACACCCATCAACCAGCTCACTGCCGCCGTCATCAACGCCATCCCCGACCTGTGAGAGGGGCACCGTCGTGCACCGCAACCACCCGCCGGACACCCCCGGCATCCTCGCCCCCCATATCCCCGCCGACACCTACCGCAGCTCCACGGCGACCAGCCAGCCCATCGTCATCGTGCAGCCCGTCCCCGTTCCCCGCACCAGCCGCCGCAACCACCTCTACTACCTCGCCATCGGTCTCGCAGGCGCCGCCGGAGTCATGGGCCTGATCGCCGCCGCACTCGCCCTGTTCGAGTTCGCCGCCCGCACCGCCGCACTCATTGCCGCGTCTGCCGGGCCCCTCGGAATCGGCGGCATCACCCTGCGCCTGGCCCGCCCAACCAGTCGAAGGAAGTCCGCATGAGCGCACTCCTGTGGCCCGTCACGGCCAGCATCACCGCCGCCCTGAACGCCACGAACGGCACCGGCGAGCACGAGAGGGCGATGCGGTTGATGAAGGTGACCGAGGAAGCTGGCGAAGCCGCCGCCGCATACATCGGCATGACCGGCCAGAACCCCCGCAAGGGCACCACCCACACCACAGCGGACGTGGCCGACGAACTGTGTGACGTCATCATTGCCGCCGCCGTCGCCCTGCACGCCTTCACCACCGCCCCGCCCGCCGTCCTGGACACCAAGCTGCACGCCGCCGCACAGCGGCTCAACGCCCGCATCCACACCGAAAGCGAGTGATCCCCATGCCCGTGGGAGAAACCCCCATCACCGTGGTCGGCAACCTCGCCGCCGACCCCGAACAGCTCGCGCAGGCACTCGT
Organism: Streptomyces sp. PR69; assembly: GCF_026420845.1. Lineage (GTDB taxonomy): Bacteria > Actinomycetota > Actinomycetes > Streptomycetales > Streptomycetaceae > Streptomyces. Next base: position 18,318 of record NZ_JAOWCB010000007.1, on the reverse strand, counting down.
CACCCGCGCCGCTCTGCCCGGCTTCGACCCCGCCGCTCTGGAACGCGCGGGACTGCCCGAACTCCCCGCCGCCCACATCGCCAAGGAGCACTGACATGGACATCGACCCCAACGAGATCGTCACGGTCGAACTGCGCTGGGACAACGACGGTTTGCCCGAGACCTACAGCCGCGACATCACCCGGCGGCGGCTCGGCGATCTGCTGCTCCAGCTCGACGACATGACCGACACCACCACCGCTGCCGCACAGGAGGACGTCGCGTGAACCGCCGCACTCTGCCCCGGCTGCGCATCCAGCTGGCCACATGGCCCCGCCCGGCACTGATCCTGACCGACACACCCCGCCCCTACTGCCAGCACTGCGACGGCATCGGCGGCATTGAGCACCATTACGGCGACTACGACACCGGCGAGTACGTGGGCACCGACTGGGAGCCCTGCGACTGCTGGAACGAAACCCGCCGCTGGCTCCTGCTGCCCCTGCCGCGCCTGCCCCGTTGGCTCCGACGGCGTCGCCGTGCCCGCGACCCGTGGGCCACCGACGGCGACAGCAACGAACCGCCCTTCTGAGCCGAACCGAGAGGACACCCGTGTTCGAGATCCGCATCATCTGCGACCCCGCCGACACCGACACCATCACCACCTCCCTCGCAGAAGCGTTCGCCACCGGCCCGGTACGCCAGTACCCCACCCGCGACGCCCAGCGCGCCCGTCTCTACCTCACCGCCGACCACCGCACCGGCAAGGACAGCACCCCGGACCCGACCGTGTGGCCGTCGCCCGCGGAGGCGTACGCGCTCGCCCCGAGCATCGCCGCGGAGATGGGGTGGGCTGCCGAGCAGGAACTTGGCCGCCCGACCTACGCACTGCTCGGCCGCGAGTTCTGGCTCCGCAAGGCCGCGGTCCTCGACCGCATCGCCCTCGCCGACGAAACCCACCACGCCCCTGGCGACGCGGGCGAGGCCGCCGTTGAAGCCGCACACCGGCTGATGAACCTGGACGCGGCCGACACCGGCAGCGACCCGCGCGGCTATGTCCGCCAGCAGTACGCCCACTGGGCCACCCAGCAGTAGCTACGCCTGGGGCGGTCGCCTCTCTCCAAAGACCGCGACCGCCCCAGCTCTCCGTCCCTTCGAAAGAAACAGGAGAACTCCCAGCATGCCATCTGATCCCGTATGGGAGGAGTGCGGCACCGTGGTGCCGCTACACGGCGACGTCGTCTCCGGTGTGGAGCATGTGTCGCCGCATGACCAGGAAGCGGAACAGGCAGTCGTCGGGGCACTGATGCTCGCCCCCGACGTCATCGCCGAGGTCAGCGACCTGATGGACCCCGCTGACCACTACCTTCCGGCTCACGAGACGATCCACCGGGCCGTCCTCGCCCTGCACGCCCAGGGCCGCCCGGTAGACCCGATCACCCTCGGCCACCACCTGGACCAAACCGGGGAACTGACCCGCGCGGGCGGCAAACCGTACCTGCACACCCTGGTGCAGGCCGTGCCCTCCACCGCGAACGCCGCCTACTACGCCGAGATCGTGCACGGCCTCGCGCGGCGGCGCCGCAGCATCGAAGCGGGCACACGCATCGTCCAGGCAGGCATGTCGCCCGACGCCACCGAAGAGGACCTGCGCGACGCCCTCGCTCTGGGTGCGCAAACGGTCGGCGCGGGCTGGGCGGAGCCGATCCCGCTCAGCCACCACCCCCAACTCCCGACCTTTCCCACCCAGGTACTGCCCGTCTGGCTGCGGGAGTTCGTCGACGCCGTCGCGGAGGAGACCCAGACCCCGCCCGACCTCGCCGGAGCACTGTCGCTGGCGGTGCTGGCCACGGCGGCCGGCGGACGGGCCATCGTCCAGCTGCGCGGCCGGTGGCGCGAGCCGATGAACCTGTTCATCGTCGTCGCCCTGCCGCCGGGCAACCGCAAGTCCGCCGTCTTCGCCGCCATGACCGCTCCCCTGCACGCCGCGGAGAAACTGCTCGTCTCCCAGACGGCCGGGCGCATCGCCGAGGCCGAGGTGACCGCCAAGGTGGCCCGCGAGGCGGCGGACAAAGCCGCCGCCCAGGCAGCCAAGGCCGACGGGCCGGAGCGAGACGGTCTGACCGCGGAGGCCGTCGCGCTCGCCCAGGCCGCCGACAGCCTGGACATCCCCGTCTCCCCCAGGCTGCTGGCCGACGACTCCACCCCCGAGACGGTCACCACCCTGATGAGCGAGCAGGGCGGACGCCTTGCCGTGCTGTCCCCAGAAGGCGGCATCTTCGACATCATCGCCGGACGCTACTCCGGCACCCCCAACATGGAGGTCTTCCTCAAAGGTCACGCCGGGGACTGGCTGCGCGTGGACCGGCGCACCCGCGCCGAGAACATCGAAGCCCCCGCCCTGACCATGGGCCTTGCAGTGCAGCCCGACGTCCTGGAAGACATCGGCAAGAACCGCGGCTTCGACGGACGCGGTCTGCTCGCCCGCTTCCTCTACGCACTGCCCGCCTCCTTGGTCGGCTATCGCAAACCCAACCCCGCACCCGTGCCCGACCACGTCGCCGAACGCTACGAGCGCACCGTCACCACACTCACCCTCACCCTGGCCGAGTGGACCGACCCCGCCGTACTCCGGCTCACCCCCGAAGCCGAGGACGCCCTCAGCGACTATGACCAGCGCATCGAGCCGCAGCTCCGGGCCCGCGGCGGACGCCTGGGCCACATCACCAAGTGGGCCAGCAAGCTCGTCGGAGCCACCGCCCGCATCGCCGGACTGCTCCACCTCGCCCAGCACCTCGAAACCGCCTACACCCGCCCCATCACCGCCGACACCATGAACGCCGCCATCGCACTGGGCGACTACTTCACCACCCACGCCCTGACGGTGTTCGACCTGATGGGCGCGGACGCCACCCTCGCACGCGCCCGCACCCTGCTGTCGGTCCTGGAAGACAACCGGTGGGAGAGCGTCACCCGACGCGACCTGTTCGCCAAGCTCTCCCGAACCGAGTTCCCCACCGTCGCCGACCTGGAGCCAGTCATCGCACTGCTGGAGGAACACGGCTACCTCCGCACCGAGACACCCCCCAGGACCGGCAAACGCGGACGGCCCCCAGCCCCCCGCTACCTCATCCACCCCGCCATCCGGGAGGCACACACATGAGCCCCCGCCGCCTCCCCCACACCCAGCCCCCGCCGCACAAACCGCCAAATCCGCAAAAACCCCCGACGACCGGCACTGACCTGCGACAACACCCGCCCGCCCCGCCAGCCGCAAAAACCCGCGAAACCACCGCAGAAATCCCCGCCACACGCCGACGGCCTGCGGCCCGACCAAGCCCCGCCTATTTCTGCGGAGATTCCCGCGATTTCTGCGGCGACCACCCCCACCCAACCAACACCGCAGGTCAGACCCCAGATCCACAGGTTTCTGCGGATTCTGCGGTTTCTGCGGCAGCCGCCCGCCCCTCAGCGCCCCAGAGGGAGGCCGTCCGATGACGTCAACCGTCCGCCGCCGTCGGCCGCCGACCGACGAGTGGCTACCGCTGACGGAGGTCCTGGAGGAGATCGGCATCACCCGCGCGACCTGGTACCGCTGGCGCAATCGCGGCTACGGCCCGGAGGTCAAGCGCCTTCCCAACGGGCACCTGCGTATTCGCCGCAGCTCCCTGGACGCCTTCCTCAACGAACTGGAGACCGTGTGACCGAGTGGAGCTACACCGTACGGATCTGGAGCATCCGCAAGCGGCCGTACCACAAGCCGTACCAACTGCGGTGGCAGGTGGGCACCCGGCCGCACTCTGAATCCTTCCTGACACTCGGCCTCGCCGAGAGCCGCCGCGCGCAGTTCATCACGGCAGCCCGCGACGGTGAACCGTGGGACGTCGACACTGGCCTGCCGAAGTCGATGGTCCAGAAGGCGAAAGACATCTCCTGGTACCAGCACGCCCGGAACTACGTGGAGATGAAGTGGGGCCACTCCCCCGCGTCCACGCGGCGGAACCTCGCCGAGGCCATGGCGACAGTGACCCTCGCCCTGGTGAGAGACACCAAGGGCATGGCGGACCGCAAGGCGGTGCGGCGTGCGCTCTACACCTGGGGCTTCAACGTGAACCGGTGGAAGGAGGAGCCGTCAGCCGACGTGGCCGCGATGCTCGCCTGGGTCGAGCGCAAGTCCGTCCCCACGTCCGCCCTGTCAGATCGGATGCTCGTACGGAAGGCCCTGGACGCGTGCTCCCGGCGGCTCGACAACAAGACGTCCTCCGGGCCGGTCATTGCCCGGAAGCGGGCCATCTTCCATCAGGCGCTCAGCTTCGCCGTAGACGCAGAGCTCCTCACGGAGAACCCACTCCCGTCGATCCGCTGGAAGGCTCCGGAGAAGGTGGAGGAGGAGGTGGACCCGGAAGCCGTCCCGAACCCCGTTCAAGCCGCCGCGCTCCTCGCCTCCGTACGGAAGCGGGGCAATCGCGGCAAGCATCTGGAGGCGTTCTTCGGGTGCATCTACTACTCGGCTGCCCGTCCCGGTGAGTTGGTGGGGCTGCGGCTCCAGGACTGCGAGCTTCCTCGCCGCGGGTGGGGCGTGATCCGGCTCCGGGAAAGCCGGGCCCGCTCCGGGAGTTCCTGGACGGACACGGGCGAGGCCCACGACCGCCGGGGGCTCAAGCACCGGGCCCGGAGAACCGTCCGCCACGTGCCGATACCACCGGAGCTGGTGGCTATGCTCCGCTGGCACGTCACGCTGTACGGCGCCGCCGACGATGGCCGACTCTTCCGTACGGCTCGTGGCGGCATGGTGCAAGAGAGCGGGTACGGGGAGGTCTGGGCACAGGCCCGAGAGGACGTCCTCTCCCCCGCCGAGCAGGAAACCAAGCTGGCCAAGCGTCCTTATGATCTTCGTCACGCAGCGGTGTCCACCTGGCTCAGCTCCGGGGTGGAGCCTCAGCTTGTCGCCCAGCGCGCGGGCCACAGCACGGCTGTGCTCTTCCGGGTGTACGCAAAATTCCTGAAGGGCGGCGACGAGGCGGCCAACGCCAAGATCTCCGCGCGGCTCAACGAGCACCGCGGGGGCGACGGCGCGATGCCCTGAGCCCGACCCTGGCCGTAAGCGCAGGCACGTGCTGGGAATCCCGTCCACAGTACGTCCAGAGAAGCTGGTAGATGGCGTGACGCACTGAGACACGGCGAGGCAGTCTCGCATTTCGAGTGGGCACGCAGAAGCGGCCCCTGATCAGCATTCCTGCTGATCAGGGGCCGCTTCTTTGGCGTGGCGGCGCCAGGATTCGAACCTGGGTAGGCTAAGCCGACGGATTTACAGTCCGCTCCCATTGGCCACTCGGGCACACCGCCATGGGATGCCGCCGAAAGAGGCCCCGCTGTGGGCGGTGCTCCCTGGCAACGACGTAAACGATACCTGATGCACAGGGGTGCTTCGCCACCGGATTGATCAGCCGTCCGCGTGGGCGCGGATGGCTAGGCTGGGCCGTGCCGGCCGGGCTTTCCGGCCGCGTCTCCACGCACCCCTATACAAGGAGCCACAGGACATGGCCGACTCCAGTTTCGACATCGTCTCGAAGGTCGAGCGGCAGGAGGTCGACAACGCGCTCAACCAGGCGTCGAAGGAGATCTCGCAGCGCTACGACTTCAAGGGCACCAACGCCTCGATCGCGTGGTCCGGCGAGAAGATCCTGATGCAGGCGAGCGGCGAGGAGCGGGTCAAGGCCATCCTCGACATCTTCCAGTCCAAGCTGGTCAAGCGCGGCATCTCGCTGAAGGCGCTGGACGCGGGCGAGCCGCAGCTGTCGGGCAAGGAGTACAAGCTGTTCGCCTCGATCAAGGAGGGCATCTCCCAGGAGAACGCCAAGAAGGTCGCGAAGATCATCCGTGACGAGGGCCCCAAGGGCGTCAAGGCCCAGGTGCAGGGCGATGAGCTGCGGGTCAGCTCCAAGAGCCGCGACGATCTGCAGACCGTGATCGTGCTGCTGAAGCAGCAGGACTTCGACTTCGCGCTGCAGTTTGTGAACTACCGCTGAGCCGGGCGGACCGGCGTTCATGCCTGCCCTCCTTGCCGGGCAGGGCAGGCTCGACGTCGCAAAGCCGCCAGCCTGCGGGCCCCGCCTGGCGCAGACTCGAAGAGGAGACAGGGTGGGGCCGGGCGGGGCAGGGCCTCCGCCGGACGGGAGCTCGACGGGGAAGGCGGCGCGGAAGGTGGCAGTCATGACGGTCTACGCGTGGGAGGACGGCCCGCTGGGCGAGATGCTGCTCGTCGGCGAGGAGGCCGTGGACGGCCGTACGGCGCTGGTCTCGGTCTCCCTGCCGGGGCAGAAGGGCGCCCCGGCCGTCCAGGACGGCTGGCGCCGCGCGCCGGGGGCCTTCGAGGAGATCGCCGCCCAGCTGCGGGCGTACTTCGACGGAACGCTGACCCGCTTCGACCTCCCGTACGCGGGCGGCGGCACGGACTTCCAGCGGCGTGTCTGGCAGGTGCTCGACAAGATCCCCTATGGGCAGACCGTCACCTATGGCGAGGTCGCCGGGCGCGTGGGGGTGTCCGGCGCGGGTGTACGGGCGGTGGGCACGGCGATCGGACGCAATCCGCTGCTGGTGGTACGGCCCTGCCACCGGGTGATCGGCGCGGACGGGGCGCTGCGGGGATACGCGGCCGGGCTGGAGCGCAAGCAGCGGCTGCTGACGCTTGAGGGCGCTCACCGCATGAGCGGAACGCTCTCCCCCTGAGAGCGGGCGGTCATCGGCCCCGGGGGCGGTGCATGTGCCGGGGTGGTCGCCCCGGCCCGCCGGCGTCAGCGTGAGCGTGAGTGGCCGAACAGGACGCGGTAGACGATCAGCAGGACCAGCGAGCCGCCGATGGCCGCCGCCCAAGTCGCCCCGTCGTAGAACTCGTTGGCGATCGGCCGGTCCAGAAAGCGCGCGGAGATCCAGCCGCCGATGAACGCTCCGGCCACGCCGATGAGGGTGGTCCCGATCAACCCGCCCGGGTCGCGGCCCGGAAGCAGGAACTTGGCTATGGCTCCGGCGAGCAGCCCCAGAATGATCCAGCTGATGATGCTCATGCCGTGAACCTGCCTTTCATGCTGTGTTGCGCTGTTTCCACGGTGCGGTGCTGCCGCGATGGCCGTGGTTGCCGAAGCTGCCCCGTAAGACGCGAGGGCAAACGCCGGCGGTTGCGGTGATCAGTATGGTGCGTCCCATGACACAGGAGCTGCGCCGTTCGCTCGGGGTCTTCGACGCGGTCGTGATCGGGCTGGGGTCGATGGTCGGCGCAGGCATCTTCGCCGCGCTGGGGCCGGCCGCCCGGTCTGCCGGTTCCGGGCTGCTGCTGGGGCTGGGGGTGGCCGCCGCCGTCGCGTACTGCAATGCGATGTCCTCGGCGCGGCTGGCCGCCCGCTATCCGGCGTCGGGCGGCGCCTATGTGTACGGGCGGGAGCGGCTGGGCCCGTTCTGGGGATATCTGGCGGGGTGGGCGTTCATCGTCGGCAAGACGGCGTCGTGTGCGGCCATGGCCCTGACGGTGGGCGCGTATGTGTGGCCCGGGCAGGCGCACGCGGTGGCGGTCGGGGCCGTGGTCGCGCTGACTGCCGTGAACTATGGGGGCGTTCAGAAGTCGGCCGGGCTGACACGGGTGATCGTGGCGGTGGTGCTGGCGGTTCTCGCTGCGGTCGTGACGGTCTGTCTGGGGTCGGGGCCGGCTTCCGGCGCGGTGGACTTCGGCCGGCTGGACGTGGGGGCGGATGCCTCGGCCGGCGGGGTGCTGCAGGCGGCGGGGCTGCTGTTCTTCGCCTTCGCGGGGTACGCCCGGATCGCCACGCTGGGCGAGGAGGTGCGGGATCCGGCCCGTACGATTCCGCGCGCCGTGCCGCTGGCGCTGGGCATCGCTCTGGCGGTCTACGCTGCGGTCGCCGTCTCGGTCCTTTCCGTGCTGGGCGCCGGGGAGCTGGGACAGGCGGCGGCGCCGCTGGCGGAGGCGGTGCGCGCCGCCGGCGCCGGGTGGATGACGCCCGTGGTGCGGACGGGCGCCGCGGTGGCCGCGCTGGGGTCGTTGCTCGCGCTGATTCTCGGGGTCTCCCGGACGACGCTGGCCATGGCGCGGGACGGGCATCTGCCGCGCCCGCTGGCCGCCGTGCATCCGCGCTTTCAGGTGCCGCACCGCGCGGAGTTGGCCGTGGGGGCTGTCGTCGCCGCGGTGGCGGCGACCGCGGACCTGCGCGGGGCTATCGGCTTCTCCTCCTTCGGGGTGCTGGTGTACTACGCGATCGCCAATGCCTCGGCGTGGACGCTGAATTCGCTGCCGGTCCGGGCGACGGCGGCGCTCGGACTCCTCGGCTGTCTGGTGCTGGCGTTCGCGCTGCCGCCCGCCTCGGTGGCCGCCGGGGCCGGGGTGGTCGCGGCGGGCGCTGCCCTGTACGCCCTGCGGCACCGGCGCGCTCCCGGCCGGTGACCTGCGGCGGCGGGCGCCTGCGGGCGGCGGCCCGGTTGAGCAACTGCTCGGTCTCGGTCATGTGTTCATGGTGGACCCTGGCACTGACAATCGGGCCGGGCCCCGCGCGCCGCGGTCGGCTAGCGGGTCGCGAAAGGCCGGTCCGTGGGCACGATTTCCTTGCCGAACGGCATGAGTGAGACCGGCAGCAGCTTGAAGTTGGCGATGCCCAGCGGGATTCCGATGATCGTCAGACACAGCAGCAGCCCGGTGACGATATGGCCGAGGGCCAGCCACCAGCCCGCGAGGACCAGCCACAGCACGTTTCCGATGCAGGAGGGCGCGCCCGCGTCGCGCCGGTCGACGGTCATATAGCCGAACGGCCACAGGGCGTAGACGCCGATCCGGAAGGCGGCCACGCCGAACGGTATGCCGATGATCGTGATGCAGAGGATGACGCCCGCCGCGAGGTATCCCAGGAACAGCCAGAAGCCGCTCAGGACCAGCCAGATGACGTTCAGGATTGTCTTCATGGGCGGCGACCTGCCATCTGCTCGAGTCGGGTGATGCGCTCCGCCATCGGCGGATGCGTCGAGAACATGCGGGAGAGGCCCTGTCCGGGCCGGAACGGGTTGGCGATCATCAGATGACTCGCGGTCTCCAGCCGGGGCTCGGGCGGCAGCGGAAGCTGTTTGGTCCCCGCCTCCAGCTTGCGCAGCGCGCTGGCCAGCGCGAGCGGGTCGCCGGTCAGCTGGGCGCCCGAGGCGTCGGCCTCGTACTCCCGCGAGCGGCTGACGGCGAGCTGGATGATCGAGGCCGCCAGCGGCCCCAGGATCATGATCAGCAGCATGCCGAGCAGCCCCGGTCCCTCGTCGTCGTCCGAGCGGCCGATGGGGATCAGCCAGGCGAAGTTCACCAGGAACAGCACCACGGAGGCCATGGCCCCGGCGACTGAGGAGATCAGGATGTCGCGGTTGTAGACATGGCTCAGCTCATGGCCGATGACCCCGCGCAGCTCACGCTCGTCGAGGATCCGCAGGATGCCTTCGGTGCAGCAGACGGCCGCGTTGCGGGGGTTGCGCCCGGTGGCGAAGGCGTTGGGGGCCTGCGTCGGGGAGATGTAGAGGCGGGGCATGGGCTGGCGGGCCGCGGTGGAGAGCTCGCGCACCATCCGGTACAGCGCGGGGGCCTCGAACTCGCTGACGGGGCGGGCGCGCATGGCCCGCAGCGCCAGCTTGTCGCTGTTCCAGTAGGCGTACGCGTTCGTGCCGAGGGCCACCACGAGGGCGATGATCAGCCCCGTACGGCCGAAGAAGCTGCCGATGAGGAGGATGAGCGCCGACATCCCCCCGAGGAGGACGGCGGTTTTCAGCCCGTTGTGCCGGCGGTGCACGGTACGCCCTCCAGGTGGTGCGGCAGGGGAACCCTTTGCGTGGTGGTGCTCCACTCATCAGTGGACCCTTCTGTTCTGGTCAACGCCAGGCGAGGGGCCCTGGTTCCCTTGCGCCTCCGCACCGGGGCTGGGCCGACCGGGTGACGGCCCTCCGCGGTCCGGAAGCGGGGGCTGGAAGCGAAGGCGGGAAGAAGGCTAGAAGAGGGTGTTCGCGGCGAACCGGAGCACCAGCTGGGGGTAGCCGGACAGGATGACGCCGCCTGCGGCGGTCAGGGCGAGGGCGGCCGTGAGAGGCGCCGGGACGGCGGCGGCACGCACGGCCACGCCGCCCGCCTCTGCGCCCGCCGCTTCCGGTTCCACTCCGGCGGCGGCCTCCGGCTCTTCCGCTCCGCGGAAGAGGACGGCGGTCCACTGGAGGTAGTAGTAGAGGGCGATCACCACATTGACGCCCATGACGACGGCCAGCCAGCCAAGGCCCGCGTCGACGGCCGAGGAGAAGACGGTCACCTTGGCGAAGAGGCCGATGATCCCCGGGGGCAGTCCGGCCAGGCAGAGCAGGAAGAAGCCCATCGCCAGGGCGGTCAGCGGGCGGTCCGCGTACAGCCCCCGGTAGTCGGAGATCCGGTTGAGGGGGTGCGTACGGGCCACGAGGGCGGCGACCGCGAAGGCGCCGAGGTTCACCACCGCGTACATCAGGGCGTAGGCGACGGTGGCGCCGATCTGGACGTCGCTGGTGTAGGCGGCGGCCGCGATGGGCACAAGGAGGTACCCGGCCTGTCCGACGGAAGACCAGGCCAGCAGCCGCACGGCGCTGAAGGAGCGGTCGGCCCGCTGGCGCAGCGCCGCGACATTGCCCCCGGTCATGGTGAGCGCGGCGAGCACCGCCATCGCCGGGCCCCAGACGTCGGCGTAGGCGGGGAAGGCGATGACGGTCACCAGGATGAGCCCGGAGAAGCCGACGGCCTTCCCGACGACCGACAGATAGGCGGCGACGGGCAGCGGAGCGCCCACATAGGTGTCGGGCACCCAGAAGTGGAAGGGCACGGCGGCCGTCTTGAAGGCGAAGCCGACGAGGGTGAGGGCGATGCCCGCCTTGGCGAGGGTGCCGAGCTGCCCGGGGACGTCGTCCAGTTCGACGGCGATCTGCGTCAGATGGAGCGAGCCGGTCGCCGCGTACACGAAGCTGACGCCGAGCAGCGTCACGGCGGTCGCGGTCACCGAGGACAGGAAGAACTTCAGCGCCGACTCGCTGGAGAGGCGGTCGCCGCGCTTGAGGCCGACGAGGGCGAAGGCGGGCAGCGAGGCCACTTCCAGGGCCACCACCAGGGTGGCGAGGTCGCGGGAGGCGGGCAGCAGGGCCGCGCCGGCCGCGGAGGAGAGCAGCAGGAACCAGAACTCGCCCGCGGGCAGCCGCTCGCGTGTCTCGTGCAGCGAGAGCAGCGCGGTCAGCAGCGCGCCGCCGAGGACCAGGAACTGGATGGCCAGCGTGAAGTGGTCGGCGGTGTAGCTGCAGGCGTCGGTCGCCGTGGTGAGGCAGAACGTCTCGCGGTCTCCGGCGCGCAGCGGCGCGAGGGAGACGATCGCGGCGGCGAGACCGGTGACCGCCATGGCGCCCAGGAGCCATTTGCGGCGCTCGGAGACGAAGAGGTCGGCCACCAGCACCAGCAGTCCGACGACGGCCGCGATGGTCGGCGGCGCGATGGCGAGCCAGTCGACGGACTGGACGAGGCTGGTGACGCTGTCGGCTGCTGCGATCACGACTGGCCTCCTGCGAGGAGCTGCTGCACGGCCGGGTCGGTGAGGCCGAGCAGGACGGCGGGCCAGAGGCCGGCGAGGACGGTGAGGGCGACGAGCGGCGTCCAGGCGGCGAGTTCATACGCCTGGACGTCCGCCAGCGGCTCGGCGTCGGGCCGTGGCACTCCCATGCACACCCTGCGTACGACGACGAGGAGGTATGCGGCGGTGAGCAGGGTGCCGAAGCCGGCGATCGCGAGGAAGGTGAGGTACGCGGGGCGGCTGAGGCCCTCGGCCGGTTCGAAGGCGCCGAACATGGCGAGCATCTCGCCCCAGAAGCCGGCCAGGCCGGGCAGACCGAGCGAGGCGACGGCGGCGAAGGCGAGCAGCCCGCCGAGGCGGGGCGCGCGGCCGTAGAGCGCGGCGCCGGCGGCTCCGGCGAGGGTGTCCAGGTCGGCGGTGCCGTAGCGGTCCTTGAGCGCTCCGACGAGGAAGAAGAGCAGGCCGGTGATCAGGCCGTGGGCGATGTTGGCGAAGAGCGCGCCGTTGACTCCGGTCGGGGTCATGGTGGCGATGCCGAGGAGCACGAAGCCCATATGGCCCACGGACGAGTAGGCGATCAGCCGCTTGAGGTCGCCGCCCGTGCCCTTCCTGACCAGGTCGAGACAGGCGAGGGAGCCGTAGATGATGCCGGCGACGGCGAACGCGGCGAGGTAGGGGGCGAAGGTCTGCATGCCGTCGGGGGCGATCGGCAGGACGATGCGGACGAAGCCGTACGTTCCCATCTTCAGCAGCACTCCGGCGAGGAGTACGGAGCCGACGGTCGGCGCTGCGGTGTGCGCGTCGGGCAGCCAGGTGTGCAGCGGCCACATCGGGGTCTTCACCGCAAGCCCAAGGCCGATCGCGAGTACGGCGATGACCTGCACGGATGCGGTCATGCCGCGGCCGTTGTCAGTGGCGAGTGCCACCATGTCAAAGGTGCCGGTCTGCAGCCCGATGAGCAGCAGGCCGAGCAGCATGACGATGGAGCCGAGCAGGGTGTAGAGGATGAACTTCCAGGCGGCGGCCCGCCTGCCCTCGCCGCCCCAGCGGGCGATGAGGAAGTACATCGGGATGAGCACCATCTCGAACGCGAGGAAGAACAGCAGCAGATCGAGGACGGCGAAGGTCGCGAGCGTGCCGGACTCGAGGACGAGCAGCAGGGCGACGAAGGCCTTCGGGGAGGGGCCCGAGGGCATCTTGAAGTAGCTGTACAGCGCGCTGAGGAAGGTCAGCAGCGCGGTCATGACCAGAAGGGGGAGAGAAATGCCGTCGACGCCGAGGTGGATGCGCACATCGAGCGCGCTGATCCAGCTGATGTCGGTCGTGGCCTGCATCCTCGACGGCTGGTCGTGGTCGAAGCCCAGCGCCAGGACGAGCGCGGCGACCAGGACCGCGCCGGTCACGGTCACGCCGTGGCGCAGGACGGCCTGCTCCGGGCTCTTGCCGCGCAGCCCGGGCGGCGCGGGCAGCAGTGCGGCCGCCGCGCCGAGGAGCGGGCCGGCGACGATGAACGCGAGAAGGAACTGCATCACGGACTCGCTGATATCGATCACGGCTCAGGACCCCGCGTTGACGTTGGACAGGACGACGGCGGCGAGCGCCAGGACGACGGAGCCGGCGAGCAGCACGCTCAGATAGGTCTGCACATTGCCGGTCTGGGCACGGCGGACGGCGGCGCCCAGCCAGCGCGCGCCGGTGCCGGAGCCGTGCACATAGGTGTCGACGACCTCGCGGTCGAGGAAGGCGACCAGCTTCGCCGCCGCCCGGACGGGGCGTACGAAGAGCGTGGAGTAGACGGCGTCGAGGTGGAAGCCGACGGCCGCGTGGCGGTGCAGCCGGCCGAGGAGGACCCGGCCGGGGTCGGCGGGGTCTGCCGCGGCGGCGACATTGCCGTAGAGCGGGGTGTGGGCGGCGATGGCCTCGGCCTCCGCGGCGGCGGGGGACGCGTCGGGGTGGGCGGTGGCGGCGTCCATGGGGATGGGGGCGGTGGCCGCTTTGTAGCGCAGCGAGCGCCAGGCGGCATAGGTGATCAGTCCGCCGCCGACGGCGATGCCGGTGCCGAGGACGGCGGTGGTGACGGTGGGGGCGAGGCTGTCGCCGTCGAACCAGCCGGCGATCGTGCCGACGGTCAGACCGAAGGCGAGGGAGGGGACGGCCAGGAGCCAGAGCACGCCGTTCATGACCAGGGGCTCCCTGCCGTGGTCGGGGGCTGCGACGCCCCTGCCGTGGAAGGCGAGCAGCCATAGCCGGGTGGCGTACGCGGCGGTGAGCAGGGCGGTGAGCAGCCCGGCGACCAGCACGGTCCAGCCCGCGGCGGAGGGTGCGAGGTCGGTGTCGCCGAGCGCCGAGTGCTCGGCGGCGACGAGGACGGCTTCCTTGGAGAAGAAGCCGGCGAAGGGAGGGATGGCGGCGAGCGCGAGGAGGGCGACGGTCATCGTCCAGTACGCGTCGGGGATGCGCCCCGCGAGGCCGGTCATCCGGGACATCGCGGCCAGCGAGTTGGTGCCGGCGGCGTGGATGACGACTCCGGCGGCGAGGAAGAGCAGGGCCTTGAAGGCTCCGTGGGACAGGAGGTGGAAGACGGCGGCGCCGCGGTCGCCGACGGCCAGGGCGCCGGTCATATAGCCGAGCTGGCCGATGGTCGAGTAGGCGAGGACGCGCTTGATGTCGTCCTGGGCGAGGGCGGCGAGCGCCGAGCCGACCATCGTGACCGCGGCCATCACGGCGAGGACGACGAGCGCCGCGGCGGAGGCGGTGAAGACCGGAAGGAGCCGGGCGATGAAGTAGACGCCGGCGGCGACCATGGTCGCCGCGTGGATCAGCGCGGAGACGGGGGTGGGGCCCGCCATCGCGTCAGGGAGCCAGGTGTGCAGCGGGAACTGCGCCGACTTGCCGGCCACACCCGCGAGGAGCAGCAGCGCGATCAGCGTGGGGTGGTCGAGGGAGCCGGTGGCGGCGGCGCCGAGGACTCCGGTGATGCGGAAGGTGCCGGCGTCCGCGGCCAGCGCGAACAGGCCGATCAGGAAGGGCACGTCGCCGAGCTTGGTGACCAGGAAGGCCTTGAGGGAGGCGGCGCGGGCCTCGGGCGTCTCCCAGTAGTGGCCGACCAGGAAGTACGAGCAGATGCCCATGATCTCCCAGCCGACCAGCAGCACCATCAGGTCGCCCGAGTAGACGACGAGGAGCATCGCGGAGGTGAAAAGGGACACGAGCGCCGCATAGGAGGGGTAGCGCGGGTCGTCGCGCAGATAGCCCATGGAGTACAGCTGCACGCAGGTGGCGACCACCCCGACCAGCACGGCGACGAGGACGGCGAAGCCGTCGAGGTGCAGGGCGAGGTCAATGGGGACCGAGCCGGTGGGGGTGAGCTGGGTGGCCGCGTCGATCGGGGCGCCGCCGCCCTGGCGGACGGCGACGGCGACCGCGAGCGCGGCCGCGCCGAGGGTCGGCAGTACGGCGAGCGGGCGGACGAAGCCGGGGGCGGCCTTGCCCAGGAGGAGTCCGGCCGCGGCGCCGAGGAAGGGAAGGAGGGGGACGAGTACGGCGAGGGTGGTCGTGGTCACGCGGCGGCCTCGGCCTTCTGCGCCGCAGCGGCGGGTGCGGGGACGGTTCCGGGGCTGTCGCCCGGGCCCTCGGCGGTGTCCCGGAGCTTGTCGACGTCGGAGGTTCCGCGGTTGCGGTAGACCATCAGGACGATCGCCAGGCCGATGCCGATCTCGGCGGCGGCGATGGCGATGGTGAAGAGGGTGAGCGCCTGGCCCGCGTGCAGGGTGTCGCGGAGCCAGACGTCGAAGGCCACGAGGTTGAGGTTGACGGCGTTGAGCATCAGCTCGACGGACATCAGCACAAGGATGGCGTTGCGGCGGGCGAGCACGCCGTACAGCCCGGTGCAGAAGAGGAGGACGGCCAGCACGGCGGGATAGACGAGGTGCATCAGCTCTTCCCCTCGGGATCCTTGGCGTTCCTGCGGGACAGGACGATCGCGCCGACGAGGGCGGCGAGCAGCAGCACGGACAGCGCCTCGAAGGGCAGCACCCAGTGCCGGAAGATGATCTCGCCGGACACCCTGGTGGAGCCCTGGGCCGGTCCGTCCAGGTCGATCCAGGTCGTGCGGAACGCGTCGACGACCACCCAGACCAGGGCGGCCGCCGCGGCGACGGCGACGGTGAGGGCGGCCCAGCGGTTGCCGGAGTCGGCGTCCGGCGAGCGGCCGATGGGGGCCTTGGTGAGCATCAGCCCGAAGAGAAGGAGGACGACGACAGAACCGACGTAGATCAGCACCTGTACCCAGGCGATGAACTCCGCGGTCAGCAGCAGGTACTCGACGGCGATGCCGCCGAGCGCCACGACCAGCCAGAGGGCGGCGTGCACCAGCTGCTTGGAGGTGACGGTGACGACGGCCGCGCCGAAGGTGGCGAGGCCGACGAGAAGAAAGGCGATCTCGACGCCGGTCGGGGAGAGGAAGCCCTGGTCCCCGGCCGCGGCGACGGGCGCATGGGCGAGCGCACCAGCGAGCGTCATACGTCTCCTCCCTCGGCGGGAGGCTGCTCGGCGGCGAGCTTCTCCGCGGCCTTGCGGGCGGCGGCGACCTCCTTGGGCTCCTCGGCCTTCGGGTCGAGGGCGGGCGGCGCGGGCACCGTCCACATCCACTCACGGAGCTTGTCGCGCTCATGGGTGAGTTCACGGATGTCCGTCTCCGCGTACTCGAACTCCGGCGACCAGAACAGCGCGTCGAAAGGACACACCTCGATGCAGATGCCGCAGTACATGCACAGGGAGAAGTCGATCGCGAAGCGGTCCAGCACATTGCGGCTGCGCTCGCGGCCGCCGGGGGCCGCCGGGGGGACCGTCTCCTTGTGGGAGTCGATGTAGATGCACCAGTCGGGGCACTCGCGGGCGCACAGCATGCAGACCGTGCAGTTCTCCTCGAACAGGCCGATCACACCGCGTGTACGGGGCGGCAGCGCGGGCTGGGCGTCCGGGTAGTGCGCCGTGTGGGACTTCCGCGTCATCGTGCGGAGGGTGACGGCGAGGCCCTTGGCCAGGCCGCTGCCGGGGATGCGGGAACGCGACTGCTGGGCCGACGGGGCCGGCCGGGGGGACGCGGTCACTGCTGGATCACCACCTTCACGACGCCGGTGAGGGCGATCTGGGCGAGGGCGAGCGGGACGAGGGTCGTCCAGGCGAGCTTCTGCAGCTGGTCCTCACGCATCCGGGGGTAGCTCACCCGCAGCCAGATGACGATGAAGGCGAGCACGGCCGTCTTGAGCAGGGTCCACACCCAGCCCAGGCCGTCGGCTCCGAACGGACCGTGCCAGCCTCCGAGGAACAGGACGGCAGTCAGACCGCACAGGATGACGATGCCCGCGTACTCGGCGAGGAGGAAGAGCGCGAAACGCAGCCCGGTGTACTCGGTGTAGGCGCCGAAGATGATCTCGGAGTCGGCGACCGGCATGTCGAACGGCGGGCGCTGGAGTTCGGCGAGGCCCGCGACGAAGAACACCAGAGCGCCGACGATCTGCCACGGCAGCCACCACCACTCGAAGGCGTCCAGGATGCCGACCAGCGAGACCGTGCCCGCCGCCATCGCCACGGAGGCCGCGGCGAGCAGCATCGGCAGCTCGTACGCCAGCAGCTGGGCGGCGGTGCGCAGACCGCCGAGAAGGGAGAACTTATTGGCCGAGGCCCAGCCCGCCATCAGCGAGCCGAGCACCCCGACGCCCATCACGGCGAGGACGAAGAAGATGCCCGCGTCGATGACCTGGCCGACCGCTCCCTCGCCCGGTCCGATCGGGATCGCGACGAGCACCAGGAGATACGGCAGCAGTGCGACGGCGGGCGCGAGCTGGAAGATACGGCGGTCGGCGCCCGCCGGGACCACATCCTCCTTCTGCGCGAACTTCACACCGTCGGCGACGAGCTGCGCCCAGCCGTGGAAGCCGCCGGCGTACATGGGGCCCACACGGCCCTGCATATGGGCCATCACCTTGTGTTCGGTCTGCCCGATGAGCAGGGGGAACACCAGGAATACGGCGAAGACGACGAGCAGCCGGAGGGCGACGTCGAGAGCGTCGTTCACGCGGGGTCGCCTCCGGCGGTCTCGTCCGGCCGGCCGTCGGACCCGCCGTCGGCGGGCCCGGTCGTCGGCCGGGGGTCGGGGGTATGGGTGTCGGACTCGGTGGTCCCGGGGGAGTCAGTGTTCCCGGGGGACTCTCCGGTCCCGGGGGACTCTCCGGTCCCGGGGGACTCTCCGGTCCCGGGGGACTCTCCGGTCCCGGGGGACTCTCCGGTCCCGGGGGACTCTCCGGTCCCGGGGTGCGCGGTCGCCGCCTTGTCGGCGGCTTCCGCCTCGTCCGCGGCGGGAGCGTCGGCTGACGTCTCGTCGAAGGCGGGGCGCGCATGGTGCCAGGGCGCGTCGGCGCTCCGGGTGCGCGGGGGCGCGGCCGGGGCGGCCGGGGCCTCGGCCCCGGAAGCCTGCGGCTCGCGGGCGGCCCGCGGTTCAGCGGCCTCCGTCTCAGCGGCTTGGGCCCCGCCGGCCTGCGCCCCGGCGGCCTGGTCCCCGCTGGCCTGCGCGCCGGGCGGCTGGGTGCCGGAGGGCTTCAGCTCGGAGGCCCGCGCCCCGGCGGCCTGCGTCCCGGCGGCCTGCGCCTCAGGGGTCTGCGCCTCAGGGGTCTGCGCCCCGGCGGGCTCCGGCTCGGGTGCCGCCGGGCGTTGGGAGGCGGAGCCCTCCGAGGCGCCGCGC
>NZ_JAOWCB010000069.1 GCF_026420845.1 Streptomyces sp. PR69 | reverse complement strand
GAGTACCCAAGGCTGACAGAGAGGGGAGTACCCGTTCATGCCGAGCGAGCAGCTCCTCATCGAGGGGCGTCAGTGGCTGCGCCGTGTCGTCGAACTCCACACGAAGAGCCTCACGCTCGCGCAGCATCGCGAGGTGCTCGCCCTGTCTGGTTGGCTCGCCCTACTGGTGGGCTGTGTCGAGTACGACACGGGCGCACGCCACGCGGCAGAGTCGACGCGACAGGCGGCACTCTCACTCGCGACCGAGGCTGACCATGCGGAGGTCGCCGGGTGGGCGCACGAGATGCGAGCCTGGTTCGCTCTCACGACCGGCGACTACCGCGGCGTCGTCGCGGCAGCGCGGGCCGGAGCCGAGACGGCGGCGCACCACGGCGTGGCTGTGCAGCTTGCTGCCCAGGAAGCCAAGGCGTGGGCGCGGCTCGGAGACCGCCGACAAGTCGAGGTGGCATTGGACAAGGGGCGGCGGTTGCTCGAAGGGATGCCGTACCCCGAGAACCTGGATAACCACTTCGTGGTGGACCCAGCCAAGTTCGACTTCTACGCGATGGACTGCTACCGCCTGGTCGGTGAGGACAAGCTTGCTCGCACGCTGGCCGAAGAGGTGCTGAGGGCAGGAATGGACTTCGACGGCACCGAGCGCTCACCTATGCGCAACGCAGAAGCACGCGTCACGCTGGGGGTCACAGCGGCTCGCGAAGGGGACCTGGAGCAGGCGCTCATCATGGGCGAACGCGCGCTCGAAGGGGACCGGCAGTCGGTGCCCTCCCTCATAATGACCAGCCGCGAACTTGCTGCCGAGATGAGGCGCCTGTACGGCTCTGAGCCAGCGGCACAGGATTACCTAGGGCGGCTTCGCTCGCTCGCCGAGCAGAAGCCCGGATTCATGCCTCGATGAGCTGCCCTAACGGGCCATTGAGTAGCTTGGAAAGTCACTTCCCAGGTGCCATCTGTACCGCAATCCGCCAAACAGCAGTGTTCGGATTATTACCCGGAGGCTGCTGTTTTTCGTCACGCTTCCTGGCCCTATCGATTGCAGCGTGAACACCATTCAAGTAATCGGAAATCTTGATGCCCGACTTGTCATAGTGTGGAACGTGAGGCTTCATCTTCTCACGCACCGCCTTGTAGTCTTGGAGATGTCCAGCATGATCACAGAAGTGCAATAGAAGCCAATACTCGAAGCACGGATTAGAAATGGCCAAGTGTACATTCCTCCTCCTGGCCACATTGATACCTTGAGTCAAATTGCTTGAAATGTTCGCGTTGGCACTCCTGTCGAACTCATCAACGTCAAACACGGCCCAGCATTCATCGAAATCATCATTGCCGGACTCAAATAGTTCGGCAGCGGTTTCCACAACATGCAGCGGGGATCGCGTATCAGTTCTAACTTTGACAGTCACAGCAGAATTTCTATATTTGTCCTTCAAGGCTTCGAAATAGTCTTTCTCTGTTCTCGCACCGCCACAAACGACAAGAAGCCGCCTCTTGATTGCTCTTCTCGGTGCGCCAACCCGGCGCGGTTTCGAACCCTCCGAGCGGAACTTTGAAGCCACCCAGCCCTCCCCCTGCCACGCATTAAGGACTCTTATTGCGATACTGCTTCGTCGAACAAGTTCTCACTGATATATGGAACTCCCCCGACAGAACCTCCAAGGTACCGCTTTTCCCAGTTCAATCCATCGCGCGGCCTGAATTCGGTAAGCGGATACAATTCGGTGCTACCTACCTGCGGGTCCTTCTGAGTAAACCAGATCTCATCACGCTTGAGGAGTTCCTCACCACGGTTCCTTCCCATCAAGGAAGCATCGTGTGTGGTGAAGATCAGTTGAGCTCCCCGTGGATTGGACTCTTGGCTTTGAAATAGTCTGATCATCTGAGCCAAGAGGAGAGGGTGTAGGCTCGTATCAAGCTCGTCAATAACGAGAGTGTGGCCTTTATCTAGGGCCTTTATGACCATCCCTGAAATATCAAACCAAGTCTGCGTTCCCCTAGATTCCTGGTCGAGCGAAAAGAGCTGCTCGTTCTTTCCGCGGTGCCGAAAGGTCAGCGAGTGACTCGCTTCGAGGAGAGTCCGAAGGTACGGAGTCATCTCAGGGCGTTTCCCTCGGTACATAATGACCGTTTTCCCGCCATCGACGAAAACTCGGAACGACCCATCGAATTCTGCGCTCTCGGGATCCTCCTGAAACTCAATCTCGAAGTCTTCGATAAGAGCTTCACTGATACCTACATCGGCGGCTTCGAGAAGCTTTTCGATCTTAACCTTAGTGTCGGGGGCTCGTAGCAATTTCATCGTTTCCGCACGCTGGGCGGATCGACTTGCCTCTTCATCCTCGGCGAACCATAGCCGCTCAGAGAACCAAGAAAAAACCGCACGCGAAGACTCGTCATTAGCTTTCGCGGCAGTGGAGATGTAGAGCCCCGTAGACGGCGTGATCTCTTTGATTACTTCGGCCCGCGCAGAAGCAAAGCTGGGGCCAAAGTAGTACTCATCATTGTCACGCTCAAAGAGGACTCGCTTCTTCTTCTTTGGAAATGAATGAAGCCATTCCTCGGTCACCCGCTTGCGGGTGACCGAAAACCCGTAGGCGTACCGAACTCCTTCTATCGTCAACTCGACCGCAAAAGAAGTCGGCTTCTTAGGCGAATCTTCATCCAATAGGAAGGGTGTCACATGAATCGCCTCGTGACGATTCCAGCCCCCTTGGTCAGTCACAGCATCATGCATGAACCGGAGGGCCAATAGCACATTCGACTTCCCGGACCCATTTGCGCCATAGATCGCAGAAACGTGAAGCGGAGCGGCACCCCTGCCGTACACAGCACGAAGATCCAATTCTTGTGGATCTTTCAGTGACCGGAAGTTCGCAACCCTGAAATTGATCAACATGTATACCTCACCCTGTGGACAGCAACCCCGCCTTGTGAACAAGTGAACTGCTGAAGGGGCTCGTTTGTAGGCTATGACGGTATAGACCGTCAGTAAAGACGGCACAGCCGCTTGCATCCCAAGGAGTGGTCCGCACCCCAGCGTGAGGCAGCGTCCTGGGCGCCTGCGGAGCCGGGGTCCCGGTTCCAGGTCTCTCGAACGCTCTGCCGCGTGGGTCCAGCAACAGCAGCTACCGACGGGCTCCCACCGAGGCCCCCAGCACGCAACAGTCCTCACCCGCTCGACTGTGGACTCATCGACCACGTGCAAGCCGAGCACCGTAGAGGTGGCTTCAGGGCCCGACGGCAGGGGGCCAAACAGGGGGCCAAACTAGGCAGCCCCACTAAGACCGTCGCGGACATCAATGGACAGCGACGGAGGAGAACAAGCAAGCCAGAGGCTCCACAGCAAGGTCACAAAGGCCCTGATCGCGTTCGGGACGAAGAGGTCGTGGGTTCAAATCCCGCCACCCCGACAGCCGAAACACCAGGTCAGGGGCCTGATCCGCAGTGCGGGTCGGGCCCCTGAGTGGTTTCCTAGGTCTCTTGGGAGCCGTTTGGGAGCCGAGTGCGGGAGACGGCTCCCGGTTGGCTCCCGGAAAGGGCTCGCTGCTTCCAGGAGGGGGACGCGATGGGCTGCCCCCCGGCTGCACTCGGTGGACCGGGTGGTCGCCACATCAACGAGACCCCTAGGAAGGCAGGTGCCTGCAGGCGGAACCCCGCGTGATCAAGCGGCCGGCTCCTGACCAGGCGCGGCCTCCTCCGGTGGGTCGAGGAGCCTGAAGGCGCAGTCCCCCGGACGCCGCCCCATGCGCTGGATTATCAGAGCGCCGTGCAGCGCGGTCCCAAGGCCGCACACGGGTCCAGCCTCCGTACCGACGTAGAACACGCCGTGCTCGTCCGGTTCGCGGTCGCCGTACTCAGGTCTGAGCGCCAGCGCGAAGCAGAAGCCGAGCAGATCGACGCGCAGGGCGACGGGCAGATCGCCGCGAAGGAACACCATTCGGTGTGCCGGCCCCTCACTGTCGTGGCCGACGGCTACAACAGCCCCCAGCCCGTCGGGCAAGGGATACATCCCCTCAGGGATGCCCTCCACGACACCCTTCAGGAAGAAGGCGGCGTACTCCAGCAGCACCTTGAGGACCTCGTCGTCGCTCCGCCACCCGTCCCAGGGCGCCCAGTCACCGTCCTGGTAGAGATGCCGGATGTCAGCCGTCACGCTCGGCGGGTCCTCCAACAGCTCGTGCGGCGCGTCATCCACTTCCCTCACCGTCACTCGTTGCCCATCCGGCTCTGGCCAGAGACCCAAAACGGAGGCGGGTCGGTGAATGTAGTGGGCGAGCAGCGACCGGATGGCGATCTCTATCTGCCTGTTGCTCAGGCCGGGGCGCAGAAGCAAGTAGAGCTGCTGTGAGATGACGGCCAGCATGGCCTGCATATCCTCCCGCGGCGGTTCGATCTCCACTGCCTGTGCGTTCATCGTGTCCAGCAGGACGGGCAGCTCCAGTGCCCAGGCGTCGTGTGCTCGAATGCTGCCGCGTGTGGTGTCGTCGCCGTGAGTGCCCTGCTGTACAGCTTGCAGTCCTCGCTCTTGCATGGTCCGTCCTTCTGTCGTTCGAGCCGGGCCACCCAGTTTTGGCGTATTCGAGCGTGCACAGGCGTAAAGTCGTGAAACGCCATTTCCTGTGCCTCACCTCTGCCACCCTCTGCGGCACCGGTCAGCTCCCCGAGCACGGCGAAGGAGCCTCCCAGCCACGCCCCACACCACGAGTCGCAGAGGAATCGCCCCGTACAGGTTGTGCCGAGGCGAGCACAGACGGTACGACCATCAGCATGTACCCCTGGTCTCCGATCAACGATCGCCAGCTCGCGCTCCTCACTCGCATCGGGGAGGGGACAGAGCCAGTCACCTCTGACAGCCCCGAGCTCGCTGCCACCGCTCGCGCCCTCAAGGGCCGGGGCTTGATCACCATGCCGAGGAAGGGTGGGAAGTGGCGCGCGGAGATCACCGATACAGGGCGCTTCTACCTGGAGCACGGGCATCACCCGAACCGTCCGGAACGGGCGCCCCGGAAGCAGCGGTCGGCGGCGCCCGAGCCGGAGGCAGGGGTCACCACTCCGCCTCAGCGGGAGGCCGCGCCGCCAGAGGCGAAGAAGCCGGTCCCGCAGCGCGTCTCGAAGCCGCCACGGCAAACACCTGCCGAGATCGGCACGGCCTTGATCGCGAAGGTGCAGGAGGCTGGACGGTTCCTGCGCATCCCGGATCCGAGTGATGAGGAGCGGGCCCGCTATCGGAGGGCATTCGACGCCGCACGGCAATGCGCTCCTGAGGGGTACCACCTGAAGTACAGCGGACGGGCGAAGGGCGACTTCTTCCTCGGTCTGCTACGGGTGACTGGTGAGGACGACACCGAGTGGAACCGCATCCGCCTGGCACGTAGCCGTGTGGTCACTGACATCGAGGACGTGATCGCGGCGGTCACCACGGATCACAGCGCCTTCGAGATCTCGGAGGAGGTGCTCCCACGGGTGCTCTCCCTGCTTCGGCTCCTCGGCGAGCAGGCTCTCGCACGGCACGGCGAGATCGCGGTGTCGAAGAAGCGCAGGCAGCCGAGGCCGCTGCTCACCGTCCACGGCAGAACGTACGAGGTCGGCCTCAGCGAGCGGCAGAAGCAGGTCCGGTACGTACCCAAGCAGCCGGGCCGGCGTACGTACGACTGGCAACGGGTCACTCCGGCGCACCGGCTCGAACCGTCCGGCGAACTGGAACTGCGCGTGAGTCAGCACTCGGGCTACAGCCACGGCTACCGCTACGGCTGGAAGAAGGAGTGGGCCGACACCGCCAAGAAGTCGCTGGAGGATCAGATCGGCTCCGTCTTCCGGGCGCTGAAGGCACACGCGGAGAAAGAGGAGCAGGCCCGACTGGCCCGGGAAGCGGAGCAGCGGCGTCTGCGTGAGGAGCGGGAGCGGCAGGAGGAGGAGCGCCGCCAACGAGAGGCGAAGGAGCAAGAAGAGCGCCGTCGGCGGGAGGCGGAGGAGAGGGAGCGTACGCGGCGAGAGTGGGAAGCGGCTGTCAGCGTCGCGTCGATCAAGGCGGTGGACGCCATGCGGGCCGAGCGGTTCGGCACCGCCGTGGAGCAGTGGCGGGCCGCAGGCGAGATGCGGTCCTTCTGCGCGGCGCTCGATGAGGCCGCCTCCGCCTCTGACGACGCACTCGAAGCCGAGAGGCTGCGTGAGTGGTCGGCGTGGGGGAAGGCGGAGGCCGACCGGCTCGATC
>NZ_JAOWCB010000068.1 GCF_026420845.1 Streptomyces sp. PR69 | reverse complement strand
CTCGGCGCGTGCGCCGCCGCTCTGCCCGGGAACGCCCTTCACCCCGAGGTCCCGGGCGATCCGGGGCAGCGCCTGCGCGCCCGCCAGCTCCTGGAAGCCGCCGCTGTTGGCCTTGGCGACCTGGCGCACCAGCGGGGTGCCGGGCACCGGCATAAAGCCGACCTCGCCCGCGCCGCCGGTGCAGCCGCGGTGCAGCCGTCCGCCGATGACCAGCGCGGCGCCCAGCCCCTCCTCGTTCCACAGCAGGACGAAGTCGTCATGGCCGCGGGCCGCTCCCAGACGCTGCTCGGCGACGGCCGCGAGATTGACATCGTTCTCGTACTCGACGGGCATCGGGAGTGCCGCGGCCAGCTCCTCAAGCAGCGTGGCGGAGTGCCAGCCGGGCAGATGGGAGGCGTACCGCAGCCGCCCGGTGGACGGGTCGAAGGCGCCCGGCGTGCCGATGACGAGCCTGCGCACCTCGCCGCGCGTCAGCCCCGCGGCTTTCACCGCCCCGTCGAGCGCCTCGGTGACCTGGCGTACCGCACTCTGGGCCCGCCGCCCGGGTGTGGGCAGCTCATACTCGCCGACGACCGCGCCGGTGAGGTCGGCGACGGCGGCGCGGATGCGGCGCGGGGTCACATCGAGACCGGCGGCGAAGGCGGCCCTGGCGTTGACGGCGTACAGCTGGGCACTGGGGCCTGGACGCCCCGCGGTGGTGCCGGTGGCGACGACGAGGCCCGCGGCCTCCAGCCGGGCGAGCAGCTGCGAGGCCGTCGGCTTGGACAGGCCGGTGAGCTTGCCGATCCGGGCACGGGAGAGGGGGCCGTGCTCCAGCAGCAGATCGAGTGCGGCGCGGTCGTTCATGGCGCGCAGCACGCGGGGTGTTCCCGGGGTACCCGATCCGGCAGCCATGACGCCTCACATGGTTAGGAAAGTTTCCTATCTACAGGCGAACGTAGGCCACCGGTCGCGGGCCCGTCAACGGCGAGCGCCCGCGGGGCGACCAAGTGGTCGTCCCGCGGGCGCGGCGGCGGGCCCATCGGCCTGACGGGCGCAGCGGGCTACTTCGACAGCTGCGACGACTGCGGCAGCGGGGACGCGGCGACCGACTGCGGCGAGTTGGGGCTGGCCAGCGCGGAGGGGGCGGCGACGGCGGCGGACGGGTCGCCGGAGGCTTCCTCCCCGGCGAGCGGCGGACCGCCGATGATCGCGATGCCGGCCGCGTCGAAGGCCTTCTTGATCTGCCAGCGCAGCTCGCGCTCCACGCCGACCGCCTTGCCGGGCATGGTCTTGGCCGACACATGCACGGTCATCGACTCCAGCAGCACCTCGTCCAGACCGAGCACCTCGACCGGACCCCACAGCCGCTCGTTCCACGGCTCATCCTTGGCCAGCGAGTCCGCGACCTCGGCGACCACGGTCCGGATGCGGTCCAGATCCTCGCTCGGGCGCACCACGACGTCCACATGGGCGGTGGACCAGCCCTGGCTGAGGTTGCCGACCCGCTTCACCTCGCCGTTGCGCACGTACCAGATCGCCCCGTTCTCACCGCGCAGCTTGGTGACCCGCAGCCCGACCTCGATCACCTCGCCCGAGGCGACGCCGACGTCGATGGAGTCCCCGACGCCGTACTGGTCCTCCAGGATCATGAAGACGCCGGACAGGAAGTCGGTGACGAGGTTGCGCGCGCCGAAGCCGAGCGCCACGCCCGCGACGCCGGCGGAGGCCAGCAGCGGGGCCAGATTGATCTGGAACGCGCCGAGGACCATCAGCCCCGCCGTGCCCAGGATCAGAAAGGACGACACCGAGCGGAGCACGGACCCTATGGCCTCGGAGCGCTGCCGCCGTCGCTCGGTGTTGACCAGCAGTCCACCCAGCGTGGTGCCTTCGACAGCCTGGGCGGAGCGGTTCATCCGCTCTATCAGCTTGGTGATCGTGCGGCGCACGGCGATGCGCAGCAGGATCGCGACCGCGATGATCAGCAGGATGCGCAGGCCCGTGTTGAGCCATGTGGACCAGTTCTCCTCAACCCAGCCCGCGGCGTCGCCGGCCTGCTTGGCGGCTTCGTCGAGGGAGCCGACTCCGGGTGACGGGTCGGCGGCCAGTACGGCATACCAGGACGCGGACGAGAACACAGGAGTGCCTCCCAGGCGGTGCGATGCTGACGAACCACCCTATCGGGGCACCGGGCGGGAGCCGTTGACATGTTCGAGGGAGCGCGGGGGGAGAGAGCAGGCTCACAGGGGCATGCTCGGGGGGTGCGGCGCGCCTCTCGTGCAGTGCACTTTCGTGTGGCGCGTCTCTCGTGTGGGGGCGACGTGTATGGCTCCACCTGCTGTGGCGCACCTCACGCACGGGCCGGGGCGTCGGCCCGGAAGGCGTGTTCGGCGGGGTAGGCGGGGCTCCGGAAGTGCGCCGGGAGACCGCCGACGGGAAAATACCCTCGTCCCGTTACCTGGACATGGTGGCGCTCGGACCTGGCATAAGGAGAGACTGAGAGCAGATCGTCCCGGCGCGAGCCACGCGCCGCCGGCGTACAAGGAGGCATCCACCGTGCCGCACGTCCTGGTCCTCAACGCGTCGTACGAGCCGCTCGGCGTCGTACCGCTCCGCCGCGCGCTCGTCCTCGTCCTGGAGAACAAGGCTCTCTGCCTCGAGGAGTCCGGCGCCTTTATGCACAGCGCGACCCGCGTCATCGCCGCACCCAGTGTCGTACGGCTGAAGCGGTTCGTCCGGGTCCCCTACCGGGGGCCCGTTCCTCTGACCCGCAAAGCGCTCTTCGCCCGTGACGGCGGGCGCTGCATGTACTGCGGTGGCGTCGCAACCAGCGTCGACCACGTCATTCCGCGCAGCCGCGGCGGACAGCACGCCTGGGACAACGTGGTGGCGGCCTGCCGCCGCTGCAACCACGTGAAAGCGGACCGCCACCTCCGAGAACTGGGCTGGCGCCTGCGCCACCAGCCCGCCCCGCCGAGCGGCCTCGCCTGGCGCATCATCGGCACGGGCCATAGGGACCCGCGCTGGCTGCCATACCTGCAGCCGTACGGCGCGGACGACGCGATGGCCCGGATCGACGGCATCTCCGCCTGAGACCCCGGGCCATTGTCATGCCCGGCGGCTGGCCCGGTGAAGGGGTCCGGGGCGGAGCCCCGGACCCCTTCACCGGGCCAGCCGGTGCGGGTACGCATGCGACCCGGCGCGTCATCCGCCTGACGGAAGCGAGCGGAACACTGGAGCGCCAGGGGCCGACGAGGCGCACGTACACGACGCCATGGTGTTTGACCTGCGCCGGCCCAGCCCCGCAGCCGACCTCAGTTGGCCACCCCGTACGCCTCGACAGAGAAGAGCGAGTAGCCGAACTCCGTGCCCCGTGCGTCCCCCTGGACGCGCAGGAAGCGGACCTGGCCGCCGGAGGGGTCGAGGCGGATGTCCGCGCGGCCGGGGCGGCCGTCGGTGACGGTGGCCGCCGTGTGCCAGGTGACGCCGTCCGGGGAGGTCTGGACGCGGTACGACGCGGCATAGGCGTCCTGCCAGTGCAGGATCACCCGTCCGACGCGGGCCGGGCGGGAGAGCCGGAGCTGCCACCAGGCGGTGTCCCCGGCCGGGGAGGACCAGCGGGTCTCCGGGTCGCCGTCGACCGCGGCGGAGGCGGGGAAGTCGGGGGTCTCGTCCCCCGACGAGGAGGCGGCCGCGCCCGCCTCGCGCGCCAGGTCCTGTCCGGTCGTCTTCGGATAGGCCCGCACGGTCAGCGTGCGCTGCTGCCCGGCGAAGGACACCGGCACCCGGTACTCGCCGGGCGGCGTGTCCGCCGGAACGGACACCTCCACCCGTAGCGTCGCGGGCGCCCCGCGCGACACGGTCGTCTCCTCGGGGGCCGTCACCCTGATGCCCGCAGGAGCGTTGGCCGTCAGCGCGCCGCGCACCTCGCCCGGACCCGTCGCGGTCACCTTCACTCCGACCCGCTGCGGCGCGCCGCCGATCTCGGCGTCGGCGTAGTCCCGTACGAGTTCCAGCTCGGCCGGCGGCTCGTCGGCGAACCACGGCACAAGCGATCGCACCCCCGGCTCACCGGGGGCGACGACGCGCAGCCCGTCCGCCCGCAGCCCCTTCGCGTCCGTCTGCGTCCAGCCGCTCGGCGACAGCGGCCCCAGCGGCCGCCAGCCCTCGCCCGGCACATGCGCCTCAAGGCGTCCTGGCGCGGCCGACGGCTCGGCCATCGTCGTCACCGTCCGCAGCGGGCGCGCCCGCCCCAGCAGCACCGTGCCCCGCCCCGCGGACTCCTTCACCCGCACCGCGCCCGTCCACTGCGCGGACTCCTTCGCCGCCCGGTCCAGGAACGGCCCCAGGACGCCCCTGCCGACCGTCGGCCCGCCACGGGCCTTCAACGACTTCCGCAGCGGCTCCAGTTCGAGCGACGCCCGCCACGCGGCCGCCCCGTCGCCGCGCCCCTGGGCGTGCAGCATGTCGACCGCGAGCTCGCCGGCCCGCCCGTACCGCGCCAGCTTCTCCAGCCAGGGCCGCACCTCCTCGCCCAGCCCCGTGACGGGCTCCGCGTCCCGCAGCCGCTGCGGGGCCTCGCGCATCTGGGTGAACGCGGCCCGCAGCGCGCCCGCGGCACGGTCCCGCGCCGCCGCGTCCCGCGACGCCCGCGTCCGCCAGAACTCCTGGAGCAGCGGCCGCAGATACGCCGACTCGTCGTCCGCTTCGACGATCCACGACGTGTGATTGCCGGCCAGCGCCCGCAGCGCCTGACGGGTCTTCGCGTCCCCTCCCGCGAGGTCGTCCAGCGCCGCCTGCCAGGACTCCTGAGGCCGGTAACCGCGGGGGTTCCACGCGTAGTCGGCGACCGTGAACAGCGGTATCCGGGCGGCCGAAGCCTGCTCCATGGCATTGGCGAGCAGCTCCGCAGAGCCGGACGCCACCGCGGGATCGCGCCCCGTGTACGGACCGAGGAAGATCCGGTCCTGCGCGAAGTCGTTGACCGGGTAGTTGTCCATGGTGACCAGCGGATGGCGGAACACATCCCGCGCCTCGGCCAGCTCGCGGCCCGTGATCGTACGCGGCACCACGCCGACGCCCGTCCACGCCACCTGCACCCCGGACGGCAGCTCCGCGGCGAACGCCCGGCGGAAGTCCGTGACGCCCTCCTGGTAGTACTCCGTCGGCATCACCGTCAGCGGCGCGGCCTCAGGCAGCCGCTCGCCCATGTGCCGCGCCAGCTCGCCCGCGACGCGCGCCTGCGCCTTCGCGGCCGCCTCAGGCCCGGAGCCGAAGACGTCCGCGTCCGCGTCGCACTGCCACTCGCTGTAGCTGACGTCCTGGAACTGGAGCTGGAAGGCCCGCACTCCCAGCGCGTACATCGCCTCGAACTTGCGCTTGAGCGCGGCGACGTCCTCGTCCCGCGACAGGCACATCGACTGCCCGGGCGCGACGGCCCAGGCGAGCGTCACATGGTTGCGCCGTGCCCGCTCGGCGAGTGCGCGGAACTCGGCGCGCTGCACCGCGGGGTACGGCTCGCGCCAGCGGGCCTGCCGGAAGGGGTCGTCGCCGGGCGCGTACAGATAGCGGTTCTGCTTGGTGCGGCCCATGAAGTCCAGCTGGGACAGCCGCTGGGCGTGGCTCCACGGCTGCCCGTAGAAACCCTCTGTCACACCGCGTACGGCCGTGCCCGGCCAGTCCCGCACCGTCACCCCGGCTGCCGAGCCGTCCTTCACGAGCTGCCGGAGCGTCTGGACGGCGTGGAACAGCCCGTCCTCGCCGACCCCGTCCAGCGCGATCGTGTCCCGGCCGCCGACGCTGCCGACGGCCAGCCGGTAGCCGCCCGACGGCAGATCCGCGCGCTCCCGCACACGCAGCGCGCGCAGCGCCGCGTCCGCGCTCTGCGCGCCGCTTCCGCCGAGCAGCACCGCAGGCCCGCGGCCCGGCAGATCCCGGTGCACCGTATGCACCCCGGACCGCCGCAGCAGCTCGATCAGCTGCTCGACCGCGTACGGATCGGCGTCCTCGCCCGCCACGACGGTCGCCTCGTCGCCCAGCCGCACGGCGGGCCCCGCCGCCTTCACCGACTGCGGCCGCGGCCACACGGACGGCACGGCCGACCTGCCCCGCGGGTCCTGCGCGCGTGAGGCGGGGGATTCCGGGTCGCCGGGGGCTCCGGGGGCCGCGGGGGCCGCGGGGGACGCGGCCGCGCCCTGAGCGCCGCCGAGCAGGCTGCCGATGACGGCGACCGCGATCGCAGTCGCGGTGCCCCTCCTGCGCCCGAGCCGCACGACCGTCTCCCCTCGTTCTCCCCTGACGTTCCGGTCGGTTTCGAGCCCACCACCCGCACAGTGAGAGTGTCAATGCACATGGTCGTTGTGCGCCTTTTGCCTGCTGCAAGGCCCGGTGCGACCCGCCGCGGACGGTGTTTGAGGCAACTGCCGTCCGGGGTACGGAGTGTGACGCGGAACACGTCGGCTGACCGGATACGTCTGTGGCCGCGTCCGCTGGGTAGGGGTGCCGTGTCCCATCGCCCACTGCCCGCACCCAGCTTCGACGAGGAGTCACCACCGTGGCCGCATCCGCGAACCTGCTGCTCTCCGCACTGTCCAAACAGGTCCCGGCGCCCGCCGCGCCTGCCGACGACGCCGCCCCCGGCGTCACCACGCCCTGCCCCTTCGAGGACACCGCCCCGCTGGCGCCGCTCACCAGCGAGCCCCCGCTGGCCCATGCCACCCCCCTCACCAGCGAGCCCCCGCTCGCCGACATCGCACCCCTGACCAGCGAGCCGACCGCCTACGGCGCGGCCGGAGGGGCGTCGACGCCAGGAGTCTGACATCTGAACAGGAGTCCGCATGGGCCTTGCCCGGCTCGCCGCGCTGCACGGAGTCGCCACCGACTACGAGCCCTCCGAGGGCGTCCGCGTCGCCGTCCCCGAGGCAACGGTCATCGCGGTCCTCGCCGCCCTGGGGGTCGACGCCTCCACCCCGGCGGCCGTGCGCGACGCCCTGCACCGCGCGGACTCCGCCGCCGCGGCCCGACTGCTCCCCGACACGGTCGTCCTCTGGCGCGCCGAGCCCCTTCCCCCGGCCCTGACCGGACTCCCCGAAGGAACCACCCTCAGGGTCGAGACCGAGGACGGCCGCCTCCTGGACTGCACCCGGCCCGGCGGCCCGCCGGACCCGCCGGGCCGCCCGCCCGCCGCTGCCGGGACGGGCGCCGCAGCCGGGCCACCCGCTTCGGCTGGGCAGGCCGACGCCGTCCGAGAGACCCGCGGACCGGCGTCCGCCGCCTGTGCGGACCCGGTCGGCCCACTGCCGCGAGGCGGCGAAGCGGCGGGCCCCTCGGCGATGCCGGGCGTCACCGCGCTGGGCATGTCTGCACCCGACGGCGGCCCCGCGGCCGGTCCGGCCGCTGACGCGGCCGCCGCGGG
>NZ_JAOWCB010000067.1 GCF_026420845.1 Streptomyces sp. PR69 | reverse complement strand
TGGTGTTCAGCCCGGACGGCCGCACCCTGGCCACCACCAGCAAAGACGGTACGGCCCGGCTATGGGCGGTGGACCTGCCGTACTCGGATCAGGCGATCGCCAAAATCTGCAGGGCGGTCGCCCGAGACCTCACAACAGGAGAGCGAGCCACCTACCTTCCCCAAGGGGCACCCAGCAAGGTGTGTCGCTCCTGACTCGGCACCGGACAATCCCTGTCGGCGCAGCGCGACGGCGACGGCCGCGTACGCATCTACCATCATTCTGAGCTGGGCATCTCAGCATCGCGTCATATGTGCTAGTCAGAGGTCATCGCTCACGAGAACATGACGCGGATTCTGATTACCTACACGTCGCCGCCCTTGATGTGGCGGGCGGGGTTGTATCCCTGTTCCATGAGGTCGACCGCCCACAGCATCGACTGGACGCCCTCCAGTTTCGCCAGGCCCGGCGTGGGCCCGAGACGGAACCCGCCGGGCTGCGGCTTGCCGGACGCCGCGTAGGGGAGGAAGTCGAGCGGGCTCTCCCCCGGTGAGGGGTAGACGACGCAGTCGGAAAGTACGGCGAGCGGGTACAGGCCCGTCATCGTGGCCATGTTGCGCATCTTGCGGTGCATGTTGACCCGCGCTTTGGAGATGACGGCGGCGCGGATGTCGGGGCGCCAGGTCGGCCGCTGGAGGGCCGGCCACCGCTCACCTTCCTTGTACTTCTTGCCCTGGGGGCGTTCGCGGAGCTTGCCGATGCCGCCCTTGACGGTGGCCTTGATGGCGGCGAGGACGGCCGCCATGGCGGGGTCGGCGTCCTTGTGCTGTTCCATCGCCGCCAGGAACTGGGCGTCGGTGAGGTCTTTGGTGACGCCGAGGTCGGCGAGGGTGTCGACATACGCCTCCTTGAGGCGGTCGTGCCACGGGTCCAGGTAGGCGCCGGTCTCGCGGCGCAGATATCCCTCGAGGGGGGCGACGTTGTAGCCGAGTTCCTGGGCGTAGGCGACGGTGTGTGTCTGGTACCAGGCAGGCCCGGTGGGCCGGGTGCCGTCCGGGGTGAACGGCGAGGGCAGGCGCGGGTCCACCTCGACGTGGGACAGATCCACCAGCCAGGAGCCGGGGATCTTCGGGTTGAACGTCGGGGCGTGGAAGTGGTCGGGGGCGGAGAGGCCGACGACCAGGCGGGCCGCGGCGGCGAGGAAGGCGGTGTTCAGATCCAGGCCGACCGCGTAGGGCAGCGTGCACTCCTCATCCGTGAGCAGGCTGACGTCGCGCACCCACTGGTACGCCTCCTCGTTCAGGAACCCGCCGCTCCAGCCGCTGCCGACGACCGGGTGCTCAGGGGTGGCCTCCGGCGGCGCCGAGTCCATCGGCTCCGTGCCCAGCGAGCCGGGGTTGTGGCCGGGCACCCAGTTCCCCGTCTGCGGGTCCTGCACCGCACGGGTGGGCGGGCGCAGCGCCGTCATCAGCTCCAGCCCGGACACGGCGGTGGAACCGCGCGGGGTGATGACCCGCTGGGCATACACGCCCAGGACGCGGGCGACGTCGGCTGGCTCCATCTCCGCCACCCCGGGCCACGCCCGCTCGTCCAGGGCGCCCCACGACAGGATCGCCAACTGCACGCACTGCCGCTCACGCCCCTGGACCTTGCGGTAGATCCTTGCCCAGGGGCCGAACCCGCGCTGGGTGAGCCGCCACTTCGCCTTCACCACCTGCTTGACCACCGGATGATCCTCCGGCAGCCGAAGAGAGCGGCGCTGCTCATGGCCCTCCAGGCGCTCGGGAAGCCCGAGCTTCACGGCGGCCGCGGCGGTGAGCACGATCAGCGGGTCGCTGTCTTTGCCGTTGCGGTGCAGACGCGGCGCACCGAGCCCAGATTCCTTGAGCGTCCACTCCACCAGCTCCACCACGGTGGCCGCGGGGCAGTCGAGCACGATGCCGCCCGTGGCGTACGCGGAGCCGTCACCGTCGAGCACAGCGAGCGGGCCGTGCGGGAACCGCGGATCGGCTGCCGGCTTCGCAGCCTTTTGAGGGGCCGGACGCCGCGCTGCGGCGGCCGGCCGGGCGGCCAGACGGGCCGGCCCCGCTGCTGGGACAGCGGGAGCCTGCGGGGCGTGTGCCGTCTCCACCGCGGACGCAGCCGGTTCGGTAGATGCCGCGGACGCCGTTGCGGCAACCGAGACCGCCGGGGCTGCGCCGGGGGCGGGGTACTTCGCCGCCCACCCGTTCAGCAGCCGCTGGTAGGCGTCCAGGCGCGGCGACTTCGGCTCGCTGCGGCCGTTCTCCCAGTTCTTCACCGACTGGGTCGTGGTCTTCAACGCGGTGGCGAGACGGGCCTGGGTGATGCCGGCAGCCTCCCTCAGCCGGGCTCGCTCCGCCGGAGGCGGCAGGTGCGGCTCCTCGTTCAACAGAGCGTCGACGGACGCGAACAGCTCTTCCTCAGATGCCATTTCCCTGCACCTTCACGCCAGAACCCGAAACTTCTTAACCAACAAATTAGCCCACTATTTAACCCTACCGCGCCCATTCCAGTCCCAGCGTGGCGAGTGCGGTGAGTTTGTCGTCGGTGAGCTTGGCCCGGCGGGTTTTGGTGTTCGTCAGCCATACTCCGAGCCGGACTTCGGTCCCGTCCGGCAACGCCTCTACGTGCCCTCGTGGGACGGTCAGGGAGCCCGTGCGGGCCTTGTATCGCGCCAGGGCCGCAACGCCCTTCTCGAAGGCGCTCAAGGCCGTCTGGGGCGCCGTGGCGGGTGCTGTGAAGTACCGCTGAGGTGCCATCAGGCTGATGCCGTTCCTGTGCCAGCACTAGGTCTCGTGTCTGGGTGCGCTGACCTGCTGTGCCGGGAACTCTCTGGTGGCGGCTGATGACATCGATGTGATGGCATTACGTGACATGGCTACTGGACAGACTGGCGGTACTTCCTAAGAAAGTGCTGGCCGTGCAAGTGGCGAGGTGCTCGGCGCAGCCATGACCGGTCGATGTCCCAGTACAGGGTTGACCATGTCCGCGTGAGACGTGACCAAGTCGGTCAGGAGGGGCGAAGTCGATCCGCCAGGACTGCGCTGAACTGTCGCTCCGCAGAACGACGACGTGGTGGGCCCGAGCCTGGCCTGGCTGCGGACGACCGACCAGGCGAAGCACGGTGAAGTCTGTCGGCTCATGAGGCTCGGTGCCGCATGGCACGCCGGGGGATTGTCCGAGTCCCCTCCTAGACTCCGCCCATGGCATTCCAGACCACTACTCTGCCCGTGCTGATTGCTTCTCCGGGTGACACGACGCGTGAGCGCAAGGCTGTCGAAGAAGCGATCCTGAGCTGGAACAGCGACCGGACCCGCGTAGCGAAGGTTCATCTGCTGCCGCT
Organism: Streptomyces sp. PR69; assembly: GCF_026420845.1. Lineage (GTDB taxonomy): Bacteria > Actinomycetota > Actinomycetes > Streptomycetales > Streptomycetaceae > Streptomyces. Next base: position 6,137 of record NZ_JAOWCB010000067.1, on the reverse strand, counting down.
GCGCTGGGAACTGGACGCTACCTCGGAGCTTGGACGCGGCGCGGCCCAGGAAGTGATCAACCGGCAGTTCGCCGATGATGCGGACATCGTGATCGGGATCTTCTACAGCCGGCTGGGACAGCCGACGGCAGACGCGCCGTCAGGAACGGCCGAAGAGATCCAACGCGCCATCGCACGCGGTGCCGCTGCTTCGGTCTACTTCTCTTCCGCGCCCCTGGACCAAGCACGACTCGATCTCGACCAGTTCCACAGCCTCCAGGAGTTCCGCAGCGCACTGCAGGAACAAGGGCTTGTCGGCACCTTCGAGTCGCCCGAGGACCTGAAGGCGCAAGTCCGCTCCTTCCTAGAGCGTGCGACGCACCAACTGACCTCGGGCCCACAGGACAGAACACCTGGAGATGACGCTTCACCCGCGCCGCGAGCGGTTCTGCGCTGCGAGTACCTCTATGAACGAGAGCCTCGAGCGGACAGCAAGGGACGCGTCCGTTACCGGTCCGCACGGCAGCGGATCCAGGTGACCAACCTCGGCAGCGGTCCTGCAAACAACCTGCGCATTCAGGTCGAACCGGTGGGTGACGGTGCATCCCCCATCGTCCTGGACGCCCGCAATGGCGGTGACAGGCTCCTGGTCGAACGGCTCCTCGACCACACCCATATGGACTTTCCGATTGCCCTCTCGATGGGCACAGCTCCACAGGCCAAGCTCACTCTCACCTGGGAGGAAGACGGCGCGAGGTTCACCGAGGAGCAGTCCATCCGCTGGATGTAGCCTCTGGACTGCTGCTGGCGGGCGGCTTTCATCAGCTCTTTGTGTCGCAGCGCTACAGGATTCAGCAGGCGATGCACGCTGACGGCCGTCAAACGAAGGCGTACTCACCCGCCTTCCACCGTCGGCTGCCTGGCAGAGCTGCCCGGTCTGAGTGAAGTCTCTCTATTCCAGGGGCGGCTACGTGTCCATCGAGGGATGAGCGGAGCGGACTGTTCCGTCAGGGCGCCGCAGTGTGAAACATGGCTGCTCCAGCGTGCACCCGACTGGGCGGGAGCTCATCTGTCGAGCACGGTGATGCTCTGCCTTCAGGCCGCCTTGCTCGTGCACCCGGCGCGTGTTAGTGGGGACGGGTACCTTCCTGCCTTATGCACTCGTACTCCTTCTGGGACGCGCTTGCGGCCACTTCCAGCCTGTCGTCGGCGCAGCAGCGCGCCGTGGCCCTGTCTTTGGTCGAGCAGGACCCGTACACAGCCGCGCGCTTCTTCACGCGACCGGATCTCAGCCCCGAGATCCGTGACGAGATGGTGGAGAGCACTCACGACCGCAGTGTGCTGACAGCCCTCCTGGCGACGCCGGCGGCCACCACCAGCCACATGCTCAGCACAGCGAAGGTACTGGGTGCCGAGACGGTACTGCACAGCGCTATACGGTCGCAGGTCACCGGCCTGGAGGAACTACTCCCGCTCGTCGACGAGCTCGATTCCGGTGCCGGATGCCGTGTGGCCAGGACCGGGCAGGAGATCCCCCCGCAACTGCGCATGGCTCTGATCCATGCGGCTGTGCGCCCTCCTGCCGCGCTTGCCAACCGCCCCGCAAGGCTCACCGAGGCCCAGCGGGAGGAGCTGACCGCCACGGTGAGTGCATGGCACGACGAGGTATGGGCCCTGCTCGATACGGCCCCTACCCGCCCTTTGTGGCCTGAGCTCGTAGACGATCCCCACTCGAGCCGTCTGATCACAAACCTGATCTTGAACCGTGCCGGTGACCTCGACGACTCCATACTGCTGAGCTGCCTGGAATCGGCATTCCCCAAGGACACGGTCAAGGACGAGGACGACATCCTCTCCGGCGTCATTGGCGCATCGTTCACCCTCGGCGGACTGTGCAGGATCAACCAGCGCCACCCGCGGGCGTTCCTCCTCCACGGCGACGTGCTGCGGGATGTGATCGCATCCGCCGCAGGTGAACTAACACGTGAGGTGGACGAGAAAGGAATTCACGAGAGCAGCTGGGACGTATTCGAGGAACTCGCCACCGTGTGCACCTCACCCGCCCCGCTCCAGGACGCCGCACGCTGCCTCGGCCAGGCCACGCCACCGGCATGGCAGGGCCGACAGTCTCCTTCGCCGCAGTGGACCACCGCCCGCTCCCGGGCCGCCGACGCCCTGGCGCGCAACCCCTTCCTCGCCGCCGAAGCACTCGTTGCGCTCATCCCGTTCCTCACCGACGCCACCGCCGCCCACTACCTCGAGCACCCCGACGCGCATGTCCGTGAGGCCGCCTCCCACATCGTCGCCCGGGCCCACCAGCGCCTCCAGCCCACCCGCCCCGTGCACACCCGCGCTGACCAGCCACGAGACCCCGGGGTTCCACCGGACAACAACCTCGCCCAGCACAATGACCCGGCGGCCACGCTGTCCTCCTTCCTGCCCCTCAAGGGCCCCGCAGCCCGCCGCCGCGAGACGGCCAAAGCCATCCTCGACTCCCGCTACGCCGATACCTCCCACCTGCGGCAACTGCCCGCTGTACTGGTCCTGGCCCATCCCGCGCACGCGTCCGCCGTGGCAGCTTTGCTGCTCGAGGAACTGAAGGACCACAATCAGTGGTGGAACCGCTTCCGCACCAGCGCCCTCAAACTCACGCCCAGCACCCCCAAAACGCTGGAAGGCCTGATTCAGGAGGCGACTGCCAGCACGCCTTGACGCGTGCGGCCAACCCATGGATCACAGGGCACCAGCTCCTTGCACTCATGCAAGCGCCTTGCCCTGTACCAACGCGCGGAGACCTCGCGGTTGGCCTCAGAATCAGGCGGGTGTACCGGGCGGGACCGCTGCTCTGGCTGTGCTCCCAGGGCGGTTACCGGCTGCAGTAGACGGTGAAGTCTCCTGCGCTAGTGTCCCGGACGAAACTGTCAGCGCCGGCGAGCAAGAGAAGTTGCTCATCGCTCGCCCTACTGGCCTGCAGCCCGGGCTGGGCGATGACCGTGTGGAAGCGTGGCCGCAGGAGGCGGGCCTGTTCGCGGATGGCGAACAGATCCTTGGGGCCGCCGACGTCATACGGAGAGATGCCGCCGTTGCGCCGGGCGTACAGAAGGGCCCGGCGATGCAGGTGGTCCAGGAGAGGCACAGCGTTTCCGCGCCGCCATTTGGCGCCGCGCATGGCCTGGCCGCATACCTCGTACAGATCCTTGATCCGTTTGCCGGGTGTGGCCTTGGAGTACTTGCAGTGCACGAGCGTGACGTCCAGGTGGTCGCCGTTGACCTGCAGGCCGACAAGGTCGGCTGCTTCACCGTTGCCGTCATCGTCGATGAGGACGCTGAAGGGCCGGATGCTCCGCAGGTAGGCCGACATGTAGTACTGGATGGAGTCGGTCAGGCGCTGCGGTGTCTGAGACTCCTTGCGCAGGTCCACGCCCCGCCAGCCAAGCGGTGTGAGCAGAGACGGATCGTAGGGGCGGCGTGCGTAGCGCGGAGCGATCAGTTTGCCCTCGTCGTCGATGAGGCGGTCGCCTTCGAGGAACAGATCGGGTTTGTGCCTATTGAGCCATTCCTCGAGCGGCTGCGGCCGGGCGGCCGGCCCGCTTCCCATCACGACGGCGTCGCGGTCGAGTGGATGGTAGACGAGGCCCTTGGCGCCGTAGTCGGCCTCGTAGGCGATGCGCCAGGCAGGGGTCGTCACCGAGAACAGGAACGGGCCCGCAGGGGAGTGGTCGTCGACCTCGAAGTCGACGTCGGTCAGGGGGAAACTCTTCCCGTCACGGGTCAGGGTGCGCCGGTCGCGAGAGCCGAGGTACACATCCCAGGGCCACTGCACGGCCAGCAGCGCGTAGCGCGGCCTCTCGGTGATGTCCTGGGGGATGATGAATCCGTCGAAGACCTGCTCCAGGTCGATGGTGGCGTCCAACAGTTTCGTGCCCTGGCTGTCGCACCAATCGGTCCAGGCCTTGAGGCTCGGCGCGGTGGTGGGAGACCAGAACCTGCCCGAGTGCGCCGCGCTGATCGCTACGCTGTCGCCGTTGTCGTAGCCGGACGCGGCGATGTGCGTCTGGCTCTTGTGTTCCTGCGCGGTGGTGAAGCCCTGCGAGACGTCACTGCCGACGTGCAGGGAGAACCGCGTGAAGTAGTCCCGAGCGTCTTTGAGCCCCACGTTGGTTGGCACCAGCCGGTCCAAGCGGGCCAGTACCCGGAAGGTCTGCTTGCCGTTGATCAGTTCGCACTCCTCGCCCAGTACCACCTCGGCCAGGTCCTTGTACGTGCTCGACTTCTCCGAGCCGTGGATGTACAGCACACGCCGTGCAGTGTCGAAGTAGAGCACCATCAGCTCATAGACGACCTGCTCCAACTCCTGTGGCGCGCCCCAGCGCACGGGAGTGCGACGTTCCACGACGTACCAGGCGACGGGGGAGTCCTCGCCGCCCAGAGCCACGGTGTCGTCCAACACCCGTTCATTGGCCTTGCACAGGGCGAGAGCCGCTTCGGGTCTCCAGTGGGCGCTGGAGGCGCGGTAGGCGATCGCGCTCATCTTCGGCTCCAGAACGCTGACCGTCACCTCTTCAGGCGCTCCGCTGAAGCTGGCGTCGAAGGCACTGGTCTCCTCCGCTGCCAGGCTCGCGTGATCGGTGAGGTCGCGCAGCAGCTCGTTCCAGTCGGCGTCCTCACGCAGCAGACGCCGCAGCGGCGATGCGCTGGTGTGAGGCTCCTGCGCGACGAACACGGTCGCTTCTCCGAGACCGTCCACAGCGCGGGTGAAGCGCCCGATGAACTGGATCATCGGGCTCAGGCTCCTGCGGGGCGCGTGCATCGCCGCGATCTTCAGTGCGGGTTCGTCGAATCCCTCACCGAGCATGTCGACGCAGACGATGATGCGGCAGGACCGCTCCCGCAGAGCGCGCAGGGCTGCGTTGCGCCGCGCGGCCCCGACGTTCTGGTGCACCACGAGAGGATGGAACTCAGACGCCAGCTCCCGGTACAGGGTCCCCAGTTCCTCTGCTTTCGGAATGCTCTCAGCCCTCGCCATCAGCACGTGGTCGTGCCCGGCTGCCAGATCGGCCCGCAACTGGTCCACAGCTTGCACGGCCAGCTCCCGGTCGACGTCCTCGACACCGAAGACGGCCCGGTAGTTGATGCGCTTGAAGTACTCCAGCCGCTGGGCCTCGCGCAGGGGAAAGCGAAACACCGTGCGGCCCGGCAGTCTGCGGCCGTCCTCCCGGAACGGAGTGGCGGTGAACAACAGCACCGGACGGCCGGCGAAGTCATCGATCACACGCGCCCAGGTATCCGCAGGGGAGTGGTGCGCCTCGTCCACAATCAGATGGGAGAACGGTGACAGCAGAGCCGTTCGCACATGACCTGCACTCCTGCTGAGGATTTGCGGCGTGGCGACGACCACGTTGCACGATTCCACGAACCGGGCCGCTTCATCCGGATCCTTGAAACCGTGCTCGAGCCGGCCCACCCGCGGTCGCAGCGCGGCGGGTGTGACGATCTGCTCTTTCTGCAGGATGCCCAGAGCCTCGAACTTCCCCGCGATCTGATCCCGCAACGCCGCGCTGGGCACCAGGACGAGGAGCCGCTCCATCCGGGCGGCCACCAGCAGTGCCAGCATGGTCTCGGTCTTGCCGGTGCCCGTCGGCATGACCACGATGCCCGGATCGTTCAGCCCGGAAGCCCAGTGGCCCGTCACAGCGTGCAGAGCGCCGATCTGCGGCCGGCGCAGGCTTCGTGGCTCGCCATGAGGACGAAACCCGATGGCTTCCCGATATGACGCCACCACCGCTTGCGGCCCGTAGGCCTGCCCGCCACGCCATCGCACCTCGCCGCCGGACTGCTTGGGCAGCACGGCCGTCAGCCCGTCGGCAGCATCCCCCACCGCGCGCACCGCCGGCCAGCTGCCATAGACGTTCGAGACGCCCAGCGCTCCACCCTCGTCCGTGAACCGCAACGTCCCCTCAGGGACCAGCAGCTGCCGAACCTTGTTTCTCCCGAATCTCTCCTCAGCCCAGACAGACTGCGTTCTCATGTCCATACAAGGTGCTCCCTGCCGCAGATGCGAGAACCGGCTCGATGCAGCGTAAGCAGGCGGAAGATGTGCGGGAGCGGAGATACGGAGAAAAACAAGGAACGCAAGGATGGCGTCGCCTCCGGCCCGT
>NZ_JAOWCB010000066.1 GCF_026420845.1 Streptomyces sp. PR69 | reverse complement strand
GGGGCGGCGGCGGCCGGAACCGGCTCGTCCCGCTGGTGCCGCAGGCTCTTGTCGTCGCCTTTCTGGCGGGCGGCGCCTCCGCCTTCGTCGCCAGCGACAAGGCCGTCCGGCTCAGCGTCGACGGCACGCCGCGCACCCTGCACACCTACGCGGACGACGTCGCGGAACTGCTGGCGGACGAGGGCGTCGACACCGGCGCACACGACCTCGTCTCGCCCGCCGCCGGCGAACCGCTCGCCGACGGCGACGAGGTGGTCGTCCGCTACGGCCGCCCCCTCACCCTCACCCTCGACGGCCGCCGCCGCCGTGTCTGGACCACCGCCCGCACGGTCGACGGCGCGCTGCGCCAGCTCGGGGTGCGCGCCGAGGGCGCGTTTCTGTCCGCCTCGCGCTCCGCGCCGATCTCCCGCGAGGGGCTGACGCTGCTCGTCCGCACCGAACGGGCCGTGACCTTCATGGCCGACGGCCGCGAACGCACCATCCGCACCAACGCCGCCACCGTGCGCGAGGCGCTGGCCGCCGCCGGGATCGTGCTGCGCGGCGAGGACACCGCCTCCGTGCCGCTCGACGACTTCCCGCGCGACGGACAGACCATCACCGTGATGCGGATCACCGGCTCCCGGCAGGTCCGCGAGGAGGCCATCCCGTTCCAGACGTTCCGGACCCGCGACGACACGCTGTTCGCCGGCACCGAGGTCGTCGCACGGCAGGGCAGACCCGGCGCGCGCCGGGTCACCTACGCCCTGCGCACCGTCAACGGCGTCCGGCAGAAGCCGCGGAAACTCTCCGACGAGGTGGTGCGCGCACCGGTCGCCCAGCTGGTGCGGGTGGGGACCAAGCCGCGGCCCGTGTCGGTCGCCGGGGCGGACGGGCTGAACTGGCAGGCGCTCGCGGAGTGCGAGTCCGGCGGCCGGCCCGGCGCGGTGGACCCCTCCGGGACGTACGGCGGGCTGTACCAGTTCGACCCGCAGACCTGGCGGGCGCTCGGCGGCAAGGGCGTGGCGCAGGACGCCTCCCCGGAGGAGCAGACCCGGCGGGCGAAGAAGCTGTACGTACAGCGGGGGGCGAGTCCCTGGCCGCACTGCGGCCGTAGGCTGTATCGGTGAGCACCACTGACCACCACGACCGCGCCGCCGGACCGCAGGACGCGGGACCCCAGGGCGCGGGATCTCAGGGCGCGGGACCTCAGGGCACGGCCTCCGACGCGCTCCTCGGCCCCGCCGACATCCGGGAGCTGGCCGCGGCGCTGGACGTACGCCCCACCAAGCAGCGCGGCCAGAACTTCGTCATCGACGCCAACACCGTCCGACGGATCGTCCGCACCGCCGAGGTGCGGCCCGACGACGTGGTCGTCGAGGTCGGCCCCGGACTCGGCTCGCTGACCCTGGCGCTGCTGGAGGCGGCGGACCGGGTGACAGCCGTCGAGATCGACGGCGTACTGGCCGGGGCGCTGCCCGCCACCGTCGCCGCGCGCCTGCCCGAGCGCGCGGACCGTTTCTCACTCGTCCACTCCGACGCGATGCACGTACAGGAGCTGCCGGGGCCGCCGCCGACCGCGCTCGTCGCGAACCTCCCGTACAACGTCGCCGTGCCGGTGCTGCTGCACATGCTCGACCGCTTCCCGACGATCGAGCGCACGCTCGTCATGGTCCAGGCGGAGGTCGCCGACCGGCTCGCCGCCCGGCCCGGCAACAAGGTGTACGGCGTGCCGTCGGTCAAGGCCAACTGGTACGCCGACGTCAAGCGGGCCGGCGCCATCGGGCGCAATGTCTTCTGGCCCGCGCCGAACGTCGACTCCGGCCTGGTCTCCCTGGTGCGGCGCGCCCAGCCGGTCGACACCTCCGCCACAAAGGAAGAGGTCTTCGCCGTCGTCGACGCGGCCTTCGCCCAGCGCCGCAAGACACTGCGCGCCGCGCTCGCCGGCTGGGCCGGGTCGCCCGCGGCGGCCGAGGCGGCGCTCACCGCCGCGGGGATCTCCCCACAGGCCAGGGGAGAATCCCTCACAGTCGAAGAGTTCGCACGGATCGCGGAGGCCAAGGCGTGAGCACGGCGGTGACGGCACGGGTGCCGGCGAAGGTCAACGTCCAGCTGGCGGTGGGCGCGCCGCGGCCGGACGGCTTCCACGACCTGGCGAACGTCTTTCTCGCCGTCGGGCTGTACGACGAGGTGACGGTCGCCCCCGCGGCCGAACTGAAGGTCACCTGCGCCGGCCCGGACGCCGGACAGGTGCCGCTGGACCGCACGAACCTGGCCGCGCGGGCCGCGGAGCTGCTCGCCGCGCGCCATGGCATCGAACCCGCCGTCCACATCCATATCGACAAGGACATCCCCGTCGCGGGCGGCATGGCGGGCGGCAGCGCGGACGGCGCGGGCGCGCTGCTGGCGTGTGACGCGCTGTGGGGTCTTGCCACACCCCGCGAGGAACTGCTCTCCCTCTGCGCGGAGCTGGGCAGCGATGTGCCGTTCAGCCTGGCAGGCGGGGCGGCGCTGGGCACCGGGCGCGGTGAGCAGCTCACCGCGCTGCCGGTCGGCGGCGACTTCCACTGGGTGTTCGCCGTCGCGGACGGGGGCCTGTCCACCCCCGCCGTGTACGCCGAGTTCGACCGCCTCGCCGCCGGCACGGACATCCCGGCGCCCCAGGCCGCGCCCGCGCTCCTCGACGCGCTGCGCACGGGCGACGCGGGCGCACTGGCCGCGACCCTCTCGAACGACCTCCAGCCCGCGGCCCTCTCCCTGCGCCCCGCCCTCTCCGAAACCCTCTCCGCGGGCCTCGCCGCAGGCGCCCTCGCGGCCCTCGTCTCCGGCTCCGGCCCCACCACGGCCTTCCTCGCCGAGAACCCGACCGCGGCGGAGGCCGTCGCCCGGGCGCTGACCTCCTCCGGCACCTGCCGCACGGCCCGTACGGCGTCCTCACCCGCGGCGGGCGCGACGCTGCGCTGATTTGGGCCGGCTACGCGGGCCCCGGGGAGCCGTAGCGCGGGAGGACTCCGGTGTCGAGCGGGGACGGCAGTGGGGCGGGAAGTTCGACCGCCTCCCCGTACACCCCCTCCAGCCGACCCCGGTACTCGCCGTCCTTGGGGCGGGTGTGCAGGTTCCAGCGGCCGGTACGGGGGTCCAGGACCAGCAGCGCGGGAACCCCGGCGCGGGCGTACCAGCCGTTCTTGTCGGTGATGTCCTTCGCCTTCTCCGACGGGGAGATCACCTCGACGGCCAGGGCCACGTCTCCGGGGTCGGCGAGCCAGGAGTCGTCCTCGTCCCACTCAACGGGCAGGACCGTCAGATCGGGCGTGGCGTAGTCGTCAGGGTCCTCCGGCAAAGCGACCGAGGACATCTCGTACGGGGCCAGGCCCGCGGGCAGGCGGGGGTCGATCTGGATCCGCAGGCGGCGGATGGTACCCGCGTGTTTGCCGCGCCTGGTGGGGGACATCACGAGGCTGCCTTTGATGATCTCGACCCGCAGCCCGGTGGAGGCTTCGATCCGCTCGGCGACTTCGCGCAGGTTCCCGGGACGCGGGTGCAACACGGGAAGGTTCACTGGCGCCCACCTCCTGTCGGCGGCCGGTCGACCACGACGCTATCGCGTCCGGTCTCCGGCACGGCAGGAATCGATCCTGTCTCAAAACGTGCCATGCCGCGCGATTCCTCCCCCGCAGCGGACCGTACTCAGGCGCGGAAATGAGTAGCAGCGCGCTGACGCACGTCCGCTCCGCCCCGGCACCGTACGCGCATGGGAACCAGCGTTCGTGAGCTCGCCGCCGCCACACCCGGCACGCGGGACCGGTATGTCGATCTGCTGCGGGTCGTCTCCCTGGGGACCGTGGTCCTCGGGCACTGGCTGATGGCCGTGGTCACCGGGGACGGCGTGGGGAATCTGCTCGCCGTCGTGCCCGGGCTGCAGCCGCTCACCTGGGTGCTGCAGATCATGCCGGTGTTCTTCTTCGTCGGCGGGTTCTCGCACGCCCTCGCCTACCGGTCGCTGCTGCGCAGACGCCCCGAGCCGCACACCGGGGTGTACGCCCTGTTCCTGCGGGCCCGGCTGCGGCGGCTGCTGCGGCCCACGATGGCGTTCATCGGAGTATGGGGCGCGGGGGCGCTCGTCGTGCAGGCGGTCGCGGGGGAGGCGGTGTCGCGTGGGCTGAGCGGGATGGCGCTGCGGCTTGTGGCGCAGCCGCTGTGGTTCATCGGGATCTATCTGGCCATGGCGGCGCTCACGCCGCCGCTGCTGCGGCTGCACGAGCGGTACGGATGGGGGGCGTTCACCGCGCTGCTGGCGGCCGCCGCGGCCGTGGACCTGCTGCGCTTCGCCGCGGGCACGCCGTACGTCGAGTTCCTGAACTTCGCCTTCGTCTGGCTGGCCGTCCACCAGCTGGGCTTCCTCCGCGCCGACGGACGGCTCCGCGCACCGGATGTGCCCGCCGCCCTCGCCGCCGCCGGGCTCGCCGGGGCCGCGGCGCTCGTCGCGTTCGGGCCGTATCCCCTCAGCATGGTCGGGATGCCAGGCGAGCAGGTCTCCAACATGGCCCCGCCCACGTTCGCCCTGCTCTGCCACGGCGTGTGGCTGGTCGGCGCGGTCGAGCTGCTGCGGGGGCCGGGCGCCCGGCTGGTCGCGCGGCCCCGCGCATGGCGGACGGTCATCGCCGCGAACGGCGTCGCCATGACCGCGTTTCTGTGGCATCTGACGGCGATGCTGGGCGTGTACGGCGCGCTGCTCGCCGTCGACGCGGAGCTGCCTGCCCCCGCCTCCGCCGCCTGGTGGGCGCAGGCCCCGCTGCGGCTCGCGGCCGCCGCCGTGCTCACCGCGCTGCTCGTCGCCGCCTTCCGCGGCTTCGAGAAGCCCGCGGCCGCGTCTGACGTCCGAGCGGGCGGTACGGGGCGGGCCGCCCTCGGCGTCGTCCTCTGCCTCCTCGGCATCCTGGGCCTGTCCATGGTCGGCTTCGCCGGGCTTCTCGAAGGCCGTACCGCCACTCTCGTCGCCGTGGACGTCAGCGCGCCCGCCGCCGTCGCCATGGCCCTGGCGGGCTGGTGGCTGGTCGTCTTCCCCGTTTCCCGGGGGCTCCGCCCCCGAACCCCCGCGCCTCAATCTCCCCCAGCTACCGCTGGGAGGTACCCCCAGGCGAGGCTGAGTTTCTGGCTCCCGCGCCTCAATCGCCGGCGGGGCTGAGTGGTGCGGGTTCTCCCGCGTCAGGCGTCGGGGGGCTGGATGGTGCGGGTTCTCCCGCGTCAGGCGTCGGGGGGCTGGATGGTGCGGGTTCTCCCGCGTCAAGCGTCGGGGAGCTGAGTGGTGCGGGTCCTCGCGCCTCAGGTGTTGGCGGGGCTGACGTGTGCGGGCCCCCGCGCCTCAGTCCGTCGGCGAGGGTGAATTGTGCGTCTGAGGACACGGCCGAAGGCCGTACGGGGTCTGGGGGCGGAGCCCCCAGCACGGGTGAGAGGAAGGGCTCCGCTCGCACCGCCTAGGCTGGGAAGCCGGTTCAGCACAACGGCGGCATGGAGTGAGATGGCGGTCAATCTGGTCAATGTCGAGGCGGTCGGCAAGGTGTACGGCACCCGCGCCCTGCTCGACGGCGTCTCCCTCGGCGTCTCCGAGGGGGACCGCATCGGCGTCGTCGGGCGCAACGGCGACGGGAAGACCACCCTCGTCCGGATGCTCGCCAAGCTGGAGGAGCCCGACGGCGGGCGGGTCACGCACAGTGGCGGGCTGCGGCTCGGGGTGCTCACCCAGCATGATTCGCTCGACCCCGCGGCGACCGTACGGCATGAGGTGATCGGCGACCTCGCCGACCACGAGTGGGCGGGGAACGCCAAGATCCGGGATGTGCTCACCGGACTCTTCGGCGGTCTCGACCTGCCCGGCTTCCCGCAGGGGCTGGACACCGTCATCGGACCGCTGTCCGGCGGCGAGCGGCGGCGCATCGCCCTCGCCAAGCTGCTCATCGCCGAGCAGGATCTGATCGTCCTCGACGAGCCGACGAACCATCTGGACGTGGAGGGCATCGCCTGGCTCGCCCGCCACCTCCAGGCGCGCCGCTCGGCGCTGGTCTGCGTCACCCACGACCGCTGGTTCCTCGACCAGGTGTGCACGCGGATGTGGGATGTGCAGCGCGGCACGGTGTACGAGTACGAGGGCGGCTACAGCGACTACGTCTTCGCCCGCGCCGAGCGGGAGCGCATCGCCGCCGTCGAGGAGGCCAAGCGGCAGAACCTGATCCGCAAGGAGCTGGCCTGGCTGCGCCGGGGCGCGCCCGCGCGCACCTCCAAGCCGCGCTATCGCATCGAGGCCGCCAATGAGCTGATCGCCGATGTGCCGCCGCCGCGGGATGCCTCCGAGCTGATGCGGTTCGCGGGCGCCCGGCTCGGCAAGACGGTCTTTGACCTGGAGGACGTGGGCATCCAGGCCGGGCCCAAGGTGCTGCTGAAGCATCTGACCTGGCAGCTCGGGCCCGGCGACCGCATCGGTCTCGTCGGCGTCAACGGCGCGGGCAAGACCTCGCTGCTGCGGGCGCTCGACGAGGCCGCGCGCACCGGCGGAGACGCCCAGCCCGCGGCCGGGCGGATCGTCGTCGGCAAGACCGTACGGCTGGCGTATCTCTCCCAGGAGGTCGCCGAACTCGACGCGGACCTGCGGGTCCTGGAGGCCGTACAGCGGGTGCGCGACCGCGTCGACCTGGGCAGGGGCCGCGAGATGACGGCAGGTCAGCTGTGCGAGCGGTTCGGCTTCGCCAAGGAGAAGCAGTGGACCCCGGTCGGCGATCTGTCGGGCGGCGAGCGGCGTCGGCTGCAGCTGCTGCGGCTGCTGATGGACGAGCCCAATGTCCTCTTCCTCGACGAGCCGACCAACGACCTCGACATCGAGACGCTGACCCAGCTGGAGGACCTCCTCGACGGCTGGCCAGGCTCACTCGTCGTCATCTCGCACGACCGTTTCTTCATCGAGCGGACCACGGACCGGGTGTACGCCCTGCTCGGCGACGGCGCCCTGCGCATGCTGCCCCGCGGCATCGAGGAGTATCTGGAGCGGCGGCAGCAGATGGTCGAGGCCGCGGCGCCCGCGCCGGCCGCCGCCCAGCCCTCCCCGTCGGCGCCCGCTGCCAAGGCCAGGTCCGCCGCGGACGCCCGTGCCGCCAAGAAGGAGCTCCAGAAGATCGAGCGACAGCTCGACAAGATCTCCGACCGGGAGTCCGCGCTGCACTCCGCCATGGCCGACCACGCCACCGACTTCGAGAAGGTGGCGGAGCTGGACGCCGAGCTCCGGGAACTCGCCGCCGAGCGGGAAACGTTGGAACTGCGCTGGCTGGAACTCGCCGAAGACGCCTAGCGTGAAGGGCTTGGCGTGAAGGGCGCGGACAGCTCGCGGAGAAGTAGAGAAGCCGTGCAGAGCGCGTAACAACCGCATCACAGGCCGGTCCTCCCTTGGGTACGGGGCAGGACCGGCCCTGGCGTGTGCGCTAACGGGTGATAGAAAGAAGCCCCGCTCGACTGACGTGATACAGCGGAAGTCCACTGTCCGAATCGCTCCGTTCCGGCCCCGGCGCCCCGCCGCCAGGGCCGGAACAGCGGGGGAGGCCGGTCGGCCAGCGGATCCGTACGAAGGGGGAGGGGCTGTGACTCAGCCGCCCAGCCAGCAACCGCCGCAGGGGGGCTTCGGAGCCCCTCAGGACCCCCCGAGCGGGGCTCCGCAACCGCCCGCGGGCCAGCCGCCCGCCGGACCGCCGCCGGCGGCTCCGCCGCAGGCTCCGCAGACGCCGCCGCCTCCGCAGGGCGCGCCGCAGACCCCGCCGCCGCCCCAGGGCCCGCCGCCGCAGACGCCGGGAACTCCGCCTGCGGGCGCGCTCGGTGTGGGGGTCCCCCCGCCGCAGGCAGGGGGCTATCCGCAGCAGCCCGGCCAGGCCCCCGGCCAGCCCGGTTACGGCTATCCGCAGCAGGTCCCCGGCCCGTACGCCCAGCAGCCCGGCCCGTACGCCCAGCAGCCGGGTCCGTACGGCCAGCAGCCGGGCCCCTACGGCGGCTATCCGGCCCAGCCGCAGTACCCCGGCGCGCCCACTCCGCCCGGCTCCGGCAAGGGCGGGTTCCTCAAGGGCAAGCCGGCCGTCCTCATCGGCGCGGCCGTCGCCGCGCTGCTCGTCGTCGGCGCGGGCACGTACTTCGTGGTCAGCGGCGGCGACGACGCCAAGGACGATAAGCCGTCCGTCGCCAAGAGCGGTGACGCACCAAAGCCCAGCGCCCCGGACGACGCCGTCGACCGGGGCGATGGCGAGGGCACCGGCCGGGAGGCGGACGACGACCTCAACGCCGGCCGCCAGGACGGCGAGGCCAAGGTCCTGTTCCTGACCAAGAACGATGTCGACCTGCCGCGGGGCGGCGCGGATGTGTACGGCCTGTGGACCGTCGGCGACACGGTCGCCAAGGGCATGTACCGCGAGGTCGCCGGCTACTCGGCCGCGGACGGCAAGAAGAAGTGGAGCGTGCCGTTCGACACCGAGCTGTGCGCCGCGCCGGTGAGGACCTCCGACGACGGCAAGATCGTCATCGCGGTGAAGGACTCGCTCGGCGAGAAGGCCAAGTGCAACAAACTCCAGCTGATCGACCTGAAGACCGGCAAGAAGGGCTGGACGGCCGACATCCCCAAGAGCACCGGCTTCTTCTCGTTCTCCGATTTCACGCTGGCCATCAGCGGCAACACCCTGACGGCGGCCGGCACCGGCGCCTCGTACGGCTTCTCGATGGCCGACGGCAAAAAGCTGTGGGACAAGCCGTCCGACGGCTGCAAGCCCTACGCCTTCGCCGGCGGCCCCGAGCTGATCGCCGCCGCCAGCTGCAAGACCAGCGACTACAAGGTGCCCCAGCAGCAGGTCCAGAGCGTCGACCCGGCCACCGGCAAGCCCACGTGGACGTACAACACCCCCAAGGGCTGGGAGGTGAACAAGGTCTACTCGGTCAGCCCGCTCGTCGTCTCCATCACCCACCGCGAGGACAAGAAGTGGTCGGTGATCGTGCTCGACGACAACGGCAAGCTGCGCTCGCAGATCGACGGCGGCGGCGATGAGTACGACGTGCGCTGCGGCGGCTCCTTCGTCGTCTTCGGCCAGAACCTCGAAGGCTGCACCGGAGTCGCCGCCGACGCCTCGGCGTTCTATATGTCGACCAAGCCGACCAAGCTCACCCGCGGCACCAACGAGGTCGTCGCGTTTGATCTGAACACCGGCAAGGCCAAGTGGCGTTCCAAGGCAGGTCCGGAGCGCACGATGACGGTGCTGACGACGGACGGCGGCAAGGTCATCGCCTATATGCCCGCCTCCTGGGACCGCGGCGGCGCGGTCGCGGCGATCGAAGCGAGCGGCGGCGACCCGAAGGTGCTGCTCCAGCACCCGACGTCCACGGCGAAGATCGAGAACAACTTCTACTCGCCCAAGATGGCGTATGCGGACGGCCGGTTCTTCATCGCGAGCGGGCGTGTCAGCGCCAGGAACGACGACGAGGAGATGGAGACGAAGACCATGATGGCCTTCGGCAACTGACCTCCTCCCGCCGTCCGTTCCCCATGCCACCAGAGGTAAACAGGCCATGACTCAGCCGCCCAGCCAGCAACCGCCGCAGGGGGGCTTCGGAGCCCCGCAGGATCCTCCGAGCGGCCCCCCGAACAACCCTCCGGTCCCTCCGGGTCCCCCGAGCGGGCCTCCGCAGCCGCCCGCC
>NZ_JAOWCB010000065.1 GCF_026420845.1 Streptomyces sp. PR69 | reverse complement strand
GTCCCGAGCCATGCCCGCGGCGAAGCCGACGGGCCTGACGGCTACAGCGGCCGTGCCTCTGGGGCTGTCACCCCTGCCTCATGGGGCGGCGCCCTGCATGGCGCAGCCTCCGCGGCTGGCGGAGGCGGTCATCCGGCCTCCGGGCGCGAGGGGGTCGGGGGCGCGACCCCCGGAGCGCCCGCGGCGGGCGGGCGGGGGAGCTCGTTTCACGAGATGTGGGCCGACCTTGCGAGGATCGGGCGCAGCGCCGAGAGCGGCGGATACCGGCGGTATGCGTGGACCCCGGCCGACGCCGAGTGCCGGGCGTGGTTCCGGGCGCAGGCCGAGGCGCGGGGGCTCGCATATGAGGTCGACCGGAACGGCAATCAGTGGGCCTGGCTCGGGGACCCGGCCGCCGGGGACGCCGTGGTGACCGGGTCGCATCTGGACTCCGTGCCCGACGGCGGGGCCTTCGACGGCCCCCTCGGGGTCGTCTCCTCCTTCGCCGCGCTCGACGAACTCCGAGGCAGGGGCGCGACGTTCAACCGGCCCGTCGCCGTGGCCAACTTCGGCGACGAGGAAGGCGCGCGTTTCGGGCTGGCCTGCACCGGCTCCCGGCTCACGGCCGGGCAGCTCAGCCGCGAGGCCGCCCACGCCCTGCGCGACGCGGACGGCGTGCCCCTCGCGCAGGCGATGGAGGCCGCCGGATACGACCCCGACGCCATCGGTCCCGACCTCGAACGCCTCGGCCGCATCGGCGCGTTCGTCGAGCTGCACGTCGAGCAGGGCCGTGCCCTCGATCTCAGCGGCGACCGCGTCGGCATCGCCTCCGCGATCTGGCCGCACGGCCGCTGGCGGTTCGACTTCCGCGGCGAAGCCAACCACGCGGGCACCACCCGCCTCGCCGACCGCCGCGACCCGATGCTGACCTACGCCGAGACCGTGCTCGCCGCCCGCCGCGAGGCGGAACTCGCGGGCGCCGTCGCGACCTTCGGCAAGGTCGCCGTCGAGCCGAACGGCGTCAACGCCATCCCGTCCCTCGTCCGCGGCTGGCTCGACTCCCGGGCCCCCGGCCAGGACGCCCTCGACGCCGTCGTCGCCGCGGTGGAGGCCGCCGCCCGCGAGCGGGCGCAGCGGGACGGCGTCGATCTCGACGTCGTCCGCGAATCCTTCACGCCCGTGGTCGAGTTCCAGCACGCCCTGCGCGACGAGCTGGGCAAGATCCTCGGCGGGGCCGTGCCCGTCCTCGGCACGGGCGCGGGCCATGACGCGGGCATCCTGTCCGGCTCGATCCCGACCGCGATGCTCTTCGTCCGCAACCCCACCGGCGTCTCCCACTCCCCGGCCGAGTTCGCCGCCGAGGACGACTGCGTCGCCGGAGTGCTCGCGCTCGCCGACGTACTGGAGGGACTGGCGTGCCGCTGACGACGACGTACTGGCTGGAGCACGCCTGGCTGGGCGGCGCCGTCGAGACGGGCGTGCTGCTTCAGGCGGCGGACGGCCGCATCGCCGCCCTGCACAGGGGGACGCCCGCCCCGCCGCCCGGAGCTGAGGTGCTGCGCGGGCTCACCCTCCCCGGCCTGGCCAACGCCCACAGCCATGCCTTCCACCGGGCGCTGCGCGGCGCCGTCCAGGCCGAGTCGGGCACCTTCTGGACCTGGCGCGAGACCATGTACCGCATCGCGTCGCGGCTGACGCCCGACAGCTACTTCGCCCTCGCACGGGCGGTCTACGCGGAGATGGCGCTCGCCGGGATCACGGCCGTGGGCGAGTTCCACTATCTCCACCACGCGCCCGGCGGCGTCCCCTACGCCGATCCCAACGCCATGGGCGAGGCCCTTGTCGCGGCCGCCGCGGACGCCGGGATCCGGATCACCCTCCTCGACACCTGCTATCTGTCCGCCGGCTTCGGGCAGCCGCCCGCCGGCCATCAGCTCCGCTTCTCCGACGGCAGCGCGGAGGCATGGGCGGAACGCTGTTCAGTTCTCAAGGACCAGGATCACGTACGGATCGGGGCGGCCGTCCACTCCGTACGGGCCGTGCCCGCCGAGCAGCTGGCGACGGTGGCGCGCTGGGCGGCGGAGCGGGGGGCCCCGCTGCATGTGCATCTGTCGGAGCAGCCCGCCGAGAACGAGGCGTGTCTCGCCGCCCACGGACGCACCCCCGCCCGGCTGCTCGCCGACCACGGCGTGCTCGGCCCGCGCACCACCGGCGTCCACAGCACCCACCTCACCGACGAGGACATCGCGCTGCTCGGCGGCACGGGCACCGGAACCTGTATGTGCCCCACCACCGAACGCGACCTCGCCGACGGCATCGGCCCGGCGGCCGCCCTCCAGCGCGCGGGCTCCCCGCTCTCGCTCGGCAGCGACAGCCATGCCGTCGTCGACCTCTTCGAAGAAGCCCGCGCCATGGAGCTGAACGAGCGCCTGCGCACCCGCACCCGCGGCCACTGGACCGCCGCCGCTCTGCTGCGCGCCGCCGCCGAGGACGGCCATGCCGCGCTCGGCCGCCCCGACGCGGGCCGTATCGAGCAGGGCGCGCTCGCCGACTTCACGACCATCGCCCTGGACTCGGTCAGAACGGCAGGCCCGCCGCCGCGGCTCGGAGCGGAGACGGCCGTATTCGCCGCCTCCGCCGCGGATGTCCGCCATACGGTCGTGGCAGGCCGCCATGTGGTCCGCGACGGGGCGCACACGCTCGTCCCCGACGTCCCGGCGGCCCTGAGGGACTCGATCGCAGCGCTGCACGACACCCGCCCACAAGGAGCAACGCCTTGACGGCTGACAGCACCCGTGCCACCGGCACCAGCACCAGCACCACCGCCATTGTCAACATCGCCAGTCTGGTCACCAACGACCCCTCCCTCGGTGACGGAACCCCTCTCGGTCTGATCCAGGACGCGGCCGTGGTCATCGACGGCGACCGCATCTCCTGGGTCGGTGAGTCAAGCAAAGCACCCGCCACTGACAACCGGGTCGACGCCGCGGGCCGCGCCGCGATCCCCGGCTTTGTGGACTCCCACTCCCACCTGGTCTTCGCGGGCGACCGCACCCAGGAGTTCAACGCCCGGATGTCCGGCCGCTCCTACAGCGCAGGCGGCATCCGCACCACCGTCGCCGCCACCCGCGCCGCCGCCGACGACGTACTCGAAGCCAATCTCGTCCGCTATCTCGACGAGGCGCTGCGCCAGGGCACCACCACCTTCGAGACCAAGTCCGGCTACGGCCTCTCGGTCGAGGACGAGGCCCGCGCCCTGCGCATCGCCGCCCGCCACACCGACGAGGTCACCTTCCTCGGCGCCCACATCGTCCCGCCCGACTTCGCGGACGACCCCGCCGGCTATGTCGCCCTCGTCACCGGCGAGATGCTCGACGCCTGCGCGCCCCACGCCCGCTGGATCGACGTGTTCTGCGAGAAGGGAGCGTTCGACGGCGACCAGGCACGGCAGATCCTCACGGCGGGCAAGGCGAAGGGCCTCACACCCCGCGTCCACGCCAACCAGCTCTCGTACGGGCCCGGCGTACAGCTCGCCGTCGAACTGGACGCGGCCAGCGCCGACCACTGCACCCATCTCACCGCCGAGGACGTGGACGCGCTCGCGGGCGGCGCGACCGTCGCCACCCTGCTGCCCGGCGCGGAGTTCTCCACGCGCGCCGAGTGGCCCGACGCCCGCCGGCTCCTCGACGCGGGCGCGACGGTCGCCCTGTCCACGGACTGCAACCCCGGCTCCTCCTTCACCTCCTCCATGCCCTTCTGCATCGCGCTCGCCGTACGCGACATGGGCATGACCCCGGACGAGGCGATCTGGTCCGCCACGGCAGGGGGCGCGGCCGCCCTGCGCCGCGCCGACGTCGGCCGCGTCGCCCCCGGCGCCCGCGCTGACCTGGCGCTCCTCGACGCGCCCAGCCATGTGCACCTGGCCTACCGGCCGGGTGTCCCGCTGGTCGACGCGGTCTGGCGGCGGGGCGTCCGGGTGCGCTGAGCCCTGAGCCCTGTGCCCGGCCTCATAGGGCTCTATGAGGCCGGGCACAGGGCTCATAGAGCCCTATGAGGCGCTGCCGAGGCGCACCGGAAGCCGGTGCACGCTGTTGCCCACGAAGCTGGCGTGCCGGGGCAGTTCGGACTCCGGCACGGCCAGGTCAAGCTCAGGGAAGCGGGTGAACAGCCGCTCCAGCGCGATCGTCGCCTCCATCCGGGCCAGCGGCGCGCCCAGGCAGTAGTGCGGGCCGTGCCCCAGCGACAGATGGCGCGCCCCCGCGCCCCTCGCCGCACGCGTCACATCAAAGCGGGCGGCGTCCGGGCCGTGGGCCGCCGTGTCGCGGCCCGCGGCCGAGTAACCCGCCAGCACCGGCGTCCCCTTGGGAATGACCGCCCCCGCCAGCTCCAGATCCCGCGTCGGGTAGCGGAACGGGAAGTAGCTCACCGGGCTGTCCCAGCGCAGCGTCTCCTCGACCGCGTCCGCCCAGCTCGCCTTCCCCGCGAGCACCAGCTCCAGCTGGTCCCGGTGGCCGCACAGCGCGCGCACGGCGTTGGTGATCAGGTTCAGGGTCGTCTCATGCCCCGCGATGATCATCAGCATCAGTGTGCCCAGCAGCTCCTGGGGGCTGAGCCGGTCGCCGTCCTCCTCACGGGCGGCGATCAGCGCACTCGTCAGATCCTCGCCGGGGTTTTCCATCCGGCCCGCCGCGACCGCGCTCAGCACGGCCACCATCTCCCGGTTGGCCGCCATCGCCTCCTCCGGGCCGATGTCGGTGGCCACGATCTGGTTGGACAGCCGGTGCAGCCGGTCGTGGTGCTCGGCTTCCACGCCGAGCAGTTCGCAGATCACCCCCATCGGCAGCGGCAGCGCGAAATGCGCCCGCAGATCCGCGACCCCGGCCCCGTCCGCGACCCCGTCCCCATCCGCGACCCCGTCCCCGGCTCCGGCCCCGTCCGCAACCCCGTCCGTCCTTGCCGCCGCCTCGGCCAGCGCGTCCAGCAGCTGCTGCGTGACGGTCTCGATCCGCGGCCGCAGCTCCTCCACCCGGCGCGCCGTGAACGCCTTGCTCACCAGCGACCGCAGCCGCCGGTGGTCCGCGTCGTCCGCCGTCGTCATCCCCTGCACGGTGGCGAAGGTCTTCAGCGGCCAGCCGTCCGGTATCTCCCCCTCCCGCAGCGCGGTGAAGTGTTCGGCTCCCTTGGCCACATCGGGGTGCGCGAGAAACTCCCTGAGCGCGTCATGGCCGAGCACCGCCATCCCCGCCACCCCGCCGGGCAGGACGACGGGCGTGACGGCCGTGCCCGCGGCCAGCAGCCGGGCGTTGTCCGCGTGCGGGCAGCCGCCCGCCGGGTCCATTCGGTGAGGTGCGGCGTGCGAGCTGTTCAACGTGGCTCTCCTGACTGTGAGCTGGCTGAGTGGACGGGCGGCAGCTGGGGATCGGCGAAACGCACCGGCAGCGCCGCGAGCCCCTTGCTCCAGGGCGACTTGATCCAGGCGAGATCCCGCTCGTCCACCGCCAGCTCCATGTCCGGCAGCCGGTGCCGGATGGTGTCCACGGCGGTGCGGGTGATCAGCCGCGCCGGGTCCTGCGCCGGGCAGGTGTGCGGTCCCGCGCCGAACGCCAGATGCGAACGGTTGCCGACGACCGGGCTGCCGTCCGCCGGCAGGATCTCCGGATCCTGATTGGCGGCCGCCAGCCCGAGGATGAGCATGTCGCCCGCCCGCACGGGCTGGCCGCCGAACTCCACATCGCGGGTGGCGTAGCGGGCCGGGAAGTTCTGCGTCGGCGGGAAGCGCCACAGGACGAGGTCCAGGGCGTCGTCCACGCTCAGATGCCCGCCAGTGAGAGAGGACCGGAAGGCGGGGTCGCACAGCAGGATCCGCAGCGTGGTGGCGATCCAGTTCACGGTCGTCTGGTTCCCCGCCGTGAACATCACCACCAGGTTGTGCAGCACCTCCTCGTCCGTGAGCGCCGCCGGGTGCGCGCACAGCGCCGAAGTGACGTCGTTGCCCGGCCGGCGGCGCTTCTCCTCGATCAGGGCGAGCAGGATCGCGCCCATGCGCTTGCTCGCGTTCGCCGAGTCCGCGTTGGCGGCCGCCAGGCCCGCGATCGCCTGGACGAGCTGCTGCCCCGTCCGTTCGTCCACCCCCAGCAGTCCGGTGATCACCTGCATGGGCAGCTTGCGCGCATAGTGCGGCACGAGGTCCGCCTCCCGCCGCCGGGCGAACGACGCGATCAGCTGCTCCGCGGCAGCCCGTACGCTGCGCCGCAGCTCATGCCCGTTGATACGGGCCAGCGCGTCGGAGACCGCGGCACGCATCCGGCGGTGCTGCTGTCCGTCGGCGAACAGCAGCGCGGGCCGCCAGCCGACCATCGGCAGAATCGGGGAGTCGGCCGGCACCCGCCCCTCCCGCAGCAGGGACCAGCGGCGCGGATCGTGCGAGAAGTCCTGCTCCTCGCGGGTCAGCCGCAGCAGTTCACGATGGCCGAGCACCAGCCAGGCGTCGATCCCGGGCGCGACGGTCACCGGGGCCACGGGCCCGTGCGCCCGGCGCAGCTCCTCGTACAGCACGGGCATCCGGTCGCCGTCCAGCTGCGGCCCGTACAGCGGGGTGGCGGCCGGGCAGCGGCTCGCGGGCGGCGGTACGGAAGCAGGAGGTACGGAAGCAGGAGGTGCGGGAACCCGGGGGTCAGCGGGTGCGGGGGGTCCGGGGTGGGTCATCGGGGCTGCTCCGAGGACTGGGTCGTCACCGTGGCGGTGTCGATGAGATGGCGTACGAGGGCGATCAGCGCCTCGACCGAGGAGCGGTGTTCGCGGGCGTCGCACGCCACCAGCGGGGTGTCGGGGAGGAGGTCGAGGGCGAGCCGCAACTCGTCCTCCGGGTACTGCGGGCTGCCGGGGAACACGTTCGCCGCGATCGCGAACGGCAGCCCGAGGTCCTCAAGGTTGCCCAGCGCGTCGAAAGACGCGGCCAGATCGCGGGTGTCGATCAGCGCGAGCGCACCCAGCGCGCCCTTGGCGAGATCCCGCCAGGCGGGCAGGAACCGCTGCTGCCCCGGCGTGCCGAACAAATAGAGCACCAGCTCGTCGCCGAGCGTCATCCGGCCGAAGTCCAGGGCGACGGTGGTCGTCCGCTTCGTCCGCTCGCCGCCGGTGTCGACGCGCGCGCCGGCCTGCGTCATCACCGCCTCGGTGGAGAGCGGCTCGATTTCCGAGACCGTGCCGATGAGGGTCGTCTTGCCGACGCCGAGCGGGCCGACGACCAGGATCTTGGCCGCGCCGGCGACGGTGGGCGCGACGTACTTGCCGGCGGGCCCGGGGCCGCCGGGGCTGCCGGGGCTGCCCGGAGACCGGGAGCTTCCGGGGCTCCCGGGGCCGCCGGTACTGCCGAGGGATCCGGCGTCGCCAGGGCTGCCCGGGGTCCCGGGGGCGGGGGCGCCGGGGGCCAGGGTGTCGTCGCCCAGTGTTCCGGGCGCCCCGGCCACACCCGGGGCTCCGGCGTCAGAGACGGCTTTCGAGGCCATGGAGGACCTTTCTGAGCATGCTCACATCGGCGCGTTCGGCCGGCGGAATCGGCGGTCGGGTCACCAGCAGCCCCCACGCACGCAGGTCGGCGAGCAACACCTGCACCACCGAGGGCGGCTGGCCGAGGTGCGCGGCCACCTC
This sequence comes from Streptomyces sp. PR69, assembly GCF_026420845.1. Classification (GTDB taxonomy): domain Bacteria; phylum Actinomycetota; class Actinomycetes; order Streptomycetales; family Streptomycetaceae; genus Streptomyces. The sequence goes on along the minus strand of NZ_JAOWCB010000065.1, from coordinate 2,356 downwards.
GGCGACGGACAGCAGACCCTGACAGTGCGCCAGGATCATCCGGTGCTCCGGCTGGAGCGTGGCCGGGATCTCCGTCTCCGCGGCCATCACCAGCGACTCCCAGGACAGCGGCGCGGCGCCGGCGTCCGCCCGTCCGCCGGTGATCACGTACGGGCGTACCGCCGAGGTCGTCCGTTCCTCCGGCGGCGGCGCGAAGCCCTGGCCGTCCGGGCGGTACGGGGAGCCGTCGCTCATGACGACGGGCTCGGGGCCACCTGATCTCGCGGCTGGCTGCTCAGATGCGCGCCGATCTTCGCCACCAGCAGCTGCATCTGCTGGGCGACCAGGCCGACATCGGCCTCGGTGTCGGTCGCCACGCCCAGATGCGCCCCCAGGCCGGCCTGGGTGAAGAGCACGAACCCGTGCTCCGACTCCAGCATCAGCTGCCGCACCCCGGCGCCGCCGCCGAACACCAGCGAGGCGGTAGAGCGCGCCGTCATGGTGATCGCGGCGCAGGCGGCGGAGAGCGACTCCGCCTCGGCCACGCTCAGGGCGGCGACCGCGCCCGAGAGGTTCTCCGCGGAGAGGTGCCCGAGGCGCAGCCCGTCCTCGGAGACGACCACGGCGTGCCGCACGCCCGGGATCTCGGTCAGCGGGCGCAGCATCCAGCCCAGGTCGGGGAGTCTGGTTATGGTTCCGGTCACGACCGGCCTCCATCGTGTTCGTTGCGTGTTTCCGACTCTTCTCCCACGGCCGCGCGGCCGCGCCGTGACCCGGACACCACGCTCGCGATGGACGCGCGCGCGGCCTCGGGGGTCCAGGAGGAGGGCGGAGCGGGGGGTATGACCGCGGACGGCGTCTGCGCCGCCCGCGGGGACTGCTGCGGGGAGGGTGACGGCCCCCCGCGCCGACTCCGCCGCCGCGGCAGGCCACTGGCCGTCGCCGCGCCATGCGCCCGAGCGGGAGCCTCCTCCGCCCCGCCGGGCCCGGCCGTCTCGGCGGAGGCCGGGTGTTCGCCGTGGGGGTGCGCGTGCGTCGGTGGTCTGTGCATCGGGGTGCCGCCCGGTTGTCCGCCCTGCGGTTCATACGGCCCCGAGGCGTGCGCCGCGGTGCCCGTGCCGCCCGGCTGGGGCGCGCTCCCCTGCCCATGGCCGTACACGGCAGTCCCCGCCCGCCCGGCGGGCCCGGACCCGGCCGGACCGTGCCGGCGGTTCGGCTCGGGGCCGTACGGGGCTGTCTCCCCCGTCCAGGCTTCCTCGGGCGTGCCCGCGACGGGCCGGTGCCCGTGGCGCGCGGGGCCGCCGGGCTCGGGGGCGGGCGCGCTCGCCGGAGGCGGGGGCTCGGTGAGGGGGACGCCCGGCGCGGGGGTGTGGGGCTGGCGGGCCGTCGGCTGGGGTACGCGGTGCTGGCCCGTCGTCTGGGACAGGGGTTCCGTCAGCAGGCGGTACGGGATGAACGTGACCGCGCGGGTGCCGCCGTACGCCGACGCGCCGGTCAGTTCGACGTTGAAGCCCAGTTCCCGGCTCCAGCGGCCCACGCACGCCAGGCCCAGCCTGGGCACCGCGCCCAGCTGAGCCAGGTCGAGGTCGTCGCGGAGCTGCGCGGATGCCTGGGCCAGGACGTCCGGCGGCATGCCCAGGCCCGCGTCGTCGATCTCGATGACCGCACCGGCTCCCACCTCCCGGACCGTGACCTGGACCTGCGTCCGCGAAGGGGAGAACACCGTGGCGTTCTCCAGCAGTTCGGCGATCGCGTGCATCAGGCCCTCGACCGCCGGCGGCACCGCGTACAGCGTCTGGCCGCCGTGCACCTCGATACGGCCGAACTCCACGATCCGGGACTGCGCGCCGCGCACGCAGTCGTACAGGGAGACCGGCCGGGTCTCCCGCCGCGCCGGCCAGATGCCGCACATCACCAGCAGCGTCTGCGCCTTGCGGGTCATCTGCGCGGCGGCGTGGTCCGCCTTCATCAGCTCGGCCATCAGGCGCGGGTCGTCGATGGACCGCTCGACATGGTCCAGGACCTGCTGCTGCACCGTGGCCATGGCGTGCATGGTGCGGGCCACCGACTCGAACGCCGCCTGCACCGAGTCCCGCAGCGCCCGCTCCCGCCGCACCGCCTCGTCCGAGCCGAGCGCCGCGACCACCGCCGCCATCGCCCGGGCGAAGTCCTCGCCCGTGTCGGCGGGCGGGGCGAGAGGCCCGGGCACCCCTTCCAGCCGCTGCCCTGAGCGCACCCGTTCGGCGATCGCCGGAATCCGCACCCCGGCCAGATGCGCCACTTCGGCCCCTCGGGCCGCGGCCACCTGCCGGTCGCGGGCGCGGCCCGTGCGCTCCGCCCGCAGCCGGCGGGCGAGGAGCGCGGTCCAGGCCGCGAG
>NZ_JAOWCB010000064.1 GCF_026420845.1 Streptomyces sp. PR69 | reverse complement strand
CCGCCGCCGGCGGGCGCTCACCGGGGCGCGGGACGCCGGTTCCGCGCCCCGTGTATGCGGCCCGCCGGTCCCGCGGGGCATCGGCCCCGCCGCGCCCTACGCGTGCGGCCGCCCCATCGCGCGGTACGTCCACCCCGCCTCGCGCCACCGCGCCGCGTCCAGCGCATTGCGCCCGTCCAGCACGACCCGCCGCGCTGCCACCGTGCCCAGCTCCGCCGGGTCCAGCTCACGGAACTCGGCCCACTCGGTCAGATGCAGCACCACGTCCACGCCCCGCACGGCCTCCCGCGCGCTGTCCGCGTACCCCAGCGTGGGGAAGAGACGGCGGGCGTTGTCCATGCCCTTGGGGTCGTACACGGTCACCTGGCCGCCCTGCAGATGGATCTGCCCGGCGACGTTCAGCGCGGGCGAGTCCCGCACATCGTCCGAGTCGGGCTTGAAGGCCGCGCCCAGCACGGCGACCCGCTTCCCCAGGAACGACCCGCCGCCCAGCGCCTCCCGCGCCATCTCCACCATCTGCCCGCGGCGGCGCATATTGATCGAGTCGATCTCGCGCAGAAACGTCAGCGCCTGGTCCGCGCCCAGCTCGCCCGCCCGTGCCATGAACGCCCGGATGTCCTTCGGCAGACAGCCGCCGCCGAACCCGATCCCGGCACGCAGGAACTTCTTCCCGATCCGCTCGTCATGGCCGATCGCCTCCGCCAGCTTCGCCACATCGCCGCCGGCGGCCTCGCACACCTCGGCCATCGCGTTGATGAAGGAGATCTTCGTCGCGAGGAAGGAGTTCGCGGAGGTCTTGACCAGCTCCGCGGTCGGGAAGTCGGTGACCACGAAGGGCGACCCCTCGCTCACGGGTGTCGCGTACACCTCGCGCAGCAGCTTCTCGGCCCGCTCGCCCGCGACGCCCACGACGATCCGGTCGGGGTGCAGGGTGTCCTGCACGGCGAAGCCCTCCCGCAGGAACTCCGGATTCCAGGCCAGCTCCACCCCCTCGGGCAGCAGTGCCGCGAGCCGCTCGGCCGAGCCGACGGGCACTGTGGACTTGCCGACGACCAGCGAGCCGTCCCGCACCACCGGCGCGAGGGAGGCGAAGGCGGAGTCCACGTACGACATGTCACACGCGTACTCGCCGTGCTTCTGCGGGGTGTTCACGCACACGAAGTGGACGTCGCCGAACGCGCCGGCCTCCTCCCACGAGGTGGTGAACCGCAGCCGTCCGGTCGAGCCGTCCAGCCCCGCCACATGGCGGCGCAGCAGCTCCTCCAGGCCCGGCTCGTACATCGGCACCCGGCCGGCCGACAGCATCTCGATCTTCTCGGGCACCACATCGAGGCCCAGCACCTCGAAGCCCAGCTCCGCCATGGCCGCGGCGTGGGTGGCGCCGAGATAGCCGGTGCCGATCACGGTGATCTTGAGGGCCATGGGTGCTCCAGTGCTGATGATGCTGATGACGGCTGTTGCTGTTGCCGTTGACGGCGTCGCTGCGGGCCTGAGCATAGTCGGGCCCGCCCGGGGGCACGTTTCCCGCTGTCACCAAGCTCACGTAGGCCCGTGAGCGCCCCGCCCTCTAGGATTTGAGTTACTTAACGGTAGTTAGCAACTGCTGGGGCGAGTGAGCGACCTTGGCGTCTAAGGGAGATTCCGACAGTGTCTGACTTCGATCTGTACCGCCCGTCCGAAGAGCACGACATGCTCCGCGAGACGGTCCGCTCGCTCGCCGAAGCGAAGATCGCGCCGTTCGCGGCGGCCGTGGACGAGGAGGCCCGTTTCCCGCAGGAGGCGCTGGACGCCCTGACCGCGTCCGACCTGCACGCCGTCCACGTCCCCGAGGAGTACGGCGGCGCGGGCGCCGACGCCCTCGCCACCGTGATCGTGATCGAGGAGGTGGCCCGCGTCTGCGCCTCCTCCTCCCTGATCCCCGCGGTCAACAAGCTCGGCTCGCTCCCGGTGATCCTCTCCGGCTCCGAGGACCTGAAGAAGAAGTACCTGGGCCCGCTCGCCAAGGGCGACGCGATGTTCTCGTACTGCCTCTCCGAGCCGGACGCGGGCTCCGACGCCGCCGGCATGAAGACCAAGGCCGTCCGCGACGGCGACCACTACATCCTCAACGGCGTCAAGCGCTGGATCACCAACGCGGGCGTCTCCGAGTACTACACGGTCATGGCCGTCACCGACCCGGAGAAGCGCTCCAAGGGCATCTCGGCCTTCGTCGTCGAGAAGGGCGACGAGGGCGTCTCCTTCGGCGCCCCGGAGAAGAAGCTCGGCATCAAGGGCTCCCCGACTCGCGAGGTCTACCTCGACAACGTCCGCATCCCCGCCGACCGCATGATCGGCGCGGAGGGCACCGGCTTCGCCACCGCCATGAAGACCCTGGACCACACCCGCATCACCATCGCGGCCCAGGCCCTCGGCATCGCCCAGGGTGCCCTCGACTACGCCAAGGGCTATGTCCAGGAGCGCAAGCAGTTCGGCAAGCCGATCGCCGACTTCCAGGGCATCCAGTTCATGCTCGCCGACATGGCCATGAAGATCGAGGCCGCCCGCCAGCTGACGTACGCGGCCGCAGCGAAGTCGGAGCGGGGAGACGGCGACCTGACCTTCCAGGGCGCCGCGGCCAAGTGCTTCGCCTCCGACGTCGCCATGGAGGTCACCACGGACGCCGTCCAGCTCCTCGGCGGCTACGGCTACACCCGCGACTACCCGGTCGAGCGCATGATGCGTGACGCCAAGATCACCCAGATCTACGAGGGCACAAACCAGGTCCAGCGGATCGTGATGGCCCGCAACCTGCCGTAGAGGGCCCAGGAAGCGCCCCGGCCCGCTTGCGGACCGGGGCGCTGTTGCTTTGCTTCGGCCGCCTCTCGGGGCACGACCGCGCCGACGATTCAACGCCGATCTGCGGGGCCATGGCTTGGGACCTGCCGGTTCCCCGCAGAGAAGGTTCGCGGCCTCTACATCTCGGTTCTGTGCCGGGCCCCCCGGTACCTAGGCCCCGCAATCCGGTCGTGGGACTCGGGTTCAGGGTGCCCGACTCAGGTCTCACCGGCCCCTGTCATTGCTCTTGCGTCACGCGCGCGTGATCGGTCACCACCCGCCGGAACAGCGGGTGCCCGGTCCGTCCGGTGTGCCGCAGGGCCCAGTCTTGCGCGGCCTCCTGCTCGTGGTGCGGCCCGGAGGCGGCTTCGCAGCCGATCGTCATGCAGAACGCCTCGTAGACGACGCCCCCTTCGGGAGCATGCCGGATGCTGTGGGGCACGTACCGGAACACGGCACGGGGGCTCATCGGCGGCTCTCCCGAGATCTCCGGTAGTCGTTGCAGTGTGTGACGCATTTGCCAAAGTGGTCACGGCGCAAGGTCGCTGATGACCCGCACGTTTCGCATTCCCTCACCTCAGGAGCTTCGATAGTCCGGTTCACCAGGTCACCGCCGGTGTGCCGATCACATGCGAGTCGAGGTCGATGCCGAAGTCGGCCGCGAGGACCAGGCTGAGCCGACGCTGTCGTTGCTCGCAGTCGATCAGGTACGGACGTACCAGGGCCGTCTCGCCACCGTCCAGCGATACATCCAGCCCATACGGGGAACGCGCAGTCAGCCCCCGCAGCCTGTCCATTCCGGTGGCATCAGGCCGCCCGTATTGAACGGGTGCGGCGGGCCGGGGGTCGGCCCGATGCCTTCCTGCACCAGGCTCGAACACCTTCCGCGCCCACCTCGAAAGCGCGTGGATAATACTCACTGTCATCAGCTCCTCAGTAGCTGGCGGCCACGCCCCGGGACGGCCCCACCGTCGCCGGGGTCTTCACATCCCAGCAGCGTAGAGGAGGTGTACTACCCCCGTCTAGCCTCTGGGTTAGCTATGGTGGGTACACGACCGCCGTCTAGTTTGTGGATCATGAGTATTGACCGGGAGGGGCCAGTCCCGCCGTACCGCCAAATCGCCGCGATCCTGCGCGCCCGCATCACGGACGGCAGCATTCCGGCCGGCCGTCGCATCCCGAGCCTCGTCGAGATGGAAGCCGAGTTCGACGTCGCGCGCGACACCCTCCGGAAGGCCGTAAAGGTGCTGAAGGACGAAGGCCTCGTGGAGACAGTCACAGGCATGGGGGTCTACGTAGTGAACAGCGACACCGACGACACCCCTGTCGGCTGACACACGAGCGCCTGGCCCGCGCTTGTACAGGGCGCGGGGGCTCATCGGCGGCCCACCCGGAGCTCCGCAGAGCAGCAGGTCGGGGGCTGTCGGCGACGCGCATGACGCCTCTCAGTACCTCGGCCAGTCGACACTTGAGATGGCGAAGCTCCTGGGCCCCGACTTCAGGAGCACCGAGCATCGCCTCGGCGTGGCCTGAGTGCGGTGCTCCCCTGGCCCGGCTGAGTCGACGCGTGTGAACGCTGAGGTTGCGGCATGGAGACCTGCTTTCTGATCGGCCCGCGGTGCTCCGCGGCTGAGCAGCCACCGACGCTAGGTCTCCCGAACGAACGGTAGGGGCAGGGTTTCTGCCCCTTCGCCTTATGCAGCCAGCATGCCGAGCTTGACGGCGAGTTCGCTTGCGCGGCGTCGCTGGTGCGGGCTCTTCGACTCGCTTTCCGTCAGGAGGATGCGGCGGGCGTAGCCGTTGTAGCGGATGGTCTCTGGGGCGGATTCGTACGCCTTGCTCAGGGCTGCGAGTGCCGCTTCGGGCTGCTTGTCCAGCTCGTATCCGCGCGCTTCCTCGATCCGGTGCCGGGCACGCCTGGGATGCGACGGGATCAGCGAGGCATCGGCGGCCGCTGCCTGCCTGACGCTCTCTCCGCCGGCGTGCAGCTCGACGGCCACGGTGACCGCGTGAGCGCCCATGATGGCCTGGGAGAACGAGGTGACGGGGTGGAAGTAGTCCTTCGGCAGCCGCCTGGCCTTGGACCGCGCCGCGTCCCAGTGATGCCATGCCGTCCCCGTGTCCCCACGGCGCGCGGCCGTGTACCCGGCCTCGAACTCCAGGGCCCCTGAGATGGCGAGCACCTCGTCACCCGCCTCCGGAAGCATTCGCTCCAAGTGCCGAAGCGTGTCAAACGTGACCGCGTCCGCCGAGTCAAAGTGCCCGGGCCCGCTGTCCCGGTGCGCCTGCGCGGCGAGCCATGCCGCGATGCCCAGCGTGTGCGGGTCCTCGGACTCCAGCGCGGCCACCATCGCGCGTTCGACGACGCGCCAGAGCAGCGAGGCGTCAGGCTGGTACGCGAGGAAGAACTGGCTCAGGCTGTACGTCTGCGAAAGCAGCGCTTGCGCGGCCCGGCGCTCCGCGCCCGTCTCAGCCTGCCGCACGAGCGACTGTGCGTCGCGGATCAGCTCGGGCAGCAGTGCACCGATGACGTCCCGGTGATGCGGCGACGCATGCCGCGCCTGCCATGCGCGCGCCAGGCGCACCTTCACATGGTCATGGGCCGGAGCCTCCCGGTCGGAAGCGAAGGGATACGCGTCGACGGCCGCACGCACCTGGGGCAGTCGCGCATGCCCAGGGCCCGTGAACAGCGACACCGGCTCGGACTGATCGCCGGTGAGCTCGGCCAACTCCCTGACCCGCAGCGCCTCAGCGATGCGCAGCACCATGTGCAGCTTCGGCATCTGGAGCTGCCCGCCTTCAACCTGCTTCACCCAGCTTGGGGACTTCCCCACCAATCCCGCGAGGACGGTACGGCTCATCCCTCTGCGCGTACGCAGGACTTGCATCCGCTGCCCGAACGCGATCGGCTCCAGCAGCGGACCAGGGGTGACTTCGGACGGCATGACCTTGCCCCTCTCTGTGTAACCCACGTCACATGCAGAGTACGGCGCAGCACACCCGCCATCCCAGGCAACGAGCGACTGCGTGAACGCGGCCGTATGTCCGCCACTCTCACACGTCCAGTAGTCGGGGCGGGCACTCTATCGCCCACCATTACAATTCTTCAACGACAGCTCCTCCTCCGGGAAAAAGAGGGCGTTGTAGACTTTCACATGCGCAAGTCCTGGTAGGGCAAGGTCGACAGTTGCATCCAACTGATCCTCCGACAGGACGTGGAAGCCGCGCGCCTTCAACAGTCGAAGTACGTCGCGCTCAATATCCGACGAAGAATCCTTCCGCGAAGCAATGAATTCCATACAACCACAGGCATCCACCCTTGCGAAAGTCGCGTACAGTCCAACCATCGAGAGGCGAACGAAATATTGCCGGTGCGACTTAAGGGTGTAACTGAAGCACACGTCACAGTTAATATCCGTGTCGTCGACCAATGCTGCAATTCCCGACAGATCGTCGATGAGATCGCGATAAGGCTGGCTCCGTGCTGCAACCAGGGCAAAGGACCTTCTAGGAGCGCTGATGTCCCTGTAGGCGTTCTGAATATCCTGCAACAAAACGCCCCACGCTTGCCAAGACCAGGAGAGTCTCGCTCCCACAGGCCCTCACCCCTTCATCTCGCTAGTCAAAATACTCGCGACCGGCCGGGTGAGCGTGCGTCTTGCCAGACTGATCAATGTGAACCCGCACCTTGGTCTGCCAGCCTCCATTGGGACCCCTTCCCACCGGCCTTCCGTATTCATAGCCACGAACATTCGAACGACCAGGCACCGGAGTTCCATTCTGCCAAGCGTGCTGCGCATAGGCATCTGCTTCACTTCTACTCCCGAACGCCGATGTGGGCGTGCCGTTGTCGAGCCGCTTTCGATACTCCTTCGTTCCCCGGACGTGCTGATCTTGCTTCTGTCGAGAAATAGGAACGACGCTCTGCCGAGAAAACGACGGGCCGCAATTACTGTTGTGAACGAGGATCGGAGTATCGCCCGCCAGCACATAGTACGTGTGCTCGCCGGGCGGGCATCACCTGCATTTTCGCTGTTCAGCGAATTCCGGCGGGTCCCAGGACGTACGTGGAAGTCCCCTGCTGTGCGCCCGTGTTGCCGTCGGCGTTGCCGTCAGACGGCTACGCGCGTGAGGGCGGTGAAGTGGGCTTTGGCCGGTGTCCTGCCCGGGTTGAGGCCGGGCATGGTCAGGGGGCCGTACGCTGGCTCGGCAACTCGGGCAGGTCGTGATCCTGCCCGGAATTTGAACGAGTGGCCCCCTGGCCTTGCCCGGCGCGGGCCCCAGCCCGGGGAGGTGGGTAAAGCCAGCAGCGTCGGCGACTACCTCACCTACTGGCTGAACGGTGTCGCCGTCCACCGGCTCCGCGAAAACACCCACACTCGCTACGCAGCCTGCGTCCGCCTCCACCTCATCCCCGGCCTCGGCCTCGGCCTCGGCACCAAGAAGATCGCGCGGCTCACCGCCAAGGACGTACGCACTTTCCTCGACCGGCTCCGCACCACCTGCCGGTGCTGCGCCCAGGGGCTAGACAACGAACGGAAGAAGTGCTGCGCGATCGGCGAGTGCTGCCAGAAGCGGCTGTCCCCCTTGACCGTGACCTTACGTGCACTCGGTGCTCAAGTCCGCCCTTGAACATGCCGTCCGCGAAGTCGAGCTGCCGCGTAACGTCGCCCGGAACGTCAAGACCGCGCCGCCTCGGCCCAGGCGCTTCCAGCCCCTCACTGCGGTCGAGGCCCGCCAGTTCCTCGACGCAGCCCGCGCCGACCGGCTCCACGCCCTGCACGAACTCGCCCTGCGCACCGGCCTCCGCAAAGGCGAACTCCTCGGCCTCCACTGGGAAGACCTCGACCTCAACAGCGGGACCGCCAGCATCCGCCGTTCACTCCAGCGCACCCGCACCGGCGGCCTCACGCATCTCCCCACCAAGACCCGGGCATCCGAACGCCGTATCGCGCTCCCGACCGAATGCCTGCACTCCCTCAAGGAGCACAAAGGACGGCAGGACAAGGAGCGAGAAACAGCAGGATCGGACTGGAGCGGCAGCGGGCTCGTCTTCACCACGCGGACTGGCCAGCCTCTCGACCCTGCCAACCTCACCGCCGCTTCCGCAGCTTCCTCCACCAGGTCGGCCTCCGACGCATCCGCTTCCACGACCTCCAACACTCGACTGCGACCCTACTCCTGGAACAGGGGGTCGACCTCCTCGTGATCAAGGAACTCCTCGGCCACGCCCACATCGGCGTCACCGCCGGCGTCTACGCACACGCACGACTCCGCCTCCAACGCCAAGCCATCGACACTCTGGGCAGGATGTTGGCCGAGGGCGAGGACGAAGAGCCGCCGCCCTCGGCAGGCATCGTCCGCTGACGTTGCCGTCAGCGTTGCCGTCACAAGACGCCAGGCCCCGCCGGAGATCACTCCGGCGGGGCCTGTTTGATCTATTCTCCCGAGAAATGGAGAGGCTCGGCTATTACGCGTACCGCGCCAGGCGCTTACCGAAGCCTCTCACTCGGTTCAACCTATCCGAGTGAAGAAGTATTACTCGCTGGGATTCTATAGGAAGCTGCGAGATTCTCGTCGAAGAACACGATCAGCTCATCGGGCATATACGTGAACCCCTCCCCCTCGGCCGCACCTAGCGCAATAACCAGGCTTGACTTATTGGAGAATCCGAGGCGATACGCCCAGGGCATTTCAGGGCAACCTTCGTTGGGAATGTGCCAGGCAGGGCTGATTTCCACAATATCGGCCCCAAGGAACCTCTCCCAATCGACATGGTCGCTCACGTCGACAGTGTCCCCTGGCAAGTCGGCGTCCGACTCTCCAGGTTTCCTAAGCTCGATCGCCATCCCTTCGTTGAGACCATCCATCGCCCAGGATAGGGATAGTCCAGCCCCGGTGCTCATGACCAGATCAACGGCCATGTCGACTTCATGAGCACGATCTTCCCTGTGCCCTTCGGGCCAGGTTTCCCCTTGCGGCACTACGTAGCGGACCGCACTCACAGACGCCCCCGCGATCGCACCCCGAAGGTCAGCGAGACTAGCGTCGCCGCGCGCCTTTGCATCCCACGGCTCGATTACCAACATGCCTAGTACCGCCCGAAGTATTGGAACTGTCCATTTGCGTCGAAGGTCGCACCGATCCCCCGCCCACCAGCAGGGTCCGGCATGATATACCGCGTTCCGCCCGCGAAGTTTCCAGAATTGACAGCGGACCTAGTGGTTTGCGGATTGGTCAGAATGTCGTCCAACAAATCCTGCCCGGCAGTCTTCAACTCCTTGCCGGGAACCACAGGAAGATCGCCGCGGTTCATATGCTTCTGGTATTCACGCCCTGCATGAGTCGTCTTCCCCTTGGCTGCACGCATTCCACTCTGCGAAAGCGCATCCAGATCAGGGCAGCCTCCGGAGTTATGCACGAGCACGGGAGTCTTGCCCGCCAGCACATAGTACGTGTGGAGGTCGGCGACCGTGAGGTTATAGGTGGTCTGGTGCGCAGTGTAGGTGCGGGCGGCCTGGACCGTGGCCGTGTTGCCCTCGTCCGTGCGGAGGGTCATGCCGGGTTTGAGGGTGCCGGCGTCGAGCCAGGCCTGTTCCGATTCGGACCAGAAGGGGTGGTGGTCCGTGGTCGTGATCGTGTCTGAGCCTTCAGGCGAGGCGATCGTGAGGTCGACGTACGTCTTGTCGTCCTCGGTCAGGATGGTGGCTGTTACGGCCTTGCCTGAGGTCTCGCCTGTTTCGGGGTCAGTGGCGAGTACCTGATCTCCTGCCTTCAGGTCCTCGATGGGCTTGGAGGTGCCGTCGGCCAGCAGGACCTCGGTGCCGGCTACGAAACTGTGTTTAGTGGGGCACTTCTTGAAGATGAAGGAGAGAAGCTTGGTGCCCTTCCTGGTTGCTGCAACCCCATCGCCCCATACCGGGATTGCAGCGACCAGGCTCCAGCCAGCTTCACTGAAGTTTCCTTCGAATGTGTACAGGATGGCATTGGCTACATCCGGAACCGCCCCGAGCCCCGGGACGAAGCCAGCAGCGTCCAGAGCAAGGTGGACTTCCTCCATGTTGAAGTCTGCCGTGTCTCTGGAAGTCCACTGGCAGCCGGCTCCGTACTTGCGGCTGGTGCAGTCCAGTCGCTCCTGCTTGACGTCGACTGTGGTCTTAGGGTCGGCTCCGTAGGTCTTGACGACAGTGACAGTCGTACGGCTATTGGGACCTGTCTTGACGGTGGTATCGCGGTCGTTGTAGTTCCACTTCCCTGGCCCGCCCGACCAGTAGTGGTCGCGCTCGGCCATATATGCCGAGTCGTTGGCGCTGTTGCCGCCGATCGGGCCGTCA
>NZ_JAOWCB010000063.1 GCF_026420845.1 Streptomyces sp. PR69 | reverse complement strand
ACCCTTCCCGCCCGGCAAACTGTCGTACGTCCACTTCGCCACCAGCGGACCCGCCGCCGCGTCATCACGCAACTCCGTGACACGACCCAGGACGTCATACGCGCGGCGTCTACCGGCCCGGCACACCCGTGTCCGGCGGCTGGCCGGCTCGGAGCGGGCAGTCCAGCTCCGGCGCTGCACGATTGGGTGAACAGCACACCAGGGCCAGGGACAAGAACGAAGGCCGTTCCAGGTAGAACCCGTGGGATACGTCGCCGCCCCAGCCGAGCCGCTCGGCAGCGGAATCGACCAGTGTCCCCAGCCGTGTGCTGTCCCGGTCCGAGTCGGAAGCGAACCGGGATGCGTACAGCGCAAGCCGTTCCCCGAGCCACACCGCGGCCTCCTTCGGTTCCTCCCATGTACCACGAACCAGTGTGCGCGGCTTGACCAGCCAGCACGCCGTTTCCAGCGGCGGAAGGTCCACTGTGGGGAACTCCGCCTTCACATCCCTGTACCGCTGGATCAGCTCCGGATTGCTGTCGGCCGCGGGCGGACCGGTGCGCGGAGGCCGCCGCAGGGCCTCCTCGTCGAATCGCTGCTTGGGACCGGTCCACAGGTACCCATGGTGGTGCAATGGCCGTACCTCTTCAGAGAATTCAGGGAACTGAGGCCCGACCGGTCCCCGCCTCGCCGGAAGGGAGCGCGAAGACCGGCCGGAGGCAGAGGCTGGTCAGGCCGACAGGCCGAAGCGCGCGGGATCGATACCGGCCGCGTCCAGCTCGGCCGTGGTGAACCGCAAGGGCTCCATGCCGGGCCGCTTGCTGTCACCCAGCGCCCACGCATTCGCGCCGATCCTCGCGAGCGTCACACACGACTCGCCGTCCGGGTGTGTATTGCCGCCGCAGGCTCGGGAGAACTCCACCCCAGTGGTGTTGCGCGTGTACAGGTCGATTCCGTTCTGCATAGGTACGCCCCTTCTAGTTGTTCCACGGCCGGAGTGCGGCCGGGTACCTCTTCTCGCTCGCTGTGAATCCATCATCAGGCGCTGACAGAACCGGAGGAAGAGCTAGTTGCGTTGACGCATAAAAGTCTCTGACGTCTCATTGAGAAACGCTGAAGCGGCATCACCTGAGAGGGCGTGCGACCAGAAAAGCTCGAAAAGGTTCAGATGGTGATTGATGTCCCTGGGGTCGCGCAGGATGACTTCACCGGAGAACAGTTCGATCGTTACAAGGCGGTCGTCGTAGACGACGAAGATGTTCATGGGGATGCCCGGAAACTGCACCCCCTGCGGGATTATCCCAATCTTGACGTTGGGCTTTTCGTTGATGTCTGCCATGTGCGCACACTGCGCTGCCATGACTCCGGGACTCGCTCGCTGCCATTTCACGGCCTGCTCAGTCATCAGGAACCAGAAGGAGCGAGACGCGTCGTCCAGGATGGCCTGCCGGTCCATGCGGGCCTGCACAGCTCTGGAAACGTTCCTGGCCGGATCGCTGTCCACCGTAGGGGACAGAGTTGCGACGGCGTATTCACGAATGTGCAGGAGGCCGGTAGGGATTGCTGGCAGGAAGTGTCGCATCACATGCGAGGAGGATTCAAGCGCTTTCAGCTCGGCTTGCTTGTGGTAGAGGCCGACGCGCGCATATGCGCGCCAGGATGCGTAATCTACATTCGCCCTGCGTGCCAGCCGTATGAGTTCGTCGGCAACCTCGTCAGGTACAGCAAGTGCCTTCAGGATTCGCTCGACATCGATAACCGTGGGAAGTGCGCGGCCCGTCTCAATGCGACTGATCTTTGTCTGACTCATGTTGCAGCGAACCGCCAGGCGCTCACCGCTGAGGCCGGAAGCGCGGCGGAGACCCCGCAGGGCCTCCGCCAAGTCTTTCCGCTCCCGTGCTTGTGTTTCAGGTTCGATAGACACTGAATGGCACAGCACTTTCTAGGGCGAGATCCCGCCACGCGAGATACTTGCCGATGTCCGGTTCTTGGATCAGTTCTCGATTGATCTGCGTTCCGTCGGGGCGGTAGTTCAGGTGGACGACGGTCGATTCGTCGAACATCCAGAAGTCTTGTTCCGGAAGTCCGGGATTTGTCCGGTCGGTCAGATCGACTATCTGGTAGTCTTCCCCGGCTGCGACATTGCCAGGGATACCCCACTCGAACAGATAACGACTGTACGGCGTCAGCGGTCGGCGCACGACCTTGGCTCGGACCATCGTCCGCCCGGCCGCCGTGTGCTCTCTGATCGTCTGGTGCCAAGGTGCATTGAAGCTCTCCGGCCGCTGGGCTCCGGAAAGGAAGTCGCGGAACGAATCAGCTTCGGCGGGCATGGTGTACGTCTGGTGTACTTCAAGCCGGAAGGCGGAGTGCTTGAAGTTGCGGAAGTAGGCTTTCCACTCGTTGCCTTCGAGGAGTACGGGGCTAGAACCATCCACGGACACGAGCCGCCTCCTTCAGGATGTCTTCCGGGATTAACACGACCGATTCGCCATGGGGCGTCGGGTGAGCCGTGTCGTACCCCTGGATCGCCAATATGCCGGGTTCCGGCGTCGCATACACGGTAGGGCAGTCGCCGTTACCGCACTTGTCGTCGTCGCCGCTCCTGCACGGCCCACCAGCTATCACCCGCAGTTCGCCCACTGAGACCCCTCTGGTCTGTATGGGCAGCAAAGCTACGGACGGTCACACCCCCGCCACAAGGGCGGCCCGCAGTCCAGTCACGTAGTCGCATAGAGCCGTGGGTTCGACACTGGCCCTACGCGAGAGGGCCGGGGAGTCCTTGTCGGACTCCCCGGCCTGTCCCGCGTTCACACCGCCAGGCTCACCCCAGCGCCACCGGACGGGACCAGTTCGTGCCCTCGGCGGTGTCGCCGCTGATCACCAGGCGGCGGGTGCCGTGCCAGCTGGGGCCGCCCGGGTAGAGGTAGACCTTGCCGTCGGAGAACAGCGTCCAGAAGTCGGGGATCGAGTCGCCGTCGACGTCCGGCGTGCCCGCGATCAGCGGGATCGACGTGGGCCCCCAGCCGCTGCTGCCGTACACCGCGTCGCTGCCGGTGCGGGACGTCGAGGCGAGGCCGAGGGACAGGATGTCCGTCCCCGAGCCGTCCGCGTCCGGCTTGCCCTCGCGGAGGTAGAGCTTTCCTTCCGAGTGGACGCGGTAGACCATGTCCGCCGTGCCGTCGCCGGTCACATCCCCGACGAGGACGAGGTCACGGCCGTCCCAGGCGCTGTCGGTCATCTTGTGGGCAGCCGCGAAACTGCCGCCGCTGTACCCGGAGACGATCCACAGCTGTGCGCCGTATGTGGCGAACAGATCCGGCAGCCCGTCCCCGTCGACATCGCCGACGGAGAGGATCTGCGTCAGCCCGGAGGACGCCGGCGCGTTCGGCGGCAGCAGAATCCGCTGCCGCTTCGAGACGTCGAAGCTGCCGTAGCCGTCGCCCGGATACACATACAGCTCGCCGTCCTTCATCCGGGCGACCAGGTCCTGGACGCCGTCGCCGTGGAACCAGTCGCCATGGTGGGTGATCAGCGCATCGGTCCAGTAGCCGTCGGGCGTGGGGACGGCATTGCCCGTCTCGGTGCTGTACGAGGCGTCCAGCCCGTGGTGGATGTCCCCGTCGTCGCCGGCGTACGCCATGAGCCGGCCGGTCCCGGTGACCGCCAGCAGGTCGGGCTGGCCGTCGCCGGTGGTGTCGCCCGGAGCGTCCACGCCCGTACGCGGCAGCACGTTGAAGCGATACGCGCTCTGGAGCGACAGGTTGCCCCCCGAGTCGACGCCCCTGATGTACAGGACGTTGGGCCCGGACTGCGGCGGCTGCACACTGAGCACGGCCTCCCCGGCGGACGCGGTGGCACTCAGATGGAAGTGGTTGGTGTTGATGCTGTACTCGTATCGCACCGTGTCACTGCCGCCGCCTGTGACCGCGAACGTGCCCGACTGACCGAACCGGACCGTGGACCAGATGCTGTCGCCTTCGTCCGCCTCCGGGAATTCGGCGGACGACACGACGGGCGCCGGCGGCTCCACCTGGTCGACGGTGAACCGGCATGGTTCGCCGCCGCCCGGGGACAGGGCCGAGGCGGCTCCCTCGGCGTCGAGCGAGAGCACCATCCAGGAGTAGGTCTTGCCGTGCGCGAACTTCGTCCAGGGGACCTCGACAGCAGCGTATCCGTCGCTGTTGACGGGGGAGTCGGGGAGCTGGATGCGGTTGGCCCAGTCCCCGGAGGGCCACAGAGACCAGCGCAGGGACTTCAAATTGCCGTCGGGGTCGTAGCCCTTGGCGCGGAACGTCAGATCGGACTTGCCCACCACCCCGTACGGGCTGGTCAGATCACAGCCCGGACCGGGTGTCATGGACAGATTGGCGGGCCGGTGGGGCTTGCGGTTGAGGGAGATCTCAACATACGGCGAGTTCTCTCCATTGGCCTGGATCTTCTTCCAGTAGTTGGCATCGCTCTCGCTGGCGGCACGCAGCCCGAGGGTGAGGGTCTTCCATCCCTTGTCCGCTGCTTCCTGCGCCGCTGACTTGATGTCCAGGGCAACCCAGCTGTCGGGACAGGAGCCGGACTTATAGCCGTGGCCGGAGGTTTCTTCGTCCAGGAACCTTCCCCAATAGGGCTGCTTGTTCCAGGTGTTGGAGCTGGAGATGGAACCGGTCAGATAGAGGTTGTACCTGCGCTTCGCACAGCCCCAGGAGTACGTCTGCAGGGCACGGAACTTGGCGTCCGTGATCGTGGCGCCCTGCATTCTGGAGTCACTGGTGTCGAAGGTGAAGACGGAGCGCGAGAGTCCGCCCGTGGTCGACTCGTAGCCGATGCGCGCCTCGTTCGTGCCGTCGTTGTAGTTCTGCCCGTTCCAGAAGCTGGAGGACGCGTGCTTCGCATAGAGCAGCGTCCAGTTCTTCTTGTGCCCCTTGAACGACGGGTCGATGAAGACGGGAAAGGCGGTGTCGGCGCCGGTCAGCAGCGAAGTGGGCGCGCCCAGCGAGAGGATGTCGTCCTGCTGGAGCTCGGCGGTGAGAACCGCGTCATGCGTGCCGGGCTGCGGGCCCGCCAGACCGGGCAGGTTGAAGCTG
Organism: Streptomyces sp. PR69; assembly: GCF_026420845.1. Classification (GTDB taxonomy): domain Bacteria; phylum Actinomycetota; class Actinomycetes; order Streptomycetales; family Streptomycetaceae; genus Streptomyces. Next base: position 5,787 of record NZ_JAOWCB010000063.1, on the reverse strand, counting down.
TCGTGCACGGCGCTCGGGGCCCGGGCGGGCTCGCCCTCGGTGACGGCCGGCTTCCCGGCCGAGTCCCAGGCGTACGGCGTGGGCGCGGCCGCCAGCTCCTCGCCACTCTCGTCGACCGCGCTGACGACACTCGACTCCTCGTCGAGCCGGAACGTCAGACCGGGGGAGGACAGCCGGTACGCCAGCTCGTCGAGCAGCGGATCGGCGGCGGCCTCCTTGGTGTGGACGATCAGCAGATGCGAGTAGCCGCTGTCGCGGGCGGTGAGCAGCAGATCGATGCCGGGGCGCACGGACGGGTACAGCGCGCGCGGCCCCTCGACGACCGGCTCCGGCAGCGGGCCGGGCCAGCTCACGACGACATCGTGGCCGCCGGTGTTCAGCCGCACCAGCTCGCTCCAGACGGGCGAGTCCGCGGGGCCGGCCGGGGAGGCGGCAGCGGCCGGAGCGGTCAGGGACGTCAGGGACGCCCGCACCACGCCGCCGCGGGAGGCGCGCTCCCCGCCAGCCGCCGAGCCTGCCGCCGCGCCCGCCGCCGAGCCCTCCGCCGTGCCCTCCGCCGTGCCCGCGCTGAAGGTCACCGGATCGTTCACGGCCGTCGCCGACCAGCCCCGCTCCGTACGGCGCAGCGTGGTGTCGATCTCCGTCCACTTGCCGTCGTCGCCCTTGGCCCGGATGGTGTCGCTGTAGATCCGGGTCCGCAGGAGACCGTCCGGCTGCGCCCACGTCGTGGAGTCGGCGGTGTGCTCAGCGGTCACCTCGACGTCCTCGCCGGTCTCCTTGGCGCGCCGGATCGCCTCGTCCGCGTCAAGCGGCCCGGACGCCTTGGCCTCGGTCCTCGCGGGCCGCTTCCCGGCACGGTCGCCGTCGTCGCCGCTGAGGTGAACTCCCAGCGGCACAGCGATAATTGCGGCAAGCAACGCAGCAGTGACGGCGATCGCGCGCCGTTTCACCGACGGACCTGAACCGGAATCACGCGACATCGCTCCGTCCGCTTGATCCGACTTCTCCAGTGCCTTTGAGGCTGCCTTTGAGGCGTCGTCCACTATCCCTCTCCCCCCTCGGGCCACTGGATGATGGCTTCGCGGTTTTGTGCCCGCAGAGCATGACTCATCTTCACGTTCCCGTCACGCCGTTCGGCGACTGCGCATGCCGGAACCATCTGCCCGCCATGCCCGTTCTCCTCTGAGCACCGGAGAAGGCCGCGGAATCCCGGCCGGAGGAAAGTGTGCGGCAAAAACACCCATCAGGCCGCAATGCAGACATGAGTATGCCCCAATTAGTCCCGCGATCAGGGCTAGTTACGGTTCCTGAAAAGTGAGCAAAATGGCCCTTGTTCACCCCCCTTTGACGACTGTGTCATGCACTGCGCAGAACAGCCGCACATAAGCTTGTGATCAAGGTCACTGATCCATGTGCGCTGTGGATTTTCCGTGAGCGCGGCCCGCATAATCTGCGGGCTATTTGTCAATTCCCTGCGAGCCGCCCGGCGCGGCAATCTCGCAGCGGATGTGGGGGGTTCACATGCCGTCGTCAGTCCCGGCGAATCCATTCCGTATGCCCGGATGCAGAACACCTGGCTCCGCTCGTGCGCGAAGCGGTTCCAGGTGGCGGCGCGGCATCCGCAGCACCGGCACCGTCGTATCGCTCGTCATGGCGGTGACGCTGCTCCCGTTTGAGGCATGGGCGCTCCCGCCGTCCGACTCCCGCATCGACGTCGCCCTGACGGACCTTCAGCAGGAGCCCAAGGCCGAACTCGATCCGGCCAAGGCCGCGGAACTCGAAGGCTGGGAAGGCGACCTCACACCCCCCGCCGAGTACAACCCGGTCGAGGTCGCGCCCCCGGCCGGCGGCACCGCCAGCGTGGCCCTCGACACGGCGGGCGAGGACCTCGTCCAGGCCGGCGACCTCCCCGTCAGCATCGGCAAGGCGTCCCCCACCGAGACCGAGCCCGACCCGCCCGCGCCCTCCGGCACCTGGGACGTCGCCGTCGAGCCGCGCACCTCCACCGAAGAGGCCGACGTGGACGGCGCGATCATCAAGGTGACGCCCCCGGCCACCGGCTCCACGCCGGTCGACGTCGAGCTGGACTACGACACCTTCGAGGACCTGTACGGCACCGAGTGGTCCTCACGCCTCAAACTCACCCAGCTCCCCGAGTGCTTCCTCACCACCCCCGAGCTGGAGGAGTGCACCGCCGCCACCGAGGTGCCCAGCCAGAACGACCCCGGCGCGGAGACCGTGCGCGCCACCGTCGACCCGGCCGCCGCGCAGACCCAGGGCGTCACCACCCAGTCCGGCGGCGGCCCGGTCGTCCTCGCCGCCACCGACTCCGCGTCCGGTGCGGGCGGCACCTACCGCGCCACCGACCTCGCGCCGAGCGGCACCTGGTCGGCCGGCGGCTCCTCCGGCGGCTTCGTATGGACGTATCCGCTCGCCGTCCCCGCGCCCCCGGCCGGCCCCGCCCCGAAGATCGCGTTCACCTACTCCTCGCAGGCCGTCGACGGCAAGACGTCGGTCGCCAACGGCCAGGCGTCCTGGATCGGCGACGGCTGGGACTACCACCCGGGCTTTATCGAGCGCCGCTACCGCACCTGCTCCGACGACCGCAAGAGCACCACCGGCGCCCCCAACAACGACAACTCCACCGACAAGAAGAAGTCCGACCTCTGCTGGTCGTCCGACGCCGTCGTGATGTCGCTCGGCGGCAGCAGCACGGAACTCGTCCACGACGACGCCACCGGCGAGTGGATACCCGCCAACGACGACGGCGCGAAGGTCGAGTACAAGGCGAAGAGCGGAGCCGACAAGGCCGCGCAGACCGGCGCGTACGACGGCGAGTACTGGGTCGTCACCTCCAGGGACGGCACCCGCTACTGGTTCGGCAAGCACACGCTGACCGGCCGGACCGCGCCCACGAACTCCGTCTTCACCGTCCCCGTCGCAGGCAACCACTCCGGCGAGCCGTGCCACGCCACCGCCTACGCCGACTCCTTCTGCACCCAGGCCTGGCGCTGGAACCTCGACTACGTCGAGGACGTCCACGGCAACGCCATGGTCGTCGACTGGAAGAAGGACACCAACCACTACGCCAGGAACCAGAAGTACAAGAAGCACGTCTCGTACGTGCGCGGCGGCCGCCCCACCCAGATCCTGTACGGCCTGCGCGCCGGGAACCTCGACGGCGACCCGGCCGGCAAGGTCGTCTTCACCGCCGACCAGCGCTGCATCAAGGAAGGCACGACCGCCTGCTCGGACGAGGAGTTCACCTCCAAGAACTACGAGGACAAGCAGCCCTGGTGGGACACCCCCTCCACCCTGCACTGCGCTTCGGACGCGAAGAACTGCTATGTCTCCTCGCCCACCTTCTGGTCCCGTGAGCGCCTGACGTCCGTCACTGCCTACGCGCAGCGCACCGAGGGCTCCACCGCCCTGTCCAAGGCCGACGTCTGGACGCTCGACCACTCCTTCCCCAAGCAGCGCACCGACACCCACCCGCCGCTCTGGCTGGACTCCATCAGCCGCACCGGATACGGCGTCGACGGCGAGTCCCTCTCCCTGCCGCCCGTCACCTTCCTCCCCAACGCCGAGGACATGCCCAACCGGGTGGCCCGCTCCGCCGATGACCCCACCCCGGACTTCGACCGGCTGCGCGTGGAGACCATCCGCACCGAGACCGGCGGCGAGATCTACGTCGACTACTCCGCACCCTGCGCGATCGGCGCGAGCCCCGACCCGGCGGCCAACACCACCCGCTGCTTCCCCGTCCACTGGTCCCCGGACCCGGATCTGGAGACGCCCAAGACGGAGTGGTTCAACAAGTACGTCGTCGAGCGGGTCATCGAGAAGGACCGCGTCGCGCGCCGCCCGGACGTCGTCACCTCGTACACCTACGAAGGCGACGCCGCCTGGGCCAAGGACACCGACGAGTTCTCCAAGCCCGACCGGCGCACCTACAGCCAGTGGCGCGGGTACGCCTCCGTCGTCGTCAAACGCGGCGTCACCGCGGGCGCCGGGCAGGCCGACGCCACCGAGCAGTCCCAGACCCGCACCCGCTACTTCCGCGGCATGTCCGGCGACGCGGGCCGCGCCGCCGTCACCGTCGAGGACTCCAAGGGCACGGCGCTGGGCGAGGACCTCCTCGCCTACCAGGGACGGGTCGCCGAGGAAATCGTCTACACCAAGGCGGGCGGGACCGTCGTCTCCCGCACCGTGAACGAGCCCTGGGCGAAGAAGACCGCCACGCGCGCCCGCGCGGACGGACTGCCCGCCCTGGAGGCATGGCGCACCGGCATCACCCGCACCGACTCCGCCGAGACGATGAGCACCGGCCATGAGCGCACGGTCCGCTCCGTCACCTCCTTTGACGCCACATACGGCCTGCCGCTCACCACCTACAGCCACACGCTCACGCCCGACGCCTCGGGCACGCCGGTCGCCGGCGACAAGAAGTGCACGACCACGACGTACGTCCACAACACCGGCAAGCATCTGATCGGCCTGCCCCAGCGGGTGCGCGCCACCGTCGGCGACTGCTCCCAGGCCGCCTCGGCGACCGGCGACGACGTCATCTCCGACGCGCGTACGTCGTACGACGCGCTGAACGCCTTCGGGGCCGAGCCCTCCAGAGGACTGCCGTACCAGGTGGACACCGTCCAGGGCGACGGCTCCGGCTGGATCACCTCCGCCCGCACGGCGTTCGACGCGCTGGGCCGCCCCACCAAGGTCACCGACGCGGCCGGCAACGCCACCTCCACCGCGTACACCCCCGCCGCAGGGACGGCGTTCTCGGTCACCGTCACCAACGCCGCCGGGCACACCGCGACCACCGCGACCGACCCCGGCCGCGGCACGGTCCTCTCCGCCGTTGACGCCAACGGCCGCAAGGTCACCTTCAGCTATGACGGCCTCGGCCGCACCACCGGTGTCTGGACGCCCTCCCGCACCCAGGGCACGGACAAGGCCGCGTACGTCTTCGAGTACCAGATCGGCGTCGACCAGCCGCCCGCCGTCACCTCGCGCGTACTGCGCGACAACGGCACGTACGAGGACTCCGTCGCGATCTACGACGGTCTGCTGCGCCCGCGCCAGACGCAGAGCGAGGCGCTCGGCGGCGGCCGCATCGTCACCGACACGCTCTACAGTGCCAACGGCACCGTCGCCCAGACCAACAACGGCTATCTGGCCAAAGGCGAGCCGTCCAAGGACATCTTCGTCCCGCAGTCCGTCTTCGAGATCCCCAACGCGACGAAGACGGCGTATGACGGACTGGGCCGCCCGGTCAAGACGACGACCCTGCACCGCGGCACGGCGGACACCTCCGCCGCCACCGTGTACGGCGGCGAGTGGACGCTCACGCGCACCGGCATGGCCCCGGACGGGGTCACGCGGCTGTCCGGCAGCCGCGCGGTGAAGACCACCACCGACACGCTCGGGCGTACCACCACCGTTCGCCACTTCACGGACACCGCGCTCGCGGAGGGCCGCGACACCCACTACACATACGACCCCCGCGGCCACCTCGCCCAGGTCAACGACCCCAACGGCAACAAGTGGACGTACACCCATGACGCACGCGGCCGGCTGACCGGCTCCACGGACCCCGACATGGGCGCGGCCTCCTTCGGCTACAACGACCTGGACCAGAAGGTCTGGTCGGCCGACGCCTACGACCGCCGCCGGTACACCGCGTACGACGTCCTGGGCCGCATCACCGAACTCCGCGATGACGCGGCGGCGGGTCCGCTGGTGGCGAAGTGGACGTACGACAGTTTGCCGGGCGGGAAGGGA
>NZ_JAOWCB010000062.1 GCF_026420845.1 Streptomyces sp. PR69 | reverse complement strand
CCCGGGGGCGTGGGGGGACCCCCACTTCCCGCAACTGGGGGCAAGCCCCCAGACCCCCCTTCGGGGGGAGGGGCTGCGGGGCCGTCGCCCCGCGCCCCCTGGCGGGCGGCAGCTTCGCGCCGCCGCCCCCGGTGCGGCCTGAAGGCCGTGTCCTCACGCTCCCCCAGCTACCTCCCCCAGACTCCGTCCGGTCCGGGAGAACCCCCACGGAGGCGCCCCCAGGGGTGTCCCCAGCGGGCTGGAATCGGGTGCAGCCCAATCCCAGCCTCGCCGCCGTCGGGGGCGCGCATCCAAGCCTCGCTCGGGAGTACCTCCGTGAGGCGCGGGGGTGCGGGGGCGGAGCGCCCGTGAAACGGGGTCTGGGGCGGAGCCCCAGAAAAAAAGGGCTACGCCTCGAAGGTTGCGGAGAGGGCCTCCGACAGGCCCGGGACCAGGTCCGCGCCGGTGAGGACCTCCGTCGGGCTGTCCTTCTCGCGCAGGCGGAGCGCAGACTCGCGGGCGCCGTCGCGCAGGACCGCCACCGTCATCCTGACCTCCTTGCGATCGGGGTGCTCGGAGACCCAGCGGGTGAGGGCCGCGTCGTCGAGGCCGTCCGGCACGGCGGTCTCGGCGGACGGCGGCAGCATCAGCCGCTCCACGGTCAGCGCGCAGCCGGCCACCGCGTCGGGCCAGGCGATCGTGGCGAGGAACTCGTCCAGGGGCTTGCCCGGCGGGATCTCGTCCTGCTCGATCGGGGTCAGCGGGGCCGCCTCCGCATCGCCGTCGAGGCCGAGCTGGGCGGCCAGAGACGGCTCCTGAGTGCGCAGCTGCGCGGTGTCTACCAGGGCGAAGAGCCGGGCCGGCTGGTCCCAGCCGAGCCCGGAGGCGTACTCGTCGATTTCGAGCACGGCGCGGGTGAGCGGGCTCGCGGCCATCGGGGGGCCTGAGGAGGAAAGGTTGGACATGGCCAATATCCTGCCTGGTTCGGACCCGGGGTCGGGAACTAGGTAAAGCCTTAGTAAGTTGCATCAGTGGGCTCTACGATCGCGGGGCCCGATTCACACGACCGCGAACTTCGAGGTGCGCACGTTGGCTTTCCAGATGCCGGACCGCGGCGGAGGCCCGACCGGGCCACGGATGAGAGTGGGCCGTCCCTCCCGGCGTGTCCGCACCCTGCTCATGACACTGGGCGTGCTGGCCGTGCTGGCCATGGCGTTCGTCATGTTCGCCGGGTTCTGGACCGACTGGCTGTGGTACCGCTCCGTCAAGTACTCTTCCGTCTTCACCACCACCCTGTGGACCAAGATCGGCCTGTTTGCCGTCTTCGGGCTGCTGATGGCGGCGGCGGTCGGGCTGAACATCTGGCTCGCCCACCGGCTGCGCCCGCCGCTGAGCGCGATGTCGCTGGAGCAGCAGAGCCTGGACCGCTACCGGATGAGCATCGCCCCGTACAAGAAGTGGGTGCTGATCGGGGTCACCGCCCTCGTCGGGCTGATCGCCGGAGCGTCCGCCACCGGTCAGTGGCGCACCTGGATGATGTGGGTCAACGGCGTGCCCTTCGGCACGAAGGACCCGCAGTTCCAGCTTGACGTCTCCTTCTACGCCTTCGAGCTGCCCTGGTACCGCTTCCTGCTGGGCTTCGGCTTCGCGGCCGCCGTGCTGTCGCTGATCGCCGCCGCCCTGACGCACTACCTGTACGGGGGGCTGCGCATCACCAGCCCCGGCGCGCGGGCGACGGCCGCGGCCACCGGCCATCTGTCGGTGCTGCTCGGCGTCTTCGTCTCCCTCAAGGCGGTCGCGTACTGGCTCGACCGGTACGGCCTCGCGGTGAAGTCCAGCGACTTCAAGGCGACGGGCAACTGGACCGGTCTGCGCTATGTGGACGCCAACGCCTATCTGCCGGCGAAGACCATCCTCTTCTGCATCGCGGTGATCTGCGCGCTGCTGTTCTTCGCCACGCTGTGGCGGCGCACCTGGCAGCTCCCGGTGATCGGTTTTGGTCTGATGGTGCTCTCCGCGATCCTCATCGGCGGGCTCTATCCGGCGATCGTGCAGAAGTTCCAGGTCCAGCCGAACGAGCAGGCCAAGGAAGCGGAGTACATCAGCAAGAACATCGCCGCCACGCGCGAGGCGTACGGCATCGACCGCGCCAAGATCACCGATTATGGCGGCAAGGGCGACGCCGAGGCCGAGGACGGCGCGAAGCTCCGCAAGGACGCCAATGCGGCCGCCAGCTACCGCATGATGGACCCGAACGTCGTCTCGCCCGCCTTCCAGCAGCTCCAGCAGCGCCGCAACTACTACACGTTCCCCGCGACGCTGGACGTCGACCGCTACAAGACGAAGGACGGCAAGACGCAGGACACCGTCATCGGTCTGCGTGAGCTGGACATCACGGGCATCCCCAAGCGGAACTGGATCAACGACCACTTCACCTACACGCACGGCTACGGCGCGATCGCCGCGGACGGCACGGGCACCGGCAAGGAGCCGGCCGGCTCGCCGCTGTTCACCGAGTCCGGGCTGCCGTCCAGCGGTCAGTTCGGCAAGTACGAGCAGCGGATCTACTACGGCGAGAAGACCACGCAGTACTCGATCGTGGGCGGCCCCCAGAAGGAGCTGGACTACGAGGAGGACGGCGAGCGCACCACCAGCTACACAGGCGACAGCGGGGTCGCGCTCGACAACCCGCTGAACCGCGCCGCGTACGCCGTCTCCTTCAGCGAGCCGCAGATCCTCTACTCCGGAGCGATCGGCGACGGCTCGCGGATCCTGTACAACCGCACGCCCAAGGAGCGCGTGGAGGCCGTCGCGCCCTGGCTGACCATCGACGGCGACGCCTACCCGGCGGTCATCGACGGCCGGATCCAGTGGATCATCGACGCGTACACCACGTCCAACGGCTACCCCTACGCATCCCGTACGACGCTGGGGGACACCACGGCCGACTCGCTGACCGACACCCAGCGCGCGGTGGTCGCCCAGCAGAACCAGGTCAACTACATCCGCAACTCGGTCAAGGCCACCGTCGACGCCTATGACGGCACGGTGAAGCTGTACGAGTGGGACACCGAGGACCCGGTGCTCAAGACGTGGATGAAGGCGTTCCCGGGCACGGTCGAGCCGAAGAGCGAGATCAAGCCCGAGCTGAAGGCCCATCTGCGCTACCCGCAGGACATGTTCAAGGTCCAGCGTGAGCTGCTGACCCGCTACCACGTCACCGACCCCGCACAGTTCTACAGCGGCAGTGACGCCTGGCAGGTGCCGGACGACCCGACGACCAAGGACAAGGAGTCGGTCCCGCCGTACTACCTGAGCCTGCGGATGCCGGGCGACGACGCCCAGAAGTTCTCGCTGACCACCACGTTCACACCCAATGGACGCCCCAACCTCGGCGCGTTCATGGCGGTGGACGCGGATGCCGACAGCGAGACCTACGGGTCGATAAGGCTGTTGAGGGTCAGCGAGACCGTCAAGGGCCCGCAGCAGGTGCAGAGTGAGCTCAACGGCCTGCCGGAGGTCGCGGAGTTCGTCCGCAACCTGCGGGGCACCGACTCGGACATCGAGTACGGAAACCTGCTGACGGTGCCGCTCGGCAAGGGCTTCCTCTACGTCGAGCCCGTGTACGCGCGCGGCGGGACGCAGAAGCTGCCGCTGCTGCGCATGGTGGGCGCCTCGTACGGCGAGAAGATCGTCTTCAAGGAGAGCCTGTCCGAGGCGCTGAACGCGGTGTTCGGCGTGGAGGACAGCGAGGAGACGCCGCCGAGCACCGAGCAGCCGCCGCCGAGCGAGGAGCAGCCCGAGCAGCCTCCGGCCACCGGGGACGCGGCGCTGAAGGCCGCCATCGCGGATGCGCAGAAGGCGTACGACGAGGCCCAGGCGGCGCTGGAGAAGGACCCGACCGACTGGCAGGCCTACGGCAAGGCGCAGGCGGATCTGGAGGCCGCGCTGCGCCGGGCCGCGGAGGCCCAGACGCAGCGGCAGGAGTAGCGCGGTCTGATCGGGCCCCCTGTCATGGCCCCGGCTGTGGCAGGGGGACCCCGGAAGCCGTGATACGGTTGCTGCACAACGGCGCGGGGTGGAGCAGCTCGGTAGCTCGCTGGGCTCATAACCCAGAGGTCGCAGGTTCAAATCCTGTCCCCGCTACTCAAAGAAGAGGGCCCGGATCCTTCAGGATCCGGGCCCTCTTCATGCCTGCGTGTTCGCGCATGTGTACTGCGGGGTGAGAACTGCGTGGCGATGGGCGCGAGTTGACGCCAGGCGTGTTTGACTTATCTCTCTGTGGGCATGTCGACAAAACGCTGAAGTGACCTCACTGGCTGCGGTATACCGGGTGTACGCAGGTTGCAGGTGGTGCGACGATGGAATTTATGGGGGACAGGGCAACGCTGTTGGAGACAGAGCGGTTTACCGAGCCGCATACCGGGGGCGCCGCGGACGCTGTGGACGCGGTGATCGCAGTCGATGTGCCCGACCGCATGGCTGACCACGTTGACCCTGCCGCCGCTGCCGCCGCTGCCGAGGCCATCGGCGCGTCCAGCGTCTCCGACAATGTCTCGGCGGCGCCTGTGGCGACTGCCTTTCCGCTGTGCGCGGGGGAGGGGACCGCTCCGGGGGCCGAAGGACCGGAAGGCATCGACGCCGCGGAGGCCGTGGAGAAGGCCGGGTTCGAAGCCCGGCACCGGCGCGCGGCGGAGGCCGGAGACACCGCGTCGATGAGCGTGCTCGGCGCGCTGCTGCTGCGCCGCGGGGACCTGGACGGCGCGGAGCCCTATCTGCGCGCGGCCACCGCGGAGGGGGACCGGGCCGCCGCCAACAACCTGGGCGTGCTGATGCACCAGCGCGGCTATCCGGACGAGGCCGCGGGCTGGTGGCGCATCGCGGCGGTCGCGGGATCCGCGGCGGCGGCGCACGCCCTGGGGCGGCACTACCGGGAGCGCGGCGACGAGCCCGCCGCCGAGTACTGGCTGCGGCAGTCCGCGGAGCAGGGGCACGCCCTCGGCGCGTACGCCCTCGCCGATCTGCTGGAGCACCGCAGCGACGTCGGCGCGGAGCGCTGGCTGCGAGCGGCCGCGGAACAGGGGCACAGGGAGGCCGCCTACCGCCTGGCCCGCGCCCTGGAGCGCCGCGCGGCGGAGGAGATCCGCCGCAGCGGCGACGCCGGCCTGCTGCGCGGCGAGCCCACCACGGGAACCCGCCTGCCCGCCCACGGCGCGCGGCCGGAGCCCGCCGATTCCCGGGGCGGCGGCCCGCGCGCCGGCATCGGATCCGCGCCGTCCGGCGCGGGGGAGCAGGGCCGCGCCGGCAGGCACCAGGGCGCGGGCGCGCCCCGCCATGAGCCCCGGGTTCCGTACGGCACGGAGAGCCGGGCCGCGGCCGTGCCCCGCGCCCGGCGCGCCGACACGGCAGGCCGGACGGACCGAACAGGCCGGACGGGGCGAGTGGGTCGGGCGGACCGGGCGGAGGCGAGCGGCGACGGCGAGCAGCCGGGCGAGCTGGCCGAGGCCGAGCAGTGGTACCGGCAGGCCGCCGCGCGCGGACACCGGCGTGCGGCGCTGCACCTCGGGGTGATCCTCGAACGGCGCGGCGAGCTGAAGGAGGCCGGTCAGTGGTACCTCGGCGCGGCCAAGGAGGGCGAGGCCCGCGCCGCATGCGCCCTGGGCTTTCTGCTGAAGGACGCCGGCGACGAGGAGAGCGCCGCCGTCTGGTGGCTGCGCGCCGCCCAGGACGGCGACGGCAACGCCGCCAACGCCCTCGGCGCGCTGCACGCCGCCCGCGGCGAGCAGCAGACCGCCGAGCGCTGGTACCGCGCCGCGATGGACGCGGGCGACGTCAACGGCGCGTACAACCTGGGGCTGCTCTGCGCCGCCCAGGACCGGCTGCCGCAGGCCGAGCAGTGGTACCGGCGGGCCGCCTACGCGGGGCACCGCGAGGCCGCCAACGCCCTGGCCGTCCTGCTGCTCCAGGCCGGGGACGCCGTCGGGGCCGAGCCCTGGTTCTCCAAGGCCGCCGAAGCCGGAAGCGTCGACGCCGCCTTCAACCTGGGCATTCTGTACGCCGGCCGGGATGACGACAAGACCGCGCTGCGCTGGTACGAGCGGGCCGCGGCCGCCGGCCACACCGAGGCCGCGCTGCAGGTCGGCATCGCCCAGCTCCGGGACGGCGACGAGCGGTCCGCCGAGCGCCACCTGCGGCTGGCGGCAGGCAGCGGCAGCGCCGAGGCCGCCTTCCGGCTGGCCGCCCTGCTGGATGCCCGGCAGCCGCCGCCCGGACCGCCCGCGCTGGGTGAGCCGGTGGCCGAGAAGAGCGAGTGCGAGGAGTGGTACGAGCGCGCGGCGGAGCAGGGGCACCGGCGGGCACAGGTCCGCGTCGGCATGCTCGCCGCCGCCCGTGGCGACGCCTCCGAGGCGGCCCGCTGGTACCGGGAGGCCGCGGAGGCGGGCAGCCGCAGCGGCGCGTTCAACCTCGGGCTGCTGCTCGCCCGCGAGGGCAATGAACGCGAGGCCGCCCTGTGGTGGACGCGCGCCGCCCGCGCCGGGCACGGCCGCGCCGCCCTGCGACTGGCGCTCCTCGCCGCCCGCCGCGGTGAGCTCAAGGACGGCCAGCGCTGGTGCGCTCGCGCGGTCGAGCTGGGCCCCGCGGAGGTCGCCGAGCGAGCCGCCAGGCTGCGGGAGGCGCTGCTCCAGGAGCTCACGGCGTAAGGGGTCCGGGGCGGCTGCGCCCCCGGACACCCGTGCCGTGGCGGCCCAGCGGCAATGGATTTGCTCTGGTCGGCGTGGTCACGTAATGTTGTGTTCACCGACGCGGGGTGGAGCAGCTCGGTAGCTCGCTGGGCTCATAACCCAGAGGTCGCAGGTTCAAATCCTGTCCCCGCTACTGAAACGAAGGCCCGGATCCTCAAGGATTCGGGCCTTCGTCATGTCTGTGATTCGGCAACAGACCGGCGGCAATCCGACCGGCAGCAAACGGACCGGCGGCAAAAGGGCCCCGGCCCGCATGGGCCGGGGCCTTCGTATATCGCGTCAGGCCGATGCGCAGTTCGGGCATGTGCCCCGGTAGGTCACCTCGACGTCGGAGACCGTGAAGCCGAAGCGCTCTGCGTCCGGGAGGTCGGCCAGCGGGTTGCCCCGCGGGTGCACATCGCGGATCGCGCCGCACTGGCCGCACACCAGGTGGTGGTGGGGCCGGTGGGCATTCGGGTCGTACCGCTTGGCGCGGCGGTCCGTGGACACCTCAAGGACCTCGCCCAGGCTGACCAGCTCACCGAGCGTGTTGTACACCGTCGCGCGGGAGATCTCGGGCAGCCGCTCCACGGCCCGCGCATGCACCTCGTCGGCCGTCAGATGGACATGGTCGCCGTCGAGGACCTCGGCCACGACACGCCGCTGGGCGGTCATACGCCAGCCGCGTCCGCGAAGTCGTTCCAACAGGTCACTCATAAGGGCCAGCTTAACAGTGACGGGATCCAGGTCAGTTCCCGAACAGGTGTGACCTTGGATTCTTATTTGACTTAGACAAAGTCCATTGTAGGATCGAGCGCAGCACGACCAAGGGACAGGACACGCAGGAGGCGCACGTGACGCAGGGACCGCTCACCACGGAGGCCGGCGCGCCGGTCGCCGACAACCAGAACAGCGAGACGGCGGGCGTCGGCGGTCCGGTTCTGGTCCAGGACCAGCTGCTGCTGGAGAAGCTCGCGCACTTCAACCGCGAGCGCATCCCGGAGCGCATCGTCCACGCACGCGGCGCCGGTGCGTACGGCACGTTCACCGTGACCGCGGATGTCACGCGGTACACGCGCGCCGCGTTCCTCTCCGAGATCGGCAAGGAGACCGAGGTCTTTCTGCGCTTCTCGACGGTCGCGGGCAATCTGGGCGCCGCGGACGCGGTGCGCGACCCGCGCGGCTTCGCGCTGAAGTTCTACACCGAGGAGGGCAACTACGACCTCGTCGGCAACAACACCCCGGTGTTCTTCATCAAGGACGCCATCAAGTTCCCGGACTTCATCCACACCCAGAAGCGCGACCCGTACACGGGCAGCCAGGAGGCGGACAACGTCTGGGACTTCTGGGGGCTCAGCCCGGAGTCCACGCACCAGGTGACCTGGCTGTTCGGCGACCGGGGCATCCCCGCCTCGTACCGCCATATGAACGGCTACGGCTCGCACACCTTCCAGTGGAACAACGAGGCGGGCGAGGTCTTCTGGGTCAAGTACCACTTCAAGACCGACCAGGGCATCAAGAACCTCACCCAGGCCGAGGCCGATGTGCTCGCCGGCAAGGACCCCGACTCGCACCAGCGCGATCTGCGCGAGGCCATCGAGCGGGGCGAATTCCCGACCTGGACCGTGCAGGTGCAGATCATGCCCGCGGCCGACGCGGCGCACTACCGCTTCAACCCGTTCGACCTCACCAAGGTGTGGCCGCACGAGGACTACCCGCCGATCGAGATCGGCAAGCTGGAGCTCAACCGCAACCCCGAGAACATCTTCGCCGAGGTCGAGCAGTCCGTCTTCTCGCCCGCCCACTTCGTGCCGGGCATCGGCCCGTCGCCGGACAAGATGCTCCAGGGCCGGCTCTTCGCATACGGCGACGCCCACCGCTACCGCGTCGGCATCAACGCCGACCATCTGCCGGTGAACCGCCCGCACGCCACCGAGGCGCGCACCCACGGCCGGGACGGCGTGATGTACGACGGCCGCCACGGCCGGGCGAAGAACTACGAGCCGAACAGCTTCGGCGGCCCGTTCCAGACGGGCAGGCCGCTGTGGCAGCCGGTCCCCGTCACCGGCGCCACCGGCGACCAGACGGCCCCTTCGCACGCCGAGGACGACGACTTCGTGCAGGCGGGCAACCTCTACCGGCTGATGTCCGAGGAAGAGAAGACCCGTCTGATCGAGAACCTGTCCGGGTTTATCGCCAAGGTGTCGCGCGACGACATCGCCGAGCGCGCGATCGACAACTTCCGTCAGGCGGACGGAGACTTCGGCAAGCGGCTTCAGGCCGCGGTCCAGGCCCTGCGCGGCTGAGGCGCTTGCCGTAGAAGGCGCGGGCCGGACCCCTGTCCAGGGGGGTCCGGCCCGTTGCTGTGCCGTGGGGACGCGGCGTCGGAGTCAGGCCGGGATCTGGTCCGCCAGCGGCGCCGGATGGCGGCGGGCCGGGGTCCAGCAGCGGATGATGTCGCGTACGGAGACGATGCCGACGGGCCCTGTCCCGTCCAGCACGATCAGATGGCGGAACCCGCCGTGCACCATGGCCTCGGCGGCCTCCTCCAGGGTCCAGGAAGGCGCGGCGAAGACGACGTCGGACGTGGTGTGGGCGCCTGCGGTCTCCAGATCCGGGTCCAGGCTGGAGCCCACCGCGTTGAGTATGTCGCGCTCGGTCAGTATGCCGAGCCCGCCCGCGTCCGAGTCGAGGACGACGGCCGCGCCGACACGGCGTGCGGCCATCAGACGGGCTGCCTGGCGGAGGGTGTGCGCGGGTCCGATGGTGAGGACCACCGTGCTCATGGCGTCACGGACGAGCATGGATGGAGCCACCTCCTCGGTGGATCGGTCGATTCGGTCGATTCGAGAACCGATTCACAAATTCACAAGTGGGGGGACTCTCAGAGTCGCAGCCCCGCGGGGCGGCAGCAAGAGGGCGCGTGACGCCGATTGCCGTCGCGCGCCTATGGCCCGGACGCGGTGGAACGAGGGCGTCAGTACCGCTGGTTGAGATAGCCCAGCAGCTCGTCATGGAGCAGGCCGTTCGACGCGGCCGCATTGCCGCTGTGCGGCCCCCGCCGGCCGTCCAGACCCGTGAAGGAGCCGCCCGCCTCCTGGACGACGATCGCGTTGGCCGCCATGTCCCACAGCGACAGTTCCGGCTCCGCGCAGATGTCCACCGACCCCTCCGCGACCATCATGTACGGCCAGAAGTCGCCGTACCCCCGCGTACGCCAGCAGGCGCGCGTCAGATCCAGGAAGCCGTCCAGCCGGCCCTGCTCCTCCCAGCCGCTGAGCGAGGAGTACGCGAACGAGGCGTCCGCGATGCTGTGCACCCGCGACACCTGCAGCCGCGTCGCCGACGTCAGACTCCGCCCGGTGTACGCCCCGCCGCCGGCCGCCGCCCACCAGCGGCGGCCCAGCGCGGGCGCGGAGACCACGCCCACCACGGGCCGGTACTCCTCCTCGTCCCGCACCATCAGAGAGATCAGCGTCGCCCACACCGGGACGCCCCGGACGTAGTTCTTGGTGCCGTCGATCGGGTCGATCACCCAGCGGCGCGGTCCGGTGCCCTCAATGCCGTACTCCTCGCCGAGGATCGCGTCGCGCGGCCGCGCCCGCTGGAGCTGTCCGCGGATCAGCTCCTCCGCCGCCTTGTCGGCCTCGCTCACCGGCGTCATGTCCGGCTTGGTCTCGACCTTGAGGTCCAGCGCCTTGAACCGCTCCATCGTGGCGGCGTCGGCGGCGTCCGCGAGGACATGGGCGAGACGCAGATCATCGTGGTAGTCGGGCATGGCCGTCACTCTATCGACAGCGCCGCTGACCGGTGACAGCAGTCTTGACAGCGCGTGGCGGCGCGTCAACGCTGAGCCAAGGACCGCCGGCGGCGCACCAGGCGCGTGCCGGCCCGCGACACGCTCCGGCCCGGGAGGCGACGATGCCCACGGCGCGAGAGTCCCTGCTGAACGCCGCCTTCCGGGCGCTGTCCGAGCTGCCCTGGTCCGCCGTCCGCATGGTTGACGTCGCCTCGGCCGCCGGAGTGTCGCGGCAGACCCTCTACAACGAGTTCGGCAGCAAGGAGGGACTCGCCCGCGCACTCGTCCGCAAAGAGGCGGACACGTTTCTGCACGGCGTTGACCGGGTGCTCGCGGCGGGCGGCGCCGCCGCCGGGCCCGCAGGCCAGGGGCCGGCCGACACGCTGGCCTGCGTGGCCGAGTGG
>NZ_JAOWCB010000061.1 GCF_026420845.1 Streptomyces sp. PR69 | reverse complement strand
ACGGCGTCCCGCTCGACCGGACAGCTCATACAGCGCGGGCCGCCCCGGCCGCGGCCCAGTTCGCTCCCGGGGATCTCGATCACCTCGATGCCCTGCTTGCGCAGATGGGTGTTGGTGGTGGCGTTGCGCTCATACGCCACGACGACGCCCGGCTCCACGGCCAGCACATTGCAGCCGTCGTCCCACTGCTCACGCTCGGCCGAGTGGACGTCCTGGGTGGCGGTCAGCACCCGGATCTCCTTCATCCCCAGCGCCGCGGCGATGGCGCTGTGCATCTGCTCCGGCGGATGGTCGCTGACCCGGAGCCCCTGAGCGCCCTCGGCGGGCTCGATCGTGTACGAGCGAAGCATGCCGAGCCCCGCGTACTGGATGAAGGTGTCCCGGTCGACCATGGTCATGACCGTGTCGAGATGCATCAGCGCACGCCGCTTGGGCATGTCGAGCGCCACGATCGTACGGGCGGAGCCGGCCGCGAACAGGCCCCGCGCCAGCATCTCCACGGCCTGCGGGGTGGTGCGCTCGCTCATTCCGATCAGCACCGCGCCATGGCCGATGACCAGCACATCGCCGCCCTCGATGGTGGAGGGATAGTCGCCCTGCCCCTCCGACCAGTGGTGGAACGGGCCCGCCTGCGGACCGGTGAACAGCGGATGGTGCTTGTAGATCGCCTCAAAGTGCACCGTCTCCCGCTGCCTGGCCGGCCAGCGCATGGCGTTGATGGACACCCCGTCGTAGATCCACGCGGAGGTGTCGCGGGTGAAGAGGTGGTTGGGCAGCGGGCGCAGCAGGAAGTCGTCCAGATCCATCACATGGAAGCGGACGGACGTCGGCTCGGTGTGCCCGGCGAGGAACTCCCGCTTGGTCATCCCGCCCACCAGCGCCTCGGCGAGATCGGCGGCGGACAGCTCCTCGAACGCGGCCCTGAGGTGGCCCGCGGCGAGCGGCCCGTACTCCTTCTCGTCGAAGACCCGGTCCAGGACGAGCTTCCTGGCCTCCGGGATCTCCATCGACTCACGGAGCAGATCGCCGAAGAGATACACCTCGACGCCCCGGTCGCGCAGTACGTCGGCGAATCCGTCGTGCTCCTGGCGCGCCCTGCGCACCCACAGCACGTCGTCGAAGAGCAGGGCGTCCTTGTTGGACGGCGTCAGCCGCTTCAGTTCCAGATCGGGCCGGTGCAGTATGACCCGGCGCAGCCGCCCGGTCTCGGAGTCGACATGGAATCCCATGTCCCCATCCTCACCGCGCGGCACGCCGTTCACCCGGTGAACGGCGCACCAGTTTCCGGCAGTGCGCCGTTCGCGGGGCGGCGACGGTGCTACGCCAGCTGCGCGAGCAGGACGATCAGGCCCACGCAGGCCACGATCAGACACACCATCGTGGTGACGGCCCACCGGCCGTCCTGGGAACCGCGGCCGCCGGCGGCGGGCCGGACGGTGCGGGTGCCGCGGCCGGGGCCCCAGCCGTGCGATCGAGCGGCCGGGGCGGCGGGCGTGGCGAGGGCCGTGGGGGCAGCGGAGGCGGCGGCGCCCGGGCGTGGCGGCCAGCCGTACGCCGTCGTCACCAGGGCCCGCCACACCGTGGGGTCCAGCCGCGCGTCATCGTCGTACGCACCCTCCACGATCTGCCGGAACGCGGCCCGGCCCGCCCGGTCCGACTGGCTCAGCCGCGGCAGGAGCTCCGCCAGTCTGCCGGCCACCTGGGGGTCGTCGCCCAGCGGGCGCACCGCCCAGCGGTACAGGGAGACGGCGTTGGCGGCGCGCAGATCGTCGCCGGGGCCGCCGGGGCGGTCGTCCATCACCAGCAGGTCCAGATCGAGAACGGCGAAGCACAGCTCGCGCCGCGTCCTGTGCGGCCAGCGCGGCCATCTGCGCGCGATCTCAGCCAGCAGCAGGGTCGTCGCCTCGTAGGGAAGCTCCTGGCGCAGCGCGTCGTTCAGTGCGTCGATCAGCGCGTCGTCCGCGGCGAAGACCGGGACGGAGGGGCTCTCGGGCTGCGCCCTGAGGCCGTCCAGCAGGGTCTGCAGATCCCGGCCGGGCCGCCGGCCGAGCCTGGGGAGGCGTCGGGGCGGCCGGTCCGGCCCCCGCCACTGGGGAGGCACGACCGGGACCTCGCCCTGCGGCGTCTGCCAGCCGGGGGCGCGGTCCGGGCGCGGGAGCGGGGGCGCGGTACGGGCGTCCGCCCGGGAGCGCGCCTGGCCCTGCGGCGCTGCGGCGTACTGGTCGTACGGCCGCGCGTACACCTCCGGTGCGGGCGTGCTCCCCGACGCCGGTGCCCCGGCGTCGTCGCCGTACAGGGGCGCCGCCGGACGCCCGGCCGCCCCGGTCCCGTACGACGCCGCGGCCGCCGCCCCCTCGCCCCCCGCCGACTCCGCGTACGGCACCCGCCCGGCGGCGGCCTCCCGGCTTCCCGGTGCCGCCCTTTCGGGCCCCGGCCGCTCCGCGTACGGCTCCGGCGCGGAACCGTCCCCCCGGCCGCCGGCCGGACCCGACGCCCCCTCGCCGTGCCAGCCCCGCACCCGCTCCGGCCCCTCGGCCCGGTCACGACCCCAGCCCCCGGCCGAATCCTGCGCACCGCCGCCCGAACCGCCACGCCCGGCCCCCGCCGACTCCGCGTACGGCTCCCACCCGGAGCCGGCCTCCCGGCCCACCGGCCCACCGGCCCCGTCGCCGCGGGGCTCCCGTCCGGAACCGTCCCCCCGGTCCCGCGGGCCCCAGCGACCGCGGTCGGACCCCGATCCGCCGGCCCCCTCGCCGTACGGAAGCTGCCCGGCGGCGACGCGGTCTCCGGGCGGGCCTCCGGGGCGGGGGGCGTCGTCCGGCTCCGGGGCGGCGGAGACGTGGTCCCGCGAGCCGTCGGTGGCACGGTCTCCCGGCCCGCCGGGGTACGGCTCGGGCACGGCGGCGTCGGGCGGCGTGTTGCACGACCCCACGCCGTGGCGGTCGTCCGGCGCCCGGCCGCCGGGCGTCAGGTCCGTGGTCCGGTCCGGGCCGGTGACCGGCAGGGATTCGGACGGCCCGCGGCGGCGGCTCGGCGCGCGGTCGAGGTCCGACAGCGCCCGTGAGGCGATGTCCAGCACACCCCCCGGCGCGCCGCCCCCGCCCAGCCGTTCGCGGGCGGCGCACAGCGCCTCGCCGACGGCCAGTTCGCCGTCGGCGCCCCGCGCCACGCCGCTCAGATGGTGCCGGACGAGCCCCGCGGCCACCTCGTGGGCCCGGTCCCTGATGTGATCCAGCGGGTCGACCCGCAGCCGTACGGAGTCCTGGGCCGCGCCGGCCGGCCAGCGGCGGACGAAGACGAAACGCAGGTCGGTCGATTCCGCGGTGTCGTGGGTGGCGAAGGTCCAGCCGTCGCGGCGGAGCGCGCCGAAGATGCCGTGCACGCCCCACAGCACCCGGCAGGCGCTGTCGCCGCCGCGGCCGTCGAGGAGGGTGAGCCGATGGCGCGGATGGCGCAGCGACTGGGCGACGACGCCGGTGAGTTCCTCCTGGCTCGCGGCGAGCCCGAGCGCCAGCCGCCGGGTTCCGGCCTCGGCCGACCGCAGCAGATCGCCCGCCCGCACCCGGTCCAGGCGGCCGCGGACGCCGCCCGCGTCGAGGTCGCCGCCGTGCCAGTTCCAGCGGTGCAGGCCCAGGCAGTCGCCGGCGTCGAGCACCCGTGCGGAGCCGAACAGCGCATGGCAGACGGCGTTGGTCCGGCCGAGTTCGTCGCGCTGCGGCCGGCGGTGCACCAGCAGCGCCCGGTCGTCGTGCTCGATCCGGATGAGCGCGGGCAGGGTCTCCTCGCCGGTCGCCCGCAGCAGCGCGGCCACACGGCGGAAGACCCCGTTCGCCCGGCCTGGTTCACAGGAGAAGGCCACCGGGCCGAAGCCCGTGGTGCTGGAGGCGTTGTCGGAGTCCCAGCGGAAGACGATCTGGTCGACTTCCTCGTCGAGCCGGTGCATCACAGGCCTGCCTCTCCCGGGTCCGCCCCCGGCAGGATCCCGGCCATAGCGAAGATCGACAGTAGGGGCGCCAGCACCCGGCGGGGCCTGACGCCGTGGGGGAACACATCCCCTTTCGCCTCGCCGCCGGTCGCCGCCACGAAGTGCAGGGTGCAGCGCGCGCAGTCGTCGAACGGCTTCAGCCAGGCGGGGGTGGCGTGCTGGGCGATCAGCGCATAGGCGTCCCGGCTCTCCTCCCGTACCGCTTCGGCGTCAAAGCGCGGCGGCAGCGCCCGGCCCAGCCAGCGGTCCACGGTGGGATCAAAACGGAGCAGGTCGCTCTTGTTGACGGCGACCGCGGCCGGGGTGTCGACGTAAGGGCCGTTTCGCGGCATGCGGTTGAGGACGGTGGCAAACGCCTCGTCGCCGAGGTCCCTCCGGCGCAGCCGGTTCCGCTCGCGTGCCGGGTCGAGGGACGGCAGCCGCAGGGCCCGCAGCGGGTCCAGTACGAAGATGAACGCCCCCACGCCCATCAGAAAGCCGGTGACCTCGCCCTCTTCCGCCAGGTCCTCGCCGGCGAGGTCGAAGAAGACGACCGGGCGGGTCTGGCCGCGGCCGGAGACCAGCAGGCCGTCGGCGAAGCGGGCGAAGGACTGCTGGCCGGTGGGGGCGAGCTGCTTGCCCTGGTGCAGGTTCTGGACCCTCTCCCGGAGGAACGTGCGGTGCGATACCGGGTTGAGGGGCAGGCACTTGAGCCCGTACGGCTCCAGACCGCCCTGTTCGATCTCGCCGAGCATCGTCGCCAGCAGATGGGTCTTCCCCACGCCGGAACTGCCCACCAGGACGACGGAGAGCGGCTCGCCGTTGGTCAGATACGGCACGGGCAGCTCATGCGGCCGGTCCGGGTCGGCGTGCGGGCAGCGGTGGTAGGCCTTGCGCAGCGCGTCCTGCCGGATGGCGGGCCGGTGTTCGGCGCTCAGGTCGAGCGGCAGGCGCTCCCCCTCGGGCGAGAGTGTGATGAGCATGCTCTCGTCGTAGGCGACCGGCAGCAGACAGTGCGGGCACATGGGGTCGCGGACGGGCGGCGGGGGTTCGGCGGGCACGTCGTACGGGGCGTCGCCGTTCTGCGGGGCCGCGACGGCGCCCCACAGCGACCGCAGCGAGCGGCGCAGGGAGGAGACCGGCGGCGGGGGCGGCTCGTGCTCCACCGGTTCGCCGTGGGTGACGAGCCCCAGATTCCGCCGTTTGCGAGCCAGTTGTACGTCGAAGTCGCCGCGCGCCGGGCCCAGCGGGTCGCCGGCGGCGGGCGCGGCGGCCAGCGGGTCGGGGACGTTCAGCAGCCGCAGCAGCTCGGCGGGAGCGGGCCGTGCGGCGGCCCGCGGAGCGAAGACGCCGCCCTGGTCCAGGGCGGCGAGCCGCCGGTAGGCGGACAGGTCCCGCGGGGGGCCCGTGCCCTGGTCGGCCCGCCCGGACAGCAGGAAGTACATCAGCTGGGCGACCGCCCACAGATCGTCCCTGGCGTCCGCGGCCCCTGCGCCCTCGCGCTGCTCGGGCGAGGCCCACGGCGACTGGCCGAAGGCGGAGCGCGGCTCTCCGCTGCGCAGCGCGCCGTACGGTTCTGCGAGCCGGACGTGCCGGCCGTCCCAGCGGACGGAGTCGGGCGCGATGCCCCGGTGGACCAGGCCGGTGTGCTCCAGCAGCCGTACGGCCAGGACGAGCTGGGCGAGGACGCGGTGCTGCTCGTCCACGGTCAGGGCGCCGCGGCGGGCGCGCAGCGGCTCGCCGCCGTGGACGCGGTAGAGGACGAAGGGCTCCGGCGCGTCGAGGTCGAAGCCGACGAGCCGGGTGAACACCTCCCCGTACGGCTCGGAGCCGTACCGCCGCTCCAGGGTGACGGCCGCGCTCACCTCGCGCTCCAGCGCGGTGTAGGCGTGCGGGTCGTCCTGGGCGAAGCGGGGCAGCCGGTGCTGCTCCACCGCCCAGCCGGCGCCGAGCGTGACCGTGCGGGCCAGCAGATGGGGGCGGCCCGGCAGCCGCCGGTCGGCTCCGAAGCCCGCGGAGAAGCGGACCGGGGCCTCCTTGTGGGTGAGGAACTCCAGCTCTTCGACGTGTGCGCCGGCGTGGCCGCCGTCCGTCCGTCCGGTCATGGCGCGCTGCCTTCCTCTCCTCTGACCGTGCGGACGGTCTCGGTGCGCAGCGGCACCAGACGCAGCAGCCCGGCGTGCCGGCCGGCCGCCGTCCACACCACGTCCTCGGGTGCGCCGCGCCAGTGGTCGGGTGTCTCGTCGTGGTCCGCGCCGCGGCGCATGGCCTCGGGCACGAACCGCACCTGGCGGACCGCCGCGGGGTCCCTGGACAGCATGCGGCGGTGTTCCGCGCCGCACAGCGGCACGGCCTGCTCGGCGATGCCGTCCGCGCCGAGCAGCCAGGCCAGCCGGTCGGCCGGGACGCCGAGCAGCTGCGGCGCGCCGGGGCGCTGTTCGGGGTGGTGCGCGTAGGGCGGCGGGGAGGCGGCCCCGTCGCGCAGCAGCCGGCCGTGCACCTCGTCGAGGGCCTCGGCCATCGGTCCTTCGAGCCGTATCCGGGCGGCTCCGGCGGGGTCCCGTTCGACGGCGGCCCAGCAGGGTGTGACGATGCGGACGACCGCGTCCATCAGGTCGGCGACGAGGGTGTCGACCAGCAGCGGTCCGCCGTCGCCCAGCTCCCGCTCCAGCCATGCGGGGTGGGCCGCGGGCTCCCAGCAGTCGTCGGGACGCTGCTGCCGTGCGGGCGAGGTGCGGCGTTCCTGGAGGCTTTCGAAGCCGAAGGGGTCCGCCTGCCGGGCCTGTTCGGCCTGCCCGGCCTGTTCGGCGTGCGGGGCGGGTTCGGGGCTCATGGGGCGCTCGGCGGGTTCGCGGGGCGGCCCGCCGGGCGGTGCGGTCAGCGCGTCGAGCCAGCCGTCGTCGGCCGGTCCGCCGCCCCAGGTGTCCCAGCCCCAGGCGTCGGACGCGGACTTGGCCGCCTCGGAGGGGGCGTCACCCGCGGGCGGCGGATCGTACGGCGCCGCGCCGGACGCGGCGGCCGGCACGCTGCCCGGTCCCCGGGCGCCGGGCGGCGGGCCGTCCGGGGCGTGCCGCTCCGCCGCGTCGGCGAGGCCGCGCAGCAGCAGGGACATGGCCCGGGCCCCGTCGGAGCAGTGGTAGCGGGCGTCGGCCAGCAGCCAGTCGTGCACGGCCGTCTCGATCAGCAACTGATCGGCCTCCGCGACGATCTGCCCGGAGTAGTCCGCGTCCATCGCCCGCCACCAGGCGTCCACGGCCGCGGTCCATGAGCGCAGCGCCAGCGCGGCCGTCAACAGCAGCGAGAGGGCCAGAGCGGCCGCGGCCGCCCACAGCGGCGGCCCGGCCAGCTGCCCGGTCAGCGCCCCGGCGAGCCCGCCTGCGAGCCCGCCGAGCAGCCGGGGCGCCGCCCCGGCGGTACCACCCCCGTCGAGCCTGCCGTCGGGCGACCGGTTGGGCCTGCGGCGCAGCATGAGGACGGCGAGCCCCGCGCCAGACACCGCGACGAGCGGCCCCAGCAGCCAGCCGAGGCCCGGCCAGAGCCCGGCGAGGAACGCCAGTACGCACGCGACCGCGGCGGCGACGCGCCGGGAGCCGCCCGCGGTGAACGGCTCGGGCCGGGTCAGATGGAGCAGATAGTCCCGGTCGCAGATCTCGTCGAGCCGGGCCAGCCGGGCCGCGCTGCCCGCGGGGGCGGAGCGGCCGGAGAGCGCCGCGAGCCGGGCGGCGACCGCGCGCAGCGGCAGCCGGCGGGCCAGCAGGTCCTCGGTGAAGCCGCGCAGTCCCGGCCCCACGCTGCCGCGGGACGCCTCGGGGATCTCCGGGAGCGCCACGCCCCGCTCGGCCAGCCTGCCGCGCTGCTCGGCGGTCAGCCGTACGCCGCCGCCGTCGGCGAGCGCGCCCGCGATGATCTCGTGGTAGCCGGCGAGCGCCGTGGAGAGGCGTTCGAGGCGGCCGGGCAGATCTGCCTGGCCCGCGCGGGTGGCGAGCAGCCCGGTCCAGCGACGTATCCGCTCATGGCCATCGGCGGCGGAGCGCAGGGCGGCCCCGCACTCCCGGTGGAGTCCTTCGGCGCGGCCGCCGGGCAGCAGCCAGGCCCGGCCTTCGAGGCTGCGGGGCACACCGTCGCCGAGGAGGAGGGCGAGTTCGGCGGGCACGGAGTCGCCCAGCGGCGGCGCGGGGCCGTCCTGGCCGATGAGGCTGTCCAGGGCCTGCCGCCACGACCGGGTCCTGGCGTCGTCCGTCAGATCGTGTTCGAGGACGCGTACGGCCGGTACGGCGACGCCGTGGACGACCTCGCCGACGCCGTGGAGCACGGCGTCGAACACCACGGGGTCCGCGAGGAGTTCCGTCAGGGGGCGCAGGGCGTCCTCGACGCCGGGGCGGCGTCCGCCGGGCACGGCCGGAGGCGACGCGGAGGAGCCGCCGGAGGCGTCGAGGAGCCAGAGCACTCCGGCGGCCGGCGGGCGCAGGGTGAGCGGCCGCCGCAGCGTCCGCTCGTCCCCGTCGCCCACGGCCAGGCAGATCAGCGTCGCCGGGCCGTAGGAGTAGAGCTGTTCGTACAGGAGCTGGTGGGAGACGAGCGCGGAGGCGTCGTCGATGACGAGAAAGCGCCGCTCGTCGCCGTGGTACGGGGTGTCCAGGGCTTCGGCGACGGCGCTGTGCAGGGCGTCCTTTCCGGCGTACGGCTGGGCGGAGGCCCGCAGATCGAGGCAGACGGCGTGGGAGGGGTGCTGGGGCTGGTGCTGTGGTGTCACGGTCGGCCTCACTCCTCCGCGTCGTCCAGGTCCCACGGGTACCTGGGCGCGGCCGGGCGCTCGGAGCCCGCGCGCCGGCGGGCCTGATCCTCCGCGGGCGGCTCGGGCTCCTTCTGCGGAGGGACGCTCCGATCGTGGCCGCCCTCCGGCAGGTCCCCGTCGCCGTCGTCCCATGCGGCGGCAGACCACTCGTGGCGGTCCTCGGGAGGCGTACTCCGTTCGGGGCCGTCCTCCGGGGGACGGCGGCGCTCGGGGCCGGGGTCGCCCGCGGACCAGTGCTCCGCGGCCCTCCTGCGGGCCGCCGGGCGGCCGCCGTTGGCACGGGTCTGCGGCCGCGGCGGCGCGTCCCGCGGCGTGTCGTGTGCCGTCGGCGGCGGGCCCGGCGGCGGGTAGTCGTCGGCGCGTGGGCCCGCCCCCGCAGCGCCGTGTCCGGCGTAGCGCGCGTGGAGGGCCGCCAGCGAGGGGCGCGTGGGCCGGGACGCGCCCGGAAAGCGCATCTCCAGCGCGCCCTTGAGGGTCTCCTCCCAGAAGTGCCTGAGCGGTACGAGCCACTCCTCGTCCTCGCCGGGGTAGCGGCCGGACAGCTTGTCGAGCAGGGCAGTCTGCCGGGGCGCGACCTCGCGCACGAGCGTGGTGAACAGCTCCGACGGGGGTACGGGCGTGGTGGCGAGCCCGGTGGGCTGGGTGCGCATCAGCCGGTCGCAGAAGTCCTCGATGATCTGCCCCTCGTCCAGCAGCGCCCAGCGTTCATACGCCGCGACCAGTCCGCCCCAGCTGGAGACCGAGCCGTCGAACGGCTCCAGACGCAGCGTCATGGTGGCCGAGCCGCCCTCCTGGAGGCGGATGCGAATCAGCTCGGGGGAGGTCGCGGGTCCCTCGTGGGAGACCTGGCCGTTCCACATGGCGCACAGGATGCGGTGCAGTATCCGCTGGCGGTCGTCCTCCGTGCTGGCGAGCCAGTCGTCGCGGTAGCCGAGCCGCTGCCGCCAGTGCAGGAAGTCGTCGGGGCCGGACGCGTCGCGGGCCTCCGCCCAGAGCCTGAGGACCTGCCGTACCTCGGAGACGTCGGTGAGGCTCATCCCGCTGCGGAACAGCACGACGGTGACGGATTCGGTGTCCACGGCCCGGAACTCCTGTGTCGCGCCCGGGTCGCGCGGCAGCGCCAGCTCCTGGCGCAGATACTGCTGGGCGCGCGCGTCGCCCTCGCTCTGCGGATGGACGACGAGGATCTTCAGCGGGCCGCTGCCGTCCGGGGTGAAGCCGACCGGCAGCAGCCCGGCGAGCTGGGAGCGGAACTGCTCCAGCCAGCGCGGGTCCACGGCGGCCTCGGCGTCCTCGTCGCCGGACGCGGCCCGCAGCAGCATCGCCATGGACGGCAGCAGCGGCCGTTCGTTGAGCACGCTGGCCTCGCCGAACAGACCCTTCACCCGCTGTTCCAGGACCTGCTTGATCTCCTTGACGGCGGCGCGCGGGGAGCGGCGCGCCTCGTCCAGCGCCCGGTGCCAGTCCTCCGGCTGGATCAGCCGGGCGACCAGGGCGGCGGGGCTGGTGTTCTCGGCGAGGCCCTCGTGCTGGAGGAGGCGGTTGAAGACGTCGTCGTAGAAGGTGCGGAGGTTGCTCTGCGGCGGCAGCAGATACGACACCCCGGTGCGGTCGTCCCGGTACAGCTCCTTGCGGCGCTCCTGGAACAGCTTGCGCTCGCCCTCCTCGTGTGCGCGCAGCGCCCTGGCCAGCTCGCCGGTCTCCCGCATGGCCCGGACCAGCGGTGGCCGCCAGCGGGTCTCGTGCTCCTTCCAGGCGCGGTGCCACAGCCGGTTGGCGTGCCAGCGGTACCAGGCGTCCTGTTCGTCCAGGGCGTCCTGGACGTCCGGGTCGCCCCAGCGGGCGGGGACGAGGCCGCCCATCGCGCCCTTGACGCGCGGGATCTGGGGGGCGGTGGGCTGGATGCCGTCGGGGCGTTCCGGGTCGTTCCTGCGGTTCTCCAGCATCCCGGCGAAGCCGGCCTCGGCGGGGCGCCTGGGGTGGCCGGGCAGCCCGCCGAGCACCCGTTCCAGCCGGAACGGGCCGACCAGGCCGAGCAGTTCCCGCGCGCCGGTCTGCGGTTTGAAGTCCTCGACCAGCCGCGGCATCTCCCGGTCCAGTTCGCGGCCGAGCCGGCCGAGCCGGTCCTCCATGTCGCCGATGCGGTCGCGCAGCGCCTGGCCGATGTTCCGGCTGCCCTTGGGCAGCGGGTCGGGCGGCGGGACGTCGGGGGCCTCACGGGTCCACAGCCGGCCGACGGCGGAGCGTTCGAACATCTCTCTGACGCGCTCCGTGCCGTCCTCGTGCGGCCGCTGGGCGTCCTCGATCATCCCGCGGACGGCGTGGGCGAGCAGCCGTCCGGCGACGATCTCGGCGAGGTCGTCGACGGGCACGGTGAGAGAGGCGGCGAGGCTGGTGGACATGCCCCGGTAGCCGATGCCGGAGCGGGCGGGAGTGGAGCGCTCCACGCTCTTGTTGACGAAGCTGGCGGCGAACGACTGGTAGTCGTCCTCGGTGCGGCCCTGGACGCTGTCGTCGGTCAGCTCGGTGCCGATCAGCGACATCACCATGGCGGTGATGGAGCGGCGCAGGTCCTCGGGGCGGATGACCGCGGGCCTGCTGAACAGGAACGCGGTCTGCACGGTGGAGGGCCGCAGGGCGACGACGCCGTCCTGCGGATAGCGCACGCTGAGCGAGCCGCGCTGTTCGACGTCGCCGAAGTCGCTCTGCGCGTCGGGGACGTTCTGGTCGTCCACCAGCCGGGAGAGGTCCACCAGCGCGCGGGCGGAGTTCAGTTCGGCCTCGCGTCCGCCGCCCGCCTGAAGCGGGAAGGCGGACGGCATCACGACCAGCGGGTAGATCTTCACGCCCGGCACCTTGGAGGTGCGGAACACATGCCCGATAAGGTGGATGAAGTCATAGAAGATGCCGGCGCCGGTGCCGCCTGCCACCGAGAAGGCCACGAAGACGTCGCAGCCGCGGATCTGCCGGCCGCCGAGGTCCCGCAGATCGCCGGCGGCGTTGCTGATGGCGCTGACCGCTTCGCGCAGCTGCCGCACCACCGGTTCCAGTCCGCCGCGGAGGGTGGCGAACAGCGCGGCCCTGCCGACCGTGGGCAGCTGCCCCGCGCCGTTGTGCAGCGGGGCGACGCGCGGCTGCCGGTCCTGGGGCGGCAGCCAGTCGCGGGTCTCCTCATGGAGCGCGACCCGCAGCATCCGGGTCACCTCGGGGGAGCTGTCGTAGCCGGTGGGCAGCAGATCGTGGATGATGTGCGAGGTGCGGGCGTAGGCCGCGCCCTCCACGCCCTTCGTGCTGAACTGCGGGAGCTTGTCGAGTTCCGCCTCGCTGAAGTCCGCGTACACGAACTGCAGATAGTCCGGTAGCTGGAAAGGCGCCCGGCGGCCGGCGGCCACCAGGGCGGTGCCGTCGGGGCCGCACAGTTCACGGCGCAGACCGCGCTCCAGCTCGGCCCCGATCCGGCCGCCTGTGCCGCCCAGGCCGACGAAGAGCATGGGCTGGTAGATCTTCATATCGTCTCCCACGTGGGCCGCGCCCGCGGCCCGTCGTCACTCAGAAGTCGGGGTCGAAGCGGCGGGTGCCGACGGTCTGTTCTCCGGTGTCCTCGGGGCCCGCGCCGTACGGGCCCGTGCCCGAGCGGCCTGCGCCGCCGGAGGGGCGGGAGCCGTTGGCCGG
>NZ_JAOWCB010000060.1 GCF_026420845.1 Streptomyces sp. PR69 | reverse complement strand
CCCGCCCAGCGGCGCGCCGACGGTCCGCTGCCGGCCCCGGCGGAGCTGCTCGCGGCGGTACGCGACCGGTCGCTGGCCGTGCTGGGAGGTACGGGCACGGGCGCGGCGGCAGGCGCGGCGCCCCTCGGCAGCAGGCCCGCGCCCGCGCCCGCGCCCCGGACGGCGGCTGCGACCCCCTGGGCGCAGACCGCCAGGGGGTGGGCCGCCCGTGCGCCGTCCGAGAGTCCGGCGAACCACCGCGATGACCGCGATGAACGAGATGACCGCGGTCACCGCGATGAGCGAGATCGGCCGGAGCACCGTGATGCACATGATCGGAGCGACCGCCGCGACCCCCGCGCCGGCCACGGCGACCGCCGTGCATCGCATGAGTCACGCGATCAGCGAGACCGCCCCGGGGCACGCGGGGAGCACCGAGCAGCCCTCGCCCCCGCCGGCCGCGACGAAGACGTCGAGCAGCGCGATCTCGCGCACCGCTGCGAGCTGGCCGTGCGGATCGCGCTCTCCTATGTCGTCGCGCCCGTGCCCGGCGATGTGGGCGCCGCGGTCCGCACGGTCCTCGGCGGGTCCGTCAGTGGGCAGAGCCTGAGAGCTGCAGGCCGATGACCCCGACGATCACCAGCGAGATGGAGACGATCTTCAGCGTGGAGACCAGGTCGCCGAGGAAGATCATGCCGTAGATCGCGGTGCCCGCCGCGCCGATGCCCGTCCACACGGCATACGCCGGGCCCACGTCCAGCCGCTTCAGCGCCAGCGTCAGCAGCCCGAAACTGCCCAGGGCGAAGGCGGCGAAGGCGACCGTCGGCCACAGTCTGGTGAAACCGTGAGAGAGCTTGAGGCAGACGGCGAAACCCGTCTCCAGCAGTCCCGCGACAATGACCAGCAGCCACGCCATCGTCAGTGCCTCCCGCGTCGGTCGGTGACTGCTTCGCCTCACTCGGTGCGATTATGCACTTACCAGCACACGGGAACCGCAAACGTGAACGGTCAATCCCCTTCGCGTCGCTCCCGCGTCGACAGCAGCCGCCGCAGCGAGTGCAGCCGCGCCGGATCGGCATGGCCGTCCGCCACCCACTGGTCCAGTGCGCAGTCCTGCTCGTCATGGCTGCAGGCGCGCGGACAGCCCTCCGTGCCCGGCTCCAGATCGGGGAAGGCGTGGATCACCCGTGATGGGTCGACATGGTTCAGCCCGAACGACCGTACGCCGGGGGTGTCGATCACCCAGCCGCCCGCCGGGTCCGCCAGCGGCAGCGCGAGCGCCGAGGTGGTGGTGTGCCGGCCGCGGCCGGTGACCGCGTTGACCACCCCGGTCGTCCGCCGTCGCTCCTTCGGCACCAGCGCGTTGACCAGCGTTGTCTTCCCGACGCCCGAGTGTCCGACGAAAGCGGTGGTACGGCCCCTGAGGTGCTCGTGCACCCGGTCGGCCGCCACGCCGTCCACGAACTCCTCGCGTGTGGTCACCACATGGGGCACGCCCAGCGCCCCGTACAGCGCCAGCAGCTCGTCCGGAGGGGCGAGGTCCGACTTGGTGAGCACCAGCAGCGGCTCCAGACCGCCGTCGTACGCGGCCACCAGACAGCGGTCGATCAGCCGCGGCCGCGGCTCGGGGTCGGCGAGGGCGGTCACGATGGCGAGCTGGTCGGCGTTGGCGACGACCACCCGCTCATACGGATCGTCG
Source organism: Streptomyces sp. PR69 (assembly GCF_026420845.1). Classification (GTDB taxonomy): domain Bacteria; phylum Actinomycetota; class Actinomycetes; order Streptomycetales; family Streptomycetaceae; genus Streptomyces. The sequence goes on along the minus strand of NZ_JAOWCB010000060.1, from coordinate 14,481 downwards.
TCGTCCGCCGTACGGCGCAGCACCGAGGAGCGCTCCTCGATCCGCACGATGCGGGCGAGGGTGTCCTTGGCGCCGGAGAGGTCCCCGACGATGGCGACCCTGTCCCCGACGACGGCGGCCTTGCGGCCCAGCTCGCGGGCCTTCATCGCGACCACGACCCGGTCTTCGACCAGGCAGGTCAGCCGGCCGCGGTCGACGGTGAGGACCATGCCCTCGGCCGCGTCCTCGTGCTTGGGCCGGATATTGGTCCGCGGCCGGTTGCCCTTGCGGTTGGGGCGCACCCGGATGTCGTCCTCGTCGGCGTGCTTGCCGTAGCGGCGCATGACGCTTCAGGCCCCGAGCATTTCGGCCCACATCCGCGGGAAGTCGGGCAGGGTCTTGCCGGTGGTCGCCACATTCTCGATCTGCACGCCCTCGACCGCCAGGCCGATGACTGTGCCCGCCGTGGCCATGCGGTGGTCGTCGTATGTGTGGAACACACCGCCGTGCAGCCGGCGCGGGCGGATGTGCAGACCGTCCTCGGTCTCCGTCACATCGCCGCCCAGTTCATTGATCTCCTTGGTCAGGGCGGCCAGCCGGTCCGTCTCATGGAGCCGGAGGTGGGCGACGCCGCGCAGCGTCGAAGGGGAGTCGGCGAGCGCCGCGACGGCCGCGATGCCGGGGGTCAGCTCGCCGACCTCGCCCAGGTCCACATCGATGCCGTGGATGCGGCCCGAGCCGGTGAACACCAGACCGGCGTCGGTCAGCTCGCAGGAACCGCCCATCTCGGTGAAGATCTCCCTCAGCGCGTCACCGGGCTGGGTGGTGCGCTCCGGCCAGTCGGGGATGACCACCCGCCCGCCGGTGACCAGCGCGGCCGCCAGGAACGGCTGGGCGTTGGACAGATCGGGCTCGATGGTCAGATCGCGGCCGAGGACGGCGCTGGGGGAGACCCGCCAGACGTTCGGCTCGCCGCCGGTCTCCGGCTCGTCCACCTGCGCGCCCACGGCCCGCAGCATGTCGACGGTCATCCGGATGTGCGGCATGGAGGGCAGCGTGCGGCCGGTGTGGCGGACCTCGACGCCCTGGTTGAAGCGCGGGGCGGACAGCAGCAGCGCGGAGACGAACTGCGAGGACGAGGAGGCGTCGATCTCCACCGTCCCGCCGTCCAGCGCGCCGCCGCCGTGGACGGTCATCGGCAGCGAGCCGCGGCCGTCGTCGTCGATGCGGGCGCCGAGGACGCGCAGCGCGTCGATCACGCCGTTCAGGGGGCGCTCATACGAGCGGGGGTCGCCGTCGAAGCGGATCGGACCGTCGGCGAGGGCCGCGACCGGGGGCAGGAAGCGCATGACCGTGCCGGCGTTGCCGACGTCGACCGTGGCCGGTCCGTGCAGGCCGGAGGGGATGACCCGCCAGGCCTCGCCGCCGTCCGGGACCTCCGCGCCCGGTGCGGCGGCGGAACTGGAGGAGACGGTCTCCTCGATGCCCACGCCCATCGCGCGCAGGGCGGCGGCCATCAGCAGGGTGTCGCGGGAGCGCAGCGGACGGCGCAGCCAGCCCGGCTCGGCGGCCAGCGCGGCCAGCACCAGGGCGCGGTTGGTGACGGATTTCGATCCGGGCACGGTGACCGTCGCTTCGACGGCTCCGGTCGCATAGGGGGCGGGCCAGAGGGCGGGGTGCACGGAGCTTTCGGTCATGGCCATCACTTTAGTGGGTCCATGCACCTGCGAATCTTGATCAAATGTACGGAAATCACAGGCCGAGCAGCCAGCGGCCGCCCCCGATGAGCGAGCACACCGACACCGCGTGGAACAGAAACAGCCATATCGCGGGCGGGACATTGGTCAGCCGGGACAGCTGATCGGCGTCGGAGTCCGGCGCGCCGCCGCGCCGCCGCTTCGACTGCAGCTCGAAGGCCGGCCGGACGCCGCCGAGCAGCAGAAACCACACGGCCGTGTAGGCGAACGCGGACTGCACCTGCGGTCCGGTCAGCCAGGAGACCAGCAGAAACGCCGCGCCGGTGAGCACCACGGTGAGCGCCCCGTACGCATTGCGGATCATCGCCAGCATGGCCAGCAGCAGCGCGGTGGCCAGCCACAGCAGCAGCGTGATGTGGTGGGCGGCGAGCAGCCACGCCCCGCCGAGGCCCAGCAGTGGCGGGGCGGTGTAGCCGGCCGCCGCGGTGAGGATCATGCCGAGGCCGGTCGGCTTGCCGCGGCTGACGGTCAGACCGCTGGTGTCGGAGTGCAGCCGTATCCCCTCAAGACTGCGGCCGGTCGCCAGCGCGACGAGGCCGTGGCCGCCCTCGTGGGCGATGGTGATCGCGTTGCGGGAGACCCGCCAGACGCGGTGCGGGACGACGGCGGCGAGCGCGGCGAGGCCGGCGGCGATGACGAGCCACTCGTCAGGGGCGGACTGGGGGCCGAAGAGTCGGTCCCAGAGGGATGTCGTGACCATTTCTCGGGCGGCTCCTCAAGGGCGGTGGTCGGGCGGCGGGCAGGAGTGGCAGTGTGGCACTCATGTGCGGTAGGTATGCAGCGAGTCGCAGGCCCGAGGATCTCGCAGGGCTCTTCGAGGTCGAGAAGTGGGAGCCCGAGGAGACGCTGGAGCCCGACTGGAACGTGGCTCCCACGAAGGAGGTCTACGCGATCCTTGAGCGCCCTCTGAAAGACGCGTCGGACCGCCGTCCGGTTCGCCAGCTCAGGGCGTTGAAGTGGGGGCTCGTGCCGTCGTGGGCGAAGTCACCGGAGGGCGCGGCCCGCATGATCAACGCCCGGGCGGAGACGCTGCACGAGAAGCCGTCGTTCCGGAAGGCCTTCCTCGCACGGCGGTGCATTCTGCCGGCGGACGGCTATTACGAGTGGGTGACCGGCTCGGACGAGCGGGAGCTGGAGGTCGCGGGGAAGAAGAAGCGGCCGCGGAAGCAGCCGTACTTCGTCACCCCGGCGGACGGGTCGGTGATGGCGATGGCCGGACTGTATGAGTTCTGGCGCGACCGGACCCTGCCGGACGAGCATCCGCTCGCCTGGTGGGTGACCTGCTCCGTCATCACGACGGAGGCGGAGAGCGGCCCGCTGGGGGTGGCCCCGGCCGAGGGGCCGCAGTCGCTGTCCGACATCCACCCGCGTATGCCGCTGATGCTGACCCCGGACCGGTGGGACGCCTGGCTGGACCCGTCCCGGACGGAGGAGAACGCGCTGCGGGGGCTGCTGGAGCCGCCGGAGGGCGGGCTGATGAGGGCGTACCCGGTGGGGACGGCGGTGAGCAACGTCCGCAACAACGGGCCGGAACTGCTGAAGGAGCTTCAGGGCCCGGAGGAGGCGACGCTGTTCTGACGGGGGCTGCCCCCCACCCCGCCCCTTCCCGTGACTGAGGGCTTCGCCCCCAGGCCCCAGCGGGCAGCCCCGAAGGGCGTGGGGCTTCGCCCCGCCCCGCGTCCGGGACTCCGCCGCGGGCCTGCTACCCGGGGAGGGACGCTACGGGGGCTGCCGGCCCCGCGCCCCTGGGGCGGCGGCTTCGGCGGGTGGCCCAGCTCGCACGGGGCCCCGCCGTTCAGCGCGCGTGGGCGGGAAACGGCCCCTGGTCCGGCAGGATGAGGGGGTGATGCGGAGCGAGAGCGTGGAGACGGACGCCGGGGAAGCCCGGGTCACCTGGGCCGTGCCCAAGGGCGCGCGGATGGTCGTGGCGCTGGGGCACGGGGCCGGAGGGGGGATCGCGGCGCGGGATCTGCAGGGGCTCGCCCAGGCCCTGCCCCGGGACGGGATCGCCGTCGCGCTCGTCGAGCAGCCCTGGCGCGTCGCCGGGAAGAAGGTCGCCCCCGCGCCCAGGACGCTCGACACCGGCTGGCGCGGCATCTGGCCCGCCCTGCGGAAGCCGGGGCTCCCGGTCGTCGCCGGCGGCCGCAGCGCCGGCGCCCGGGTGGCCTGCCGGACCGCCGCGGAGCTCGGCGCCGTGGGCGTGCTCGCGCTCAGCTTCCCCCTGCACCCGCCCGGCAAGCCCGAGAAGTCCCGCGCCGACGAGCTCCTCGACGCCGCCGGGGTCCTCCCCACGCTCGTCGTACAAGGGGCGAACGATCCCTTCGGGAAGCCCGAGGAGTTCCCGGAAGGGCCGTTTGAGCTGGCGGCCGTGGACTTCGGAGATCACTCCTTCGCCGTGCCCAAGCGCAGCGGAATGACCGAGGACGACGCCGTCCGGGCGGTCGCCGACGCCGTACGCCCCTGGGTTCTCGGGCTCCGGGAATAGCGGCCCCCGCCCCGCCGTTGCAGCGGATGCCGGAAGTCAGTGCATCGAGCATGGAGTAGGAGTCCGCCGCATGGGTTCGACCATCTGCCCCGACCGCGCGCACGCCGCTGAGCTGGACTGGACCGTGCTCCCCGCGGCCCGGGCCGCGCATATTCCGGCGGCGGCACCCGCAGGCAGTCGTCTATTCTCCGAATCGAGCGGGTCCGCATCCGGTCTCGCCACAGCGGTCGAGGAGGTGGGTCCGGTCACTGGGACCGACGACGTACAGGGCGACGTACAGAGGGAAGAGACGTCCGAAGAGCGCAACGCGCGCTTCGAACGTGACGCCCTCGGCTACCTCGACCAGATGTACTCGGCCGCGCTGCGCATGACCCGGAACCCGGCGGACGCGGAAGACCTGGTGCAGGAGACCTATGCCAAGGCGTACGGATCGTTCCACCAGTTCCGCGAGGGCACCAACCTCAAGGCCTGGCTGTACCGGATTCTCACGAACACCTTCATCAACTCCTACCGCAAGAAGCAGCGCGAGCCTCAGCGCAGCGCCGCCGAGGAGATCGAGGACTGGCAGCTCGCCCGCGCCGAGTCGCATATGTCCACCGGGCTGCGCTCCGCCGAGTCGCAGGCCCTGGACCATCTGCCGGATTCGGACGTCAAGGAGGCGCTCCAGGCGATCCCCGAGGAGTTCCGGATCGCGGTCTATCTCGCCGACGTAGAGGGCTTTGCGTACAAGGAGATCGCGGACATCATGGGAACACCCATCGGGACGGTGATGTCCCGCCTGCACCGGGGACGCCGCCAGCTGCGCGGCATGCTCGAGGACTACGCCCGTGAGCGCGGGCTCGTCCCCGCCGGAGCGGGGGAGTCGAACGACGCGAAAGGCTCGGGCTCATGAGCTGCGGAGATCCGCACGAGACGGACTGCTCTGAGGTCCTGGACCATCTCTACGAGTTCCTCGACCACGAGATGCCCGACAGCGACTGCACGAAGTTCGAGACGCACTTCGAGGAGTGCTCGCCGTGCCTGGAGAAGTACGGTCTCGAGCAGGCGGTGAAGAAGCTGGTCAAGCGGTGCTGCGGGCATGACGACGTGCCCAGCGACCTGCGCGCCAAGGTCATGGGCCGGATCGATCTGATCAGGTCGGGACAGGCCGTGCCCGACTCTGATGTGACGGCCTCGGGCAGCGCCGACTGAGCTTCCCGGAGGCGTGTCGGCGACACCTCTGCCCGTCCGTCTTCACCCATAGGTGCGAACAGTCCGCTTATCAGCCATACCCCGCTCCCCGTATCGCTAGCGTTGCGCTCGATATGAGGAGGGTGCGGGGCAGTGACGGCCTTACCGACGGCGGACGTACCGACGGCGGACGTGCCGCGCGCGGCGTACGGCTGCGTCGCCGCGGCCGTGCTGTGCGCCGCCGCGCTGTGCCTGGCGTCCCTGCCGGACGCCCTCGCCGATGCGCTGCCGGCGCTGCTCACCCTCGCCGCGCTCCATGCGCTGTGTGAGATTTCCACCCGCCGGCAGGGCCGGCCCGGCGGGGTGTTCCTCCCGGTGCTGTTCGCCGCCGCGTTTCTGCTGCCGCCCGCCGCCGCCGCGCTCGTCGTCCTGCCCGGCGCCCTGTTGGGCCGGGTGGCGCGGCGGTCCGGGCGCCCGGCAGAGCTGCGCAGGGTATGGCGCGCCGCCCGGCTCGCGCTGGCGGCCTGGGCGGCGGCCCAGGCGTTCACATCGCTGCGCGGCGGACACGCCCTGCGGGACGGCCGCCTCGCGGAGGCCCTGACGGCGGCAGCCGCCGCCGTGCTCGTCTGCTGTCTGGCGCTCGCCGTGCTGGACTGCGTCATGCGCGCCGCCGCGGAGCGGCAGCCGGTCCGCACGGCCTGGCGCGGACTGCTGTCCGCCGCACTGCCGTCCCACGCCGTGCACGGGCTGACCGGACTGCTGATGGCGCTGCTCTGGCACGGCCCGCACGGCCCCATGGCCGCGGTGTGCGTGCTGCCGCCCCTGCTGGTGTCGTGCCGGCTTTTCGCCGCATCCCATCAGGAGCGGGCCGCGCACCACGCCGCCGTCCGCGCGCTGGTGCAGGCGGTCGACATCAAGGACCGGTACACCCGCGGCCACGGTGACCGCGTGGGACAGGCGTCGGCGCTGATCGGGCACGAGCTGAAGTGGGACGAGCGGCGGCTGGAACTGCTCCGCTTCGCCGGTGTCCTGCATGACGTGGGCAAGCTCGGGGTGCCGACGCGGGTGCTCCGCAAGGACGGTCCGCTGACGGAGGCGGAGCGCCGGATGATCGAGCTGCACCCGGAATACGGCCACGAGGTGGTGCGGGGCATCGGCTTTCTCGGCGAGGCGCGGTCGGCGGTCCTCCACCACCACGAACGGATGGACGGCAGCGGCTATCCCTACGGTCTGGCAGGGCGGCAGATCCCCGAGTTCGCGCGGGTCGTCGCCGTGGCGGACGCCTTTGACGCGATGACGTCGACCCGCTCGTACCGCAGGGCGCGGCCGGTGGCCGAAGCCGTGGCGGAGCTGGAGCGGTGCGCGGGGACGCAGTTCGACCCCCGGATGGTACGGGCCCTGGTGCGGGCGCTGCGCCGGCATGGCTGGCACCCGGAGGCCACGGCGGAGCCGGCCGCGGAGACCGCCGCCGGGACCACGGCGGCATACGACAAGCAGGGCGGTATGTCGGACCTGCGCGGAAACGTCTCGTCTGAAAGGCCTTCGGGCACCCGGTGAACGCCATGCCCACGCTGATCACGACAGGCGCCTACGGGACGGGCGGCGTCATCGCCCTGACCGGCGTCGGATGGACGGCGTGGCACGGACTGGCGCAGCCCGGCGTCGCCCTCGCCTTCGGGGCGCTCATCGCCGCAGGCGAGCTGGCCCGCTCGGGCGCCCCGCCGGACGAGCGGGAGCCCGCGCCGCTCGGCGCCGCCGGAGCGCTGGCCTACGCGCTGCTCGCCCAGTGCGCGGGCAGGCCCGCCGCCCACGGCGTGCTCCAGACCGTCGCCGTCGTCGTCGCGGCCGCACTCCTCGGAGCCGTACCGCATGTGGCGCGCGGCGAAGGGCCCGCACTCGAACACGTGGTGCGGCGGACGCTCGCCGTGGCCGTCGCCGCCGTCTGCTTTCAGCCGCTGGCCGGGTCGGGCGAGCTGGAGCGCCGCCTCGGACACGGGGCCTGGCACACCCTCTTCCTGCTCGCGGTGCTCGCGCTCACCGCCCTGTGCGACGCGCTGCTGGCCGCCGCCCTGCTGCACGCCCGCACCCGCTACCCGTACACCCCGCTGCTGCGCGACGAGCTGCGTGCCCTCGCCGGCGTCGGCGCCGCCGTCTGCGCCACCGGCGCGGCCCTTCCGCTCGCGGTCGCCGCCGCCGGACTGTGGGCCCTGCCCCTCTTCTGCGTACCGCTGCTGCTCACCCAGCTGTCCTGCCGCCGGCACGCCCGGGTGCGCGCCGCCTACCGGCAGACCATCGCCTCCCTCGCCCGCTCCACGGAGGTCGCCGGATACACCCGGCCCGGCCACGCCCGCAGGGTCGCCCGCCTCAGCTGCGCCGTGGGCCGGGAGCTGGGACTTTCCGGGGCGGACCTCGCCGTGCTGGAGCACGCGGCCCTGATGCATGACATCGGGCAGCTCTCGCTGGTCGACCCGGTGCCGGAAGGGGCCACGGCGCTGCTTCCGGCCGCCGAGCAGCGCCGTATCGCGCTCCTCGGCGGAGCCGTCGTCCGGCAGACCGGCGTCCACTCCGCCGTATCCGTCGCCGCGGTCGTCGAACGGCAGGCCGATCCATACCGGGAACAGCCCCCGGGCGCCCGGATCGTCCGCGTCGTCAACGCATACGACGACCTCGCCGGGGGAAGCGGTGGGACAGCGGGCGGGGCGCTCGCCGCGCTGGAGGAACTGCGGCTCGCCACCGCGCACGACTACCAGCCGGAGGTCGTCGAAGCCCTCGCCAGAGTCCTCGCCCGAGGCGGTCTGGCCCCGGCCCCGCCCGGGTAACCCATGGGTAATGAGCGAGCGCCCGACCGGGCATGGTTGGATGCGAAGAAGAGGGAATCCCGCAGGGAAACCCTCGAGCGAGAGGGTGTGCGGGGGCAGTGACCCGAGCGACCGGCAGGCGGGAATCGTGAGGATCTTCGGGAAGGTACGGCATCGGCCCTCCGCCTCGTGGCGGCAGGCCACCGACCGCGCGTTCACGCTGATCGGCGACGGCCGGTACGAGGACGCGGGCGCGCTGCTGACCCGCGCCGCGGACCTGGAGCCCTGGCTGTCGGAGTCCTGGTTCAACCTGGCCCTGCTGCACAAGTTCCGGCACGACTGGGAGCAGGCGCGCGCCGCCGGACTGCGCGCCGTGGCCCTGCTCGACAAGGAGACCGGGGCACCCGACTGGTGGAATGTCGGCATCGCCGCCACCGCCCTGCAGGACTGGCCGCTGGCCCGCCGCGCCTGGCAGGCGTACGGGCTCAAGGTGCCCGGCGGCCCCTCCCGCGGCGCGGGCGGCGCGGGCGCGTCCGGGCCGAACGGCGAACCCCTCGGCATGGACCTGGGCAGCGCGGCCGTACGGCTGTCGCCCGAGGGCGAGGCGGAGGTGGTCTGGGGCCGCAGGCTCGATCCGGCGCGGATAGAGGTGCTGTCCATCCCGCTGCCGTCCTCCGGCCGGCGCTGGGGCGAGGTCGTGCTCCACGACGGCGTGCCGCACGGCGAGCGGACGACTGCCGCGGGCCCCTCGTACCCCGTCTTCGACGAGATCGAGCTGTGGGCCCCGTCGCCGGTACCCACCTGGGTGGTGCTGCTGGAGGCGGCCACGGAGGCCGACCGGGACGCCCTGGAGCAGCTCGCCGCCGACGCCGGATTCGCCGCCGAGGACTGGTCGTCCTCGGTGCGGCTGCTGTGCCGGGCCTGTTCCGAGAGCACGATGCCCAGCGCCGAGGGCGAGGGCGAACACCTCGACCCGCACGACCACAGCGAGCCGGGCCACCCGGGCCCGCTCGGCCACCGCACCGGCGGCGATCTGTGGACCCCCGAGCGCGAGTGCGGGATCGCCGCGCCCGCCGGGCTGGTGCGCGGCCTGCTGGACGGCTGGGTCGCGGACAGCCCGGACTCCCGTGAGTGGCGGGATCTCGAGGAAGTCTGCTGACGGCTGGCCGTAGGCTGTACGGGCACGCATCGGGTACACCCGCCGGACACCCGGACCGAACCGGGTACGTACGCCGGGTACTGAGGAAGGCGCAGAGTCTGACATGGCGCAGCAGGAGACGGACCAGCTCGTGAACGACGGTTTCGTCGTGGACACGGAGGACTGCGAGGAGCGTGAGCGCGCACACCGTGAGCGCGGCACATCCCGTCCGATCACGGTCGTCGGCAATCCGGTGCTCCACAAGGAGTGCCAGGACGTCACGGAGTTCGACGACAAGCTCGCCGCGCTGATCGACGACATGTTCGCCAGCCAGCGGACGGCGGAGGGCGTGGGGCTCGCCGCCAACCAGATCGGCGTGGACCTGAAGGTCTTCGTCTACGACTGCCCCGACGACGAGGGTGTACGGCATGTGGGCGCCGTCTGCAACCCGGTGCTGGAGGAGCTCGCTCCGGAGCAGCGCGTGCTGGACGACTCCAATGAGGGCTGCCTGTCGGTGCCGACCGCGTACGCCTCGCTGGCCCGCCCCGACTACGCCGTGGTCCGCGGGCAGGACGCCCAGGGCAATCCGATCAGGGTGCGCGGCACCGGGTACTTCGCCCGCTGCCTCCAGCATGAGACGGACCATCTGTACGGACGCCTCTACATCGACCGGCTGTCGAAGCGGGAGCGCAAGGACGCGCTGCGGCAGATGGCGGAGGGCACCCCGCGCTACCCGGTCGTGCCGAACGACTGAGGACGGACAGCGGCCAGCAGCCCCGCGCCGGAGCGTTTGGCCGGCGCGGGGCTGTCTCAGCGGGGCAGGGTGCTGCGCCTCAGGGGTGAGGCGTTGCGCTGGAGTGAACCACCCACCGGGCGGCAACCGCCAACGCCCCCGGCCCAGCAGCACCCCTTGACCGGGTGACCTCAGAAGTCGTCGTCGAAGGAGACGGAACCCTCCACCGCCACCTGGTACGCCGACGGGCGGCGCTCGAAGAAGTTCGTCAGCTCCTGGACGCCCTGCAGCTCCATAAACGAGAACGGGTTCTCCGAGCCGTACACCGGGGCGAAGCCCAGCCGGGTCAGCCGCTGGTCGGCGACGCACTCCAGGTACGCGCGCATCGACTCGGTGTTCATGCCCGGCAGACCGTCGCCGCACAGATCGCGGGCGAACTGCAGCTCCGCCTCCACGGCCTCCTTGAGCATATCCGTGACCTGCTCCTGGAGCGCGTCGTCGAACAGCTCCGGCTCCTCCTTGCGGACCGTGTCGACGACCTCGAAGGCGAAGTTCATATGCATCGTCTCATCGCGGAACACCCAATTGGTGCCGGTCGCCAGCCCGTGCAGCAGACCGCGGGAGCGCAGCCAGTAGACATAGGCGAAGGCCCCGTAGAAGAAGAGCCCCTCGATGCAGGCGGCGAAGCAGATCAGATTGAGCAGGAAGCGGCGGCGGTCGGCCTGCGTCTCCAGCCGGTCGATTTTCTCTGCCCCTTCCCCTTCCAGGGCGGCCATCCACTTGAAGCAGAACTGCGCCTTGTCCCGGATGGACGGGATGTTCTCCACGGCCGCGAAGGCCGCGGCCCGCTCGTCCGGGTCGGGGAGATAGGTGTCCAGCAGCGTCAGATAGAACTGGACGTGCACCGCCTCCTCGAACAGCTGACGGCTCAGATACAGCCGCGCCTCCGGGGAGTTGATGTGCTTGTAGAGGGTGAGCACCAGATTGTTCGCCACGATCGAGTCGCCCGTCGCGAAGAAGGCGACCAGCCGGCCGATCAGATGCTGCTCGCCCGGTGAGAGCTTGGCCAGATCGGCGACGTCCGAGTGGAGGTCGACCTCCTCGACCGTCCAGGTGTTCTTGATCGCGTCCCGGTAGCGCTCATAGAAGTCCGGGTAGCGCATGGGGCGCAGAGTGAGCTCGAAGCCCGGATCGAGAAGATTCTGGTCACGCATTACTGGCAGGCCTCGCAGGACTCGGGGTTTTCCAGGGAGCAGGCGACGGCCTCTTCGGGGGTCGCCTGTACGGGGACGGAGGGGGCGGCAGCGGCGCCGGCGCCGCTGCCGGCGGCGCGCGCGATCCGGGTCGCCGGGCGGGATCGCAGGTAGTACGTCGTCTTCAGCCCGGACTTCCAGGCGTACGCGTACATCGAGCTGAGCTTGCCGATGGTCGGCGTCTCCAGGAACAGATTCAGCGACTGGCTCTGGTCGAGGAACGGCGTACGGGCGGCCGCCATGTCGATCAGCCCGCGCTGCGGGATCTCCCACGCCGTGCGGTACAGCTCACGGATCTCGGCCGGGACCCAGCCGAAGCCCTGGACCGAGCCATTGGACTCGCGCAGCGCCTCCCGGCTCTGCGCGTCCCACACGCCCAGCTTCTTCAGATCCTCCACCAGATAGGAGTTGACCTGGAGAAACTCACCGCTGAGCGTCTCGCGCTTGAAGAGATTGGAGACCTGCGGCTCGATGCACTCGTACACACCGGCGATGGAGGCGATGGTCGCGGTCGGGGCGATCGCCAGCAGCAGGGAGTTGCGCATGCCGGAAGCCGCCACCCGGGCGCGCAGCGCGTCCCAGCGCTCCGGCCAGTTCAGCGCCACGTCGTAGTGGTCCGGGTGGAGCACCCCGCGCGCGGCGCGCGTCTCGGCCCAGGCGGGCAGCGGGCCATGACGCTCGGCCAGATCGCAGGACGCCTCGTACGCGGCGAGCATGATCCGCTCGGCGATCTTCGTGGAGAGCGCCATGGCCTCGGCGGAGTCGAAGGGCAGCCGCAGCTTGAAGAACACGTCCTGCAGGCCCATCGCGCCAAGGCCGACCGGCCGCCAGCGGGCGTTGGAGCGGCCCGCCTGCTCGGTCGGGTAGAAGTTGATGTCGACGACCCGGTCGAGGAAGGTCACGGCGGTGCGGACGGTGCCGTCCAGCCGCTCCCAGTCGATCTCCCCGGCAGGGGTGACGAACGCGCCCAGGTTGACGGAGCCCAGGTTGCAGACCGCGGTCTCCCCGTCGTCCGTGACCTCCAGGATCTCGGTGCACAGATTCGAGGAGTGGACGACCTTGCCGGGCTCCGCGGTCTGGTTGGCGGTGCGGTTGGCCGCGTCCTTGAAGGTCATCCAGCCGTTGCCGGTCTGCGCCAGGGTGCGCATCATCCGGCCGTACAGCTCCCGCGCCGGGATCGTCTTGCGGGCCAGACCCGCCGCCTCCGCCTTCCGGTAGGCGGCGTCGAAGTCATCGCCCCACAGGTCGACCAGCTCCGGCACATCGGCGGGGGAGAACAGCGACCAGTCGGCGTCGGCGGCGACCCGGCGCATGAACTCGTCCGGGATCCAGTGCGCCAGATTGAGGTTGTGGGTGCGCCGGGCGTCCTCGCCCGTGTTGTCACGCAGCTCCAGGAACTCCTCGATGTCCGCGTGCCAGGTCTCCAGATAGACACAGGCCGCGCCCTTGCGGCGGCCGCCCTGGTTGACGGCGGCGACCGAGGAGTCCAGCGTCCGCAGGAACGGGACGATGCCGTTGGAGTGGCCGTTGGTGCCGCGGATCAGCGAGCCGCGGGAGCGGATGCGGGAGTACGACAGACCGATGCCGCCCGCGTGCTTCGACAGCCGCGCCACCTGGTGGTAGCGGTCGTAGATCGAGTCCAGCTCGTCCAGCGGGGAGTCCAGCAGATAGCAGGAGGACATCTGCGGGTGGCGGGTGCCGGAGTTGAACAGCGTGGGGGAGGACGGCAGATAGTCGAGCCGGTTCATCAGCCCGTACAGCGCGGCGACCTCCTCCAGGGCGCGGACCGAGTCGTCCTCGGCCAGCCCGGCGGCCACGCGCAGCATAAAGTGCTGCGGCGTCTCGATGACGTTGCGGGTGATCGGGTGGCGCAGCAGATAGCGGCTGTAGAGCGTGCGCAGACCGAAGTAGCCGAACCGGTCGTCGGCGCCCTGAGCGAGGGCCTGCTCGACGAGGGCGTCCAGCCGGACGGCGTGCAGCCGGGTGAACTCCGCGGTGCGGTCGGCGATCAGGCCCTCGCGGCAGCCCACGGCGATCGACGCGGAGAAGGAGACCGCACCCTCGCCGGCCGCCTCCTCGGCGATGGTGCGGGTGAGCAGCCGGGCGGCGAGCCGGGAGTACGAGGGGTCCTCGGAGATCAGCCCCGCGGCGGCCTCGGTGGCGAGCTCGCGCAGCTCCGCCTCGTCCGAACCGGCGTGCCGGCCGCGCAGCGCGGCGGCGGCGACCCGACCCGGGTCGGTGTCGGGCAGATCGGCGGTGAGGTCGGTCAGGGTCCGCAGCAGCGCGGTCCCGGGGCCGTCACCCACCCGCTCTTCGATGCCTGAAGCCGGATCGGCTGGCGCGATGGTCACGTGGTGCTCTCCCTCGCTCGGCTCTGGGCCGGCGGGGATCGGGGCACGGGGCACGGACGCGCACCCGCCTTCGCACGGCGGCTGCGCGTCGTCCACCGGCCCAATTCCGCGAGGCCCGGACGTCTCTGGCGTCCGGTTCGGTCGAGCCGGACGCGCTGTCGGCAGGTCTTCGGACTGGCCTGCAGATGCGACAAAGCGCACCACAGCACACCGTTGCGGGACAGTTCCGGATTCGCACCGGATTCCCCTGCGGCGACAGCGAGGATGAGCATACATGTGGGGGCGGTGTGATGCGGACGGCCCCACATGTTGTGTCGGCCCGGCCTCTTCCTGTTACTGGGGCTCCGCCCCAGCCCCCGGTCTTCGGGGGCTCCGCCCCGGACCCCCGCGCCTCAATCTCCGCCAGACGGAGTCTGGGGGTACCCCCACGGGGCTTGGCTGTGCAGCCTCTTGCGCCTCGGTCGTCGGCGGGGCTGGTGCCTGGCTCCCGCGCCTCAATCGCCGGCGGGTCTGGTTCCTGCACCTCAGTCACCGGACGGGCTGGAAAATCCAGCCCGTTGGAGGTACCTCCTGGGGGCACCTCCGTGGGGGTACCCCTGGGGGCACCTCCCAGCGGTAGCTGGCGGAGGAGTCTGGGGGAGGTAGCTGGGGGAGGAGTCTGGGAAAGTTTGAGGACACGGCCTTCAGGCCGTACAGGGGCGGCGGCGCGAAGCTGCCGCCCGCCTGGGGCGCGGGGCGCCAGCCCCGCAGTCCTCCCCCGGAGGGGGTCTGGGGGCGGAGCCCCCAGTTGCGGGAAGCGGGGCCCCCTACGCTCCCA
>NZ_JAOWCB010000006.1 GCF_026420845.1 Streptomyces sp. PR69 | reverse complement strand
CGTTGCCCCGTCCTCACTGAGTCGTGCGGGACTCTGACCGTACTGGTCGAACCGGCCGGCACTGGGTTGAGCTTCGGAGCCGAGGCGACAGTCGACCAGGCGCATGTCGTCGGGGTCTTTGTAAGACCCGAGGCCCGTGGCTCAGGGCTTGCGGACGACCTGTTCCGTGCCGCTATCGAATGGTCCTGGACCCTGACCGAGCCGAAGATCGAACGGGTAAGGCTGTATGTGCACGAGCGCAACACCCGTGCCGCGGCGTTCTATCGGCGTGCGGGTTTCATGGCGAGCGGAGAGACGATGCCCACGCCCGGCGACGCCACGGCACGAGAGGTGGAGTACGAGATACGTCGTCCTGCCGGGCCGTGACGTTCATCGGCCGTCGCCAGGACCTCACCGCGGGTCCTCAAGCGCTGCCAGGTGCTCGGTGAGCGCCACCACGGTGTGGGCGAGCCGCTGTGCGTAGGCCACGGCCTGGGTGAGGCTGCCGTTCGGGGCCTCCTCGGCGAGCCGACGTCCCGCCCGCGCGACCCCCGCCATGGCCTGGGCCAACGGGTCGTCGTTGCGCGGGTGCACCGTGATCCGGTCGCTCACCGCGGGGATGAGCAGCATGATGTGCCCGCGCAGCCGCAGGGTCAGCTCGCTCAGCCCGTCGTCCGTCGGACCCTCCGCCCCTGTGGCCAGCAGCTGCCCGGCGTCCGCCAGCATGCCTTTGACGTCGAGCCGCGCGGGACTCGCTGCCGGGATCACGCAGTGCCCTGGGATGTGGGGGTGGTTGCGAAGCTGCGTTGCAGCGGGCGGCTTTCGCATGGCACTCGGCGGCGAGCGCCGCGCCGCGCTCCTTGTCGAGCGCGGCGCATACGCCGCAGCCGGGTGCGGGCTCTGGGGCCGGGCCCAGTGGGAGGAAGCGCACCGGGAGTGGGGCGTAGAAGGTCATGGTGATCGGCTCCATGCGCAGACGGTGTGGGTACCGTCACACTGCCTGTCCTTGCGCCCCTCGGTGTTCCCGGATTTTGAACAACCGGCCCCTTCGCGTCCTGCTACATGCCGACCCAGGCGGCGAGCGACGACAAGCCTTGCGTCGATATCCGCTGACGCCGTACCAGCGCCCCGATGGTCTCCCTCATCAGCGGGTGATACCGGGCCTGCTGCGGCGCGACCTCACGAGCCGTTGCCAGCGCCTTGAGTGAGGCCTCTGTGCGGCCCATCTGGGCGTATGCTCTGGCCATCTCGATGTGGTACCGGCCCACCCGCATCTTCGGATGCTCGCTGGGAAAGCGCAGCGTCCTAGCCTTCTTCACGGCCTCACCGAGCTGCCCCAGCTCGACGAGCGTCGCCACCTCGAAGTGCTTGACGTTGGTGGTGCCGAACGAGGACCAGTAGACGCGCGGCACGTCACGGCCGATCCCCTTCGCGGTCTTCTTGGCCAGTTCCATGTATCCGCTGACGGTGTCTTCGTTCTTCGCCTGCGCGGCCGCGATGGCCGCGGCCAGGTGCAGGCTTCCCGACACCACACGAGCCTCGACCGACTGGGGGTCGTCGTGCTGCTCGACGAGCTTGTGCCCGCGCTCGATGACCTTCAGCGACATGCGGTTGTCCCCGCGGCGCAGCAGCATGCTGGAGCGCTTCGCCAGCCGGACCGCCAGCAGCAGGGGGTCCTGTGCTTGCTCGGCCATCCATCCCATGCGCTCCAGCGCGATGGAGGCTAGCGTGTGATAGCCGAGCCGGTAGGCGAACTCGTACGCCACCCAGTAGCACCAGGACAGGCAGGTCGCGGCCTGCTGCCGGTCCACTCCGGTCGGCAGGACACTCAGCGCTGTGGTCAACTCGGCGAGCAGCCCGGGCAGATCCTCCCCGACCCCCTTGTACTGGGTGGCGCACGTGCGGGCGCACAGAGCGTCGACCTCGGCTGCTATCTGGCTCATCGGGCGGGGCGTGATGTCCGGGTCCGGGCCCAGGTCGTACATGTCCAGCGCATCGGACAGCGGAGCGATGAGCCGGTCCAAATGGTCCTGTCTCAGCTCCGAGATGTAGGGCTGCCCGTTGAGGACGGCGACGTCCACCTGGAGGACTCTGGCGACGGCGGCGACGACCGCCGGGGTGGCCGGCGCCAGGCCGCTCTCGACCTTGGCGATGCAGCTGCGGGAGAGGAACGCCCGCTCGGCGAGGGCGGTCTGCGTCAACTGTCGTAGCTTGCGATAGTCGGCGATTCGCGCGCCGGTGTGCTCGTCAGCAGGGTGTGCCATGCTGAACTCCGTTCTGACATAGGCACTCAGAACGGTACGCGGAACGGCCCTCGGATTCACCGGGGGCCGTCGCGCTGTTGCCGACGGGAACGTGAAAGTGCTGTTCGGCGCAGCTGGGATGCTTCACCGGTCCCATCACTGCGGGAGCGGCTCCGGCCAGCGGGCGCGGGCCTGTTCGGGGGAGCGGAGCAGGACCAGGGTCGGCAGGCCCTGGTCCTGACCTGAGGCCAGCAGCTCCGGGAGATGGGGAAGCGGAGCCACCGCCGCGACGTCGTCGAGGATGAGCGACAGTGGTGGGTCGAGCCGGCCGGCGGATGACCGTGCGGCCACGCGGCGGCCGTGCTCGACCACGCTTGAGGCGAGTGCCGTGAGCAGCGGCATGGCACCGGGGTGGGTGCGGGGATCCTCAATCGGTTCACCCACCACATAAAGCGTGCCCCCTTCGTTTATGAATGATTCCAAGGAAAGCGAATCGGGCCGATTCCCGGTGCACGCGTCACGGATGTGGATCGAGGAGAGCGCGGACAGCGCACGGGTCGTCAGCTGCTGTGCCACATCGCGGCGTTCGGGGTGCGCGATGAGCGCCGACTCCAGCAGTCCCGCGAGACCGGCGGCGGCCTTGGGGTGGGTGCGGAGGATGCGTACGGCCTCCTGGGCGCCGCCGCCCTGTGCCCAGCGATGCACCTGCTTGAACGGGCGGCCGTCCATGGCGGCGGCATGCAGCCAGCAGCGCAGCAGCGTCTGGGCCGTGTCCGCCATGGTGGCGTCGAGGAGGGCGTGCGGGCGTACGGGGGCGAGGAGCGCGGCGGCGCGGGCCGTGGCCGTGTCGGCGTCCTCGCAGTGTGCCGTGGGCGACCAGTGGAGCCGGGCGGGTGTGTCGCACAGGTGCCCGGGGTCGTAGACCAGGACGGGGCCGAGCTTGGAGCGCGTGTCCTTCGTCTCCGACCAGACGGTGGCGTCCGAGGTGACGACGAGGGCCGGGCCGTCCGCGTCCAGGACTGCCTGGACGGTGGCCGGGCGGCGGGTGGCGGGGTCGCCGTAGAGGACGCGGGGGGTGCGGGGCGACGGGACGGTGGGGCGCGAGGACGGTGTGGGGGACGGGGGTGTTGCCCGGTCGGCTGGGGCTGCCATCTGAACGGGCTGATCGGGCTGGCCCACGGGGGCCGGGCTGGGCGGTGCGACAGCTGCCGGCGGCGGTGCTGCGGAGACGCCCGTGCTGGTCGTGCTGGTCGCGCTGGTCGAGGTGGCCTCGGGGACAGCCTTGGGGGCGGCCTCGGGCGCGGGCTTGGCCGCGGGCTTGGTCTCGTACGCCTCACGACCCCCGTACGCCTCCCGCTCGTACAGCTTCCCCTTCCTCGCCTCGCGGACCGCCCGCCAGCGCGCCGTCGTTCCCAGGACGAAGACGGACAGGACTGTCAGCACCAGCAACTCGCCGATGGCCAGCCCCCAGAACAGCCCGTGGCCCGAGAGCTGCTCCGGCGGGGTGTCCGGCCAGGCGGCGGGCAGGTCGCGCGGGTCGGAGGCCAGGGCGCGCATTGCCAGCGGCGTACGGGTGAAGGCGACCCCGCTCGGCCAGGCGCCGTGCGCGAGCAGGCCCGCCAGGCCCGTTGCCGTCCACACCAGCAGTGTCAGGCCGAGGAGAAAGCCGAGCAGGCCCACCAGCAGGCCGTCGGGGACGCCGCGTTCGCCGGGGCGTGCGTGGCCAGCGCGCCGCGCTTCGTAGTCGTCGTACCGGTCGGGCATATCACGCCACCGTTGATTCCGAGGACTCGTCCAGCTCCAGCTGCTGCTGCTCGATGAGGGCCGCGCGACGCTCTGCCTCCCATTCGGCGGCCTGGACGTCTTCGGGCAGTGAGCGGCCCTCCGAGGCGGATAGGGCGGATGCGGAGGATGCGGATGATGCGGAGGATTCGGTCATCGCGCGGTCGGTGAAGACGATCGGCCGTTCGGCCTCCGTCACCAGGTGCTTGACGACCTGCACATTGCCGTTGACGTCCCAGACGGCGATGCCCGGGGTGAGGGTCGGGATGATCTCGACCGCCCAGCGGGGCAGGCCGAGGACCCGGCCGGTCGCGCGCGCCTCGTCGGCCTTCTGGGCGTAGACGGTCCTGGTGGAGGCCATCTTGAGGATCGCGGCGGCTTCGCGGGCCGCCGCGCCGTCGACGACGTCCGACAGATGGTGGACGACGGCGACGAAGGACAGCCCGAGGCGTCGCCCGAACTTGAGGAGCCGCTGGAAGAGCTGGGCGACGAAGGGGCTGTTGATGATGTGCCAGGCCTCCTCGACCAGGAAGATGCGCTTCTTCCGGTCGGGGCGGATCCAGGTGTGCTCCAGCCAGACTCCGACGATGGCCATGAGGATGGGCATGGCGATGGAGTTGCGGTCGATATGGGAGAGGTCGAAGACGATCAGCGGGGCGTCGAGGTCGATGCCGACGGTCGTCGGGCCGTCGAACATGCCGCGCAGATCGCCGTCGACGAGCCGGTCGAGGACGAGGGCGACGTCGAGCCCCCAGGCCCGTACATCGTCTATGTCGACGTTCATCGCCTCCGCGGACTCCGGCTCGGGGTGGCGGAGCTGTTCGACGATGTCCGTCAGCACGGGCTGGCGGCCGGTGATGGTGGCGTTGACGTAGGCGTGCGCGACCTTGAGCGCGAAGCCGGCGCGCTCGTCGAGGCCGTGGCCCATCGCGACCTCGATGATCGTACGGAGCAGGGCGAGCTGGCCCGTGGTGGTGATCGCCGGGTCGAGGGGGTTGAGCCGGATGCCGCCGTCGAGCGCGGTCATCGGGTCCAGTCGGATGGGAGTTATCCCCAGCTGCTGGGCGATGAGGTTCCATTCGCCGACGCCGTCCTCGCCCTGGGCGTCGAGGACGACGACCTGGCGGTCGCGGAACCGGAGCTGACGCAGGACGTAGGTCTTCTCCAGCGCCGACTTGCCGTTGCCGGACTCGCCGAGGACCAGCCAGTGGGGGGCGGGGAGCTGCTGCCCGTACAGCTGGAAGGGGTCGTACACATAGCCCTTGCCGCTGTAGACCTCACGGCCGATGATCACGCCGGAGTCACCGAGTCCGGGGGCCGCGGTGGGCAGATATACGGCCTGGGCCTGGCCGGTGGAGGTGCGGACGGGCGGGCGGGTCGTCTCCACCTTCCCGAAGACGAAGGAGGTGAAGGCGTCGGTGAGGACGGACAGCGGATCTCGCATGGCTGGGCCCCTATCGGCGGATGCCGGTCGCGAACGGCAGCGTGTTCACAAAGGCCCGGTGGTGCTCGCGGTCGCACCACTCCAGCTTGAGGTAGGACTTGCCGGCTGAGGCCCTGATCGTGCGCTTGTCCTTGGCCAGGGCCTCGGGGGAGCGCGCCGACACGGTGATGTACCCGACGAGGTTGACGCCCGCCGCGCCGCTCGCGAGATCTTCACCCCGCTGGTCGAGCCGGCCGTGTGCGGCGATGTCGCGTGGGTCGACGGTGCGGTTCAGCTTGGCGGCGCGGCTGGCGTCCGCCTCGTCGTTGGTCTTCTCGGTGAGCATGCGCTCGATGGCGACCTCGGTGGGCTCCAGGTCCATGCAGACGGCGACCGTGCGGATGACGTCGGGGGTGTGGACGAGCAGCGGGGCGAGGAAGTTGACGCCGACGGGCGTGAGCGGCCACTCCTTGATCCAGGCGGTGGCGTGGCACCAGGGGGCGCGGGTGGCGGACTCGCGGGTCTTGGCCTGGAGGTAGGTGGGCTCCATGGCGTCGAGTTCGGCGGGCCAGGCGTTGCGCCGGGTCATGGCCTGGATGTGGTCGATGGGGTGGTCGGGGTCGTACATGGAGTGCACGAGGGAGGCGAGGCGGCTCTGGCCGAGCGGCTGGCGTACGCGGATGTCGGCCTCGGCGAGCCGGGCGCAGATGTCGGTCAGCTCGCGGGCCATGACGACGGCGAGGCCGGCGTCCTTGTCGAGCTTGCGGGCGCCGGTGGCCTGGCGGGCGGCGCGGGCCATGGCGTTCGCCTCGGCGGCCAGCTCGCGGGTGTAGTGCATACAGGCGACGAGATAGGCGCGGTGCTGCTCGCTGGAGGTGGAGACCATCGACTGGAGCTGGTCGTACGAGTCGCGCAGCCAGGCCGGGGCGTGGGCGTTGCCGCGCTGGGCGACGTCCTTGGCGTGGGCGTCGGGGTCGGCGGGGAGGGTGCGGGCCAGCATCTGGAGGCGGGTGACGAAGCCGTCGCCGTTGGCGACATGCTTGAGGAGCGTGCCGAAACGGTCCACCAGGGCTTCCTGGTCCTCGCTGTCGCGCAGTCCGACGCCCGGGCCCTCGATCTCGATGGCGGCGGTGACGGTGCGGCGGTCGGCGTGGAGGAGTACGGCGATCTCGTCGGGCCCGAAGGGGGCGGCGAGCCAGTTGATCCGGCCGATGCCGGGGGGCGGTCCGACCTCGACCTCGCGGCCGTCGAAGCGGGTGCCGGCCTCGGCGGCGGCGGAGCGGTAGACGGCGACGCCGCTGCGGACGGTGCGGCGGTAGCTGCGGCTGATCTCAAACCACTTGTAGAAGGTGCGGCCCTTGAAGGGGACGTACACGGCGGCCAGGGCGAGCAGCGGAAAGCCCATCAGCAGCACGATGCGCAGGGAGAGGAAGGGGACCAGCAGTCCGCTCATCATGCCGAGGAACGCGCCGGCGATGATCAGGGCGATCTCGCCGGTCTCGCGGTTCTTGCCGATGATCGCGTTCGGCCGGGAGCGGCCGATGAGATACGTACGGCGGGGCGTGATGGGTTGGGACTGGGTCGTCAACGCCCTCCACCTCCTGTGCCTGTGCCGGTGCCTGTGCCTGTCGTGCTTCCGGCGCCGTGTGCGCCGCGTGTGCCGTGTGTGCCGTGCGTGCCTGAGCCGCTGGTGCTGCGGCTGGTGTGCGGGGTGCCGCCGGACGGGCCTGCCCCCGCGTTACGGGGCGGGGGCGCGGCCGTTGCCGCTGAGCCGCCGCGGGAGCTGTGGGCGGCGACGCCGCCGCTGACGGGGTTGGCGGGGCGGGCCGCGCCGCTGCCCGCGCCGCCGGAGCCGTCACCTGAGGGGTTGCCGCGGGCGCTGTGAGTCTTGATGCCCTGCGAGACGAGAGCGGCGGGGGAGCTGATGACGGCGGCCGCGGCGTTCTCGGCGCTGTTCTGGAGGCGGTTGTTGCGGGAGGACACGATCTCGTCGCCGAAGCCCGGCACGAAGCGGTAGATCATCACGGACGCGAAGATGGCCAGGATGATGATCGCGAGCCCGGAGACCACGGCCGAGAAGGAGTCGGGGCCGCCTTCGGAGGCGAGCGCTCCGGCGAGGCCCAGCACAATGACGATGATCGGCTTGACCAGGATCACCGCGATCATGATCCCCGCCCAGCGGCGGACGTGCCCCCACATGTTCTTGTCGACGAGCCCCGAGTAGACGACGACGCCCAGCAGCGCGCCGACGTACAGGAGCACCGCCCGGATGAACAGTTCCAGATACAGCACGCCGGCGGCGAGGATCGTGACCAGCGAGACGACGATCAGCATGATCGGCCCGCCGCCGATGTCCGTGCCCTTGGTGAGCGCGGCCGAGAAGTTCCCGAAGAACATGTCCGTCTGGCCGCTGCTGCCGCCCGCGATGACTTCGGTGACGCCGTCGGTGGCGGAGACGATGGTGTAGAGGATCAGCGGGGTGAAGGCGCAGGCGAGGACGGTGAGCCAGAGGAAGCCGACGGCCTCGGAGATGGCGGTGGTGAGGGGGACGCCGCGGATGGCGCGCTTGGCGACGGCGAGGAGCCAGAGCACGAGGGTGAGGACGGTGGCGGCGGCGAAGACGATGGCGTACTGGGCCAGGAAGGTGGTGTTGGTGAAGTCCACGGTGGCCGTGGACTTCACCGCCTTGGAGAGCGTGTCGACGGTCCAGGCGGCGGCGTCGGCGCAGCCGCGGGCGAGCGAGGACAGCGGGTCGAGGGCGTCGGCGGGGTCGCTGACCCCGCCGGTGCGCGAGCCGCTGCCGGCGCCTTCGCCGTTTTCGCAGTAGTCGCGGGCGGGGCCGGCGATGAGCGCGCAGGGGTCGTCGCTCTCACTGGGGCTGGGAGTCGGGGTAGGCGTGGGGGTGGGTGTCGGCTCTGCTGCGGAGCGCGCCGCGTACAGGAACACCGTGGAGTGGATCGCCACCAGAGCGGCGAGCACGGTGCGGGCGCGGCGAGGGCTACCGGGCATACGTGAACCCTCCGAATTCGTTGACCGCGTTCGCGATCTCGTCCGACCCGGAGATGGCGTTGTCGCCGGTGACCGGGGTCGGCCCGGTCTTCTGGCTGGTCGTCAGAACCTTCCAGTCGGAGTCGTCCCATTTCAGCTGCACCGTTACGGTGAACCAGCCGCTCGTCACCGGTTTGGTGGACTTCTCCCCGGTGAGGCCGAACAGGCCCATGCACCACACGTCGACGTCGGCTGCGTCCTCGGTGTACTTCCGGACCTTGGTTCCTGCGGGGATGGTGCGGTTGACGAACGTCGTGCCCGCGGGGGCGGTGCCGTCCGCCTTCAGCCCCAGTTGCGCGAGGAACTCAGCCGAGTAGTCGGAGTCGAATCCGGACTGCAGGGCCGCCAGGGT
The DNA here is from genome assembly GCF_026420845.1 of Streptomyces sp. PR69. GTDB lineage: Bacteria > Actinomycetota > Actinomycetes > Streptomycetales > Streptomycetaceae > Streptomyces. The sequence continues at coordinate 261,206 of NZ_JAOWCB010000006.1, read as the reverse complement.
GCTGGGGTCCGCGACCGCCTCCACGATGCGGCGTCGGCGCTCCTTGTTGAACATCCCGTCAGAGCCCAGCGCCACCGCATAGTTCGCCGCCGCGCTCTGCGCCCCCTGCTCGTCGTGGGCGTAACCCGAAGGGATGGTCCCGGCTCCGGCCTTCCCCGTCACCGGCTTGACGCCCGTGGCCGCCGTGGGCCCCGCCCCCGCGGAGTTGCCGCGGGAGGAGGAGCCGCCGTCGCTGTCCCCGCCCCGGTTGGCGAAGGCGATCGCGGCGATCAGGAGGACGACGACGCCGACCACCGCGACCAGCGAGCGTGAGCTGCGGGACGGTCGGCGGGCGCCGCCGTAGACGTCGGGGGCCGGGGCGCTCGGGAGGCGGGTGCGGGTCTGGCGCGGGGGATCGGTCTGCTCGCCGCCGTAGCCCTGCTCGTCGCCGAGGCTCATGGTGCGTACGCCCCCTCAGTCGTCTGCTGTTCCGCGTGGCACGCCGAAGCCGCCGTGTGGGTGTCGTACGACGGCAGCCTTGCTGCTCTCCGCGCAGGTGCGGTGTGGTGACTCGACATCAGGGGACGCAACCTCAATGTGGCCGGACCCGGACCGGCGGGCCCGGCGATGACTGACGGGTGGTTAGACAGCCATCCCGTAGACGATGGTGAACAAGGTCCCCAGCGATCCGATGATGAAGACGCCGGTCAGGCCGGCGACGATCAGGCCCTTGCCCTGTTCCGCGCTGAAGGTGTCGCGCAGCGCCGTCGCTCCGATGCGCTGCTTTGCCGCGCCCCAGATGGCGATGGCGAGGCAGAGGAGGATGGCGATCGCCATCACGACCTCGATCATCACGCGGGCTTCGTTGCCCAGACTCCCGAAAGGCCCCCAGTTTGGGGCGATTCCTCCGATAATGGTGGTGATGTCGCCCTTTTCGGCTGCCAGGATCATGTAACTCACCGCCCCTGTCGGGTTGTTCGGTGCCCCTGCCCCTTGGCATGGGCCGTGGCTCTATCTTCGCTGATGAAACCGTCCGCGTATGCCGACTTGGCTGGTCTCTTTACCCGATCTCCGCACGTATGACCGACTGCACCCGCCCTGACCTGCGATGGCGAGATCAGGATGTGGCGCGAGCAGGCCCATCGTCACTCTGTGTATCACGCTGCGTGACTCCGGGCAATGACTGTCGTTGTCCCACATTTGGGGCGCTGTGAAGCGCGGTGGGCGGCGGGGCGTCGGCGGCGTGGGCTGACGGGGGCAGTCGAAGCGCGCGCGGGGCGCAGCCGCGCGCGGGGTCGGGCGCGCGTTCGAGTGGTTTGCGCCGAGGCGAGCGGCCGTCAGCCGCCCCCTCGCCGGTGTCTGCTGACGTCTACTGAAGTCAGCCGCCGTCAGTAGACGCCGTTGAGGTCGGTGCCCTCGGGGGCGCGGAAGCAGCCGGAGACCACGTACACCGTGATACGGGGTTCCTCGTCGGCCGGTCCCCCGACGTTGAGCGTCGCATTGATGGAGTACCGGTCCTTCTCGGAGTCGGCAGTCAGCTCAAGCGTCCTGGCTTTGCTGTTGTTCGGGCCGTACTCGACGATCTTCCAGCCGTTTTTCGGCAGGTTCTCCCGAAGCCGCTGGAACCCCTGCTTCAGCTCGTCCTGCGAGACTTGGTAGACGGACCATGGGTGCCGCGACATGAACAGGTGCTCCGGGTCCTCCTCGCAGGTGGAGATCCCAGGGCCGGGCTCCGTCGTCTTGCCGCCCTTGATGCCGATCATGTCGTAGATCTGGCTGGATACGGACTTCGTCCGGGCCCGCAGGTCGTCGACCGCCAGCGTGGTGGGGGTGTACCCAAGATCGTCCACGTCTTTCGAGCATCCTGTCGTGAGGGCTGTCATGGCAAGGAGAGGGGCCAGCGTCGCCAGAGTTCGGCGGTGGCCTGCGTTGTTGATGCGTACTGTCACTCAGTCGTCCTCTTCCACCCTGTGGTAATCCCCGACCACGACCAGGGCCTGATTGCGCAGGCTCAGCGAGTCCCGTTTCCAGTAGTCGCTGTGCCCGGAGGTGTCCACGTCCATCCGGTGCGCTCCGAAAGCCTCGTCAGAGGGGACCGTCTGGATGTATCCGGCGTCGTAGGGGATGCCGTTCCAGGTATGGACATCCCACTTCCGGCCGCCGAGCCCGGCGAGCTTTCCCCCAGTGGGGACGAAGTCGTCGCCAGCGGCCGCGGACCAGACATGGCCCTTCGGCACGTCGAGGTCGTCCGCCTCGGCGACCAGCATGCCCGGGCTGCCCGCCACGATGATGTCGTCAGCTGACAGATCGCCCTTGTTGGAGGCGTCACCGACGACCGTGGAGCCGTAGCTGTGGCCGATGACGGTCGTGTGGCTGGCGTCGGCCCCGCCCTGGGCGGCTTCGAGGCCGTCCATGAAGTCGTTGAGCTTCGGTGAGCCGTCGTACGCCCACTGCTTCTCCGTCGCCTCCGAGACAATGGCCTGTGGGGGGTCGTACCCGAGCCAGGTGATGGTGGAGGTGGTTTCGCCGGGGGCTTCGGTGTTGGCTGCGCGCCACATCTCCGTCATCCGGTTGATGTCGCCGCCGATGCCCTCCAGCCTGGCCGTGGTGCCGGGGACGTACACCGCGGTGTTGTCCGCCGTGTCCGGGTTGCCGTTGGCGATGATCGCGCGGCCGGTGCCCTTGGCGTCGAAGCCGAGGAGGAAGGCCGGGGGCAGCCCTTCGGAGGGCGGGGCGTCAAACCGCTTCTGGATGGCGTTCATGCCCTTGAGGCCCTTCTCCAGCTCCTCCTTCCGGGATTTCCACTTGCGCCAGTCCTCGGACTCGACGGCGGCCGGGTAGGAGCCGTTGGGGTTGGCGACGTACCGGGCGGGCTCCGCCGGGAAGGAGTTCAGCTCCAGCTGGTACTTCGCCCGGGTCTCGGCCAGCACCATGCGGTTGGCGTCGTCCCGTACGGCCGACGGGAGGCCGTCGAGGGCGCCGATGGAGGCCGGGTAGAGCGTCGCGTACTCCGCCTGCCTCTCCGCGTCCAGGCTCTTCCACCAGGCGGCGTTATCGGCCGCGGACTTGCCCTGGGGGATGTCCGACGCCTTGGCGTAGTCGCCGGCCGCCTTCTGGAGGTCCCTGGTGTCCTGGGCGGCGTCCGCGAACATCGCGTCGGTGACGTCGAGTCCGTCCGTCGTCTTGAGCTTGCGCAGCACGCGCGCGTACCGGCCGTCGATCTCGTCCGCCTCGCGCACGGCGGCGGCGATGTCCTCGGCTATCTGCTCGGCGAGCGCCTTGTTCCGATCGGCGCCTCCCTCCGCGCTGCCAGGAAGAAGGGGAATCGGTGCGCCAGGCGTGGCTGTGGCGTTGCCGGAAGCGAACGGGACAGCAGCGGGGTACTGCACCGATCCGTCCGCCTTGACCGTGAACTTGTTGTCCTCGGCGAGCTGCAGCGCCCGCTTCAGCTTGTTCTTGGGCGCTTCCAGCTCGGCGGCCAGGCCGTTGAGGGCGGTGCGGATCAGACCGCACTCGGTGTGGATGTACTGGTAGTTGCGGCTGAGGCGTTCGAGGTCGCCGATGGCCGCGGTCGCCGTCTCGCCCTTCTGGGTCTCACGGAGCTTGCCGAGCATTTCGTTGTCGACGCGGTCCTTGGCGGCGTTGGCGCGGCTGGAGACCTTGCCCCAGCCGTCGGCGGCGTCCGTGTACTCGCTGAGGCTGACTTGTCGCAGTTCCTGCCAGGTGGTCACCGCGGGCCGGCCCCGTTTCCGCTGTGCGGCCGCTGGCGGTCCCAGTCGTGCCTGGTCTGCTCTTCGCGCTCGCCGAACTCCTTGCCCGCCGTCTTCAGGGCGCCCTCCAGGCGGGAGCATTCGTTCCGTACGGCGGTCAGGCGGCCCTTCCAGGAGGTGAGGACCTCGGCGAGGGCGGAGGTGGAGTCGAGGCCCTTGGCGTTGTCGGCAACGCCCTTGGAGGCGGTCTCCAGCTCGGTGAGGGCGGAGGACGAGGAGGTGTGGAGCGCGCCCGCGACGCCGGAGGCGGCAGTCCACGGGCCTTTGCTGCTCTTCAGGTCGAAATCGGAGCCCCCGCCGCCCCCGCCGTTGCCCCCGGCACTGCCTCCGCCGTCGGTGGACGCCAGGCGCATGCCAGTGCCGCCGCTACCGCCGCGCTCCGCGCCGGTCTCGGCGTCGCCGAACAGCTCCTGCCATTTCTCGCTGAGCGCCATGCGCCCTCCCCCGTATTTGCGATCGGATTGCTTCCGTGAAGCTAACGGACGGCGGGGTGTGCGTCCAGCGCGGGTCGAATGGCGCAGCAACACCCCCTCCTCATATGGGTGTTGGCTATCGTGTCGAAGGTGACCGAATACGCTGATGACAGCGCTCGAATCCTTTCCAGGATCGACACTTCTCGACCGCATACCGCCCGAATCTGGAATTATTGGACAGGCGGCAAGGACAACTACCCCGTGGACCGCGAGGCCGGGGACCAGATCCGCAATCTGCATCCGGGCATCGTCGATTACGCCATGGCAGACCGGCATTTTCTCGGGCGTTCCGTGCATCACCTGGCGGGCGAGGCGGGGATACGCCAGTTCCTGGACATCGGCACGGGCCTGCCGAGCGCCGACAACACGCATGAGGTGGCCCAGCGGGTCGCGCCCGACGCGCGGATCGTCTACGTGGACAACGACCCGCTCGTCCTCGCGCACGCCCGCGCCCTGCTCACCAGCTCCCCCGAGGGCCGTACCGACTATCTCGACGCCGACCTCAGGGACGTCGACGCCATCCTGGAGCAGGCCGCCAAGACGATCGATCTGAGCGAGCCGGTCGCGCTGATGCTGCTGGGCATCGTCATCTTCATCGAGGACGACGAGGAGTCGCGGCGGATCGTGCGCAGCCTGATGGACGCCCTGCCGTCCGGCAGCCATCTGGTGCTCTCCCACACCATCACCAGCCCGGCGATGCCGGATGTGGACCAGGCCGTCGCCTTCTGGAACGAACACGGCACGCCGAAGCTCACCCAGCGGACGCCCGACCAGATCGTCCGCTACTTCGACGGGCTGGAGCTGCTGGAGCCGGGCGTCGTCAGCTGTACGCGGTGGCGGCCGGAGCCGGGCGACGGTCCGGAGCCGGAGGAAGTGGCGATGTACTGCGGGGTCGCGCGCAAGCCGTGACGGAGGTCGTGGGCGGCGGCCGTGACGTATGAGACGCCTGTGAATTCCGGCAGGAAGACAACCCGTTCATGTGACGATATGTGTCATGAGTGAGAACGGGGACCGCGGTGGGGCCCAAGGCGGCATACCGGACCGGCCGGAACGTCCACTGCGGCTCGCGGACTTGGCCGGTGAGCCGTCGAAGACGCCGCCACCGCCACCGCCACCGTCCCCTGTCCAGCCGACCGTCGCGAACATCGAGGCGGAGGCGGCGGACGAGGCCGAGGCGCGCCGCCGTGAGTTCGCCGCCCTGCTGGGGGAGTTCCGTCGTACGGCCGTACTGGTGCCGCTCGACGCACACGGCAGCCTCTGGTCGGCCGAACAGGGCGGCGTGCGCTGGATCTGCGCCTTCTCCGACGAGGCGGCGCTTGCCCGGTTCGCGTATGCGCAAGGCGACCCCGGCCGCGAGTGGGAGTACCGCACCGTGCTGGGCGCACGGCTGCTCGATGTGATGGTGCCGATGCTGGGGGTCCCGGCGGGTGTGGCGCTGGACGCGGGCAGCGAAGAAGGAATGTTGTTCCCGCCGGTCGCCGGGGTGGTCCCGGACGCCGCGGCGGTCGACTTCGGGGGAGAGCAGCGGTGAGCGGGAACGATCCGGATCTGGCCGCGCCCCCGGGCGCGCTGGAGCAGATCGCCAAGGGCATCAACAGCGCCTACGCGGAGCTCAAGGACCTCGGCATGATCGGGGAGGCGTCGGCCGGCCGGGGCTTCTCGGATCTGGCGCTCAGCGGTCTTGAGCTGGGCCATGCGGGCCTGACGGGGGAGTTCGAGACGTTCTGCGAGCGCTGGGAGTGGGGTGTGCGGGCGCTGATGCAGCGGGGCGCGGGGTTCGCGAGCGCGGTCGGGCTGTCGGCGGGCGCGATCCATGAGCAGGAGCAGTACATCAAGGGGACCTTCAAGATCGCCGCGAACTCCCTGAACGGCAACCCTCATCTGTCGGAGGAGGAGGTCAAGGCCAAGTCCTGGCAGGAGATCAGCACCCAGAGCGTGCTCGACGACGCCGACTGGAGCGCCGAATCGTTCCAGCAGGCGCATGCCGAGGTGAAGCAGACCTGGAAGGACACGGCGTACGACGTCGAGGACTCGCTGCTGGACTCCATGGAGACCTCGGGCGCGCTCGACCCGAAGCTGCGTGAGGCGCTCGACGGGGAGCTGAAGGAGATGCTCGACCCGTCCGACGAGGCGGTGCGGCGGGCCGAGGAGCCGGGCTGGGACGGACGCTGATGGGCGGCCTCGACAAGCTCGGCAATCTCGTCGGCGCCGGATACGACAAGGTCCGGGACGGCGTCGACTGGGGCAAGGAGAAGCTCGGCCAGGGCATCGACGCCGCCACTGACAAGATCGGTGACGGCCTGGAGTACATCGGCGCGGAAGACATCGCGGACAAGGTCGAGGACTGGGGCGACCGTACGGCCTCCTCGCTCGGCGCCCACGTGGGAGAACAGCAGCTCGGCGAGACCGAGGACGCGGACGAGCTGATCCACGGCAATCCCTCGAAGATCACCGCGGCCGTGCGGAACCTGCGGGACTTCCGCGACGCCTTCAACAGCGTTGGCCGCGGCATGAAGGGCCTGGACTCCAGCCACTGGAAGGGGGAGGCGGCCGACGCGTTCCGGGAGAAGTTCGCCACGCACCCCGGCGAGTGGATGCGGGCCGCGGACGCCTTCGACGACGCGGCCAAGGCCCTCGACTCGTACGTCTCCACCGTGCGCTGGGCGCAGGGCCAGGCAAAGGAGGCGATCGCCCTCTATAAGAAGGGCCAGGAGGCGTCCAAGACCGCGGTCGACGCGTACAACGAGAAGGTCGACGCGTACAACGCCGCCCGCAACGGCCCCGATCCGCTGCCCAAGCCCGCGCCCTTCACCGACCCGGGCGCGGCGCAGCGCGAACGCGCCCACGAGATCCTCAAGGAAGCCCGCCGCCAGCGCAACGAGGCCGGCGACACGGCCAAGTCGGCCGTCACGGCGGCCATGGCGCACGCGCCGAAGGAGCCGACGGGCCTGGAGCGCGCCAAGTTCGACCTGGCGGACTACGGCGTCGCGCAGGGCGTGGAGATGATCCACTTCGGCGGCGGCATCGTGAAGGGCACCGCAGGCATCCTCAACTTCGTCCGCAGCGTCAACCCGGTCGACCCGTACAACCTGACCCACCCGGCGGAGTACTACAAGAGCGTCAACATGACCCTGGCGGGCCTCGCCTCGACGGCCGCCAACCCGGACCGGGCGCTGAAGAACGCGTGGGAGGCAGCCAAGGGAGACCCGAGCGAGTTCCTCGGGCGTCTCGTCCCGGAACTCATCGGCACCAAGGGCGCGGGCAGCATCAGAACCCTCGCCCGCGCAGGCGCCCGCAACGGCCTCAAGGAAGGCGCTGAATCGGTTGCCCGCGGCCCACTCGACAGTCTGACGAGCAGGGGGTCAGGGGGCGAGATGCCCTCATTTGAGGAAGTCAAGCGCGCAGTAATGGAAAGCAATCCGAAGATCAGCTCGGCTAAGTGGCCAGATGATGACGGACGGTACTACGCGACTCGAGTACTTGAAGGTGGACGCCCCGACGGTGAAACGGTTTTCGCGGGCCATGGATTCCTTAGGCCGAATGACGGCGAAGTAACTGTTCCTGGCGGAACGAGTATCTCCTTCTATGTGCCGGACGGTGAGAGGATTCCTGGCCTGAACGGTGTTGCTGTGGAGGGAGGGTCCTACCCCGGCGGCGCCGTGGAAACATTCCACCCCGGGCAAAAGGTGCCCAATTACACGCTAGGACCTCCCGAAGCCGTGGGGCCGGGAGGGTTTACCGTGTACGAGAACTCAATCACGGTGGCCCGTCGAACGTTGCTGAGTGACCTTTTGAAGGAAGATATGGGGAACGTTCACTGGGCGGCATGTCGAGAGTATGTTAGGCGGTAAGATGAGTTGTGGAAAGTCGGAGGTAGGTAGTGGTGGCGGATAAGGATCGGCTTGGCGAGTCGTGGACACTGACAACAGTATCCATCGAAGTGGAGACAGGAGACGTTGACCCTGAGGTCGTAACGCAGCGGCTAGGGTTGACGCCGACGGGTGTCTGGCGGCCAGACGCTGGCATCCAGAGCATCAAATCCGAGATCGGAGCGTACTGGCTACTTGAGTGCGATGATCGCACGACGAGAGTTTTCTCTGAGCAGCTGGACGAAATCCTCAAGGCCGCAGAGCGGGTTTCGTCAAAGTTGTCGGAATTGCAAGATGAAGGCTTCGCCGTCGCCCTTGTCATCAGAGGGTACGCCGATCACGATTCGCAACTTCTTATTTCTGCATCGAACATGATGAGGATTTCTCGGTTGGGAATCCCGCTAGTAATGCAGCCCAGCTTGAGTGACCGCTAGCTGCGTTACCGTATATCAATAGAGAGTGGACACGTCGATGGATCTCTGGACTTCGCTCAACACATCGCTAGCCGTTACGAAACAAGGCTTGGATCCGAAATTTGTCAGCGAGGCGCTGAAGGGCGGTGCGCAAGGCGCTGATCTCGAAGAGGCCTTCATTCATTCGGGTGTGAACTGGTGGTCCTACACCCTGGATGAGAGCTTCGCCGAGAGTCTGGATTCCCAAATTGGCTCTCTTGTTGCCCGCATCTCGCCGCGCCTGACCGCAGTCAAAAAAATCCGAGATGCCGGTTATTCAGTCCAGGTAGCCATCGCAGGCTTCGTCGAACCGCGTCAGGTTCTGCCTGTGTCTTCGGCGGCGGTGGCCAAATTGGCCTCGCTCGGCCTTCCAGTGTCCTTCACGACACTCAAAGCGTCGGGTCCAAGCGAGGACCCCCTCGCTTGGCTCGACTGAGAGGCTCCTGCTTCAGCAGCGCGCAGCTGTGACAGACCTGCCGATGCAGTGACCGCTCCGGAGCGCCCGGGGATGGAATAGCGGTACGGGTACGACGCCGACGGCGCGGTCACGACGATTGTCTACGTCCGCGACCGGTACGGCCGTCTGAAGTCCGAGACGGTGAACGGCCGTACGGTCTCCTACGGTCACGACGAGCTGGGCCGCCGCACGTCGCGGACGACGCCCTCCGGCGCGGTGAGCAGCTGGACGTACGACGCCGCCGGCCGCCGTACCTCCCTCACATCCTCCGGACACGAGCTGTCCTTCGAACGGGACGCGGCGGGCCGGGAGGTGGCGCGCAGCGTCGGCGAGACCGTCACGCTCGCCAGCACCTTCGACGAGCTGGGCCGGCTGACCGGCCAGACCGTGACCGGCCGCGGCCGCACGCTCCAGCGGCGCAGCTACGCCTACCAGGCCGACGGGCATCTCGTCGGCATCGACGACCTGCTGGGCGGCAGCCGCCACTTCGATCTCGACCCGGCCGGGCGGGTCACCGCCGTCCACGCGGACGGCTGGACCGAGACGTACGCGTACGACGAGGCGGGCAACCAGACCGGGGCGGCCTGGCCCGCCGCCCACCCCGGCCAGGAGGCCACCGGCCCCCGGTCCTACTCCGGCACCCGCATCACCCGCGCCGGAAACGTCCGCTACGAACACGACGCCCTCGGCCGCATCACCCTGCGCCAGAAGACCCGCCTCTCGCGCAAGCCGGACACCTGGCGGTACGAGTGGGACGCCGAGGACCGCCTGACCGCCGTCACCACCCCGGACGGGGCGCGCTGGCGCTACCGCTACGACCCGCTGGGCCGCCGCATCGCCAAGCAGCGCCTGGCCGCCGACGGCGAAACGATCCTGGAGCAGGTCGCCTTCGTCTGGGACGGCACCACCCTGTGCGAGGAGACCACCACCTCAGCCGCGCTGCCCAACCCGGTCACACTGACCTGGGACTACGACGGCCTGCGCCCCATCGCCCAGACGGAACGCATCACCGCGGCGGCTGCCCCGCAGGAGGAGATCGACCGGCGCTTCTTCGCGATCGTCACGGATCTGGTCGGCGCCCCGACCGAACTGATCGACGAAGCGGGCACGATCGCCTGGCGCACCCGCAGCACGCTCTGGGGCACCACGGCCTGGAACGCCGACGCCACGGCCCACACGCCGCTGCGCTTCCCGGGCCAGTACTTCGACCCCGAAACGGGCCTCCACTACAACTACTTCCGCCACTACGACCCCGAAACAGCCCGCTACCTCACCCCGGACCCCCTGGGCCTCACCCCGGCCCCGAACCCAGGCATATATGTCACCAACCCCCACATGTGGGCGGACCCACTTGGCCTTTCGCCGTGTCCCAATGGCGGGAGTTGGGACCCCAACGAAGCTCCCTACATCTATCGAGGTGTGAGTTTCGCCGACGGTTCCGCCCCCGACCATTGGCAGCGGATGTATCAGGACGCCTTGGAGGGGCGGGCTGTGCCGCATGGCGGACATTCGGACGTCCAGCGGCACGTGGGTGGCGATGAGGGGACGTGGAGTACCTTCACGTCGTGGACGACTGACCTTGACGACGTCGCACGGGAAGCCAGCACGTATGGAAATGGTCCAGGTGTCGTTCTCAGGATACCCAACGCGGACGGGCCAGGATATTCGCGAGTCCCTGGCGTTTCGTACCCCTATGAGGAATTTGAAGTCACCCTTGAGGGGATCATTGAGGGGGCGGAGATAAGTATTGGTGGGGGCCCGTGGCGTAGGCCGGGCTAATGCGAGTGATGTTCGAGACGCGTTTTCAGTTCCTCGATGGCTGAAATCACAGAATGCTCTGCCTTGTCATTAGCGTGGCTGCTAGGCGGCATGATGATCCAATCGCCATGTTTTGGTGCAGTGTTGAATAGCACGGCGTGGCACTCTCGGCATTTCGCGATAGAAAGTGGCTCCAAGAGCGAGTCGTTGCTGATGCTGGCGAGGTGAGCACCGAGCGTTGCATCGATGCGACGCCTTTCGGATTCGCCCTGCACTACAAGCCATGGGGTCGGAAGGTGATGCGGTTTCCATGCATCGAACCTGTCCCTGATATCTTGATTGTTCCCCGGCTGCTCGCTCCGGCTCCCGTAGGTGTTTGCGAAGTTGCACAGGGTTTGAATGAGTCTGTACTCGTCAGGTTCTTGGGATGACCAGGATGGCCACGCATTCGTGGCCAGGAAGCGGTCGGCGTAACTGCTTTCTAGTTGAGCGTCCAGGTAGAGAAGTCCGCCCAAAGCCCATGTTTCTGCATGATTGCGAGTTTGCAACCGGAGGGATTTGTCAAGGTAAGAGCTTATGGCTTCAGCGTCTGCCGGACTGCCGAAGCGAGTCAAAGCGAAACAGTACCCTTTGAGCTGGTTGCTTCCTTCCTGCTGGAGCAGCAAGTTGCTGATAATATCCCGAAATCCGGTGCGCATGTCGATGGCGATGAGCCAGGCGGCAGCGAGACTGGCTCGCCAATCAGATTTGAGAAGGGCGATTATTTCGTGGTCTGCAGCTCTGGATGCCGCTTTAGCGAGTGACCGTCCGAACTCGTCTCGCTTTTCTTCGCCCATGTGTGCGATGTTCCAGCCGTGCAGCTTCATATAACGGCGCTCGGGCATCACGTAGCGGCGGACAGCGGCGAGGATCTGTGGTTCATCGTTGGGCATCAGCACATGAGCATTCTTCCTGATTCGGTCACTGTAAGCCATCGACTTCGTGGACTGCGATCAATGAGCGGGTTGGGGCCGACACGGGTGGTACGCGACGCTGCGACGGGAGAATCGCTCATGGGTATTCGTCGAGGACGGACTGGGTGAGGCGGAGCAGGTCCGCTTCGGTGGGCATGTGGGTGCGGACGCGTGGGGGCAGGGCTGCGTACGGTCCGCGGCCGCCTTCGCCGACCGCCTCTTCGACCACGTCCTTGCCGTTGACCCAGAGCCGCACTTGGGCAGCGAACCGGGGACCCGGCGGCAACACCCTGATCTCCAAGCGATCGAACATCAGACCACCCTACGGGGGTGCGCTGACGTCAGCGCGCGGCCCGGCCGGCGCCTGCCTCCCCCGGTCGGCGGGAGGGTCCACGAGGTGCCTCCCCTCTCGTGAACATCGGCCACGTCCCGGGCGGGGCGTGTCCCCGAAGCCGTGCGCATCTTCCGTCGGAACTCGTGAACAGAGCCAAAGGCGAAGCCGACGCCCGGCTCGGTGAGGAAGTGGACGAGGCTGGTGGCGAGGGTGTCCGCGAGGCTGCGTGACAGGTGCAGGCGCTGGGCGATCGAGCGCTGCAGCGTGGTGCGGGACCAGCCGTGGCGGTCCGCCGCCGAGACGTAGAGTATCCGCCCCCCGTACCGCCAGATCTGGCGGCCAGCGGTCGGTCGGCACGATCTCGGCGCCGTCGGAGCGCAGGTGCCCCGGCAGCGGCAGGTGCCGCCCCAGCAACACCAGCGGACCTCGTTTCGCGAGTCGCCGCTTCAGGGCCGTCTCCGGCATTGGGCCGCGTCCACGTTCACCGGTGCGGGGCTCTCCCGTACCGGAGTCGGAGCGCTATCGGCCGGATGTTTCGGCACTCACCGAACCTCCGAGGGGGCGGGCCTGGCCTGCTGAAGGCCGATCTGACAGAAAAGTGCCTTCTCCGCCTCCCTGCGGAGAAGGCACTTTCGCGTTTCCGGGGGGGTACCCCATGTCACGTACGTTTTCGCGATGAACCATGCGCGAAACCGAGTGTGAGATTCTCCCGGGCGACCCGGCCATCAGGCCCTGTCGAGATAGAACTTCTCGTGCTCGCCGCCGTCGGCGTTGACCTGGCAGTTCACCGTTCCTCCGGGGCCGGTGGCGGTGGTCACCCCGCTGTCGGTCACCATGCGCAGGTAAATGCCCGGGAAGGCCGCCGACTCGAAGGAGAACGAACCATCCGCCTGGGGGCGAAGGTGGTACTTCTCGTAGGGGTGGGCGCCGTATTGACAGTTGACCTTCCCGCCGCCGGCCATGGTGGCGGGGACCCCGGTGCCGTCCATGCGCAGGAACACGTTCGGGAAGGCCGCCGACTCGAAAGCGTACGACCCGTCTGCCTGTGGCCGGACCTTGTACGTTGTCCAGGGGCCGGTGCCGTACTGGCAGTTGACCGTCCCGCCGCCGGGGTCGGTGAAGGACGTCACCCCGGTCCCGTCCATGCGCAGGTAGATGTTCGGGAAGAACGTCGACTGGATCGTGATGGGCGTGTCCCCGAGCTTTGCGAGGTCAGCTGCCGATAAAGGCATGATTGCCTCTCCTTCGGTATAGGTGTGCCGTGGACGAGTCGAATTCAGTGCCGATGGCGGCAGTCTTTGCGGCGCTGAATGCTGGGACAGCGGATTGCAAGGGGCCAAACCACGCGGCCTCATCAGCTCTATGAGCAACTCCCCGCAGAAAGGAAGCCCGCCGAATCGCGGATAAGGCGGCATCGCAGCCGCCGTCTATGTCACCCCGCCCCCCTATTCCCTGCCCCCACAGGACTGAACTCACTGTATTCGCGGGAACACAGCCTGTCCACCCCTCGTGCTTCAGTGAGCCTTTTTCGGCCTTTCAGTGAAGTATGAAAGTTGTCCTGACATCGTGTGCCCTGCCGGGAGCGCCGGGAGCGCCGGAAGCGTAGGAGTGAATCGCCTGACGTCATGGGTATTCGTCGAGGACGGACTGGGTGAGGCGGAGCAGGTCCTGCTCGGTGGGCATGTGGGTGCGGACGCGTGGGGGCAGGGCTGCGTAGGTGTTGACCGCGGGGGAGTGGGTTCGGCCCCGGAGGGCGATGCGGCAGGTGGGGGTGGTGTCGGAGGTGTTCAGCTGGAGGCCGAGGGTTGTGTCGTCGCGGTCCGGGTCGCGGATCAGGTGGTCGACCAGTTCGAGGTAGAAGCCGAGCTTGCCGGTGTCGTCGCGGCGGGTGGGCGGTTTCGTTCTGAGTTCGATGACGACGTAGCGGCGCAGCCTGAGGTGATAGAAGAGCAGGTCGATGTGGAACTTCTCTCCTCTGATCGTGACCGGGTGGCGCCGGCCGACGAAGGCGAAGCCGAGGCCCAGTTCGGTGAGGAAGTGGACGAGGCTGGTGGCGAGGGTGTCCGCGAGGCTGCGTGACAGGTGCAGGCGCTGGGCGATCGAGCGCTGCAGCGTGGCGCGGGACCAGCCGTGGCGGTCCGCCGCCGAGGCGTAGAAGTCCAGTTCGGAGCGGGCCTTCAGATGGGTGACCAGGACCGTGATGTGGCCCCAGGGCAGCCGGGACACCGGCTGCTGTGTGATGGGTTCCGGCCAGCTCCTGGCCATCTGTTGCATATAGAGCAGGTTGCGGCGGGAGAAGCCGCGCTGATGCGGGAACGCCGTCCTCAGGTCGGCGGAGAGCCGGTGCACGACCTTGGTGTGCCAGTCGGCCTCCTTCTCGTGGCGGAGGATGCAGCGGCCGATCTCCCAGTACGTCTCGGTTCGCGAGCGGGCATGGGGGCAGGCGACGGTCTCCTTGACCTCGTTCAGCAGGTCCTCGTACCAGGAGACGCTGTCCGGCCTCTCGTTGGTGTGCGGCATAATGCAGAGCTTTGCCCAATGCTCTGCATATTCGTATGGCACTGGCCCGGATGTCTACCGAATGGGTGAAGTCCGGCCCGCCCAGGTGACTCGGGCGGGCCGGACTGCTGCACGATTAGCGGATGGCCACCATGTAGCCCAGCAGCGCCGCGGCGATCGCCAGGAGGGCGATGAACGTCAGGGTGGCTACCGTGCCGCCCGCGTCGCCGGAGCGGCGCGAGGACTTCTTCCCCGTGGTGTGCGCGTTGCTCGTGCTGGCTGCGTTCGCCAGGTTCTTCACTTGTGCTCCTGTGCTGCTTGCCCCGCCGTGGTCACCGGTGGGTGTCTGACCTCAGCCTTCGTGGCTGTGTGACACAGAGTAGTTGCATCTGGTCCAGACCACTTGACTGGGGTCGCAGCTTGGCCGGAAGCGGCCTATCGCTCCATGAGTCTACGGCTCGACAAAGTGATCGAACTCCCCAGCTCGCACGCCCAGTACGAAGGCGTCCCACTTGCGCCGGGTGGTCGTCACGACCGTGTCCGGATCGCTCGTCTCCCGCAGATAGACCGCGTCGTCCTCACCGTACGCTACCTCGATCCAGGGGCCCGGGCCGGTGGCCCCCTCGGGGGCGGCGCGGATCCAGTCGAGGCCGGGGGGCACGTCAGACATGGTTCTCCTTGACTGCGCCGAGCAGCGCGGTGAATCCCTGGCGGGTGGCGGAGAGTATGGCTCCGGCCGGGTCGGCGCTCTCGGTGAGTCTGACCGTGCGGTCGGCCGGGTCGCGGCTTACGTGTATGCAGGACTCGCCTTCGCCGCAGTACGACGACTTCTGCCAGCTGGGGGACAGCATGGGGCTCCTCACAGGTTCTTGATGATGGCGTGGATGAAGTCACGGGAGGCGGAGGGTGTCAGCGCCAGGTTCTCAAGCCGCTCCAGCACTCGGCGGTACTTGTCCAGTTGGGCCTCGGCGTCGAGCAGGGTCATGCCGTGGGACTGGTCGAGCTGGACCGTGTCCAGCCGCGGCACTGGTCCGTGCACGTAGTAGATGTGCTGGCCTGCACCGGGGTAGCCCCCGGCCTCGAAGGGGATCACTTGGATGGTGATGTGCTCGTGCTCGCCCATGGCGAGCAGATGACGCAGTTGCTGCCGGGCGACGTCAGGGCCGCCGAACCTCATGCGCAGGGCGGCTTCGTGAACGATGGCCTGGTACGGGGGTGGGGCGTCCCTGTGCAGTACTGCTTGGCGCTTCATGCGGAATGAAAGCCGGTGTTCGATCTCGGGCTGCGTCAGTTCCGGGACCACCTGGCGGAAGATCTCCAGCGCGTGTTCGCGGATCTGGAGCAATCCGGGGAGGCCCGAGGTGTGGGCCGTGCGCAGGGCGTGCCCATGGTGTTCAAGCTCGGCGAGGTCCAGCAGCCCAGGAGACAGGATGTCGCGGTACGCCTCCCACCAGCCCCGCCTGCGCTCACCGGTCATCGAGGCGAGGGCGTCGACGAGGGCCTGGTCGGGGCAGTCGTAATGGCACGCCAGGGTCCGTACGCGGTCGGCGCTCACGCCGTACCGGCCGGCTTCGATGTTGCTGATGCGTGCCTGGTTGCCGCCGAGCAGCTTCGCGGCCTGTGTGGCGGTGAGCCCGGCGCGTTCCCGGAGCCTGCGGAGTTCGGTTCCGAGCCGTTGCCGCCGGGCCGTTGGGATGGTGCTCGGGTTCATCAACTGCTCCCCGGTCCGGATCACTCGTATGGGTGTACTTGGGAATCAAATCCATGGATTTCATGGAATGTATTCCATGAAGCACCGTAGCGTCTGTACCAGGACGACGCCCGGAAGTGCACCGCTAACGCAGCGGCAGAGCCACCGGGCTCCCAACATCCGCTCCGCGAAGGAGACTTCCGATGGCAACCGTAACGCCGCCCTGGGCCTACACCCTCCAGCTCCCGCACGACCCCCGCGGCCCCGGCGTCGCCCGTCAGACGCTGCGGACCGTGCTCGCCGCGTACGGCATGGGCGGCGGGCAGATGGCCGAGGCGGCGGAGGCCGTTGCCGGGGAGATGGTGGTCAACGCGTATCTGCACTCCGACGGGCCTTATACCCTCCGGCTGCGGTCCATGGAGCCCGACCGGCTCCGGGTCAGCGTGTGGGACGGGAATCCGGACATCCCGCCGCCCTTCCAAGGGGCGCACGCGCCCGGTGCGGCCCCGCACGAGGAACGCGGGCGCGGGCTGCGGATCGTCGAGGCGTACGCGGATCGGGTCGGGGCGTATCCCCTCGGGGACGGCGGGCTCTTCGGGGAGGGCGGCGGAAAGCTGCTCTGGGCGGAGTGTCGGGGCGGCTGAACCGGGCCCGGGCGTCGTTACGCTGCTGGAGCCCTTGCCCGGCAGAAGGAGCGGAAGGAGCGGACATGCACCAGCCCAGGCGCGGCAAGCACGCGGAAGTGGTGCGGGTGCTGCGGCGGCAGATTGACGCCGACGCGCACAAGGGGCTGGCCGCGTACGAGGTCGTGTCCGTCCGGGGGCGCGGCGGCGGCATGGGCGATGCGGTGACCGCCGACCTCGCCGTACTGCCCGCGGCCTGGGGCGAGAGTGACGACACCCTCGCCGATGCGCACAGCGTGGCCCTCGCCGTCGACGTGGCGGCGGAGGAGGGGCAGATCGCCCGGTACGCCGGGGCCGGTGTGCCGGTCCTGCTCGTCGTCGATCCCCGGCGCGGGGCCTGGACGCTGTACGACCGTCCCGAGGGCGGCTCGTACCAGGGGGCGCACCACGGGCGATACGGCGACGACATCCCCGTCCCCGAGCCCCTTTCGCTCGCCCTCGCCACCGGACTGCTGCCCCGGTACGCCTGACCGCCCCTCCGGGCCCCACCGCGCTGCCGCGGCCCCCTCCTGCCGTACCGGCTGCCGACCTAGACTGACGTGAGCGGACACCCCTGTGACCGAAGGGCGGCTGACGGTGCGTAAGGCGTGGGCAGTGGGGGGCGTCTGCGTCGGGCTGTGCCTGGGTCTTGTCGCGCTGCTCGTCGTCGGGACGTACGCGGCGGCCGCCGGGCTCGTCGGCGGAGCCGGCAAGAGCGGTGCGGTGGCGCTCGCCAAGGGGGCCGTGCCCGCGCGGTACCAGGGGCTCGTGCAGACGTGGGGGAACCTGTGCCCCGCCATCAACCCCGCGCTGCTCGCCGCCCAGCTCTACCAGGAGAGCGGCTGGAACCCCCGCGCGCAGAGCCATGCCGCCGCCCAGGGCATCGCGCAGTTCATCCCCGGCACCTGGGCCGTGCACGGCATCGACGGGGACAAGGACGGGGACCGCGACGTCTGGGACCCGGCCGACGCCATTCCGTCCGCCGCCTCGTACGACTGCAAGCTGGCCGAGTATGTGAAGGACGTGCCGGGCGACCCGACGTCCAATATGCTCGCCGCCTACAACGCGGGCGCGTACGCCGTCATCAAGTACCAGGGCGTGCCCCCGTACCGCGAGACACAGAACTATGTGAAGGTCATCCGCACCCTGGAGAAGAGCTTCGCCCGGCCTGTCGGACGGGTCCAGCCCTCGCGGCAGGCGGCCGGGGCCATCTACTTCGCCCAGCAGAAGCTCGGCGCCAAGTACCTCTGGGGCGGCGAGGGCACGCCCGAGGACGGCGGGCGGTTCGACTGCTCGGGGCTGACCCAGGCCGCGTACCGCACCGTCGGCATCGAGCTGCCGCGGGTGGCGAACGACCAGTACAACGCCGGGCCGCACCCCGGCCGGGACGAGCTGCTCCCGGGCGATCTGGTGTTCTTCTCCGACGATCTGACGAACTCGCGGGCCATCCGGCATGTGGGGATCTATGTGGGCGGCGGGTACATGATCAACGCGCCGTACACCGGAGCCGTCATCCGTTTCGACAAGATCGACACTCCCGACTACTTTGGCGCCACCCGAGTCACCGAGGACGGCGCCAAGGCGCTCCCGAAGGATCTGCCGACAGGTCTGACGCCGGAGCAGCCGTCGTCCTCCGCGGGCGACTCGCAGTCATGAGCCGCGTTTCCGTCTCTCTTGGATAACGTCATCGTGATCATTCCGTGGAGAGCGGAACGCGCGGCAGGAAGCGGCCGTTCCGTAGAGACGGCAGGGTTACGGAAGCGAAAGCAGGGTCGCAGCAGATGTCGCAGCGGATGGCTGGACTCGCAGTCGACGGGGGCAACCCGGACGTCGGTCTGCTCTTTGACATCAACGGCCTGACCGAGGACACGCCTTCGTGGTTCGACCGCGCCATGACCTTCGTCGGGGAGTACGGAATCCTCCTCGCCCTGGTGCTCACCATGCTGTGGTGCTGGCTCAGCGTGCGGCGGCGCGGCACCCCTGAGGACTCGGTCTCCGCCGTCGCCGGGCTGATCTGGACGCCGCTCGCCGCGGGCGTCGCGCTGCTCGTCAACATCCCGATCCGCGGCTTCGTGGAACGCCCGCGGCCCTTCCTCGACCACCAGGGCCTGGACGTCCTCATCGACGGCAAGACCGACTACTCCTTCGTCAGCGACCACTCCACCCTGGCCATGGCCATCGGGGCCGGACTCTTCCTCGCGCACCGGAAGTTCGGCTTCGCGGGCATCGGGCTGGCACTCGCCGAGGGCTTCTGCCGCGTCTACATGGGCGTCCACTACCCCACCGACGTCATCGGCGGCTTCGCCCTCGGCACCGCCGTCGCGCTGCTGCTCGCCCCGCTCGCGCTCGCGCTGCTCACCCCGTTCGTCTCCGCGGTCGCGGCGTCCGGGCGGTTTGGGCGGCTCGTACGGTCCCGGCGGGCCGGTTCCGGTTCCGGCTCCGGCGGCGGCCGGGGGCAGCGCGCCGCGGGGTCCGCCGCGGATGCCGGCGCGGACTCCTTCGGGGTTCCGGAGCCGCGCACCGGCGGGCCCGGGCCCGGCGCCTGCGAGAACGACCTCGCGGCCTGACGGGCGGGGACGCGGCCCCCGTCGCCCCCGTCCCCCTCCGGCCTCGACCCCCGGCCCCGGCTACAGCGCCTGCGCGAAGTCGAACAGCCGGTCGGGGTCGTACTGCTGCTTGAGCCGGGTGAGCCGGTCGAGCGCCGGGCCGTAGTACGCCTGCCGCCAGTCCCTCAGCGAGGGGTCGGGATAGTTCTGGTACGCCGCCCCCGACGCATACGGCCGCATGGCGGCGTGCGCGTCGCGGAGCCAGGACCGCTGGGCCGTCCCCAAAGTGCCCGCCCGCCACGAGGCGATGTACTGGACGAGCACCCGTGAGCGGCGGTGTACGAAGGCCGTGGCCAGCGGGTCCACCCGGTTGACCGCGCCGCCGAGCGCCGTGAGCAGCAGGGTGCCCGCGCCGCCGCCCTGCGCCACTGTGATCCGGGTGAACGCCTCCGTCTGCGCGATCAGCGTGCGCAGCCCGGCGGAGGCGAGGTCGCGGTCGAAGAAGTCGGAGGCGGCGGAGTACGTCTCGCGCTGAAGCGTTCCT
Source organism: Streptomyces sp. PR69 (assembly GCF_026420845.1). Taxonomy (GTDB): domain Bacteria; phylum Actinomycetota; class Actinomycetes; order Streptomycetales; family Streptomycetaceae; genus Streptomyces. Next base: position 241,220 of record NZ_JAOWCB010000006.1, on the reverse strand, counting down.
TCAGGACTGCGGCCGGGCGTGGTTCCCGCGAGCCGGCACTGGTCCTCGGTGAGCCCGAGGCAGCCGGCGTTCGCCAGCATCGCGTCCTGGAAGCTGCGGTTCCGGAAGGCGGCGTTGGCCGCGGGCGCGCCGACCCGGCCGACGAGGCGGTCCACCGCGTTGCGCAGCTCGCTCTCCGCGCCGAGGGAGAGCATGTTCACCGAGACCGTGGGGGTCACCCCGCCCGCGCCCGCCGACAGATGCAGCGCCGACCAGATCTCGTCCGGCTGGTCGGGGCCCCAGCGCTGCCAGGCGTCCAGCACGGCCTGAGCCCTTGACCAGGGCCAGGTCAGAAACGCGGCGACGGTGGCGGGGGCCGGGTGCGTACGGAAGCGGAAGCGCGTGACCACGCCGAAGTTGCCGCCTCCCGCCCCGCGCAGCGCCCAGAACAGGTCCTTGTTCTCGTCCGCGTCGGCCGTCAGCACCCGTCCGTCGGCGGTGACGACCGTGGCGGACGTGAGGCTGTCGCAGGTCAGCCCGTACGCCCGCGAGACCACGCCATGGCCGCCGCCGAGCGCGAGACCGGAGACGCCGACGGTCGGGCAGGAGCCGCCGGGGATGGTGCGGCCGTGCCCGGCGAGGGACTCATAGACGCCGATCAGCTTCGCGCCCGCTCCGACGGCCCCGTCCGCCGTCACTTCGTCGAGCGAGGAGACGTCGATGACCAGCCGGCCGTCGCCGGAGGACCAACCGCCGTAGGAGTGCCCGCCGTTGCGGATGGCGACCGGGGTGGCGTGGGCGCGGGCGAACGCCAGGCACTCCTTGACGTCGTCTTCCCCCGCCACATACGCCACGGCCGCCGGTTTCAGGCCGTCGAAGCGTGTGTTGTAGAGGAGCCGGGCGGTCGGGAACTCGGCGTCGCCGGGCCGGACCAGCGCGCCGTCCAGACCGCGGGCAAGCGCGGTCCAGTCGGCGGGCGGCGGTGAGCCGGTGCCGCCGCCGGTGGGCGACGGGGTACGGGCGGGGGTACGGGCGGGCGTGGCGGTGGCCGTGGCCGTGCTGCCGCCGGTCGCGGTGCAGCCGGTCGCGGTGGCCGCCGTCGCGGCGATGAGGAACGTACGCCGGTCCACGGCGGCCTCCGGGGGGTCAGTCGGGTGCCGGCGCTGTCGGCGGTGTCGTGGGCGCCTGGGGCGTCGGCGGCTGCGGCAGATGCAAGGCCGCGTCGGCTCGGGCCCGTTCCCGTGAGCGGCGGGCCGGGCCGCGCCATCCGCAGGAGCAGTGGGCGTGGGCGAAGGAGCCGTTCTCCGTGGTCGAGGGGGAGTGCGCGGCGGACTCGCCGCTGGCGTCGGCTCCGGCATCGGCTCTGCTGTCGTCTCTGGCGATGTGTCTCGTGTCGTGTAGCGGTGCGGGCGGCGTTGCCGGGGCGGCGGTGCGGGGCGCTGGCTGAGGCACGGTCCAACGGTACTCGGGGCGCGGGGCCGCCGCGTCCCGTCGACGCCTGCCCCGGCAACGCCTGCCGCGTCGACGACCGCCGCGTGGACGCCCGCTGCGTGGACGCCTGCCCCGTCGACGCCGCGTGACGGCTTGCCCCGGGCCGTCGTTAAGCGGGCGGGAGGGGTCTCGTACAGGCAAAGTCGGCAGACCACGGCCGGGCGTTGGGGGTTGGCAGGCGATGGCAGTGCAGCAGCACAGGCACAGGGGCGGGGCGGACACGACCCGGACGATCGCCGTCGTGGCGGCCGCCGTGCTGGGCGTGGCGGTGGCCGTCGGCTGCTCCGGCGGTGCGGACACGGTCGCCGAGGGCGCGACACGCGACGGCGACCGGCCGCGGGACGGCTCCCCCGGCGAGGTTCGCGAGGCCGCGGACAAGCTCGCCGGGGCGGGCAGCGCCCTGGCCCGTACGTCCATGGAGATGGCGTCGGGAGGCACCCGGCTCACCATCCGAGGCGAGGGCGGCTACGACTTCAAACGGCGGATGGGGCGGCTGACGGTGGTGCTGCCCGAGGACCCCACCGGCGCGGAGGCAGGGCGTCCCGTCACCGAACTGCTGACGCCCGGTGCGCTGTATATGAAGAACCGCGGCGCGGGCGTGCCCGCCGACAAGTGGGTCCGGATCGACACCACGACCCTGGAGGACGGCAACCTCGTCACGGGCGGCGCGACCGATCCGCTGGCGGCCGCCGAGCTGCTGCGCGGCGCGCGGGACATCGCATACGTGGGCGAGGAGACGCTGTCCGGCGCGACGGTGCGGCACTACCGCGGCACCGCGGACATCGCGCAGGCCGCCAAGGCCGCGGAGCCGCATGCGCGCGCCTCGCTCGCCGCGGCGGCGAAAGGGTTCGCCAATGACGCGGTCCCGTTCGACGCGTACGTGGACGACAAGGGGCTGCTGCGCAAGGTGCGCCATCGGTTCAGCTTCGTCAACGAGGGGCGCACGGTGGATGTCACCTCCACCACCCTGCTCTTTGACTTCGGCTCCCCGGTCACGGTGCAACTGCCAGACAAAAAGGACATTTACTCGGGGAAGATCAGGGCTTAAATGGTCCAGACGTGTCATGCGCCGCGCGTGTATCGCTCCCTACGCTGGGAAGTCGGCAGTTGGCACGTCAGCAGAAGCCGACACGCCGGCAGGGGCCGGCACGTCGGCGGAAGCCGACCTGTCGGCAGAGCACGCAGGCAGCATCGCAGGCCGCACGAAGGCATGGTGGGAACGCACGGCAGGAAGAGGTGAGTGCACGTGGCCCCGAGCAGCGCGACCGCGACCATGACAGCGAACGCGACGGCAAGCGCGACCGTCCAGGATCATGTGGCCCTCGCCGAGATCGAGCTGTGCGGGGAGCTGATGATCGCGGCGTCGGCCGCGAACGAGGAACGGCTCAGCCCCGACCGCATCGACGAGGTGCTGAAGGTGGCGGCTGAGCGTTCCGCGCTCCTGGCGGCCCTGGAGTGACACGCGCCGAAGTGCCCTGCCATGGACTGACCGCCCCGGCAGGCCCCCGGGAGTGACCCCGGCAGGCCCGGCAGGCCCCGGCTTCAGGTGCGCAGCAGGCGGGCGATCGCCTTCGTCGCCTCTTCGACCTTCGCGTCGATCTCGTCTCCGCCCTTCAGCGCCGCGTCCGCCACACAGTGGCGCAGATGCTCCTCCAGAAGCTGGAGTGCGAAGGACTGCAGGGCCTTCGTGGACGCGGACACCTGCGTGAGTATGTCGATGCAGTAGACGTCTTCCTCGACCATCCGCTGGAGACCGCGGACCTGTCCCTCGATCCGGCGCAGTCGCTTGAGGTGCTCGTTCTTCTGCTTGTGGTACCCGTGCACCGCGTGGTCTGCGGGCTCGGCGTGGTCTGCGGGGGCTGTGGCGTGGGCGGGGCTGTCGGCTGGTTCGGTGACCGGGGGGCCGGCCGCCTCGGTGGTCGTCATCGCGTCCTCCCGTTGTCCGAAAAGGGATCCGATACCCCTCGTGGGTATATCGTAACGAATCGTACGAGAACGGGGCGGGCCCCCGTGCTGATCACTGTGCCTGATGGGCGACACTGGGGACTTGCCGGTTAGCTGTGGCCGGATGATGCGCCTAGCATCAGCCTGACCCACCCCAAAGCACCCCGAGGACCCCACGTGCGTTTTCGTCTGACCCCCAGGGAGACGAGCTTCTACGACATGTTTGCCGCATCCGCGGACAACATCGTCACGGGCTCGAAGCTCCTGATGGAAATGCTCGGGGCGGACGCCTCCGCCCGGGCCGAGATCGCGGAGCGGATGCGGGCAGCGGAGCACGCCGGGGACGACGCCACGCATGCGATCTTCCACCAGCTCAACTCCTCGTTCATCACGCCGTTCGACCGCGAGGACATCTACTCCCTCGCATCGTCGCTCGACGACATCATGGACTTCATGGAGGAGGCCGTCGACCTCGTCGTCCTGTACCAGATCGAGGAGCTGCCCAAGGGGGTCGAGCAGCAGATCGAGGTCCTGGCGCGGGCGGCGGAGCTGACGGCGGAGGCCATGCCGCATCTGCGGACGATGGACAACCTCACTGAGTACTGGATCGAGGTCAACCGTCTGGAGAACCAGGCCGACCAGATCCACCGCAAGCTGCTGGCGCACCTCTTCAACGGCAAGTACGACGCCATCGAGGTCCTCAAGCTCAAGCAGATCGTGGATGTGCTGGAAGAGGCCGCGGACGCGTTCGAGCATGTCGCGAACACGGTGGAGACCATCGCGGTCAAGGAGTCCTGAGGCTTAGTGGACACCCTTGCCCTGATCGTGACCGTTGGGGTCGCGCTCTTCTTCACCTATACCAACGGCTTTCACGACTCCGCGAACGCCATCGCCACCTCGGTGTCCACCCGCGCGCTGACGCCCCGAGCCGCGCTGGTGATGGCGGCGGTGATGAACCTCGCGGGCGCCTTCCTGGGCAGCGGGGTCGCCAAGACCGTCAGCGAGGGCCTGATCGAGACGCCCGAGGCCAGCAACAAGGGGATGGGCATCCTCTTCGCGGCGCTGCTCGGGGCGATCGCCTGGAACCTGATCACCTGGTACTTCGGGCTGCCGTCGTCCTCCTCGCACGCGCTGTTCGGCGGCATGGTGGGCGCGGCGCTCGCGGGCGGCACCGAGGTGATCTGGAGCGGGGTGCTCGAGAAGGTCGTCATCCCGATGTTCGTCTCGCCGATCGCGGGCCTGCTGGCCGGCTATCTGGTGATGACCGCGATCATGTGGATCTTCCGCAAGGCCAACCCGCACAAGGCGAAGCGCGGCTTCCGGATCGCCCAGACGGTCTCCGCGGCGGGCATGGCACTCGGCCACGGCCTCCAGGACGCCCAGAAGACCATGGGCATCGTGGTGATGGCCCTGGTCATCGCGGATGTGGAGGACTTCGGCGACCCGATCCCGCTATGGGTGAAGATCGCAAGCGCGGTGATGCTGTCCCTGGGCACCTACGCGGGCGGCTGGCGCATCATGCGGACGCTCGGGCGCAAGATCATCGAGCTGGATCCGCCGCAGGGGTTCGCGGCGGAGACCACCGGTGCGTCGATCATGTTCGGCGCGGGGCTGATGTTCCATGCGCCGATCTCCACGACGCATGTCATCACCTCGGCGATCATGGGCGTCGGCGCGACGAAGCGGGTGAACGCGGTGCGGTGGGGCGTCGCGAAGAACATCGTGATGGGGTGGTTCATCACGATGCCGATGGCGGCGCTGGTCGCTGCGCTGAGCTATGGGCTGGTGTGGCTGGCGTTCGCCTGACCGGTGTGCCGTGGGGTCGGGTGTTGCTGGGGGTCCGGGGGTTATCCCCCGGGGGAATGCGGTATCGCGATGCCGATGGCTGCGTTGGTGGCTGCGCTGAGCTATGGGCTGGTGTGGCTGGTGTTCGCCTGACGGCTTGAGGCACAGAAATGGGCCCGCCCCCTCTGGGAGTGAGGGGGCGGGCCTTTTTTCGTCTTGCGGTGGCACCGCCATGCAGCACCGCGAGACGGTCCTTGGGGGTTATCCGAAGCGGCCCGAGATGTAGTCCTCGGTCGCCTGGACCGACGGGTTGGAGAAGATGCGCTCCGTCTCGTCGATCTCGATCAGCTTGCCCGGCTGGCCCACGGCCGCCAGGTTGAAGAACGCCGTGCGGTCCGAGACGCGCGCCGCCTGCTGCATGTTGTGCGTCACGATGACGATCGTGAAGCGTTCCTTCAGCTCGCCGATCAGGTCCTCGATCGCCAGCGTGGAGATCGGGTCCAGCGCCGAGCAGGGCTCGTCCATCAGCAGCACATCCGGCTCGACCGCGATCGCGCGGGCGATGCACAGACGCTGCTGCTGACCGCCGGAGAGGCCCGAGCCCGGCTTGTTCAGCCGGTCCTTGACCTCGTTCCAGAGGTTCGCGCCGCGCAGCGACTTCTCGACGATGTCGTTGAGCTGGCTCTTCTTGTAGTTGCCGTTCAGCCGCAGGCCCGCCGCGACATTGTCGAAGATCGACATGGTCGGGAAGGGGTTCGGCCGCTGGAAGACCATGCCGACCGTACGGCGTACGGCGACGGGGTCGACGCCGGAGCCGTACAGGTTCTCGTCGTCCAGCAGCACCTTGCCCTCGACGCGGCCGCCGGGGGTGACCTCGTGCATCCGGTTCAGGGTGCGCAGGAACGTGGACTTGCCGCAGCCGGACGGGCCGATGAAGGCGGTGACGGAGCGGGGCTCCACGGTCATCGAGATGTCCTCGATCGCCTTGTGGGAGCCGTAGTAGGCGGTCAGGCCGCTGACGTCGATTCGCTTGGCCATTTAAATCACTTCCAGATGGCCTTAGCGGCCGGTCTTCGGGGCCTTCCAGCGGGCGATGCCGCGGGCCACCAGGTTGAGGAGCATGACGAAGGCGATCAGTACGAGGGCGCCGGCCCAGGCACGCGCGATGGAGGCGTCGGTGCCGACGGCGTACTGCTCGTACACATACAGCGGCAGGGATGCCTGAGCGCCTTCGAAGGGGTTCGGGTTGATCAGCTTGGTGCCGAAGACAAGCAGCAGCACGGGGGCCGTCTCACCGGTGATACGGGCGATCGCGAGCATGACGCCGGTGGTGATGCCGCCGATCGCGGTGGGGAGCACCACCTTGAGGATGGTCCGCCACTTGGGGACGCCGAGCGCGAGTGACGCCTCGCGCAGCTCGTTCGGGACGAGCTTGAGCATCTCCTCGGTGGAGCGGACCACGACCGGCATCATCAGGATGGCGAGCGCCAGCGAGCCGGCGAATCCGGAGGGCCCGAAGCCCAGCATCAGATTCCAGGTGGCGAGGATGAACAGACCCGCGACGATCGACGGGATGCCCGTCATCACGTCCACGAAGAACGTAATGGCCTGCGCCAGCTTCCCGCCGCCGTACTCGACCAGGTAGATCGCGGTCAGCAGGCCGATCGGCGCGGCGATCAGGGCGGCGAGCGCGACCTGCTCGATGGTGCCGAGCAGCGCGTGGTAGAGACCGCCGCCGGGCGCGGCGTCGAGGACGCCGTTCATCGAGTGGGTGAGGAAGTACGGGTCGAGGACTTCGATGCCCTTGCTGATCGTGACCCAGGACAGGGAGAGCAGCGGGACGATCGCCAGGATGAAGGAGACCCAGATGACGCTGGTGGCCGCCCGGTCCTTGGCCTGCCGGGCGCCCTCGACCCTGGTGGTGATCGCAAAGCTGGCGAGTACGAAGATCAGCGCGGCCAGCAGGCCCCACTGGACCTTGCTGTGCCAGCCGGCCGCCAGGCCCAGGCCACAGCCCGCGGCGATCGAGGCGACCGCGATGGCGGGCTGGGCCCAGCGCGGGAGGCGGGCGTGCGAAAGGTGGTTGACGCGCTGGACCGCGGCCGGGCGGCGCTGGTCCTGGATGGTCTGGCTCATCATGCGTTGGCCCCCGAGTACTCCTTGCGGCGGGCGATGATCATTCGGGCCGCGCCATTGACCAGCAGCGTGATGACGAACAGGACCAGACCGGAGGCGATCAGGGCGTCGCGGCCGAACTCGTCCGCCTCGTTGAACTTGGCGGCGATGTTCTGGGCGAACGTTCCGCCACCGGGGTCGAGCAGATGCCCGGAGATCAGGAAGCTCGGGGAGAGGACGACCGCGACGGCCATGGTCTCGCCGAGTGCGCGGCCGAGGCCGAGCATGGAGGCGCTGATGATGCCGGAGCGGCCGAAGGGCAGCACCGACATCCGGATGACCTCCCAGCGGGTGGCGCCCAGCGCCAGCGCGGCCTCCTCGTGCATCTTCGGCACCTGGAGGAAGACCTCACGGGTCACATTGGTGATGATCGGCAGGATCATGATCGCCAGCAGGATGCCGACGGTGAAGAGGTTGCGGGCGACGCCCTCGCCGGACTTGTCGAAGATGTACGTCCAGCCCATGTACTGGTCGAGCCACTTGTTGAGGCCGTCCAGATACGGGACGAGGAAGATCGCGCCCCAGAGGCCGTAGATGATCGACGGCACGGCGGCCAGCAGGTCGACGACGTAGGCGAGCGGGGCGGCCAGCTTGCGCGGCGCGTAGTGCGAGATGAACAGCGCGATGCCCACCGCGACCGGCACGGCGATCACCATGGCGATGATCGAGGAGACGATCGTGCCGAAGGCGAGGACGGCGATGCCGAAGACCGGCGGGTCGCCGGCCGGGTTCCAGTCGAAGGTGGTGAAGAAGTTGCCCTCGTTCTTCGAGATCGCGAGGGCCGCGCGGTAGGTGAGGAAGGCGGCGATCGCGGCCATGATCACCAGCAGGGTGATGCCGGAGCCGCGGGACAGGCCCAGGAACACCCGGTCGCCCGGGCGGACCTTGTTCCTGGCCTTGGAAGTCTCTATGGCCGGCCCCTTGGGGGGCGGCACTTCGGTGTGAGCAGTTGTTGCCATCGATTTTCTCCGGTCTGCGGAGCTGTGCGGCTCCTGGCGGCGGTGCACCGGATGCCGGGGCCGGCCGGGTCCCTCACGGGTGTGTGGTGGACCCGGCCGGCCCCGGTCGGGGTCAGGACAGGGTGGGGACGATCTCGCGGACCTTGGCCGCGATCTCCGCCGGCAGCGGGGCGTAGTCGGCGTCGGCGAGGACCTTCTGGCCCTCGTCGCTGACGGCGTAGTTCAGGAACGCCTTCAGGGCCGGCAGGGTCTCCGCCTTGTTGCCCTTGTCGCAGGGGATCTCGTAGGTGACCAGGATGATCGGGTAGGCGCCCTCGGCCTTGGTGGCGTAGTCGAGCTCCAGGGCCAGGTCGTTGCCGGTTCCCTTGACCTTGGCGGCGGCGATGGCCTTGGAGGCGTTCTCGGTGGTCGCCTTGACCGGCTCGCTGGCGCCGGTGTCGATGCTCACGGTCGGGATGGACTGGGCGGTGGCGTAGGAGAGCTCGAAGTAGCCGATCGAGTTCTCAGCGCCCTTGACGGCCGCCGCGACGCCGGAGGAGCCGTTGGCCGCCTGGCCGCCGGGGGCCTCCCACGACTTCGACTTCGGGTCGTGCTTCCACTCGTTCGGAGCGGACGCGCTGAGGTACGCGTGCAGGTTCTGCGTGGTGCCGGACTCATCCGAGCGGTGGAAGGCCTGGATCTCGGTGTCCGGGAGCTTCGCGTCGGGGTTGAGCTTGGCGATGGCCTCGTCGTTCCACTTGGTGATCTTCGAGTCGAAGATCTTGGCGAGGGTCGGGCCGTCGAGGACCAGGTTCTCCACGCCGGGGAGGTTGTAGCCGATGGCGACCGGGCCGCCGACCATCGGGAGGTTGATGCCCTTGCCGTCCTTGCAGACCTTCTGCGACTCGGTGACCTCGTCCGGCTTCAGGGCCGAGTCGGAGCCGGCGAAGGCGACCTGGCCCTGGGTGAACTTGGTGATGCCGCCGCCGGAGCCGATCGACTGGTAGTTGATCTCCACACCGGAGCAGGCGGCCTGGAAGTTCTTCACCCACAGGTCCATGGCGTTCTTCTGGGCGCTGGAGCCCGCCGCGAGCAGCTGGCCCTTGGCGTCGCCGCAGTCGATGTTCGACGTGGCCGCGGTCTTCTCACCGCTGTTGCCGCCGCTGCCGTTGCCAGGGGCGTTGTCGTCCGAACCACACGCCGTGAGAACCAGGGCGCCGGAAACGGCGAGGGCGCCGAGCGCGGTCGCGCGAAGTCCGTTCTTGCGCTGAAGCTTCACTATCGGGTGTTCCTTCCAGGAGCCGCCGTGACGCAGACCGATGTCGGAAACGTATGGCGGCGTGCGTCGGGGTGAGGTGGTGCAGCAGTGCGCTGGTCACCGTGTACGGCCGAAATTAAGCAGATCAGGTGAAGCCGCAAACCGGGGAGGGTGAACGGAAGGTGAACCGTGCTAGGCGGCTGGGTGCTGAGGTCGGGCGGCTGAGGTCATACGGGGTTCCGTAGCCGTTCCGTGTCCGGCCCGTTATGAGGCTGTTGTGCGGATAGCGCACGGGCCGGAACGAGTGCCCGGGGCCGGCTGTCGTGCCACCGTCGTCACGCGGTCGTCACGGTGCGTCACTTGCCGTCAGGCCGAGCGGAGCGCGTCGAGCAGCGCGTCCACCAGTTTTCGGTCACGTGGCTGGGTGAGCCGGTGACGGGCCGCCGCCGGGGGGAGCCAGACGATCTGGTCGACCTCGTGACCCGCGGCGAAGGAGCCGGTGGTGGCCTCCGCCGCCCAGTACCGGACCTCCTTGGGGCGGCCGTTCGCAACATAGCGGACCGTGGGCAGCCGGGCGCCCGGGACACAGCGGTGGCCGGTCTCCTCCAGCACCTCGCGCAGCGCGCAGGAGAGGGCGTCCTCGCCGCGCTTCAGCTTCCCCTTCGGATGCGACCAGTCGCCGTATTTCGGGCGGTGTACGAGACAGATCTCGATGCCCTCGCCTGCGTACGGGGTGCCCTGGGCGTAGCCGTGCGGGGAGCGCCGCCACAGGACGCACCCGGCCGCCAGGACCGTGGCCGTGTCCTCGCCCGTCTCGGGGCCGCCCGTGTTCATGACACCGTGGCCGGGGCTGCGGCGGCCGTCTGCTGCCAGACCTGCTGGAACGCGAAGCGGGCGGCCTCCACCTCATGCCGCTGATCCGCGTGCAGCACGCCCAGCGCGTACGCGGTGGCCGGGGCGATGCGCGGCGTGCGCGCCGCCGCGGCGGCGGCCGCGGCCGCCTCGGCCGCGTCCCGGTGCCGGTCGAGAACCCGTCCGGCCTGGCCGAGCACCGGATCAGCGGTCTGCGGGTGCAGCACCTCACGCGCGTACCGGTGCAGCCGCAGCAGTTGGCGCACCTGATGCCACGGCGCGTCCTGCGCCTCACCGGCCGGCGGCGCGGACAGGCCGTGGACCAGCGCCTCCGCGTTGTACGGGTGGGCCGCGCGGGCCAGCGGAAGCGCGGCGACCGCGTCCAGCAGCAGCCGCTCCGCGAGCTGCGCGGGGCGGACGAGCGCCTCGGCGGCCGACGCCCCGGCCGCCGGGGTGAGCGGCAGCTCGGAGGCGAGGACGGCGACGGCGTCGGCGACCGCGTGGAAACGGGACGAGCCGAGCGCCTGCAGCGCGGCGGAGTGGGCGCGCGTCCGGGCGAGGGTGAGCTGCCGCTCCAGCAGGGCCCCGGCACGGGCGGCCCCGACGGTGAGCGAGCCGGTGCCGGCGGTGGTGCGGCCGTGGGCGTTGGGGGCGGTGGCCCTGGCGGCGGGGGTGACCGGCTGGCGGGTATGGGAGGCGGCGGCCTTGGGGGTGGCGGTGTTGCCGGTGGCGGTCGGCTCGTGGGCGCCGGGGGGCGTCCGGCCGTCGGCGTGCCCGGTGGCCGTCGGCTCGTGGGCGCCGGGGGCGGTGGCCTTGGGGGTGGCTTGGGTGGTGGTGTTGCCGGTGGCGGTCGGCTCGTGGGTGCCGGGGGGCGTCCGGCCGTCGGCGTGCCCGGTGGCCGTCGGCTCGTGGGCGCCGGAGGAGGTCGTCTCCGGTACGGCTCCGATGCCGGCGCGTCCCCCGGCAGCGTCGGCCCCCGCGGCCGCGCTCCCCGTGCCGCCCGTGTCACCAGGTCCTCCCGTGGCCGTCTCCTGGGCCGACGGCGCCCCGCCGTCCCGGGAACCTCCGGGGGCCGCGGAGCCCGAAGACCCCGCGCCTTGCCGGGCCTGCGCCCCCGCGGCCGCGCTCCCGGCGTCGGCCCCCTGAGCCCCCTGAGCCCCCTGAGCCTGCGGGGCCTCCCGGGCGGGGTCCCCCTTGCGCGCCGCCGCGCCGCCCGACGGCGGCAGCGTCAGCTCCGCACGGGCCGGGGGCAGCGGAACCGCGCCCGAAAGGCGGGACAGGGCGTCCAGCAGCCGGGACAGCCGGGAGATGCAGGCGTGCTCCTGGGCGAGCGTGGCGGACAGCCAGGCCAGCTCCGCACGCAGCTCGTCCGCCCATACGGGGTCCAGCAGCGGCCGGAACGTCTGCAGCGTCCCGCCGATGCGCCGTGCCGCCATCCGCAGCGCCAGCGCCGCCTCGGCCGTGGCAGCCGTGTCAGAACCGCTCTCGCCGTGCAGCCGCAGGCTGCGCAGAAAATCCCCCGCCTGGGCATGGAGATACCGGCCGAGGGCCTCACCGGCCGTGACCGCCTCCAGCGGCTCCAGGGCCTCCAGGGCCTCCAGCGCCTCCGGGGCCTCCCGGACCTCCAGGCCCGGGAACCCCGCCGGGTCCCCGCCCCCCGTGGAGCGGGGTTCGATCACCGCGGCAGGGTCCTGCCGGGAAACTTCAGGGCTGTGCACGCCGGCGCCTCCGGGCGTCAATGAGCATCTCCTGTACATGCCGCAGCGGCTGGCCGTCGGGGTCCGTGGCGTGCCGGGTCCAGGCTCCGTCCGGGCCGAGGTGCCAGGAGGAGGTGGAGTCGGACATGCCCGTCTCCAGCAGCCGGTTCAGGGCCGCGCGGTGGGCCGGGTCGGTGACCCGGACGAGCGCCTCGATACGGCGGTCGAGGTTGCGGTGCATCATGTCGGCGCTGCCGAGCCACACCTCCGGCTCTCCGCCGTTGCCGAAGACGAAGACCCGGGAGTGCTCCAGGAAGCGCCCGAGGATCGAGCGGACCCGGATGTTCTCCGACAGGCCGGTGACTCCGGGGCGTATCGCACAGATCCCGCGCACCCAGATGTCCACGGGCACGCCGGCCATGGACGCCCGGTACAGGGCGTCGACGACGGCCTCGTCCACCATCGAGTTGACCTTGATGCGCACCGAGGCGGGGCGTCCGGCGCGATGGTGGGCGATCTCCTTGTTGATACGGGAGATCAGCCCGTCGCGCAGCGACTTGGGGGCGACCAGCAGCCTGCGGTACGTCTCCCGGCGCGAGTAGCCCGACAGCCGGTTGAACAGATCCGACAGATCCGCGCCGACCTGCGGGTCCGCGGTGAGCAGCCCCAGGTCCTCGTACAGCCGGGCCGTCTTCGGGTGGTAGTTGCCGGTGCCGACATGGCTGTACCGGCGCAGGGTCTCGCCCTCCTGCCGGACCACCAGCGACAGCTTGCAGTGCGTCTTCAGCCCCACCAGGCCGTAGACGACATGGCAGCCGGCCTCCTCCAGCTTCCGCGCCCACTTGATGTTGGCCTGCTCGTCGAAGCGGGCCTTGATCTCGACGAGGACGAGGACCTGCTTGCCGGACTCGGCGGCGTCTATCAACGCGTCCACGATCGGGGACTTGCCGGAGGTGCGGTACAGCGTCTGCTTGATCGCCAGCACGTCCGGGTCGGCCGCGGCCTGCTCCAGGAAGGCCTGCACGGAGGTGGAGAAGGAGTCGTACGGGTGGTGCAGCAGGACATCCCGTTCGCGCAGCGCCATGAAGATGTCGGGCGCGGAGGCGGACTCCACCTCGGCGAGGTCGCGGTGCGTGCCGGCGATGAACTTCGGGTACTTCAGCTCGGGCCGGTCCAGCGCGGCGATCCCGAACAGACCGGTGAGGTCCAGCGGACCGGGCAGCGGATAGACCTCGGACTCGGAGATCTTCAGCTCGCGGACCAGCAGATCCAGGACGTACGGGTCGATCGACTCCTCGACCTCCAGCCGCACCGGCGGGCCGAAGCGGCGGCGCAGCAGCTCCTTCTCCAGCGCCTGAAGGAGATTCTCGGCGTCGTCCTCCTCGACCTCCAGGTCCTCGTTCCTGGTCACCCGGAACATATGGTGCGCAAGCACCTCCATGCCGGGGAACAGCTCCTCCAGATGCGCGGCGATCACGTCCTCCAGCGGGACGTACCGCTGCGGGGAGGCCTCCAGGAAGCGGGAGAGCAGCGGGGGGACCTTCACCCGGGCGAAGTGGCGGTGTCCGCTGACCGGGTTGCGGACGACGACCGCGAGATTGAGCGAGAGGCCGGAGATATACGGGAACGGGTGCGCGGGGTCCACGGCCAGCGGGGTCAGCACCGGGAAGATCTGCTGGCGGAACAGCGTGAACAGACGCGCCTGCTCCTTCTCACTGAGCTCCGGCCAGCGGATGATGTGGACGCCCTCGTCGGCCAGCGCGGGGGCCACGTCCTGCTGGTAGGCGGCGGCGTGCCGCGCCATGAGCTCGCGCGAGCGGGTCCAGATCAGATCGAGCACCTCGCGGGGCTGCAGCCCCGAGGCCGAACGGGTGGCGACGCCGGTCGCGATGCGGCGCTTCAGCCCGGCGACGCGGACCATGAAGAACTCGTCCAGGTTGGACGCGAAGATCGCGAGGAAGTTGGCGCGCTCCAGCAGCGGGGTGTTCGGGTCCTCGGCGAGCTCCAGGACCCGCTCATTGAAGGCGAGCCAGCTCCGCTCGCGGTCCAGGAACCGGCCCTTGGGCAGCTCCCCGTCGTGCCTGGCGTCCGGGCCGTCCCCGTTGCTCACCTCGTATCCGTCCAGGTCAGCGTCGATGTCGGGCTCCAGGTCGGAGACCGTGGCGGCGGTGGCATGCGGACGGTGCGCGGCGATCGAGCCGACGGACGGCTGCGGCTGCGGCGGCTGGGACTGCTGCGGGACCGGGACCTCGGCGGGCTGCTGGCTCATGAACCCATTCTTCCGCGCCATGGGCAGCTCAGGCGCGTCGGAGAGGTCTGAGGTGAGGGGATTTCTCCCGTTGGGGGCGGCGGGCACAGCGGGCTGCATTGAGTGAGGGTCGCAAGGGAGGCTGAATGGCCGGTAACGAGGACATGACGTCCTGGCAGCGCGGGGCGCGTCTCCGGCGGGGCGGTGGCCCTCGCGGGTGCGGGTCCTTTCCCACCCTCCCGCCCTCTCGGGTGCGGGGGCTTCGCCCCGCGCACCCCCTGGCGGCGCTGCGCGCCGTGCGGGTTTCCCGGGCGTGCCGGTCTCCGCGGGTGCGGGTCTTTTCCCGCCCACCCGCCCTGTGCGTGGGAGAGGCGCCTGCCCGGGCCGCGGGCGACCCGCGCGGACGGGGGCCCCGAAGCACCCTGCCCCACCCCCCGGCCCCCGGCCTTACGTCTCCGTGCGGTACATCAGGTCCACCTCATGCGTGGTGAAGCCGAGCCGCTCGTAGACCGTCAGCGCCGCCACGTTGTCCGCGTCGACGTACAGCATCGCGGTGGGCATGCCCTCGGCGGCGAGGTGCCGCAGGCCCAGGCTGGTGAGGGCGCGGCCGAGGCCGCCGCCCTGGGCCTCGGGCAGTACGCCGAGCACGTACACCTCGCCGAGCCGCTCCTCGGCGTGGACCTTCGTCCAGTGGAAGCCGATCAGTTCCCCTTCGCGTTCCGCGAGGAAGAAGCCCTTGGGGTCGAACCAGGGCTCGGCCTTGCGGTCGTCCAGGTCGCGCTGGGTGAGGGAGCCCTGCTCGGGGTGGTGGGCGAAGGCGCGGGCGTTCACCGAGAGCCAGGCCGCGTCGTCCTCGCCGGGGACGAAGGTGCGGACGGTCACGCCGGGCGGGAAGTCCGGTTCGGGGATGTCCATGGGGGTCAACGGCCGCCGCAGCTGCCGTAGTTCGCGGAAGAGGGTGAGGCCGAGGACCTGCGACAGATGGCGGGCGGCCGACTTCCCGCCGTGCGCCCAGACGCGCAGCCGCTTGCCGGACGTCCCGAGCAGGGCGGTGCCGAGGGCCCGTCCGTGTCCGCGTCCCCGGTGGGCCGGGTGTACGACCAGCTCGGCGGCGGGGGCCTCGACCGGGTCGGTGTCCTCCAGCTGGGCGTAGCCCCGCAGCTCGCCTTCGACGGTGAGCAGGAAGTGCCGTACGCCTTCCCGCTTTCCGCCCCGCAGCTGCAGCCGGCCCTGCTCGGAGACGGCCTGCATGCCGTCGGCCCGGGCGGACTCGCGGAGCAGCTCAAGGACGGCTTCGGCCTGCTCGGGCGTCAGCTCGTCGAGCGTCTGGATCTGCCGGCCGGGCTCCGGAATGACTGCGTCAGTGGTCATGCATCGAGGGTACGGCGGAGATCTCGCAACCTGCCCGTAACCCTTTCCCCCTGTTGCGCTACGCGCGTTGACTCTAGGCTGCCGCTCGCAGCCCTCATGCCACGCTGAACTGACAAGGGGACAGATGTCAGCGACAACTCCACACAGCCGCGCCCTCAGGCGGTCGCGGCGCACGCGGCGGACGCTGGCCGTCGCCGCCGGGATCGCCACCGTCGGGGCGCTCGTCGCCGCGGTGCCGGCCGGCGCGCACGACCGGGGCCAGGACGGCGACCGCGGCCGGGACCGCGACCGTGGTCACTACGGGAACTGGCAGCGCTCCCGCACGGTCGATGTGCAGCTGCTCTCCTTCAACGATCTGCACGGGCATCTGGAGCCGCCGTCCGGCTCCTCCGGCACGGTCAAGGAGACGCACCCGGACGGGACGGTGACCTCCATACCGGCCGGCGGGATCGAGTATCTGGCCACTTCACTGCGCGAGGCCCGCAAGAAGAATCGCTACTCCGTCACCGCCGCCGCGGGTGACATGGTCGGCGCCAGCCCGCTGATCTCCGGTCTCTTCCATGACGAGCCGACCATCGAGGCGCTCAACGAGCTGGACCTCGATGTGGCGGGCGTGGGCAACCACGAATTCGACGAGGGCGCTGTCGAGCTGGCCCGTCTGCAGAAGGGCGGCTGCCACCCGGTCGACGGCTGCTCCGAGGAGGGGAAGACCTTCAAGGGCGCGGACTTCCCGTACCTCGCGGCCAATGTCACGAACGAGAAGACCGGCAAGCCGATCCTCAAGCCGTACACCGTCTGGAAGAAGGGCGGTGTCAAGATCGGCTTCATCGGGGTGACCCTGGAGGGCACCGCGGACATCGTCAGCGCGAACGGCATCAAGGGCCTGAAGTTCCACGACGAGGTCGAGACGATCAACAAGTACGCCCGTGAGCTGGACCGCCAGGGCGTGAAGTCGATCGTCGCGCTGATCCACGAGGGCGGCGCGCCCGCCTCGTCGTCGTACAACTACGACTGCGACTCGCCCGGCGCCGGCGACGGCATCTCGGGCCCGATCGCCGACATCGCCAAGGGCATCACGCCGAAGGTGGACGCGCTGGTCACCGGCCACACCCACCAGGCGTATGTGTGCACCATCCCGGACCCGGCCGGCAAGCCGCGTCTGGTCACCTCGGCCGCCTCGTACGGCAGGCTCTACACGGAGACCACCCTCACCTACGACCGCCGCACCAAGGACATCGTGCGCACGGCGGTGAACACGGAGAAGTGGCGGCAGAAGAAGCTGCCGAAGTGGCTGCCGTGGTGGTGGGTGCACCACACGTACGGGAAGAACCCGACCGCGGCCAACCATGTCGTCCGCCGGGACCAGACCCCGGCCGCCGATATGACGCGGCTCATCAAGCGCTGGAACGAGCTCGCGGTGCCGATCGCGAGCCGTCCGCAGGGCTATATCTCCGCTGACATCAACGGCCGTGGCGCGACCACGCCGGAGAAGCCGCTGGGCGATCTGATCGCGGACGCCCAGCTTGAGGGGCTCGCCCCGGCCGACAAGGGCGGGGCACAGCTGGCGCTGATGAACCCCGGCGGCATCCGCGCCGATCTGGTCCACAAGGCCTCGGGCGACGAGGGCGACGGCGTGGTGACCTACGGCGAGGCATACACGGTGCAGCCGTTCACCAACATGATGAACGTCGTCGACCTGACCGGCGCGCAGCTCATCACCGCGCTCCAGCAGCAGGTCAGCGGGCCGAATGAGGAGTTCCCGAAGATCCTTCAGGTGTCCGAGGGCTTTACGTACACCCTGGATCTGACCAAGTCGGGCGCCGAGCGGATCGTCGTCGGCTCGGTGCGGCTGAACGGCGAGGCGATCGACCCGTCGAAGACCTACCGGGTCGCCATGAACGAATTCCTGGCGGGCGGCGGCGATGGCTTCACCGTCTTCAAGGAGCACACGAACAAGCTGGTCGGCGCGTCCGACCTGGAGATCTTCAACGCGTATCTGAAGGCTCACTCGTCTCCCGAGAAGCCGCTCGGTCCGCCGGCGGGCGGCCGGATCACGGTCATCGAGTAGGACGATTTAAGGCTCTGGGAAGGGGGCGTCGGGCCGTGCGGTCCGACGCCCCTTCGTTCTCCCGGTGTCGTTCTTCCGGCTCCTGTCGCGTTTCCGCCATCGCACAGCCATGCCGTTTTTGACGTGCACGCGCCATACTCCGCTTTCATGGACATGGACCGACGGAGCTTCCTCGCAGGCGCCGGAGCCACGGCCGCGGCCCTGACCGCCACCGCCCTCATCGGCGCGCCCTCCGCCTCCGCCTCCGCTTCCGCCTCTCCCGCCGCGCCGCCGCGGGCGCTGTCGACCAGGGACTGGATGGCGGGCCACGGCGACGGCACCGCCCTCCACACGCTGACTGTCCCCGGCACCCATGACTCCGGCGCGCGCCACGGCGGGCCGTGGGCCGAGTGCCAGAACACGGCCGTCGCGCAGCAGCTCGACAGCGGCATCCGGTTCCTCGACATCCGCTGCCGGGCCATCGACGGCTCCTTCGCCATCCACCACGGCGCGGCCTTCCAGCACATGATGTTCGGCGATGTGCTGATCGCCTGCCGCGACTTCCTGCGGGCGCATCCGTCGGAGACCGTGCTGATGCGCGTCAAGCAGGAGTACTCAAACGAGAGCGACGCCGTCTTCCGCGCCGTCTTCGACGACTACCTCGACCGGCGCGGCTGGCGCGGTCTGTTCCGCATCGGCGACGGGCTGCCCGCGCTGGGCGAGGCCCGCGGCCGGGTGGTGCTGCTCGCCGACAACGGCGGACTGCCCGGCGTACGGTACGGGGACGGCGCGCTGTTCGACATCCAGGACGACTACCTGGCCGAACCCGGGGCCAAGTACCCGAAGATCGAGGCGCACTTCCGCAAGGCCGTGCGGCAGCCGGGCAGGCTGTACGTCAACCATGTCAGCACCTCGGCGTATCTGCCGCCCCGCTGGAACTCCGACCGCCTCAACCCGCGCGTCCACTCCTTCCTGGACGGCGCGGAGGCGGACGGCTGGACGGGCCTCGGCATCGTCCCCATGGACTACCCCAACACCCGCGCGGGCCTGGTCGAGTCGCTGATCCGCCACAACTGACCCGGTGGGGACGGCGTCCCTGCACAGTGTCCGGCGTCCCTACGGAGTGTCCGGCGGCGGGGTCGGGGCCCCCGGGAGGCGGATCGAGGCGCGCGTGCCGCTGCCCTCCGCGCGGGTGAGGGCGATCTCGCCGCCCGCCTGGTGCACCGTACGGGCCACGATGGACAGGCCGAGACCGGAGCCCGGCAGGGAACGGGCGGACGGGGAGCGCCAGAACCGCTCGAAGACATGCGGCAGTTCGTCCTCCGGGATGCCGGGGCCGTGGTCCCGCACCGTCAGCTCGCCGTCCGTGAGCCGCACCTCGACCGTGCCGCCGGGCGGGGAGAACTTCACCGCGTTGTCCAGTACGTTGACCACCGCCCGTTCCAGCGCGGCCGGCTCAGCCCGTACGTACCAAGGGCGCAGCTCCGCCTCGAAGACCAGCTCGGGGCCGCGCAGCCGGGCCCGCTTCAGCGCGGTCTCGGCGATCTCGTGCAGCCCGACCACCTTCAGCGGACCCGGCACGGCGGCATCCGGCCGGGACAGCTCCTGGAGGTCGCCGATGAGGGCGGCCAGCTCCGTCATCTGCGCCGTGACCGAGGCCAGCAGCGCGGCGCGGTCGGCGGCCGGGATGGCCCGGCCCGTCTCCTCGCTGCGCGCCAGCAGCTCGATGTTCGTGCGCAGGGAGGTCAGCGGGGTCCGCAGCTCATGGCCGGCGTCCGCGATGAGCTGCGACTGGCGGTCCCGGGAGGAGGCCAGCGCGGCGGTCATCGAGTTGAAGGAGCGGGACAGCCGGGCGATCTCGTCCTCGCCCTCGACGGGGATGCTCACGGTCAGATCCTCGGTGCGGGCGATGTGCTCCACCGCGCCCGTGAGCCGGTCGACGGGCCTCAGCCCGGTGCGGGCCACCCACAGGCCCGCCGCGCCCGCGCCCACGACGCCCACGCCCGCGACGACGCTCAGCAGGACCGCCAGCTGCTTGAGCGAGGCGTCGATCTCCGTGAGGGGGCGGGAGACGGACACGGCGACGGTGCCCTGGCCGCCGAGGGGGATGCGCTCGGTGTGGACGCGCACCGGCACACCGCCGTCCGTGGTGCTGTTGTGCAGCGCGCTCTCCAGCGCGCCCGCGGCGACGGCGACGTCCTCCTCCTGCACCTTGACCGGCTGCTGGTACGGGGCGACGCAGCGGCGGCCGTCCGGCCACACCACCTGGATGTACGCGAAGCCGGGCGACGCCTCGTCCGCCCGGCTGGCGCTGCACGCGGCGATGGCGGAGCGCACCGTGCCCACCGGTGCGCTGGTGTTCTCCAGGGAGGTGTCGAGCTCGTTGTGCAGCTGCGCGCGGGTCGCCAGCCAGCAGGCGACGGACACCGCGGCGACGGCGACCGCGACCGCCGTGGCGACCAGCAGTGCCAGCCGGGAGCGCAGCGGCAGTGCGCGGAAGCGCTGGACGGGACCGGTCACTCGGCGGCCGACCCCTCGCGCAGGGCGTAGCCCACCCCGCGCACCGTGTGCACCAGGCGCGGCTCGCCCGCCGCCTCCGTCTTGCGGCGCAGATACATCACATACACATCCAGTGAGTTGGAGCTCGGCTCGAAGTCGAAGCCCCAGACCGCCTTGAGGATCTGCTCCCGGGTCAGGACCTGGCGCGGATGCGCCAGAAACAGCTCCAGCAGGGTGAATTCGGTGCGGGTCAGCTCCACCCGGCGCGTGCCGCGGACGACCTCCCTGGTCGCCAGGTTCATCCGCAGATCGGCGAAGGACAGGATGTCGTCGGCCGGGGCCGCGCCCGCGTCCGCCGCGTAGGAGCTGCGGCGCAGCAGGGCGCGGATGCGGGCGAACAGCTCGTCCAGCTCGAACGGCTTGACCAGGTAGTCGTCCGCGCCCGCGTCCAGCCCCGTGACCCGGTCGCCGACGGTGTCGCGCGCCGTGAGCATCAGGATCGGCACCCGCGAGCCGGACGAGCGGAGCCTGCGGGCCGCGGTCAGCCCGTCCATGCGGGGCATCTGGATGTCGAGGACGACCAGGTCGGGTCTGTACGACTCCGCCCGTGCCAGGGCGTCGACGCCGTCGACGGCGACCTCGGTGTCGTACCCCTCGAAGGCGAGGCTGCGCTGGAGGGCTTCGCGTACGGCGGGCTCGTCGTCGACGATCAGGATGCGTCCGCCTTCACCGGTAGCAGTCATGCCTTCAGCCTCGCACGCGATCTGCCCTGGTCAGCTGGAGGAGCCCGAGCGGAGGGCGTCCAGGTCGGCCTTGACGTCGTTGACCGGGATGGCGAAGCCGAGGCCGACGCTGCCCGCGGTGGAGCCGGTGGCGGCGCTGGGCGAGTACATGGCGGAGTTGATGCCGATGACCTCGCCGTTCATATTGATCAGCGCGCCGCCGGAGTTGCCGGGGTTGAGGGAGGCGTCGGTCTGGATGGCCTGGTACGTCGTCTTCGACGAGCCCGTGTCGCCGTTGAACTGCTGCCCGCCGAACTCGAACGGCCAGCCGCGCTGTCCGCCCTGGCCCTGGCCGTACTCCTGGCCCTGCTCCCGGGAGACGGTGACGTCCCGGTCGAGCGCCGAGACGATGCCGCTGGTGACGGTGCCGGTCAGCCCCTCGGGCGAACCGATGGCCACCACCTCGTCGCCGACCTGGAGCTTGTCGGAGTCGCCCAGCGTCGCCGCCTTGAGGCCACTGGCCCCCTCCAGCTTGATCAGCGCGAGGTCCTTGGAGGAGTCCGTGCCGACGACATGCGCGTCGTAGGTCTTGCCGTCGCTGAGCTTCACCTGGATCGCGGAGGCCCCGGCCACGACGTGGTTGTTGGTGATGATCTCGCCGTCCGCGGTGATGATCACCCCGGAGCCGGTCGACTGTCCGCTCCCGGAGGCGGCGTTGATCTCCACGATGCTCGGCGACACGGCCTGGGCGACACCGGCGACGGTGCCCTTGCTGCTCTGCGACACATTGGTGCCGGTCACCGCGTTTCCGGCGGACCCGCTGCCGCTGCCCCCGGCCAGCCCCTGCACCAGCGCGGACGCCCCGCCCCCGATGCCGGCCGCCACGATCGCCACGGCCGCGAACAGCGCCACCGGCCGCTTGGCCCGCGCCCGCCGCCCGCCCTCCGGCCCCACCGGCGCCGCCGCGGCCGACGCCTGCACGACGACCTCCCCCGGCGGCTGATACCCCGCCCCGCCGTCCCCCGGCCACACGGTCACCGGGGGCGTGGCACTCTGCGGCTCGTACCCGGGCCGGTACGGCGGCGGGGGCGGGTATCCACCCTGGCCGTACGGCTGCCGCTGCTGACCTTCGCTGTGCTCGTCGCCGCCTCGGCGGTAGTAGTCCGTCATGGCAACGAGTCTTCGACCCGGAGATGAGAACTGTCTGAGTCCGCCCTGAGAAGCGGCGCAGAAGCCTGTATGCCCCATATAAAGGTGGGCATATAAGGGTGGGCGGCGGGGATGGGCGGGCTCAGCGGGGGGCGGAAAGCCGGTCACGTCTTGCCCCGCCGGGTCGCCTCGCTCACCGCGCCGCCTCCTGCCCGCGGCGGCCAAAACCTACGAGCGGGTCGGTGGGCCGGTACAGCGGGACGATGCCGCGCGCCGTGGCGCAATCGGTGTGCGCGAAGACGGGCTCGCCCGGGCTCTCGGGGGACGGGTAGGTCAGCCTTACGCAGGCGTCCGGGCCCTGCTCGGGGCAGTAGACGCACGACGGGGGCTGGCTGTACTCGATGTCCGGCATGGGTGATTCCCTCAGGATCGCAGTGATCGCTACGTCACTGACGGTAGGCCGGGCATCAGGGCGCAGGGGGCAGAGTCCCTACCCCCTTGCCCAGGGGCAGAGTTCCTGCCCCCTCAGCGATCACACGGGTACGGCGATCTCGCGTGCCAGCCGCCGGGCATCGTTCTGCACCATCCGCGGCCCGGACTTCGCCAGCTCCGGCAGCACCGAGCGGGTGTGCAGGTTGAAGCGGACCGTCTCGGGGGATTCCTCGTGTGCCTTGCGCAGTAGCGATACCGCCGCGACGCCTTCGCCGAGCAGGTTGTGCGCCCGGGCGGTCTCGATCAGGTGATACGAGCGTCGCGTCGCGGAAGGGATCTGCTCCAGGTCCAGATCGTTCGCCGCCTCGACCGCTCGAGCGGGCTGGACGAAGTCGTTCTGCATTGTGATCGCGTACCCGTGGACGATGCCCCGTCCGAAGATGAGCCAGGGGTGGGCATAGTCGTCACCCAGTTTCCTGGCTTCCGCGTCGGCCTTGTCCCAGTACCGCCACGCGTCCCCCGCCTGCCCCGTCTTGGCGAACGACAGAGCCACGGCCAGGAACAGCAGCCCGCGGCGGGCGATGTCCTCGGGGTCGTCGTCATCCCGGCGCAGGAGACTCGCGGCGTCCTCGGCAAGCTCGACGCGTGCCTCAGCGGCCTCCCCGGCGTCACGGTGGACATGGTTCATGTACCAGGCGGCGGCCGCGATCGCGCGGGGGCTGTCGGCGTCCTGCGCAGCGGCCATGGCCCGGTCGCCTGTCATCGTCACCAGGTCGGGCACCGGCTGGAACGACAGGTACAGCTGCGCCAGATGGTAGGTCTCGGCCAGAGCGACGAGAGCCCGGCGGCGGTCGGCGCCTTCCAGCGCGCGGGCGGAGTGCTGGGCGTCCGCGAGGAGGTCGGGCAGCAGGGCGACGATGCCGGTCCTGTGGTCGCCCTCGGAGTGCCACAGCCGCCACGCCTTGCGCACTCTGGCGACGAGTGCCTGCGGCGTCTCGGGCTCGCGACCGGAGGGCTGGAGCTGATACGTGGTCAGCGCTCGCTTGACGACGGGCAGGTCATCGTGAACGGCCTTGATGTAGGTGACAGCGGCGATCCGTTCGTCCCCGGTGAGCTCTGAAAGGTCCTCGATACCGAGGATGTGGGCGAGTTGGATCAGCTTGGGCAGGCGGGGCATGCCGATGGCGCCGCGCTCGATGGCCTTGACCCACTCGACGGAGTGGCCCATGAGGCCTGCGACGACGGCGCGGGTCTTCCCGGTCCGTTCGCGGGCGGCCTGGACTCGCTGGCCGAAGGTTGAAGCGGTGTCGCTGTGCTGGGGCATCCTGGACTCCGTTCGGTCTGACCTGACACTCAGAACGGTACGCCGCGGCCGGGCCCGGCCGGTTCCGAATGCCCTGCCGCCGTCGGGGAGCTGCCGCAGCGTCCCGGGGCGCGGACGGGCGCGCGTGCTCGCCGCTACGCGTACGGCCATGCAGCAGTGACGCTGTGTGCCATTTCTCAGTACGAGTAGGACGTCACGTCCTACCGGTCCAGGCGCAACCGGTCCGCCAGTTCGGTCACCGGGGAAACCCGGCGGCGCTCGCGGGCGCGGAGGTCGGCGACGAGGCGGCGGGCGGTGCCGTGGTAGCGCATCCACTCGGGGGCGTCCCGCTCCGCCAGCAGCAGTGCGTGGGCAGCGTGCTCATCGCGGTCGAGGTCCGCGTAGGCGAGGGCACGATCCACATGGAAGCGGGCCCGCCAGGTCGGCGGGAGCGACCGGACGTCCGGGATGGTTCGGGCCGCGGTGATCGCCTCCTGGCTGCTCTCCATCTCGACCAGGAAGTTCACCTTCGCCACGCCGGTGTTGGTGGGGCCGAACGGAGTCGCGTAGTCGAGCCGGTCTCGGCCGATGCCGGCGGCTGCCGCCGCTGCCATGCGCAGCAGTTCCTCCACGCGGTCGTATGTGCGCTCACCTTGGCGCACCGTCGCCGTCGCCGCGCGGAGAAGGAGGATTCCCCAGAGGGAAAGCTCGAGAGGCCTGGAGCGGAATCCGGGTTCGTTCCGGTCGGCGTAATGGAGCGCGAGACGTTCGGCGTCCTCCAGGCGGCCCTGTTTGGTGAAGATCCACGCAAGCGTGGAGGCGCCCACGGTCTCCAGAAGGGGGTCGTCCGAGCGCCGTGCGGCATCCGTGGCGCGTTCCATCGCGGCGAAGGCGGCGTCTTCCTTGCCGAGGGCGGTGAGAGTAGTCGCCGCGACCTGATATGCCTCGGCGAGTACGGCGTAGGCCGACTTCTGCGAGGCTCCGTGATGCGACCGGGCCGCCGCCCGCGCGTCGCGGATCAACTGGGGCAGAAGCGCGCCGATCTCGCCCATCCGACCCTCACGGCGAATGCGCTCCGTCGAGCGGAAAGAGGTGCGCAACGCGCCTGTCGACGGCGGATCTTCGGGGTCCGGGTCCTCACCGAGAATGTCGGAGACCGGCGAGACGGCCCGTCGCAGGGCGAGCACTGACGGCTCGTCCCCTTCGCTGCGGGCCTCGAAGGTGGTCGGCTGGCCGACCAGGGCCGACGTCTCGACATCCAGCGCGTGCGCAAGCTGGTTGAGCGTGACAGCCGGGCGGTCAGCCGCTGGTTCTGCTCCAACTTCCGTACTGTGTCTACGGATACGTGCGCGGCCTCGGCGAGCTGTTCCTGGGTGAGTTCGCGGCGCAGACGCAACCGGCCGATCCGGTCACCGATGCTTGTCTCGTCCTCGTACGGCATAAGCGCCCCCGACAGATGAATGTCCCCTCTAAGTTACGGCAGTTGAGGCATAGGGCGCGGTCCGGAAGCGGTCTGGCCTTGGGGCGCGTTGCGCCGCCGTATCGGAGAGGGAGCACATGGCTCACAAGGCCGGTCACCGTGGCCTGGCCCGGCCGGGTACGTCGGCCGTTCCTGTGGCGGAGGTCGGCACGGGGCGGGGAAGGGTTGCGAACGGGCACGATGTTAGCTTCTCGTCGTGGTGGAGTACCAGGACGAGACCAAGGCAGCCTACGACGGGATCGTCGAGCTGTATGCGTCGATGTTCGCCGATCGGCTGGAGACGCAGCCGTTCGCGCGAGCCATGATCGGCACCTTCGCCGAGCTGGTGCGCGGGACGGGGAACCCGCGGGCCGCCGATGTCGGATGCGGGCCCGGGCATCTGACGGCCATGCTGCACGACCTCGGGCTGGACGCCTTCGGGGTGGACCTCTCCCCGGGCATGGTCGACCATGCCCGGCGGGCCCATCCGGCGCTGCGGTTCGACGAGGCGCGGATGGAGGCCCTGCCGGTCGAGGACGGCGCGCTCGGCGGCATACTGGCCCACTACTCGATGATCCACACCCCGCCGGGGGATCTGCCCGCGCTGCTTGCCGAGCAGGTGCGGGTGCTGGCGCCAGGGGGCCTGCTCCTGGTCTCGTTCTTCGCCACCGACGGGCCGGAGCCGGTCCGTTTCGACCACAAGGTGACGCCCGCATACAGCTGGCCGGTGGACCGGTTCGCCGAGTTGCTGGCCGGGGCCGGGCTGGTCCCGTTCGCCCGGCTGTTCCACGACCCAGCCTCCGAACGGGGCTTCCTCGATGCCCACGTGCTGGCCCGCCTTCCCCCGGAGGGGGAACCGTGAGGTGCTCATGGCGCGTCACTGTCCGCGGTCTGTCAACGCATCGCGTCGTTAGCTTTCAGTAGGGGGAACACATGGCTTCGCAAGGCGGTATGCCCAACCCGGCACCGAATCAGAGACGGTCGGGAGGGTGTCTGCCCGTACTGGTGATCCTTGCCGTGATGCTCGGGCTGGGGTACGGGGCCTCGAAGCTCTTCGGGGATGACGGCGGGGGGTCCGGGGGCTCCGGGGCGTCGGCCACCGCGTCCGCGTCGCCGTCGTCCGCGTCGGACGGGAAGGGCGGGTCCTGGGAGGTCGGGGACTGCGGTGGGCCCGATCCCGAGCGGGCGCCCGATGGGTACAGGGCGCTGGACTGCGGCGACCCCGGGGCGACGTTCAAGGCGCTGGAGATCAAGGACGCCAGCATTCTGCCGAATGCGGTGCAGTGTCCGGGCGGCACGGATCTGATCATTCAGGTGAAGGTGTCGTTCGGGTCGGACGACGGGGACGGGGACGGGGGCATCCCCACCAAGACCGTCTGCGGGCGGAATCTGTCCGGGGACCATCCCGGTGATCCGGGGGCCGGCGGCGGGCAGCTGGTGGAGGGGGACTGTGTGACCTCGTCGGCGCAGGAGGTGGCGTGTGCCTCCGGCGGCGGGGATGTGTTCAAGGTGCTCGGCCTTGTCGAGGAGGAGGCGCAGTGCCCGGCCGGGACGACCGAGCCGATGCAGCTCACCGTCGCCATCGGACGGCCGTACGACGTGATCTGCGGCGGGAGGGCGTAGCGGGGAGGTCGTAACGGCGGCTGGTTCAGCCGGGTGAAACCCCGGCGCGTCGGCGTTCTCGGGTCCGGGGCCGGGGCACATGTCGGACATCGGATATGTGCCCCCTACCGGGAGAACCACCATGCCCCTGCCTTCCATGACCCCCGAGCAGCGCAAGGCGGCGCTGGAGAAGGCCGCCGAGGCGCGCAAGGCCAGGTCGCAGCTGCTGGATTCCCTCCGCACCGGCAACAAGAAGCTGAGCCAGGTGCTGAAGAAGGCCCAGGACGACACGATCGTCGGCAAGACGAAGGTGTCCCAGCTGCTGAGGGCCTGTCCCGGTCTGGGCCCGGCCAAGGTGACGGCCCTGATGGATGAGATCGGGATCGACGCCAACCGCCGGGCCGGGGGCCTGGGTGACCGGCAGCGTCAGGAGCTGATCCAGAAGGTGGGCTGACGCCCCGGGCTGAGATCCTCCCCGGGCCGGAGAGGCCCCCTCTGGGCCGGAGAGTCGCACCCAGGCCGGAGCCCCAGGCCGGAGGGCCGCCCCTGGGCCAAAGAACCGCGCGGCCGGAGGCGTCAGCCGTGCGCCGCGTCAGCCGCCGCAGCCGCAGGAGCGGCGGATGACCAGGCCCGAGGGGAACTGCTTGACCCGCACCCGGCGCGAGCCGGAGACGCGCAGACCGTCGTCCAGGACCAGGTCGACCGCCGCGCGGGCCATCGCCGGGCGGTCGGAGGAGACCGTCGTCAGCGGCGGGTCCGTCAGCGCGGCTTCCTTCACATCGTCGAAGCCGGCCACCGCCAGCTGTGTCGGCACGTCGATCCGCAGCTCGCGGGCCGCCCGCAGCACGCCGATCGCCTGGTCGTCGGTGGAGCAGAAGATCGCCGGGGGCCGCTCGGGGCCGGAGAGGAGCTTCAGGGCGATGCGGTAGGCGTCGTACCGGTTGTACGGGGCCTCGAAGAGCCGGCCCTCCGTCTCCCGGCCGGACTCCAGCATCGCCCGCCGCCAGCCCTCGACGTGGTCGGCCACCGGGTCGCCGACCGCCGGGGTCGACTCGACGCCGCCGAGGCAGGCGACGTACGGGTGGCCGTGCTCCAGCAGATGGCGGGTGGCGAGCTGCGCGCCGCCGATGTCGTCGGTGACGACGGCCACGTCGTCGATCGCCTCGGGCCGCTCGTGCAGCAGCACCACGCGCGCGTCCCACGCCTCGATCTCCGCCGCGGCCCGCTCGCTCGGGCCCTGGCTGACCAGGATCAGCCCGGAGACCCGCATGCCGAGGAAGGCCCGCAGATAGTGGACCTCGCGCTCGTCGCGATAGTCGGAGTTCCCGACGAGGACCATCTTTCCGCGCTCCGCCGCGGCCTGCTCCACGGCATGCGCCATCTCCGCGAAGAACGGCTGCCGCGCGTCGGGCACGATCATGCCTATGAGGTCCGTGCGCCGCGACGCCATCGCCTGGGCGACCCGGTCGGGCCGGTAGCCAAGCTCTTTGATCGCGGCGAGGACACGCTCGCGCGTGGCCGGGGCGACCGGCCGGGGTCCGTTGTTGATGACGTAGCTCACGACGGCGGTCGACGTACCCGCCAGTCGCGCCACATCGTCCCGCGTCACCTTGGCCACGCGCGGCAGTCTACGCGGGGTGACCTACCTCTGGGCAGGGCGAACGCTCGCTTTCTGGTTCTCTTCGGCACCCTCGCGGGTGTCCTCCGAACGGGCGAGCGCGGCCGCCTTGGCCTCTTCGGCGGCACGTTCGACCTTCTCCGGCACCACGAAGCGGTAGCCGACATTCCGGACGGTGCCGATCAGGGACTCGTGCTCCGGCCCCAGCTTGGCCCGCAGCCGCCGCACATGGACGTCGACCGTGCGGGTGCCGCCGAAGTAGTCGTACCCCCAGACCTCCTGCAGCAGCTGCGCCCGGGTGAAGACCCGCCCCGGGTGCTGTGCCAGATACTTCAGCAGCTCGAATTCCTTGAAGGTCAGATCGAGCACCCGGCCCTTCAGCTTGGCGCTGTAGGTCGCCTCGTCCACCGACAGATCGCCGTTGCGGATCTCCATCGGGGAGTCGTCGGAGCCGATCTGCTGTCTGCCCATGGCCAGCCGCAGCCGGGCCTCGACCTCGGCGGGGCCCGCCGTGTCCAGCAGGACGTCGTCGACGCCCCAGTCCGCGGTGACGGCGGCGAGCCCGCCCTCGGTGACGACCAGGATCAGCGGACAGCCGGGCCCGGTGGAGCGCAGCAGCTGGCACAGCGACCGCACCTGCGGAAGGTCGCGGCGGCCGTCGATCAGGATGACGTCCGCTCCGGGGGTGTCGACGAGGGCCGGGCCCTCGGCCGGCGCGACGCGGACGCTGTGCAGCAGCAGGCCGAGCGCCGGAAGCACCTCCGTCGACGGCTGGAGGGCATTGGTCAGCAGCAGCAGAGAACTCATCCCCGACCACCTGCCCGGGTCGGTTTCGAGTGGTGCGTGATCAGCTCGCCCATAACGTCGTTTCCTCCTCGGTCCCTGCGAGGACGTGGCTCGGCGGCACTGCTTCCTACGGTCGGTCGGTTGTTCCTTCGGTCGCTCCGCACCGGCTCTCCGCGCCCTGAGAGCCAGTGTGAGCCTTTGTTCACCTGCCTGTAACAACGGCCAGAAAACGCAAAAGGACCCGGGGGCTGCGCTGCCCGGATCCTCTGCCGTGCAGGATAGCCCACCAGAGTGAAAAGGACAGAGGGCCGATTTCACACTGTGGACGTTTCGCAGATCACTTTCCGATTCCTTCCGGATTCCTTCCAGGCCCCTTCCGGGTCGCACCGGGGGCGCATGGGTGCACGGGTGCGCGGCGGGGCCGCGGTGCGCATGGCTCATCATGGAGGGCGACGAGGCGACGAAAGGAGTGCCGCTATGGCAGCGGGCACGATCCGCTACTGGGCCGCGGCCAAGGCCGCCGCCGGGGTGGCCGAGGAGCCGTATGCGGCGGAGAACCTCGCCCAGGCGCTCGACGCCGCCCGGGAGCGGCACCCGGGCGAACTGGTCCGGGTACTCCAAAGGTGTTCGTTTCTCGTCGACGGCGACCCCGTGGGGACGCGCGGGCATGAGACGGTACGGCTGGCCGAGGGCGGCACGGTCGAGGTGCTCCCGCCGTTCGCAGGAGGGTGAAGCGCGCAGCCATGAGCAGCAGCGATCAGCAGTATCCGTACGACGCGTCGTACGACCCCTACGCCGATCCCTATGCCGACCCCTACACCGCGGGCGGGGGTCGGAGTGATCCCCAGGTCACCCAGACGTGGGAGGGCCAGACCTGGGACACGCACCACCAGCCGGCGGTCCAGCGGGAACAGCCGGCACAGGGCTACCAGCCGCAGCAGCCGTACCAGCAGCAGGCGTATGAGCCGTACCAGACGTACGAGGCCGTGCAGGCGGCGCCGCGGCACGCCGCAGCCGACACGGCCTATCTGCCGCCGCAGACGTACCCCCCTCAGGCGTACGAGCCCGGGGCGTACCCCGCCCCCGCCCAGCCGCTGCCTCCCGAGGTCCCGGCCCCGGCCGTCCCCGCCGCCCCGGTCGAGCCCGCCATGCCGTCGCCGTCCTTCGACGCCGCCGGCTACAGCGCCCCCACGACCCTCGGCAACGCCCGGATCACCGACGCGCAGCGCGCCCGCGCCGAGGGGCGGTCGCCGATCATCCCGCCCGGCATCCAGCCCGCCGGGCTGACCGCGCTGCTCGGCCTGCTGCTCGCGGGCGGCGCTGCCCTGGGGACGTACGGACTGCTCCTCCCGCTGGTGCTCCTCCAGGCGGTCACCGCCGCGGGCTGGTTCCGGCTCAACGGCATGTGGCCCGCCCGCCAGGGCATCGCCCTCGCCTTCGCCGGCGGACTCGCCGCGGACGCCGCGCTGCTCGCCGTGGGCCGTGCGCACGCCACCGCCGCGATCACCGGCACGCTCGGCGTCTGGGTGCTGCTCACCCTCGTACTCCAGCTCCGCAGCCGCGCCGGCGCGGACGAAAGGGTGTACGGGCTGATGGCCACCGTGGCCTCCGCGGCGCTGACCATCCTCGCGGCCGGGCATCTCGCTGCGGAGACTCGGGCCGTGGCGATCGGCGCGCTCGCCGTCGCGGCCGCCGCGCTGACGCGGGCGCTGCCCCTGCCCGGCGTCGCATCCGTCGTCGTGTCCCTGCTCGCCGCCGCGGGCGCGGGCATCGCCGTGGGCGGGCTCGCCGGAGCGGGGGGCGACGGGGCGCTGCTCGGCCTCGCCGCGGGCGGCTGCGCGCTCATCGGACTGCGGGCGGCCAGCTATGACTACCCCTCGCGCTTCGTCCACTTCACGGCGGGGGTGGCGCTGCCGCTGACCGCCGCCGCACCCGCGGTGTATGTGCTGGG
The DNA here is from genome assembly GCF_026420845.1 of Streptomyces sp. PR69. GTDB lineage: Bacteria > Actinomycetota > Actinomycetes > Streptomycetales > Streptomycetaceae > Streptomyces. The sequence goes on along the minus strand of NZ_JAOWCB010000006.1, from coordinate 209,914 downwards.
CCGCGCGCTGGGATAGACGAGGGGGCCGGGCCGTCCGGGCGGGTTCCGTCGCCCGCCGCCGGAACCATTTGCCTCAATCGGACGTCGATCATTGAAGCGGACGCGCAACGGGCGTACGCACGGTACGCACGGTGCGGACGACACGTGGGGGACGACAGGGACATGCGAGCGCTGCGGATACTGCTGATCACCGCGATCATCCTCGGCGGGCTGTTCGTCGCCGCCGACCGCCTCGCGGTCTATGTCGCTCAGTCGCGGGCCGCCGACCGCATCTCCCTCCAGCAGGGAACGGCCGCCTCGAAAGACGTGTCCATCAAGGGCTTCCCCTTTCTGACCCAGGTCGCGGACAAGCGGCTGGACGAGGTGGAGGTCACCCTCTCCGGCATCCGGACCAGCGCCTCCGGCCGCCCGGTGCGGATCAGCGAGCTGACCGCCGACCTGTACGACGTACGCCTGGGCGAGGGCTTCGGCAGCGCGGTCGCGGCGCGCGCCCAGGGCGAGGCGAGGATCTCGTACGAGGACCTCACGGCGGTCGCCGAGGACGGCGTCTCCGTCGCCTACGGGGAGAACGGCAAGGTCAAGGTCACCGGCTCGGTGGAGATCCTCGGCCGCACGGTGACGCGCAGCGTCACCTCCACCGTCAGCCTGGCAGGCGACGACACGGTCCGGGTGCGGGCGGACAGCGTCCCCGGTGAGGGCATCCCGGGCCTGGAGGAACTGATCCGCAAGCGGACCGACTTCGACCGGCGGCTCGCCGGACTGCCCGCGGGCCTGAAGCTTCAGAAGGTGGAGGCGAAGCCGGACGGCGTGGTCTTCACGGTCACCGGCGAGAACATCTCACTGGCAGGCTGAACACGGCGCAGGCTCGGGGCCGCGGCTGGCCGGGCACCGCGGTTTCCCGCCGGGCGTGCCCCTGCCGGGCGCGGTGGCTTCCCGGGCGTGCCCCTGCCGGGCGCGGTGGCTCCCCGGACGCGGCCTCCTGCCCGGGGGCGGTGGCTTCCCGGACGCGCTCCGGCCGTATGGTGAGACGCCCCCGTCCGCTGGGCAGAAGGCCATCCCCGCCGGACCGGCGCGGAGGCCGCTCCCAAGCGCCCCGGCGTGATCGACATCCCGAATGCCGGACGATCGCGTCTCAGAATGCGACACACCGGTGACATGGCCGCCGAGTCGTCCCTACGATCTGACCCATGAAGCAGCGACAGGCGGACCTCACGAAGCGGCGGGCAGTAGACCTGTGCCGCGTCGCCGCCATGCTCTGTCGCGCCGTCTGAGCGGGAGCCCGGCTCCCGTATCCCCGGCCCTTCGACCGACCGCGTCAGGGCCGCCGACCGTGCCTGTACGACTCGCGCTTCCGCGTACCCGCACACCGCAGCACCGTTCTGCCCGCGATCGACGACCCGACTCGATTCGACTCGATTTCGATCCGCACCGCCATCACCGCCGCACACTGCCCCGGAGGAGACACAGCATGAGCCGCAGCGACGTCCTGGTAGACGCCGACTGGGTCGAGGCCCATCTCGACGACCCCAAGGTCGTCATCGTCGAGGTCGACGAGGACACCTCGGCGTACGACAAGAACCACATCAAGAACGCCGTGCGGATCGACTGGAAGAAGGACCTCCAGGACCCGGTGCGCCGTGACTTCGTCGACCAGGAGGGCTTCGAGAAGCTCCTGTCCGCGAAGGGCATCGCCAACGACGACACCGTCATCCTCTACGGCGGCAACAACAACTGGTTCGCCTCCTACGCCTACTGGTACTTCAAGCTCTACGGCCACGAGAGCGTCAAGCTCCTCGACGGCGGCCGCAAGAAGTGGGAGCTGGACTCCCGCGACCTGGTCGCCGAGGTGCCGCAGCGCCCGGCCACGGAGTACAAGGCCAAGGCCCAGAACACCGCGATCCGCGCCTTCCGCGACGACGTCGTGGCCGCGATCGGCACCCAGAACCTCGTCGACGTGCGTTCGCCCGACGAGTTCAGCGGCAAGCTGCTCGCCCCGGCGCACCTCCCGCAGGAGCAGTCGCAGCGCCCCGGCCATGTGCCGAGCGCCCGCAACATCCCGTGGTCGAAGAACGCCAACGACGACGGCACCTTCAAGTCGGACGACGACCTCAAGGCCCTGTACGCCGAGGAGCAGGTCGACCTGGCGAAGGACACCATCGCCTACTGCCGCATCGGCGAGCGCTCCGCGCTGACCTGGTTTGTGCTGCACGAGCTGCTCGGTGTGGAGAACGTCAAGAACTACGACGGCTCGTGGACCGAGTACGGCTCCCTCGTCGGCGTGCCGATCGAGCTCGGCGCGAACAAGTAATCCCGGACCCCGACCTCTAGGACAGGACAGAGATATGTGTGGAGCGCAGGTCGGCGGCCCCGACGCCTCGACGATCAAGCCCGGTGAGACCACCATCCAAGGCCAGGTGACCCGCGACGGCGAGCCTGTCACCGGTTACGTCCGGCTGCTGGACTCGACCGGAGAGTTCACCGCCGAGGTGCCCACCTCGGCGACGGGCCAGTTCCGCTTCTACGCGGCCGAGGGCACCTGGACCGTGCGCGCCCTGGTCCCGGGCGGGACCGCGGACCGCACGGTCGTGGCCCAGAAGGGCGGCCTGGCGGAAGTCGCCATCGCGGTGTGAGCCGTCGCACGGATGGTCAGCGGAGCTGACCGGACAACCGCATACCGGCCGAAGGGCCGCACCCCCGGGGTTGGACGCCACTGGGAACGGGGTGCGGCCCTTCGGTCGTTCCGGGCCCGCTCGGCCGTAGCCTTGAGACATGTACGCGCGACGCCGTCACGCCTACTTTCTGCTGATGGGCGTGTGCCTTGTCCTCTTTGTATCGGCCTGGGCCTTCGTACGGCTCTGGTCGGTGCCCGCGGCCGTCGCGATGTGCCTGGTCGCCATGGTCATCCCGCCGCTGGCCGCCGTGATCGCCAACCGGCGGGGGCCGGAGGACCGCTGGTGGGACGCTCCCTCCGGGGATCCGCAGTCCGACGAGTGGTGGGACGAGCTGGACGGCAAGAAGAAGCCCCGGGAGTAAGCCCAGGGGGCCAGCCCAGACGGCTCAGCCCAGACGGCGCTCCCCCCCCCGGACGGACGGCGCGCCGGTCAGTACACCAGCGCCTGGACGCCGTCCGCCATCGACTCGCTCACAAAGACCTGCGCCCCCGCGATCCGCACCCCGTCGATCACATCCTTCTCCGTGATCTCCCGGCGCGCCGCGCACTGGGTGCACAGCGTGATGCCCCCGCCCGCCAGCACCGAGTCGATCAGTTCCGGCAGCGGGGCGGCGTGCGGCAGCTCGAACTCCGCCGCCCGCCCGGGCAGCGCGAACCACGAGGACTCCCCGGTCAGCCAGAGCGATACCTCCACCCCGCTGGCGACGGCGACGGCCGCCACCGTGAAGGCCTGCGAACACCGCTCCGGTGCGTCGGCCCCAGCGGTCACCTTGATCACGAGCTTCTTCGCCATAGGGCGCACTGTAGGCGCAGCCCGGTCGTACCTCACACCGGGGAACGGCGTGCCACCCATTAGGCTGGGGACCGGCCCTGTCACCGCCCACACCGCTCATCCGAGGAGCACCCCGTGCTTGAGGCATTCTTCGAAGCCCTGCTGGTCCTGGTCTGCGTCGGCGTTCTCGCCTTCACCGGGCTGGCCGTGAAGAAGCTGTACCAGGGTCAGCGCTGACCAGCGCGTTACACCGCCCGCACCCCCCAACAGATCGCCAGAGCTGCTCATGATTGAGATCCCGTCCGACCTCAACCCGAACCTCGTCCCCCTCGCGTTCCTCCTCGGGACCTGGGAAGGCGCGGGCGTATCGGACTTCCCCGGCGCCGAGAAGTGCAACTTCGGCCAGTCCGTGACCTTCAGCCACGACGGCCGGGACTTCATCGAGTACGTCTCGCGCACCTGGGTCCTGGACTCCGAAGGCAAGAAGGTCAGGCCGCTGGAGAGCGAGAGCGGCTACTGGCGTGTCGACGCCGCGCGCAAGGTCGAGGTCGTCATGATCCGCGACCAGGGCGTCGTCGAGGTCTGGTACGGCGAGCTGGCCGAGAAGAAGCCGCAGATCGACCTGGCGACGGACGCGGTCGCCCGCACGGCCGCCTCCGGCCCGTACAGCGGCGGCAAGCGGCTCTACGGCTATGTGAACGGCGATCTGATGTGGGTCGGCGAGAAGGCCACCCCCGAGGTGCCGCTGCGGCCGTATATGTCGGCGCAGCTGAAGAAGGTCGTCACACCCGACGAGGTGGCCGCCATGGCGCGCAGCCTGCCGGAGCTGCCGGACGACGGAATCGCCTTCTTCAAGTAGGCCCCAGTCCCTAGACTGGGGGCGTGGTGAGCACCGACTGGAAGAGCGATCTGCGACAGCGCGGCTACCGGCTGACGCCCCAGCGCCAGCTGGTGCTGGAGGCGGTGGATGCGCTGGAGCACGCCACGCCCGACGACATCCTCTCCGAGGTGCGCAAGACGGCTTCCGGCGTGAACATCTCCACCGTCTACCGGACGCTGGAGCTGCTGGAGGAGCTGGGCCTGGTCAGCCATACGCATCTCGGCCACGGCGCCCCCACGTACCATCTGGCGGACCGCCACCACCATCTGCATCTGGTGTGCCGGGACTGCGCCGAGGTGATCGAGGCGGATGTGGGGGTGGCCGAGGAGTTCACCGCCAAGCTCCGCGACACCTTCGGCTTTGACACCGACCTCAAGCATTTCGCGATCTTCGGCCGGTGTGAGAACTGCACGGCGAAGGTCCTGAAACAGGCCGCCGCTCCGCCGGCGAAGAGCCCCGCGAAGCCGTCAACCGCCGGGTCGTAGGCTGGGGCCATGAAGAGCCCTCTGTTGACCCTGCCCGGCGCCGTCCCCGCCGAGGGGCCCGACGAAGGCGTCGCCGCGCACTACGGCGACCTCTTCCGCGAGCAGCGCGCACTCGCCGGCGGAACCGGTCTCGTCGACCTCTCGCACCGCGGCGTCATCACCGTCTCCGGCGAGGAACGGCTCAGCTGGCTGCATCTGCTGCTCACCCAGCATATGAGCGAGCTCCCGGCCGGCCGGGCTGCCGAGGCGCTGATCCTCTCCGCGCACGGCCATATCGAGCACGCGCTGTATCTCGTCGACGACGGCGAGACGGTCTGGGCGCATGTCGAGCCGGGCACCCAGGAGGCGCTGATCGGCTACCTGGAGTCGATGAAGTTCTTCTACAAGGTCGAGGTCGCCGACCGGACCGCCGACTTCGCGGTGGTCCATCTGCCGGCCGGATCGATCGCCGAGACGTCGGAGGGCGTCGTCGTCCGGGAGACCCCGCACGGCCGCGATCTGTTTCTGCCGCGCACCGACCTGGAGAGCTATGCGGCCGCGCACGGTCCGCTCGCCGGGATCTGGGCGTACGAGGCGCTGCGGGTCGAGCAGCACCGGCCCCGCCTCGGCTTTGAGACCGACCACCGCACCATCCCCCATGAAGTGGGCTGGATCGGCTCCGCAGTCCACCTCCAGAAGGGCTGCTACCGGGGCCAGGAGACCGTGGCCCGCGTCCACAACCTGGGGAAGCCGCCGCGCCGCCTGGTCTTCCTCCACCTCGACGGCAGCGAGGTGCAGCTGCCCGGCCACGGCACGCCCGTACGGCTGGCCTCGGAGGGCGAGGAAGGCCGTCAGCTCGGCTTCATCACCACCTCCGCGCGCCACCACGAGCTGGGCCCGATCGCGCTGGCGCTGGTCAAGCGGAATGTGCCGGTGGATGCGGGGTTGGTCGCGGGCGCGACGGCGGCGGCGCAGGAGGCCGTGGTCCAGCCCTGAGTCTTCCCGGGGACTCCGCCCCCGGTTTCGGGAAGGGGCGGGGAGGGGAAAACGCCCCGCACAGCGGCCTCCTAAACCTCCACCAGGATGGTGAACGGCCCGTGGTTCGTCAGCGACACCCGCATATCCGCGCCGAACCGCCCCGTCTCCACCCTCGCCCCCAGCCCCCTCAACCGCGCCACCACCTCGTCGACCAGCGGCTCCGCGATCTCTCCCGGCGCGGCCGCGTTCCAGGTGGGGCGACGGCCCTTTCGGGCGTCCCCGTAGAGGGTGAACTGCGAAATCACCAGGAGGGGTGCATTCACATCGGAGCAGGACTTCTCCCCCTGGAGGATCCGCACCGACCACAGCTTCCGGGCGAGCTGCGCCGCCTTCTCCTTCGTGTCCCCGTGGGCGACTCCCACCAGCACACACAGTCCCTCGCCGACGATCTCGCCGACGGTCTCCGTCCCGGATTCGCCCGCCACGACGACCTTCGCGCCGTCGACCCTCTGTACCACTGCACGCATGCAGATCAACCTATCCGGGGCTGAGGGGCGCGGAGCGCCTGCATCCGGCGTACGCGGAGTGGCACCATGCACCGAGTCGGTGCTTCCATGCGCCGGTCGAGGGGACGGACACACGCATATGAGCATTTCGGACGCCGGGCGTTCTCCCGGGCCCGTACCACTTCCCATGGCGGACCGCACGGACCGTGTGCCGGACTTCCCGTCCGGCCGCGGCTTGGGAAAGCCGCCCCAGCAGCGGACCGCGGGCGAGCTTCCCGAAGCCCCGCGGTATGAGCTGCCCGCCCTGCAGCTGCACGAGCTGCGCACCCTGAGCCGGGACGCCCAGCGAGACGAGGCGGATCTCAGCTATCTGCGGCGGCTGCTCCAAGGGCGCATCGACATCCTGCGGGCCGAGCTGGCCCGCCGCAGCGACCCTGAGGCGCCGGTGGTCGACCGGCTGTCGGAGATCCTGGCCGACGCCCCGTCCCGGCAGCGCTCGTCGGCCCGGCATGTGACGCTGTCGACGCCGTACGGCGAGGAGTACCGGCGGCTGGCCGCCGAGATGCTGGCGGAGGTTGAGCTGTCCGACCTCGACGCCCGTACGGACGAGGAGCTGCATACGGCGATGGGGCGGCTGGTCCGCCATGAGCAGCAGGTGTCGCGCCGCCGTCAGCTGCTCCAGCGGACCGCCGACGGGTGCAGCGCGGAGATCGCCCGCAGGTACCGTGAGGGAGAAGCACAAGTAGACGACCTGCTCGGCTGACGCAGGGGCCCCGCCGGGCCCGGGGGTCTCCGGCGGGTCCACCCCCTGGAAGGCCGCCGATGACCTCCTCCGCCACTGCCGCGATATCCGCGTCGTCTCCGGCGTCCCCGATGTCCCCGGTCCTCGCCGAAGTCGTGCGCTCCGGCTTTGTCGAGGGCCGTCATCGCGGGTCGCTGGTCGTTCTGGCCGCCGACGGCAGCGTGGAGCTGACGCTCGGCGAGCCCGGGGTTCCGGTCTTCCCCCGCTCCAGCAACAAGCCCATGCAGGCGGCCGCCGTGCTGCGCGCGGGGCTCGACCTGGCGGGGGAGCGGCTGGCGCTGGCGGCGGCCAGCCACTCGGGCGAGGGCTTCCATCTCGACCTCGTACGCAAGATGCTCGCCGAGCACGGGCTGACCTCCGCCGAGCTTCAGACCCCGGCCGATCTGCCGCTGGACCCGGTCGAGGCGGAGAGCTATCTGGCGGCGGGCCAGGTGCGGGACAAGGTGGCGATGAACTGCTCCGGCAAGCATGCCGCGATGCTCGCCGCCTGCCGCCAGGGCGGCTGGGATCTGGAGAGCTATCTCGATCCTGCGCACCCGCTGCAGCAGCTGGTCCGCACGGTCGTCGAGGAGGCGGCGGGCGAGCCGGTGTCCGCGGTCGGCACGGACGGCTGCGGCGCGCCCCTGATGGCGATCACGCTGACCGGTCTGGCCCGCGCCTACCGGTCCTTCGTGCTGGCGGCGCCGGGCACGGCCGAGCGCCGGGTGGCGGACGCGATGCGCGCCCACCCCGAGTATGTGGCCGGCACCCGGCGTCACGACACCTGGCTGATGCGCGAGGTGCCGGGCGCGCTGTCGAAGATGGGCGCGGAGGCGGTGCAGGCGGTGGCCCTTCCGGACGGCCGGGCGCTGGCCTTCAAGATCGACGACGGTGGGAGCCGTGTGCTGGGCCCCGTGCTGGCCCGGGTGCTTGAGCGGATGGGGCTCGACGCGCCCGTGGTCGGCCGGATCGGGCGCATGCCGCTGCTCGGCGGCGGCGTCGAGGTCGGAGAAATCCGCGCGACTTTCTGAGGTCCGCCGCTCTAGCGTGACCCGCATGACGCACGCGCACGCCGACATGCGGACACCGACTGACGCCCCGGCGGCCACGGGCACCCGGACGACGGGCGACACCCTGACGCCGGCCCACACCCCGGCCCACACCCCGACGCCAGCCGGCTCCCCGACGCCGACCGGGAATCGGACGCCCACCGGCATCCGGACGGAGGCCGGGATACGGACGGAGGCCGGGATACGGACGGTGACCGACTCCGAGTTCCCCGACTGGGTCCGGGCCCTGAACACCGGCTTTCTGCGCGCCCCGACCCCGACGGACCGGGATGTCGAGACCCGGCGCTCGGGCGTCGCCATCGACCGTACGCAGGGCGCGTTCGACGGCGGCCGGTGCGTGGCGACGTTCCGCTCCTTCCCGCAGGAGATCACGGCGGTCGGCGGGGCGGCGGTGGCCGCCAGCGCGGTCACCAATGTGACCGTCTCGCCCACGCACCGCCGCCGCGGGCTGCTCAGCCGCATGATGGCGGCGGATCTCGCGGCGGCGAAGGAGCGGGGCGATGTCGTCTCCACACTGATCGCGGCCGAGTATCCGATCTACGGGCGGTTCGGCTTCGGGCCCGCCGTCTCGGTCGCGGAGTGGACGGTCGACGTGCCGCGCTCCGGGCTCGACGCGCGCGGGCCGGGGCCTTCGGCCGGGGACGGCGGCCGGGTCGACCTCGTCACGGCCGCCGAGGTGCGCAAGGAGGGGCCCGCGCTGCACGAGCGGCTGCGGGCGCAGCGGCACGGCGTGGTGAGCCGGACCGAGCACGGCTGGAAGCTCGCCACCGGGGCGGTCACCATGGACTTCGACCCGTGGAAGGAGCCGTACTACGCGCTCTACCGCTCGGCGTCCGGAGTGGTCGAGGGACTCCTCGCCTACCGGGCCGACGACCAGTGGAGCGACAGCGGACAGCCGCAGAACACGGCGTCGGTGGAGGAGCTGATCGCGGTGACCCCGGCGGCGGAGCGCGCGCTGTGGCACTTCGTCTGCTCCGTGGACTGGGTCACGAAGGTGAAGTCCGGCTTCCGGGCCGTGGACGATGTGCTGCCGCTGCTGCTGCCCGATCCGCGGGCCGCGCGGCTGACCCATGTGTCGGACTTCGTATGGGTGCGCATCCTGGACGTCGTACGGGCCCTTGAGGCGCGTACCTATCCGGTGCCGGGCGCTGTGGTGCTGGACGTACGGGACGGGGACGGGCTGGCCGGGGGCCGCTTCCGGCTGGATGCGGGCCCTGAGGGCGCGAGCTGCGCACCGACCGATGCGTCGCCCGATCTGACCCTGGACGTCGGCGCGCTGGGGTCGCTGTGGCTGGGCGACGAGTCGGCGGTGCGGCTGGCGGCGCTGGGCCGGGTGGCGGAGGAGACCGCCGGGGCGGCGGGGACGGCGGATGTGCTGTTCCGTACGGCCAGACGGCCGTGGTGCCCCGACTCCTTCTGATCCTGACTCCTCCTGATCCTGGCTCCGTCTGGTTCCGCGTGCTTCTGATCCCGCGGGGTCAGCTCCCCGGCTGCAGGGCCGGGGCGATCAGCAGGCCCCCGCCGATGCAGGTGCAGGTGGCGTTCTCGGTTTTCAGCCCGATGCTCAGCAGCGTCACACCCAGCGCGGCGGTGAAGCCGTAACGCCACTGCACGAACTGCTCGATGGCGAGCGTGATGAGGGGCATGGGCGGTCACTCCTTCGGGGTCTTCGTTGCCGGGCTCGCACGTCGTTGTGTCAACTCCCGTACAAATTAGTCTGGTTGTCTTGATGGATTGTTTCCCTTCGGGGGAGTGCTCGCAAACTTGTCCGGTAATTTGAGTGAGTTGAAGGATGTCGGGTTGTCATCTCTTGTCGGCGGATGGGCAGTTGTAGGGTTGTAGGGTGACAAGCCATGGGCCCGGTTCGAGAGATGCGACCTACCGCTATCGATGGGTCGCCGACGAGCTGCGCAAGAAGATCAACAGCGGCGCCCACGGCCCCGGAGAGCGCCTCCCGACACAGGGCGAACTGGCCTCGGAGTACGGGGTGTCCCGGGCGACCGTCATCCAGGCGCTCGATCTGCTGCGCGAACGCGGGCTGATCGTCACCCGGCAGGGCAGCGGCACCTTTGTGAAGGGGCGTCCGCCGACGGCCGCCCGCCCGGCCGGAGGCGAGGACGCGGGCGGGGGCGACGGGGCCGCGGACGGCGAAGAGCTGTGGGCCGTCGTCTCCGAACGGGTGCCGCCGGTGGTCCTCTCTCCCTACCTGGAAGAGGCGTTCGCCGCGCGGGACGTCACCCTCGACGTCTACTCGATGACCACCGAGTCCCTCGCCACCCGCGTCACCGACCAGAAGGCGCGCATCGTCGCCGGCCGCAGCCGCCCCCCGCGCAGCATCAGGGCCCGGCTCATCCTGCCGGACGCCAGGTCACCCCATCTGTCGATACCCCGGCGCACCGACGGCACGGACGACCCCCGGGTGCGCGACCGGCTGCGAGGCATCCTCCAGGCGCATGCCACCATGCTCAGGGAGGCTCTGTACGAGCTGCGGAACCGGGGCTTCGTACCGAAGGTCTCCGTCGAGGTCCGGCTGGTGCAAACAGCCCCTCAGCTCAAGCTGTACATTCTGAACCGCCGACTGGCGCTGCAAGGCTTCTACATCCCGGAAGAGGGGACCATCACCCTCCCACCGGACAACGAAGAGGTCACCATCCTCGACGCATACGGCACCGGGGCCACGCTGTTCCCCTTCCGTGCCACGGCCGACCCCACCCAGGCCGGCATCGTGCACGACGCCCAGGAATTCTTCGACCAGACCTGGAAGAACAAGGCCAAGAAGGCGGACTTCTGACCGTGCTGCCCCTGCCCCCCGTCGCCTCTCTCGCCCCCGTCGATCTGCGGCGCGCCCTGTCCCGGGCCAAGTGCCTCATCCTCGATCTGGACGGACCGGTCGCCTCCGTCTTCGCCGGAGCGCCCGCCGACCGCATCGCCGGGGAACTGCTCCGGATCGCCGAGCGGCACGGCTGCCCGCTGGCTGAGCTGAGCGGATGCGCCGACCCCATCGCCGTACTGCTGCGCCATACGGAGGAGCTGCGGCGGGACCGGGCCTCGGACGTGGGGCGGCGCCGGGAGCGGGCCGTCGCCGAGATGCATGACGCGCTCAACGCCTGGGAGCGCACGGCCGCCGAATCCGCGACGCCGACCCCGGGCGCGGCGGACTTCATCCGCCTCTGGCACGCCGCCGGCCGCCATCTGTCCGTCGCCACCAACAACTGCGCGGACGCGGCCCGGCGCTGTCTGGAGCGGCAGGCCCTGCTCGACTGCCTCGACGGGCCGGTCGTCGGCAGGCCGCGCGACGCCACGCTGATGAAGCCCGACCCGTATCCGCTGCGCCTGGCGATGATCCCCGGCATCCCCGCGGAAGACCATCTGATGATCGGCGACACGGTCACCGACCGGCTGGCCGCGGACGCGCTGTCGATGCCGTTCTGCGGCTATCACCGCTCGCCGGAGGGCAGGCGGCGGCTGCGCGCGGCGGGCGGCGGGCCGGTGGCGGCGTCGATGGGCGAATTCACCTCCGCCGCGCGTGCACTGGGGCTGTGAGCGGGTAACTGCCCTCATGGCAGCATCAGTTGTACCGTGCTGGCATGAGGGGCCTGGTGCCCGGGGCACTCGACCAAGGGGCGGCGGTATTCACGCGGGGGACTGGGACACAGCGGCTGGGCCCGCGCCTGTCGGGCCCGCGCCTGTGGGGCCTGCGCCTGTGGGGCCTGCGCCTGTGGGGCCTGAGACGGCAGTCGGCCGGTCCTCGGCCGTGCGGCTGAAGGCGATCCGGCTGAGCGCGGGCGAGGAGCTGATCGAGGGCCCGCTCAAGGGATATCACCACGAGACCTATGCGTTCCCGCTGCCGGACGCCGACGGCCGGGCCGGAGCCGTCCGCTGGAAGTGCCGGGAGCCCCGCGACGGCATCCTCTGGTTCGACCGGCGCAGCTTTCCCTCCGAAGGAGCGCTGATCCGGGAGCTGGCCGGGCGGGTGTCCAGCGTTCCGGAGATCGTCCACTTCGGCGAGATCGGGCTGCAGCGCTTTGTCGAGGGCTGGACCCTCGCCTCGTACGGACCGCCCGGCGCGCCCGTCCAGGAGCGCCACGCCGCCCAGATCGACCGGCTCTTCCGGGAGCTGGCCGCGATCACGCCGGGCTCCCTGCCGCTCAGCCCCGCGACCGCCCATGCGTCGCACGCCGCGGACGGGGACTGCGCGGGCTTCGCCGCCGAGCTGATCCGCTTCACGGAGGAGCGCGTCTACCGGGCCCATCTGCCGGTGTACGGGGAGCTGTTCGCGGCGCTGGGCATCGACGCCGGGCCGCTGCGGCTGGTGGCGGAGACGGCGCGGTCGCTGACCCGGCGGCCTTTCTGTCTGCTCCATGGCGATCTGCACCGGGAGAACTTCATCGTCGACCCCGCGGGGCGGCTGTGGACCATCGACTGGGAGCTGGCCGCGTTCGGAGATCCGCTGTACGACCTGGCCACCCATCTCCATCTGATGCGCTATCCGGCGGATCAGGAGCCGCGGGCGGCGCTGCGCTGGCGCGACGCGGTGGAGGATGTGCTGCCGGGCGGCGCGGCCGGATGGCAGGAGGATCTGCCGGCGCTGCTGGCGTACAAGCGCGTCCAGTCCCTCTACACCGACGTCATACGGGCGGCCCTGGCGGTGGCGCGGGACGGCGACGCCCTCGCGGGGGCCGCGCGCAAGGTGCGGGAGGCCGTCGTACGGGCCGATGCGGTGCTGGGGCTGCCGTCGCCGCCGACCGAGCGGCGTGTCGGCCAGGCGCTGGCGGACTCGCGGCGGGCGGCACGCCGCGGGCGGGCGTGGCGGAAGCGCTGACAACCCGCGGGTATGCCGGTGACCCTGCGATCAGCGAGACCAGCCGTCCGGGACGCCTGGCCGACCCGGTCTGCCGCCCGGCGCCGGCGAAACCGCCGGACTCCGGGCCCGCGATCCGAACCGGGCCGGCTGGACTGCGTGTTCGCCTTCGGCCCCGACCGCATGGCGGACGGCGGCCGGACGGCGGCGATGTCAGAAGGCTCACGCAGTGAGCAGGACCTTGCCCCGCAGACTCCGCTCCTCGATCGCTCGATGGGCGTCACTCGCGCGCTCCAGCGGGAACGTCCCGCCGACCACCGGGCAAAGACGGCCCTCGGCGGCGGCCTTGAGAGCCCTGGTGAGCAGCCGCGTATAGGCGTCGTCGGCCAACTGCACTTCGGCGATGCCCGTCAGCTTGACACCTCTGCTGTCCGCCTCCGCCGGGTCGATCTCGGCGAAGCCGCCGGTCGGCGCGCCGTGGGCGGAGAACCGCCCGCCGTCCGTGAGGAGCCCGAAGGCCGCCAGGCCCATCTCGCCGCCGACGCCGTCCAGCACGACGTCCGCGCCGCCCTCGCCGAGGGCGGCGCGTGCCGCCTCGGTCCAGTCCCGCCCGACTGTGGCGTCCACGATGCCGTCCGCCCCCAGCTCCCTGACGAGACCGGTCTTCTCCGCACCCCGCGCCACGCCGACGACCTTCGCCCCCGCGGCCTTGGCGAGCTGGACCAGCAGCGTCCCCATGCCCCCGGACGCTCCGAGGATCAGCACCGTGTCCCCCGCGTGGAGTCCGGTCGCCTCCAGCAGCGCCTCGGCGGTGGCCCCGTCGTGCGCCAGGGCCGCGGCCTCCCGCAGTCCCAGCCCGTCGGGCACGGCGACCAGCCTCGACTCGGCGGCTACGGCCTTCGCCGCGTATCCGCCCCGGACGCCCACGGAGCCGACCACCCGCCGCCCGAGCCACGCTTCGCTGACTCCGTCGCCGACCGCGACCACGGTCCCCGCGACACCGCCGCCTGGCACATACGGCGTACGCACCCCGAACGGCTCCGCGAACGCGCCCGACCGGATCTGCGTCTCCACGAAGATGGTGTCGACCGCCGCCACCTCGACCACTGCCTGCCCTGCTCCGGCGACCGGCTCCGCCACCTCGGTCACCTCCAGCACCTCGGGCCCTCCGAACCGCTTCGCCTGCACCGCACGCATATCGTCCCCGCTCCTCTGCTCGCGTCTGCTTCTGTGCGGCAAGCCTCGGACATGAAGTGAGGTTGAGGTCAAGGGCGCTGAGAACACAGGTCACGGCTGGTGGAAGGACACCTCCGGATAGCCGGCGGACGGGCGGCGGAGCAGCGGCTGGGGGACGCACCTGAGATGGGCGTCGAAGAAGGCCGCCGTATACGCGCGGGCGATCTCCAGTGCGCGGACGCCGGGCAGCGGCGGCCGCCCGCCGTCCGACCCCGGCTGGGGCAGGCCGAGCTGGTCCAGGAAGGCGGGCAGGTCCGAGAAGCTGTAGTGGGTGGATCCGGCGACGGTCAGCCAGCGCTTCCAGCCGTCGAGCCGGTCCCATGCCTCGTCCCAGCTGGTGTCCGCACCGCCGGGGAGGTGGGTCCCGTCATGGGTGCCGAGCATCAGAAACGGCCTGCCGTCCAGCCCGTCCGCGGGTACGGCGGAGCTGCCGAAAGAGCCGTCCATGTTGATGCCCGCGCGTACCCGGCGGTCGCCCGCCATGGTCGCGGCCGCGCTCGCTCCGCCGATCGAGTGGCCGGCCATGCCGATCCGGCGGGGATCGATCATCGTTGCGTGCCGCCAGGCGGGGCGGGGCCCGGTGAGCCGGTCCAGGACGAAGGACACATCGTCGCCGCGACCCCGAACGAGGACGTCCCGGTCCTCGCCGGTCCGGACCTTCTCGCAGGCCACGCAGGTCAGCATCCGGCCGCCGGGGAAGGCCGTGCCGGCCGACTCGTACGCGTGGTCCACGGCGGCGACCACAAAGCCGCGGGAGGCGAGGTCCTCGGCCAGGCCGGTGAGCGTGTAGCGCGGCGCCCCGAAGCCGGGGGAGAGCACGACCAGCGGATGCCGGCCCGGGACGCTGCGCATGGGCTGGGCGGCGACGCGTCCGTGGACGGCGGTGCCGCCGAGGGTCTCCGGAGGGAACGCGCCCGCCATGCCATACGCCTCCAGCAGCAGCCGGGCCTCCTCCGCCGTCGTGTACCGGGCGGGACGTCCCGTGCCGCGCCGGGCCGGGTAGTACATCTCCACCATCAGCTCACGCGCCCCGGCCTCTGGCACCCAGGGGTCCGGGCGGCCGGTGTCGACGAGATGGAGGCTGTCGCGGCCGACCGCATACGGGCCGGTGGGGCGGGGCAGCCGGGTGCGCACGTCGGTGACGGAGTCCGCCGGGGCGAAGGCGGGCTCCTGAGAGGCGGGCGTGGCGGCCGGCGGGGAGGCGGCCGGCGGGGCCGGGGGAGCAGCATGCGCCTCAAGCGGCAGGGCGGCGAACGCCAGCAGCGCGGTGGCCGTCAGAGTGAGGGAGCGTGAAAGTCTTCGCATGGCCCAGGACGCTAGGCGCGGCGGCGCACATCTCACATCAACCTGTGGTCGCGAGCTGTCCCATGAACCACCGTGCCTGTGACCTGAAGTGATGTGACGTCAGTCAGGACCGGACGCACACGGGGCCGTCGGCTCATACGCCCCCGGTCGCACGGGCTTCCCCCTGCGGGCGCATTTCAGCGCGCCGCACGTTCAGCCGCACGGCTCATGCGCCCGCCTGCTGCTTGTGCACGGGGCTATGCGCGGGACGCCGCCCGCTCCCGGCAGCTGCGGGCGACCATGTCCGCGAAGGTCCGCGCGAGCGGCGGCAGCGCGTCCCAGTGGCGTACGGCCCACCCCACCGGCAGCGGCGGCAGCGCGGGGACGGGGACGAGGCGCAGCGGCGCGCCGTCGTCGCCGGGCACCTGCCAGCCGGGCAGGGCCGGTACGACGGCATGGCCGAGGCCCAGCTCGGAGAGCAGCAGCGCGGTGTCCCAGTCGGCGACGCTGGTGTCCGAGCTGATCCGGACGCCCAGCTCGGCGAGAGCGGCGTCGAGCCGGGCCCCGGACGTGGAGTTCCGCGGCAGCCGTATCAGCCGGATGCCCGGGAGGTCGGACGCCTCGATCCGGGTACGGCGTGCGAGCGGGTCGTCCGAGCGGACCGCCGCCACCCAGGGCAGTTCGACGACGGGCCGCTGCTCGATGCCGCGCACCGGGCCGCCGACGGTGATCCAGGCGAGGTCCAGCTCGCTGGCGGCGAGCGCGTCGAAGCAGCTGCGGCTGGAGTTCTCCGTACGGAACTCCAGGCTCACCCTCGGATAGGCCCGCCGGAACGCGACGATCGCCTCCGACATGAAGTGCCGCACCGTGGTCGCGCCCGTCGTCACCCGTACCGATCCGCTCTCCCCGCGCGCCAGATCGCCCAGTCGGCGCAGCGCGAAGTCCAGCCCGGCGATGCCGTCCGCGGCCGCGTCGCACAGCACCCGCCCCGCCGGGGTGGGCACGACGCCCCGCGCATGGCGCTCCAGCAGACTGACCCCGGTCTCCCGCTCCAGCCGCCGCACATGCTGGCTCACCGCCGACTGGGTGCAGTCCAGCTCCCGGGCGACGGCGCTGAGACTGCCCGCCCGGCACACGGCGACGAAGACACGAAGATCGTCAAGAGTCACAACACCCAAGCTAACACTTGGATTTGAGGAGCAGATCCGAGGATTGACTAGGGTCCCTCCCTTGGCGACGATCAATGCAGGGCCGACCCAGGCGGCAACCCGTCCGACTGCCCCCGCCCCCGTCCGGACACCGGGCGGAGGCGGTCGGACGGGTGCCGACCGCCATGAGAAGCAGGGCCCTGCCCTGCGCCCCCTTTTCCGGGGACTCCGCCCCCGGACCCCCGCGCCTCAAACGCCGGCGAGGCTGAATTTCCGGCTCCCGCGCCTCAATCGCGGCAGGGCTGGATGTGCTGGTCCCCGCGCCTCAAGCGCCAGCGGGGCTGGGTTTCTGGCCCTCGCGACTCAAGCGTCGGCGGGGCTTGATGTGCAAGCCTCATTGCCGGCGGGGCTGGGACTTGGCGCAGCCAAATCAAGCCCGTTGGGGGCACCTCCCGGACGGAGTCTGGGGGAGATTGAGGACCGGGGGTCTGGGGCGGAGCCCCCAGTTACGGGAAGGGGCGGGGGAGGGGAGACAAAAACCAGCAGCACCCAAACACCCCGCCGGACACCGCCCCCACCTCAGGGATGCATCCGCGCCCCCTTGAGCACCCTGTCCACCGCCTTGCGCGGCCCGTACACCGCCAACCCCACCAGATCCAACTGGTCCCTGCCCACGGCCCGCACCGCCGCACGGTTGTCCCGGTCATTGCCCGTACGGAACAGATCCGAGGTGAACACGGCCGCCCGCAGCGAGCGCGACAGCGCCCTGTCGTGTGCGGCGGTCAGCGTCTCCTTCGTCCCTTCGAAGACCAGCACCGGCTGGCGGAACATCGGCAGATACGCGGTGTCGTCGGCGTCCGCGTACGGCTCGCCGATCACCTCAGGCTCCGCCGTGCCGAGCCCGCTGACCAGGAACGCGGTCACATTCAGCCGCTGCCAGGGTTCGAGGTCGGCACGCAGCAGGACGGCGATCTTCGTGTCGAAGCGGACCGGGGCCGGCGGCAGATCGTCATGGGTTCTCATGCGGTGAGACTGCCGGGCGGGCGCCCGGGCGGTCTTGTACGTTCTTTGCGTGGCGTCGCGACAGGAGGTCTCCGCCTGGCGTCCGCGGGTCGCGGGCGTCGTGGAGGTGCTGCACGCCCGCTTCACGGAGCACGCGTACCCCATGCACGTGCATGACGCCTGGACGCTGCTGATCGTCGACGACGGCGCGGTCCGCTACGACCTCCACCGCCGTGAGCACGGCACGCCGGACGACACCGTGTCCCTGCTCCCGCCGCACATTCCGCACAACGGCTCACCGGCCACGTCCCGCGGCTTCCGCAAGCGGGTCGTCTACCTCGATATGACGCACCTCGACGAGCGCTTGATCGGACGCGCCGTGGATACCCCCGACCTTGTCGACCCGCTGCTGCGCCGCCGGGTCGCCCGGCTCCACACGGTCCTCGCGCACCGCGGCGACGAACTGGAGGCGGAGAGCCGACTGGCTCTGATCGGCGAGCGACTGCGCATGCATCTGCGTCCCGGACCCGTCGCAGGCAGCCCGGCTGCCGGCGGCGCTGCGTCCGGTGGCGCGGCTTTCGGCGGTGCGACGTCCAGTGGCGCGGCTTTCGGCGGCCGGGGCGTCGGCCACGCGGCTTCCGACGGCAGGCCGCCCGGCCGCGGCGTCGCCCGCGACCTGCGCGACCTGCTGGACGCCCGGCTCGTCGAGGGCCTCGGCCTGGCGGAGGCCGCCCGCCTCCTCCACGCCCACCCGACGCACCTCGTCCGCGCGTTCACCGCCGCCTTCGGCATCGCCCCGCACCAGTACGTCGTCTCCCGCCGTATCGACCTGGCCCGCCGTTTCCTCCTCGACGGCCTGCCGCCCGGCGAGGTCGCGCCCGCCGCGGGCTTCTACGATCAGCCCCACCTGACTCGCCACTTCAAGCGCATCCTCGGCACCACCCCGGCCCGCTACGCCTCGAACCCGCTGTGTCATGGCCGGAGGTAGTCGTGGATCGGTTCCCCGTAAGGCAGCGTCATATCGACGGTGCCGTAGTAGCCGCGGATGATCCCGAGGGGCGAAGGCGTGCAGCGGGTCGATTTCCGAGCGGGAGTCCATGGCCAGCGAGGCGCGCCTCTGCCATAGGTCGGGGGAGCCGTCGGCGGTGCGGTGGGGGATGAAGGAGGGAGTGGTGCGGGTCAGCTCGCAGACGCTCGGAGGGGCGCCCGGACTGCTGTTGGGGATCTTGCGGAGCAGGAGTACGGGGTAGTCGTCCAGCTCACCGGGGTCTGCCGGATGGCCGATGGACGTGGTGAGCGTCATGATGCGCCGGCCGGTGGACCGCTGCGAACATCAAGCGGGAGCCGCGGTAGTAGTGGGTGGGCTTCTCGTACAGCGGTCCGATGACCGGTACGGAGAACCCTTCACGCGCCACGTCCATCGCTTGGACCTCCTGATCCGACCCGTCCGCCCCCCTCCGCCCCGTCCGATGCCGTGCCACGGCGACCGGCTCGCGGTGGCGCGCCCCGACGGTCCGTCAACGCGGCCGCGAGCCAGTCGACCATGAGCGGGTGGGCCCGACGGCGCACGGCGTCAGCGCGACGTCGCCATGCCACCCTCGCGGAGCACGGTCCTGACGTGCCGCCTGCTCTTACAGCTGGAGCTCCACGACGTCGGCGACCACACAGCTGACGTTGTCGGGGCCGCCGGAGCCGTTGGCGAGGGCGATCAGTTCGCGGACCGCCTGCTCCGGCTCATCGGTCCCGGAGAGCACCCGGCGGATTTCTCCGGCCGCCACGACAGCTGACAGACCGTCGGAGCACAGCAGGTAACGGTCTCCCCGCCGGGCGTCGTGAAGGCGCATGTCGGGTGTGGCGTCGGCTCCTTCGCCCAGGGCGCGTATCAGCAGCGACCGCTGGGGGTGGGAGGCGGCCTCTTCCGGGCTGATGCGTCCCTCGTCGACCATCGACTGCACCATGGTGTGGTCGTGGGTGATCTGGAACAGCTCCCCTTCGCGCAGGAGGCAGACGCGGGAGTCGCCGATGTGGACGAGGGCCAGTCGCGATCCGGTCCAGAGCATCGCGGTGAGCGTCGTACCGGCCCCTCCGGCGGAAGAACCGGCTCCAGAGACGTCGTGCACGGCCTGTTTGGCTTCTTCGAAGGCATCCTCGAGGACGTTGAGGAGGTTGCCCGCCGGGATGCCGTCGGTGTCGAGACGCTTGAGCGCGTCGACGGCGGCGGCGCTCGCGGGAGCTCCTTGCTCGCCGTAACCGTCGGCGACGGCGAGCAGGCGGGAACCGGCGTAGGCGGTGTCCTGGTTGCTCTCGCGGACCAGGCCCGCGTCGGACAGCGCGGCGTAGCGGATTCCCAGGGGCTGGGCGGTCGAGGACATGGCAGGGTCGTCCTTCCAGGACAGATGGTCGATGAGGAAGGCGGCCAGGCCCCGCCGCGCGGCGACGTCGGCTTCGACCTGCGCCCAGAACGCGCGGATCTCCTGGGCCGCCGGGCCCGCCTCCAGTGTGCAGACGTGCTGGATGCGGGCGAGGGGCATCCCCAGGCGCCGAAGCCAGGCGACCAGTCGGGCCTGGTCCAGCTGTTCCGGCGCGTAGAGGCGGTAGCCGGTCACCGGGTCGACGCGAGCGGGGGTCAGCAGGCCCAGCTCGTCATAAAGACGCAGCGCCTTCGGCGACAGCCGGGACGCCTTCGCGAACGCCCCGATGGTCAGCAACCCCATGCTCGCCCCTCCTCATACCGAGCCCGTCGCCCGGCCCCACCGATGCTGTGGGCTCCCCCAAGGTCAAGGTCAACCCCGGGCCGCCCGGCTCCCGGTAGTGGAGAAGGGCCCGGCGGCTGTTGTGTGGAACACTATTGCAAGCATGTGCTTGCAATAGTTAGCAAGTGGCGGCATCATCGAGGCATGGCATCACTCAACGTCGGCAATCTCGGGGAGTATCTGCGCGAGCAGCGGCGCAGTGCGCAGTTGTCGTTGCGGCAGCTTGCCGAGGCGGCCGGCGTGTCCAATCCGTATCTGAGTCAGATCGAGCGCGGGCTGCGCAAGCCAAGCGCGGAGGTGTTGCAGCAGGTCGCCAAGGCCCTGCGGATCTCCGCGGAGACGCTGTACGTGCGGGCCGGGATTCTCGATGAGCGGGAGCGCGAGGAGCGTCAGACGCGGGCCGTCATTCTGGCCGATCCCTCGATCAATGAGCGGCAGAAGCAGGTGCTGCTGCAGATCTACGACTCGTTCCGCAAGGAGAACGGCTTCGGCGCGGAGCAGGACGCGGCGCCGGGTGTCGTGGCGGAGGCGGACAACCCCGAGGTGCCCCCGAAGGCAGAAACGTAAACGCTGACTCCGCGATCCGGGAGGACCACAGACATGGCCATCACCGATGACCTGCGCAAGACCTTCACCGACCCCAAGCCCCTCTACTTCGCCGCGGGCACCGCGGATCTCGCTTACCAGCAGGCGCTGAAGCTGCCCGAGCTGGTCGAGCAGATCCGGGCCGAGGCGCCGGCGCGGATCGAGGCGGTGCGCAAGACCGATCCCAGGGCCGTGCAGGAGAAGATGGCGGCGCAGGCCAAGGAGACCTCGGCGACCGTGCAGGCCAAGGTCGCCGAGGTGTTCGAGAACCTGGACACCGACTTCCGGAAGTTCGGCGAGACCGCTCAGGACCTGGCGCTGCGCGGTGTCGGCTTCGCCGTCGAGTCCGCCGTGAAGGTCCGCGACACATACGAGAAGGTCGCCGAGCACGGTGAGCAGGCCGTCAGGACCTGGCGCGGCGAGGCCGCGGAGGAGATCACCGAGATCGCCGTCGCCGTCGAGCCGCAGGAGGACAGGCAGCAGGACAAGACGGCGGACAAGCAGGCGGAGAAGGCGGCGGACGCCGGTACGGCTGGCGAGGAGAAGAAGGCCGCGCCTGCCCGCAAGGCCCCGGCCGCCCGCAAGACCGCCGCCAAGAAGGCCACGCCTCCGGCCAGGTAACGCACCCTGGGCGCACGCGCGCCGATTGCACACAGGAACCGCCGGGCACCTTTGAGGTGCCCGGCGCGTTCTCCCGGTACGTTGGCGTACCTTTGCCGGGAGGCGCTAGACACAGACCCAAACAGCTCACAAGGCGGTGCTGACCATGTTGCGTGCAGGATTCGAGTTCGGGCTCTGGTTCCTGGTCAATACGCTCTTCATCGTGACGTCGGTGACCGCACTGATCATGGCGGCGCTCGCCCGCGAGGACGCCTACCGCGCCGCCGGCAAGCAGACCAAGACGTTCTGGCTGGTCATCCTCGGCATCGCGGTCGCTGTGAACCTGTTCCTCGGCGTGCTCTTCCTGTCGATCGCCGGTCTGATCGCCAGCATCGTCTTCTTCGTGGACGTGCGTCCCGCCCTCCAGCAGGTCTCCGGCGGGGGCCGCGGCCGCCGCGGCTCCAGCAGCGACGGGCCGTACGGGCCCTACAACGGCGGCCGATAGCTCCGGCACCCGATAGCTCCCGCACCCGACAGTCCCGGCGCCCGTGTAGCCGCAGCGGCCGGTGAACCCGGCCCCAGGGGCCTTACGCGGGACCGGGCCGACGGCTCAGCAGCAGCACCGCCACATCGTCCGTCAGCTCCCCGCCGTTCAGCTCGCCCACCTGCGTCACCGCGGACTCCAGCAGCGCCTCGCCCCTGAGCCCCGCGGCCAGCAGCCGGTTCACCATCGCCGCCATGCCGTCCTGGCCGAGCCGCGGCGTGCCCGGACCCGCCGAGCGGCCCTCTATCAGCCCGTCCGTGTACATCATCAGGCTCCAGGCGTCGCCCAGCTCCACCGCGCGGCGCGGCCAGCGGGCGCGCGGCAGCAGGCCGAGCGCCGGTCCGCCGTCCTCGTACGGGAGCAGCCGGGCCGCCCTCCCCGGCCGGGCGATCAGCGGTGACGGGTGGCCCGCCAGGCACAGGCCGGCCTGCCGTCCGTCGGGCGCGATGTCGACGGTGCAGAGCGTCGCGAAGATCTCCTCGCTCTCCCGCTCGTGTTCCAGCACCTCCTGGAGCGTGGACAGCAGCTCGTCCCCGCACAGGCCCGCCAGCGTCAGCGCCCGCCAGGCGATCCGCAGCTCCACGCCGAGCGCCGCCTCGTCCGGGCCGTGCCCGCAGACGTCGCCGATCATGGCGTGCACCGTGCCGTCCGGGGTGCGGACGGTGTCGTAGAAGTCGCCGCCCAGCAGCGCCCGCGACCGTCCCGGCCGGTACCGGGACGCGAAGTGCAGCTCGGAGCCCTGGAGCAGGGGAGTGGGCAGCAGCCCGCGCTCCAGGCGTGCGTTCTCCTGCGCCCGCAGCCGTGACTCGGTCAGCTTCACCTGGGTCGCGTCGGCCCGTTTGCGCTCCACGGCGTACCGGATGGCGCGGCTCAGCAGCCGGCCGTCGAGCTCCTCGCGGAAGAGATGGTCCTGGGCCCCGGCCCGTACGGCCCGGGCGGCCAGCTCGGCGTCGCCGGTCGCGGCCAGCGCCAGCACCGCGTGCCGGGGCGCGAGCCGCAGGACGTGCCGGAGCGGAGCGAGGTCGTCCGGCTCCGCGTCCGGAGCGCCCGCTCGCCCCGACGGCAGCGCGAGGTCGACCAGCACACAGTGGATGTCGTCGGTGAGCAGCCGCTCCGCCTCGGTGAGATTGCGGGCGGTGCGGATCCGGACCCGGGTGCCCGAGCCCGACTCGTCGAGCAGCTCCGGCACGGTGAAGGCGCCCGCCGGGTCGTCCTCGATCACCAGCAGGGTGAGAGCGCTGCCGCTCATGGTGAGCTCCCCGGCTCCGGCTCCCCCGACGGGGCCGTCACAGGCAGCGCCGCCGTCGGCCGTACCCTCGCCGACCGTGCCGTCACGGACTGTGCCGTCACGGACCGTGACGTCGTCGAGGGAGGGCGTGCCGGCGGCGCCGCCGGGGGCGGCTTCCGCGAGGGGGACCTTCCTCTGTCGCGGTACGGGTACGGGTGCGGGTGCGGGCATCGGCCTTGGAATCCTTCCCTCCCCCCGAGGGCGGCAGGGCGGCGAATCGCGCCCCACCGGACGAGGACCATAGCGGTCCCGGAGCCCGCGCGGAATGGCTTTGCGCTATGCGCCGATGGCATATGCGCAGCATCGGGCAGCACTTGCCGCCCCAGCACCGGCCTCCGTCATGACGAACGTCACGCGGAGTCAGTGGCGCACGTCACCTCTGCGGCTGACTGGGCCAGTTGAGTGCCTCACACCTCAACGGGTCATCAACAGATCATTTGTCGGGGCGTACGACTCCGAGGATCTTCATTGAGCCCGCGCCCGCGAGGGTGACATCGCGGCCCGGACGCGGGGCGTGCACGATCGCGCCGTCGCCCACGTACATTCCCACATGGCTGGCGTCCGCGTGGTAGATGATCAAGTCGCCGGGGCGCATGTCCTTGACATCGATCCTGGGCAGCAGCCGCCACTGCTCCTGCGAGGTGCGCGGGATGGTGCGCCCGGCCGCCGCCCACGCCTGCGACGTCAGCCCCGAGCAGTCGTATGAGTCCGGGCCCTCGGCGCCCCACACGTACGGCTTGCCTATCTGCCCCGTCGCGAACTCCAGCGCCTTCTTGCCCTGGTCGCTCGCGCTGCGGTTGATCTCCTTCAGCGCGCCGGAGTCGAGCCACTTGGCCTGCGCCTCGTACTGCGCCCGGCGTTCGAGCTGGAGGAGCCGCTCCCGCTCCTCCTTCTCCAGCTCGTCCTCCAGCTTCTTCGCCGCCTCGATCTTGGCGTTGATGGCCTTCTTGGCCTTCTCCTGCCTGACGCGGTGGGCTTCGAGCTCCGTCCAGTGGTCGCTGGCGGACTTCGCGTACGCGGTCAGATCGGCCTGGACGCGGTTCAGTTCGGAGAGAAGGTCCTTGGTGGCCTTCTGGCTCTCCTGGAGTCTGCCGACTCCGTCCAGGAACAGCCGGGGGTCGTCGGTGAGCGCCAACTGCGCCTCAGGGGGCAGCCCGCCGCCCCGGTACTGGGCACGGGCGGCCGCGCCCGCGCGGTCCTTGAGCTCCTTGATCCGGGCCTCGCCCCTGACGATCTCGCGGGCCAGCCGGACGATCTCGGCCGACTGCTTCTCCGCCCGCTCCTCGGCGAGGTTGTACGCGTCGGTCGCGGAGGCGGCCTGGCGGTAGAGGGCGTCGATTTCCCGGCGTACTTCGTCCAGCGTCTTCTTGTTCTCCGGCTCGCCGGCCTGAGCCGCGGGGGGCGTTGGAGCCACGGGATCTGCTGGGGTCGCGGGGGCCGTTGGGGGAGGCGCCGGCGCGGCGAACGCCGTGCCCGGCGACGCCAGCACACTCAGCGCGGTCACCGTGGCCAGCGCGCACACCACATGGATCGCGGCAGCGGCACAGCGGCGTCGGTTCACGGCTCCCCCTCCAGGACCCTCTGTCTGATTTTCCGTTGTCTGATTTACCGTCAGTAACGTATCGAGCCCACGCGATAGTGCCATGACGTGCGGGAAAGCGACAGACCCGGCGACGGACGACTTCCGACCGCCCGGCCACCCCGCCCCTTGAGACGGGCGACGCCGCCTCCGCGTTCCCCGAGGTGCGTTCCCCCGCGGCTCACAGCCCCGGCGCGAGCGCCTCCCAGGCGACCGTCACTTCCCCCTGCCGCCACCGCCGCCGGTCGTCGCGCACCGGCCAGTCGGCCGCCAACTCCCGTACGGCGCTGATCCAGCGCTGCCGCGCCCCCAGTGAGGCGTACGGGGCGGCCGCCGCCCACGCCCGGTCGAAGTCCCGCAGGAACGCATGGACCGGCTCCCCCGGCACATTGCGGTGGATCAGGGCCTTCGGCAGCCGTTCCGCGAGGTCCGAGGGGCGCTCCAGCGAGCCGAGCCGCGTGGCGAACGTCACGGTCCGCGGCCCCCCAGGCCCGAGCGCCACCCACACATGCCGCCGGCCGATCTCGTCGCAGGTCCCCTCCACCAGCAGCCCGCCGGGGGCCAGCCGCCCGCACAGCAGCCGCCACACGTCCGCGACCGCGCTCTCGTCGTACTGGCGCAGCACATTCGCCGCCCGGATCAGGGCGACCGGGCCGCCGGCCGGCACCTCGAAGCCGCCGTGCCGGAAGTCCAGCCCCTCACGCTCGTACGGACGCGCCGCCGCGACCCGCTCCGGGTCGATCTCGATGCCGACGACCCGGCAGCGGGGGTCGGCGGTGCGCAGCCGCGTCAGCAGCTCCACGGCGGTCCAGGGGGCCGCCCCATAGCCGAGGTCGACGGCCACGGGCGGGGTCTCGGCGCGGCGCAGCGCCGGGCCGTGCACAGCGGCGATCCAGCGGTCCATGCGGCGGAGCCGGTTGGGGTTGGTCGTCCCGCGGGTCGCGGTGCCTACGGGGCGGCGCGTCATGGCATCGAGGGTACGGGCCCGAAGAGGCGTCCCGAGGCCGTGCCGCCCATTGGGCAATGATTTGGCAAAGTGGAGGTGAGGGGGAAATGGAAGGGGCGGCCGCAGCTGTTGTGCGGCTGTGCGGGGCAGCCAGCCGACGCCCCGTGCCCGGCCGCGCCGCTCCGCGCCCGGCGGCGTGTGCCACAAGCGAGGAGGACCGACGACGTGAGCCAGTACGTGTCCCGCCTCAGCGGCAGCCTCCCGGCCCCGCGCCTCCGCTTCGGCGCCGGTCACCGCCGGCCCCGCCGCGTGGCCATGCTCAGCGTCCACACCTCGCCCCTGCACCAGCCGGGCACGGGCGACGCGGGCGGCATGAACGTCTATATCGTCGAGCTCGCCAAGCGGCTGGCCGCCGCCGGCGTCGAGGTCGAGATATTCACGCGCGCGTCCGCGGGCGGGCTGCCGCCGGCCGTGGAACTCGCGCCGGGCGTGCTCGTACGCCATGTGGACGCGGGCCCGTACGAGGGGCTGGCCAAGGAGGAGCTGCCCGCGCAGCTGTGCGCCTTCACCCACGGCGTGATGCAGGCGTGGGCGGGCCACCGTCCCGGCCACTACGACCTGGTCCACTCGCACTACTGGCTCTCCGGCCATGTCGGCTGGCTGGCCGCCGAACGCTGGGGCGTGCCGCTTGTGCACGCCATGCACACCATGGCCAAGGTCAAGAACGCCTCGCTGGCCGAGGGCGACACCCCCGAGCCGGCGGCCCGGGTGATCGGCGAGACGCAGATCGTGCGCGCGGCCGACCGGCTGATCGCGAACACCGCGGAGGAGGCCGACGAGCTGGTGCGCCACTATGACGCCGATCCCGCCAAGGTCGCCGTCGTCCACCCCGGCGTCAATCTGGAACGCTTCCGTCCGGCCGCCGGGCGCGACGGGCTCAGCGGGAGCGGTGGGCTCACTGGGAGCGATGGGCTCAGTGAGAGCGCTGGGCGCGACGGGCGCGCGGCCGCACGGGTGCGCCTCGGCCTGCCGCAGGACGCGTTCATCCCGCTCTTCGCCGGCCGCATACAGCCGCTGAAGGCCCCGGACATCCTGCTGCACGCGGTCGCGCTGCTGCTGGAGCGCGACCCCTCGCTGCGCTCCCGTCTCTTCGTGCCGGTCGTCGGCGGGCCGAGCGGCAGCGGTCTCGCCAAGCCGGAGGGCCTGCAGAAGCTGGCCGCCCGGCTCGGCATCGCGGACCTCGTCCACTTCCAGCCGCCGGTGGGGCAGGACCGGCTTGCCGACTGGTTCCGGGCCGCGTCCGTCCTGGTGATGCCCTCCTACAGCGAGTCGTTCGGCCTGGTCGCGATCGAGGCGCAAGCCTGCGGCACCCCGGTGGTGGCGGCCGAGGTCGGCGGGCTGCCGGTGGCCGTCCGCGACGGGCTGACCGGCGTGCTGGTGCCCGGCCACGACCCGGCCGACTACGCGGACGCGCTGTCCGGCCTGCTGGCCGATCCGGACCGCTTGGCCCGGATGGGCGAGGCGGCCGCCCGCCACGCCCGCTCCTTCGGCTGGGACACGGCCGCGGCGAGGACGGCGGACGTCTATACGGCCGCGATGTACGACCACGCCCAGCGGCACGGGCAGCGCGGCGGGCACCACCATCACCGCCGCCACCGGCTGCGCCACGTCTGACCCCGCCGGGAGGGCGCCGCTGACGTACGCTCAGCCCATGGCTGAGGCACCAGACGCACGGAACCCGAACGCACGGAACCCGAACGCACAGAACTCACGCGCACGGAACGACGACATCGCGCGGATCGTCGAGCAGACCCTCGACGACGCCGACCTGGAATGGGAGCGTCCGGAACCGGGCTCGTACGTCGTCAAACTCCCCGGCACCCGCAAGCTGTCCACCACCTGCTCCCTCCTCATCGGCAACCACTCGCTCTCCGTCAATGCCTTCGTCATCCGCCATCCCGACGAGAACGACGCGGCGGTGCACCGCTGGCTGCTGGAGCGCAACCTCAAGCTGTACGGGCTGAGTTACGCGATTGACCGGCTCGGCGACATCTATCTCGTCGGCAGACTGCCGCTGTCGGTGGTGTCCCCCGAGGAGCTGGACCGGCTGCTGGGCACGGTGCTGGAGGCGGCCGACGGATCGTTCAACACCCTGCTGGAGCTGGGCTTCGCCAGTGCGATCAAGCGGGAGTACGAGTGGCGGGTCTCGCGCGGGGAATCCACGCGCAACCTTGAGGCCTTCGCCCATCTGACCCAGCCGTCGAAGTAGGCCCGGGCCGGGCGCCGACTGACGGCCCCGGGCAGGTCTGTACGAGGTCGAAGCGCCGACCGCCCCCGCCACGAGGAGCAGCCCGTGGCGGGGGCGGCGGCTGCCTGTTGGCCGTGCCTTACGACCAACCGTGTTCGGTGAGCGGCTCGCCGCCGTCGAGGTAGCCGAGCAGTCCGGCGGCGGGGTACTCGATGATGTCCTCGGGCAGCTCGTGCACGGACCACCACCGCAGGTCGAGACACTTCTCGGGCTCGCGGTTGACCGGCTCGCCCTGCCACGTCGTGGCCAGGAAGAACAGGCCGATTCGCGCAACCTCGGGACTCTGCTTGTGGTGCACGACGTGCACAAGCCGCAGGCGCTCGGGGTCGACCTCGACGCCGGTCTCTTCCCGCAGCTCGCGTGCGGCGCCGATGGTGAGCGGCTCGCCGGCGTCGAGCTTGCCCGAGGGGGCGTGCCACCGGCCGTAGCCGTAGGGGCCCCCGCGCTGTGACAGCAGGATCTTGTCGCCGTCGCGCAGGATCACATGCGTGTCGATCACGGGGGCCGCGGGTGCTGCGTTCATGAGTTCACCGTGGGATCGTCGTGCTTGCTGTGGTTGACGACGCTACCCCCGGGAGGGGACAGGGCGTCGGCGATTCGCTTCGCTACATCCGTAGGGGTGGCGTCGGTCGAGTCGAGCACGAGCACCTCGACGCCGAGAATCATCAAGGTCTGTGCAGCATCGCGGTAGAGCTCGACCTCTCGGGCCGGTCCGGTCGGGGCGTCGTGGAAGCGGTGGCGCTTTCCACGTTCGGCGAGGCGGGCCGCGATGGTCTCCGGTTGTGCGGTGAGGATCACGGCCAGGTCGGGCAGCAGGACGTGCCGGTTCAGGGCGAGCACGAAGGGCTCGGGCACGCCGTCGAGCTGTTGGAGAACGAGACTCGACGCGAGGTAGCGGTCGCAGACGACGGTATAGCCGGCCTTGAGTACCGGGTCGAGCTCGACTTCGATGTGTTCATACCGGTTCGCCGCGACGAGACAGGCGAGTGCGCGTCCGCGGATGTGGTCCGCCTTGGACCGGGTGAACTCGCCGAGTTCGCTGGACGAGGGCTCGGCCGTCGTGTGGACGCCGCTTCCGCGGCTGGCGAGCAGACGTCCGAGCTCGGCGACCGTGGTGGACTTGCCGACCGCGCCCGGGCCGTCGATCGTGACGAACACGCCGGGGTGTGAGTTCACGCGGCGACTCCCGGACGGTTGCGGTCGTGCTGTTCGCGGGTGAGCTCAGCGAGCGTCGCGCGCAGCTTGGGGAGAGGGACAGTGCCGAACTGGACGCCGACCGAGAAATTGAACTCGTCGCGCTGCCGCATGGACTCGTCGGCGCCGTCCGCGGTCAGGTCGACGTCGGAGTACGCGAGCAGGGTGTCGGGCTCGTACCCGGCGTCGGTGAGCGTCTTCCAGATCGGCGTGCCGGGGTAGGGCCGGAACTCGAACACGCTCGCCCGGAACCGGCCGGAGGCATGCCGGTCCGCGATGGCCCACAGGTTGTGGATGTGGCGCACGGTCGCGTCGAGGTCTTCCTGCTTCTCCCCGGGGTAGCCGAGGATGAAATAGCCCTTCACGCCGATGCCGCGCGCGAGCAGGCGAGCAGCGACCTGCGCGGTCATCTCGGCCGTGATCCGCTTGTCCATCCCGGCAAGCACGCGATCGCTACCCGACTCGATACCGAGGGCGACCTCGCGCAGCCCGTTCGCCTTGAGCGTGTCGAGCATGGCGTCGTCGAGGCGGTCGAACACGTTGATCCTCCCGGTGGCGTCCCACACGTACCGGTCGCCGATCTTGTGCCGGGAGAACGCCTCCATCTGCGGGACGATCACCCGTTTTGCGCCGAGAAAGAGGTCGTCGACGAATCGGTACGCGGTCGTCCCGTGGGTCTCGTGCAGGTGGTCGAGCTCGTCGACGATGCCCTCGGGCGAGCGGGGCCGGATCTTGACGTCGGGGTTCGCCGAGACGGCGGCGCCACAGAACCCGCAGTCGTACGGGCACCCGCGCGAGCCGACGATGTTCGCCTCGGTCCGGCCGTCGTCGGCGCCGTACGGGTCTTGCGGCAGGAACTCGCGGTTCACGAGCGGCAGGGCGTCTATGTCCGGGCTGAGCCAGTCGGCCTTGTCGCGCGCGATTCCGGCGGCGTGGGTGCCGAGCAGCCGGTCGCGCCACATCACCCCGGGCAGCTCGGCGCGGCGGCGCTCGTCGGCGAGCAGTGCGGCGACGCGCGTCTCGCCCTCGCCGATCACCAGGGCGCGTAGGTTGCCCATGCGCGGGTCGCCGAGGATGCGGTCGGGCATCGCGCGGGCGTGGTGGCCCCCGACCATGAGTGCGATCTCGGGGTCGAGGTCGGCGGCGATCCGGGCCGACATCTCGTACGTGGGGGCGAGCAGGTTCATCCCCACCCATCGAGGCCGGACGGTGTTGATCAGGTGGGTGGTCTCGTCGATGCCGAGCCCGTGCGCCTCGGCGTCCAGCACGCCCACGTGGAAACCGGCCTGCTGCGCGTACGTCGCGATGTACGCCATCCCGAGGACCGGCAGGGTGTAGTCGTTCGTCCGGGGCCGCAGGGCGTAGTCACGGAGTGGCGCGTTCACGAACAGGGCGTCGAGGACGCGGAGCGGGTCGGCACCGGCGATCAGGTCAGAGGCGGTGCCGTCCTCCGTGGTCGTTAAGGTCATTGCTCCCCCACGTGAGAGTGAAAAGGGTCAGGGCGTGCAGTTGGGTGCGATCGGGCGCCCATCGGCGCCACATGGCCTCGAACTCGAAGTCGGAACTGGGGAGTTCGAGGATGGGGGCCGCCTTCCGGGCCCATGTGCGCACAGCGAGGTCGCCGTGCGGGTAGATCGAAAAGTCGCCTGTGAAGTCAGCCGCGGCTGCGGCGGCGGTCCACGGACCGATGCGGGGCACCTCGACAAGTTCTTTGATCAGGCTTTCGGGGTCGAGGGTGACCCACTGCTCGCCGCGGTCGAGGTACGCCTCGGCAGCAGCAAGCAGCGCGGTGCGGTTGAACTTCGTTCCGACGGCGGCGAATCCGTCGTCAGGGAGGGCGAGCACCGTCTCAGGAGTCGGCACGAGCGCGAACTCGCCGGTCGCCGTAGTGAAGTTGCGCCCGTACGCGGCGTAGAACGACTGGTGGCGTCGTCGAGCCTGCTTCGCACTCACGACCTGGCGGAGGATCGCCGTAACGATCGCGTCCCACAACGAGGGGTTGGTGAGACGTGCCACGGTGCCCAAGCGCACCAACTCGTCGAGCAGCGGCACGGCTTGCTCGGGAGTGGTGGGCAGGTCGATCGGTGACGTGTAGGCGACGGGCGGCTGCTCGGCGGCAGGGTCACCCGTGATGGCTTGTAGTGCGAGATGCTCGCTCCGGTGGTTCCAGATGGCGAGCCACGCGGCGCCCTCGTGCTCGACGAGGCGGGCCTGCTCCCCCTTGGGGGTCGTGCGCCATGCGGGGTGTTCCGTAATGATCTTCGCGCTCATGGGCTCAATTCCGGTCGAAAAGAGACGTGTTGGGTGTAGTGATGGGAGGTGCGCACGCCAAGTTCGAGATGGTGCACGGGCGTAACCGCACACTCGGCCGCGCGCTCCGTCTCGCAGGGTGTCATTCCTGCCGCGTGCGCGGTGCGAACCTGTACCCGGATGGCGCGCACGGCTGACCCTCCTGTCCCAGTGGCATGGTCGCCCCGTGGGGCGCGCTAGAGGCACGCGTGGTCAGGGGCGGCTCTCGGGGAGTCCTTTCCAACGGGACTTGTGCATGGGAGGACTTGCGCGGATGTGGGCGCGATCCCGCCAAGGATCGGCCCTCGCCCGCGACGCACAGCGACGGTAGCGCTACGTCAGGCGAGGTGACAAGTGTGCTACGGGGCATGTATGCGGATCGGCATATGCGAGTGCCCCCCGCCCGGTTGGACGAGGGGCACTGTTGTGCCTTGTCGGCTCTAGCCGATGAGGTGGTCGAATTCGCCGTTCTTCACGCCGAGGATGAAGGCGGCGAGGTTCTCTGGCGTGGTCTTCACGATGACACCGGGGTCGTCACTCTCGCGCAGGAGGATTCCACCGGCGACCTTGGCTGTTTCGAGGCACTGCTCACCGCCGCCGCCGGAGTAGCTCGACTTCTGCCAATTGATTTCACTCATTCTGACTCTCACAGTTCCCTTGCGACGTGATGAATGAAGCTTCGCGACTCTTCGGGATCCAGCGCTGCCTGCTCGGCGAAGTCGAAGAGCGTGCGATAGCGGTCGAGTTCCCCGGCTGCGTCGAGGAAGCGACCGCCGAACGGGGTGTCGATCTGCACGGTGTCTAGTTGCGGTACGACACCGTTCGCGTACATCACGGTCTGCGTCACCTCGATGAAGTCCTCGTTCGTGAACGGGATCACCCGGAGGGTCAGGCCGGGGCGCTCGGATACGGACAGGAGGTGTTCGAGTTGGCTGCGTGCGACCTTTCGCCCGCCTACGCGCATGCGCAGGGCTGCCTCGTGCACGATCGCCTCGAAAGGGGGAGCGGTCTCGCGCTCCAGGATCGCCTGCCGCTTCATGCGGTGCTCGACACGGGCCCGCACTTCGTCGTCGGGGAGCTGCGGGATGACACTGGCGAACAGGGCGTGCGCGTAGTCCTCGGTCTGGAGGACGCCGGGGAACGTGACCGGTTGCAGGCATCGAAGCCGGATGGCGTGGTGCTCAAGTTCGGCGATGTCGAGGAACCCTGGGGCGAGGACACCCCGGTAGCTGTCCCACCAGTGCTGTCCTCTGTGCTCGCGCGCGATGCCGCACAGGGCCTCGACGAGGGCCTCGTCGTCGCAGGCGTAGTAGACGGCGAGCTTGCGGATGCGTTCCTCGCTGACCCCGATCCGGCCGGCCTCGATGTGGCTGATCTTGGCTTGGTCGGTCGAGACCATCCCTGCCGCCTCTCGGGCGGTCTTCCCCGCGCGTTCGCGCAGCTTGCGGAGCTCGGCGCCAAGCCGGGCCTGGCGGGCTGTCGGGTTGTCCCTCGGCGGCATGAGTCCCTTCCCCTGTCTGCGCACAGTGTCGCGCGTAACCGTGCCACGGTCCACCCAATGTGGTTAACGCTGAGCGCCAATCTTGCCACGGGGCATACATGTCACCTCCCGCACCACCGCCCCAGCCGGGCGCGAACTACCGGTTCTCCGGCCCGAACCTGCCGAGCACGGTCGGTCTCGCACGCCACTGGGTGGTCGATCTCCTCCACGTCGGCGGGTGCTCGCAGCTCCTCGACCGGGCCGAGCTCTGCACCTCCGAAGTGGTGACGAACGCCCATGTGCACACCACGTCTTCGGCGATCACGGTCGATCCCGTGCCCGCGTAGGCTGCCCTCACCCGCCCGCCCAAGCACAGGGCCGCAGGCCGCCTGCGCGCTCTGGCAGAGCGGCCGGATGCAGGGGAGTGACCGGGGCGTACGGCCCCCCCCCCGTGTCCGCACGCCCCGGTCCGGTCCGTACGAGGCCGATGCCCCGTCCTTGCTAAGAGGGCTGCTTCTCGCGGGTCTCACCGGCCGACGGCCGCGGGGACTTCGGGGCCACCGGCTCCGCCTCCCGTGGCGCGTCCTCCGACAGCGCGCGGCGCAGCAGCAGGCCGTAGCCCGCCGCCGCTGCCGCGCCGATGGCCGCGCAGGAGAGCCACAGGACCGCCGGGCCGGGGCCCTCGACGATCCAGCCGGCCGAGATGGGGGCGACGAAGCCGCCCACCGACCAGGCCATGCCCATCACGCCCTGGTAGCGGCCCCGGGCGTGGACCGGGGCCAGCCGGGCGGTCGCCGCCGCGTTGACCGGGACGAACACCATCTCGCCCAGCGTCCACACCACCACCGTCGCCGCGAACATCACCGGCGTCCCCGCCAGCGCCGTCGCGCCCAGCCCCACCGCGAACAGCAGCGACGACACCACCAGCAGCGTCACCGGCTTCCGCCGCTCGGTCACCTTGTTGACCAGCAGCTGGAGGGCGACGATCACTACGCCGTTGACGGCGATGACCGGGCCGTACGAATCCGGGGGCAGGCCCGCGCCCGTCATCGTCAGCGGCAGGCCCACCCACGGCGTGATGAACAGCGTGCACACCAGCAGGCTCAGCAGCACGAGCGTGCGGAACGGGCCGTCCCGGAGGATGTCCAGGGTCGACAGCTTCTGCTGGGCCTCGGCCTCCGGGTCCGGCTCGCCGTCCTCGCCCTGACCCGCCTCCGGCCGCGTCTCCGGCAGCTTCAGGAACACGATCAGCGCGCACAGCACCACCGCGCACGCCTCCACCACGAAAAGCGTCCGGTAACCGAGGACCAGCGCCGCGCCGCCGCCCGTCGCCGCGATGGCGAAGCCCAGGTTCAGCGCCCAGTAGTTCAGCGCGTACGCGCGTCGCCGGTCCGGCTCCGGAACCTGGTCCGCGATGGTCGCGCTGATCGCGGGCCGTACCGCCTGCATGGCGACGCCCATCAGCAGCACTACCGCCGCGATTGCCCAGGGGCTGGTCACCACCGCCAGGGCCAGCGCGCCGACCGCCCCGCCGAGCTGACCCGCCACCATCGTGGGCCGCCGCCCCCACCGGTCGCTGAGCACTCCGCCCAGCGGCGCCCCGGCGATGCCGCCGAGTCCGTGCAGGGCGATGACCAGCCCCGCGTACCAGCCGGAGAACCCCAGCTCCTGGGTGAGGAAGAGGGACAGGAAGGTCAGGACGAACGCGCCCGTACGGTTCACCAGGGTCGACAGCCACAGCCACCAGAAGCCGCCGGGAAGCCCGGACACCGTGCTGCGAGCCGAGCGTATGAGCGGGACGACGAACGGGATGGACAAGCGGACTCCCCCGGCGCTTGGCATGCGAAATGGCGGACGCGGGGTGTGCACGTAAGCGGCCCCGCGGACACCTGGAAGTTACGGGCCGTGCGGGGGGCGTCGCCACCGAATTGACGGGGGCCGTCAAGCGTCGGCGCGTCGATTAGTCTCGTACGCATGGCCGACGCACCGTACAAGCTGATCCTCCTCCGCCACGGCGAGAGCGAATGGAACGCGAAGAACCTGTTCACCGGCTGGGTGGACGTCAACCTCACCGAGAAGGGCGAGAAGGAGGCAGTCCGCGGCGGTGAGCTGCTCAAGGACGCCGGCCTGCTCCCCGACGTACTGCACACCTCCCTCCAGAAGCGCGCCATCCGCACCGCGCAGCTCGCCCTGGAGGCCGCCGACCGCCACTGGATCCCCGTCCACCGCACCTGGCGGCTGAACGAGCGCCACTACGGCGCGCTGCAGGGCAAGGACAAGGCGCAGACCCTGGCCGAGTTCGGCGAGGAGCAGTTCATGCTCTGGCGCCGCTCATACGACACCCCGCCGCCGCCGCTCGCCGACGACAGCGAGTTCTCCCAGGCCCACGACCCCCGCTACGCCACCATCCCGAGCGAGCTGCGCCCGCGCACGGAGTGCCTCAAGGACGTCGTGACGCGCATGCTGCCGTACTGGTACGACGGCATCGTCCCCGACCTCCTCACCGGCCGCACGGTCCTGGTCGCCGCCCACGGCAACAGCCTGCGCGCCCTGGTCAAGCACCTGGACGGCATCTCCGACGCCGACATCGCGGGCCTGAACATCCCCACGGGCATCCCGCTGGTCTACGACCTCGACCCCGACTTCAACCCGGTCACCCCCGGCGGCGCCTACCTCGACCCCGAGGCGGCGGCCGCGGCCATCGAGGCCGTCAAGAACCAGGGCAAGAAGAAGTAATACGCACTGATCATGCCCCCTGCCTGCGGGTCCGCCGCGGGCAGGGGGCTCGGTCGCGCTCTGGGGCCGTCGCTGGGCCGTCAGGTGTCTGTCGGGCCCGTACCGAAGACCGCGGCGACCGCCTTGCGGGTGCGCTCCTGGCTGGAGGGCATCAGGTGCGCATACACGCGCAGGGTGAGGCCGGGGTCTGAGTGCCCGAGGTACTCGGCGAGCGCCTTGACGTTCTCCCCGGCGTCCAGGAGCACCGAGGCGTAGAAGTGGCGCAGCGCGGGCTCACCGAGCAGGCTGGACGAGCTGAACATCCACCCGTCCATGCGGATGCGGATCGACCGCGGCTTGTCAGGCGAGATGGAGCCCTACGTCGGCTGACCGCCCATGCGGGCATACGTCCGCTCGACGGCGGCGGCGAGGTACGGCCCAGCGCAGAGGGCATGAACGGCACCGTAACCCAGCAGGCCAGCTCGCCGACAGCCCGGCATCAGCCCATCCACACACGCAGCGCGGACCAATTTTCTCTACCTCATCAAGGCGGCTCGCTCCGCTCGCCGCGGGCTCCCCGGCTCCCCGCCGGAGACGACGCTCCTGTCTCCGCCCCGCTCCGTCCCCGGCTCCGCCGGTCGCGCGGCTGAGCGAGCCATCTTGGCCGAGGCCAGAACGGCCCGGCGGGGGCTGGGGCGGTCGGCTTCGCGGCTTTAGGCAGCCACCATGGGGCGAGCCTCGAAGATCGGGGCCCATCTCGGGCTATTGCGGGCAGGTCCACAGACTGCCCGAGTCGCCGGAAGCTTACGGGCCCCCCGATCCCTCGCCCCATGGCAGCTCCCGCCCAAAGCCGTTCCGCCGCCCGCGTGGTTCAGCTTCCGGCTGTGTCCGCCCACCAGGCGACGAGTCGGCTCGCCACGCTGTCAACCTCCTGGTATGTCGGATCTAGGCCGAAGTGATCTTTCAGCTCGGACCACAGGAACTCGCTGATCTCGGCTCTCCCCGCCCCGTCGTACAGGCGACTGAGGAGTGGGGCAATCATGCAGTCGTACTCGTCCTGCACAGCGTCGGCAACACCGATGGGGTCCCATTCGTTCAACAAGTATCGAAGGCTGTCCTGCGTGTCCACGGGCTCCATGGGGTCATGATTCCAGCGCGTTTGTGCCTGTCGACGCCGGGCCGTCTCTGGGCCGTCCGAGGGCGATCGAAGGCGGCCAACAACGACCAACGATGACCGGTCGGGTGCCCGTGGGCAGCACTTGGAGCTGCATGGATGCAGGTCGCCAAGATCCTTCGCAAGACCCAGGGCAAGAAGAAGTAGGTATTACGCGATCGCCCGGCGCACGGCTGCCGGGGAAATCGTCGCAACGCAGCAGGGCCCCGTCCGTCATCGGACGGGGCCCTGCTGCGTTCAACGGCTGTCGTGGCGTCCGCGGCGGCAGCTAGCCGCAGGCGCCGCCGCACTGGCACGGGCCGCCCGACTGGCAGCCGCAGCCGCAGCCAGAGCCGCAGCCGCAGGCGCCGAGGACGGGCAGGAATGCCACGTCGCGGGGGGTGTCGGGGGTGTCGGGCAGGGGGTCGGTTATGGGGGACTCGGCCATGGATGCCTCCTCGTCGGCGAACCGGACGTGCCGCCTTAAGCCCCCATTGCATGCCCACTCCGGCGGGTGCATCAACAGCGCACCGCCGTATCCGGGACCGCGGAGACCGCGGGGGCTACGCGCCCTCGACCTGTACCGGCTGCTGGATCTCGTCCGCGTGCTCGCCCGTGACCAGGTAGACGACGCGCTTGGCGACGGCCACTGCGTGGTCCGCGAAGCGCTCGTAGTAGCGGCCGAGCAGCGTCACATCGACGGCCGTCTCGATGCCGTGCTTCCAGCGGTCGTCCATCAGATGCTGGAACAGCGTGCGGTGCAGCAGGTCCATCTCGTCGTCGTCCTGCTCCAGCTGAAGGGCGAGATCGACGTCCTTGGTGATGATGACCTCCGCCGCCTTCGCCATCAGGCGCTGCGCCAGCTGTCCCATCTGCAGCAGCGTGGCGTGCAGGTCGTTCGGGACGACCTTCTCCGGGAAGCGCAGCCGGGCCAGCTTGGCCACATGCTGGGCCAGGTCGCCCGAGCGCTCCAGGTCCGCGCTCATCCGCAGCGACGTCACCACGATCCGCAGATCCGTCGCCACCGGCTGCTGCCGCGCCAGCAGGGCTATGGCCCGGGCCTCCAGGTCGTGCTGGAGGTCGTCGACCTTCTGGTCCCCGGCGATCACGTTCTCGGCGAGCTTGAGGTCGGCGTCGAGCATGGCCGTCGTGGCGCGCCCGATCGCCGACCCGACCAGCCGGGCCATCTCGACCAGGCCCTCGCCGATCGAGTCCAGTTCCTCGTGGTACGCGTCGCGCATGGTGTCCTCTCTGAAGATGCGGCCTGCCCCATTACGGCCTGCAGCCCTCTTGTACGACTTATATGACCTCTCGATGCGACCAGATCGACCGAAACGGCAGGGGTCGGACGGGGGTCGGGCCAAGGTCGGAAGGGGGTCGCCCCCTCCACGATTCCACGTTCTGTCCGAAACGCGTCCTGCTTCGGCACCCCAAGTGAACCACCCCCGTCCCCTCGGTGAACTCTGAGCGACGACTGTTCGAGCCGCCACTCGTTTGGCTGGGAGCATGTCCGCGGCCCCGCATAACCTGGATGCATGGACGTGAACGCGGCGGTCGCCGCAGCGGCAGCGATCGCCGGGCTGTGCACCGGCGTCATCGCCATGCTGGCGTTCCGCTGGAGCGAGCGGGACCAGGCGCGGCCCACCCGCTCCTCCCTGCGCAGCGATGCGCACGCCCCGCTGCCGCCCGGCGTCGACACGGTGCTGTCCGTCCTCCGCTCCTCCGCGGTCGTCCTCGACGAGAGCGACTCCGTCGTCAAGGCGAGCTCCGCGGCATACGCGCTCGGGCTGGTCCGCGGCGGGAAGCTCGCGGTGGAGCCCATGCTGCACATGGCCCGCGACACCCGGCGGGACGGCGAGATACGGCAGGTGGAGCTGGATCTGCCCCGGCGCGGCACCGGCCGCGGCGAGGCGCTCGCCGTCTCCGCCCGCGTCGCCCCTCTCGGCTCGCGCCTCGTCCTGCTGCTGGTCGAGGACCTCACCGAGGCCCGCCGCATAGAAGCGGTGCGACGCGACTTCGTGGCGAACGTCAGCCATGAGCTGAAGACCCCTGTCGGCGCGCTCTCGCTGCTCTCCGAGGCCGTCATGGACGCCTCGGACGACCCCGAGGCGGTCACCCGCTTCGCCGGGCGGATGCAGGTCGAGGCGACCCGCCTCACCAACCTCGTACAGGAGCTCATCGACCTCTCCCGGGTGCAGAACGACGACCCGCTGCAGGACGCGGAGCCCGTACGGGTGGACGAGCTGGTCGCCGAGGCGATCGACCGCTCCCGCCACGCCGCCTCCACCAAGCAGATCACCATGGCCGCCGGCGGCGCCGCCGACCTGCATATATGGGGCAACCGCGGGCAGCTCGCCGCCGCTCTGGGCAACCTCGTCGAGAACGCCGTCAACTACTCCCCGGCCCGCACCCGCGTCGGCATCGCCGCACGCCGCGTCGCGGCGCCCGGGGGCGATCTCATCGAGATCGCGGTCACCGACCAGGGCATCGGCATCTCCGAGAAGGACCGGGAGCGGATCTTCGAGCGCTTCTACCGCGTCGATCCGGCCCGCTCCCGCGCCACCGGAGGCACCGGTCTGGGACTGGCCATCGTCAAGCACGTGGTCGCCTCGCACGGCGGGGAGGTCACGGTGTGGAGCTCCGAGGGACAGGGCTCCACCTTCACCCTGCGGCTTCCCGAAGCGGGGGCCGTACGGGACCGTCCCGCCGGCGGGTCGGGCGGGCGCGGGCACTCCCGCGCCGGCGACGATCACCGGCCTGCCGGCGCCGCCATGACCGCCGGCATCACCAGCACCGCCGCCACCACCACTACCACCGATCCGAACACTGAGATTCCTGCCCCGGAGGTCCTTCCGTGACCCGAGTGCTCGTCGTCGAGGATGAGGAATCCTTCAGCGACGCCCTTTCCTACATGCTCCGCAAGGAGGGCTTCGAGGTCGCGGTGGCGACCACGGGCCCCGAGGGGCTCGATGAGTTCGAACGCAACGGCGCCGACCTCGTCCTCCTCGACCTGATGCTGCCCGGGCTGCCTGGCACGGAGGTGTGCCGCCAGCTCCGCGGCCGCTCGAACGTCCCCGTGATCATGGTGACCGCCAAGGACAGCGAGATCGACAAGGTCGTCGGGCTGGAGATAGGAGCCGACGACTATGTCACCAAGCCCTTCTCCTCGCGGGAGCTGGTCGCCCGCATCCGGGCGGTGCTGCGCCGTCGCGGCGAGCCGGAGGAGGTCGCCCCGGCGGCCCTGGAGGCCGGTCCCGTCCGCATGGATGTGGACCGCCATGTCGTCACGGTCGCGGGCGGGAAGGTCGACCTCCCGCTGAAGGAGTTCGATCTGCTGGAGATGCTGCTGCGCAACGCGGGCCGGGTGCTGACCCGGATGCAGCTGATCGACCGCGTCTGGGGCGCGGACTATGTCGGCGACACCAAGACGCTCGACGTGCACGTCAAGCGGCTGCGCGCAAAGATCGAACCGGACCCGGGCGCGCCGCGCTATCTGGTGACGGTGCGCGGCCTGGGCTACAAGTTCGAGCCGTAGACCGCCCGCCGGATACGCGAAAGCCGCACACGCGAGGCTGGTCGCACACGCGGGGCTGGTCGCATACGCGGAGCCGTATACGCGCACGCGAGGGGCCGCCTGCCGGATCACCGGCGGGCGGCCCCTCGCCTTCGTACGACTGCCGGACTCAGTGGCCCGCGTCATGGGACGCCGAGGAGGCGTCCGACGGCGTCGTCCCGGCGCCGTCGGACTCGCCGCCCGCCGCGCCCGCGGGAGTGCCGGTGGGCGTGCCCGTCGGCGTCGCGGTTGGGCCGCCGGCCGGCGACTCCTCGGGCGTCTGCTCTGCGGGCGACTCCTCCGGGGACCGTTCCGGGGCCGTCGGCAGCGAGCTGGGGCCGAAGTCCTTGTAGTAGTTCTCGGCCGGGACGACGAACGCCCGCAGCGTCACATCGCCGGTCTCGCTGAAGCGGAAGACGACATCCAGCACATCGCCGTCCTGGGTGGTCTTCAGCCCCTCTGCGATGACCGCGGAGGCGTTGCCCTCGCCGCCGAGCACAACGGAGCCGCCCGCCGGGACGGCAATCGGACCCGAGCCGTCCGCCGGGCTCAGCTTCGCCTCGACGCCCGGCCCCGGCAGCGTGATCGACTCAAGCGTCTCGCCCTCCCGGCCGTCATTGAAGATCGTCGCCGAGACGACGGCCGGACCCTCCGCGCCCTCGGTCGGCTGGGTGATCACCAGCCCGTTCTGGATCTTCAGATTGTTCACCGCGGTCGCGGCGTTGTCGGGCTTGATGCCGAGGGTCTGCGCGTCGTTGCCCGCACCGCATGCGGCAAGCGAGGCGATCGAGAACACGAGGGCAGTGGCGGCGAGGGCGCCGCGTCGAAGGCTGCTGCTCACGGCGGCGGCATCTCCTTGGCGTACGGAGTGGCTACGGTTCGGGCAAATCGGCTGAAAACAACTAAGGGTGCGTCAGCCCGCGCTTAGGTTACCGAGCCTGCCTCCCCGCTCAGCACCCGACCCGCCCCTACGTCGGCGAGCGACAGTTCCGGTTCACGCCGCCCGGCTCGGCTCCGGGGGCGCGCCGGGTTCGCACCGCACCGCACCGCACCGCGCACGGCACCGCACCGCACCGCGCACGGCACCGCGCCGCACCGCGCACCGCACCGCTCCGGAGCGCGGCCGTCGATCAAGCTGCCCGCACTTCGTTCACATAACCGCGGCGATCCCGAAGTGATCAATTCTCCGGACCGTCACACATTCCTTGCCGAATATCTGTCGGCAAACTCTCCGCCGACGCCGCCGGTCAAGTCGTTGATCAATTCCGGCGCCGGGCGGGAGGGAGTCCGGACGGGTGACCGAGGGCCGAACGGAGTACGGGAAGTTCACCGCGAAGAACCCGGCAAATCGGGACTTTCGGCCTCTCTGGAGGGTGTCGCGGCCGCTGTAACGGGTGCGTTTCCATACGCTCGCGCAGCCGCTCCCACCTGCGAATACCCCCCTCCGGAAGCCCTCCGCAGCACGTTCCTATCGCTGTTGTCAAGCCCCGAGATATGCCCTGACCTGCGAAAACGCCATTCAGAAGAAGCCGTTCTCGTGTTACTCTGGATAGCCACGGAAGGGGTACCTGTCACATGACGTTCAAGGTTGGCGACACCGTGGTCTATCCCCATCACGGGGCCGCGCTGATCGAGGCCATCGAAACTCGTCAGATCAAAGGCGTGGACAAGACCTACTTGGTGCTCAAGGTCGCCCAGGGCGACCTGACGGTTCGCGTGCCAGCGGACAATGCGGAGTTCGTCGGGGTACGCGATGTGGTCGGTCAGGACGGACTGGACCGGGTCTTCGAGGTGCTGCGCGCGCCGTACGCGGAAGAGCCCACGAACTGGTCCCGGCGCTACAAGGCAAATCTCGAGAAGCTCGCCTCGGGCGATGTCATCAAGGTCGCCGAAGTGGTGCGCGATCTGTGGCGTCGTGAGCGCGAGCGCGGGCTTTCCGCAGGTGAGAAGCGGATGCTCGCCAAGGCGCGACAGATTCTCGTCAGCGAGCTCGCCCTCGCGGAGAACACCAACGAAGACAAGGCCGAGGCCCTGCTCGACGAGGTCCTCGCATCCTGAGCATGCCGACGACAGCATCCTGACGATGCCGCTGATGCACCCGATGCGCCCGATGGACTGATGCACCAGATGGATGTTGCACCGGACGTGTGAACGCAACTGCCGCGGTGCCCGCTGACGCTCTGCCTGACCACCATGCCGGCCCGGCTCTCGATACGCCTGCCGTGCCTGACACTGTGTGGCAGCAGTCCCCGTCGCCGGGCGCTGCGGCATGTTCGGCCTCGGATGGAGCGGATGCATCGGCGACATGCTGGTGTGCCGGGCCCGGGCGGCTGGCGGCGCAGACCAGTGGTCACGGAAGGGTCCGGTCACGGCGTCAGCGCCCGGCGCTCCCCCGGCCTCTCCACCGGGGGCGTCCCCAGGGCCATACCCATATCGGCCAAGGAAACAAACCTGCCGGAGTGCAACCGATGCCTGACGAGTCTGACGAATCGCGCCCTCGGCGCACCGCCGCGGTCATCCCGGCGGCGGGCCGCGGCGTACGCCTCGGCCCCGGCGCGCCGAAGGCCCTGCGCGCCCTCAACGGCACCCCGATGCTGATCCACGCGGTACGTGCCATGGCGGCCTCCCGGGCCGTCTCGCTCGTCGTCGTGGTCGCTCCGCCCGAGGGCGCGGGCGAGGTGAAGAACCTCCTCGACGCCCACGCCCTCCCCGAGCGCACGGACTATCTGGTCGTGCCGGGCGGCGACACCCGCCAGGAGTCGGTGCGGGCGGGCCTCGACGCCCTCCCCGAGGACATCGCCGTCGTCCTCGTCCATGACGCCGCCCGCCCGCTGGTGCCCGTCGACACCGTCGACGCGGTCGTCGAGGCGGTACGGGACGGGGCCCCGGCCGTGGTCCCCGCGCTGCCCCTGGCCGACACCGTCAAGGAGGTCGAGCCCGGCCCCAAGGGTGAGCCGGAGCCGGTTCTGGCCACCCCCGAGCGCTCCCGGCTGCGCGCCGTGCAGACCCCGCAGGGGTTCGATCGAGCCACTCTCGTACGCGCGCACGAGACCGTCGCGGTCAGCGGCGAAGGCGCCACCGACGACGCCGGCATGGTCGAACGGCTCGGCGCGCCGGTCGTGGTCGTGCCCGGCCACGAGGAGGCGTTCAAGGTGACCCGGCCCCTGGACCTCGTACTCGCCGAAGCGGTGCTCGCACGCAGGAGGGCCACCGATGGCTTCTGACGCCCCGCTGGCTTCCGGCGCCCCCCTGCCCGCTCCGGCGGCCGTCCCCCGCATCGGCGTCGGCACCGATGTGCACGCCTTCGAGCAGGGGCGCGAGCTGTGGTGCGCGGGCCTGCTGTGGGAGGACTCCGACGGCTACGGCCTCGCCGGGCACTCCGACGGCGACGTCGCCGCCCACGCCGCCTGCGACGCGCTGTTCTCCGCCGCCGGCGTCGGCGACCTCGGCGCGCACTTCGGCACCGGGCGGCCCGAGTGGTCCGGCGCGTCCGGCGTCACCCTCCTGGCGGAGGCGGCCAGGATCGTACGCGCGGAGGGCTTCGAGATCGGCAATG
This sequence comes from Streptomyces sp. PR69, assembly GCF_026420845.1. Classification (GTDB taxonomy): domain Bacteria; phylum Actinomycetota; class Actinomycetes; order Streptomycetales; family Streptomycetaceae; genus Streptomyces. Next base: position 165,778 of record NZ_JAOWCB010000006.1, on the reverse strand, counting down.
TCGCCATCCAGGTGATCGGCGTACGCCCGAAGATCGGCAAGCGGCGCGACGAGGCGCAGAAGGCCCTCTCGGCGGCGGCGGGCGCGCCCGTGTCCGTCTCCGGGACCACGACGGACGGCCTCGGCCTCACCGGGCGCGGCGAGGGCCTGGCGGCGATCGCGACGGCCCTGCTCGTACGGACCGCCGCGCCCGCGTAACGCAAAGACGGCCGCGCCTGCGTAGCGCACGGGCGGCCGCGCCCGCGCGGCGGCCCGGTCATCGCGGGCGGCGGGCGGCCGGCGGCTGGCGGCTGGCTCAAAAGCGACACTCCACGACACCGGTGAAATAACTCCCTGAAGGGGAGCGTTGGGCGAGGATCGGACCACCAGCCGTCGTACGAAAGGCCGCCATGTCTGCCCAGCTCTCCGACCAGGTCAAGGCGCTGCTCGACACCCCCGTCTTCGTCAACATCGCCACCATCCAGCCCGACGGCAGCCCTCAGGTGTCCCCGGTGTGGGTGAAGCGGGACGGCGACGACGTGTTGTTCTCCACCACCGTCGGCCGCCGCAAGGAGAAGAACCTGCGCCGCGACCCGCGGGTGACGGTGCTGCTCCAGCCCTTCGACTCCCCCTATACGTACGCCGAGATCCGCGGCACGGCCACGCTCACCACCGAGGGCGGGCCGGAGCTGATCGACGAGCTGTCGCTCAAGTACACGGGGAAGAAGTACGGGGAGTTCAACCCGGACTCCGTCAACGACGCCCAGCGCGTCGTCGTCCGCATCACCCCGCGAAAGATCGTCGGCAGTCTCTGAGCCGCCGTTTGCGATCCGGCGTGCGGCCGCCGTTTGGGATCCGGCGCGCAGGGCACTCGTCCGGGCCCACTACCCTTGATGCGTGACTATTCGCCTGTACGACACCAGCGCCCGGCAGATCCGCGACTTCACCCCGCTTGTGCCGGGCTGCGTCTCGATCTACCTGTGCGGCGCCACCGTGCAGGCCGCCCCGCACATCGGCCACATCCGCTCCGGCCTGAACTTCGACATCATGCGCCGCTGGTTCGCCTACCGCGGCTACGACGTGACGTTCATCCGCAATGTCACCGACATCGACGACAAGATCATCGCCAAGTCCGCGGACCAGGGCCGCCCCTGGTGGGCGATCGGATACGAGAACGAGCGGGCGTTCAACGACGGCTACGAGGCGCTCGGCTGCCTGCCGCCCACCTATGAGCCGCGTGCGACCGGCCACATCACCGAGATGGTCGAGATGATGCGCGGGCTCATCGAGCGCGGCCACGCATACGAGGCCGACGGCAACGTCTATTTCGACGTCCGCTCCTTCCCGGACTATCTCCAGCTCTCCAACCAGGAGCTGGAGAACCTCCAGCAGCCGTCCGGCGCCGGCGAGACCGGCAAGCGCGATCCGCGCGACTTCGCCATGTGGAAGGCCGCCAAGCCCGGCGAGCCGAGCTGGGAGACCCCCTGGGGCCGCGGCCGTCCCGGCTGGCACCTGGAGTGCTCGGCGATGGCCCACAAGTACCTGGGCGCCGCCTTCGACATCCACGGCGGCGGCCTCGACCTCGTCTTCCCGCACCACGAGAACGAGATCGCGCAGGCCAAGGCGTACGGCGACGCCTTCGCCTCGTACTGGGTGCACAACGCCTGGGTGACGATGAGCGGCGAGAAGATGTCCAAGTCGCTGGGCAACTCGGTCCTCGTCGCCGAGATGACCAAGCGCTGGCGGCCCATCGTGCTCCGCTACTACCTGGGCACCCCGCACTACCGGTCGATGATCGAGTACAGCGAGGAGGCGCTGCGCGAGGCGGAGTCCGCGTTCGCGCGGATCGAGGGCTTCATCCAGCGAGCCTCCGAGAAGTACGCGCAGGCGGGGCGGCCCGTCGAGCCCGCCGCCGAGGTGCCGGCCGCCTTCGCCGAGGCGATGGACGACGACCTGGGGGTCCCGCAGGCGCTCGCGGTCATCCACAACACCGTCCGCCAGGGCAACAGCGCACTGGCCGCCGACGACAAGGAGTCCGCCGTCGCCCGGCTTGCGGAGCTGCGCGCCATGCTCGGCGTCCTGGGGCTCGACCCGCTCGACGAACACTGGGCGGGCGAGGCGGAGCGCGGTGACGATCTGCACGGCGTCGTCGACAGCCTCGTGCGGATGGTGCTCCAGCAGCGGGAGGCCGCGCGCGGCCGCAAGGACTGGGCGACCGCCGATGCGATCCGCGACCAGCTGAACCAGTCCGGTCTGGTCATCGAGGACAGCCCGGAGGGCCCGCGCTGGACGCTCGGCCCGCGCTGAGGCGGCGCTGACCTGCGAGAGTGTGCCGCCTGGGGCTTTGGGCGGCACACTTTCACTGACGTCTTCACGATTCATACGACTCTCTGACGTCTTCACGAGCTTCAAGGAACAAGAAACAAGGAATCAGGTAGGTCATGGCCGGGAACAGCCAGCGCAGGAACCGCCGCACGTCCAACAAGAAGGGCGCGCAGGTCGGCAGCGGTGGCAAGCGACGCCGCAGCCTTGAGGGCAAGGGGCCGACGCCGCCCGCGTCCATGCGCAAGGGGCACGTCAAGAACCGCATCGCCAACGCCAAGGCGAAGCAGTCCGCCCGCAGGCCCGTCGCCCGGCGCGGCGGCAAGGGCACAGCCGAGATGGTCGTCGGCCGCAACCCCGTCTTCGAGGCGCTGCGCGACGGCGTGCCCGCCTCCATGCTGTACGTCCAGCAGTTCATCGACAACGACGAGCGGGTGCGCGAGGCGCTGCAGCTCGCCACCGGGCGCGGCGACGTCCACATCATGGAGGCCCCGCGGCCCGAGCTGGACCGGATGACGAACGGGCTCAACCACCAGGGCCTGGTCCTCCAGGTCCCGCCGTATGAGTACGCGCACCCCGAGGACCTGGCCGCGGCCGCCTACGACGACGGCGACGACCCGCTGATCGTGGCGCTCGACGGGGTCACCGACCCGCGGAACCTGGGCGCGGTCGTCCGCTCCGTCTCCGCCTTCGGCGGCCATGGCGTGGTCGTGCCCGAGCGCCGGGCGGCGGGCATGACCGCCGGCGCCTGGAAGACCTCGGCGGGCACCGCCGCCCGTACGCCGGTCGCCCGCGCCACCAACCTCACCCGGGCCCTGGAGTCGTACAAGAAGGCGGGGCTGACGGTCGTCGGCCTGGCGGCGGACGGCGAGAGCGAGATCGGGGAGCTGGATGCGCTGGGCGGCCCGGTCGTGATCGTCGTCGGCAGCGAGGGCAAGGGCCTGTCCCGGCTGGTCGGCGAGACCTGCGACTTCCGCGTCCGCATCCCGATGCCGGGTGGCGCGGAGTCCCTGAACGCGGGGGTCGCGGCCGGGGTGGTGCTGTACGAGGCGGCTCGCCGCCGGATGGCCTGACGGCTCGGGCATCGGCGTATCGGCGGCGACGCAACGGGCATCGGCGTGTTGGCGTAGGGGCGTACGGCGTACGGCGTACCGGCGTGTCAGCGGTGCGATCCGGCCAATCCGCAGCAGTTCGGCCAATATGGGGCGCTTGACGGACCTCCGACAGATCCGCCCCGTCACGGCAGTGTCCTAAACACAAGTCACTCGGTTAGATGAGTGTGGACACCAGAACGCCCCGGCCCGGGTTCGATGATCAGCCTGCGCTGAGCATGCTCAAGGTCGACGCCGACCCCGCGCAGGTCATCGTGAACCACGCCAGCTTCCGGGTGCAGCTCGCGCAGAGCCCGCGCCCCGCACGTGCGCTGGCGGACACCGCACGCATCCCCGCCGTCGGCGGCACGGGCACGGCGGTGCGGCGGCGGGCTCCCGTCGTATGGAGCGGCAGGTCGGCGCCGGGAGACACCGGCGCGACCGGGCTGCTGCAGGCCGTACGCGCCGGAGGCGGCGGTGGGGCCGCCGGGGCCGATCCGTACGACACGGGGGCCACACAGGTCATCCCGCGCATCGACCTGCTTCAGGACACCGCGCCGACCCCGGCCGTGCCGGGCGACCAGCCGCTGCTGCCGCCGATGCGGCAGGCGGTCGGCGCCTACGACGGGTACGACACGCGCGAGCAGGAGCGATACTCCGCGGACGCCGCCGGCGCTGCCGCCGGCGGCCTCGCCGACTCTGACGCCTCCGCCGCCTCCGCGGACGCCGACGGCGCCGAGAACGACGCCCGCGCCCAGCGGCACGCCTACTACCCCGGTCGGCGGATGAACCTGGGCGTGGTGCTGCTGCCGCTGCGCGTGTTCCTCGGCTTCATCTCCATCTACGCGGGCATGGGCAAGCTCTGCGACCCCGTCTACTTCGACGGCGGCGAACGCGGCTCCATGGTCAAGTGGCTCAATTCGCTGCACCCCTGGCAGGCCGCGGAGCCGCTGCGCGACTTCGCGCTGGCGCACCCGGTGGGCGCGGGCCTGACCATCGCCTTCCTCCAGGTGATCGTCGGCGTGCTCACGGTGCTGGGGCTCTGGCAGCGGGTGGCGGCGGTCTTCGGCGCACTGCTGTCCGCCGCGCTGATCCTCACCGTGAGCTGGAAGAACGTTCCGGTCTACGACGCTCCGGACATCATCTACCTCGCCGCCTGGTCGCCGCTGATCATCGCCGGTGCGCCGGTCTACTCGCTCGACGGCAGGCTCGCGGGCGAGGCCTGGCGCACGCTCGGCCCGCGGGCCGAGCTGTGGCAGCTGCGCCGTCGCGTGCTGCGCCGCGGGGCCGTGATCACCGCGGTCGTGATCGGCCTGACACTGCTGATCGGCTCGATTCTCGGCGCGGCGGTGCGCTCCTCGGACATGGTGACGGTGCCGGGGCCGCACCAGGACCCGACCAACCATCTGCCTGGCTCCCCGCTGCCGCAGGAGCCCAGCGGGTCGGCCAGCTCCGAGGGCAGGAGCGGCGGCCGGCAGGAGTCGCCGTCGCCGTCCGCGAGCAGCTCCGGCAGCCCGACGCCGGAGGCGTCCACCCCGGCGGCCACCAGCGGCGCGGGCACGGTCCGGGAGACAGGCAGGGTGAGCACCGGGGCCGGGACGCCCAGCGAGACGCAGGGCAGCACGGGCCAGCAGCCGCCGGGACAGTCGGAGCCCGCCCAGCAGCCGCCGACCACCAGCGCGGGACCGACGTCGAGCGGCAGCACCGGCACCGGCAGCGGGGGCACCGGCAGCGGCGGGAGCGACGGCGGAAGCGACGGAGGCTCGGACGGCGGTTCGGGCGGGGGCGGCCTGCTCGGCGGCCTCCTCGGCGGCGGCTGAGCCTCGTACGCGTACGAGTGGGGTGGGCACCCGGTTTCCGGGGCGCCCACCCCGCTCTTATGTCCGCTCACACATCCCGTCGTCGTGGAGGACTGACGCGTTGATGCGCCTCAGCGCCCTTCGGCGAGCTCCTTGGCGGCCTCGGTGAGGTCCTTGGCGGTGTCGATGGCCCGCCAGTAGGCCCCCTGGGGCAGCGGAAAGCCCGCGAGGCTGCGCTCACGGGCGAGCCGGGGGAAGGTGGTGCGCTCATGGTCGCCGCGGTCCGGCAGCAGCTTGGTGAAGGCCGCGGAGAAGACGTACACGCCCGCGTTGATGAGATACGGCGACGGCGGCGCCTCGATGAAGTCCGTGATGTGCCCGAAGGCGTCGGTCTCGACGGCGCCCCAGGGGATGCGGGGCCGGGCGAGGGCGAGCGTGGCGGTGGCATCGCGTTCGGCGTGGAAGGCGGCCATGTCGCGGAGCGAGAAGCGGGTCCAGATGTCGCCGTTGGTGGCGTACCAGGGCTGGTCCGGCTCCGGGAGGCGGGCGGCGGCGTACTTGAGCCCGCCGCCGCGGCCGAGGGGCTCAGGCTCGACGACGGTGGTGACGCGCAGCGGGAGATCGGCGCTCGCCAGCCAGTCCTGGAGAACCTCGGCGAGATGCCCGCATGAGACGACGGCGTCGGTCACGCCCTCGGCGGCCAGCCAGGCAAGCTGATGGCCGATGATCGGGGTCCCGGTTCCCGGGATCTCGACCATCGGCTTGGGGCGGTCGTCGGTGTACGGCCGCAGCCGAGAGCCCTGGCCGCCCGCCAGAACCACGGCCTGCGTCGGATGCGTAGGCGTCTGCATGCCGTGAACGATATGCGGCGGTGACCGGCGGGCGTTCCGCCGGTCCGGGCGTCAGGGCTGATTGACGGCGTGCTGTTTTGGCAGCGGGCTGTATGACGGCAGGTTGTACGACGGCTTGGCGCGGCTTGGCGCGGGGTGGCTCAGCTCTGGGCCTGCTCGGCGACCCCAGAGGCGTATGAGGTGTCACAGACGGGGCGGGCGTGGGACTGGGCCCCGACGGGCCCGTACAGCTTGACGGCTGCGCGCCCGATGGCGCGGGCGATGTCCATGCAGTGCTTCGCAAGCGACGGACGCTGCTCGACGGCCTGCTGCAGGCTGGTGAGGACCGCGCCTGGGTCCTTCTTCCGGCCCTGCAGCTCGGTGAGCAGCTTCTCGCGCAGGACGTCTTGCGCCGCGCGCGGCTTGGCGCGCACGGAGACGTCCGCCGACGAGGCGAGCATCTGGGTCTGCGAACTGGTCCCGGCCCACGGCACGCTGGTGACCGCGAGGGTTCCGGAGAGCACCAGGACGACGGGCAGTACAAGGGCGAGGGTACGGCCGATACGGCGGGCTGTGTGGGTCACGGAGCGAGCGTAGCGGCCGGTAGTGATTTGGCGACATTTAGTCACACGGTTGAGGGAAGGTTTGGCGGCGAAATTCGTCCGGCGTGTTGACGTCCGGGGGTGAAATGCCCGACCTGTAGAGGTATTTATCGACATGCACAAAACAGCCCCGCACCGAAGTGCGGGGCCGTTTCGCCCAGCGGACGTCAGTCGGCGAGACGCTCGCCGGTCGACGTCGAGAACACGTGGAGCTCGCCCGGGCGCGGCACGACGTGCAGCTCGCTGCCCTTCTCCGGGACGGAGCGCCCGCCGACGCGGACGACGAGGTCCTTGTGCCCGCCCGCGACCTCGGCGGAGCCGTACACAAAGCCGTCGGCGCCGAGCTCCTCGACGACGTTCACGGAGACGGGGAGGCCGGCCGGGGCGTCGGCGGCGTCCTTGGAGAGGGAGGCGGCGGCGTCGCCGTTCAGCTCGACGACGTCGAAGTGCTCGGGCCGGACGCCGACCGTGACGGTGGTGTCGCCCTTGTCGGCGGCCTGGCTGAGGGCCTCACGGGAGACGGGCAGCACGCTGTTGCCGAACTTCACTCCGCCGTCGGTGATGGGCACCTCGACCAGGTTCATGGCGGGGGAGCCGATGAACCCGGCGACGAAGAGGTTCGCCGGGCGGTCGTACATATGGCGCGGCGAGTCGACCTGCTGCAGCAGCCCGTCCTTCAGGACGGCGACGCGGTCGCCCATCGTCATGGCCTCGACCTGGTCGTGGGTCACGTACACCGTGGTGATGCCGAGCCGCCGCTGCAGACTCGCGATCTGCGTACGCGTGGACACCCGGAGCTTGGCGTCCAGATTCGACAGCGGCTCGTCCATCAGGAACACCTGCGGCTCCCGCACGATGGCCCGCCCCATCGCCACCCGCTGCCGCTGACCGCCGGAGAGCGCCTTCGGCTTGCGGTCGAGGTACTCCGTGAGATCGAGGATCTTCGCGGCCTCCTCGACCTTCTTGCGGATCTCGCTCTTGTTGACCCCCGCGATCTTGAGCGCGAAGCCCATGTTGTCGGCGACGGTCATATGCGGGTAGAGCGCGTAGTTCTGGAACACCATGGCGATGTCCCGGTCCTTGGGAGGCAGATGCGTGACATCCCGCTCCCCGATGCGAATCGCTCCGCCGTTGACGTCCTCAAGCCCCGCGAGCATCCGCAGCGAGGTGGACTTCCCGCAGCCGGACGGGCCGACGAGGACGAGGAACTCGCCATCCTCGATCTCGATGTCCAGCTGGTCTACGGCGGGCTTCTCGGCGCCCGGGTAGACCCGGGTCGCCTTGTCGAATGTGACAGTGGCCATGGTGATGGTCCCTTCACCGGCAGGAACGTGCCGGACGATCCGAGTAAAGGAAACGGATGGGTCTAGTCCACCGGAGTGAACTCCGGGTGACGCTACCTGGCCGGGTCCGTTCTGTCAGCACCTCCCAGCATCGGAATTCCCGACCGGGCAGGTCCGGGCGTTGGTTACACTCATACGGCTGCCTCCTTAGCTCAGCTGGCCAGAGCACCGCTCTTGTAAAGCGGGGGTCGTCGGTTCGAACCCGACAGGGGGCTCTGCGCCTGACCAGGCAACTGGTCGACGAAGACCCAGGTCAGCCGGGTGGCTGCCTGGGTCTTCTGCCGTTCCGGGCGTCCTGCCTTCCTGCCTGCATCGCACAGACGCTCTGACTGCACCCTGAGCACGGGGTCCCGCCTCTGCGCTGCTCGCACCCTGATCCTCATCGCGGATGCCCTCGACGTGTCGCTGTCCGACCTTGTGGGCTGAAGCCCCAGCTGGCCCGGACCGGGGGTGCGGGCCAGCCGGGGCTGTGGTGCCTGCCCGCGGCCGCTCGCCGTGGCCGCGGCTGCGGGGCAGGAGCTCAGGGGGTGAGTCGGCGTGCGGTGCTGGCTGCACTGGGCCATGGCTTGCATGCTGGGTCGCCGGGCTTGTGCTGGCAGGAGTCCGGGCGGGCGCCGGAGGCGGAGAACTGCGGCACGCGCTCGTACTCGCCGGTGATGGGTTTGCTGCACCGGTCGCAGAAGCGGACCCTGTCGTTCATCGTGCTGCCTTCAGTGCGGTCAGGGCGTCTGTGAGGGCGATTACGGCGCGGGCGAGGCGCTGTGCGTAGGCGATGGCCTGGGTGAGGCTGCCGTTCGGTGGCTCCTCGAGAAGCCGGAACCCCGCCCGCGTAACGCTGCCCAGTGCGTTCGCCCATACGTCGTCGTTGTGCGGGTGGGCGGCCATCGCGTCCTCCACGGCGGGGGTGAGCCGCATGATGTGGCCGCGCATCCGCAGCGTCAGTTCGCTCAGTCCGTCTTCCGGCGTCGCGTCCGCATCGGGGGTGAGCAGCAGCTGGGCGTCTGCCCGCATCGCCTGGATGTCGAGCTGTGCGGCTGCCGGGCTCATGCGTCGGTCTCCGGGGTGTGGGGGGTGGTTGCGGATCTCGGCGTTGCAGCGGGTGGCCTTCGCGTGGTCCCCGCGGGCGACGGCTTCCGCGCTCTGCTCGGCGAGCGCGGCGCACACGCCGCAGCCGGGCAGGTTCCCAAGAGCAGGTTTAGCTGGGGCGGTTGTGCCGCACGGACGGGTGGTACAAGTGGTCATGTCGGCGCTCCTCAGCAGCGTTGGCCGCGCCCCGGGAGGCGACCACCTCGCCGGGGTCTGAAGGCTCAGCCTGGCGAGCGCCTATGGCTTCTGACTTCCCGCCGAGGGGTACCCATCATGGGTACTCTCATCGCCAGACCACTCCAACACCAAGCCCCATGAGGCACCTCATGACCGGTCGCGAACCGTTAACCGCGCTCCCCCGTGAGCTTCTTGAGCGTCCCGAGGTGAGAGCCGCGCTCGCCGCACACGATTTCGGCACGGTGTTCCACCTCGCCCGCGCCGAGGCGGGCATCAGCTATTCGCTGATCGCAGCGGAGTGCGGCATCAAGCCTGAGCGCGTGGGCACGCTGGCCAAGGGCCACGGCAAGGTGACGACGTTCGAGAAGATCGTCCGTATCGCCGACGCGTTCCGCATCCCCGGCCACATGGTGGGGCTCGCCCCGCGCCCGTGGGAGACACCTGAGGGCGCGGCGGACGGTGAAGGGCCACAGCGCCGGGAGTTCCTCAAGACCTCCGCCGCCGCGAGCCTCGCCGTGGGCCTCCCCGAACTCTCCAGACCATCGGCCGGCGGCCGCATCGGCAGCGACCTCCCCGACAAGCTACGGCAGCGCACAGCCCGACTACGACGCCTCGACAACGTCCTCGGCGGCGGCGACACCTACCGCACCTACCTCGGCGAGTACCAGAACACCAGGGTGATGCTGCGCCACCGCTCGTACACGGAGGAGACGGGCCGCGCACTGCTGTCCGTGCTCGCTGAGCAAGCGCAGCAGGCCGGTTGGGCGGCGTTCGACAGCGGTCGGCATGCCGAGGCGCGAGGTTTGTACGAAGCGAGCCGCAAGTCCGCAACCGACGCGGGGGACGCTGCGCTCGCTGGGAATGCGCTGGCGTTCCTGGCGTATCAGGGGCTGCAGGGCGACCGGCAGGCGCGGCAAGACGCCGTGCAGACTGCCGCCCGCTCGTGCGTCACTGCCGGCCCGGATGCACCGCCGGGAGTGCGTGCGCTGCTGTGTGAGCGGCTCGCGTGGGCGCACGCGGTAGCGGGCCATGCAGACGAGACGGAACGCGCCCTGGAAGCTGCCCACGATGCCGCCGCCGAGGTCGACGGTGCCCCGCAACCGGATTGGACGGCGTGGGTCGACGAGACCGAGTTGCAGATCATGGCTGGTCGATGCTGGACAGAGCTACGTCGTCCGCTGCGAGCCGTGCCCGTCCTGGAGGCGGCGCTGGCCCGGTACGACGATTCACACGCGCGGGACAAGGCGTTGTATCTGTCGTGGCTCGCCGACTCCTACCTGGCCGCCGGGGAAGTTGAGCAGGCGGCCACGGTTGCGCGTCGCGCGCTCGACCTGTCGTCTGGGGTGGCGTCGGTGCGGCCACGCGAGCGGCTCGCACCAGTTCTCCGGCGACTCGGCGAGTACCAGGCGCTGCGCGTGGTTGCGGAGGTCTTGGACGTGGCCCGCGGCTGAGCTACTCCGCAGGGGCGGTGCTCGCGGCAATCCAGTCGAGACACCCCTTCGAACCGGCCTCGATCGCTACAGCGGCCACCTCCGGGTTCTGCCACGGGTGGTTCTTCAGCAGGTGGGCCTCCAGCTCCGGGTAGCGAGCCCGGGTGGTCTTCAGCAGCAGCTGCCATTCCTCGCCGGTGCCGAACTCACCGTCGTGCCAGAACGCGGAGGTGACGGGGCCGATGATCTGCGTGCCGGCAGCGAGGCGCTCGCCAACCGCAGAGCGGGCGAGTTCGATGGCCTGATCGCGGGTGGGGGTTGCTGTGGATACCTGCAGGAAGTCAGCCATGCGTGGAAGCGTAGGCGGCGGCGCGGGCATGACGAAAGGCCCCCTGCCCGCGGCCGTAGCCGGAAGCGGGGGGCGCGCGCGTCAGCAGTCGGACGGCGCGGATAGATGAAGCCGAGGTAGAGACCAGCAATTCACAGTCGGCAGCTCAGGGAGCGTCCGGTGAGTCGCTGCCGGGATCGCGAATCCCCGGACCGGCTCCGGCATGGGCGAATCGTGCACTTCCGCGCGTGATCCAAAGTGGTGCGCGTGATGAGTGAACGTACCCGTTCGGCACAGGACCCGAGGCCAGAGGTCCGAGGTCCGAGGTCAGGAGAGCGTCCCGATCACCTGGCGGACCTGGGCGGCGACGTTTTCCGGGAGCGGTGCGTAGTGGATGCCGGGGAGGAGCTTCTGGCCCTCCTCGCTCGCGGTGTAGGCCAGGAAGGACTTGAGGGCGGGGAGCAGTTCTCTGTCGTTGCCCTTGTCGCACACGATCTCGTAGGTGACGAGGACGATCGGGTAGGCGCCCGGCGCAGAGGTGCCGTAGTCGAATTTCAGGGTCAGATCGTGGTCCCTGCCGACGACTTCGGCCGATGCGATGCCCGCCGACGCGGTCTGAGGGGACGCCGCGACGGGTTCCGGGGCCCCCGTGTCGATCCGCACGGTGTCGATATGGCGCTTGGAGGCGAAGGACAGCTCGAAGTAGCCGATGGCGCCGCCGGTGGACATCACCTCCGAGGCGACGCCGACCGACCCGTCGGCGGAGTCCCCGCCCCTGCCGTGCCAGCTCTTGTCCGCCGGGTAGGGCCACTGGTCCGGCGCCGCGTCGGCGAGGTAGGCGTTGAGATTCTGTGTGGTGCCGGAGCTGTCGGAGCGGTGCACCGGCCGGATGACCAGGTCGGGCAGGGCCGCGTCGGGGTTGAGCCGACGGATGGCGGGGTCGTTCCACCGCGTGATGCGGGAGTCGAAGATCCGGGCGAGGGTCGGCGCGTCCAGCACGAGATCGTGCACGTCCGGGAGGTGGTAGCCGATGGCGATCGGCCCGCCCACCATGGGCAGGTCGATGGCGTGGCCTCCGGGGCAGGCGCCCTGCGAGAACTCGACGTCATCGGGGTCGAGCGCCCCGTCGGTGCCGCCGAACGCCGTGGTGCCCTGCAGGAACTGGGCGACTCCGGCGCCCGAGCCGATCGGGTTGTACGCGACGCGCACGCCGGGGCAGGCCCGTTCGTACTCCTCGATCCACCGCTTCATCGCGTTCTGCTGCGCGGTGGATCCGGAACCGGGCACTTTGCCCTGCCGTGCGCAGTCGATCCGGGCGGTCGGCGATTGCGTGGGCTTGTCGCCCCGGGCCGCCCCGCGCTCGGAGTCGCCCTCCCCCAGCGTGGAGATCAGCACTCCGCCCGTCACGGCCACGACGGCGGCGGCCGCCGCCGCGCCGACGGGAAGGAAGGAACGCTGGTCCTTGCGCTGCCGGTGCTGCACCTCTGGGTCCCCTTTGAACGCTCGTCGGCCGTCAGGGCATAGATGCTTGCCTATGCGGGGCGTAGGTTGGCGACCGGCGTGCGAACGTTTCCTGACGGATAGCCGTCGTGCAGCTGTGAAGAGAGGGCGCGGGGGCCAAGGCCTGTCCGGGCGAACACTGCCGGAGGGCTGGGCGCCGACGTCGGCGTCTTTCCCGGCTTCCTGACGGGCTGCCGCATGGCCGGCTCGGCATGACCGGCTCCGTGCCGCCAAGTGGCAGCCGGCCGCACACATGACGGGTCCCTGCTCGCAGGCCGAAGCAGTGCGCATGGGCGCGCGATGGCAGGATGACGGGATGGTGACGAATCCGCCGTGGACGGGGCTTCACGGTGACCTGCTGGCGGCGAAGGCCTTGGTGTATGACCCGAGCGGTTTCGCTTGCTCGCTGCCGGTGCCGGAACCGGAAAGCGCCGAGTACGCGGCCTGCGCGTTCACGCTCGACGGCCGCTCGGTCCGGTTCCGCGTGGCCAAGACCACCCCGACGAAGGCGGGCCAGTTCGTCACCGTGTGGCAGCGGTCTGAGGAGGGGCCGATCCGGCCCTTCGACGCCGTCGACGGGGTGGACCTCTTCGTCATCAGCAGCCGCGACGACGGCGGCTTCGGGCAGTTCGTGTTCCCGCGCGAGGTGTTGTGCCAGCGCAACATCGTCTCCCGCGACGGCACCGGCGGGAAGCGTGGATTCCGCGTCTATCCGCCGTGGGTGGCCACGGCCAGCAGGCAGGCCCGCAGCACCCAGGCATGGCAGGTGGACTACTTCTTCAGCCTCGGTCAGGACGGGGCTGCGGACCTGACGCGCGCCCACGACCTTTACCGCCTGTAGGCGTCCGTTGCGTCACGGCGTCCGTTGCGTCACGGCGTTCGTTGCGCCACGGCGTCCGCTCAGCGCGTCCCGAGCAACTGCCCCATGGCGGCCAGCACCGCCGGCTCCACCCGGTAGTAGACCCAGGTGCCGCGCCGCTCGGAGGTCAGCAGGCCGGCCTCCCTGAGCTTCTTCAGATGGTGGGAGACGGTCGGCTGGGAGACGCCGACGTCGGAGATGTCGCATACGCATGCCTCGCCGCCCTCGTGCGATGCCACGGCGGAGAACAGCCGCAGCCGCACCGGGTCGCCCAGCGCCTTGAACATCCGCGCGGCCGTCTCGGCCTCCTCGGCGCTCATGGGGCGTTCTGTCAGCGGCGGACAGCAGGGTGCTGCGGTCTCGGGGGCCTCCGGGGTGATCAGGGGCAGCGCCTTGGCATTCGACATGCATCTATGTTGACACACATCGATTCGATAAATGTCTATCTTGACGTCTGTCGAATCAGATGTCATGGTGGGTGCACGGCATAGATAGATGTCGAATCAGTGGTCCGTGAATCGAGGAGCAGCCCGCATGGAGCAGCAGAATCCGCCCGTCGTGGTCATCGGCGCAGGCCCCGTCGGCCTGGCCGCCGCCGCCCATCTCATCGACCGCGGCATCGAACCCCTGGTCCTGGAGGCGGGACCGGCCGCCGGAGCGGCGGTGCGCGAGTGGTCACACGTACGCCTGTTCTCCGCCTGGGGTGAGGTCACCGACCCCGTGGCCGAGAAGCTCCTTGCCCCCACCGGCTGGGTCAGGCCCGACGCCGCGGCGTACCCGTCCGGCGGCGACTGGGCCGAGCGGTACCTCCAGCCGCTGGCCGACCTCCTCGGGGACAAGGTCCGCTATGGCTCGGTCGTCACCGGCGTCTCCCGCGCCGGGCGCGACCGCGTCGTGGACGCCGACCGTGAGACCCAGCCCTTCGTCGTCCATGTCGCCCACGCCGACGGCCGCGAGGAGCGCCTCTTCGCCCGCGCCGTGATCGACGCCTCCGGCACCTGGACCACACCCGGTCCCGCCGGGGGCAGCGGGCTGCCCGCGCTCGGCGAGAAGGCGGCCGCCGACCGTATCGCCTACCGCGTCCCCGATCTGAAGGATCCGGCCGTACGCGCCCGGTACGCGGGCAAGCGCACCGCCGTGATCGGCTCCGGGGCCTCCGCGTTCACCGCCCTGGCCTCCCTCGCCGCCCTGGCCAAGGCGGATGGGGACGCCGGAGACACCCGAGCGGTGTGGATTCTGCGGCGCGGCATCTCCGGCTCCACCTTCGGGGGCGGCGAAGCCGATCAGCTTCCGGCGCGCGGCGCCCTTGGGCTGGCCGCCAAGGCCGCCGTCGACGAGGGGTACGCGGACGCGGTCACCGGCTTCCGCACCGATGCGGTCGAGCGGGACGGCGACGGCCGCCGTCTGGTCCTCGTCGGCGAGGACGGCCGGCGCCTCGACCCGGTGGACGAGGTGATCGTGCTGACCGGCTTCCGCCCCGACCTGTCGTTCCTGTCCGAGCTGCGCCTCGGGCTCGACGAGCGCCTCCAGGCACCCGTCGCCCTCGCCCCGCTCATCGACCCCAACCAGCACTCCTGCGGCACGGTCTACCCGCACGGCCACCGCGAGCTCGCCCATCCCGAACCGGGTGTCTACCTCGTCGGCATGAAGTCCTACGGCCGTGCCCCGACCTTCCTGGCCATGACCGGCTACGAGCAGGTCCGCTCCGTGGCCGCCGCCATCGCAGGCGACGTGGAGGCGGCCGACCGCGTCGAACTCACCCTGCCCGAGACCGGGGTGTGCGGTGGGGCCGGGCTGTTCGACGCACCCGAGGCCGATGAGACCGCGGGCGGCGGAGGCTGCTGCTCCGCCCCGGGGGCGGCCGCGGGCAGCGCCCCCGCCACCGTCCAGATCGGCGTCGGCGCCCCGGCCCCCTCGGGCGGCTGCTGACCCCCCCCGCGGCCCCCGCGGTCCGCGAGCTGCGTCCCGCGCGGCCCACGGCCCTGGCCCCCTTCGCCGGCGCCGCCCTGGCCGGCCCGCTCGGCGGCTGCCCGGGCCTGTTCGCCGCCCTCGCCCTCACCTCCGCCGCGGCGGCCCTCCTCGCCCTGGGCGGCACGCCGGGACGCCGGAGCTGACATGGCTGCGGACTGCGCGGAGTGGGTCCTCGCCTGGTGACGCCGCCGGTCACCGCTCAGTGGCGGCCCGACAGCCGGTTGGCCGCCCGGGCCAGGGGGTGGGTCGTCGGGGTGTGGGTCGTGGACTCGCGGTGGTCCGCGTTGCGGTAGGCCGCGTAGAGGGTGTGGACGCCCAGCCAGCGCAGTGGCTCCGGTTCCCATTTGCGGACCTTGTGGTTGACCCAGGGGAGGGCCGTGAGGTCCGTGGGGCCGGACTGGCCGGAGTCCTGTTGGATCAGGTCGCGCAGGGTGCGGGCCGCGAGGTTGGCGGTGGCGACGCCGGAGCCGACGTAGCCGCCGGCCCAGCCGAGGCCGGTGGAGCGGTCCAGGGTGGCGGTGGCGCACCAGTCGCGGGGGACGCCGAGGACGCCCGACCAGGCGTGATCGATGCGGACGCCCGCCGTGGTGGGGAAGAAGCGGACCAGGATGTCGCGCAGGGCGTCGATCGTGGCCGGCTGGGTGCGGCCGTCGTTGTCGGTGCGTGAGCCGAAGCGGTACGGGACGCCCCGGCCGCCGAGGGCGATGCGGTCGTCGGCGGTGCGCTGGGCGTACATATAGGCGTGGGCCATGTCGCCGAGGGTCTCGCGGCCGTCCCAGCCGATGGAGTCCCAGACGGACCGGGGGAGCGGTTCGGTGACGATCATCGAGGAGTTCATGGGGAGCCAGGTCCGCTTCTGGCCCTTGAGGTTCGCGGTGAAGCCCTCGGTGCAGCGCAGCACATAGGGGGCGCGGACGGTGCCGTACGGGGTGACGGCGTGTTTGGGGCGGATCTCGGTGACGGGGGTCGACTCGTGGATGGTGACGCCGAGGGCTTCGACGGCCGCCGCGAGGCCCTTGACGAGTTTCACCGGGTGCAGCCGGGCCCCGTGCGGGGTCCAGCTGGAGGCGACCGCGCCGGTGACGCGGATGCGTTCTGCCGTCTCGCGTGCGCCGAGCAGCTGGCGGTCCTTCTCGCCGAAGGCGATCTCGACGGAGTGGAAGTCCTTGAGGCGTGCCAGCTGGGCGGGGGTGTACGCGACCTCCAGCACACCGCCCCGGCAGATGTCGGCGTCGATGCCCTCGGCCGCGCAGACGTCGGTCACCTCGGTCACGGTGTCGTTCATGGCCTGCTGGAGGCGGACGGCGGCGTCGTGGCCGTGCAGCCGGGCGTAGCGGTCGCGGCCCGCGATGCCGTTGTAGAGCCAGCCGCCGTTGCGGCCGGAGGCCCCGTATCCGCAGAACCCCGCTTCGAGGACGGTGATGTTGAGGAAGGGCACGGCCTTCTTGAGGTAGTACGCCGTCCACAGGCCGGTGTATCCGCCGCCGACGATGCAGACGTCCGCGGCGGCGTCGCCGGGCAGCGGCTCCCGCGGGGCGGGGATGCCCTCCTGCGCGTACCAGAACGATATGCCGCCGTTGACGGTGCCACCGTTTGTGCTGCTCATGTCGCCTCTGCCCCGGGGATATGGACGGGAGTAAATCCGTGTGGCGGGAGAGTACTCCGTTCGTAGGAATCCGGAGTGATCGAGACCGCGGGCCTTGCGGAGCCCTGTGCCGGAAGTGGCGGCTGCGCATCACGGGCCGGGAGATGCGCGGGGCGTGCGCAGTCGTCCTGCCGGTCGTACGGGCGGCGGACGGCATGAGCGCCGTGCTCAAACTCCAGCCGGTGGACGAGGAGACGGCGGGGGAACCCCTCGCACTGCGGGCCTGGGACGGCGACGGCGCCGTACGGCTGCTGGAGCACGACCCCGCGAGCGGCTCGATGCTGCTGGAGCGGCTGGACCCCGGCCGGTCGCCGGCGGCGCTGGCCGATGACCGCGAAGCCGTACGGATCACCGCCGGGCTGCTGGCGCGGCTCACCGCCCACCCCGCGCCGCCGGACGGGCTGCGACGCCTCGGGGACCTCGCCCAGCGGATGCTGGAGCAGGCGCCGGACGCCGTGCGGCGGCTCGCGTACGAGGATGAGCGGCGGGTGCTGGTTGATGCCCGCGCTGCGCAACCGCTTCGACCCGGAGGCGACCTGCTGGCGGTTCGATCTGCTGACGGACGTCACGGGGCTGGACCGGGAGCGCGTCCGGGCGTGGACGCTGGCGCGGGTGCTGGAGAACTGCCTGTGGGATGTGGAAGACGGCGAGGACGAGCTGGACGAGGTCCAGCTGTCCATCGCGCGGAATCTGCTGGCGCGGCAGGCCTCCGGCCGTGCAGGCTGCCTCCATGATTCGTACCGCCGTGCCTGCCGATGTCCCTGAGATCCACCGTATGGTCTGCGAGCTTGCCGAGTATGAGCGTGCCCTGCACGAGGTCCGCGCCACTCAGGAGCAGCTGCGCGAGGCCCTCTTCGGCGAGCGGCCCGCCGCCTTCGCGCATATCGCCGAGGACGACTCCGGGCGGACCGTGGGCTTCGCGCTGTGGTTTTTGAACTTCTCCACCTGGCGCGGTGTCCACGGGATCTATCTGGAAGACCTCTACGTACGTCCGGAGGCGCGCGGCGGCGGACACGGCAAGGCCCTGCTGACCGAGCTGGCGCGCATCTGCGTCGAGCGCGGGTATGAGCGTCTGGAGTGGTCCGTGCTGAACTGGAACGCCCCGTCGATCGCCTTCTACGAGGCGATGGGGGCGCGTCCGCAGGACGGGTGGACGGTGTACCGGCTGACCGATGAGGCGCTCAAGGGGCTGGGGGCGTAGGGCTGGGGCGTGGGGGACCCCCGCTTCCCGAACCTGGGGCTCCGCCTCAGACCCCGTTCGCGGGGGCTCCGCCCCTGGACCCCCGCGCCTGGGGGAGATTGAGGACACGGCCTTCAGGCCGTACGAGTGCCTGGTGTCAGTGCCGGGCGTCACCATGGGGACATGGCTGGCAGCGCAGAACGCAGGGTGGCGGCGGCACGGATGCCGGAGGTGCGGCTTCCGCCGCTGGAGCCGTTTGACGACGGGGCGCGACTTGAGGCGGACGGCGACTATGACGGGCTGGAGTTCCGGGGCCTCGACCTGAGCGGGCAGGCGGCTCCCGGCGCCCGCTTCCTCGACTGTGCGCTGCGGGACTGCGCGCTGGACGAGGCGGAGCTGACGAACGCCCGCTTTATCGACTCGGTGCTCGACGGCGTCCGGGGCGTGGGCGCGGACCTCGGCGGTGCGTCGCTGCGCGATGTGGAGATACGCCAGGCGCGGCTGGGCGGTGCGCAGCTGCATGGCGTGGTGCTGGAGCGGGTGCTGTTCAGCGGCGGGAAGATCGACTACCCGAATCTGCGGAAGGCGCGTCTGAGAGACGTCGTCTTCGAGGGATGTGTGCTGGTGGAGCCGGACTTTGCCGGCGCGGTGCTGGAGCGGGTCGAGTTCCGCGACTGCGCGCTGCGGCAGGCCGACTTCAGCGGCGCGCGGATGACGGACGTGGATCTGCGGGCGGCCGTGGAGCTGCACATCGCCAGGGGCGTCGACCGGCTGGCGGGCGCGGTGATCAGCCCCGCCCAGCTGGTGGAGCTGGCGGGTGCGTTCGCGGCGCAGATCGGGGTGCGGGTGGAGGGTCCGTAGCCAGGCCCTGCGCGGGCCAGGCGCGCGGCCGTACGTCGGGCCTGCGCGGGCCAGGCGCGCGGCCGTACGCGCCCACGCCGGCCAGGCGTGGCTACACGCGCGGGAAGCGGGCCTGCAGATCCCAGATCGCCGGGTTGTCGGCGAGGCCCTCGTGCATGTCGCACAGGTCCGCGATCAGATCGTGGAGGAAGTCGCGGGCCTCGCGGCGCAGTTCGGCATGGCCGAAGGTCAGGGGCGGCTCGCCGCCCGGCAGCCACTCCGCTTCCACGTCCACCCAGCCGAAGCGGCGCTCGAAGAGCATCCGGTCGGCCGTCTCGGTGAAGTCCAGCTCGGCGTACTGGGGCCGGGAGGCGCGGCTGCCGAGCGGGTCGCGGTCGAGCTGCTCGACGATGTCGCACAGCGCCCAGGCGAAGTCGAGCACCGGCACCCATCCCCAGGCTGTGGACACCTCGCGGTCCGCCTTGGTGTCCGCGAGGTAGACGTCGCCGCAGAAGAGGTCATGACGCAGGGCGTGGACGTCCGCGCGGCGGTAGTCGGTCTGCGGGGGGTCGGGGAAGCGGCGGGAGAGGGAGTAGCCGATGTCGAGCACGGGTCGATGGTGTCATGCCGGAGTGAGGGAAGGGCCGGGCCCGGATGCCCGGCCGCGCCTCTGCCTGTCGCCGCTGTCCCGGCGCCACGGGAGGGGCAGGCCGGCGGTGGCGGGTTCTGATCCCCGTACCGGGCCGGACCTGCGCCGTTGCGCCGGAGCATGCATAGGATCAGCTGGTGAGACTGCGCCGCGCCGCCCGGTACGCCCCCGCCCTGGCCCTGCTGCTCCTGACCGTGAGCTGTACGGGGAGTCTGGGGGTTCGGGGGACGCCCGGGGCCGCCGGAGTGCGCGACCCGTACTTCCCCAGGCTCGGCAACGGCGGATATGACGTCCAGCACTACAAGCTGGCCCTCGACTACGATCCCGGCTCCGGCCGGCTGAGCGGTGCCGCGGAGATCACCGCACGCGCCACCCAGGATCTGAGCGCCTTCAATCTGGACTTCCACGGGATGACGGTCGAGAGCGCGCGCGTCGACGGCGACCGCGCCCGCGTCAACCGTGCGGGCGATGAGCTGACGCTGCGGCCCCGCGACGACATCGACAAGGGCGCTCAGTTCCATGCCGTCGTGCGCTACTCGGGCGTGCCGCGCACGATCACCGATCCGGACGGCTCCGAAGAGGGCTGGCTGCGGACGTCCGCGGGCGGGGCGCTGGCCGTGGGGGAGCCGAGCGGTTCGATGGCGTGGTTCCCCGGAAACCACCATCCGTCGGACAAGGCGACGTACGACATCGAGGTCACCGTGCCGGAGGGGCTGACGGCCGTCTCCAACGGCGATCACTTCAACCGGTCGGCGCGCGGCGGCCGCACCACCTTCTTCTGGCAGGCGACCGAGCCGATGGCGAGCTATCTCGCCACTCTGGCCATCGGCCGGTACGAGACCCGCGACGCGCGCACGGCGGGCGCGCTGCCGGTGCACACGGCCGTGGACGAGGCCCTGGCGGACGACCCGGAGACCAAGGAGCTGCTGGCGCGCATTCCGGAGCTGACCCAGTGGGGGACGGACACCTTCGGGCCGTACCCCTTCCTCTCCTCCGGGGCGATCGTCGTGGCCTCCGACGACGTCGGCTACGCGCTGGAGACCCAGACCCGGCCGGTCTTCCCGCAGGATCAGTTCGACGTCCACACGGTGGTGCACGAGCTGGCCCACCAGTGGTTCGGGAACTCCGTCTCGCCGAAGTCCTGGCAGGACATGTGGCTCAACGAGGGCTTCGCCACCTACGCCGAGTGGCTGTGGCAGGACGAGCAGGAGGGCGTGCCCCTGGAGGAGAGCTTCCAGGCCGCCTTCGACAATGACGCCAACTGGGCCTTTCCGCCCGCCGAGCCGCCGTCCGCCGAGGACGTCTCCGGGTATCCGGTGTACGGGCGCGGGGCGATGGTCCTGTATCAGGCCCGCGAAGCCGTCGGCGCGGAGGTCTTCGACGGGATCGTGCGGGGCTGGGCGGAGACGTACCGCCACGGCAACGCGTCCACCCAGGACTTCACCCACTACGTGGAGGAGGAGTCGGGCGAGGATCTGAGCCAGGTGTGGGACGTCTGGCTGTACGGGGACGAGAAGCCGTCCGAGCTGCCGTGAGGCGCCCGGGCCCCCTCGCGGGGACCCGGGCGGCCGGTGCGTCAGATCAGATGTTGACGCCGAAGTCGCGGGCGATGCCCTCCAGGCCGGAGGCGTAACCCTGGCCGACCGCGCGGAACTTCCACTCGGCGCCGTTGCGGTACAGCTCGCCGAAGACCATGGCGGTCTCGGTGGCGGCGTCCTCGCTCAGGTCGTAGCGGGCGATCTCGGCGCCGCCGGCCTGGTTGACGATGCGGATGTAGGCGTTGCGCACCTGGCCGAAGTTCTGCGAGCGGTTGACCGCGTCGTAGATGGAGACCGGGAAGACGATCTTGTCGACGTCGGCCGGCAGCGCGGCGAGGTTGACGTTGATCTGCTCGTCGTCGCCGCCGCCCTCGCCGGTGCGGTTGTCGCCGGTGTGGACGATGCTCTGGTCCGGCGTGGACTTGTTGTTGAAGAAGACGAAGTGGGCGTCGGAGGCCACCGTGCCGCCCGCGTTGACGCCGATCGCGGAAGCGTCGAGGTCGAAGTCGGTGCCGGTGGTGGTGCGGACGTCCCAGCCAAGGCCGACGGTCACGGCGGTGAGGCCGGGCGCCTCCTTGGTGAGCGAGACGTTTCCGCCCTTGGACAGGCTTACTGCCATTGGGAAGTCCCCTTCGTGAGTGGTGTGCGGGCTGCTTCGGCGCTGTTTCGAAGCACCGTCGAGGCGCCGTCGAACCTACCGTCACCCGTCATAACGAGGGCAGGGGCCGCCGGGTTCCATGCGGAGTGTACGCGTGCGCGGCGTGTGCGCAGCGCGTGCGTAAAGAACGCGTGTGCGTAAAGAAGATGACGCGTGCGGCGGGTGGGCGCGACCATGGACCCATGTCTGGTCCCTACCTCATCCGAGGCTCGGTCGCCCTTCCGGAGGCCGAGCTGATCTGGCGTTTCTCGCGGTCGTCGGGGCCGGGCGGCCAGCATGTCAACACCAGTGACTCCCAGGTGGAGCTGCGCTTCGACCTCGCGAAGACCGAGGCGCTGCCGGAGGTGTGGAAACAGCGGGCCCTGACCCGGCTGGCCGGGCGGCGACGGCTCGTCGGCGACGGGGTGGTCGTGGTGCGCGCCTCGGAGCACCGCTCACAGTGGCGCAACCGCGAGGCGGCGGCGGTGCGGATGGCCGCGCTGCTGGCGGAGGTGACGGGGCCGCCGCCGAAGGCGCGGCGGGCGACGAAGATTCCGCGGGGGATCAACGAGCGGCGGCTGCGGGAGAAGAAGCGGCGGGCGGAGACGAAGCGGGGCCGCAGCGGCCGGGACTGGTAGCTCTGCGGGGGTACGGCGTACCCCCACGCCCCCCGGCGGGCGGGTGGGGAGACCGTTCAGGACAGGTGACGGTAGCGGCCGCGGAAGTACGTCAGGGGGGCGTCGCCCGCTGATGGGAGGGTGGTGGACAGGACACGGGCGATCACCAGGGTGTGGTCGCCGGCGACCACGCGCCGTTCCGTGCGGCATTCGAGCGCGGCGAGCGCGCCGCCGATGAGGGGCGCGTCCGTGAGCGCGCCCCGCGTGAACGCGAGGTCCTGGAAGAGGAGCCGGTCGCTGACGCGGCCCTTCATCGCGAAGCGGCCCGCGATATGGCGCTGGCCCTCGGCGAGGAGGGAGGCCGCCCACAGCGGCTGTTCGGCCAGCAGGTCGTCCATGCGGGAGCCGTTGCGCAGGCTGACCAGGACCAGCGGCGGGTCCAGGGAGACCGACATAAAGGCGGTCGCGGTCATGCCCACGTCCTCCCCGCGCGGGCCGTCCTCGCTCAGCGGAGGCTCCTGGGCCGTCACCAGCACCACGCCCGCGGCGAGCCGTGACATGGCCGCGCGGAACTCCTCATCGCTCACCCCCTCAGCATGGAGGACGGCGGCGGATTCGGCGGTGGTTGAGGTCGTCTGCGGCACACCGGAACGCTAACCCGGCCCCCGCACCCCCGCATCGGCCCAGGGGACCAGGAGGGTCCTAGGACCATCGCCCCGGATTGGCGGTTCATTTGCGTTCCGGAAGGTTGCGGCGGCGCAAGGGCCCAATGGGCACACCTCAGTCATCTTGTGTGACTTGACTCACAGAGGGCACTATTTGTTGACCCTGTGTACCGAGTGAGCAGCGCGCTGTGATTCAGTGGCCGGGTTACCGCAACAAGAACGCCGATGAGAACCCTGGAGTTGCTGTCGAGGTCTCGGGGAGAGCGAACGATGGAGACCGAGTCGGAGCCCTATGTCCGTCTTGCGACCCTGCGGCAGCTGCACCAGGTCGTCACGGATCTCAACACGGCCCGGAGCCTGGCCGACACACTGCAGGCCGTCGCCGACGGAATCGTCGCCGGACTCGGTTACGAACTCGCCTGCGTCAACCTCGTACGCCCGGACGGCGATCTCGTCGTCGCCGCCTTCGCCGGCAGCGCCGCCGCGGAGGCCCTGATCACCGGCCGCGTGGGCTCCCGCCCCTCCTGGGAGCGGCGGCTGTCCATGGGGGAGGCGTGGGGCGATCTGCGGTTCATACCGCACACGGAGGGCTGGGTCCTGATGGACGACGACGTCCCCCAGTGGCACACCGACGGCCCCGAGCCCCGCTTCGACGACGAGTGGCACCCGCAGGACCGGCTCTACGCCCCGATGTACACCTCCGGCGGCACCCGTGAGCTCCTCGGCGTGATCTCCGTGGACCGGCCCCGCAACGGCCGCCGCCCCGGCCCCTGGGGCCAGGAGGCGCTCCAGATGTACGCCTCCCAGTCCGCGATTGCGATCAGCAACGCCCGCCTGCGAGCAAATATGCAGCGCGCCCTGGTCCGGCTGGAGCGCGAGCAGCAGGCGCTGCGCGCCAGCGAGGAGTCCTTCCGACAGGCGTTCGAGTACGCGCCCAGCGGTATGGCGATCGCCGAGATGGGCGGCGACCAGCACGGCCGGCTGCTTCGCACCAATGACGCGCTGTGCCGGCTCCTCGGCCGCCCCGCCTCCGCGATGCGCCGCTACTCCTTCGCCGATCTGGTCCACCCCGAGGACGTCGGCACCCTGCTGCGCACGTCCGCCGAGGGCGGCCGCGCGGAGATACGTCTCTGCCGCCGCGACGGCAGCTATGTCTGGGTCTCGCTGCGCAACTCCGTCGTCGCCGACACCGCCGACGGCCCCCGCTTTCTGCTCACCCACGTCGAGGACATCGAGGAGCGCAAGCGCCACGAGCTGCAGCTCGCCCACCGCGCCTCGCATGACTCCCTCACCGGGCTGCCCAACAGCGCCGAGCTGCGCGCCCGCCTCAGCGCCCGGCTGTGCGAGCGGCCGCCCACCGGGCGCGCCAAGCCGGGGGAGTCCGGCTACTCGGACGCCTGCCAGGACGCCTACGGCCAGGCGTACGAGGCGCGCGACGGCTCCGACATGCCGTACTACGAGGGGTACGAGGGTTATGAAGGCGACCACGGCGGCCCCCGGCACTTCCGCAGCGACGGCTTCGCGGTCGCCCCCTCCGGCCCGTATGACCATCATGTCCACGCCATCGCCCCCGATGTGGAGGCGGACGACGGTGCCAAGGGGCTCGCGGTCCTCTTCTGCGATCTCGACGGCTTCAAGTCGATCAACGACCGCTTCGGGCACCAGACCGGCGACGCCGTTCTGGTCGAGGTCGCCCGGCGGCTCACCACCGGCGTACGGGAAGGCGACACGGTCGCCCGGCTCGGCGGCGACGAGTTTGTCGTCCTCGCCGACGGCCTGGGCGCGGCCGACGCCGCCGACCTGGCCGTACGCCTCCGGAACGCGATCATCCTGCCCATCCGGGTGGGCGGCCGCGGTGTCCGCGTCGGCGCGAGCTTCGGCATCGGCTGGGCGGAGTGCGGCATGACCGTGGACGAGATTCTGACCTCGGCGGACCAGCGGATGTATGTGGAGAAGCGGTCGCGTGCCAAGGTCCACCGCAGGGCGGGCTGAGCCCGCGGGGACAGAGCCCGTGCTGCGTCAAACGTGGCCCCTTGCGTTACTCCGAACCGGGTAGGCTCGCCCGCGTCGGCGTTGTGCCGACGACAGGGTAAGGAGTGACTAGGGATGACGGCCGCGAAGAACGGCGCGAGCACGCCCGAGGACGACGACCCGTTCGGCTACCTGTACGCGGACGGGCAGGCATCGGGCGCCACCCCGCCCCGTCAGGGCGGATACGGCTACCCCGGTCCCGCCGCGCAGCAGCCGGGGGTCCCCAGAACCTCGTACAACCAGGTGCGCACGGTCGGTGAGCGCCGTGCGTACGGTCCGCCGCAGCCGCCCCAGCAGCAGGCGCAGGCATACGGCCAGCAGGCCCCGTACGGCCAGCAGCCGGCCGCCCACTACGCCGCCCCGGAGACCTACGGCGGCGGGGCGGGTATGCAGCACCCGCCTCCGGCCAGCGCGCCGGGACAGGGCGGCGGTCGCGGCGGCGGCCGCGGCCCGAACACCAAGGGGCTGCTGATCGGCGCGATAGCCGTCGTCGCCGTGGTCGTCATCGGCATTGCCGCGGCGCTGATGACCAGGGGCGGCGAGGAAGGCGACAAGGCCGACGGCGGCTCCCAGAACCCCGCGGGCAAGAAGCCGTCCGCCGGGTCCGTCGGGCCCAGCACGGACGGCGAGGCATCCCCGTCCGCGTCCCCGACCGAGCTGCCCAAGCAGGACGCGGCGACCCTGACCCTGGGGCCGCCCGCGGCCCTCGCCACGGATGTCGCGGGCGCGAAGGGCGCGGACGGCGCGTATGTGGTGTTCAACGGCGCCGGCGGCTCCGCGAGCTGGTCGGTGGAGGTGCCGGAGGCCGGTCAGTACACGCTCTTCATCACCTATGCCGTCCCCGGCAAGGACGCCAAGACCTCGCTGACGATCAACGGCGGCGACCCCCGTTCGATCAATATGTCGAACTTCGCCAAGGCCGAGGAGGGCGACTGGGAGAAGGGCTGGACCCGCACGTACGCCTACGTCAACCTCGACAAGGGCAAGAACGACCTCAAGATCTCCTGCGAGCAGGGCGATCAGTGCGAGGCGTATCTCGATCAGGTGTGGCTGAAGTCCGGCCAGGTCAGCTGACCAGCTGCGCTGCGGCTGCTCAGCTGAGCAGCCCCAGGAAGCCCGCCACCGTCCCGGCCATCGCCTCGCGGGCCGGGACGAGGTATTTCCGGGGGTCGACCACGCCGGGGTGCGCCTCCTGGAAGGCGCGCACCGCACCCGTGAAGGCCGTGTTCAGCGCCGTACCGACATTGATCTTGACCATGCCCGCGGAGAGCGCGGCCCGCAGCTCGCCGTCCGGCACGCCGCTCGACCCGTGCAGCACCAGCGGCACCGGCACGGCCTCACGCAGTCTGCGGATCAGCTCATGGTCCAGTGCGGCCGTACGCTCCGTCATGGCGTGGGTGGAGCCGACGGC
This sequence comes from Streptomyces sp. PR69, assembly GCF_026420845.1. Lineage (GTDB taxonomy): Bacteria > Actinomycetota > Actinomycetes > Streptomycetales > Streptomycetaceae > Streptomyces. Next base: position 139,249 of record NZ_JAOWCB010000006.1, on the reverse strand, counting down.
GACGGCGAGCGCGTCCACGCCGGTGTCCGCGACGTAGGCGGCGGCCTCCGCCGGGTCCGTACGCGCCCCGGGGGCGTGTGCGCCGAGCGGCGCCTCGCCGTCCTTGCCGCCGACCTCCCCCAGCTCCGCCTCGACCCAGATGCCGCGCTGGTGTCCCCAGCGGACGGCTTCCGCGGTGGCCTTGACGTTCTCGTCGTAACTCAGCTTCGAGGCGTCGAACATGACCGAGCTGAAGCCCTCGTCATGGGCGGCGCGCAGCAGTCCGGGCGAGACGACATGGTCGAGATGGAGGGCGAGCGGCGCGGAGGAGGCACGGGCCACGGCCGCCGCGGCGGCGGCGATCGGGCCGAGCCGTCCGCCGTGGAACCGCACCGCGTTCTCCGACACCTGCAGGATGGCGGGGGCGGCCGCCTGCTCGGCCCCGGCGGCGATCGCCTCGGCGTGCTCCAGGGTGATGACGTTGAACGCGGCGATGCCCCGGCCCTCGGCCGAGGCCGCCGAGACCAGCTCACCGGTGGTGACGAGTGTCATGCCGCTCCCTGCCTTCTGTCGCCTCTTACGGCCTATGGCTCTTACGAGGGGGTGGGGGACTTAAGGGGACCTAAGGGGACTCCGTGACGGTGATGCGGGACAGCAGGGACTCATAGACCTCGCGGTCGAAGTCGCCTGCCGTGGGGGAGAGGACGGTGGCCGCCGACAGGGCGGCGGCGCGGATGAGCCGGCCGGGCCAGTCGAGGCCGTCGACGAGCCCGGAGAGCAGGCCCGCGACCGCGGAGTCGCCCGCGCCTGCCGGGTTGCCCCGCATCGGCTCCGGGGGCGTCGCCTGCCACACCCCGTCCGGCGTGAGCGCGAGCAGGCCCTTCGGGCCGAGCGAGGTGACCACGGCGTGTGCGCCGCGGCGGCGGGCGTCGCGGGTGGCGCGCAGCGGTTCGCGGGCGCCGGTGAGCTGGGCCAGCTCCTCGGCGTTGGGCTTGATCAGATCGGGGCGGGCGGCGATGCCGCGGCGCAGCGGTTCGCCGCTGGTGTCCAGCAGTGCGGGGACGCCCGCGGAGCGGGCGCGGCGCACCAGTTCCGCATAGGCCCCGACATGGATGCCGGGCGGCAGGCTGCCGCACAGCGCCACGGCCTCGGCGTCGCGCAGCAGCGCCCCGTAGGCGTCGAGGAAGGCCGTCCACTCCTGCGGGGTGACGGCCGGGCCCGGCTCGTTGAGCTGAGTGGTGTCCCCGGTCGTGCCGTCGACGACGGCGACCGTGCGGCGGGAGCTCCCGGCGATGGGGACCAGCGCGTCATGGGGCGCGGCCGTCGTCTGGTGCGCGGAGGCGAGCAGCTCGCGCACCAGCGCGCCGGTGGGGCCGCCCGCGAAGCCGGTGACGACGGTCTCCCGGCCCAGCGCGGCGAGTACGCGTGCGACGTTGAGCCCCTTGCCGCCGGGGCGTTCGCGCACCTCGGTCACCCGGTGGCCGGCGTGCGGGGTCAGCGCCGGGACGTGGTAGGTGAGGTCGAGGGCGGTGTTGAGCGTGACCGTCAGGATCACTTCTCTTCACCCCCGCGGACGTCCGTGCTGTCGTGCTGTAGCGCTGTAGCGCTGTGTCGCTGCCGTGCTGTCGTGCTGTTTCGTGCGGGACCTGATCATGCCAAACGGAAGGCGGTTGGCCCAGACCCCTGGACCAACCGCCTTGCCATAAGTTGCTCAGAAATCACCCTACTTGGGGCTCAACCACCCATTCGCCCTTGCGCATCACACCCTTGAGGGTGAATGAGTCATCCAGAACCACCAGGTCGGCGTCCTTGCCGGGCTCCAGGGACCCTACGGTGTCGTACATCCCGAGCAGCCGCGCCGGGTTGGCGGAAATGGCCTGAACGACATCCTCCACCGGCAGCCGGTCGACGGTGACGGCCCGTCGGAACGCGGTGTCCAGAGTGAGCGTGGAGCCCGCGATGGAGCCGCCCTCCACCAGCCGTGCCACACCCTCCTTGACCTCCACCTCCAGCGGGCCGAGCTGATAGCGGCCGTCGCCGAAGCCCGCCGCGTCCATGGCGTCCGTGACGAACGCGACGCGCTGCGCGCCCGCGCGGTGGAACGCCAGCTCCAGCGCGGCCGGATGCAGATGAGTGCCGTCGTTGATCAGCTCGACGGTGACCCGCTCGTCCTCCAGCAGTGCGGCGATCGGGCCGGGGGCGCGGTGGCCGAGCGGCGGCATGGCGTTGAACAGATGCGTGGCGACGGTCGCGCCCGCCTCGATCGCCTCGACGGTCTGCTCGTATGTCGCGTCGGTGTGGCCGACGGCGGCGATCACGCCGTGTTCGGCGAGCAGGCGTACGGAGTCGATGCCGCCGGGCAGCTCGGTGGCGAGGGTGACCATCCTGGCGGCCCCGCGGGAGGCGTCGAGCAGTTTGCGCACCTCGGCCGGGTCCGGGTCGCGCAGCAGCGCCTCGCTGTGCGCGCCCTTGCGGCAGGGCGAGATGAACGGGCCCTCGAAGTGGATGCCCGCGAGGTCGCCCTGCTCGACGAGTTCCGAGAGGAACCCGGCGCGGTGGGCGAGGAACCCCAGATCGCCGGTGACGGTGGAGGCCATCAGCGTGGTGGTGCCGTGCTCGCGGTGGGTCGCCACGCCCCGCAGCACGTCCTCGGCGGAGCCGGAGGTGAAGGAGGCCCCGCCGCCGCCGTGGTTGTGGATGTCGACGAAGCCGGGGACGATCCAGTGCCCGGACAGATCCAGCGCCGGGGCGTCGGGGTGCGCGGCGCCGGCGATGCGCCCGCGCTCGACGATGACCCGCCCCTGGTCGACGACGCCGGTGGGCAGCACGACACGGGCGCCGGTGAGGATCGTCGTACCGCCGTCGCGGGTGCGGCCGCTGTGCCGTACGCGGTCCGCGAGGGGCGGTCCGTCTTTGGTGTGGGCGCGGGTGGCGCTTGCGGCCATCAGGCTGTTACCTCCGTGGCGAGTAGATCCCAGGCGAGCAGCCCCGCGCCCAGGCATCCGGCGGTGTCCCCGAGGGCTGCCGGGACGATGGAGGGCAGCTTCTGGAAGGTGACGCGGCGCTCGACCGCGGCCCGCAGGGGTGTGAACAAGGTTTCTCCCGCCTCGGCGAGACCGCCACCGATGATCAGTGTGCGGGGGTCCAGCAGGGTGAGCGCCGTGACCAGCCCGTCGGCGAGCGCGTCGACGGCGTTCTGCCAGACGCGTATGGCGTCCGGGTCCCCGGACGCGACGGCCTTGGCGCAGTCGGCGGCGTCGGCGTCCGGGTCGCCCGTGGCGTCGGCCCAGGCGCGGGTGACGGCGGAGGCGGAGGCGAGGGTCTCCAGACAGCCGCGCTGGCCGCAGCCGCAGGCGGGGCCGCCGGGGCGGACGACGATATGCCCGATCTCGCCCGCGCAGCCATGGGCGCCTGCCTCGATGGCCCCGGCGATGCCGATGGCTCCGGCGATCCCGGTGCCCAGCGGCACGAACAGAAAGCGGTCCGCGCCCCTGCCCGCGCCGATGCGGCCCTCGGCGAGGCCGCCGGTGCGTACGTCATGCCCGAGGGCGACGGGCGCCCGGCCGAGGCGTTCGGAGAGCAGGGCGCGCAGCGGGACGTCGCGCCAGCCGAGGTTCGCGGCGTAGACCGCGATGCCCTGCGCGGCGTCGACGATGCCGGGGACGGCGACCCCGGCGGCGTCGGCGGGGCGGCCCAGGTGCTCGGCCCCGTACGCGCGGAGGCCGGCGGCGAAGTCGAGGATCGAGGTGACGACGGCGTCCGGGCCGCGCTCCCGGCCGGTGGCGCGCCGCGCTTCGTGCAGCAGCGTTCCGTCGGCCGCGACGAGGGCGGCCTTCATCCCGGTGCCGCCCACATCGAGGGCGATGACGTGTCTCACGGGGGACAGTCTGACGTCCCGCGGAGGAAAGGTCTAGTCCACTGGGGAGGGATTGTTGTGCCCGCTTACAAACCGGAGGCCGCCCTGCGGGTGTCCAGGACGGCCTCCTCGCGGCCCTGTGGGGGCTCGTGGGGCTTCAGGAGAGAATCACGCTCCGGGTGAGATTGCGGGGCCGGTCGGGGTCGAGGCCGCGGGACTCCGCGAGGGTCACCGCAAGGCGCTGCGCCCGGATGAGATCGGCGAGCGGGTCCGCCGCCCCATGGGCGACCAGCGTGCCGCCGACACGGGTGACATCGGCCGCCAGCCCCTCGGGGACGGGACCGAACACCCAGGCCACCCGCCCCGGCCCGGTGATCGAGACCGGCCCGTGGCGGTACTCCATCGCCGGATACGCCTCCGTCCACGCGCCCGCCGCCTCACGCATCTTCAGACCCGCCTCCAGCGCCAGGCCATACGTCCAGCCGCGCCCCAGGAACGTCCACTGCTCGGCGGTGACGGCCGCCTCGGGAAGCGGTTCGGTGAGCGCCAGCTCCGCGTCCACCGCCGCCTCGGCCACCGGCTTCACCCCCGGCACGGGGCCGAGACCGGCCCGCAGGAACGCCAGCGCCGTGGTGGCGAACCGGGTCTGGACGACCGACTCCTCATCCGCCCAGTCCAGTACGGCGACGGCGTCCGCCGCGTCCATGACCGGCGTCTTCGGGTCCGCGGTCAGGGCCAGGGCGGGCGCCGCGCCCTTGAGGGCGGCGAGCAGATCGAGGACCTCCGTCGTCGTACCCGACCGGGTGATCGCAACCACCCGGTCGTACGAACGGCCCCGCGGGAACTCCGAGGAGGCGAAGGCGTCCGTCTCGCCGTGCCCCGCCGCCTCCCGCAGCGCGGCGTAGGCGAGCGCCATGAACCACGACGTCCCGCACCCGGTGACGGCGACCCGCTCACCCGGCCGCGGAAGCCCTTCGAAGACGGCGGCGGCCTCGGCCGCCCTGCGCCAGCAGGCGGGCTGAGTGGCTATCTCTGCTGCGGTGCGGGACATGCGCGACAGACTCCTCGCGGTGTGCGTACGGGTGGGGGCGTACGGCATGTGCATAGCAGTCCGCTCGGCCGGCGGGCAACGGCGGCCGCGGCTTCCTGCTCCCTGCTGCCTGCTCCCTGCTTCCTTTTTCCCGGCTTCTCCCCGGCCCCTTCCGCTGAACCGGGGGGTGGTGTAGACCTCCTACCCGCGCATGGGAGAAAATCGCAGCTGATTTCGAGCGAACAGAGGGTGGGGAGAGCTGTGCAGCGGCGCTTCTTGGGATTGACCGCGGCGGCCGCCGCACTGGCCATGACGGCAGCCCTCGCGGGCTGCGGCAGCTCCGGCGGTTCTGGCGACGTCACGCTGAAGCTGGTCGCCGCCGACTACGACGTCGCGGGCGGCGAGAACAGCAAGAAGTACTGGGCCGATCTGACCGCCGCGTTCGAGAAGGAGCACCCCGGCATCAAGGTCGACGTCCAGATCGAGTCCTGGAGCGACGTCGACCGCAAGGTCGCCGAGATGGTCGAGGCGGGCAAGGCCCCGGACGTCGCACAGATCGGCGCGTACGCGGACTACGCCGCCGCGGGCAAGCTCTACAGCGCCGACCAGCTGCTGTCCATCCCCGTCCAGTCCAACTTCCTCGGCCCGCTCGCCGACGCGGGCGAGATGAAGCTCGTGCAGTACGGGCTGCCGTTCGTCGCCTCCACCCGGCTGCTCTTCTACAACAAGAAGCTGCTCGCCGAGGCCGGAGTCGACGGCGCGGGCCTGAAGACCTGGGCCGACCTCAAGAGCGCGGCCGAGAAGCTGAAGGACAAGACGGACGCCAAGTACCCCTTCGCGCTGCCGCTCGGCCCCGAGGAGGCGCAGGCCGAGACGATGATGTGGCTGCTGAGCGGCGGCGACGGCTATGTCGACCCGGTCGGCAAGTACTCCGTCGACAGCCAGGAGAACATCAACACCTTCCAGTGGCTGAAGGACAACCTCGTCGACGAGAAGCTGACCGGTCCGGTCGCCCCCGGCGAACTCAACCGCAAGGACGCCTTCGCCGCCTTCACCCGCGGCGAGGTCGGCATGCTCAACGGCCACCCCTCCCTGATGCAGGCGGCCGAGAAGGCGGGCGTGGAGTTCGGCATGGTGGCGCTGCCCGGCAAGGAGGGCAAGCCGAAGTCGTCGATGGGCGTCGCCGACTGGATCATGGGCTTCAAGCAGAACGGGCACCGCAAGGAGATCGGCGCGTTCCTCGACTTCGTCTTCAGCGACGAGAACGTGCTGAAGTTCGCCGGGGACAACGATCTGCTGCCGGTCACCGTCTCCGCGTCCGAGGCGATGGAGCAGAACGCCGCGCACAAGGAGCTGCAGCCGTTCCTGAAGGAGCTGCCGTCCTCCGTGCTGCCGCCCGTCGGCAAGACGTCATGGGCGAAGGTCAGCGAGAACATCAAGACGACCATCGGCAAGGCCGTGCAGCCGGGCGGCAGCCCCGCGGCGGTGCTGGGGCAGATAGGCCGGGCGGCGGCGGTCGCGGAGCAGGCGGAGTAGCGGGCCGGCGGGCGGCTGGGCGGTCAGCGGGCGGCGGATAGGCTGGCCCGTATGACCGCCGATGCCGCAGACGCCGCCGCGGGTGCTGCCGCGGGCGGTCCCGTGGACGCCGCCGCGGACGGCCCCGAGGGTGCTGCCGTGGACGCCGCCGTGGACGCCGCCGTGGACGTCGCCGTGGACGTCGCCGTGGGCGTTGCTGCGGACGGTCCCGGGGACGGCCGCCCGGAAGCCGTCGCGGGTGGCCCCGAGGGTGCAGCCGGGGACGGCCCCCCGAAAGCCGCCGCGGGTGGCCCCGAGGGTGCTGCCGCGGACGGTCCCGTGGACGCCGCCGTGGACGGCCCCCCGGAAGCCGCCGCGGGCCTGTCGGGGGCCGCCCCCGCAGGCGCCGGCGGCCTCTCGGAACGGGACCGCGCCGTGCTCGCCATGGAGCGGCGCTCCTGGCCCGGGCCCGGTGCGAAGGAGCGGGCCATCCGGGAGCAGCTCGGCCTCTCGCCCGTCCGCTACTACCAGCTCCTCAACGCACTCCTGGACGACGAGCGGGCGCTGGCCCGCGACCCGGTCACGGTCAACCGGCTGCGCAGGCTCAGGGATTCCCGGCGCAGCCAGCGCTGAGGCGGCGCGCCGCCGAGAGGCCCTAGGGTCGGTAAGTATGGAGAGCTTCCCGCACGCCTACACGGGTCCGCTGCCGACGCCGTCCACACAGGCCGGGCGTGAGGGCCTGACCGCGATCCTCGCCCGGCCCGCGCGGACCGCCGTCGCCCTCGACTTCGACGGCACCCTCGCCGAGATCGTGCCGGACCCCGAACAGGCCCGCGCCCACCCCGGGGCCGTACCCGCCCTCGCCGTGCTCGCCCCCAAAGTCGCCTCCGTCGCCGTGATCACCGGCCGTCCGGCGGACATAGCCGTCCGCTACGGCGGCTTCGCCGGTGTGCGGGGCCTGGACCACCTCGTCGTCCTCGGCCATTACGGCGCGGAGCGCTGGGACGCCGTCAGCGGCGAGGTCCGCGCCCCGGCCCCGCATCCCGGCGTCACCGCCGCGCGGTCGGAACTCCCCGGCTACCTCGACCAGATCGACGCCCCGCGGGGCATCTGGATCGAGGAGAAGGGACACGCCGTCGCGGTCCACACCCGCCGCGCCGATGACCCGCAGGGCGCCTTCGACGCCCTGCGCGACCCCCTCGCCCTGCTCGCCGCCCGCCACGGCCTGGCCCTCGAACCGGGCCGCATGGTCCTGGAACTGCGCCCGCCCGGCATGGACAAGGGCAAGGCGCTTTCCGACCACGTCCGCGAGAGCGGTGCGGAGGCGGTGCTGTACGCGGGCGACGACCTTGGCGACCTGCCCGCCTTTGACGCGGTCGACGTCCTTCGCCAGGACGGCGTCCCCGGCCTGCTGGTCTGCAGCGCAAGCGCCGAGGTTCCCGCGCTTGCGGCCCGTGCGGATCTGGTTCTGCCGGGGCCGGGGGCGGTGGTCGAGTTCCTCGCGTCGCTGGCGGAACAGCTGTGACGTTCCCCGTATCCGGAGGCAAGCCCCCAGCCCCCTCCGGGGGAGGGCCCGCGGGGCTGGCGCCCCGCGCCCCAGAGTGCGGCGCGGCAGCTTCGCGCCGCCCGTCCCCCCCCCCGTACGGCCTGAAGGCCGTGCCCGCATGCTCCCCCAGACTCCGTCGGGGCCACCCCCAGAGCTGGCGGAGGCCGGAACCCCAGCGGAGCTGGGGGAGTTCGAAGCGCGGGGACTGGAAACCTAGCCTCGCCGGCGTTTGAGGCGGGAGGGGCGGCACATTCCAGCCCCGTCGGCGTTTGAGGCGCGGGTGCCTGAAACTCAGCCTCGCCGGCGTTTGAGGCGGGAGGGGCCGCGCATTCCAGCCCCGCCGGCGTTTGAGGCGCGGGTGCCAGAAACTCAGCCCCGTCGGCGTTTGAGGCGCGGGGGCCTGAAACCCAGCCCCGCCTGGGGGTGCCCCCGGACGGAGTCTGGGGGAGTTTGAGGCGCGGGGGTCCGGGGGCGGAGCCCCAGGTGGGGTCAGCCCGGCCGCAGGGCCTCCAGTTGCGTCAGGAACCACCTCCGCGGCCCCATCGCCGTCGCCCCCGCCGCCAACCGCTTCGTGCGTTCCGCGCGCTCCCCCGCCGGCATCGTCAGGGCGCGGTGCAGGGCGTCCGCCGTGGCGGTCACGTCGTACGGGTTCACGGGGAGGGCGTCCTCGTGGAGCTCCTCGTACGCCCCGGCCTCCCGGGACAGCACCAGCGCGCAGCCGTCGTCCGAGACGACGGGGATCTCCTTGGCGACGAGGTTCATGCCGTCCCTGACGGGGTTCACCAGGGCGACGTCGGCCATGCGGTAGGCCGCCAGGGAGCGGGCGAAGTCGTCCTTCACATGGAGGACGACCGGCGTCCAGCCCGGCGTCCCGTACACCGCGTTGATCTCGTCGGCCAGCCGCTGGACCTCCGCCGTGTAGTCGCGGTAGACGGCGAGGTCCTGCCGGGAGGGGTAGGCGAAGGCGATGTGCACGACGTTTTCGCGCCACTCGGGGCGCTCTTCCAGGAGGGTGCGGTACGCCAGCAGGCCCCGCACGATGTTCTTGGACAGCTCGGTCCGGTCGACGCGGACGATCGTCTTGCGGCCGGGGCCGACCTGTTCCCGCAGGGCGGCCATACGGTCGGCCACATCGGGCTCATGGGCGCGGCGGCGCAGAAAGTCGGCGTCCGCGCCCAGCCCGTACACCGAGACGTCCGTCTCGCGCCGCGGACTGCCGCCCGCGTCCGTGCCGTGTTCGAGCAGGCTCCGCCCCTCCCCGCCGGGCGGGAAGACCGCCTGCACATCGTCCGCCACGCCGGCCGCGCACTGCATGAACGCCGACGCCCACCGCCAGGTGAGGAACCCCAGCCGGTCGGCCCCCAGCATTCCGCGGATCAGCTGTTCCGCGATGTCGTCAGGCAGCATCCGGAAGTATTCGGGCGGCGCCCACGGCGTGTGCGAGAAGTGCCCGATCCGCAGATCGGGCCGCAGCTCCCGCAGCATCCCGGGCGTCAGCGCCAGGTGGTAGTCCTGCACCAGCACCGCCGCGCCCTCGGCCGCCTGCGCGGCCAGCGCCTCGGCGAAGGCGCGGTTGTAGGACTCGTACGCGCCCCACTGCCGCCGGAACTCCGCGTCGAAGACCGGCTCCAGCGGTGTCTGGTACAGCATGTGGTGCAGAAACCAGAGCACCGAGTTGGCGATGCCGTTGTAGGCGTCGTAATGGACATGGGCGTCGATGTCCAGCATCCGGACTCCCGGCTCCGCCGCCCCGCGTCGCACGGCCTCCCGGTCGGCGTCGCTGAGCGCCGCGCACACCCACAGGGGCCGTATCTCCGGCCCGATTGCCGAGAGGCCCGACACCAGGCCGCCGCCGCCCCGGCGTGCGTCCAGCGAGCCGTCCTCGCGCACCGCGTAGGACACTGGGCCGCGGTTGGACGCGACAAGGACTTCAAACGTGCGTTCGGTAGCAATGGCTGCCATGTGCCGGTATCTAGCCCCTCGCACTTTCCCTCAAACGTGCGTACGGCCCTCTGGCGCGTCCCCGCCCCCCGCTGTCGGCGCTCCCGGCCGCCTCTATCGGTGTCCCCGGCCGCGCGCTGCCGCGACCGCCACCACCCCGGCCGCGGTCAGGCTCAGTGCGACGCCGCCCAGCAGCCACAGCCGCTCGGCGGCGCCCCCGGCATCCGCCAGCTGGCCGCGTTCCGCCGCGGCCGCCGTCCCGGCGCCCATGCAGGCAAGGGCGGTCAGGGCGGCCAGGGCGGCGAGGGCCAGCGCAATCGTCGCCGCGAGTCGCTTCCGGCACATCCACCACGTATGCACTCCCATAAGTGGGAAATGTAGACAAAAGGAACTGCTGATCCCCGCTTATGCCGCGTGGCGCGCCGCGTACTCACCGATCTCGCGCATCGGCGGCCGCTCCTCCGTGTCCACGGCGTACGTCCGCGGCGTGAACCCCGACTCGCCCCGCTCGAACTGCGTCAGCGAAGGCCGCACCAAGTGGCCGCGTGACAGCCGCAGCTGGGCCGTACGGTAGATCGCCGCGGCCATCCGGCCCAGCGCCTGCCCGTCCTGGTGCCGGTGCTTGCGCTCGCCCACGTCCACCTGCGCCAGCGCGTCCAGGCCCACCGTGTGCAGTGCGTCGACGAGCAGCCCCAGCTCCACCCCGTACCCCACCGGGAACGGCAGCCGCTCCAGCAGCGAGCGGCGCGCCGCGTACTCCCCGCCGAGCGGCTGGACGAACCCCGCGAGCTGCGGCCAGTGCAGATTCAGCAGCGGACGGGCCACCAGCTCGGTCACCCGGCCGCCCTGGCCCCGCGTCTCACCCAGCGGACGGTCGTACATCGCCTTGACGAACTGCACGTCCGGGTCCGTCAGCAGCGGCCCGACGATCCCGGAGACGAAGTCGGCGGAGAAGTCCCTGAGGTCCGCGTCGACGAAGCAGACGATGTCGCCGGAGGTCGCCAGCAGCGAGCGCCACAGCACCTCCCCCTTGCCCGGCAGCGAAGGTATGTGCGGCAGGATGGCGTCCCGGTGCACCACGCGCGCGCCCGCCGCCGCGGCCGCCTCGGCGGTGCGGTCGGTCGAGCCCGAGTCGACGACCACCAGTTCGTCGACGAGCGGCACGGCCTCCATCAGCTCGCGGCGGATCACGGCGACGATCCCGCCGACCGTCTCCTCCTCGTTCAGCGCGGGGAGGACGACGCTCACCGCCGGCGCGGGCCTGGCCGCCCGCTTCGCGGCGAGCAGCAGGTCAAGCGGGCGGTCGGCGGCAGACCAGGACCGCTGGGCCAGCCAGCGCTCCACCTCTTCGAGCACGTGACGCGTCTCCTTCGGCTTTCGATGCCTTGGCTCTCGATACTTCGATTCTCGAATCCCGCTTGTGTGATCCATCTCGCGGTTCGGACGGCTATCTCAACTGTCCGGGCCTTCGGTTACAGTCTTGAACAACGCGCATGACCGCCGCATGTCGGGGGTCACCGCGCCGACAATCACATACCGCTCATCCAGAGGGGCAGAGGGATACGGCCCGTTGAAGCCCCGGCAACCCTCCCGCCGACCGCGAGGTCACGGTGGGGACGGTGCCAATTCCGTCTTACGGCGAACGAGCGCCGTGAGGAAGATGAGGAGAAAGGGCCTCGCCTTATGGCTGTGCAGACGGTTGACACCACCACGACCGCCCCCGACGCCACCACTCCTGCCGATGCTTCTGCCGACGGCTCAGTGGATCTCGGCCCCGCCGCGGCGCTCTCCTGCCGGGAGTGCGGAGAGAAGTCCCCCCTCGGCCCGGTCTTCGCCTGCGCCAGCTGTTTCGGCCCGCTCGAAGTCGCGTACGACCTGCCGGAAGGCGGCCCCGAGGAGCTGCGCCGGCGCATCGAGTCCGGCCCGGACAGCATCTGGCGCTATGCCCCGCTGCTGCCCGTCCCCGCCGACGTGGCCGGCAAGCCCAATCTGAACCCCGGCTTCACCAAGCTGGTCAAGGCCGACAACCTCGCCCGCGAGCTGGGCGTCACCGGCGGCCTGTATGTCAAGGACGACTCCGGCAACCCGACCCACTCCTTCAAGGACCGCGTGGTCGCCATCGCCGTAGAGGCCGCGCGCGCCTTCGGCTTCACCACCCTGTCCTGCTCCTCCACCGGCAATCTCGCGGGCGCCGTCGGCGCCGCCGCCGCGCGCGCCGGCTTCCGCTCCTGCGTGTTCATCCCGCACGACCTGGAGCAGGGCAAGGTCGTCATGGCCGCGGTCTACGGCGGCGACCTCGTCGGCATCGAGGGCACCTATGACGACGTCAACCGCTTCTGCTCGGAGCTGATCGGCGACCCGCTCGGCGAGGGCTGGGGCTTCGTCAACGTCAACCTCCGCCCGTACTACGCCGAGGGCTCCAAGACCCTCGCCTACGAGATCTGCGAACAGCTCGGCTGGCGGCTGCCCGACCAGATCGTGATCCCGATCGCCTCCGGCTCCCAGCTCACAAAGATCGACAAGGGGCTGCAGGAGCTGATCAAGCTCGGTCTCGTCGAGGACAAGCCGTACAAGATCTTCGGCGCGCAGGCGGAGGGCTGCTCCCCGGTGGCCGCGGCCTTCAAGGCCGGGCATGACGTCGTACGCCCCCAGAAGCCGGACACCATCGCCAAGTCGCTGGCCATCGGCAACCCGGCCGACGGCCCGTACGTCCTGGACATCGCCCGCCGCACAGGCGGCGCGGTGGAGGACGTCACCGATGAGCAGATCGTGGACGCGATCAAGCTGCTGGCCCGTACGGAGGGGATCTTCACCGAGACCGCGGGCGGGACGACCCTCGGCGTGGCCAAGAAGCTGATCGAGGCGGGTGTCATCGACCCGGCCCTGACGACGGTCGTCGTCAACACGGGCGACGGCCTCAAGACCCTGGACGCGGTGGCCCCGACGACCGGCCCGACCGCGACGATCCGCCCGAGCCTGGACGCGTTCCGCGCCGCCGGCCTGGCCACCGACTGAAGACCGCTCCCCTTTACCCCGAGGAAGGCACGCACACCATGAGCGTCAACGTCCGCATCCCCACCATCCTCCGTACGTACACCGGCGGCCAGGCCGAGGTCTCGGCCGAAGGCGCGACCCTGGCCGATGTCATCGCGGACCTGGAGAAGAACCACACGGGGATCGCCGCCCGCGTCCTGGACGACCAGGGGCAGCTGCGCCGCTTCGTCAATGTCTATGTCAACGACGACGATGTGCGCTTTGAGCAGGGTCTTCAGACGGCGACGCCGGACGGCGCGGGTGTGTCGATCATCCCGGCGGTCGCCGGCGGCTGCTGAACCTTTTAGGAATCGCCCCCTCCGCAAAAAGCGGAGGGGGCGATTCTGCATGGTTGAGCGCGATAGAGTTGGGGTAGCCCGCTCCTCCGCTTGTGCCGCTCGCATATGAGATTGCGCCCGGGCGCGACAAGAAACAGCCAAAGTGTTCGATCGAATTGTCCCGCTAGGAGCGTTTTGTCGGGCCCGACTTGCCCCGGAATTCACATAATTCGCATGGGTTTTCCGTTCGGGTGTGCTCAGATTTCTCGTCCGTTTGACCTGTTGCAGACGGCAGTTGGACAGATACATTCAGCCGCGGTCGACGCGTTCCGGCGCACGTCCCTCCTGTCGGGGACGAGGTCTGACCCGGGGTCGCGAAGTGCGGTCCCGTGCAAGGGCCAGTAATAGGGGAGTTAGGCATGGCTCAGGGCACCGTCAAGTGGTTCAACGCGGAGAAGGGGTACGGCTTCATCGCGGTCGACGGTGGTGCGGATGTTTTCGTCCACTACAGCGCGATCCAGATGGATGGGTACCGCACCCTTGAGGAGGGTCAGCGGGTCGAATTCGAGATCTCGCAGGGCCAGAAGGGGCCGCAGGCGGACATGGTCAAGGTGACCGCCTGAATCCAGGCGCGATCGACCGCTTACGCACGCACTGACTGACGTACGACGTACGAGGGGCCCGCATCCGAGGAGGGAGGCGGGCCCCTCGCGCGCGTCCGGATCCACCCCGCCCGTGCCCCGATCCGTGGAAGCCGCTTGCACTCTCATACCCCGAGTGCTAATCATTGGGCGTTAGCACTCTGCGAGTGAGAGTGCTACAAGGACCGGGTCGGTGAGGCCGTGGTCCGGGTGGGGCAAGGAACCGCCCGGAGCGCAGGCCGTCCGTCGCGGGCGCCAGCGCGGTCCTGGAGCTTGCCACCCCGATGTCCGGGAGGACCACTTCACATGGCCAAGATCATCGCGTTCGACGAGGAGGCACGGCGCGGTCTCGAGCGCGGGATGAACCAGCTCGCCGACGCCGTCAAGGTCACCCTTGGCCCCAAGGGCCGCAACGTCGTCCTCGAGAAGAAGTGGGGCGCCCCCACGATCACGAACGACGGCGTCTCCATCGCCAAGGAGATCGAGCTCGAGGACCCTTACGAGAAGATCGGCGCTGAGCTGGTCAAGGAAGTCGCCAAGAAGACGGACGACGTCGCCGGTGACGGTACGACCACCGCGACCGTCCTCGCCCAGGCGCTCGTCCGCGAGGGCCTGCGCAACGTCGCCGCCGGCGCCAACCCGATGGCCCTGAAGCGCGGCATCGAGAAGGCCGTCGAGGCCGTCTCCGGTGCGCTGCTCGACCAGGCCAAGGAGGTCGAGACCAAGGAGCAGATCGCCTCCACCGCCTCCATCTCCGCCGCCGACGTCCAGATCGGCGAGCTGATCGCCGAGGCCATGGACAAGGTCGGCAAGGAAGGCGTCATCACCGTCGAGGAGTCCCAGACCTTCGGTCTGGAGCTGGAGCTCACCGAGGGTATGCGCTTTGACAAGGGCTACATCTCGGCGTACTTCGCCACCGACATGGAGCGTATGGAGGCCTCCCTTGAGGACCCGTACATCCTGATCGTCAACTCCAAGGTCAGCAATGTGAAGGACCTCCTTCCGCTGCTGGAGAAGGTCATGCAGTCCGGCAAGCCGCTGCTGATCATCGCCGAGGACGTCGAGGGCGAGGCCCTGTCCACGCTGGTCGTCAACAAGATCCGCGGCACCTTCAAGTCCGTCGCCGTCAAGGCCCCGGGCTTCGGCGACCGCCGCAAGGCCATGCTGAACGACATCGCCATCCTCACGGGCGGCACGGTCATCTCCGAGGAGGTCGGCCTCAAGCTTGAGAACGCCGGCCTGGACCTGCTGGGCCGCGCCCGCAAGGTCGTCATCACCAAGGACGAGACCACCATCGTCGACGGCGCCGGTGACAGCGAGCAGGTCGCGGGCCGCGTCAACCAGATCCGCGCCGAGATCGAGCAGTCGGACTCCGACTACGACCGCGAGAAGCTCCAGGAGCGCCTGGCGAAGCTGGCCGGCGGCGTGGCCGTCATCAAGGCCGGCGCGGCCACCGAGGTGGAGCTCAAGGAGCGCAAGCACCGCATCGAGGACGCCGTGCGCAACGCCAAGGCGGCCGTCGAGGAGGGCATCGTCGCCGGCGGTGGCGTGGCCCTGCTGCAGGCCTCCGCGGTCTTCGAGAAGCTGGAGCTGGAGGGCGACGAGGCGACCGGCGCCAACGCCGTGAAGCTGGCCCTGGAGGCCCCGCTCAAGCAGATCGCCGTCAACGGCGGCCTTGAGGGCGGCGTCGTCGTGGAGAAGGTGCGCAACCTGGCCGTCGGCCACGGTCTGAACGCCGCGACCGGCGAGTACGTCGACATGATCGCCGAGGGCATCATCGACCCGGCGAAGGTGACCCGCTCTGCCCTGCAGAACGCCGCCTCCATCGCCGCGCTGTTCCTCACCACCGAGGCCGTCATCGCCGACAAGCCGGAGAAGGCCGCCGCGGCCGCTCCGGGCGGCATGCCGGGCGGTGACATGGACTTCTGAGCCGACCACGCCTGACGGCGTACGGCTCGGACGCAAGTCCGGACGCTGCAGCTGACCGAGGGCGGCACTCCTCCTGCGGGAGGGGTGCCGCCCTCGGCGCGTGTCCGCACGGCACTCGGCGCAAACCGATGCATGCTGCGCGCCCACCGGACGCGGGTCTTTCGGCCTTCGTTGCTGTGATATTGCGCACCGCTTTCCTCTGTTTTGAAGGTCAATGGGCGCGGGTAGCCTGCTGTGAGCCTCTTGTAGGCCTGCCGTTAACTCCCCCGAATCCGGGCCTGTACGAGGACGCAGCACGCAATGGACACGCTTGACTCCGTGATTGTCGACGTCAATGACGTCTTCTGGACCTACCTTCTGATCCCGCTCGTCGTGGGCGCGGGGCTGTACTTCACGCTCCGCTCCAAGGGCGTGCAGATCCGGCTGCTGCCGGAGATGTTCCGGGTGCTGAAGGACCGGCCCGCCCTGGGAGCCGACGGCAAGAAGCCCGTCTCCTCCTTCGGCGCGTTCACCATCTCCGCCGCCGCCCGCGTCGGCACCGGAAACATCGCGGGCGTCGCCACCGCCATCACGCTCGGCGGCGCGGGCGCGGTGTTCTGGATGTGGGTCATGGCCCTCATCGGCGCGGCCTCCGCGTTCGTCGAGTCGGCGCTCGCGCAGCTCTACAAGGTCCGCGGCGAGGGCGGCACCTTCCGCGGCGGCCCCGCGTACTACATGCAGCGCGCCCTCGGGAAGCGCTGGCTCGGCCTCCTCTTCGCCGTCGTCATCACGCTGACCTTCGGCTTCGTCTTCAACGCCGTGCAGTCCAACACCATCGTCTCCGTCGCCGGGACCTCCTTCGGGAGCGGCGAGGAGAACTGGTTCGCCCCGGTGACCGGTGTGGCCGTCGCCGTGCTGCTCGGCCTGGTGATCTTCGGCGGCGTTCGCCGCATCGCCTCGGTCACCCAGCTGCTGGTGCCCTTTATGGCCGTCATCTACCTGGTGCTCGGCCTGGTCGTGGTCGTCCTCAACATCGCGGATGTGCCGCGGGTCCTCGCCGACATCGTCGGCGGCGCCTTCGGCGTCCGGGAGGTCGCGGGCGGAGCAATCGGCGCGGCGATCCAGAACGGCATCCGGCGCGGCATGTTCTCCAACGAGGCCGGCCTCGGCTCCGCGCCCAACGCCAGCGCCACCGCCAATGTCTCCCACCCGGTCAAGCAGGGTCTGGTGCAGTCGCTCGGCGTCTTCTTCGACACGCTGCTGATCTGCTCGATGACCGCGTTCATCATCCTGACCAGCAACCCGTCGCTCTCCGGCCGCCAGGGCGCGGACCTCACCCAGTCCGCCCTGCAGACCACCCTGGGCGACTGGGCCGGACACGTCCTGACCGCCGTCGTCTTCATGCTCTGCTTCTCGACCCTGATCGGGAACTACTACTACGGCGAGTCCAATATCGAGTTCATGACCCGCAAGCGTTGGGTGCTGCCCTCCTACCGGGTGCTGGTGCTGGTGACGGTCGTCCTCGGCGCGCTGGGCTCCGTGAGCGTCGTATGGAACCTCGCCGACGTCTTCATGGGCGTCATGGCGCTGATCAACCTGCTGGCCATCCTGCCGCTGTCCGCCATCGCCTTCCGGCTGCTCAGCGACTACCAGGCGCAGCGGCGCACGGGCGTCGACCCGGTCTTCACCGCGGACCGGCTGCCCGGCCTGACGGGCGTGGAGTGCTGGCAGAGCGCTCCGGGGAAGGCCGGACAGCCGGTGGAGACGTCCACCGGGCGGTAGCGGTACCGCCGGTCAGGGGCAGCGGCAGCCGGTCAGGGCATCCGCTCGATGATCCAGGAGCCCAGCTCCTCGGTCATCAGCGTGTGCTCCTCGTTCTGCGAGGCGAGCTTGAACTCGTCGAGCTCGCTCTCGCTCGGGTCCAGCGCTCCGATGTCCACATACAGATCCTCCGTACGGTCCAGATCCCGTACGGCGACGGCGCTGACCGCGGGAACGAAGCAGTGCGCGCGGATCCGGGCGTCGGAGCGGAACCCGAAGAACGCGGGCAGCTTGTTCAGCTCGTCGGCCAGAATCCCGAAGCCGTCGAGCGTCCCGCCGGGCGCGCCGTCGATCTCGGGCAGCCCGCAGGTCCGCACCTCCGGCTTGTCCATGCTCACCACGCGCAGCTGGGCGGCCGGCGGGCAGTGACCGCCCCGCTGTGCGTACAGCCGGGTGCCGACCACCGAAAGGCCCCGCCCCTGGAACGCCACGGCGCCCGGCTCCACCGGCTCGCCCCGGCCGGACGACACGCCGTTGGCCACGCCGATCAGCCGGGGGATGCTCGGCCACTCGCCGATCTCCCGCATCTCCGCGAGGAACGCCTTGCGGTCCTCGGACTGGCCCGGCGGGGCGTCCCACTCGTCGATATGCCGCCACAGCAGCTCACGGGAGGCCGGGCTGTTGATCTGGTCGGAGAACCGGCGGTCCAGCCGCCTGGTGTAGTGCGCGAAGGCCTGGAGGGAGAGGGGAATCCACGCCCCGCGGTGGGGACTGTCGTACGACCAGTAGAGCGCCGTCTGATGATCGATGCGCAGGCTCTCCAGCTTGGCCAGCGCATGCCGGGTGATCAGCCCGCCCATGCTGATCCCGCCGACCGCGAGCTGAGCGCAGCCGTCACGCTCCTCGACGGCCTGCAGGATCGCCGCCTGCGCGGCGCGGGAGTTGTCCAGAACCGACGCGCTGCGCTCATGGAACCCGACGATCACCACATCCCGCCCGCGGCGGCGCAGCTCGCCGAGGAACGGATACGCTCCGAACTCCAGCACCTCCCAGGCGAATTCCAGGTCGCTCGGCCCGACGTGAAACCCATCGGCCACGATCACGGGCCTGGTCAGCCGGTCGTGCCCTTCTCCGTAGTACACCCATGCGGTCCCCCCTGGCAGATCCCACATGTCGTCGGGCGGCAGCGGGATCTGACTCGACGCCTCCTTGGGCCCGGGCGCGAGCACGATGGGCGGCGCGTCCTGCAGGGCCTTGGCGATCTGCCGCTCGGTCGGCTCGGCCGGCTCGGCTCGTTCGACCGGGGTGATCGGTTCGATCGGCTCGGCTCGTTCGGCAGGAACGATTGGTTCGATCGGTTCGGCCGGGGCGATCGGTTCGGCTGGTCGGGTCGGTTGCGTGGATTGGCTCGGCTCGGTTCGTGTGGCTGTCCCTGTTCGTCCTGGCTGTCCTGTCATGACGTCCCCTCCAGAGTCGATGACAACAACTGCCATCATCGTCACTCAAGGTAGTCATTCAAACAGAGTGGCGAGAACTCGCAAACAGGTCGAAACGTATTGTCGTGGGCTACTCAGCGGCGTAGTCGTTGAGTTTTCCGGTGTCGAGAGGACGGCGACGGGGTCGGGGAGGTCTGTGCCGCGGTCACGGGAAGTAACGCGATGCCGCGCCTCAAGGCGCCGGTCTGCGGCACGATGGCGGATATGGGCGATCCGACTCCGATACGGGAGGTGGCCGACCGGTTCGGGCTGCCTCTTTCGACGTTGCACTAGTGGGAGCGCCGCGGGCTGCTGGAGCCGCATCGGCGGTCCGGGCGGCGGTTCTTCGACCCGGAGCAGGTCTACCGGGTGGCGCTGATCAAGCTATGGCGGGAGACCGGGATGATGTCCATCGAGGAGATCGACTCCCTGCTGCACCGCGACGGAGCGGGCCCCGGTTGGCAGGAGACCGTGCACGGCCGCATCGCGGAGCTGGAGGCGCACATCGCCCGGCTGGCCGCGGCGCGCGGTCGATCCCGCGCGCCAGTTCCTCGTCCGCCCGCTCCGCCGCCGCCAGCGCCTGCTCGTCAAAACGTGCCAGATACACCCCGAGTGACCGGTCGGACCGGTCGGCCGCGGCAATGGCCGCCCGGGTGAGCCCGAGGCTGGTCACCCTCCCTTCCCGCAAGGCATGCGCGGCCTCGGTCGCGGTCCACACTTCGCTCATGTGCCACCTCCGTCCACACCCGTCCGCTCGGCAGCGGCGGGCAGAACGCAAGCCTCCACACTCAACCCGAGTTGAACACAACCCCGCATAACCCCGCATAACGTCCGCACCCGGACACGGAGTCGGGCAGCGCGGAGCGCCGGGGTCACGGGGTGGGGTGCGGCCTGGCCGACGAGACGGTCGTCAGCCTGTCTGCCCGCCGCCTTCGGCGAAGTCCGCTCGGGGAGCCCGGGCGGCTGCGGCGCGGGCTTCCGCCGCGTGGGCGCGGACCTGCGCGGCCGGGAGAGGCGACGCGGGCCGTACGGGGGCGGTGGCGGGCTCGCCGCGGCAGCCGGCGCAGTCGCCGCCCGCGAGGGCCTCCGGGCGCGCCGGGGCCCCGCAGGTGCCGCATTCGAGGATGCGCAGGGGCGGGCGGATCTCCGCGGGCTCCGGCGGCAGCTTGCCGATGAGGCGGGTGCGGGCGAGCGCCGCCGGGCAGTGCACCACCGGCGGCAGCCCGGCGGTCAGCGCCCGCCGCACATCCGCCTCGCTCGCGCCCCGCGCCAGCCACTCGCCCGCCAGCGGTGCGAGCGCCTCGCAGTCGGCCTTCGACAGCGACATCATCGGGTTCTCCCGCCCGAGGGCCGCCAGCAGGATGAAGGCCCGTGAGCGGGTGGGCCGGGGCCGCGCGTCCGGGATGTCGCCGCGCTGGAAGGCGGCCCACCAGTCATCGTCGCGTGCGGTGCGGGAGAACCACGTTCGGGTGACCCACAACCGCCCTCCGCCACCGGTGAGATGTTCGATGCCGCGCCTCAAGTGCCCGGCCTGCTGGAGTCTGTTGAGCGAGGTCCGCAGCGCGCACTGCCCGTACGGCAGCACTTTGGCCAGCGTCTTCACCGAGATGTCGGCCCCGTCCGGGGCCCGGTCGATGTGATCCGCGATCGCCGCGTCACGCGGTCGCAGATGCGCGAAGTCGTTCCCGCTGCGGGGCCGTTGGTCAGGCGCGGACCGCTTTCCGTAACCCGGACTGGCCATCGGGTGCGGGGCGGGATGCGAGGGCAGGAACGTGGCACTAAGCTGGCTGTCAGCCATGGGATCGGGTCCTGACGATCTCGTAGGTCAGACCCCCGCAGGTGTTACCGCACCGGGCGGGGGTTGTTTCGTATATCGGGCACGCTAGAGCTTCTTCACTCTCCGTCGCAACTCGAACGCGGAAAGCCAACTCGGCAGGGTGGGAGGGCGGGTTGGGGCCCTCCGCCCATTCCTTGAAGAAGCCGCTCGAAGCCCGAAACTTGAGCCCCGGACGGCTCCCTCACACGCGATCGGGGGCTGCCAATGGCCGCGGCTGGTGGGGTGGAGAGCCCGTGGCGGCATGCCCCGCGTTGGTCCTCCCGCGCTGTGCGGGCCGCTGTCGGACGTGGACATCAGAAGTGTGAGGGGCGGTGATGACACTGTGGTCAGGGATGGTGCGTGCGGCGAGGGTGACGCCGCTGGCTATCCGGCAGTCGCGGCCGAGGGCGAGGCCGGGGCCGAGGCTGATGCTGTTGCCGGTTTGGACCCGGTCGCCGATCAGGGCGCCGAACTGCGGTGTGACACAGCGGTAGAGGCCGTCGGAGGTACGCAGCATGATCTCCCGTTCAGGGTTGCTCATGTGGAGGCTCCACATGCTGATGGCCGCGACGGTCAGGTTGGCGGACAGGTGGGCGTCGGCGCCGACGAGGGTGCGGTTAATACCGACGCGGTGGCCGAGTACGGCGCACTCGCCGAGGAAGGAGCGGGTGACCTCGCAGTTGAAGCCGACCGAGACGCCGGCGCAGAGCACGGAGCCGGCGCGGACGGTGGAGAACTCCCACACGCGTACGCGGGGGCCGGTGATCACGTCGTCGCCGATGATGGCAGTCGGGTGGATCTGTGCGGTGGGGTGGATGCGGTGCGTAAGCCGGGCGAGGGCTTGGCGGTGCCAGTCGTCCCAGCCTGCGAGGAAGTCGGCCAGCTCGGCCTTCTCCAGGTGCTCGTAGGGGGTGCCGTCCAGCAATCCGCTGGTGGGGGCGGTGAGGTAGTCGCCGAGGCGGATGGTGGGCATCGGTGGCCTTCCGTTGGGTGGTCGGGTGGCCGTTCCCCGGGCGGCTAGCATCACCGGCACCGGAGCCGAGGAACGGAGTGTTCATCCGTGCGTCACCCGCGCGTAGGCGTCGCCATCTTGACCATGGGAACGCGGCCCGCCGAGCTGGCCGACCTTCTTGCGTCGGTCGCCGGGCAGAACACGCCTGCGACGCGGGTCGTGGTCGTGGGCAACGGCTCGCCGCTGCCGTCCCTGCCGGAGTGGGTGGCCCGTGTCGAACTGCCGGAGAACCTGGGGGTGGCCGGAGGCAGAAACGCTGCGCTGGCCCGGCTGCGGGAGTTCGGGGATGTCGATGTCGTGGTGGACCTGGACGATGACGGCCTGCTGATCAGCCCGGAGGTGTTCACCCGGCTCGCTGAGCTGTACGCGGCGGACCAGCAGCTTGGCGTGGTCGGTTTCCGCATCGCCGACGAGCAAGGCCGCACCCAGCGGCGTCACGTACCGCGCCTGCGGGCGGCGGATCCGATGCGGGGCGGGCTGGTGACGACGTTCCTCGGCGGCGGGCACGGGCTGTCCATGCGGATGCTGGACCAGATCGGTGGGTGGCCCGAGCCGTTCTTCTACGCGCACGAGGAGACCGACCTGGCCTGGCGGGCACTGGACGCGGGCTGGAAGGTGCTCTACGAGCCGGAGCTGGTGCTCCAGCATCCGTGGACGTCGCCGACCCGGCACGCGGTCTTCCACCGCATGGTCGCCCGTAACCGGGTCTGGCTGGCCAAGCGGCACCTTCCCGCCCTCCTCGTCCCTGTCTACCTAGCTGTCTGGACGGTGATGGCCATGGCCCGCACCCGATCTGGGGCGGGACTGAGGGCCTGGTTCGGTGGGTTCGCCGAGGGCCTGCGCACGCCGTGCCCGCCCCGTCGGCCGATGCGCTGGTCAACGGTGTGGCGGATGACCTGCCTGGGCCGCCCACCGGTCGTCTGATCAGGCAGTCGCGGCCCCGGACTCGGCCCGCAGCCACGAGGGAATCGCCCCGGGCGTCTTGTCCAGCCAGTCCGCGTAGCGAGCCACCCCCTCCTTGACGGTGATCGTCGGCCGCCAGCCGAGCACCGCTTCCATGCGGTGGGTGGCCGCGTAGCCGCCGAGCGGGTCACCGGGCGGCATCGGCGTCTCCACGAAACGCGTGCCCGGGTACTGCTTGGCGACCAGCTCGGCCACGGTGCGGATGCTGGTGGGGGTGCCGGTGCCGATGTTGACCGTCTCGTTGTGGGCCTGCGGGGCGACAAGGGCCCGGACAGTGGCAGCGGCGATATCCTCGACGTGGACCAGGTCCCGGATCTGGTGGCCGCCGCCGTTGAGGTGCAGGGGCAGCCCCAGGGCGGCGCGGGTGGCGAACCAGGCGACCACCCACGAGTGGCTGTCCTCCTTGATGACCTGCGGCTCTCCGTAGACGGAGAAGTACCGCACGACCGTGTACGAGGCGCCCACGGCGCTCAGGGTAAGAGCGGTCTGCGTCTCGCCCCACGCCTTGGTGTTGGCGTACACCGACATCGGCCGCAGTTGCGCGTGCTCATGGAACCGCGGCGGGACCCGCCCATAGACGGCTTTCAGCAGCTCGCGCACTGTCCGGTACTCCTCGCACGGGCGTGCCCAGTCCTCCGGGTTGCCGTTGCCGTAGACGCTGGCGGAGGAGACGAAGACGAGCCGACGGGTCCGCTCGCAGGCGGCCACCGCGTCGAGCAGTACCTGGGTGCCGGTGATGTTGGTGTGGATCGCCGCCATGGGCTTGCGGGTGCAGGCGGCGACATCGGCGAGCGCGGCGGCGTGGATCACGTAATCGGATTCGGCCACCGCCTTCCTGACCACGTCCGGGTTCTGGACGTTGCCGACGATGACAGCCGGGTCGGTGGCGTCAATCCCGAAGAGGTCGCGGTAGGTGTTGCGGGAGTACGCCTCCAGCGTGCACAGCAGGATCGGCCGGGCTCCCGCCTGGCGCAGGCAGGCGGCGATACGGCTGCCGATCAGCCCGGCTCCGCCGGTGACCAGCACAGTCCGGTCGGCGAGTTCGTTCAACTGGATGTCGTGCACGCTGCCTCCATGCCGTGGTGAGTGTGCAGTGTCACCGGCGCGGCCCGCTTTGGTGCGCGCCGTCGCGGTCACGAGGACACCGCAGCCCGCCAGGCGAAGGGAGGGGCAGCCTCTCGGCGCGCACACGGTTTGCACGGGGCGTAAACGGCTTGCAACTTCTCGTGCTGCAAGGCGGTTTGGCCGGACAATGAGCCCCGCAGGAGGTGAGTCGTGGACAACACCCATCCGCTCTGGCGTTCCACGGCTATGCGTGACGCGCTCGCCCGCCGCGATGCCGGCGCGATCGTCCGGTTAGCCCGCCGCGCGGCCGACGTCACGCTCGCCGAACTGGGCAAGCAGGTTGGCTATACCGCTGCCTCGCTGTCCCGGATGGAACGCGGCAAGCAGCCCATGCGCGACGTGCTGCTGCTCCAGAACCTCGCCGCCTGCCTCGACATCCCTCGGCACTTGCTCGGCCTCGCGCCACCACAGCAGCGAGCCGCCTCGGACCGAACCGACGCCACTAGGGTGGGTACACAGACTCAGTTCGGCGAAGAGGGAGACGACCCGGTGCGACGCCGAAAGCTCCTGGCAGGACTGGCCGGAGCCACCACCAGCGCGGTCCTCGGACCGCCGGCCGCCGCCCACGCACCGGCACAGCCGAGCCTGTCCGGTCTGGAAGACCTCCTGCTGCACCGGCAGCACGTCCATCTCCTCACCCCGGACCCCACCTCGTCAGCTGTCACCGCAGCGGTGAACGCCTCCCGAGCCGACTTCAGCGCCTGCCGTTACGACACCCTCGCCCGCGCACTCCCGGCCCGGATCGCCCTCGCCCAGGCCCTCGGCACCCACGGGCACTCGGCGCAGGCGGCGACCGCAGTCGCCGAGCTGTACACCACCGCAACCCGCCTGTTCATCAAGCTCGGCGAAGATGGCCTGGCCGCTGTCACCGCCGACCGGGCCCTCACCGCGGCACTTGGCGGCGCGGACGCCCTCACTGTCGCCGAAGCCCACCGCATGGTCTCCTCCGCGTGGCGCCGCCAAGGCCACTACGCCCGCGCCACCGACGTCGCCGTCACCGCCGCCCAGCAGCTGACCGCCGACCGAACCACCGACGCAACCGAACGGCTCTCCGTCCAGGGCAACCTGTACGCCACCGCCGCCTACACCGCGGCGAAGCAAGGCGACCGGCACACCGCACACACCCTCATCGCCGAAGCCGAAGCCACCGCCGGGCAACTCGGCCACGACGCATTGCGACGCGGCACCGTCTT
Source organism: Streptomyces sp. PR69 (assembly GCF_026420845.1). Classification (GTDB taxonomy): domain Bacteria; phylum Actinomycetota; class Actinomycetes; order Streptomycetales; family Streptomycetaceae; genus Streptomyces. The sequence continues at coordinate 114,177 of NZ_JAOWCB010000006.1, read as the reverse complement.
CGGCCCCAGCCAGGTGCTCCTCCACCAGGTCTCGATCAGCCACCTGCTTGGCGACGCGGGCCAAGCCATCGAGCACGCACGCCGCGTCGATCCCGCCGCCCTGCCCACCACCGAACGCCAAGCCCGATACTGGATCGACGTCGCCCGAGCCTTCGACCGATGGGGCAAACCCGACCGCTGCTACCGGGCACTTCTGGCCGCCGAGCAAGCAGCGCCACAGGAGGTCCGCCGCGGCTCGGTCCAGACCATGGCCGCGAACCTGATGCGGCATGACCGCACCCTCCCTGGCGTACGGGCGCTCGCTCACCGAGTCGGCGCCCTCGCGTAGCCAGTCTCCGCGTCGATCAGAGCACGCCGTCCATTACGAGGAGACCCATGCGCGGCGGGCGGGCTCGCGGCGGCGTCGGGCTGGGGGGGGGGTGCCCGCCAGCGCCGCTCGAAGCCCGAAACTTGAGCCCCGGACGGCTCCCTCACACGCGATCGGGGGTGCGGGCGCGCACCAGCAGAGTGCCCACGTCCTCCGGGTCCGGCCATCGGACTGGACACCGTACTCATGCGTCGCACAGGCCACGGCGGGATTGGGCCGTTTCACCCGTGTGGCCTGCGGGCCGATGGGACAGCTCGTGCCATCGGCCCGCAGGAGGGGTTGCTCAGTGGCAGTTCTCGCCCGGGCGGCACGGGCCGCACTGGGCATAGTCGCGCTCCCACAGCTTCCAGTCCACCGCGAAGCCGTTGTCTGCGATGATCCGTGCCGTCCGCTCGACCGAGCCGTCGTACTTGAACTCGACCTCCGGGATGTGCTCCAGGGAGCCTCCGCCAACTTGAAGACGCAGGTCAAGGGGCTGGTATGACGGTCTTCCGAGGTGCTCACGCAGGTCAGTGGTGGCAGTCTGCGGAGTAGATCGTCTGTCAGCGGCTGACTTCTTCGAGGTCGGAAATCGAGCCCGGGCGGAAGGGTATTGCGACGTCGGCCACGTGCTCGCCCGGCTCGGCGGTCGCCCAGTTCGGGTAGTACACCTCTCGATTGGAGGCGCTGACGGCGTATCCGTGCTCGGCGAGCCATGCGCCGACGGCGTCATGGGCGGCAGCCATCGCCGAGTAGCCCTCGTGCCGCTTCGTCAAGGCGGTGTACGCCTCGCGGTGCGCGGGCTCGATGCGTAGCCCGATCCGGCCGGCCGGTTCGACATCTGCGCTCTGGGTTGGAACGCAGATCTCGACCGGGCCGTCGGAGTCCTCGCTCACCAGGCCGTGGTAGACGGCGAAGAGCGGTCCGGACAAGCCCGCTCCCGCCTGCCGCAGGTGGGAGAAGAGCAGCTCGCTCGAGTCCGCGAGGAAGCCGGGCAGGTCTGCGGCGGTCACGTGGCGCTGGATGAACAGGACTTTCTGCTCTGGCACGTCGCGCTCGGCAACCTCGTACATGGTCGGGCTTCTTCCGGTCAGGACCTCTCGGGCATAGCCCACCGCGGCCCGGCGAGCCACGTGCACAGACTCCTGTTCTCGCCAGTACGAGGTGAGCAGCCGCACCGGCTTCTCACCGCTCGAATCGAGCACCTCCGCGATCCGCGTCAGGGACATGCCGGTGGCACGCAGCAGCGCGATACGGCGGGCCCGTTCAACCTGGGCGAGACCGTAGCGGCGGAAGCCGGTCCGCGGATCGACCCGGGCCGGAGGCAGCAGCCCTCGGTCCCCGTAGAGCCGCAGGGCCTTGAGGCTGAGCCTGGTCCTGGTGGCGAGCTCGCCAATGGTGATCAAGTCCTCTTGCACGGGACCACTGTGCCCTCTGCCCTTGGGGGAGGGACAAGTCGCTGGTTCCTGTTCGCGCTCGCCGGACAGCTTCTGCGATCGGGCCCATGCTGGATCCCGAGTTGCTGGAACGGATCACCGCGCGGCGCGCGTAACTGGACGAACTCGAAGAGCATCTGGCCCAGCAGCTGGCGGAGGTGCGGGCCGAGCGCAACGAACTCGTCATCGCCGAACGGTCTAGCCCGCGCGTGGTGGCAGCGCGGCAATCCTGAGCAAACCGCGGCTGAGCTGCTGTCGGCGGCATGTGTGTCTCCGGCGGAGGTTCGTGACCGCCCTGCCATCCGGTCCATCGTGGCCGATCTGCGGTCCAGGCATCCGCGGGCATGCGGTGTGCGTGAGCTCGCTGCTGTCATCGGCGTTGCGTAGCACGGCCGATTTCGCTTGGGGCGCGGGGCTTGAGCGTCGGGGCTAGCCTCGGAGTATGGCCGTGGATGTGCGGACCGAGGTGCTGATCGACGTGCCGTGTGCGGAGGTCGCCGCGTACGCGGCCGATCCGTCGAACGCGCCCGAGTGGTATGTCAACATCCGTTCCGTGGAGTGGCAGTCTGCGTCGGCTGTGGAGGTCGGTGCGCGGGTCGCGTTCGTGGCGCGGTTCCTGGGGCGGCGGCTGGCGTACACGTACGAGATCGTCGAGTACGAGCCCGGCCGGCGGCTGGTCATGCGGACGGCCGAGGGGCCCTTCCCGATGGAGACGACGTACACCTGGGAGCCGGTGGGCAAGGGCCGTACGCGTATGACGCTGCGGAACCGCGGCCGCGGGAACAGGCTGACCGGCGTGGCGATGCGGCGGGCGAACCGCAAGGACCTGGCCGCGCTGAAGGAGCTGCTGGAGCGGCGGGGCGCGGGCGGCGGCGGTCCGGCTTAGGGAGTGGCGAGCGCGGCGCGGGCGAGGCGGAGGGCGGCGGCGCGGAGGCGGGGCTCGCCCACTTCGGGGAGGAGCGCGGTGATGTGTTCGGCCGCGAGGGGGGCGAGCAGGGTGTGCGCGGCGGCGTCGGGGTCGGGGGCGCCCGCCAGCAGGATCGCCAGATGGCGGTGCCAGAAGCGGTACGCGCCGATGCGGTAGCGCGCGCCGGGGCTCGCGGTCTCGGACATCCGGACCAGCGGCAGATGCTCAAGCAGATAGTCGAGGTAGGCGTCGAGAAACGCGGTCAGCCGGGCCTCGGCCGCGGCTCCCGGGCCCAGCGGGGGCGGTCCGTGCAGAACCGCCTCCTGGAGCGCCCGCTCGCGGGCGTCCAGCAGGGCGACGGCGAGCCCCGACTTGTCGCCGAAGCGACGGAACAGCGTGCCCTTGCCGACGCCCGCCGCCGCCGCGATCTGGTCCATGGACACCGCCTCCACGCCGTGCTCGGCGAAGAGCCGTGCGGCGGCTTCGAGTACGGCGGCCCGGTTGCGGGCGGCGTCGGCGCGCTCCTTGGGGGGCGGGGTGCGCAGCAGTTCCAGGGGCATTGCGGAATCGGACTGCGGTCCGTTACTGTTCTGGGCCACAAGAGGACTATAGTCCGTTTACCTTGGAGGCAGTGACATGACCGCACTGATCACCCGAGACGAGCTGGCCGCGGCGGTAAAGGCCGGGACCGTGACCGTCGTCGACGCCCTGGGCGGCGAGTACTACGCGAAGCAGCACCTGCCCGGAGCCGTGCCGATCGTTCCGGGTGACGTGGACGGGCAGGCGGCCGCGCTGCTGCCCGACCGCGACGCCGCGATCGTCACGTACTGCTCCAACCCCGCCTGCCCTAACAGCGGCCAGGTCGCCGACCGGCTCACGGCGCTCGGCTACACGAACGTCCGCAAGTACCGCGAGGGCATCCAGGACTGGGTGGAGGCGGGGCTGCCGACCGAAAGCGCCTGAGCCGACGTGCTCAGCCGGTCTTCACGTCCGCGATGAAGGACGACCAAGCGGCGGCCCGGAACGCGAGGACCGGGCCGCCCGGGTTCTTGGAGTCGCGGACGGGGACGAGGTCGGGGCAGCCGTCGGCGACTTCGAGGCAGTCGCCGCCGTCGCCGCCGCTGTACGTGGACTTACGCCAGGTGGCCACTTCCAGGCAGTTGCCGCCCTCGCCCCCGCTGTAGCTGGACTTGCGCCACTCAAGGATGTCGATCTTCATGGGCGTAATCCTCCGCCACTGACTCGATCAAGGCCAGGGATTCCTGCGGCGAGAGTGCCGTGGCCGCGACCAAATCGTACGACAGTTCGTAGCGGGTGACGGTAGCCGGATCGTCCTGCAACTGGCCCGTTCCCAGTGCTTGGAGATAGGCCAGTGGCGGTGCATCAGAGAAGGACATCAGCTTGAGGGAGCCGTTCAGTGCCGCGTGCGCGCCCGCATCGAACGGCAGCACCTGCACAATGATGCGGTGGCGACGCACGAGGTCCGCCACCTTCCGCAGCGCCTCCGCCATCACCCCCGCGTCCCCGACCTTGCGCCGCAGCACCGCTTCATCCAGAACCGTCCACAACAATGGCTGAGTTGGATCGTCCAGGATCTGCGCGCGGTCCAGCCTCGCCTCGACCAGCTCGTCGATGACGTCCTCCGTCGCCGTCGGCTGATACGCGCGGAACACCGCCCGCGCATACGCCTCCGTCTGCAACAGCCCCGGAACCAGCAGCGGAGCGTACTCCTTGATCGCCGTGGCCAGCGCCTCCGCCTCGGCCGCCGCCGCGAAGTGGTCCGGATAGCGGGACTTGCTCGCCGCCTTGCAGTTGCGGGTGAAGAAGCCGTTCGTCCCCAGGATTTCGTCTATCTGGACGGCGTACTCCGGCATCATCCGTCGCGTACCGGCCTCCAGCTGGCCGATGAACGAGCCGCTCACGAAGAGCGGCGCGCCGAGCTCCTCCTGCGTGAGGCCCGCCTTTTCGCGGGCGTGGCGCAGTTCCGCGCCCAGGAGGGCGCGTGGTGAGGCGGACGGGTCGAGATCCTTCGGGCCGGGCATTGGCAACTCCCTGTCTCACACGTGGGGTTGTTGGGGCGCCGTCTCTTCCAGGCTAACCATGCGCCGGACACGCTGTGTAGGGAATCAAGATACTCAGCGTGGAGGTGACGGTTCGTGAGCGTGCGGCAGACCCCCGACCGGCTGCGGGCGGCGGAGGACGCGGTGGCCCAGCTTCGGGACGGGCTCGACGGGGTGGCGGTGACCCTGCCGTCCCTGCGCGTGGATCTGGTCTCGCTGGCCGGCGACACCCCGTACCTCCTGGTGGACCTGGGCCGCTGCCGGCTGGACGTGGCGCTGCGGCTCGCCGCCGTACTGCGCGAGCGCGGGCGGGACGACGATGGGGGCGAGCGATGAGCGTGCCGCGCGAGCAGCGTCTGGAGCCGGTGCTCGCCATCGGTACGTACGCCGTGGACGTCCGCGACGGCCGGGTGGGCCGGATCATGGGCCGCGTCGGCCCCTGCCTCCAGCTCCGCCCGCCGGGCGGCGGCCGCGAGTGGGACTGCCCGCTGAACGCGGCCCGGGCCGCCCCGCTGGGCGAGGTGCTCCGCGCGCGGGTCCGCGAGATCAACGCGGAGGGGCGGCTGCCGTGAGGGCTGTGGTGCGGCCCGGACGGCCTGCTGCGATTGTGCGTGCCGCTGCTGGCGGAGGGCAGTGACAGGGCTTCTCATGCGGCTCTCATCCCGGCCTTACGCCGCCATCACCTGCCGCCCCTAACTTCTGCGGCATGTTCTTCACCTACCTACGGCGTGAGCTGCGCCGTCGCAGGAAGGCGGCGCTGGTCGTCGCCTCCGGGCTGGCCCTCGGGATCGCGCTGGTCATCGTCGTCAGCTCGGTGTCCGCCGGGATGAGCCGGGCCCAGGACAAGGTCCTGGAGTCGCTGTACGGGCTCGGCACGGATATGACCGTCACCAAGGCCGCGTCGCCGCCGGGGGAGGGGGAGACCGTACGGCGGCCGCGCTTCGAGTTCGACGCCACGGACGGGGGCGCGGGCGGTGAAGGGGAGCAGCAGAGCCAGGACATCGTGATGGTGCAGGGCTTTGCGACGCTCGACGCTGCCACCGTCGGCACGGTGCGTGCACAGGACGGGGTCGCCGACGCCGTCGGCGGGCTGAATGTGCGCGTGATGAAGGTGAACGGGGAGTTCCGGCGCGGGCAGGTCGAGCCGGGGGAGCGGCCGGGCGGCGGAGGCGGCGGCGGAGGGGCCGTGCGGGGCGGCGGGGCCGCCTTCGACGTCGACGCGTACACCGTGTACGGCACCGATGTCGGCAAGCCCGGGCTCGGGCCGCTGACCTCCTCGAAGATCACGTCCGGGCGGGGCTTCCACGCGGACGAGACGGATGGCGAGGTCGCCGTCGTCGACAGTGCGTACGCCAAGGAGCAGAGCCTGGAGGTGGGCGACACGCTCACCGTCTCCGGGACGGCGTTCGAGGTCGTCGGCATCGCGACCGCCGACAGCGCGGGCGCGGCGGCCAGCGTCTATCTGCCGCTCGCGCAGGCGCAGCGGCTGGCCGACGCCGAGAACAAGGTCACCACCGTGTATGTCCGGGCTGCGGACTCACAGCGGATCGACGCGGTCAAGGCCGGGATTCAGCAGAACGTCTCCGGTGCGACCGTGACGACGTCCGCCGATCTGGCGGACACCGTGTCCGGTTCGCTGTCGACGGCGTCCGACCTCGCGTCGGGGGTCGGCAAGTGGCTGTCGTACGTGGTGCTGGGCGCGGCCTTCCTCGTCGCCGGGCTGCTGACGTCGGCCGCTGTGAGCCGCAGGGTGCGGGAGTTCGGCACGCTCAAGGCACTGGGGTGGCGCAGCGGGCGGGTGACCCGTCAGGTGGCGGGGGAGGCGCTGGTCAACGGGCTGATCGGCGGGGCGCTGGGGATCGGGCTCGGGCTGGCGGGCGCGTGGCTGATCACCGCCTTCGGCCCGACGCTGACGGCGGAGCTGGGAGCCGGTGCGGGGGGCGGCGGGGCCGGTGGCGGCGGGCCGCGGCTCGGCGTCGGCGGGCCCGGGCGTGAGGCGGCGTCCCGCCCCCTCGACATCGCGCTCACCGCGCCCGTGTCGCTGACCACCCTCGCGCTCGCCGTCGCCCTCGCCGTCGCCGGCGGGCTGGTCGCGGGCGCCTTCGGCGGGTGGCGCGCGGCCCGGCTGCGGCCTGCGGATGCGCTGCGGCGCGTCGGGTGAGCCTCCCTCTTCACATACGTACGGCTGGAGTTGACGGACCATGTACGAACTCAAGGGCGTGACCAAGCGCTACCGGCGCGGCAAGGGCGGCGTCACCGCGCTCGACGCGGTGGATCTGACCATCGAGGACGGCGGGCGGCTGGTGATCCAGGGGCCCACGGGCGGCGGCAAGTCCACGCTGCTGCAGATGCTCGGCGGGCTGGACCGGCCGACCGGGGGCAGTGTGCTGCTCGACGGGGTCGACCTGGCGACCCTCCCCGAAGCGCGGCTGACGCGGGTGCGGGCCGAGAAGATCGGCTTCGTCTTCCAGGGCTTCAACCTGATTCCCACGCTGACCGCGCAGGAGAACGTCGAGAGCGCGCTCGTGCCGCTGCGGCTGAAGACCGCGGAGCGCCGCGAACGGGCGGCGGAGGCGCTTGCGTCCGTGGGCCTCGGGGAGCGGCGCGGGCATCTGCCCGGAGAGCTGTCCGGCGGACAGCAGCAGCGCGTCGCCATCGCGCGGGCGCTGGTGAAGCGGCCCGGTGTGCTGCTCGCCGACGAGCCGACCGGGAATCTCGACGAGTCGACGCGGGACGAGGTGATGGAGCTGCTGGAACGCCTCTGGGAGGAACGCCAGTTCACGCTGGTGCTGGTGACCCATGACTCTGCGCTGGCGCGGCGGGCGGGGCGGGTGGCGACGCTTCGGGGCGGGCGGATGGAGGTGTCGCAGCGGACGGGCTGACTCGGGCCCGGGTGGCCTGAGGCGGTGTACTTTCCCCGACCTCTCCCCTGCGCACTGCGGCGTGGGGATCCCCACGTCCTGAAACCGGAGGGGCAAGCCCCCGAACCCCCGAGAGGAGCGACATGGGGCTGCGCCCCGCATCCCTGCGCGCCGGCTTCACGGCGCGGGGCGGGCCCGCGCGGGTGCGCCGGCTTCACGGCGCGGGGAGGATGGGCTTGGTGGGCTGGCCCCGGCTTCATAGAGAGGGTCGAGCGCCCTGCATGCCCGCCGCGCGCGTCCATCAGGCGGTCGTCAGGGGCCAGCCGCGGGAGCTCTCAGGCGGTCAGGCGGCAGCCCCGGGGCGGGTGCTGTGGCGCCGACCGGGATGTTGGGCTTCGCGATGCGGCATGCCGGAGCAACTTTCCTACTCATTTGATAAAGTCGCCTCATGGGTGAGGCGACGTATGGCATCGGCGAGGGTCCGGCGACGAGGGTGAGTCTGTCGCTGCCTGAGGGGACGGCGGAGGCGATCCGCGCTCGGGTGGGTAAACGGGAGTTCTCGGCGTTTATCACTGCCGCGGTGGAGCGTGAGCTGCGCGGGCAGATCCTGGACGAGTACCTGGCCGACTATGGGCGTCGTAAGGGGCCCGTGTCACTCGAGGCGCAGGAGCGGGCGCGGCAGGTGTTCGACGAGGTGTTCGCCGAGGAGGAGCAGTGGCCCGCCGCAAGCTGAGCAGTGAGGGGACGCTGGTCCTGGACTGCGAGGGGCTGTCCAAGCTGTTGGGCGACGATGAGCGGGTGGTTGCTCTGGTTGCCGAGGCACGGCGGCGTGGCATGGAGGTGGTGATCTCTTCGCTCACCATCATCGAGGCTGTCCACGCCCGGACCGACAAGGCACGGCTGGGATGGGTGCTCTCCGGGCTCCGGGCGGTCGCGGTCGGCGACGAGGAGGCGAAGGCGGCTTCCGCGCTGTTGATGGGGGCCGGGCTCCATGGCCACAAGTACGCCATCGACGCGGCGGTGGCCGAGGCCGCTCTGCGGCAGCAGCGCCCTGTCGTCATGCTGACCTCTGACGTCGATGACATGACCAAGCTGTGCGGCGATCTGGTCCGGCTCGTCGCCGTGTGACGCTGCCGGACCGTCCTGGTCTGCCGTTGGTGCCAGGCGGGTGCTCAGCGAGGCCGAAGGTCTCTGGTCGAAGGCGGAAAGGGGTGCCTATTCTGGACCTCAGGACGGTGGTAAGCACGCGTGCCCGTCGATCATGAGCGGAGGCGCCTGCTGTGGATCGGCAGGAAATCCTCAATGGCGCGCATGGCCCTGGAGCAGCACCTCGGCTGCAGCGGCTACAGACGGTGCTTGCCGGTTGGCGCTCTTCGCTGATCGACCTCGGCGGCCGGAACCGGCTGTTGCACTTCAGACATACCAAGGCTGCAACCTTGGAGATCACTGCTCCAGATGCGGGGACGCTACTTGCCCGGCTGGAGCAGGGCTGGGAATTCGCTCCGGTAATGGATGCGGACGAGGGCGAGGCGATTGAGAATGGCGCAGGGGGGCTCGACACGGCTTCCGGCCCGCCGGGGGTCGTAACACAGAAGACCACTCAGAGCAGCCTTGATGTGGCATTGCGTGCCCTTCACCGAGCTTCGATTCAGGCGTATAACGACTTCGGTCTGTGGGTGCTGTGGCTTGGTGTCGGCTTCCTTGAGTGGAGGGAAAGTCCTGACGCGCAGGAGACGAACGAGGCACCGCTGGCGCTGCTTCCCGTCGCTCTTGAACGCACTCCTTACGGAGGCTTTCGGCTGGTCCCCGCGCAAGGCCAGGAGCCTGTCCACAATCCGGCTCTTGCTGTGAAGCTGGACCAACTGGACATCGACTGGAGTTCCGTCTCTATGGCCGATCCCGCCGATCCTGCCGCCGTGAGTGCGGCGGCCCGAGCAGCCGTCGCAGGTCTTGACGGCTGGCGTGTCGCCGACCGCATGGTGCTGTCCCCGTTTGCCTCCTATAAGGAGGCCATGTACCGCGACCTCCTCGACAACGAGGAGCAGATCCTTGCCAGCGACCTGATCCAGGCGGTCGGGCTGGGTGCCGACGCTGCCCTTCCGGGCGACGGCCTGTGGTTTGAGCCGTACGACGAACAACGCATCGACGAGCTCCAGATTCCCGAAACCGCTCCCCTTGTCCTGGATGCCGATGCTTCGCAGCGAAAGTCTGTCGCAGCTGCTCTTGAGGGCCGGTCCTTTGTCCTGGAAGGCCCACCTGGTACTGGGAAGAGCCAGACCATCACCAACATGATCGCGGCCCTGATGCAGGCGGGTCGCAGCGTCCTGTTCGTCAGCGAGAAGGCTGCGGCGCTCGACGTTGTGCGGAACCGTCTGTGTGAAGTCGGGTTGGACTCCTTCGTCCTCGCTCTACACAGCCACGACACCAGCAAGAAGGCGGTGGCTGTCGAGCTTGGCAGATCCCTTGCGTACCGTGCCCAGGCACCGTTGTCGGTCCGTCAGGACCCTGAGCAGGCCCGCCGCTTGCGGGAGGAGTTGTCCGCTTACGCCGCTGCGATGAACGAGCCCCGCGCGCCGTTGGGACACTCACTGCACCAGGTCATCGGCATGATCTCGTTGCTGGACGACCGGCTCGCCTCCGCCGGGCTGCCCGCCCTGCCGGGCCCGCCAGCTGACTCGGATTGGGCGGCAGGATTGGACGCCACAGCTCTCGACGAGCTTGGCGAGGCGGCCCGGCAGGTGGCTGGTGCCTGGCGTCCAACCCTCGAAGGAGAGCAATTTCCCTGGTACGGGCTGCGCGAGACAGACAGCGTGGCCGACCCGCGGCGGTTGGCTGAGGCCGCTATGGCGGCTCTCGACGACTTGCACCGCACGGCTGCCAGGCACTCGGCACTCATGGTCGCCGACGGCGTGAGCATGAATCGCCTCATCGGTATCCGGCGGGCTATCACCGAACTTGAGAACCTCGAACGCGATGATGACGCACTTGCATTTGGCTCGGCCATGTCCGGACGCGCTGATGTGTCCGGGGCATTGCACCGTGTGGCCCGAGCATATGGGCTGCCCGATCCGCAGGATGTCGCTGAGGCCGTCAATGTCTGTCTCTTGGCGGGCATTGCCGACGCGGAGCATCGCCCCTTGGCAGACTGGCTGGATCCGACTGTCCTCCGTCAGGCCCGTGCTGCCGCCCAGACACTCCAGGAAGCGGTCGCCTTGCTTCGCGAAGCCAAGGCCGCAGCCGAAGAAGCCTTCGACGCCCGAGTGCTCAGCTATGAAGATCTGGCAGAGCTGGAACGCCGGTTCCGCGAGAAGCACCGAGGTCTCCTGAGAGGCTTCTCCAGCCGCTGCCGGGCTGATCGCGCCGCGGCTGCCGCACTCACCACCACGGGGGTGTGGAACAGAACCTATGCCAAGCGACTGCCACAGGCCCTTGCGTGGCAGTCCGCGCATCATGCCGTGGCGCGCCTTACGGCAGATTTCGCCGCGCTGCTCGGGCGGCACTCGCAAGGCGAGGCAACGGATTTCGCGGCGCTGAAAGCCGCGCTCGCAACCGCCGGCCGGATCGCCCAACTCGCACCCGACGCCGTAGCCGACCCGATCCGGCGCGAGCGCCTGGCCCATCACCTGGCAGACGGCGCTCCTACTGACACGGTGCTGCGTACGGATGCTACTCGACTGCACGCTGCACTCAACATCTGGCGCACCGACCTGGCCGCGCATCTGGAGGAATGGCAGCGCACCACCGAAGATCTCCTTGCGCTCTTCCATACGAGCCGCAGGGCCCGGCTGAGCGCGGAGTTCAACGGAGAGGGAGGCCACGAAAGCCTCGACCACGCGCGGTCAATTCTGGAGCAGTTGTGCCAGGACCGCTCCGGTCCCGACGAGTGGCGCGCCCACCAAGCCGGACTCGCTGTGCTGAGGCGTCATCATATCGATGGCATGGTGAATCGGTTCGGCGAATACGGCGTGCCGGCCGAGCTGTTGCGTCCGGCTGTCGAGCGCGCCGTGCTCCGAGCCTGGGCGGATGCCCAGATGGCCGCTGATACTCGTCTTCATGCAGCAGTCAGGGCCGAGGACCGCAACGCTCTGGTCGAACGGTTCCGCGAGGCAGACCAGCGACTGGTCGAGTGCGCGCGATGGGCAGTGCTCGAGGCTTGTGATGCCCGCCGCCCGGTCGGTGCCGCGGGGCAGGCTGCGACCATCCGCAAGGAAGCAGAAAAGAAGTCACGTCATATGCCGGTGCGAGAACTGCTCTCCCGTGCACGAGACGTGGTGCGCAGGCTTAAGCCGTGCCTGATGATGAGCCCGCTCACCGTCAGCTCCTACTTGCCGCCTGATTTCCGCTTCGATGTCGTCATCTTTGATGAGGCGTCACAGGTGCGGCCAGAAGATGCGATGGGTTGTATCTACCGGGCGAACTCCTTGATCGTTGCTGGTGACACTAGGCAACTGCCCCCCACCGCATTCTTCTCCGCTGACAGCGGCGATGACGAGGAGGAGTGGACGGAAGACGCACTGGATTCCTTCCCCTCTCTGCTGGAAATGTGCAAGGGCAGCGGTGTATTTCAGTGTCTCCCGTTGCGCTGGCACTATCGAAGTCGTCATGAGGATCTCATCGCCTTCAGCAATCACCGCTTCTATGGGGGCGGTATGGTTACCTTTCCCGGTGCCAGCGAGCATGGCGAGGACACTGGCGTCGCCTTCTTCAAGGCAGACGGGGTGTATGCCCGCGCCGGTCGGCGCGACAACCGCGCTGAGGCAGAGTTCGTTGCCCGCCGGGTGCTGCACCACTTCGACACCCGGCCGGGAATGAGCCTGGGGGTTGTGGCCTTGTCGAAGGCTCAGGCGGACACCATCGACGAGGAGGTTCAGCAGGCCCGCTTGGCCCGCCCCGACCTGGATGCCCTCTTCACTGAGGACCGTCTTGACGGCTTCTTTGTCAAGAACCTCGAAGCGGTGCAGGGCGACGAGCGTGACGTGGTGATCCTATCCGTTGGATACGGTCCGGATGCCCACGGTAAACTCAGCTTGAACTTCGGTCCCGTGAACAAAGAAGGAGGCTGGAGACGCCTCAACGTCGCTATTACCCGTGCCCGCAGCCGGATGGAGGTGGTTGCTTCCTTCCGGGGCGGCGAGCTGAGGGACAGTGATAATCGAGGAGTTCAGGAGCTCAAACGCTATCTCGAATATGCTGAGCGTGGCCCGGTCGCACTGTCGACTGAAACTCCTGAGCTATCTGCCGTGCCCGAAAGCCCCTTCGAGGATGCAGTACTGAGCGTACTGCAGGATGCTGGCTACGACGTACGGCCTCAGGTCGGTGTTGCCGGATACCGCATCGACTTCGGTGTCAGGCATCCCCGGGCCGTCGGCAGCTTCGCAATCGGCATTGAATGCGACGGGGCGATGTACCATTCTTCACGGGCTGCCAGGGATCGTGACCGGCTGCGTCAACAGGTCTTGGAGGGCCTGGGATGGACTCTCCACCGAATCTGGGGAACTGACTGGTACCGCAATCGGCCAGAGGCTGAGCGCAGGCTCAAGCAAGCTGTTGAACGCGCAGTCGCCGCTGAGCCGTTTACGGCACGGAAGCAGCCTGAAGCACCGAGCCTCACCTCGAGCAATGACGGTCGACAGCGTGTGACCCTCACCGCGGTTGAGTCCGGAGCCCGTCCGCGCTGGAGTACGCACTACCAGATGGCCGATGTCAGCCACCTGGCTGACGTCAGGGTCGAACCACACACCGCTGAGGCACGCCCCGCATTGGCTCGCGCCATCATCGCCGTGGTCGCAGTTGAAGGCCCGGTGCACGTGGACCTGGTGTTGCAGAGAGTGCGTAACGCATGGGGGGTGGGCCGTGCAGGATCCCGGATCAAGGCCAACTTCGACCTTGCTGTGACCACGCTGACGTCCTCTGGGCGAATCCACCGCAGCCGCGATGGAGCCTTCCTGGATATCAGCGGACGCTCCCAGCTGCTGCCGCGGATGCCCGCTCCCGATGCTCCGGTCCGTGCAGTCGGCTACGTACCCAGCGCCGAACGTTGCGTTGCCATCGCCGAACTGGCGGCTGAATCACCTGGAATGACGGAGGAGGAGCTGATCCGGCACACCGCCCGCTTCTTCGGCTGGGCTCGGGTGGGTGACGAGATTCGGCACGCGCTGGCCAGCGACATCGCTGGACTTGTGGCTCAAGGGATTCTCGCCGGAGAGCCTGCAAACATCCTTCACGCCCGGAGCAGCTTGAGAGCTGGGTGAAGGACGGCGATCCGGTTCATGTTCCGGCCGTTGAGAACCAAGCAGGTCGGGAGCCCGAGGCGGTGCGTCAGGCGCTGTGTTGGCTCCCGACCTCACGTTGTCCGTTGGGGGTCGGCTGCTTCAGCCACGGGTGAAGATCGGCTTCAGGGTGTAGGGCTGGTCCATGGTGACCGAGACCTGGGTGGCGGTGATGTTGTGGCGCTGGCCGTTGAGTTCCCAGGCGATCAGACGGTAGCCCTGGGCCGGGGTGGCCGTGACGCTGACCGTGGTGTTGGGGCGGTAGGGGCCCCAGGTGTCGGGGCGGGCTGAGCCGCCGTCGGAGGGGGAGGGGGTGAGGGTCAGGGCGTAGCGGGTGCGGGGCTGGGCGGGGGTGCGGTACTCGGCGATGATCGGGGTGGTCTTGCGGGCCACCTCCGCGTTGTCGTTGTGGGCGTCGCCGAGGGCCTGGCCGTTCCATGTGTTCAGCGGGCTGGAGTACTGGTTGACGGCGGAGCAGGGCTGGCCGCACGCCGAGGAGTAGGCCATGAGCGTGTGATGCTGGCGGTTGAGGGTGACATAGCCGGTGCTGTACGGGGTGGTCAGCCACGGGCGGTAGTCCTGGCCGCCGGTCTGCTCGTCGAGGGTGGTGCGGTCGTGCCACAGGCCGAGGTTGTGGCCCACCTCGTGGCCGAAGTTGTACCAGTCGACGATGGAGCGGACGTCGGTGACGTTGTACGCCTCGCTGTCGCTTTTCTCGCTGGGCGGCATCGGCAGGCTGCCCTGCCCGGTGCTGGTGCCCGACGGGACCTTGACGATCATGCCGACGAGGTCGGCCGCGTACTGCTCGCGCAGCCGGGCCGCGTCCGCGCCGAGCTGGGCGTCGTATGGGTTGGACAACCGCTTGTGGACCGTGGAGGCGGTCTCGTCGCCGTAGTACGGCGCGCGGTACGTCGCCACGATGTCGACGCTCGCGCGCACGCCGCTGTCGGCGAAGGCGCGGTTGATGGCGGACTCGGCGAACTGGATGCGGGAGAGGATTCCCTGCTTGCCGCCCATATGCCATTCGGCTGACGGCGTGTAGCCGACGACCATGTCGATGACGACCGGCTCGGCGGAGTCCGCGCGCTTCATCAGCTTCTCGCGGGCCTCGCGGATCTCGTCCAGGCTGCCGCTGTTGAAGTCCGGGTCGGCGTCGTCTCCGGTCGGCTTCTCGCGCAGGTCGGGGTCCTCTTCGGTGATCAGGACGCGCCCTGGTTCATTGCGCAGCAGGGAGATGCGGTAGACGCGCTCGCCGAGGTCGAACTGGGCGTCGAGTCCGACGGCGGCGGGGTCGGCGTCCTCGGCGCACATGCCCTGGGTGGAGACGACGACCTGCTGGGCGGGCTGGTGTGCGACATGGCCCAGCCAAGTGACGGTGGACTGGGCGTCGTCGCGTTCGACGCGGTCCGCGACGGCGTGGACCTTGACATCGTGGAAGAGGCGGAAGGTGTGCTTCTGCGGGGTGCCGAAGGAGTCGGAGCGGCATAGCCACCGGTAGGTGGCGATGTCCAGCGGGACGTTTCTGCTGCGCAGCACTTCGGAGGGAGGCTCGGGCTGGGAGGCGGCGGCCCCGGCGGGGGCGGCCGTGAGGGTCAGGGGGAGGGCGAGAGCGCAGGCGGCGAAGGCGGCCAGCGCACCCGCCTTTCTGACGGTACGTGATCTGGTCATATGCCTTACGCAAGCATGGCTTTTCGGCCTTGCGCGCGCTGGAGGGAGCCCGCGGTCATATGAATCACCCGCACGGTGCAGGGCGGAGCGCCCATCTGAGGGTGTCTTACGTATCCGCGGCCCCTCAGCGCCCGCGGCCCTTCAGCGCCCGCGGCCTTCAGCGCCCGCCGCCCTCAGCGCCGCCCGCAGGTGTCCCCCGTACCGCGCCAGCAGCTCGCCCGCCGTCGCCGCGTCCACCTCCGCGAGGATCGTGAGGATCGCCTGCTTCACCTCGCCGTCCGCAGCCGAGAGCGCCGCCTCGATCTCGTCGTCCGGCGCGCCGGTGGCCAGCGCGACGATACGGTGCGACCGCGCGCGCAGCTTCTCATTGGAGGCGCGGACGTCGACCATGAGGTTTCCATAGGTCTTGCCGAGGCGGATCATGGTGATGGTCGACAGCATGTTGAGCACCAGCTTCTGCGCGGTGCCCGCCTTCAACCGGGTGGAGCCGGTGAGCAGTTCGGGACCTGTCACCACCTCGATCGCGTGCTCTGCGGCCGCGCCCAGCGCGCTGTTCGCGTTGCACGACAGGCCGACGGTCAGCGCCCCGCGCCCGCGGGCGTGTTCGACCGCGCCGACGGCGTACGGGGTGCGGCCGGAGGCGGAGACGCCGACCACCGTGTCGTCGGCGGTCAGATCGAGGGCGTCGAGGTCGCCGGCCGCCAGCTCCTTGCTGTCCTCCGCGCCCTCCACCGCCGTGACCAGCGCCTCGCGGCCGCCCGCGACCAGTCCGACGACCTGGCCGGGGCCGGTGTTGAAGGTCGGCGGGCACTCGCTGGCGTCCAGCACCCCGAGCCGTCCCGGCGTGCCCGCGCCCGCGTAGACCAGCCGTCCCCCGCGGGCCATCCGCTCCGCGATCGCGTCGATCGCGGCGGCGATGCGCGGCAGTTCGGCGGCGACGGCGGCCGGGACGGAGCGGTCCTCACCGTTCATGACCCGTGCGATGTCGAGGGTGGGGAGCCGGTCGATCTCCGCCAGCTCGGGGCGGAACGCCTCGGTGGTGAGCATCGCCAGCTCGGCGCGCAGTTCTCCGTGGGCGGGCGTCGGGGTCATGGTGTGGGACTTTCTGGTGGTGTGGGACTTTCTGGCGGCGAGGGCGGGGTGGCGCGGGCCGGGTGCTCGTACGGCCGACGCCTCGGATGGTTTCCGGCGGCGCGTCGGCGGATCAGGCCGTCAGCGCGGCTCGGCCCGGTCGCGCGCGGCCGCGGCCGTACGCGGGCTGTGCCGGTGGGCCAGCGCCTCGTACGACGCCGCCAGCGCGGGCGCCGCCGACTCATACGTACGCTGCGCCACCCCGATGAACAGACAGTCGACGACGAGCAACTGACCGGTGCGCGACGACATCGCGGCGGGCCGCAGCTCGGTCTCCCGCGCGGTGGACGTGGTCAGCACATGGTCGGCGTACTGCGCCACCGGGCCGTCCGGACGCCCCGTGATCGCGACCGTCGTCGCGCCGCGCTCGAACGCCACGCGCAGCGGCTCGATCACATCGCCCGTCGAGCCCGAGTGGGTGATCGCCACGGCGACGTCCCCGGAGCGCAGCTGCACCGCGCCCGTGACGGCGAGATGCGGGTCGGCGTGCGCGTGCGCGACCAGCCCGATGCGCAGCAGCTTCTGCGCCAGGTCCGCGCCGACGAGCGCCGACGCGCCGACGCCGTAGATGTCGATGCGGCGCGCGGTCGCGGCGGCGGTGACGGCCGCGCTCAGCTGTACGGTGTCGAGCCCGGCCGCCGTGTCCGCGAGGGTCTGCTGCTCGTCGTACGCCAGCTTGGCGACCACGTCCGCGATCGGGTCGTCCACGCTGATGCCGGCGGTGACCGAGGGGGCGCCGCCCGACTGCTGGTGGGCGGCGAGCCCGGCGAGGGCGAGGCGCAGATCGCGGTAGCCCGGATAGCCCAGGAGGCGGGCGGTGCGCACCACGGTGGCCTCGCTGGTGCCGGTCAGCTCGGCGAGGCCGGTGACCGTGAGCGCCGCGCAGCCGGCCGGGTCGTCGGCCACGGCTTCGGCGACGCGCTGCATGGAGCGGGTCATGGACGGGGCGAGGGTGCGGACCCTGGCCGCGAGGGCGGCGGGGGCGGGGGCGGGGGTCGTGAAAGTTTCCTTCACGTCATGCATCACCTTTGAAAGGTATTTTCGGCGCTCCGGGGCCGTCAAGCCTTGCGCCAACCCATCCGCAACCCTCCCGCCGGCCTTCTCCCTGGCGCTCCCGTCAGCCTCTCGCCACCCTGCGGTCGGCGTTCCCGCAGGCGCTCGGCGACAATGGCCGCATGGACGACGCGAGCCTCCCGGCGCCCCTGGAGCAGACACTTCACTCAGCGCGCGCCCTGGTCCTGGCCGATCTGGCCGCACGCGACGTGGCCGACTCCGACGTCGTCTCGCTGGTGGAGGACGCGGTCACCCATCGCCGCTGGTGGGTGCGGCAGTGGCCGGAGGGCGCGCCGTACGTCGCCGGTCTCGTCGCCCAGGACGTCCAGGACGCGCTGCTGGAGCGGTACGGCCGCTGGCCGCTGTGTCCCGTGTGCGACGCGGGCGACCCCCACGCGCTGGACGTGGAGCCGGAGCTGGGGCCCGATCCGCACTGGGTGTGCGGGAAGGCGGGGGTCGTCGTGGCGCCGGTGGGCGGCCTGAGGTGACCGCCCGGTGACGGTCTATATCGATCCGCCGACCTGGCCGGGCCACGGGCGGATGTGGTCCCATCTGATCAGCGATGTGTCGTTCGAGGAGCTGCACGCCTTCGCCGCGTCCATCGGCTGCCCGCCCAGGGCCTTTGAGCGCGACCACTACGACGTGCCCGTGGACCGCTACCCGGCCGCGGTGGCGGCCGGGGCGGTGGAGGTGTCCAGCCGCGATGTGGTGCGGCTGCTGACGAAGGCGGGGCTGCGGAGGCGGAAGGGCCGCGGGGGAACGATGTGACCGGGGTGACTCCGCGCGACCCGACCGCGCACCCGGGCACCCGCGCGTCTGCGCACCCGGGCACCCGGGCACCCGCGCACCCGGGCACCCGCGTACCCGGGCGGGCCGTCAGACCTGTTCGGGTGTCAGACCTGTTCGGGCGTACGCGAGGCGACCGCCGGGGCCCCGGACGCCACCACCCGTGACGACCGGCCGTGCAGCCGCAGCGACACCGCTGCCAGGACGATCGCGACCGCGGTCATCGCCGCGCCCGCCCAGGCCGGAGACGCGAAGCCCAGGCCCGCGTCGATCACCGTGCCGCCGAGCCACGGACCTCCCGTGTTGCCCAGGTTGAACGCGGCGGTCGTCGTCGCGCCCGCGAGCGTCGGGGCCGCGCCCGCGACATTGAACATCCGGGCGTTGAGGGCGGGGGCCGTGTAGAAGCCGGAGACGCCGAGCAGGAAGGCGAGCGCGATGGCCGCGGCGGCGCTGTGCGCGAGGAAGGACAGGGCGACGAGGAACACCGTGGAGGCGGCTGTCCCGCTGAGCAGCACTCCGAACAGATGCGCGTCCGCCACCCGGCCGCCGATGGCCGTGCCGATCAGCGCGCCGACGCCGAACAGCGCGAGAACCCCCGGCACCCAGCCGGAGCCCAGGCCGGAGACATCCGTGAGCAGCGGCGCGAGATAGGAGAAGGCGCAGAAGACCCCGCCCGCGGCCAGCGCGGTCACCGCGACCGAGAGCCAGACCTGGCGGTCACGGTAGATCCGCAGCTCGCGGGCGAGCCGGGGCCGCTCCGCGGGCAGCGGGATACGGGGGATGAGCGTCGCCACGCCGACCAGGGCGACGGCGGAGGCCGCGCCCACGGCCCAGAACGCGGCGCGCCAGCCCAGGTGTTCGCCCAGGAACGCCCCGGCGGGCACACCGAGGACATTGGCGATCGACAGGCCGCCGATCATCACCGCCATGGCGCGGGCGCGGGCGTCGAAGGGCACCATCGCGATCGCGACCGCCGCGCCGACGGCCCAGAACCCGGCGCAGGCCAGCGCGCTCACCACGCGGGAGGCGAAGAGCACCTCGTATGTGGGCGCGAGCGCGCCCACCGCCTGGCCGACGCCGAAGACGCTGATCAGCGTGATGAGCGTGGTGCGGCGCGGCAGCCGGAGCGTGGCGACGGCCAGGAGCGGGGCGCCGACGACCATGCCGATCGCGAACGCGGAGATAAGCAGCCCGGCGCGGGGGATCGAGACGCCCATGTCGTCGGCGATCGGCGGGAGGAGCCCGGAGAGCATGAACTCGCTGGTGCCGAGGGCGAAGACGGAGAGGCCCAGCACATAGACGGCGAGAGGCATGCGGTGCGGGCGGTGCGGGTCTTGCTGCGGCTGCTTGGGCTGGGACGGGTCGATGATGGCGTCAGGCATGACAGTCAGGAACACACCTGACTTATCGATCATTCCCCCCGGGGTGGATTCCCTTCGCCGGACTTCGTGAGTTCCGCCAGCTCGGCGGTGAGGTTGGCGCGGGCGGGCCGTTCCCAGCAGCTTCTGCCGTACGGCGTACGGAACAGCTGCGGCAGGTCGAGCAGCTGCCGCAGCACGGCGGCGCGGCCGGCGCGGAAGGCGTCGTCCGGGACAAAGCCGTACTCCTCGCGTACGGCGGCGGCGTAGGCGGCGTACTCCTCCGGCCCGGAGGCGAGGACCGCGAGGTCGGCGTCGCACAGCACCGCGCCGTTGGCGTCGTCCTCGGCGGCGGCGTGGGTGACGGTGAGCCGTACCAGCCGGGCGACCTCGGCGGCTGCCTCCGGGCTCACCCCCGCCTCCGGCAGGGCGCGTTCGGCCAGCCGGGCGGAGCGCTCCTCGTTCTCCGAGCGCTCGGGGTGGTACACGGCGTCGTGGAACCACGCGGCCAGCCGCACCAGTTCGGCGTCCTCGGCATGCCCGGCGAGGGTGTCGACGCGGTCCAGCACGGCGACGAGATGCTCGACCGTGTGGTACCTGCGCTGCGGCTCCCCCCAGCGGGCCAGCAGCTTGTCCGCGTACGGCGTCGGATCGGGCTCCGCCGCCCCGCCGCGCGCGGCGACGAGAGCCTGCGCCCAGCGGCGCCGGAGGTCCTGGAGGTTGCCGCGCGGGTCGGCGGTGGCGGTCATGGGAGCGACTGTAGCGACAGCGGCGGCGTCGCATGCGAGGGCGGTCAGGCCGTGGGGGCGAAGCCGCGCAGGCGGAGGGAGTTGGCGACGACGAAGACCGAGGAGAACGCCATCGCCGCGCCCGCGACCATCGGGGTGAGCAGGCCCGCCGCCGCGAGGGGGAGGGCGGCGACGTTGTAGGCGAAGGCCCAGAAGAGGTTGCCCTTGATGATGGCCAGGGTGCGGCGGGAGAGGCGGATGGCGTCGGCGGCGGCCCGGAGGTCGCCGCGGACGAGGGTGAGATCGCCCGCCTCCATCGCCGCGTCCGTGCCGGTGCCCATGGCCAGGCCCAGGTCCGCGGTCGCCAGCGCCGCCGCGTCGTTGACGCCGTCCCCGGCCATCGCGACCGTACGGCCCTCGCTCTGCAGCCGCCGGACGACGGCCGCCTTGTCCTCGGGCAGGACCCCGGCGATCACATCCTCCGTGTCGATGCCGACAGCGGCTGCGACGGTCTCGGCGACCGCCTTGTTGTCGCCGGTCAGCAGGATCGGCCGGAGCCCCAGGGCGCGCAGCCGGGCGACCGCGTCCGCGCTGGTGTCCTTGACCGCGTCCGCCACCTCCAGCACGGCGCGCGCCTCGCCGTCCCAGGCCACGCAGATCGCCGTGCTCCCGGCAGCCTCCGCCGCCGAGGCGGCCCGTACGAGCTCCTCCGGCAGCCGGATCGCCCAGTCGGCGAGCAGGCTCTCGCGGCCGGCGAGGACGGCGTGGCCGTCGACGACGCCCTGGACGCCGCGGCCGGGGATGTTCGCGAAGTCCTCTGCCGCGTGCAGCGTGCGTGTGCGCCGTGCCGCGGCGGCCGCGATCGCTCGGGCGACGGGGTGCTCGGAGGCGTGCTCCAGAGCGCCCGCCAGCCGCAGGGCTTCGTCCTCGTCGACGCCGTCGGCCGTGTGGACGGCGAGCAGCGTCATCGAGCCGGTGGTGACGGTGCCGGTCTTGTCGAGGACGATCGTGTCGGCCCTGCGGGTGTTCTCCAGGACCTCCGGGCCCTTGATGAGGATGCCGAGCTGCGCGCCGCGGCCCGTGCCGACCATCAGGGCGGTGGGCGTGGCCAGGCCCAGTGCGCACGGGCAGGCGATGATCAGTACGGCCACGGCCGCGGTGAACGCTGCCGTGGCGTCGCCGGTTGCCAGCAGCCAGCCGGTGAGCGTGGCGAGCGAGAGCAGCAGCACGGCGGGGACGAAGACGGCGGAGATCCGGTCGGCGAGGCGCTGGGCCGCGGCCTTGCCGTTCTGCGCGTCCTCGACGAGCTGTGCCATCCGGGCGAGCTGGGTGTCCGCCCCGACGCGGGTGGCGCGGACGATGAGCCGGCCTCCGGCGTTGAGGGTCGCCCCGGTGACCGGGTCGCCGGCCGCGACCTCCACGGGGACGGACTCGCCGGTGAGCATTGAGGCGTCGAGCGCGGACGCCCCCTCGACGACCGTGCCGTCGGTGGCGACCTTCTCGCCGGGGCGTACCAGGAAGAGGTCGCCGACCCGCACCTCGGCGGCGGGAACGGTCTGCTCCCGCCGTTCCCCGCTGCCGCTGCCGCGCAGCACCGTGACTTCCTTGGCCCCGAGCTCCATCAGCGCCCGCAGCGCCGCGCCCGCCTTCCGCTTGGAGCGGGCCTCGGCATAGCGCCCGGCGAGGACGAACGCGGTGACTCCGGCCGCGGCCTCCAGATAGATGTGCCCCTCGGTCAGCAGGCTCCATACGGACCATGCGTACGCGGCCGAGGTGCCGAGCGAGATCAGTGTGTCCATCGTCGCGGCGCGATGGCGGAGGTTGGTCCAGGCGGCGCGGTGGAAGGGCGCGCCCGCGTAGCCGACGACCGGTGTGGCGAGGACGAGTGAGACCCATTCCCAGTACGGGAACTGGAGGGCGGGGACCATCGCCAGCGCGATCACGGGGACGGAGAGCGCGACGGCGAGGAGCAGCCGGCGGCGGAGGGCGGCGAGCCGGTCGTCTGCCTCTGCGGTCTCCCCTGCGTGTCCGGCCTGTCCGGTCTCCCCGGTCTCCCCGGTCTGTCCGGCCTGTCCGGTCTCGCTGGTCTCTCCGGCGGCGGCCGCTGTGGCGCGGGGCGGCCGGGCCGTGTATCCGGTCGCCTCGACCGCTGCGATCAGGTCGTCCACGGAGACGTCCGCGCCGTCGTGGAAGCGCACCTGCGCTTTCTCGGTGGCGTAGTTGACGGTCGCCTCCACGCCGTCGATGCGGTTCAGCTTCCTCTCTATGCGGGCGGCGCAGGAGGCGCAGGTCATGCCGCCGATGGCGAGTTCGGTACGAGACATGCTCTTCCTCCCGCATTGGTACCCCCAGGGGGTATGAACTTCTGGTCTCAGGTATACCCCCGGGTGGTATGAGAAGCAAGTCATGTGGCTGCCGCCGGGCCGTGGGCGCATTAGGCTGATGTATTGGACTAGACCTGTTGGGTCTTCTGGAGGAATGGGGTGCCATGAGCAACCGTGCGGTCCTGGAGGTGATCGCCCTCGACGCGGAGGACGCGGTCGCCGCGCAGGCGGGAGGGGCGGACCGGCTGGAACTGGTCACCGACATGGCGGCGGACGGGCTGACGCCGACCCGGGAGACGTTCTCGCGCGTCCGCGCGGCCGTCGACATCCCGCTGCGCGTGATGCTCCGGCTGCACGACGGTTTCGCTGCGGGCGGCCCGCGGGGGCTGGACGCGCTGGTCTTGGCCGCCGAGGAACTCCGGGCGGAAGGGGCGGAGGAGTTCGTCCTCGGCTTCCTGGAGGACGACGGCCAGCCGGATCTCGCGGCGGTGGAGCGCCTGGCCGCGGCGGTCGAGGGCTGCCGGTGGACCTTCCACCGCGCGATCGACCACGCGGCGGACCGGGACGCCCTGCGCAAGCGGCTCGCCGACGCGCCGGGCCTTGACACCTATCTGACCGCGGGCGCGCCGGAAGGCGTCGACGCGGGGCTTCCGACGCTGCTCGCGGAGGCCGCGCGGCGGGGCGAGCCGGGGTACGAGCCCCAGATCCTCGTGGGCGGCGGCCTCCGGCTGGAGCATGTTCCCGCGCTGCGCGCCGCGGGCGTCGACGCCTTCCACATCGGCGGTGCGGCGCGCCCGGGCGGCTGGGCGTCCGGCGTCGCCCCGGCGGCGGTCGCGGACTGGCGCCGCACGCTCGACGCCTAGCCCGCACCTGGGGGCTCTGCCCCCGGGCCCCCGCGCCTCAATCGCCGGCGGGGCTTGGTTTCGGGGGCTCTGCCCCCGAGCCCCCGCTCCTCAAACGCCGGCGGGGATGGAAGGTGGGGTTCCTGCGCCTCAAACGGCGGCGGGGATGGGTGCGGGCGTTCCTGCGCCTGCCTCAAACGCTGGCCGGGCCTGGGTTCGGGTGGCGTCAGCCTTTCAGGTGGCGGGTGTCGCCGAGGCGGGTGAGCTGGCGGTTGTGGAAGAAGTCGTCCTCCCGCAGGTGGGTGATGCTGCCCGAGGGCGCCTGGAGATTGACGTAGCCGAGAGAGTCGATCGGCATTCTGATCCAGGACGCCACGACGAAGGTCAGGGCGAAACCGTGGGTCACGATGATCTGGTGCTCGTAGGGGTGTTGCAGGATTTCGTCCATGGCCGCGTAGACGCGCCGGGCGAACGCCGCCTTGGTCTCGGCTCCCAGAACGCCCTCGTCATGTCCCATCCGGTCCCCGGTGGCGGGCGGCGGGACGAAGCGCTTGTCCAGCCACTCCTGGGGCTTTCCCTCCGCCTCTCCGTAGGACTTTTCCCGCAGTCGGCGGTCGAGGACCGGTTCCACGCCGAAAAGACCGGCGATTTCTTCGGCCGTGCGCTGGGTCCGCAGCAGGTCCGAGGAGATCAGCTCGACCTCGGCGTCTTCGGGGATCTCGGTCCGGAGCGCGCGGGCAATGGAGGCCGCCTCGCGCACGCCGGCGGGCGTGAGGCGCGAGTCGTGCCACCCGCCGACCACGCCCTCGACATGGTGATCCGCCTCCGGGTGAGTGACGACATGGATGCTGCGCACCAGGGCGTGCCTTTCTGTAAGGAGGTCCGGTAGGGGGAGGTCCTGTCTGACGCCGGACCGTATCGCATGGAGGAACAGGGGAGTCGGGGGATTCACGGAAGGGAGAGTTCCAGAATCATCAGGCCCCACAGCAGCCGGGCGTGGTCCCGGCCCTCCGCGTGTTCTGTGAGGATTTGCCTTACTGCGGCTTGGCTCAGAAAGCCGGAACTGCAGAGCCGGGGTCTGGCCAGAATGTCGGTGGTGAAGTCCCAGAGTTTGGCGCCGGGTGTCATAAAGGCGCCGACCGGGAAGGTGAAGGGCTGTTTCTGCCGCGTCTGGACAGCCCGCGGAATCAGTCCCGCTCCGGCGTCCCACAGGATCCGCTTGCGCCGGGACTCCGTGACCTTCAGCGCGTCGGGAGTGCGTCGCGCGAAGCTGGTGACGGACGGCTGGCAGTAGGGCACGCGGCCTTCGACCGCGTGCGCCATGGAGAGGTGATCCAGTTTGCGCAGATTGAGGCTGGGCAGCTTGTGCAGCCGGTCGAAGGTCAGAAGCTGCTCCAGGCGCGAGGGAGCCGGCCGGCCCAGCAGTCGCAGGGACCGCTGTCGGCTGCTGGCGCCGGAGTCGAGCAGAGCGCGGTACTCGGGGGTGTAGAGCCGCCGGTACTGCGCCTGCGGGACCAGCGACAGCCGGTCGAGGTAGCGGGTCCGCCAGCTTTTCTCGTCCGCCGCGAGGGCGGTGCTGTAGCGGCGGTAGCCGCCGAACTGCTCATCGGCTCCGTCGCCCACGAAGCAGACCCGGAAGGAGCTGTCCGAGATCTCCCGGAACAGGACGTACGCGCTCAGGGCGTGTGGCGTCGCGTTCGGGGTGCCCAGCGCCGTCACCATGGCCGGGATCAGTTCGGGCAGCTCCGCCTCCCGGAGCTCCACCACTTCGAGGGGGATGCCGGCGTGCGCCGCGGCCTCGCGCGCGTAACTCTCCTCGTCCGAGGTGTGGCTGCCCTCGTGGGTCACATGGAAGCCGGTCACATCGGCGCGCCGCCGGCGCAGCAGCGTGGCCAGGATGGCGGAGTCGAGCCCGCCCGAGACCTGGACGGCCACCGGCGAGGACTGAAGGGACATCCGCGCCACTTCCCGGGTCAGCAGGTCGCCGAGGCCCTCCGGTGTGCACGCGTCATCCGTCGGCGGCGAACCGGTGTCCTGCGGTCCCCGCCGGGTGACGGTCCTGCCGTCATGGATCAGCTGCTCACCCGGGTGCAGGGACGACACCCCGGTGTACCAGGACGAACCGTTGGGCAGGCATTGCCAGTTCATGTAGTGGTCGACGGCGAGCGGGTCCACGTCGAGGGGCTTCGTCAGCAGGGCGGTGAGACCGCTCAGCTCGGACGAGAAGACGATGCCGTCCTCGGTGGCCGCGTAGTACAGGCTCTTGACGGCGAGAGGGTCGCACCACAGCTTCAGCCGCCGCCCGAAGCGCAGGTCCACCAGGGCGATGGCGTACATTCCGTCGAGCCGGTCCACGAACCGGTCGCCGTGGAGCTCGTAGTACGGCACCAGGACGGAGCCGTCCGAGTCTCCGTCGATGTGCACGCCGTGCCGGGCGAGTTCCTCCCTGATGGCGCGGAAGTTGTAGATCTCGCCGTTGAACACCGCGCACACCGTGCCGTCGGCGTTGGTGAACGGCTGGCGGCCGTGGGACGGGTCCTGGATCGAGAGGCGGTTGCACCCCAGACCCCAGTTCTCCCCCCGGGCACAGTGCTGCTGGTCCGGGCCGCCCGACAGCTGGGCGTCCCGAGCGGCGTCCAGAGCGGTCACATCGAGACCGGGTCCGAAGCAGCCGTAGATCCGGCACAAGAGCGTCTCCCCCTGGCGATCGACAAAGGCTGACTGGCTTCTCAGGAGAACTGGTTGTTCTCCCCGGCGGGCGCGGTCCGGCCGGCGGCCCACTCCTGGAGAGGCAGCCGGTGCTCGGCCGACCCCCGCGCCGTCATCGCGGTCAGCAGCTCGCGCAGCGAGGGAACGCCGGGCTCGGCCTCGCGGGCGCGGAAGCAGTACTCGTTCGAAATCTCGGCGTTCCAGCTCATCGACTGATGCAGTTCGCTCTTCAGCAGGCCGAGGAAATCGCTCCGGCCGACGAAGGCTGCGGCCTTGTCGCGTGCTTGGCGGATCTCGGCAAAGGCCAGGTCGATGAGGTCGAGCCACTCCAGGACGGCGTCGGCCGCGTCGGCCGGGTCCGCCACACCGTAGGCGTTCAGATGGCGGAACCGTGCGGTCAGTCCGGACAGCGGCTCGGGGAGCCGGGCCAGGAAACGGGCCAGATACTTCGGGTTGCGGTTGGTGTTGCCGTACACGTGGGTCAGGCCCCGGAAGGTGTCGACTCCGAGCTTGCGGGCCGCGATCAGCGCGGACTCGTAGTCCCCCTGTGCCCACATTCCGGCCAGGTCGCGGAAGTCCGGGTAGCTGCCGACCGCGGTGCGGAACGCCGTGTACGCGATCTCGCCCGGGCGCACCTCATTCGCGATCTTCTCGAACCCGGCGGCATCGGTCAGCGGGACGCCGTACGTGAGCCGGGAGAGGAGGCGGAAGTCCACGGCCGAGGCCGCGAAGCTGGAGGACTTGCGGGCGCGGCTCTTCATGTGCGCGTACAGCTGCGCGTGCGAGGCGAGCATGTCGGAGATCTCCTGGACCGTCCAGTACTCGACGTCCACCCCGAGCAGGCTGTGGGGCAGGTAGTCGAAGCTGGCCCTCACCCGGTCGCCGCTCGTGTAGTACCTCATGTGACTCTCGCGGGGGAAGGTGTCGCGGTGGAACCTCTCGTCCTTCGACTGCGCCATGACGCAGAAATCGAAGTCCGACGACGGGGTGCCCGAGCCGTCCACGAGCGAGCCGGACAGCATCAGAATGTCGCCGTCGACGAGATGGATCTTCGCCAGCACAGCCTCCTCGTCGAAGTCGTCCATGCCGTTGACCGGGGAAAGGTGTGCACGGAAGGAGAGCACGGCTGCTCTGCCCCTCTCTGCCTGTGTGACGTATGGCCGGCGCGGCCGGGCGGGTTTGTGGTTTCAGCCGGCTTGGGGGTGAACGGCCGCCGTTGAGGCTTGGTCTGTGCGGCCGAGCGGCCGAGCGCGGTCCGGCTTGGGCACCCGGGCGCGGAGTTCGTCGGCGAGCCGTTCGACCTGCCGCCGCACATCGCGGAACTCGTAGCGGAAACGGAAGGCCGGCAGCGCCGTCAGGGCCTCACGGGTGCGCTGGAGGCTTCCGCCGGCGGGCTCGTGGCCGAACATGTTGAGGTGCTTGTTCGGCAGGCCCAGGACGTGTCTCTCCAGAAGTCCGGCACGCTCGGACGGCGGTACGGAGGCCAGCTCGGACTCCGACGGGTCATCGGCGAGACTCAGGTGGACGAGTGCGTCGACCCTGGCGGACGGCCCGATCTTGGTGTGCAGCAGGTCCGCGTACTCCCACGGGTAGATCAGAGCGGTCCCGTGCTCCTCGACCCCCGACTCCCGCAGGCTCAGCAGCGTCTGGTTGGCGGGGTGGGTCAGCGAGGACCGGAGGGACTGCGCCCGGTCGCGCCCGAACAGCAGATCAAGGGTGTCCAGCCGGACGGATATGGACCGGGGCCACCCGGCGCCCAGCACGCCGTCCCCGTCCCGCTCCGCGGTCAGGCTCACATCGTCGTTGCACACCATGACGCCCGAACCGTGCAGCACGCTGGCCATGATGAAGGAGGTCTTGCCCGCCCGGCTGCCGCCGACCAGGGCGACCCCGAGGCCGTTCAGTTCGACGAGCCCGGCGTGGAGGAAGAGCACGCCCTGCCGGCTCGCAGCCGAGCGGTGCACCGCTCGGGTGGCCCGCAGCAGGGACTGGGTGACCCACGCCTCGCCCTGGGGCGCGAGGTGGAAGAGGGCTTTGCCGACGTGATCGACGGCGTAGTCCACGGCCACTTCGCCCAGTGCGGCGACCGATTCCCGCACGGCGCCGTCCGGGGGCGCGGCGCCCGCGATCACCTGCCACGTGCCCGGCTCGGACGGGCCCGGCTCGACGGCCAGATAAGGACTCGCGAGACGGCGGATACGCTCCGCCGCGGACCGCGTGCACGTCAGGCCGGTGCTCGCGAAACGTGAACCAACCGTGTACCGGTGCGTCGCGCTGCTCGATTCCATTCCGTGTCTCACCGCCGCGTCTGAGTACGGCCCGGGAACGGGCCCCAGTTCTCCGCAGCGAGGCACCTGTCGGGCGAAGTCCCTCGGCTGCCGGGCCGGTCAGGTGACGGAGCCGGCGAGGACGCCGGAACCTGGGCCGCTCGGTCGATCATGACAAGGTTTCCGCGCCTTGTCCGGATCGATTCCGCTGAGCGGAACGGACATGGGATTCAGGGTTCCTGGTCCGCCACGAGCGGGCCACGGGTGTCCCACCCCAGTTCGCTGAGACCGCGGAAAAACCTGCCGTTGGACCGCGCGGCGGGAATGCTCAGCAGCCGCACCAGATCGTCCGCCGCGGGCGCGGGATCATGCGGCGCGGATTCCATGCCCATGTCGGTCCGCACCCAGCCCGGGCAGTAGGAGAAGGCGGACAGGTCTTTGGAGCCTGCGGAGAAGTGCCGGGCCACCGCGAGGACCAGGGAGTTGACCGCGAGCTTGGACGAACGGTAGGCGAACGACGCCCCGTCGGCGTCCTGGAGCCTGCCCATCCCCGAGGAGACGCAGACGATCCGGCCCGAGCCGCGCGCGAGCATGCGCGGCGCGCACTTCAGGACCAGCTGCGCCGTGCCGAAGAGGTTGACCTCGAAGGTGTCCCGCAGATCGTGCGGGGAGAGTGAGAAGAGGTCGCCGTATCCGCGGCGAGGGTCGTCCAGGTAGACCCCGGCGTTGTTGACGAGCACATCGATGTCCTCGGCGGCGAACAGGCCGTCCGCGAGCGGCTCGCGCAGGTCGACCACCTGGTAGTCGTCAAGTGCGTCGTTCTGCGGCGAGGTGGCCAGCCCCGCCCCCAGCACGCGGTAGCCGGCCGCCTTGAGCGCGCGGCAGAGGTGCGCCCCCAGACCGCGGGAGACACCGGTTACCAACGCACTCGGCATGTCGGCGAGCGTAGCCGGTTCGCCGGGATCTGTCTGTGGTGAAATGCTCGCACCGAGCGG
This sequence comes from Streptomyces sp. PR69, assembly GCF_026420845.1. Classification (GTDB taxonomy): domain Bacteria; phylum Actinomycetota; class Actinomycetes; order Streptomycetales; family Streptomycetaceae; genus Streptomyces. The sequence goes on along the minus strand of NZ_JAOWCB010000006.1, from coordinate 84,437 downwards.
GGCGGAGCGGGGCGGGGGACTTCAGGTGTGCGTCGCACCCGCACCAACATGGCGGCGGTATAGGCTGGTTGAGCTGATCGGGCCGAACTGGAGCAGCAGCGGAAGGAAGGCGGCGGATGCGCGGGTACCGGCTGCTCGTCACGGGGCCGAGCGGAGCGGGCAGCACGACACTGGGCCGTGCGCTGGCGACCCTGTGGGCGGTGCCGCACGCGGACGTGGACGACTACCTCTGGCTGCCGACCTCTCCGCCCTACACCCACAAGCGTCCCGTCGAGGAACGCCTCGCCCTGATGAACGCGCTGTTCGTGCCGCGCCCCGCCTGGGTGTTGTCCGGATCGCTGCGCAGCTGGGGCGACAGCGTCGTCGCTCAGGTGGACGCCGTCGTGTTCCTGACCGTCGACGCGGACACCCGCATGGACCGGCTGTTGCGCCGCGAGACCGTCCGCTACGGCGACACCATCGAGAACGGCGGCGCCAACGAGGCGGCCCACCACGACTTCATGGAATGGGCGCGGGGCTACGAGGACACGGTGGTCCCGGGCCGCCGGTCCAAGGACGAACGCTGGCTGGCGCGGCTGCGCTGTCCGGTCCAGCGGCTTGACAGCGCCCAGCCGCTGGACCGACTGGTCACCGCGGTGACCGACTGGCTCGGCAGCGAGGTGGCCACGGGCGACCGCCGTCCATGACCGGCCCCGCACGGCTCACGGTACGGCACGCCATGGAGCTCGTCGCGGCCGGTGACGCCGAGGCCCTTGAGGGCCGCGGACTCAACTCGTCCTACCGGGTCACCGAGGGCGGCCAGGCGCTCTCCGTGAAGGTGCACTGTGCGGACCGCTCCTCCGGCGCCGAGTTCCGGCGCATCCTGCGCGTGGACGCGGCGCTGCGCGGCACGGCCTGGTACCCGCCGGTGCTCGACATGGGGCTCCACACCGCGGATCGCCCGCGGCTGGTGGTGATCCGGCCGTACGCTCCGGGAGCGCCCTCGCACGACGCGCGGCAGCACATCGTCCAGGTCGTCGGCGTTCTCGCGGATCTGGCGGATCTGGCGGATCTGGCGGATCTGGCGGCCCGGGCCGGCGGGGTGGCGGCCGAGGAGGACCTGGTCGGGGACTACGCCTCGCCGTGGGTGTCCAGCGCGGAGCGGGAGCGCGAGCTCGCGGAGCCGCTCTTGACCGGCGAGTGGCGGGGTCTCGCGAGGGCCATGAACGACCATCTCGGTGAACTGCGGGACAGCGCCGTACGGCTGACGCGTCCGGACGCCCTGGTGATCCACCACGGCGACCTGCACGGCCGGAACCTGATCTCCAGCGACTCCCGGCCGCTGACCGTCATCGACTGGGACGAGGCCGGTTTCTCCCGCCGGCCGGCCGACGCGGGCAAGGCGCTGTGGCTCTCCTGCCGTCTCGGCCGCGGTGATTTCGCACTGGACCCACAGGCGCTCCGCCGCTTTCTCACGCACCTGCACACGCGCCTGCGCATGCCGTATGCGAGCGCGGGCGACCTGGCGCGGCTCGGCGCCCTGTGGTTCCTGCCGCGGCATGGCCATGTGACGCTGCTCGGGCAGCGCGACGCAAGCCTGGGACCGTGGTACCTCGGCTGGGTCGGGCGCTTCTGGGCGCGGTACCCGCGGAATCTGGATCTGATTGCCGGAACGGCGGCGGAGCTTGACGCCGATGCGGACCGCGGCCGCTGACCGTCACGTCCGCACCGCGCCCCGAGCGCCCCGAGACCCCGTCACGTGCGCACGGCGTCCAGGAACCCGTCCGCCAGCTTCGCCACGTCGGCGGCGCTGCCCACGGAGCAGCGCAGCACGGGAAGTTTCGTCAGGTGGTCCAGGAAGGCGTCGATCGGCGGGGGAGCGGCACGCCGTCGGGTGGGAACGTTCAGCCAGTCCTCGCCGTACAGGTTGTCATCGAGGGAGAAGCAGTTCCTCTTGATCACTTCGGCGGTGTAGCCGGGCGTCGCCGGTTCGAGGGAGTACCCCGCCGTGAGATCGACCCGTGGCAGGATCACACCGGCGAGCGTGGCGTTCGGCACGACGCGGACGCCGAGATAGCGGCTGACCTCCTGGGAACTCAGCTTCAGCTTGTCCTCGCCGTGGAACCGGTCCCAGTCCGACTCCGGCGGCGGGAAGCCCGCCCGCACGGACCAGGACCCGAAGTCGGTGACGCCCATGACGTCGAGCGACCCCTTGTTGACGGCGAGCGGCAGCGGACAGGCCGTCACCTGATAGCCCTGCGTCTGGTCTCCCCGCGCCTGCTCTTCCAGGTGCATGCGGTCGTTGCCCATCCAGCCGGCGGAGGGCAGCAGCCGGGCCAGTGCGATGGCCGTGGTGGACTTGCCCGCCCCGGAGTCCCCGATCACCAGGTAGGCGCCGTCGTCCTGGACGAACGCCGAGGAGTGCAGGACCAGGGAGCCCTCCGCCTTGGCGATCCGGGTGGCCACGTCGCGGATGATCCTGGTCAGCCACCGGTCGCCCAGAACCGACCGGGTGCGTACCAGGGTGATGCGCCGCTCAGTGCGTATCAGGGCGGCCACCTCCTCGGAGTTCACGTCCTGGAGCGTGAAGACGGTGCAGGTGTCGCCGTCGTAACGGGGCAGCCGGTAGTGCCGGGTGAGTTCGTACTCGCCCCGCACGGCGGTCGCGGCCGCCTCGTCGAGCAGCTCGCGGATCTCGGCGGGATCGCGGGTCAGATCGACCACGGTGAGTTCGGGTTCGGATGCGTGGGAAGTCTCGGTCACGCCCAGCATTCCCGGCGGCCAGAAGGTCTCCGACACCAGCCCGTCCGCCTCGGCCGAGGCAGTGACGATCCGGAGAGGCTGGTCCCGGACCAGCAGATACCGGGTGGTCGCACCGGCGGGGTCACCGGCGGCAAGTTCGCTCACACGCATGCGGTCTCCAGAGGGAAACGGTCCGGCCGGTCTCGGAACACCGGCGGAGTCGGCTTGGCATCGGTCAGATCAGAGGACATGTCCGGGCGGTGCCGCGGCGGAACACCGTCCAGGTGCGGAACCCGATGTCGCTGAGCACCTTGACCACTTCGGGGTACTGGTCGCAGACGCGTTCGGGGACGTGCGCGTCGGAGGCGAAGGTGATCGGGACCTGGAAGTGGTGGGCGCGTTCGAGGAGGTCGAACTCGGGATACCAGCCGCCGCACAGCTTGGTGCCGCCCGAGGTGTTGATCTCCATCACGGCGCCGGAGTCCCGGATCGCGCGCAGCATTTCGTCGGCCGCGGCGGGCGCCGGGACGGCGCCCAGCTTCGGGTAGTTGCCCTTCAGCGCGTCCACGTGCCCCATGACGTGGAAGAGACCGGAACGGGCGCATTCGGCCATCGCCCGGAAGTACCGCGCCTTGACGGCGGCGAGATCCCGCTCCTCCACGGTCTGCCAGCGGGTGACGTCGAAGATGTCCCGGCCCTCGAACATATGGACCGACCCGATGACGTAGTCCAGCGGGTAGCGGCTCAGCGCCTTGGTGTACGCGTCCATGCGGCCGCTGAAGAAGTCGGCCTCGGTGGAGACGAGGATCTCGATGCTGTTCGCGAACTCCTCTTTCAGCGCCAGGGCTTCCGCGATATAGGAGGGAAACTCCGACTTCGGCATCGCCACCCGCGGCAGCGCGTGGTCCTCCTCCGCCGCGAACATCGGGGTGTGGTCGGAGAGCCCCAGCACCCTGACGCCCTTGTCCAGTGCCGCCGTGACGTAGTCCCGCAGCGAGCCGGTGGCGTGCCCGCAGCGGTTGTGGTGAGTATGCAGATCGATCATGGCCTCATACCGCCAAGTACCCTCCGTCTACCGGCAGATCGGCGCCGGTGATGAAACTGGCGTCGGACGACAGCAGGAACGCGATCGGCGCGGCGACCTCGGACGGGTCCGCGAACCGTTTGAGCAGGAACTTTCCGCCGTGTTCCGGAGCGGCCTCGGCGGCCGCCCGGTCGAGTCCGAGCGCCTCGCGGTGGTAACGCTCGTTGTTGGCGTTCCACACGGTTCCGGGGCTCACCGAGTTGACCCGAACGCCCCGGGGGGCCAGCTCCTCGGCGGTGCACCGGGTAAAGCCGAGCACGGCGGACTTGCTGGTGTTGTATGTCAGATAGCCGCTCTGGGCGATATGTGCCGAAATAGACGCCATGTTCACGATCGCGGCGTCGGCGTCGCGGTTCGGCAGCCCGGCGACGAACTCCCGAATGACCAGGGAGAGTCCGACGATGGTGGGATCGAGCGCGGCGTGCCATTCCTCCGCGGTCGCCTCCAGACCCCTGAAGACGAAGCCCGCGGCGAGATTCACCAGCAGCGTCGGCCTCGGCCAGCCGGCCGGGAGCCCCGTGAAGGCCGCCGCCACCGCCGCCCGGTCCGTGACATCGCCCACGGCCAGCCGAACCTCGTGGCCCCGCTCCAGCCATGCGTCCACCGCGGCCCGGCCGTGCTCGGCGTCCTTGTCGTAGATCAGGACACGGCAGCCCTCAGCGCACAGCCGTTCGGCAACCGCCGCGCCGATCCCCTGGGCGCCGCCGGTCACCACCGCGGTGCGTCCGGCGAGTCCGCGCGCGAGACCGGTCATGTTCCCAACCCCTTCCCAGCGGCAGCCCATTGCCGTACCCGATCGAGGACCCTGTCGCGGTGGAGGTTCTCGGTGTCGCCGTGCGGAGATGCCGTCTCCCCTGAGTCCCCGGCGAGGTTGCGGTCGGCGGCCAGCGCCGCCACCGCCGCCGGGGGCACCCCGTGTCCGGCCAGTGAGCGGCCGAACGCGGTGGTCTCGACGCCCCGTCCGTCGAGGGCGGCGAAGTAGCGCCAGACCTGGAACATCCCCTCCAGATGGCCCGCCGACAGGTGGACGGCGTTCCGGCCCTCGGTAAGGGCGATCCCGTGCTCGCGGGCCAGGACGCCCAGCGTCCCACGCAGCGACGCCGGGGTCGCGTCGGCCGGGTCAAGCGCCCCCAGGAGTTCGCCGCGCAGCCTGTCGATCTCGTGATTGCTGTGGCATTCGAGGAGGCCGACCAGGGCCCCGGGACCGGTGTAGCCCGCGGCCAGGGCCGGCAGGAAACCGTTCAGCACCGTGACCGGGCGTCCGTTCAGCTCCGTCACCGAGGCGTACGAGCCGGAGCCCAGCTTGTGGATGCCCGCCCCCCGGCAGCGTTCCTCCAGGGCCGCCGGAGACAGGTCCGCCTCGCGCGTCATCGCCTCGTACGCCCCGGGGGCGTCGGCGATCCGCGACGCGGCCATGAGCGAGTCGAGTTCCCTGCGGGCGCTGGAGGAGAGGGCCCCGGCCCCGTCCGCGGCGACCCGGTGCAGGCGCGGATAGTGCAGGAGCAGGTACCCGCGCCCGGCGAAGTCCCCGGCCGGCAGCACGGCGCAGCGCAGCACGCTCACGTCTGCCTGGCCGAGCACCCGTACCGCCTCCGGCAGCGCGTCGGCCGCGGCGGCGGAGGTCATGACCTCGGGCTTGACCAGGACCGCGAAGTGGCTGCCGGTCTCAGGCGGCGGCGTCCGCGGGGGACCGGTGTCCGAGCGCACACCCGTGGCCCGCGTCCGGGCGACGAGGGCTCGCGCCTCCGCACCGGTCACCACAGGGTGATGCCCGTCTCGATCAGCTCGACCGTCAGGTCGCCCGAGCCTGCGACCGCGGTCTCCGCCAGCGACGTCAGGGCCGGCTCAGCCGCGTCGGGCGTCGTCACGACGACCTCGTCCGGGCGCTCCAGCGGCGCCTCCTTGGAGGTGAAGATATGCACCTGCGCCGGTCCGCCGAACTTCTCGTGCACCTGCCGGGCGAGCCGCATGGCCATCACGTTGTAGATCTTGCCGGTGTGGTCCAGCGGGTTCTTGCCCGCGGGCGCCTCGATGCTCATCGGGCGCATGGGGGTGATGAGTCCGTTGACCCGGTTTCCCCGGCCGACGACGCCCACGTCACCGGTGTCCGCCACGGAGCCGAGCGCGGTGAGATAGGGGCGGCCGTTGCGGTCGGTGGCGTTCATCAGCAGCTGGAAGTCCCGGATGCCCAGCGAGCGGACGAACTCCGCCACCTCCTCCTGGGTCACGGCCTTGCGCGCCAGGTAGTGGTCCATCGACTCGATGCGGGACGCGAGGAAGGGCATGTTGACGACCAGGCTGAACGCGTCCCGCCGCCTGCTGCCGAACACTTTGACGTCCCAGCCGGTGTCCGTGTGCCTCTGCTTGAAAGCGGAACCGTTGATGAGGTGCTCCAGCCCCAGCACCACGTTCTCCAGGCGGGACAGCGGGGCGTAGCCGTGCAGCAGGTTGGTGTCGTTGGAGACCAGTCCGCCGGACCGCAGCGGGACCAGGTCCGCCGGGGACGCGGGCTGGTACCGGGACAGGCCGCGGCCCGATCCCTGGTGGTCCACCACGCCCAGTTCGACGACAAGGTGGCGGGCGGCGTCAAAACCGGTGGTGACTTCCGCCAGCACATCGGCGGCGGCGCGGAACATCAGGTCCTGCACCGGGATCTCGGCGGGGCCGACCCGGAAGGCCGCCTTGCCGAAGACCTTCACCCGGTACGGAGAGGTGAGTTCGCCCCGCCCGTAGTCGGTTTCCGCCCCGCCGCCGTACAGCGTCACCTTGTCGAACCAGTGGTGGGCGACCCCGCCGAACTCCTTGAGGCAGTGCAGGGAGTAGTAGCGGGACATGCGCTCCGCCATGGCGTCGCACATGGTGTCCGGATGTCCCACTCCCTTGCGCTCGACGAGCTCGTAGGGCAGGTCCTCGACCGATCGGGAATCCCGTTGTATCGACAGCATTGACCGTCTCTCTTCTCGATGACCGGCGGGTGTCAGGAGGCGAAGTCCAGGAACGCCGCCCTCGCCTCGGATTCGGGCAGACCGCGCGGCGGGCTCTTGAAGAGCAGGGGGGACGGGGCGTCCACCGTGCCGGACAGGCCGCGGTCGGCAGCCGCTTTCGCGGCGCGCACGGCGTTGGCGATGACACCGGCGGCGTTCGGGCTGTCCTCCACGGTGAGTTTGACGTCGATCTGCACCTCGGAGCCGAGCACGGACTTCGCCTTGACATGGGCGAAGCACACCTTGCTGTCGCCGAGGTGCCCGATGAAGCCGGTGGGGCCGGCCACACCGTCGACGTCGGTCATGCCGGCCGCGCGCAGCGCGTTGGCCTTTGAGGTGAACTTGGAGGCCGAGCGGCCGGTATCCGCCAGGTTCAAGAAGTCCGTGTTGCCACCGACGTTGAGCTGGTAGGTGCCGTTCAGCTCCAGTCCGCGGCTGAGGAGCAGTTCGATGAGGGCGGTGTGCAGGCAGGTGGCGCCGAGATGGCTGCGCAGGTCGTCGCCGAGGAGGGCGACGCCCGCGTCCGCGAACCGGCGGCTGACGTCCTCGTCCCTGGCCAGCTCCTCGGGGGTGCAGTTCACGACGGCCGCCCCGGCGGCGAGGGCCGCGTCCGCGAACATGCGGATGGCCCGGGAGGCGCCCGTGGGCAGCGCGATGACCAGGACTTCCACGTCGTGTTCGACGAGGGCCTTGGCGACGTCCTCCTCGGTGGCGTCGTGAACGGCGGCGGCGGTCGTCACGACGGAGCCGAGCGGCCCCACGAGGCCGTCGAGGACGGGCGCCGGGAGGACCGGGGCGTTCCGGTCGTCGCCCAGCTCAAGGAAGGCGGTCGCGGAGATGGCGGGAGCGGTGAAGGCTTCGGCCAGCGGACGCCCGACCTTCGCCGCGTCCACGTCGAACGCCGCGACGACCCGCACGTCCGCGAGCCGGTAGCCGCCCACGGTGTGGCACATCAGGCCCGGCAGCCGGGTGTCGGGGTCCGCCTGGGCCAGTGCGACGAACTGGGCGAAGCTCCAGGCGCAGTTGCCGACGCCGGCGAGCGCGACACGTATGGGTTTCATGACAGGTTGTTCCTTTCCACGCGAACTCCAACTCCAACTGGGCTGCCTCGCCCCCGCTTTCGGACCGGTCCGGGGCGGGCGAGGAAGAACGGGAGCCGACGGCTAGCGGGGCGGCGCGGCGCCCGCGGCATACGCGGCACGTCAGGCCCGCCACGGCCGGGGAACCCGGCGGGCGGAGGTCTCGTGGGTCTCGGCCCAGCGCCGGATCGAGCGGAACAGCACCTCTGCGGTGTCCGCCACCCGGCCGGTGACGTCGAACGGCTCCGTGATCGACAGATAGCCCTGGTACGCGCGGAAGGCGGTGACCCGCAGCAGCTGCGCCCGGTCCAGGTACTCCTCGGCGAACGGCAGATAGAAGCGGTTCCACTGCTCGGGCGTCACATAAGGCAGGCGGTCCAGCAGGGGAACGCCGTGCTCGGCGCGCCAGGAGTTGAGGGCGTCCAGGACGGTGTCGAACGCCTCGTCCACCCGCTGGGCCCGGTCGCCGCGTCCCAGGACCGACAGCCTTCGGCCTGCCGGTGGGCCGAGGGCAATCAGCTGTGCTATGTGGTCGGCCACGTCGTCGGTGCTGATGATGTCCAGCAGCGCCTCCTTCTCCACCACCAGGGCGGGCACGGCGCCGCTGCACAGCGAGGAGGGCAGCCAGAAGAAGCCGCTGTAGCGGTCCAGCGCGCCGTCGGCCCTGGCCCCCATCACGATGGGGAAGCGCACGATGTCGGCACTGTCCCGCTCGGCATGCACCAGGCGTTCGGCCGCGGCTTTGGACCACTCGTAGGAGTTGCGGTAGGCGTCCTGGGAGCGCGAGGTGATGTCGCCCGCCAGGCCCGTGACATAGGAGGAGGACAGGTGGATCAGGTGGGTCTGGGGGCCGATGAGGGACAGCACGGCGCGCAGCGGGGCGACGTTCGCCTCCTCTGCCTGCTCGGCCGGCAGGTTCCAGCGGGTGTCGGCGGCACAGTGGACCACCGCGCTCCACGGGCCGCGCAGCTCGGGCGGTGCTTCCTCCTGCCCCGCCCGCCAGGCGTACTCCCGCGGCCCCGCTCCGCCGCGGCGGCTCACGCCGTACACCCGGTGGCCCGCCGCGTGCAGCGCGCGGCGGACGGCGCTGCCCACGGCGCCGGTGGCGCCGGTCACCAGGACGCGGGCCGGCGCTGTCGCGAGGCGGGCGGGCGCCGTCACAGGGCCGCCGTGATCCGCCGCTCGATGGCGCGGAGCATATGCTCGGAGTTCTCGCGCAGAGCCCTGGTGGCGACAGGGTTGAGCATGTCGGCCAGCAGCGGGATGCCGATCTCGAAGTCGACCGAAAAGGTGACCACCGAGGTCCCGTCTCCGCCGTCCTCGACCCGCCAGTACCCGTTGAACTCGTCGAGGTCGCCGGAGACCTGGTGGAACGACATGACGCGGTTCTCCTCGTCGAGTTCGTCCACCTCCACCCACTCCAGCACGGAGCCCTTGAGCAGCACCGACCACTCGCTGGTACGCGCGCCGGACTCCGTCTCCCCGAGCACGGACACCGACTCGACGTTCTCCATGTACGCGGCGTAGTCCTCCAGCCGGATGACGGCCTGCCAGGCGTCAGCCGCCGGAGCCTTGATCGGCAGATTGACCTCGACATGGGGCATGGCTGTGTGTCTCCTTAAAGCGCGCAGGGTGGGCCCGGACGACTCAGCCGGCCGGGTCGAAGCTGATCTCACGCCCCGTGCAGAAGGCGCCCACTGCCTCGTCGCAGGTCAGCAGCGACGGCGGGTGGTGGTGGACGGCGAGCGAGTCGACCAGGAGGCCGGCGGCCCGCTGCCCGCGCCCGTAGAGGCGGCTGCCGATGACCGGGGTGACGGCGGCCAGCACCCGGTCGCGGGTGTCGCTCAGCGAGGCGCGCAGCCCCACCGCCGCGGCCAGCGCCATCTGCCCGCCGATCGCACCCGACTCGACGTCCGCGCCGAGCTGGCGACAAGCGCCCCCGAGCGTCAGCAGCTCCCGGACGGCACGGCCGAGCAGGGCGGTCCTCGGCCCGAACGTGCCCGCCTCGGTCACCTGGCGGCAGGCCGCGTCCAGCAGCCCGCTGAGTACGCCGTGGTATGTGGCGGTCAGCAGCACCGCGAACCACGCCATGCCGGAGATGACGTTGTCGTCGATGACATCGGCGGGGCCGCGGTGGAAGACGAGCCGGTCGTCCAGCTCCACATCGCGCATGACCAGCCGGGCCGTGTCGGAATCGGCCATGCCGAGCGACGGCCATTCCCCCTCGACGGTGAGGCCGGGGGACGAACGGGGGCACAGGGCGAGGATCGTCTCGCCGGTCCCGCTGACGCGGGCCGTCAGGCACACCAGGGTGGCCGCGGTGGCGAGCGAGCAGGGGAACTTCACGCCCGTCACCCGGTAGCCCTTGGCGGTCTGGACGGCCTCGGAGCGGCTGCTCATGAAGTTGGGGCTGCCGCCCGGCTCGGCGAACGCGGACGCCACCAGGGCGCCGGACTGGGCGATCCCCTCCAGCAGCATCCAGCTCGTGTCCCGGTGCCGTCTCCAGTAGTCGGCCATCAGCCCCACCGTGAAGGCGTGCATGTTCAGGGCGATGGCGGCAGAGGGGTCGGCCATGCCCAGCGCACGCTGGGCGGAGGCCACTTCGACCAGACTCGCGCCCGCGCCGCCTAACTCCTTTGGGACCGGCAGCGCCGCGTAACCGCTGGCGGCGAGGGAGCGGATGCGCTCGGCGCCCGCGGCGCCCTCGCGGGCGGGGGCGGGCCGCCAAGCCGTGCTCCAGCCGGCGTCCAGCAGGGCCCGGTGCGGGGCCGCGGCGCCGCTGGGCCGCCCGGCTCCGTCGGCCGGTGGCGAGGGGGACTGCACGTATCGACTCCTTCCGCACGGGGCGGGTCTTTTGCGGACGCGACGTGAGAACAACGGAAACAGAGACCCGTACGGGATCAGCGGGCGGTACCGGAAAGACCGTAGGCAGATCGGGCGGTTGAAATCAGCGAGTGTTTCTTTGTGCGGAACACGAGATCGCCACGGGGTGACCGGCCGGGGAGGAACCGGGGGGCCGTCACAGTTCCAGCAGGGAGAGGAGTTCCGTCAGATCGGGAGCGCCGGGATCGACGCGCACGGTGTTCCAGCCGAGGGCGGCGGCCGGCGCGATGTCGATCTCCTCGGAGTCGCCGACCATCACGCGCCGCTCGAAGTCGCCTTCCCCGATCAGCCGGAACGCGCGGGGATCGGGTTTCTTCGGCCCTCCGTCCGCGGTGAACAGCGTCCGGTCGTACACGTCGGGAACTTTCAACTGGTGGAGCAGCCTGCGCATCAGGTTGCCCGGCAGATAGCAGTTGGACAGCAGCCGGACGGTGTGGCCGGCGGCGGCGGTCCGGCGCATCGCGTCCGCCGCCGGTTCGCACAGCGCGTACTGGCCGGGGTCCGCGCAGCCGAGGGCGTGCCACAACGCCTTGTCCAGGTCAGCCTTCTTCCGCGGCTTGCCCCGCTCCCGCAGGGTCGCGTCCAGCAGGCTCATGGTGGACGGCTGGAGCGCGGACCGATCCGACATCGCCGCGAACACGGCGGTGAACACCGTGTGCACGACCTCGCCCGCGGACCGCGAGTCCAGGGCGAGCACATCGGCGAGGCAGGCGGTGAACTCCTCGGGGCCCGGCAGCGGCCGGGACATGACGAGTGTGTCGAAGCAGTCGAAGACCACGGCGGCGGGCATGGCTGTTCCTCTCTGATGGCGCACTGTCGATGTCGCGGGGCCGATGTCGCGGGCATGACGCGGGGCCGATGGCGCGCTTCAGGACCAGGAGAGCTTGCGGTGGTCGGTTCGGAAGAAGACCAGGGTCACGGCGGTGAGACCCGCCGCGAACGCGCACAGCATGCCGGCCGGAAGCAGGACCGCGCCCACGCCGCCGCCGTCGAGGATGACGGTGGAGAACCCGCGCATCGCCCAGTAGCTGGGCACCCCGGGAGCGAGCGGGCGGGCCCAGTCCGGCAGCGCGGACTGCGGGGTCAGCGCGCCGCCGAGCCCGGCGAAGAGCAGGGCGAGGAGGTTGGCGAAGACACTGAGCTGGGAGATGGTGCGGCACAGCGCCACCAGCGCCATGCCGACCATCACCACGCACAGCGCGAGTGGCACGCCCACCACGGCCAGCGCCAGGTACGAGCCGCGCACCCGCAGCCCGAACAGCAGCCCGCCCGCGGCGAAGACCACGGCGAGCTGGACCACCGCGACCGCCAGCGGCACCGCCAGCCGGCCGGCCACCAGCTCAAACGGCCGCGCGGGTCCGGCTCGCAGCCGGTCCCAGGTGTTCCAGCCGTGCTCACGGAACATCGCGAAGCCCACGGTGGTCACGAGGAAGAACAGGAACATCACCGCCATGCCGGGCACGCCCTGTTCGGCTCCGGTGGCGTTGTGCACGTCGTCGGCCCGCAGCGCCGCGCGGAACAGCGGCTGCATAAAGCCCATGATGAGCAGCGGCATGACCGTACGGACGATCAGCGGAGCGGGATCGCGGACCAGGAGTCTGGCGTCCTGCCGGATCAGCGCGGCGATCCGGCCCAGTGAACCGTCACCCATGGCGTCCCGCCTCGATGGCCTGTTCGCCGGGCGGCGGTCCGTCGCCCGGCGCTCCGTTCCGTCCCTCCCCGGAGGTTCCCGCACCCCGCGCGACCGGCGCCGGGGCCGCGGCGTCCGCCGCCGCGGCGCCGGCGGGGTCCGGCCCGTCCCCGTACCGACGCCCGGTCAGGCGCAGGAAGACGGTCTCCAGACTGGGCTGTACCACCCGCAGGTTGACCAGGCTCCGGGCCGAGTCGCCCAGGGCCGCGAGCACTTCGGGGGCCGCCAGGTGCGGCTGCTCGACCCGGACGCGCAGCACGCCCGCCTCGCGGGTCACCGGCCAGGGCAGCCGCAGCGAGGGCGGACTGCCGGAGAAGACCAGCTCCACGGCGCTGTCGCCGTGGCTGCGCACCAGCTCCCGAAGCGTGCCGCGCGCGATCATGCGGCCGTGGTCCAGTACGGCCACACTCGCGTCGAGCGCCTCGACCTCGGCGAGGTAGTGCGTGGAGTAGCAGACGGCCGTGCCGGCGGCGGCGAGCTCCCGGACGAACGCGATGAGCCGGGACCGGGTCTCCACGTCCACGCCCGCGGTGGGTTCGTCGAGCAGGAGCAGCTTCGGCCGGTGCAGCAGGGCCATCGCGGTGTGCACGCGCCGCTGTTCGCCTCCGGAGAGCCGGGAGACCCTGCGGTCGAGGAGTGCGGTCAGCCCGAGCGGTTCGGCGACCTCCTGGGTCCGCAGCCGGACCTCCCGGCCGCGCAGGCCGGCCAGCTCCGCGAAGAACCGCAGGTTCTGCCGCACGGTCAGCGGCGGATAGACGCCCACTTCCTGAGGGGCCAGGCCGAGTTCGCGGCGCGCCCGGTGCGGGTCGCGGACGGATGACAAGCCCCGTACCTCGATCTCCCCCGCGTCCGGCCGCAGAAGTCCCGCCACCAGGGACATCAGGGTCGTCTTGCCCGCGCCGTTGTGTCCGAGCAGGCCCGTGATCTCGCCCTCGGCGATGTCGAGAGAGACATCCCTGAGAGCCACCGTGCCGCCGTACCGCTTGCTGACGGAGTGAACGGCCAGCGCCGGCGTCCGGTCGCCGCGGGCGCGCTGCGGTCCCGGCTCAGTCGGCACGGCGCGTCCAGGCGTCCGGCAGCAGGTCGGGCAGGCCGACACGCTGCAGCAGCGGCTGCCAGGTGCGGGCCAGCTTGAAGCCCTTCATCAGGCCGCTCCCGGACCGCACATCGGGCAGCGGCTCGGCGTAACCCAGAAGCGCCTCGGTGTCCCGCAGATGACCGCGGAGCCTGTCCAGCCACTCCTCGCCGCGCTCACCCACGGCATCCCGGCCCTCCGCGGCGAGGATCAGCCCGGCCGCGACCTCCTCGGCCGGGACCCCCGCGAACGGGTCAAACCCCACCTCGTCGCGCCCGTAGCTCAGTTCGCCCTCGCTGCGCAGCCCGCGTACGGACAGGGAGAACTGCACCAGCTCATAGGCCATGAGGACGGCCACCTCGGTCTGTCCCGCGGCGACGGCGCCTTCGATGTCCTCCAGGCGGGCCCGGCAGCCGAGCAGCAGACGGGCCGCGCCGTGAGCGCGGAAGGCGAGCAGCCGCCGCAGGTCGGCCGGGGGCGCGTCAGCTTGCGCCGGGGGCCTCCCGGGGGGCGCTTCGGCGGTCGCGCGCGAGTTGGGGCGCGTCAAGCGGGCACCTCCGGGTCGGGGTGTGCGACACCGAGCCACACCATGTCGTGAACGAACAGGGGCAGGAGGTCGTCCGGGAGAGCGGCGCCGGCCGGGCCCGACCAGATGACCGCGTTGCCGTCCTCGGGCGGCAGGTCCCGCCGCGGGACCTCCAGGGCGCGCAGCTGCCAGCGGTCGACGACCGTGCGGTCGTCCAGCACCGTCGTTCCGATGCCGGTGGACCAGCGCAGCACCGCGTGCAGGGGTGCGGGCTCGCCGATCAGCCGCTCGACGGCGGCGAGGCACCGCGGGACCCGTTCGCGCGGCGCGAGCGGAGGCGTCAGCGTGTCGCGGAGCAGGGCCAGGCCCTCGTCATCCCCGAGCGCCTTGAGCTTCTCGCCCACCCACTTCGCCGCAAAGTACAGCTGCCCGGCCGCCGCGGCCCGCGCATTGAGCGCGGCGACCACGGCCTCCCGGGCGCGGACCGCCGCTGCCATGGGCTTGGCGTCGAGCAGCCAGCGGGCGGCCTGAGCGAGCCGGTGCGCCTCCACCGTCCACCACTGCTCCACGGCCTTTGCCAGCCACGGGCGGCGCAGCCGCGCGTGCCAGTCGTGCCACGGCGGCGAGGCGATCAGCGGCAGTCCGAGCGCCAGCCGGTTCGCGGTGTTGAGGGCGCGACGCCGGTGGTTCCAGGCGTCCTCGGTGACCGTGCTGAACCGGGGCCAGGGACCCGCGGCCAGTTCGGCCGTGGTGTCCCGGACGGCGCTCGCCCGGCGGATGTTGACGTCGATGAGCGTGCCGTGTTCGTGGGACTGGATGGGGAAGCGGGTGAGCCTGTCGTTCTCCACGAGCACAAGCAGGTCGAGGTCGCTTCGGTGGTTGCCGAAACCGGCGAGCACCGATCCGGCGACGACCGCGAGCGCCGGTGCCCCCATGCCCTGGTCGGCTTCCTTGCGCACCGCGTCCCTGCTCATTCCGCGCTGTTCCAGGAACAGGTCGAGACGCTTCTCCAGGGTGCCGGAATCCGGGAAGGCGACGGCACTGGCTGACGTGGTCTCCATGCGGTCGGTGCACCTTTCGGATGCGGACGGCGGCATTGCGGTGTCTTCCCGGGCTGTCTCCCCGGTGGTCTTGGGAGCCCGGTGATCCCGCAATCTCGCGCAGCCTCTCAAGCGCCGCAGGTCCGGATCAACGAACGTTCCGGCAGCCGGAACGCGACTTCTCACCAGCGGGGAAGGAGGACTACAAGTTGACCGAACGGTTCGGGGCGGGGCTGCACGGCTGCACGGCTGCACGGCGCGTTCGCACGCGGCGCGGGCGCGCGGCCCGGGAGCGGCGCGGGAGCGGCGCGTGTTCACAACTGCCGGACGAGGAGAGGACGGTCCCGATGACCGCGACCGCCAGGAACGAGGCCGCCCGCAGTGCGCTCGCCGCGACGCGCAGACACCTCTCGCCCCAACTGGCCCTCGTCTACGGCATGAATGGCTCCGGTGCGATCGAGATGAGCGGCGAGGGGGCCCGCCTGCGGCTCTCCGACGGCCGCAGCGCGCTCGACTTCGGAAGCTATGCGGTGACCCTGCTCGGACAGCGCCACCCCGCCGTCGTCGCCGCGGTGCGCCGTGAACTGGACACGATGCCGGTGTCCACCCGCGTCCTGGGCAACCGCGCGACCGCCGATCTCGCGGCGGCACTGGCGGCCTGGGCCGACCCGCAGCGGCTGACGAAGGTGTGGCTGGGACTGAACGGCTGCGACGCCGTCGAGGCGGCGCTCAAGCTCGCGCGCCTTGCCACGGGCCGCACCCGCGTCCTCGCCGTCGAGGGCGCCTACCACGGCAAGTCCCTCGGCGCCCTCGCGGCGACCTGGAACGCGCGCTACCGCCGCTCCCTCGAACCGTTGCTCGGCGGTGTGAGACACATCGCGGCGGACACGTCCGCGATACCCGGCGCGTTCGCGGATGGCGAGGTGGCGGCCGTCCTCGTGGAGCCCGTCCAGGGGGAGGGCGGCGTACGGCCGCTGGAGCCCGGGTTCCTGAGGGCCCTCGCGGACGCGGCGCACGAGCACGGCGCCTTCCTGATAGCCGATGAGATCCAGACCGGACTGCGCAGATGCGGCCCCCGGCTGGTCAGCGCCGACGCCGGGGTACGGCCCGACGCCGTGCTGCTCGGCAAGGCCCTCGGCGGCGGTGTGCAGCCCCTGTCCGCCGTGGTGGCCACGCCGGAGCTGTACGCGCCGCTGACCGCCGACCCGTTCGTGCACACTACGACCTTCTCCGGTCATCCCCTCGGCGCGGCGGCCGGCGTCGCGGCGCTCACGGCGGTCGAGGAACTCGCGCCACGCGGCGAGCGGCTGGCGGAGCTGTTCGCCTCCGGCCTGGCGCGCCTCGTCCGGCGTCACCCCGCCCTGATCACGGAGGTACGCGGCCGGGGACTGCTGTGGGGCGTGGAGTTCACCACCCCCGCCGTGGCCGGAGACGTCCTGATGGAACTGGGGCGCAACGGCCTCGTGGTCTCTCCTTGCCTGGGGCGGCCGGAGGTGCTCCGGCTGCTCCCGCCGCTGGTCGCCACGGATGAGGAGGCCGAGGAGGCGCTCGCCACTCTGGACGCCGTCTGCGCCGCGGTCCCGGACGAATTCCGCCTGCCGGCCCCAACGCCCTGACCACTCCCGATCCGGGCCGGCACCCGGTCCGGAGCCGTACGCACCGAGGAGCATCGCCGTGCCGAACACCGAGACCTCCGCGGCCCTCGCCGCCCGCGCCCTCCTCCTGCCCGAGGGCCCGCGGTGACCGCGGAGCCCGGCCCCCGGTCCGGCCCCCGGTCCGGGCCCTGGCCCGGTGTCCCGGACGGCCAGCGCGCCGTCCAGCACCACTACCACCGGGAGCTGTTCCCCGCGCTGCACGACTGGGAGCGCACCGAGCGGTCCATCGTCGAATTCACCGGCGAGGAGGGACCCGGCGGCCTGCTCGGCCTCGACCAGATGGGCCACTTCGGGCCACAGGGCTGCGACCTGGTCGCCGAGGCCGTCGCCGAGGGCGGCGGCGCCCTCAGGGCGGCCACGGTGGACCTGTGCGAACTGGGCAGCGGCTTCGGCGGCGCGCTGCGGTACACGGTGGACCGGCTCACCGCGTTGGGAATCGCCGTACAACGCGCCTACGGAGTCGATCTCGTCGCCGAGCACTGCGAGGTCAGCCGCCGCATCAGCCGTGCGCAGGGGCGTAAGGAGATAGCGGAGATCTGCGCCTCCGCCACCGCCGTACCGCTGCCCGACGCCTCGCTCGACGTCGTGGTGGTGACCGGATCGATGCCGCATTTCCCCGAGCCGGGCGAGGTCATCCGCGAGGCCGGGCGGCTGCTGCGCCCCGGCGGACTGCTCGCCCTCACCGAGGAGGTGAGCCTGACGCCCGGCTACCTGGCGCCGTCCACCGCGTTCCGCGCGACCCATCCGCGAGAGGTCTTCTTCACCACCCCCCTCGCCGACCGCCTGCGCCAGCTCGACCAGGCGGGCTTTGTCGACGTGGTGCCGCGTGACCTGACGGAGTGGGCCGCAGCGCTGCTCGCCGACCGGCTCAAGGTGGTCCGGATCTTCCGCGGCAGCGTCGCCGGGATCTACGGGGCCACATCGGCGGACCTCATCCGGGACACCCTGACGGCGGCACGCGAGGAGTATGTGGCGGGGCGGTTGCTGCCCGCCCTCTTCACGGCGCGGAGGGGCTGACATGGCGCGTCCGCGTCCACCGCCCGGCAACCGGGGCCCCGCGAGGCGGCCCGCCCGCGCCGTGACCGCCGGGCGGCGGCCTGAGGGTCAGGGGACGGGCACCAGTTCAGGCGTTCGCTGGAGGGCACGCGAGACGGCGGCGCACGCGGCCCGCAGATGTGAGGTGGCCCTGACCACTTGTAATCGGTCTTGGGGACCAGCGATGGCCAACGCTGCCACGGCCGTGCTCGACGCCGTCAGCACGGGCGCCGCGATGCCGAGGGCGCCGGACGCACTGCGCACGGCCACGAATCTCTGATGCTGCACCCGGGCCGCTTCCGGGTCCGCCATCCGTGCACCCCGGGAGGGGAGAGCCGCGCTCGCGCCGAAGGCATGGAAGATCCTGGTCGCGGCCTGAGCCGAGGCCCAGGTCTCCTGCTCGGCGCTGCGCTCGGTGCCCGCGCGGTACGCGCGGCGTACCGCGTCCACCAGCGCGGCGTCTGGCCTGAACGCGTCGGAGATAAAGACGAACGCGCTTCCGCGCGTGAGATGATGCAGCTGTTCCGCGTATGGGAACGCCAGATCGCGGAGTTCGAGCTGCCGGGGAACTTGTGCACCGAGCACGAAAAGGGGGACGCCGAGCCTCAGCCCTTTCTCACCCCGCTCCAGCATGCCTTCCTCGACCAGCTCCGCGATGATCCGGTGAGCGGTTGCTTTGGGTATGTCGGCTCTGCGTGCTATTTCGGAGAGCGGGAGCTCCGGTTCCCCTGGCCGAAAACAACGCAGAATGCTCAGGCCGCGGGCGAGCATGGAGCGAGAGCGCTTCTGATCGGACAATGGCACTTCCTCCGATAGCTCTGGGGAGCGGTGAAGGCAGGCGACGTCACCCAAGGCAGACGTCAGTATGTGCGGGGATCGCCCTGGTGGCGGGCTCAGTCGGAGCGCGGCAGTCCCGCGCCCTCAGGAGCGGGAATGGCGCATGGCGCTGGAAAGCGGTACACGGCCGGTCGGAGGCAAACTTGCTCAACTTCGCCGAATCCCCCGTTCGCCACCAGTATGGTCAGCGCCGGACAACCAGACAGAAAACCAGTACCGTTGGAGCCTGGTAGCCGGGAACTGTACGGAAAGAAAACTATAGCAGCGCCAGCATCGGTTGAATGGGTTCTGCACAGCAATCCGGTCATTCCGCAGGCGACTAGCGGGAGGGAGTTAGATAAGCCTTCGGCTGATGCTTTCCTGATTGCTTCTCGGGGCCGGGAGCCGGCGCAGCGGCGGCAGGCCGCCGCCTCTCTGCTGCGGTGAGGAGCCGACGGGACACATCCTGTCCCCGGTCGCCGTCATCGGGTAAGCAGGTATCTGGGGAGGAAAGGCACACTCGTCCAACTGACGCTCCCTTTCGGTCCGGCGTCGCCCGCTACGCCAGCAGCGCGTCGCGACACCCGCGGAAGAACCTGCGCGCAGCAGGTCCAGTCGGGGTGTGAGACGGGTCCTTCCCCCGTGAGGTTGCCTGCCGGAGTAGCCCGCCCCACCTCACCGCCCCGCCAACTGCCATGGCAGCGGCGCGCAGTGCACCACCGTCAGCCCCGACACCGCCCGCGTCAGCGCTACGTACAGCCGGCGCAGCCCGGTGCGTTCGTCCGGTTCGGCGGCGACGATGGCCGCCGGGTCGTCGAGGACCACATGGTCGTACTCCAGGCCCTTCGCCAGGGACGCGGGCACCAGGGTCAGCCGGCAGCCGGGTGTGGTCTCGTCGCCGGGGGCGAGGTGCGGAAGGCCCGCGGCGGCGAGGGCCTCGGTCAGGGCCGGTACGCGGGCGTCCGCGGCGATCAGGCCGATCGAGCCCTCGTGGCTCAGCGACTCGGCGCATGCGGCGACCACGTCCGCGTACCCGGCCCCCTCCCCGTCTCCGTTTCCGTCCCCGCCCGCACGGCGGACTGCCAGCGAGCCAGGCGACTCCCGCACCGAGCGGACCTCGGACAGGCCCGGCGACATATGCGGCAGCAGCCGCGACGCGTAGGCGATCACCTCGCGCGGCACGCGGAAGCCGGCCGTCAGCTCCTCGACCGCCGCGTCCGGCTTGCCGAGGTGCGCCAGGGCCTCCGCCCAACTGCGGGTCGCCCACGGGGTGGTGCCCTGCGCCAGATCGCCCAGCACCGTCGCGGAACCCGTGGCGCAGCGGCGGCCCACCGCCCGGTACTGCATGGGGGACAGGTCCTGCGCCTCGTCCAGGACCACATGGCCCAGCGACGGCGTACGCGACACCAGGTCCGCGGCCTCGTCGACCAGCACCGCGTCCGCCGCCGACCACCGCGCCGACCGCACGCTCCGCGGCGGCTTCGCCCACAGGACCGCCGCCTGCTCCTCGGCTGTGAGCACGCCGTCAGCGTGCGCGGCGAGGAAGTCCGGGTCCGACAGCAGCCGCAGCACCAGCTTCGCCGGATCGACCTGCGGCCACACCGCCTTGACCGCCGCCTTCACCGCAGGGTTGCGGGCCACCGCGTCCTGCACCCGGTCGTCGGGGGCCTCGCCCGCCTGCTCCATGCGCACCAGCACCGCGTGGGCGATGCGCTGCGGCAGGGCGTCGCGGGCGGCCCCGTACCGGATGTCGCGGTCCAGCAACTCGCTCACGATCTCCTTGAGTTCGTACGCCGGCACCCGCCACCGCCGGGACCCGCGCACCACGACCACCGGCTCCTCCGGGAGCGTGACATGCGACCGGACCGCCCGCCGCAGCACCTCCGCCATCCGTGCGTCACCCTTGACCACGGCCGCCCGCGCGGTGTCCGTACCGCGCACCTCCACATGCGCCGTGACCAGCTCGTCGACGGTCGCCTGCCGGACCTGAAGCTCGCCGAGCGCGGGCAGCACCTGCTCGATGTAGTGGAGGAAGGAGCGGTTCGGGCCGATCACCAGGGTGCCGGTGCGGGCCAGCCGCTCCCGGTGCGCGTACAGCAGATACGCCACCCGGTGCAGCCCCACCGCCGTCTTCCCGGTGCCGGGGCCGCCCTGCACGCACACCGTGCCCGCGAGCCCCGACCGTACGATCTCGTCCTGCTCCGGCTGGATCGTCGCCACGATGTCCCGCATGGGGCCCACACGCGGCCGCTCGATCTCCGCCTGGAGCAGCCGGCTCGTCCGCTCCTCCTCGTCCGGGTCGGTCAGATGCTCGTCCTCGTACGCGGTGAGATCGCCGCCCGTGTAGCCGAACCGCCGCCGCAGCCCGATGTGCATCGGGTCCTTCCGCGACGCCCGGTAGAACGGCTGGGAGACCGGCGCACGCCAGTCGACGACCATCGGATCGCCGTCCGCGTCGTGCACATGGCGGCGGCCGATGTAGAAGCGCTGGCCCTCCTGCGCCGTCTCCAGATAGTCCAGACGGCCGAAGAACAGCGGCGTGTGCGCGAGATCCGCGAGCGCCGCGATGCGCGCCTCGATCTGCGTCTGGAGCACCGCCGCGTTGACCCAGTTCGCGGTCACGTCGCGGATGTCCAGCGCCTCGACGTCCTCGCGCATCGCGCGCAACGCAGCGCGCGACGCGCTGAGATGGGCGCGTTCGAGGGCCAGGGAGTCGGTTGTGGGCGTGGCGGACACGGCGGCGGCCTTTCGGGACGGAAGAGATGCGGTCACGTCGGAAAGCCGCCGGTTTCCGTCCGGACGGCAGCGCTCCTCGGGGCCGCGGCGAGCGCCGCCCCAGGGCGCGGGCAAGAGCGGCGATTCTAGTCAGCGGCCGACGCGCGGGCGACTGAGTTTCCCCGCCTCCGGCTGTCCTGGGCCCGCCCGCGGCGCGCCCGGCGGCCCCGGCCTTCCGGCGGCCTACGCCCGGGGTGATGCTCGGCGGCCCTCAGGGTGGCGCATGGCCCGGGTGATGCCGGGAGGCCCGCGCCCGGGGTGATGCCCGGCCGCCCACCCGCGGCGCGCCCGGCGGTCCCGGCCCTCAGGGCGGGCGGCCCACGCCGGTGATGCCCGCCGGTCCGGGCCTTGAGGGCGGCCCACGCCCCGGGTGATGCCGCGGTCCCGGTCTCGGGTGCCCGCCGGTCCCGGCCCCGGGTACGACCCCCGAGGCCGGCCCGTCCTCCCCGTAGGGGATGCCGTATGCCTGGAGTCGTACGTTGCGCTCGCCGCGGTTCAGTCCGCAGAGCGATGTGGCCGCGGCGGCCGAAAACCATTATGGAGACATGAACGCACACACCGCAGCCGCCCCGGCGGCCCCCGCCGCCCACCGCCCGATAGACACCGCCCTGCGCGCCGTGAAGGTCTTCGCCGCCGCCGTGTTCAGCGTCGCCGTCCTCGGCGAGTACGCCGAGGAAGCGGGCGTACGGCGACGCTGAAGCGCTACTCCGCGAGCAGCTCGTCCGCGTCCGCGATCCGGTACGCGTACCCCTGCTCCGCCAGGAACCGCTGCCGGTGCGCCGCGAAGTCCTGGTCGATCGTGTCCCTCGCCACCACCGAGTAGAAGTGCGCCTTGTGGCCGTCCGCCTTGGGGCGCAGCACCCGGCCCAGCCGCTGGGCCTCCTCCTGGCGCGAGCCGAACGTGCCCGACACCTGGATGGCGACCGTCGCCTCCGGCAGGTCGATCGAGAAGTTCGCCACCTTCGACACCACCAGCACCGAGATCTCGCCCTCCCGGAACGCGTCGAACAGCTTCTCCCGCTGTGCGTTCGACGTCTCGCCCTTGATCACCGGCGCGTCCAGATGCTCGCCCAGCTCGTCCAGCTGGTCGATGTACTGGCCGATCACCAGCGTCTGCTCGCCCCGGTGCCGCTCCACCAGGGCCTGGGCCACCTTGCGCTTGGTGTCGGTGGTGGCACAGAAGCGGTACTTCTCTTCCGGCTCGGCCGTCGCATACGCCAGCCGCTCCGAGTCGGTCAGATTCACCCGCACCTCGACACAGTCCGCCGGGGCGATATAGCCCTGCGCCTCGATCTCCTTCCACGGGGCGTCGAACCGCTTCGGACCGATCAGCGAGAAGACATCCGACTCCCGGCCGTCCTCCCGCACCAGCGTCGCGGTCAGCCCGAGCCGCCGCCGCGCCTGCAGATCGGCGGTGAACTTGAAGACCGGCGCGGGCAGCAGATGCACCTCGTCATAGACGATCAGCCCCCAGTCGCGGGAGTCGAACAGCTCCAGATGGGGGTAGATCCCCTTCCGCCTGGTGGTGAGCACCTGGTACGTGGCGATGGTGACCGGGCGGATCTCCTTCTTCGTGCCGCTGTACTCGCCGATCTCGTCCGCCGACAGGGACGTCCGCCGCACCAGCTCGTGCTTCCACTGGCGCGCCGAGACCGTGTTGGTCACCAGGATCAGCGTCGTCGCCTTCGCCTGCGCCATCGCCCCCGCGCCGACCAGCGTCTTGCCCGCGCCGCAGGGCAGCACCACGACGCCGGAGCCGCCGTGCCAGAAGCCCTCGACTGCCTGCTTCTGATACGGGCGCAGCGCCCAGCCCGACTCGTCCAGCTCGATGCGGTGGGCCTCGCCGTCCACATACCCGGCGTGGTCCTCGGCCGGCCAGCCCAGCTTCAGCAGCGTCTGCTTGATCTGCCCGCGCTCCGAGGGGTGCACGATGACCGTGTCCGGGTCGATCCGCGCGCCGACCAGCGGCTGGATCTTCTTCGACCGCAGGACCTCCTCCAGCACCGGCCGGTCGGTCGTGTTCAGCACCAGCCCGTGCGCCGGGTGCCTGACCAGCGTCAGCCGCCCGTACCGGGCCATCGTCTCGGCGACGTCCACCAGGAGGGCGTGCGGCACGGGGTACCGCGAGAACTCCACGAGCGCGTCGACGACCTGCTCGGCGTCATGTCCCGCGGCCCGGGCGTTCCACAGGCCGAGCGGCGTCACCCGGTAGGTGTGGATGTGCTCCGGCGCGCGCTCCAGCTCCGCGAAGGGCGCGATGGCACGACGGCAGGCGTCGGCCTGCTCGTGGTCGACTTCGAGGAGGAGCGTCTTGTCGCTCTGGACGATCAGCGGACCATTCAATGTGGCACCCTTCCGGTACGGCCCTGGGGCGCGGCCAAATGTCCAGTGTGCCGCATGGGCACATGAACGGAGCCGGGGCTGAGCACACGCGCAGCGCAGAGCCGGGCGTCATGTGATCAGCCACTGCCCGGCTCGAACGCTGCGTAGGGGCGGTTCCCGCGTTCAGGGGGAAGCGGTGCGGTCAAAGTCGGTCACGTTGAGTTCCACGTTGGTCGTGTCCAGAGTGGTGGGCGTCTCACCCTTGGCCGTCTGGCCCGGCTGAACATCGCTGACGAATTCGGTGGAGTTGGCCAGCCGATCGCCGTTCGGAGCCACGGCCTCCCAGTCCCATCGGTAGTCCGACTTCTCCGAGCTGTGATTGGTGATCGTCCATGTGACCCAGATGCTCGTGAACCCGGAAACGGAGCGGTCGTCGATGGTGAACTGGACGAGGTCTCGCCGCTCACGGGTCTCTTCATCCTCTTCGGGGCTCTCAGTTTCAGTTTCGGGCGCAGGGGCCTCCTCTTGTTGTGGTGGCGCGGGTTCTTGTGGTGGCGCGGGTTCGGATGGCGTCGGTGTCTCGACTGGGTCCGGTGTGATGCTGCCGTTGTCCCCTCTGGGGATGGCGAGGACAATCGCGATAATCAACACAACCAGGGCAGCAAGCGCCCACCAGATCCACCTGCGCCTCCTTGGGCGCTGGCCGGGTTGGGGCTGCCCGGGTTCCTCCCATTTGGGCTGCTGAGAGTCTGACATGGCCGTTGTTCTTTTCGGTGCTGGTCCTGATATTTCTTCAGTCGATCCCTAGCCGTTGATTCATTTATCAACGAATTGCTAGGGCTTCCTATTAATGGAGTCGTTTGAATGGGCGGGCGGTCCCGAATGGAGATTGCTCGGCGCCCGTGTTGTCATTATGGCTCCAGATACTCTGTGGCATATGCATCATTGCTTCCCTCAGGTATTGAGGAGGGGGAATCTGATCTGTTTGGAATCGGGCCGCGACGACACCCTGCGGCCGGGTGGGTGTTGCCAAGCCGGTGTCGTCGCGGTCGGCTGCGGGCGTAGCTTCTGAGCATGGCTACTGCGCACCTGGGTGACCGCCTGGCAAGGCTGCGGCGTCTTGCCGACCTCACGCAGGAGGGGCTGGCAGAACGTTCCGGCGTTTCCGCTGACGTGGTCCGCAAGCTTGAGCAGCACCGAACCCATAGTGCGCGGCTGCCGACGCTTCATGCGCTGGCCAAAGGGCTGGGGGTGGAGTTGACCGCTCTGCTGGGAGACCCGCCGGGGGTGCCGTCCAGCGGCGACGCCGACCCGCCTCAGCTCGTCGCCGTGCGGAGGGCGATCGTGCCTCCGCTGTTCGCGCCTCCTGTGGAGCCGACAGGCGTCGAGCAGCTGTCTCTGCCCCTGCTGCGGGCCGAACTCGCGGATGGCTGGACGCTGTACCACGCCGCGGACTTCGGCCGGCTTATGGAGGTGCTGCCGGGGATCATCGGTGACGCCCGCCTTCTGGCAGCCGTGGGGAATGCGGATCAGCGGGCGTCGGGCCAAGCCGCCCTCGGCAAGGCGTTGCAGCTGGGCGGGCATCTGGCGATCCGGCTTGGAAAAACCGACCTGGCCCTGTCGGCGCTGGAGCGCGCCAACACCGCCGCCGAGCAGTCGTCGGACGCCCTGCTCGGGCCGATGGTGTCGAATTCGGTTGCGTGGGCGTACCAACGGCAAGCGCGACTCGACGATGCACGCAATCTAGCGGTGCACGCCGCGGACGTCGTGGAGCGGAAGCACACGGGCACGGCGCAAGGTGTCCGGGTCTGGGGCGGCTTGCTCATGTCGGCCGCCACGACATACGCGAGAAGTGACGACTACGCGACGGCCAAGGCGATGATGCTGGAGGCGGAGAGAGCCGCGGGCCGTCTGGCCAGGCTGCCGCCGCCTGTCGACGGCAAGCTGGTGTCGGTCTTCAGCCGGTCGTCCGTACGGATTGAGCGAGTGCGTCTCGCTGTCCAGCATGAGCGGCCCGAGGAAGCCCTGGCGCTGGCCAGGGGCATAAGGCTGAGCAGGGACACCCCTTCCTCATGGCGGACCTGGCTGCTGCTGGACGTTGCCCGCGCACACGCTGACACGGGGGATGCGGCAGGAGCCGTACGGGCGCTGCAGGGCCTGCGCCGTGTGGCTCCGGGGTGGATGCGGCATCACACCCTGGCAGTGGCGGTCGTCACCGATCTGTGGAACGGGCCGACGCGTCCCCCAGGGCTCCGGCGGCTCGCCGAGTTTCTGGGAGTCGCCAACTAGCCTGCGAAAGCAGGACGTTCCGTCCCTGTGACCGGGGGTGGATCTGCACCACGATCCATACATGATCGAACCCACGCGATACAGCCTCGCACCCGTGCCGGTGCCGGTGGCGGTGGCCGGCAGGGACAGCGCGCGCGGCGCCGCAGAGCCGGGACAGCCGTTGCTGCCCCTTCGGGTGTCCCGGGACGGCGGGCGTACGTGGAGCGCCGAAAGAGTCGTCCGCAGTACGGAGAGCCTGGCGTCCATGACGTCCTCCGCATGGCCTCCATGCCGGTGCCCGCGGTGCACGTAGCGCCCGAGGGCGGTCGTCCGCCGGCGTCAGGTGGCGTCGTCGGCGAGTTCCGCGACGCCCGTGATGCGGTGCAGGGCGAAGGTGCGGACCTCGTCCGCGGTGTGGTCGTACGCGGTGACGAAGCCGCCCTCCACCCGGACCGGTGCGACCACGCGCTGGCTGGCCGCGCCGTCGGCGTTGACATAGCCGATCCAGACGGCGGAGCCGGTCAGCGCCGCCGCCTGCACGGTGGCCAGGGTCTCGGCCGAGGTGGTGCGGGGCAGCTCGGCCGGGCGGGCGGGCCGCTCGGGCGCGGGGGCCGGTTTGCGGACGACGGTGGCCGCCAGGTCGCCCGCCCTGATCGCCCGTACCGCCGAGGTGAGCAGGGCGTCGTCCGGGACGGGCGGGCCGTCCGGGACGGGGGCGGGAGGGGTGCGGGGCGGCGTGCGGCGGGCGTGGGCGCGGGTGATCAGCACATCGCCCTCCGCGGACTCGGCCGCCGGGGCGTAGCCCATGGAGCGCAGCGCTTCGAGGAGCGCCGCCGGGTCCGCCTGGGCGGCCAGCACGGTGGGGGCGAGCCGGCGCAGCCGCAGCCCCGCCGAGCGGCGGTCGGCGAGGATCTCGCCGAGGAGCGCGTCGTCGTCGCAGCGTACATAGGCCCCGGCCGCGCCAATGCGCAGATGGCCGTGGCGGCGGGCCACGTCGTCGATGAGATAGCTCAGCGGCTGCGGTACGGGGGTGCGGGAGTGCGCGGCGAGGAAGGCGTGCAGATCGGACGCGGACTTTCCGGCGTCCAGCGCGCGCCGTACGGAGCCGGGGGTGAAGCGGTAGACGGTCGCCCCGCCCTTCGACTCCACGTCCGCGAGGACGGAGAGAGTCTCGGCGAGGGGCCGCTGAAGGGGGCCGGGCGCGACGGCGGTGAGGTCCGCCTGGAGGAGGACATGGTCCAGCGGCTCGGGGAGGAGCGGGGCGAGTGCGTCCGCGGCGAGCTTGAGGAGCGTCCCGGGGTCGGCGGCGACGGGTGCCGGGGGCGCGGGGGTGGGTGCGCCGGACCATGCCGCGCCTGGCGCGTGTGTTGTGGAGGCGGAGTCCGGTCCTGCCGCGGGTACGGAGCCGCCGGGCAGGCCGGTCGTGGCGTCGGGCGTCGGCGGGAGGCCCAGCAGCACGCGCGCGTGCGTCGCGAGCGCGCCGCGGCCGGTGAAGCCCAGCAGCTCGGCCTCCTGGAGGGTCCAGGATGCGAGGCGGGAGCGGAGGTCGGCCGGGGGCGGGACGGCCGCCGGGCGCTGCGGGTCCTGCGGCTGCGCGGCTGTGGGGCTCTGCGGGCCGCCGCCGCGCAGGGGGCGTTCCCAGCGCAGCCGGGCGAGCACCGTCTCCGGGTCGGGGGCCGCGCCCGCCGGGAGGGCGGCGAGGAGTCCCAGAACCCGGCGGCGCACCTCGGGCGCGGCGGAGCGGTCGAGGTCGGGGCCGAGAGCGGCGAGGGTGCGGCCCTTGGCGTCCTGGGTTCCGACCAGGCCCGGCGTACGGGTCGCGGCCAGCCAGGAGGCGGCGAGGCGGGCCCACCGGTCGGCGGCGGGCAGCTCCAGCCACTCGTCGTACGCGGGGGTCGGCGCATAGCGCTCGTCCGGCTCCCCGTCGGAGGCCAGCAGGCCCGCGCCATACGCCAGTTCGAGCCAGAAGGCGGCCAGCGGCTCGGTGACGTCGAGCGCCGCGGCCGTGCGCTTGAGGTCCCGTACGGACAGACCGCCCGCCCGCAGTACGGCGGGTCCGCCCTCGTGCCACTCCTTCAGCAGCTCCTCGACCGTCGACAGCGCCGTGTACGCCTGCCCCGCCGCGGTGCTGTCCACAACCTGTGGACGGTGTTCCGCCCTGGCCCTGACCGCCGGCGGCGCAGGCTCCGGCGTCCGGCAGGCGCGCCCCGCCCGCAGATGCAGGGCCGCCTCACGCGGCAGCACCACCGTGCGCGGCGAGGCGGGCAGCAGCAGCCCCCGGTCGCGCAGCCAGCGCACCGGCGGCGCGGGGTCGGCGGTCACCTCCCCGTACGGCGGCCCCCACACCAGCCGGTCCAGCACGGCGAGCGCCTCGGACGGGGCCGTGTCCAGCAGCCGCGCCATCCGCGTACGGTCGGTGAACAGCTCCGTCAGCGCCGCCACCGCGGAGACCGGGTCATGGGTGGCGGGCAGCCCCGTCGCCGCGAGGATCTCCTGGAGGCGGCCTGGCGACATGCCGGACGCCGCCTCGGCGACCGTCGGGCCGAGGCCGGTGGGGGACGGCCGGGCGGGGGACGGCGCGAGCAGTTCGCGCGCCGTGCGCACCAGCCGCAGCCGGTCGTCGCCGCCCCATGCCAGAGCCTGTCGGCGCAGCACGGCCACGGCGTCCGGCAGGGCGGCGGCGACCGCCGGGTCGCCGTCGTCCCCGCCGAGGAGCGCGAGCAGCGTGTCGTACGGGGCGGGGTCCGGGGCCACGGCCAGCGCCTCCGCGGTCTGCAGCGTGAACCGGTCGAGGCGTTCCAGGGCGCGTACGACCGAGGCGCGGGTCGCCGCCCGTGTGGCGAGCTGCGTCAGATCGGTCGGCACCGGGGTCAGCAGGTCGGGGCGGGCGCGCAGCAGAGCGGCGAGGCCCTCCTCGCCGCCGGCCCGCAGGGCCTCGGCGAGGGTGCGCGGGCTGCTTGTGCCGGACCGGCCGGGCGGCTGCGTGCCGTCCGGGCCGCTCGCTTCGGAGCGGTCGCCGGTGTGCGGACTGCTTGCATCGGGCATGGTCCCCATCCGCCCCACGGTAGCCGCTGGAACGCTACCTTCGAGCCTGTGGGGATCGAGAGCGACAAGCTCGTCTACGACTATCTGAGCCGTGTCGGCGATCTGGCGCAGCGGCATCAGCTGCCGTCGGGCGACCGGATGCGGCTGGTGGCGTCGTTGCGGGAGGAGATCGACCGGCGTCGGTCGGGGGCGGGCGGGGACAGCCCGTCGGCGGTGCAGCGCATCCTGGGCCGGATCGGCACGCCGGACGAGGTCGTCGCGTCGGCGGCCGGTGGATTGTCGGCCGGCGGTTCGGCGGCCGGTGGTTCGGTGGCTGGCAGTTCGGCGACCGGTGGATTGTCGGCCGGCGGACCTGCGGCCGCGGGCCCGGCGCCGTCGCAGGAGCGCGAGCGAGGTCCCGTAGCGCCGCCCGGCCCGGCAGCCGACGGCTTCGCGCCGCCCCGGGGCGCCCTTCCGGGGCAGCGCACCCGCCGCCGCATCCCCCGGCCCCGCAGGTCGCCGGCGTCCCCGCCGCCGGCACGTCCGGCCGCCGCGTCTCCGCCGCATTTGGCGGGCATGGACGAGCTGGGCCCCGCCGGTTCCGAGCCGGACTGGTGGCGGATCGAGCCGGGCCCGTTCGGCGGGCCGGGGGACGCGGTGAGCGGCTTCGTCGGCGGGGTGGAGGTGCCGGAGCTGCTCAAGCCCCCGCCGCCGAAGGACCTCGAAAAGGAGACGGCAGAGGAGACGCCCGAGGAGGCTGGGGAGGCCGAGGAGGACCGGGCCGCTCCGGCGTCGCGCCGCCGACGCCTGCTGTCCGGGTTCCGGCTGAGCAGTCCCCTCCTGCTGCTGGCCGCCGCGCTGCTGGTGGTCGGCGCGGTGTCCGGCTCCTGGCTGGCCCTCGGCCTGGGCTGGCTGTTCGCTTACGGCTCCCGGACTCTCACCCGTACGCAGGCGAAGTGGGCCGTGCTCGGACTGCCGGGTGCCGTCGCGGCCGCCGCGGTCGTCTGGCTCTGGGGCCGGGCGGACGGCCGCTGGGGCGAGCCGATCCCGGAGGACGGCATGCGGGAGGTGCTGGCCGGCGCCTGGCCGTGGGTGGTGCGGGGCGCGGCCATCGCCTCCGCGCTGTTCCTGGTGTGGCGGGCGCGGAGGCGCTGACCGCCGCCGTCACCCGGACCCGAAAGGGTGCACGCACGTCGCTATACGCCGGTGGCGTCGACATGGCAGACCTTATCCCCCGGATCACCGCATGGCTCCGACTGATATTCGCACCCGGTACGGGCGGTCGGCGGGCGGAGGCATCCGCGCCGGTGACGGTGCGGCCGGGCCGGTCACGGCCGGTGCCGCTGTCGCTGGCGTGGCCCGCCTGCCGGTGCCGCCGCTGCACCACGGGAGGCGGGTGGTGAGTGCGGTGAACGCGTCGCGCACGGTCGTCCAGGTGCGGGCGGACGCGGAGCGTACGGGCCGGTCCGGGGAGTGCGAGACGGGCGAGCACTCCTTCTGCCACCCGCAGGACGTCTACCCCGGGGGCGCCCGCCGCCCTGGTGAGCCGCCGCTGTGCGCGCTCCGGTGCGCGTGCGCCTGCCACAAGGCCACGCCGCTGGACAGCCGGTAACCGGACAGCCGGTAAGCAGCCCCTGACGCGGCTCGCCCTCTGTGTCCGATCGCGGGAGGGGGACGAGCCAGGCAGCCCGCCGGAGTATCACCTCCGCGGGCTGCCTTTTGCCTCGTCACCTGGTTACTTGGCCAGATGTGCCTGGAGCTCGTCGAGGATCTTGTTGGCGGCGGTGTAGCCGATGCCCTGGATCCACAGCTGGTCCTCGACGGCGAAGACCTTGCCGTCCTTGACCGCCTGCATGCCCTTCCACAGACCGCTCTCAAGCGTCTGCGTCTGCTTCGCCTTCTTCGGGTCGCCGTAGGTGGAGTGGAAGATGACGTCCGCGTCCGCGAGATCGATCTTCTCGGGGCTCACGTCGTACGAGAAGCCGTCCTCGGCCTTGTCCGTGACGGCCGGGCGGCCCAGGCCGACGTCGGCGAGGACCGAGGCGATGTAGTTCTGCTTGCCGTAGATGCGGATGTCCGCGCCTTCGACGAACCGCACCACGTTGACCTCGGTGGCGGCCGCCTTCTCCGTCCCGCCCAGCGCCTTCGTCACCTCGGCGGCGTGCGCGGCGTAGGCGTCGACGACCTTCTTCGCCTCGTCCTTCTTGCCGAGGGCGTCGGCGTGCAGCTGGAAGTTCTCCTTCCAGGGAGCGCCGGTGGTCTCCGTCATCACGGTCGGGGCGATCTGCTTCAGCTCGTTGTACTTGTCGCCGTGGCGGACCTTGCTGGTGAGGATCAGATCCGGCTTGAGCGCGGCGATGGCCTCCATGTTGGGCGTCATCATCTCGCCGAGGTCCTTGATGCCCGCGACCCGGTCCTGGGGCAGATAGCTCAGAAAGCCGGACTCGGTGTCGGTGTGGGTGGCGCCCACGGGCTTCACGCCGAGCGTGAGGGCGGAGTCCAGCTCGGCGGTGTCGAGGACGACGACGCGCTTCGGGGCGTCGACCACCTCGACGTCGCCCATCGCGGTCTTCACGGTGTGCGTGGCGGGCTTGCCCTCGCCGGACTTGCCGGCGGAGTCCGACCCGCCGGAGCCGCCGGAGCCGCCCGAGCCGCCCGAGCCGCCGCAGGCGGAGAGGGCGAAGGCGGCGGCGAGGGCGAGGGAGCCCGCGAGGAGGCCGCGGCGGCGGGGGCGGCGAGCGGTGCCGATCATGCTGTTCATGCGGTCGGCTGCCTTTCTTCAGGGGACGGGGCGGGGGGTGGTGATTCGGGGGACTTGGGGGAGTAGGGCGCGCCGGGCACGACCAGCGGGGAGCCCGTCACCGGGTCCGGGACGACCACGGAGTCAAGCCCGAACACCTCCCGTACGAGCTCCGCCGTGACGATGTCCCGCGGCGGGCCCTCGGCGACGATGCGGCCCGCCTTCATGGCGACGAGGTGGTCGGCGTAGCGGGCGGCCTGGTTGAGGTCGTGCAGCACGGCGACGACGGTGCGGCCGCGTTCGCAGTTGAGCTGCCGGATCAGATCCAGCACCTCGACCTGGTGGGAGATGTCGAGGAAGGTCGTCGGCTCGTCGAGGAGGAGGAGATCGGTCTCCTGTGCGAGCGCCATCGCGATCCATACGCGCTGGCGCTGGCCGCCCGAGAGTTCGTCCACGGGGCGGTCGGCGAGCGCGGTGACGTCCGTACGCGCCATGGCGTCCGTCACCGCGCGCTCGTCCTGTGCCGACCACTGCTGCCACCAGTGCTGGTGGGGCTGGCGGCCGCGGGAGACCAGATCGGCGACGGTGATCGCCTCCGGGGCGACCGGCGACTGGGGCAGCAGCCCGACGGATTGCGCGATCTTCTTCGTCGGTATCCGGGCCAGCTCCCGGCCGTCCAGCAGAACCGCCCCGCTGCGGGGCTTGAGCAGCCGGCCGAGGGCGCGCAGGGTGGTGGACTTGCCGCAGGCGTTCGGTCCGACGATGACCGTCACCCGGCCGTCGGGGATCGCGAGATCGAGCCCGTCGACGACGGTGCGGTCCTCGTAGGCGAGCGTCAGCTCGCGCGCGGTCAGCCGGCTCAGCCCGCTCGCGCTGCTCAGCCCGCTCGGCCGGCTGCTCGGCCCGCTGCCCGGCTTGCTCGCGCTGCTCGGCCTGCTCACGTCGCTCACGCCTTGACTCCTTCGGTGCGGCCGGTGCGGCTGCGGACGATCAGCCAGATCAGATAGGGCGCGCCGACGGCCGCCGTGAGCACGCCCACCGGCAGCTCGGTGGGCGACAGCAGCCGGCGCGCCAGCAGATCGGCCAGTACGACGATGACCGCACCCAGCAGCGCGGAGCTCCGCAGCGGGAGCTGCGCGGTGCGGGTCAGCCGGCGGGCGATCTGCGGCGCGAGCAGCGCCACGAAGTCGACGGGGCCGGCCGCGCCGGTCGCCACGGAGGCGAGGACGACGCCGAGCGCCACAAGCCCCAGCCGCACCCGGCCAAGCCGGACGCCCAGCGCGGTCGCGGTGTCGTCGTCCAGGGACGCGGTCCGCTGGGCGCGGGCCGCCCACAGCACGGCGGGGGTGAGCGCGAGCAGCGTCCAGGCGAGCGGCGCGGCCTCCTCCCAGCCGCGGCCGTTGAGCGAGCCGGTCATCCAGATCTGCGCCTGCTGGGCGACGAGATAGTCCCCCTTGGTCATCAGCAGGGTGGTGACCGAGCGGAGCGCGATGGCGCAGCCGAGGCCGATGAGGACGAAGCGGCCGGCGTGCAGTCCGCCGCGCCAGGCGAACACGTACACCAGCGCCGCGGCGAGGATGCCGCCCGCGACGGACAGATACGGCAGCACCGTGTACGAGGTGATCCCGAACGTCAGCGCGGCGACGGTCACCGCGCTCGCGCCCTGGCTGATGCCGATGATGTCGGGGCTGGCGAGCGGATTGCGGGCGACGGTCTGGATCAGCGCGCCCGCGACGCCGAAGGCGAGGCCGACGAGGACGCCGACGGTCATACGGGGCAGCCGGAGCGTGCCGACGACCAGTTCGTCGGGCGAGGGCTGCCCGAAGACCACCTTGAGGACCTCGCCGGGCGCGACGAAGCTCTCCCCGGTGCACAGGTAGGCGACGCACACGGCCGCGAGCACGGCGGCCAGCCCGCAGGCGACGACCCCGGCCCGCCGGTGCACCAGAAACGACCCGCGCCCGGCGAAGCGCACGATCCCGTACCCGGCGGGGCGTATCCCGCCGCCCTCCGCGGGCCGTATGCCGCGGCCCCCGGCGGCCTCCCGCACGACGGTCTCACCCATGCGTCCCGCCTCCTCTCGTGTGCCGCGCCCCGTGCACCCCGGCCCAGCCCTCCGCCCCGGGCGGCCCGCCCAAAAGCGCCGCCGCCGCGGTCCATGCCGGCTCCCCTGCCGGGAGCGCCGCCCGGCCGCCGGCGACGGCCCGCTCGTCTCCGCGGCGCACAGCGGCGGGGCGCTCCGCGGTCCGGCGCTGTGTGAGCGCCGGGTGCGGGAGCGCCGCCGCGCGGGCGAGTATCCGCTGACGGCGCGGAGCCGCCGGGCCGGGGGCGCCGGGGCATGGCGCGGGGGCGGGTGTCCCCTTCCGGTGGGAAGCCGCCGGGCCGGGGGTGTGGGGGCACGCCGGGCCCCCACACGTCAGGGGCGGGCGGGTGGGGAAAGCCATCACGCCGGGACCGCCTTGCGGCGCAGCAGGGTGATCAGGAACGGAACCCCCAGCAGCGCCGTCATCACGCCCGCCGGCACCTCGCCCGGCGGCACGACCACTCGGCCGACCACGTCGGAGACCAGCAGCATCACCGGTCCGATCAGCGCCGCCAGCGGCAGCACCCAGCGGTGGTCCGCCCCCACGAGCGCCCGCGCGATATGCGGCACCGCGAGACCGATGAAGGCGATCGGGCCCGCCGCCGCGACCCCCGCCCCCGTCAGCACCGTGGCGCCCACGCCGCCGACGATCCGCACCGCGGCCACATTGCGGCCGAGGCCCTTCGCCACGTCCTCGCCCAGCGCCAGCGCGTCCAGGCCGCGGGCGACCGCGAGCACCAGCACCGCACCGGCCAGCAGGAACGGCCAGATCTGGGCGACGATCGCGGCGTCGCGCCCGGCGATCGAGCCGACCTGCCAGAAGCGGAACTCGTCCAGCGCCGCCGCCTTCGTCGTCAGCACCGCCATCGTCACCGACACCAGCAGCGCGTTGATCGCCGCGCCGCCGAGGGCCAGCTTGACCGGGGTCGCGCCGCCGCGTCCGCGCGAGGCGATCGCGTACACGGCGACCGCCGCGACGGCCGCGCCCGCGAAGGCGAACCAGACGTACCCCGTCAGCGTGTGCACCCCGGCGAAGGCGATGGCCAGCACCACGCCGACCGACGCGCCCTGGCTGATGCCGAGGATGCCGGGGTCGGCGATCGGATTGCGGGTGATGCCCTGGAGCGCCGTGCCGGCCAGCGCCAGCGCCGCGCCGACCATCAGCCCGATCAGCGTGCGCGGCACGCGCAGCTCCCGCACGACTTCGCCGTCGCTGCCGCCCCCGCCGTGCAGCACCGCGTCCAGCACGGTGGACGGCGCGATCGCGCGCGCTCCGACGCCCAGGCTGAGCAGGACGGCGACCGCCAGAGCGACGAGCGCTGCGACGGTCCAGCCGATGCGGCGCGCCGCGAGCGGACCCGTGGCCGGCATGGACATCTGGCTCTGCTCTCGTCGAAAGTCGGCAAGGCGACATTGGTAAGGCTTGGCTAACTGCGGGGGTCACTATATGCGTCCCGGCCGCCGATGCCGCCAGGCAGAATGGCCCCCATGGCTGCGCACCCCTCAGACACCGGCCCGAGCGGCGGCCCGGCGGCCGCCCCGGCCAGCGACCCCGGCACCCCGAACGGCAACCCGGTCGTCGGCTCGAACGGCGGTCCTAGCGGCGGCCCGAACGGCGGTCCGAGTGGCGGTCCTAGCGGCGGCCCGAACGGCGGTCCGAGTGGCGGTCCTAGCGGCGGCCCGGTCGTCGGCTTCGACCTCGATATGACGCTCATCGACTCCCGCCCCGGCATCCACGCCTGCTACCGCGCGCTGTCCGCCGAGACCGGAGTCCCCATCGACGCCGATCTGGCCGTCACCCGGCTGGGCCCGCCGCTTGAGCAGGAGCTGGCGCACTGGTTCCCCGCCGAGCGGGTCCAGGCCATGGCCGACCGCTACCGTGAGCTCTACCCCGCGTACGCCATCGAGCCCGCCCTCGTCCTGCCCGGCGCGCGCGAGGCCGTCGCCGCCGTGCAGGAGCTGGGCGGACGGGCCGTCGTCGTCACCGCCAAGCATGAGCCGAACGCCAAGCTCCACCTCGCCCACCTCGGCATATATCCCGACGCGGTGATCGGGTGGCTGTGGGCGGAGGCCAAGGCGGAGGCGCTGCGCGCACACGGCGCGCGCGTGTACGTCGGCGACCACACCGGAGACGTGCGCGGCGCCCGCGCCGCCGAGGCCCTCTCCGTGGCCGTCCCCACCGGCCCCTGCGCCGCCGACGAGCTGCGCGCGGCCGGGGCGGACGTCATTCTGGCCGATCTCACCCGTTTCCCGGCGTGGCTGCGCCGGTACGCGTCAGACGACGGCCACCATCGTCACCGGGCAGATCTGGCCTGACTTCGCTGGGCGGCGATCGACCGCAGCACACCCGCTCCCGCGATGGCGAAACCCGCGCCCATCAGCATGCACACGGCATACGCGTATGACGGAAACGGCTCCGTGCCAAGGAACAGCGGGGCCAGCGTGATCAGAGTGGCGACGGCGCCGACGATGAATACGATCCCGCCGACGCGCACAAGACCGTCGCCGGGGCCCGGAGGAGTAGCAGTCATCCGGCCAGGGTAGTTCCCTGCGCGGAGGAACCGATCGGCGACGTCTTGTCACCAGCCCCTGGACCATTAGCCTTGGTGCTGGCGGGTCGGGCGACCCGCTGTAGTGCTATCCAGAGCCGTTTTTCCGGCGCAACCCATCGAGTACGAGGACGAGGACAGACGTGCCTACCGGCAAGGTCAAGTGGTTCAACAGCGAGAAGGGCTTCGGCTTTCTCTCCCGCGACGACGGCGGCGACGTCTTCGTCCACTCGTCGGTGCTCCCCGCCGGAGTCGACGCCCTCAAGCCGGGACAGCGGGTGGAATTTGGTGTCGTCGCAGGTCAGCGTGGTGATCAGGCGCTGTCGGTGACGGTCTTGGACCCCACTCCCTCGGTGGCCGCGGCACAGCGGCGCAAGCCGGACGAGCTGGCGTCGATCGTGCAGGATCTGACGACCCTGCTGGAGAACGTCACCCCGATGCTGGAGCGCGGCCGCTACCCGGACAAGGCGCACGGCAAGAAGATCGCGGGCCTGCTGCGGGCGGTGGCGGACCAGCTCGACGTCTGACCCCGCGCTGACCCGCGTTCGTTTCAGATGAAGGCCGGCGTTTAGACGAACGCCAGCGCCTCGCGGCCGAGGGGCGGCACCAGCCCCTCGGCCGCTGCGCGTGTCAGCAGGCCCCGCACCGCCGCGTACCCGTCAGGGCCGAGGTCGGCCGTGAACTCATTGACGTAGAGACCGATGTGCTGATCGGCCACCTTCGGGTCCATCTCCTGCGCGTGCTGAAGTACGTACGGGCGCGAGGCCGCCGGGTCGTCCCAGGCCATGCGGACCGAAGCACGGGCGGAGTCCGCCAGCAGCCGCAGCATCTCCGCGCCCAGGGAGCGCTTGGCGATGATCGCGCCCAGCGGGATGGGCAGCCCGGTGGCCGACTCCCAGTGCTCGCCCATGTCCGCCAGACAGTGCAGCCCGTACTCCTGGTAGGTGAACCGGGCCTCATGGATGACCAGCCCCGCGTCGACCTTGCCGTCGCGCACGGCGGGCATGATCTCGTGGAACGGCAGTACGACGATCTGGCCGACCCCGCCCGGCACCTGCTCCGCGGCCCACAGCCGGAACAGCAGATAGGCCGTCGAACGCTCGCCTGGCACCGCGACCGTCCTGCCCGTCAGCTCCGCCCCCGGCTCGCGGGTGAGCACCAGCGGCCCGCAGCCGCGGCCGAGCGCCCCGCCGCACGGCAGCAGCGCGTACTCGTCCAGGACCCACGGCAGCACCGCGTACGACACCTTCAGCACGTCGAACTCGCCGCGCTCCGCCATGCCGTTGGTGACGTCGATGTCCGCGAACGTCACATCGAGCTTCGGCGCGCCGGGGACGCGGCCATGCGCCCAGGCGTCAAAGACGAAGGTGTCGTTCGGGCAGGGGGAGTAGGCGATCTTGATGGTCTTAGGCATGGGGGGTCGGGTTCGCCTCCTCGGTGAGGGCGGGGACCAGCAGCCGGAACCCGCGTTGCAGTGCGGCGAGCGCGTCGCCGATGCGCCAGGCGGCCCGGTCGCGGGGGCCGACGGCGTTGGAGATCGCGCGGATTTCGAGAACGGGGAGCGGTGAGGGCGCGGGGTGGCCGGGGCCTGGCCGTGCTCCGGCGGCGGCCGCGGCCGCCGCCGCGGCCGCCTCGGCCACGCCGAAGCCCTCCATCGCCTCGGCCGCTGCCCGCGGATGACGCCGCCTCAGCTGCTCCGCCCGGGCGGCCGTCCCGGTGATCGTGGAGACCGTGAGCACCGGCGCGTGGACGGCGTCCAGCGCCCTGGCGACACGCGCGGACA
The DNA here is from genome assembly GCF_026420845.1 of Streptomyces sp. PR69. GTDB lineage: Bacteria > Actinomycetota > Actinomycetes > Streptomycetales > Streptomycetaceae > Streptomyces. The sequence continues at coordinate 46,305 of NZ_JAOWCB010000006.1, read as the reverse complement.
GCGCGGGCGGAGGCGTGTGCACGGTACGGCCGAAGCCGAGCTCCTCGACGGGGAGCCAGCCGTCGGGGCTCTGTGGGGCCTCGGCCCCCAGGTCGGCGGCGATGATCGCATCGGCGACGACGAGGCTGCCGAGGGGGGCGCGGGGCGCGAAACCGCCGCCGATGCCGGCGGAGACCACCAGGTCGTACGGGGGCGAGTACGCGGTCTCCGGGCGGGTCGCGGTCTCCGCGCGCGCCGCGGTCTGCGCGGTCTGTGCGGCCGGTGCGGTCTGGGCGCGGGTGAGGGCGGCCGCGGCCGCGGCGGCGGCTGCCGCGGGGCCGACGCCGCCGACGAGCACATCGACGCGTACGCCGGCGCGTTCGGCGACGGCGGCGGTCGCGGGGTCGGCGAGACCGGCGGCGACGGAGTCAGCCTCCGCCTCCACCGCGGTCACCGCAAGGACACGCATCTGAGCGTCTGAAGCGTCTGCGCGTCCGCGCGTCAGGCGAGTTCCAGCTTGAACGTCCAGATGGACAGCGGCTGGTCCTTCTCGTTGAACTGGATGATCCCGACCGTCCTGGATTTCGCCGGGGCGCCCGTGCCGCCGGTGCTGAACACATCGGCGTTCGGGAAGCTGCGGTAGGTCTGGTCCGAGGCCTCGGTGATCGGGTTGCCGTCGAGCGTCACGACCCACTTCTTGCCGTCCTCGACGACCTTCGGGTCCACGCCGAGCCGCAGCGTCGCGCCGCGCTCGTACTTCAGCGTCTTGGCCGACTCGATGTCGGCCAGGCAGTCCTCGATCTCGTCGGTGGGGATCGCCTTGCCGTCGCCCTTGCAGGTCGCCTCGGACGAGACCGAGCTGGAGCCGACCGTCATGGTCGCGAGCGGCGTCGGCTTGTCGCAGGCGGACAGGGTGAGGAGCCCGGCGGAGACGGCGCCGAGAGCGGCAGCGGCCCGGCGGCGCTTGCCCGAGAAGAACGCAACGGTCATGGGGCGAAGGTTATCGGGCGAGCGGTCATCCACGACGCGGGGGTCCGGCCCGGCGCGCCCCTGCCGGCCCCTCGCGCCGCGGGCGGGCGTCTGGGCCGGGCCCCCTTGCGGGGTGCGGGTCCCTTGCGCCGCGGGCGGGTTCCCACCCTCCCGCCCGATTGCCGTTGCCTGTGCGGTGCGGGTGGGTTTCTGGGCCGGGCCCCCTTGGGGGGGTGCGGGTCCCTCGCCGCCGCGGGCGGGTTCTTGTCCCACCCTCCCCGCCCGATTGCCGTTGCCCGTGCGGTGCGGGTGGCCGCCCGGCGCCGGGCGCGGGCTCCCTCACCGCCGCGGGCGGGCGTCTGGGCCGGGCCCGCCCCAGCTGCCTGCCCGAGGTTCGCGGGGTGGGGCAATCGGGTGGGTGGGAGGGAGACGCACCGGCCCGCGCGCGGGGGCGGTCGCCGGTCTGGGGGCCGGGGCCAGTGACGCAGTGGCCGGTCACCAGTTTGGGCCCCGAGGCCCGAGGCCCGAGGCCCGAGGCCCGAGGCCCGAGGCCCGAGGCCCGAGGCCAGGCGCGGGCTGGGGCCCCGAGGCCGGGCGCGGGCTGGGCCCCCCGGGTCAGGCCACCCGTGTGGTGCGGCGGGGGTGCGAGGCGTGGCGGGCCGCCGCGAGGAGGCCGCGGACGGCCACGGCCGCCCCCGCGCCGACGATCCCCGCCGCGACCGTCATCCCCACCGTCCCGTTGAGCGGCAGCGAGATCCCCACCGCACCGCCCACCACCCACGACATCTGCAGCAGCGTCTCCGACCGCGCGAACGCCGACGTCCGCACCGACTCCGGCACGTCCCGCTGGATCGTCGCGTCCAGGGACAGCTTCGACAGCGCCTGCGAAAGCCCCGCCACCCCGCCGAGCACCGCCACCATCCCCGCACCGAAGAACGCCGCCGCCAGGATCGTCGTCGTCAGGGTCAGCAGCAGCACCGCGGCGATGATCAGCTCGGGGGCGCGGGCGCGCAGCCACGCTCCGATCGCCGTGCCCAGCGCGTTGCCGACGCCCGCGGCGACCGCGACCATGCCGAGGGAGACCGCCGCGGTCTGGCCGGGCAGCGGGTGCACCCGCAGCAGGAAGGCCAGGAAGAAGATCAGGAAGCCGGACAGCGCACGGTGCGTGGCATTGGCCTGGAGGCCGTGCAGCACGGACGGGCCGACCGTCCGCAGGCTCGGCTTCTTCTCACCGTGCGTCAGCATGTGCGCCTTGCGCTCACCCTTCGCCGAGTCGACCTTGTGCGGCAGCGTGAACGCCAGGAAGGTCCCCACGACGAAGAGCGCGAACGCCCCGTACAGCGGCCACTCGGGCCCCATCTGGTGCAGCCCGATGGCGATGGGCGCGGCGACGCCTGTGGCCAGCAGCCCGGCCAGGGTCACCCGTGAGTTGGCCTTCACCAGGGAGAACTTCGGCGGCAGCAGTCGCGGCACGACGGCGCTGCGCACCACGCCGTACGCCTTCGACGACACGAGCACGCCGAGCGCCGCCGGATACAGTTCGATGTCGCCGGTCTCCACCGCGCCGGAGAGCATCAGCGCGAGCAGCGCACGGGCGAGCATCGCGCCCGCCATCGCCGCGCGCCGGCCGTGCGGGATGTGGTCGAGGAGCGGGCCGATGACGGGGGCGAGGAGCGCGAACGGGGCCATCGTGATGGCCAGGTACAGCGCGACGCGCCCGCGCGCCTCGTCCGTCGGCACCGCGAAGAACACCGTGGACGCCAGCGCCACGGTGATCATGACGTCCCCCGCGCCGTTGACGGCGTGCAATTCGATCAGCTTGCCGAGACCCGACTCGCCCGCGCCGTGCGCGTGCGTGGCGCGGCGGATGCCGCGGGCCGTGCCGGTGAACGGCAGATGCAGCGCGCGGCCGACCGCCCGGGCCGCTCTGCCCAGCGGCCCCGGCCCGGCTGCGTTGGACGACCTCGCGGCTGCCACCCCGTCATAGTGCCCCACGCCCTGCCTGCGCGAACCGCGATGCGGGCCCGCGACGCGGGATGTTCTCGCGTTGTTGGCCCTCGGAGAGGACGGCAGGTGGGCGGGCGGCGGCGAAAGGGGTAGCGTGCGTAGCGCGCCACCGGCGGTTGTCCTCGGCCGCGCGCTGCTTCGTCATCCCGCAGAATGGATGACGATAGGTGTGCCCGAGACAGGTTGGTCTGGGCGCGGACGTCGATGCGGCCCACTGGTCCGCTCCGCCTGCCGCCCAAGCCTCCCGGGCCCTCGCGAACTCGCGAATCGGTCGGCGCACCCGTGAGACGGCGTAGGAGAGAAGCGAGACCTGTGAGTGCTGCGACGACGCGAAGCCGTACCCCCGACCGTCTGTGCGCCGAGGCGGTGGACCTCGCCCGGGCGGCGGCCGAGGAGGCCGCCGCGCCGGGAGTGGTCGGCGAGCATGTGGCCCTCGTGTCGGAGGGGGACCGGGTCGTCACCCACTTCTTCGAGTGCAGGGAGCTCGGGTACCGGGGCTGGCGCTGGGCGGTGACGGTGGCGCGGGCATCCCGCGCGAAGGTCGTCACGGTGGACGAGGCCGTGCTGCTGCCCGGCCCTGACGCCCTGCTCGCGCCGGAGTGGGTGCCGTGGAGCGAGCGGCTGCGGCCGGGCGATCTGGGGCCGGGCGATCTGCTGCCGACGCAGGCGGACGATCTGCGGCTGGAGCCCGGCTACACGGGCGAGGACGAGCCGCCGCCGAACTCCGCCGTCGCCCCCTCCCACGATCTGGAGGAGCGCGTCGAGGAGGAGGACGCTGAGCTGACCGGCCGGGCCCCGGCCGGCACCGGCGACGACGGGCGCGGCGCGATCGCGGCGGTCGCGGACGAGCTGGGCATGCGGCGCGCCCGTGTGCTGTCCCGGTACGGGCTCCACATCGCGGCCGACCGCTGGGACGAGTCCTTCGGCGCCAAGACCCCGATGGCGCAGGCGGCCCCGGCACAGTGTGTGACCTGCGGCTTCCTGGTGCCGATCGCGGGCTCGCTGCGGCAGGCGTTCGGGGTGTGCGCGAATGAGTTCTCGCCCGCGGACGGGCGGGTCGTGTCGCTGGCGTACGGCTGCGGCGGTCACTCCGAGGCGGCTGTGATGCCGAAGCCGCCGGTGCCGGCCCCGCCGGTGCACGACACCGTGGCCACGGACGAGTTCCCCCTCCGCCCGGCCCCCGACAGCGGCTCCGTGACGGCGGAGACGGACACCGCGTCGGAGGACCTGGGACACTCGTAGAGCGTGCCGGGGTTGCCCTGGTGCCGGGCGGGCAGAGCCATGCATCCGCCTGCCCGGGCCTTTGAGCCCCCTGCGGGCCTTCGGCTTCAGACGCCCAGCGGGCCGTCCAGCGACGGGACCGGAACGACGTCCTCGGCCGGCGGCACGGTGACCTGGACCCTCTTGCCGAACTCGGTGAAGGTCAGGGTGGTGACTGAGTCGATGAGGTCCTTGACCCGCAGGGCGAGTTGCACCTGTACGGCGCGCCCCTGAGAGTCCACCCAGACGTGCGAGACCACGGGGATCCGGCCGCCGAAAGCGGTGCGCAGCTGCTCCGCTTTCTCCCGCGCGTCCGCTGTCATCCGCAGCGTGATCGCCTCGTCGCTCAGGAAGCCGAGGTAGTGGACGGTCGGGACGCCGTTGAGCTTCTCCTCGCCTACTCTGGCGAACTCCGTTCTGGTCATGACGGCCTGCCGGAGCACAAACGCGGGGTCGTTGGCGGGGGCGCGCAGCAGGCGGCGGGCTTCCAGCTGGTTCCGGTCGGTCATCTGCCAGCCCATCTGCTCGGCCCCGGCGGTGCCGCGCAGATACACCTTGCCGTCGGCGAAGACCTCTTCGAAACGGGCGACGGGCGGCAGGGCGACCGTGAGGTTTCCGCGGTCGCCCGCGAAGTCGAAGTCGCCGTCGGCCGTGATGGTGTGCGACGTGGTGCCGTCGCCGAGCTCCGTCTTCTGGGAGACCCGCGCGCTTGTCCGGCCGACGGCGTCGATGGCCGCCCGTACCGTCGCCGTGTGCTCGGGCGCGGGTGACGGCGCAGCCGACTGCGCGGACGGCTTCGCCGACGCTTCCACGGCTGCCCCGGCGCGCTCGGCGCCGCCGTCGGCGTCCTCGCCTCCGCATCCGGCGGTCAGCAGAAGGGCGCAGACGGCGGTCAGGGCATATGTGCGGCGGCGCATGGTGATGGGGCTCCGGAGGCGGTCGTCGGCGAGATCGGGGCCGCGTCCACCTTCCGAGTGGCGCGATGATCGCCGCTGACTCTATCCGGGGGCATCACCGCTGCTCAGAACGGGGGCCACACGCACCCGCCGCGCCGCTCCGGAGGGGCCTTCGCGCCCACCGGAGGCTCCGGCGTCAACTCCGTCACCGGGCCGCCCAGGGTCCCCGCCGCGCGGAGTGCGGCGCGGCGGGTTTTGCCCGATGCCGTCACCGGCAGGGTCTCGGCGAGTTCCAGGGACGCGATGTGCTTCTCGGCGGGGAGTTCGGCGGAGGCGTGGTCCAGGACGGCGCGGGCCGCCGCCGACGGGCGGTCTCGCCAGGCGGGGGTGAGGACGACGAAGGCCTTGGGGACCCACATGCCCACCGGGTGCGGCACGGGCGCCACCGCCGCCTGGGCGACGGCCGGGTGGCGGAGCAGGACGCGTTCCAGTTCGAGCGGGGAGATGCGGTAGTCGAAGGACTTGAACATGTCGTCGTCCCGGCCGGCATAGCGCAGGGTGGCGCCGTCGGCGTCGAGGTGGACCAGGTCGCCGGTGTGGTAGTAGCCGCCGGCGAAGGCGGACGCGGTCCTGCGGTCGTCGCCGAGATAGCCGGTCATCAGCCCCATGGGGCGGTTCGTGAGGTCGAGGCAGAGTTCCCCGGTGGCGCCGGGGGCGGTCGGGCGGCCGGTCCCGGGGTCGACGACGGTCACCGGGTAGCCGGGCAGCGGGCGGCCCATGGTGCCGGGTTCCGGGCGGCGGCCCGGGGTGTGGCCGAGCTGGCCGGTGGTCTCGGTCTGGCCGTAGCCGTCGCGTACGTATACGCCCCAGGCGTCGTGGACGCGCTCCAGCAGGCTGGTCTCCAGCGGCTCGCCCGCGCAGGCGGCCTCGCGCAGCCGGGGCGGCGGCGCGCCCAGGCCCTTTGCCAGCAGCCCGCGCCAGACGGTCGGCGGTGCGCAGAAGGTGGTGATGTCGCGGGTGCGCAGCACGCCGAGGATGTCCGCGGGGCCGGAGACGGAGGTGTCCAGGGCCACCACGGTCGCCTCCGCGTTCCACGGGACGAAGAACGAGCTCCAGGCGTGCTTGGCCCAGCCGGGCGCGGAGATGTTCAGATGGGCGTCGCCGGGCCGGACGCCGTTCCAGTACATGCCGGAGAGATGGCCGACGGGGTAGCTGGTGTGGGTGTGGAGCACCATCTTGGGCCGTGAGGTGGTGCCGGAGGTGAAGTAGATGAACAGGGGGTCGTCGGCGGAGGTCGGCGCGTCGGGTTCGAAGGGCTCTGCGGGGGCGGTGTACGAGTCCTCGTACGGCAGCCAGCCGGGCGCCGCCGGGCCGCCGCCGGTGGCGATCTTCGTCCAGTCGCCGGGCAGGCCGGTGAAGCGGCTGGTCAGGGAGGCCTCGGTGACGACATGGCGGACCTCGGCGCGGGCGAGGCGGTCGGCGAGGTCGTCGGGTGTGGCCGTCGCATAGGTGGGGACGATCACCGCTCCCAGCTTGATGGCGGCGAGCATGGTCTCCCACAGCGGCAGCCGGTTGTGCAGGGCGAGCAGCATGCGGTCGCCGCGCCGTACGCCGGTCTCGCGCAGCCAGTTGGCGAGTTGGCCGGAGCGGCGGGACAGCTCCGCGAAGGAGACCTCGGCGTCCGTCTGTGGACCGCCGTTCCGACCGCCGTCCGCGTCGCCGATGAGCCGCAGCGCGGTGTTCCAGTTGTCGCGGGCGATGACGTCGAACCAGTCCAGCGCCCAGTTGAAGTGGGTGAGTTCGGGCCAGCGGAACTCGGCGGCGGCCGCGTCCGGGTCGGTGCGGTGCTTCAGCAGGAGGTCGCGGGCGGCCCGGAAGGCGGCCGTGGCCTGGGGGTTGTTCATGCCGGGCTCCCGGCGGCAGCGGCGACGCGCCCGGCGCTTGGCGACGGAGCGCCAGGGCGGAGCATATCGGCGGCGATGGCGTCCGCGTCCTGCCGGAAGAGTGTGTTCAGGCCCGGCTTTCCGCTGCCCACCTGGGTGAACCAGCGGGTGTGCTCGGTCGGTATGCCCAGCGCGTACAGATCGCGGCGGATGGTTCCCCGGGCGTCGACCACATGGAACGGGGCGCGGGTCACATCGAGGCCCCCGGTGGGGTCGGCGACGCCGGTCCCCGGGTCCGTACGCACATACTCGGCGACCAGCCCGTCCGCGAGCAGCGACCGGGTCAGCGGCGAGGTGTCGCGGCGCAGGTCCGGGGTCGGGATGCGCGCGTCGACGAGGGCGGTGGCGGTGCGGGCGGAGCCCGCGACCTGCGGCGAGGAGACGGTGAAGCGGCCGGCCGCCTCGTCGGCGTCGAAGTCGGCGGCGGGCCCGGCGACTTCCACGACCCCCGCCTCGATCAGGGCGACGAGCTGTTCCACCCGCTCGGCGGGCGGCCCGGCCGACAGCAGCGAGTTGACGGGCAGGAAGCCGCCGCTGAAGTCGTCGGCGTGCGAGTCGGGCCGCAGGCCGCCGTAGTCCACGGCCTCCCGGACGACGTTGCGGATGTCGCGCAGCACATCCAGAGCGGCCTTGAGCGGTCCGTCCGCATTGCCGCGGGCGGCCTCCGCGAGATCGGCGCGCATCAGGTCCAGCAGCCGGGCGCGAAAGGCGTCGGGGCTCTCGAACCAGGCTCCCTGGAAGGGGCGGGCGAGCGCCCGCAGATCCAGCGGCGGCAGCGGATCCGCGGCGGCCCCGGTGCGTTCGTCCGTAGTGCGTTCGTGCGTGGTGCGTTTGTCCGTGGTGCGTTCGTGCGTGGTGCGGTAGACGTGCTCGACCTCCCGCATCAGCAGCGGCAGCACATCCTCGGCGAAGTCGAGCCGGTGGTCGCCGGTGGCGAGGAAGCGGCGCTCGCGGGCCTCGGCCACGGCCTGTCCGGTCAGGAACAGCGGCCGGTGGGTGTGGTCGGGGCGCTTCTGGTTGCGGCCGCGCGCCGGGATGGGCAGCCCGCTGCGCGAGCCGGTGACGATCTTCGGCTCCAGTCCGCTGGGCACATACCGCAGCGCCCCGCCGCCGCCCTCGTGCCCGTCGCCGTTCCCGACGCCGTCGCGGACGAAGCCGCCGCCGCGGCCCACGGTGAGGCTGAGCATCACATCGTAGAAGGACAGTCCGAGGCCGCGTATGCCGACGGTGCTGCCGGGCGGAATGGTGTCCTTGTCCAGCGGCATGTCGGCGGCGGAGTCCCCGCACAGATAGTGCAGCCCGGGGTGACGCCCGGCGAAGTCGAGCATCCGGCGCTCAAAGGCGTCGGGCGCGAGGCGCGGATGGCCGGTGGCGATGAGGACCTTGTCGGCCTCCAGCACACGCGGGGAGCGGTCCAGCGTGAGCCGGTAGCCGCCGCCGGGGCGCGGCGCCAGCGCGGTGACGCGGGCCGGGACCTCCGTCAACTCCACGCTATCCGGCAGGTGTTCGACGATGGACGCGTACACGGAGCGCAGGTACTGCCCGTACCGGCGGCGTGAGGCGTAGTCGTCGGGGCCCCGCTCCGGCTCACCGTGCCGCTCGGCCCGCTCCTTGATCCACTCGCCGAGGGAGGGGCCCGCGCCGGGGCGCGCCGGTCCGCCGTCGGGGCCGCCGGAGTACATGGTGACCTGGCCGACGACGGTGTTCATGGTGAACCAGTCGTCCTGGTCCGTACGCCAGATCCGGCCCGCGCCCACCTCCACCGCGTCGACGGCGTAGATCCGCACCGCCCGGTCGCCCAGCTCGCCGTCGGCGAGACGCGCGGCGAGCCGCTCCAGGACGGAGATGCCGCGCGGTCCCGTGCCGATGACGGCCAGGGTGAGGGGGGTCGTTGGTTCTGTGGCTGATTCCTTCACGGGGTGTCAGTCCTTCGCGAGTGCGGGAGCGGAAGCGAGTGCGGGGGAGGGATCCGGTACGGGGGAGGGAGCGGGGGCGGCGGACGGTTCGAGGGCCGTCTGGTCGAAGTGCCGCTGCACATGGCCGAGCATCCCGAGGAAGTCGTCGGCGCGCAGCCGGCGCGGGCCCGCGGCCGGGGCCGCCGTGACCGGCATCGATCCGGCGGTCAGCCACCGCAGCGCGCCGCGCTCGTCGATGAAGGCGCGGGTGCGCTGCGCGTTGTCGGCGTGCAGGCAGTACGGGACGTCCAGATAGCCCTTGGCGAAGGCCTTGAGCAGCGCCCGGCCGACGTCCGCGTCCAGTTCGAGCACCGCCTCGACGAGCGTGCGGGCCTCGGCGTAGACGGGGTTCTCGGCGATGCTCGCGCCCGCCCCGCCGCTGCTGAGCAGGGGCCGGTCGCCGAAGACGGTGAGGTTCTCGGAGGCGCGGGCGGCCACTTCGAGTGCCTGGATGTTGTCGGCGACGGTGGGGATGCGGTGGGCCTCCGCCGCCGTCTTGACGATCATCCGCTCGACGCCGGTGGAGGCGGCGAGCACCGCGCTGGTGCGCAGCAGGGCCAGCGCGCCGGGCTCCGTACGGGGGAAGACGCCCATGTATGTGTAGAGCACGACATGCCACTGGGTGTCGCCGAGGTGCTCCCCGGCGAGGTGGCGCAGCGCCGCGATGGCGTCCACGTCCTGGGCGAAGCTGGTCTGCTGGGCGTAGCTGAGGGAGATGCTGCGCAGCCCGTGCTGCCTGAAGAAGATCCCTTCGAGGAGGGAGATCGCGACGAGCAGGCTGGGCGGGCAGAGCTGTCCCAGCATGCAGCCGCCGAAGCTCTCCAGGTGTGCGCCGTCGACCCGTTCGGCGAGGAGTTCGCAGCTGCGGGCCCAGGCGTCGACGGCTTCGGCGAGGGGGGTCCTGCTGTACGGCAGGCAGTACGACACGGGGCCGCCCTCGGTGGCGTCGAGCCCGGCGTCGAGCAGGGCCTGCACGATGCCGAGCGGCAGCGGGGAGCCGTGCCGCACCTGGACGGCGAAGTCGCCGTCCGCGACGCCCGCGAGCATGGCGCGGGTGACGCCCGCGCCATGCGCCACGATCGGGAAGCCGTTGAGGTCGCTGCCGTCGCGCAGCGCCTTGCGGGCGGAGTCGTGGTCGCCGACGCGGGTGTAGCTGTCGAGGGTGATGGTGCCGACGGCGGTGGCATCGGCGGCGCGTACGGCGTGCAGCCCCCGCTGCATCTCCGCGACCGTCGGCATGCCCATCCGGGGCTGCACGACCAGCCGCCCGGCCGCCGCGGCGGCCGCCACGGCGGCCCCGAAGGGCGCGGTGGCGGGCTGCCGTTCGGCGTCGCGCCGCCCGGTGCGGGGGACGAGGGCGCTCATGCCGCGCCCCCGGCCGTGAGGGCCGCGGGGGTGCGGGCTTCGAGGAACTCGCGGAAGGGGGCGATGCCCGCGGAGTCCTCGAAGACCGCGTCGAAGCCCGCCGCCATCAGCTCCGGTCCGTGGGCGGCGTTCTCCGCGCCCCGGGTGCCCAGCTTGCCCCCGATCACCACCGGCAGGCCGGCGAGGTCGGGCTCGGCGCGCAGCCGCCCGATGAGCCGCCGCCCGTCGAGGTGGCCATGGCCGTTGACGCTGCTGATGACGACCATGTCGGGGCTGGTGCGGCGGCACTCGGCGATCAGCAGGTCGTCCGGGACGCACGCCCCGACGTTGATGACCTCGTTGCCGAGCTCCTCCAGCAGCAGCTGCAGGAACACCAGATTCCAGGTGTGGGAGTCGGAGGAGACGCTGGAGACCAGGACGCGCTGGCCGGTGGCGCGCCCGGCGTGGGGCCCGGCGTGGGGCCGGGAGGGGGGCCGGGCGGTGGCCCGTGCGGCGGGCCGGGCGTCCTGCGATGGGGCGGGCGAAGACATGGACCTCTCTTTTCGAAATCTTGCGAAGTCTTGCGAGGGGCCGGGGGGGGGCCGGAGCCGGAGCCGGACCGTGGCGGCCGGCGCGGGGTCAGCGCGCGGCGGCGGCGCCGACCGGGCGTATCGGCTGCCGCGGCACACGGGCCGAGGCCGGTTTCGTACGGATCGCCAGTACGGTGCAGCCGGTGGCGCTGGACATCTGGTGCCGTGTGCCGGGCCCTTCGACGACCAGGTCGCCCTTGACGTAGGAGGCGCCGTCGCTGTGGTCGAGCTGCCCGTCCAGGACGAGCATCAGCTCATAGCCGAGGTGCTCGTGGAAGTCGCCGTGCGCGGTGGGCGGGAAGCGCAGCAGCAGTCCCGCGGAGTCCTCCCCCTGCGCCTCGTCCGGCGCCCACAGCACATGGTGCTCGACGCCGACGCGGCCGGGCTCGGACCAGGCGGTCCATTCGATGTCGGTGAGCTCGAAGCCGCTGCGGAAGACATTCTTGATGTACTCGATTTCAGACATGGGTGTTCCCTGTCCCCTTTTCCGGGTTTTCGGGTTTCCGGGTCGCTGCGGGTGCTGGTGTCACTGATTCGTTCGGCGAATGCGTGCCGAAACGCGCGCGGTTTCCGGGGCGTTGACGCGGGGCCGGTTTTCCGGGCAGAAACCAATCTAGTGACGCGGACTTCGTCAGAACCGCGGTCTCTCCGATGGGGGGCCAGCGGCGAATCCGATGGACTTGACGAAGTCGCGCGGCGGGACCTTTTCCCCTGCCCCTCCCCTTCCCGAAACTGAGGGCCCCGCCCCCAGACCCCCTCCGGGGGAGGTGCTGCCGGGCTGCCGCCCCCCGTCCCAGGGGGGGGCGGCAGCTTCGCGCCGCCGCGCCCCCCGCTGTACGGCGGGAAGGCCGTGTCCTCACCCCCAGACTTCGTCCGGGAGACACCCCCAACGGGCTGGATTTTCCTTCCCGTTGCCCGGGTGGCGTCTCACCGAGTGGCGTAGCCATCCGGACCGCGCCGTACCGAGATGACCTGCGATCGGCCGGCCCGGCCGAAGCTTCGCGCCGCCGCGCGAGTCGGTCAGGGTGGCGGAGGTCGCCGACGGGCGAACCTGCCGCCACCAACGACGCCGCCAAGGCTGATCGGCTACACCACGCGGCGGGGCGCCGCCCCCGCTGTACGGTTTTCGCTACGGCTGGGAGGCGCCCCCAGGGGCTTGATTCACGGGGCTTCGCCCTGGGCCCCGGTACGGCCTTCGGCCGTGTCCTCAAGCTCCCCCGGCTACCTCCCCCCATACTCTGTCCGGGGACCCTCACGGAGGTGCCCCAACAGGGCTTGATTCGGCTGCGCCAAATTCTGGCCTCGCCGACGCGGCGTATTCCAGCCCCGTCGGCGTTTGAGGTGAGGGCCCGGAGACCCAGCCCCGCATCGGCACGCGAGGCGCGCGGCCCGCACATTCCAGCCTCGCCGCCGTTTGAGGCGCGGGGGCCAGAAGCCCTGCCCCGCCCGGCACGTGAGGCGCGGGCCCGCACATTCCAGCCTCGCTGGCGTTTGAGGCGCAGGGGCCGGAGACCCTGCCTCGCCGGGCACTTGAAGGGGCAGGGGCCGCGCATTTCAGCCTCGCCGGCGTTTGAGGCGCGGGGGGCCGGAAATCCAGCCTCGCCGCCGTTTGAGGCGCGGGGTCGCACATTCCAGCCTCGCCGGCGTTTGAGGCGCATGGGGCTGCACGTGCAAGCTTCGTCGGCGTTTGAGGCGCGGGGGCCGGAGACCCTGCCCCGCCGGGCACTTGAGGTGCGGGGGCAGCGTATTTCAGCCTCGCCGGCGTTTGAGGCGCAAGGGGCTGCACAATCCAGCCCCGTGGGGGTACCCCCGGACGGAGTCTGGGGGAGTTTGAGGCGCAGGGGTTCGGGGGCGGAGCCCCCGGGAGGGGCCCGGGCGCTCGGCCCGGCCGGGGGAGGGGAGGCGTCAGTCGCCGGCGGGCGCCACCGGCGGGTTGTGGCGCGAGTAGTCCGGCCGGGTCCAGCCCAGCGGCACCGCGTGCGCGATCTCGCGCACCTCGCCGACGAGGAAGTCGACGAGCCGCTCCGCACCGGGGACCCGCGCCGCCTCCCCCGCGGCCCACCCGGTGCGCGCGACGCCGGTCAGATGGAGCAGCGAGCCATTCCTCCAGTCGGGGAAGAGCAGGCCGGCGGCCGGGTTGAGCGCGAGATTGCCCAGGGTGAGGAACATGGCGTTGCCCGCATAGTCCGGCCAGCGCAGATGCGTGGGGGAGAGCACCTGGACGAAGCCGGGGTTGCCGCCCCGGTGTGAGGCGTCCGCGTCGCCGTCCGGTGTGGCGGTGGCGATGAAGAAGGTGTCGGCCGTGCTGATGGCCAGCTGCTGGCCGGGGGTGAGCGCGGGCCCTCCCCGGACGGACGCAGGCAGCCGCTCCTCGGGCGGGAGGAGACGGAAGTCGCGTCTCTGGATGTACTTGGGGCAGTTGGAGATGACCTGGTGGACATCGATCCGGAGCCCGCGGCGGGTTGGGTGCGCCAGGCCGTTGACCCGCATCCGGCGGCGGGTCGCCGGCGACACGGCGATCATCCCCACCTTGGCGGGTCGGCCGAGGGCGTGGGCGAGCGGATCGTGTGCGGACGGTGTGGCGTCCACGGTCACGGTCAGCGGGTTGGGTGCGCGGATGAAGCCCGGCTCGCCCGCCAGGAGGGTGGCCCAGATCCGGCCCGCGCCGCCTGGCCCGTCCGCGCCGCCTGGCTCGCCCGGCCCCTCCGCCCCGCCGAGCACGATCATCGGCTGTTCGGCGAGAAAGGCCGCGGCGACCTCCGGGATGGCCTCCCGGATGACGGCCTGGGCGCGTTCCGCATGCTCCCGTACGCCCGCGCGGGTCTGTACGGCGATCTCTCCACGGTGGTACACGACCGGCTCCGGCCCGCCTTCTAGAAGAACCCGCAGGTGGGCCCGGACGGGGTGGGGGCGGGGGCGATGTCCGCTCCGGAGGAGGCGTAGATCTCCAGCCGGGTGCCGTCCGGGTCGGTGAAGAAGATCCCGCCGGACGCGGCCCCCTCGCCATGCGGGACGACGCCGTCGTAGGCGAACTCGGCGTCCAGCTCACGCAGCACCTGTTCCGCGGCCTTCACCTCCTCGATCGAGTCGACCTGGAAGGCCAGATGGTGCAGACCCGCGCGGGAGGCGGCAAAGCCGTCCGCGGCCTGCTGCCACAGGGTCAGCAGCAGCTCCCCGTCATGGGTGAGGAAGGCGTGCCGGCGTCCCTCGTGTTCGCCCTCGCCCGCGACGTCGAGTCCGAGGGCCTTGGTGTAGAAGGCGATGGAGCGGTCGAGGTCGGTGACATTGAGGCCGACATGGCCCGTTCGCAGTGTCTTCATGGTCAACACGCTTCTCTCTGGCTTCTGCCGGCTCTCAAGGCGTTGGCGTCCACGGTGCGGGTCGAGCCGTGGAGGCGGCAACGCGCCGCCGGGGACTGTGTCAGGTGCTGTCAGGCGCTGTCAGGTGGGACGCGACGGGCGTCCGGGCCCGCGAAGGGTGGCTGCGGGCCCGGACACATCGGCGTCAGGGGTGCTGCGCGGACGGGAAGGGCAGTGGGCTAGGGGGTGAAGGGGAAGTCGGGCCCGTACCCGTTGAAGTACCCCTGCGCCACCTTGAAGGCGTTCCGCGCCAGGTCGATGCCCAGCTGGCGGCCGCCCTTCATGTCGTACTCCCAGTGGACGCCGCCGTAGAGGCGGGAGATGCCGTCCTGGTCGGCGTACTCGCTGAAGGTGTTCCACTTCAGCGTGACGTCCTTGGCCGGGGTGACGCCGGGCTCGATCTTGGAGGAACCCGCCTTGACGGTGGCCGAGTCGCCGAACCTGTCGCTGCCGGTCCACAGCTTCAGATACTCGGCCGCGGTCGACCCCCAGGTGGAGTGGCCGGAGATATAAGCGGGGAAGGCGGGGGTGGAGATATACGGCGTCCAGTCCTTGCCGTCGATGACCTGTGTGCCCTTGCCCGGGCCGCCCCAGGCCTTGATCTGCTGGCCGGCGTGGTCGTAGCGGATCGTGGAGATCGGCCGGGCGTAGTCGTAGTGCTTCTTGGTGTGCCGGACGGCTATGCCCGCGTCGCCCATGCCCAGGTTGAGGCCGAAGAACATCTTCACGTCCTCGTCGAGGGAGTGGCCGTCACGCTGGGAGACGAACTGCGCGGCCTGGTTCTGGTGGCCGGTCGGGGACTCCTTGGCCTCGATCCAGAACTCGGCGATGGCCTTGCGCTCGTCGGTGAGATTCGCGCTGTAGTCCAGCAGCTGGGCGGCGGACTTCTTCTGCGCGTCGGAGCCGTACGCGGGCGGGGTGGGCGGCAGGAACTGGTCGGCGCTCTTCATCGCGAAGGGGATGACCTTCGGGAACTGCGAGCCGATGAACTTCTGGGTGACGCCGTCCTTGCGGATGGGCGCCCAGCGGCCCGGGTCCTTGATGGTGGACTTGTCGAAGTTGTCGTAGTCCACATAGCCGTTGTCGTAGACGTACGAATCCGGGTCCGGGTCGGAGTAGGCCGGGTCGCCGAGCTGGTTGGCCCCGTCGTTGTGGCGGAACTCCA
The DNA here is from genome assembly GCF_026420845.1 of Streptomyces sp. PR69. Classification (GTDB taxonomy): domain Bacteria; phylum Actinomycetota; class Actinomycetes; order Streptomycetales; family Streptomycetaceae; genus Streptomyces. Next base: position 30,838 of record NZ_JAOWCB010000006.1, on the reverse strand, counting down.
GCACCGCGTCACATGCCTTGTGGGCGATGCCGGCCGGGGTGCGGCCGTTGACCTCGTCGTTGTCCGGGTCATAGCCCTGGGCGCGGAGCTTGGCGTCGAGGTCCGCCTTCTGGGCCGGGAAGAGGTCGACCAGCGCGCGGTGGGCCGCATAGCTGACGGTGGCTTTCTTGTTCACGTACGTCCCCTCCCACCAGGGGCGGCGCAGCTTGTCTCCGTACTGGGTGCCGACGGCGAACGGGTCATAGGCGGCCCAGGCGTCGTACGCGCAGGTGCTGACGATGGCGAAGTAACGGGCGCCGACCGGCGGGGCGGTGGCGCCGTTGGACGCGGCGATGACCGCGTCGACCGTGTGCTTGTTCCAGAGCAGCGCCGCGTTGTCCGTGTGCGTTTGCTCGGCGGCCTGCGCGGAGGGCGCGGCGGCCAGGAACGACCCGGCCATCAGCAGAGCGAGACCGGCGGACAGACGGCGTCTGCCGCGGGTGGCTGTCGAACTCATCAAGCGTCCTCTTTCGTAGCGGAGAAAACTCACGGCGGAAACGTCAGCTGGGCGAAAGGCGCGCTATCGCTTGCCGTGATGAAGACGTTAGTGAGCGGACAGTCCCACTGATTGGCTGAAATCCGGATGGCAGAAATCGGGCCGTCCGGTGCTCTGTTCATGTGTTGCGCCGATGCCGGCCCACAGGAATTCCGATACCGGTGGGCCAGCCGGTGTGCGCGTTGTAGCGTCGGTGCCGGTTGAAGTTGAAAAGGCGTCAGCCCTGTCTGGCCTTGCCGCGCGGGTCCTTCCGGTTGATGACATAGGTCTTGCCCCTGCGGCGCACGATCTGCGCTCCCGGCTTGTTCTTCAGCGAGCGCAGAGAGTTGCGGACCTTCATGACTCCCACTCCTTCGTCGGTCGGAGGGCAGCCGCGTCCGGCTGCGTGATCGGGACTCCCCAACCAGGGGAGCGCCCGGTTCATTCCGGGCCCGAAGCGCTTCGGGGCAGCCGGAAAAAAGTTTCGCGGAGCGGGAATGAGGGCCCAGACCTAACAGTTACACCCCATCGCAAGCGTTAGAACCTTCGAGAAGGGAGCGGCCCGCTGTGATCCGCCGCCTGTGGCACAACGCCCGCAACACCGACAAGTCCACTCCGCCGAACGGCACTTCGGCCGCTTCCGCGGCGACCGCCGCCACCACGTCCGCCTCGTCTGCCTCGTCTGCCTCGTCTGCCTCGTCCACCACGTACACCACGTACACCTCCACCATCACCTCTGCTCAGAAGGGCACTGACATGTCGCGTCTCCCCCTGGTTCAGCCCGAGTCCGCCACCGGCGCCGCCGCCGAGCTGCTCGCCGGAGTCCAGAAGGCCCTGGGCGTCACCCCCAACATGACCAAGGCGATGGCCAACAGCCCGTCCGTCCTCAAGGCGTACCTCGGCTTCTCCGGAGCCCTCGGCGAAGGCGTGCTCCCCGCGCCGGTGCGCGAGCGCATCGCCCTGCTCGTCGCACAGGAGAACGGCTGCGACTACTGCCTGTCGGCCCACACCTACCTGGCCGCGAACGTCGCCAAGCTGGACGACTCCGAGACCGCGGCCGCCCGCCGGGCCAAGTCCGCCGACCCCAAGGCGCAGGCCGCCCTCACGCTGGCCGACGCCGTGCTGCGCACCCGCGGCGGACTCGCCGACGCCGACGCGCAGAACGCGCGAGCCGCGGGGCTGACGGACGCGGAGATCGCCGAAGTCATCGCGAACGTCGCGCTCAACGTCTTCACCAACTTCATCAACAAGGGCGCGGGCACCGAGATCGACTGGCCGCTGGTCCGGCACGACAGCTGACCCGCGTCGCCGCTGACCGGCAGTCACCAGGCGCGTGTCCGTGCGGCGACGGCCGCACGGACACGCGCCTGGCCCGTTTGCCCCACGTCGTCCCCCGCGTCTTTCCCTGCGTTTTTCTCCGTGTCTTTCCGCATCTCACCCGCCGAGGAGCCCGGATCATGAGCGACCGTTACGCAGAGATCGCCTTCTCCCCGAAAGTGCAGGCCCATCAGCGGCTGCACGGAAGCCATCGCGCCTACCGGGGCCGCGTCGAAGGTCCCGCGGACGGCCCCGAACCCATCGGCCCCGACGAGCGGAGGTTCCTCGCCCAGCGGGACAGCTTCTATCTCGCCAGCGTCGGCGAGGCGGGCTGGCCGTACATCCAGCACCGCGGCGGACCCCGCGGCTTTCTGCGGGTGCTGGACGAACACACCCTGGGCTTCGCCGACTTCCGCGGCAACCGCCAGTACATCAGCCGCGGCAACCTCGACCACTCGGAGCGGGTCGCGCTCTTCCTGATGGACTACGCCCATCGCACCCGGCTGAAAATCTTCGGCGCCGCCCGCGCCGTGGAAGCCGCGGAAGACCCCGAACTGGTCGCCCGGCTCACCCCGGACGGCTACCCGGCCCGCGCCGAGCGGGCCCTGCTGATCCGGGTGGAGGGCTACGACTGGAACTGTCCCCAGCACATTCCGCAGCTCGTCCCCGCCGACGACGTACGCCACGCCATCCATGAGCTGCACGAGAAGATCGAACGCCTGGAGAAGGAGAACGCCGAGCTGGCTGAGCAGAGGGCCGCGGGCGCGGCGGGGGACGGTGGGTAGCATCGGCCGGATGAAGGTGTCCGACCTCGCCTCGGGCGGAGCGCCGCTCTTCGGTGAGCGGCCCGCGATCGAGCTGGCCAACACGGCGTACGCGGTGCGCGGGCGCGCGCGGGAGGGGCTGGCGGGTGTCGAGCAGCTCGCCGCGTGGCTGCGGGATATGCGGGCCCGGCTGGTGACGCCGCTGGCCGACGCGGACCTGCTGGGCGTCGGCGCGCAGGATCTCGCCGTCGCGCGTGCCCTGCGCGACGGCATCCGCGCGCTGGCCGCGGCGGCGGTACGGGGGGCGTCTGCGCCGCCAGAGGCGACCGCCGCGGTGAACGCCGCGCTTGCCGCCGTGCCGTCCTGGCGCGAACTGATCTGGGGGCCGTCCGGCACCGCCCCCGCGGCCCCCGCCGCCCGCGTCCACCGCGCCGCCCGGCCCGTGACGGCGGCGCTCGCGGAGCTGGCCGACGACGCGGTCACGCTCTTCACCGGGCCCGAACTGGCCCTGCTGCGGGCCTGCGAGGGGCCGGGCTGCCGCCTCTTCTACGTCAAGCACCACGCCCGCCGGGCGTGGTGCTCCCCGGGCTGCGGCAACCGCGCCCGCGCGTCCCGCCACTACGCCCGCACGCGCCTCGGCGCTTCCCCGCCCACCCGCCCTTGACCCTGGGGCACGGAGCCCCCGCACCCCTGCGCCTCAATCGCCGGCGGGGCTGAATGTGCGGGCCCTTGCGCCTCAATCGCCGGCGGGGCTGGGTTTTGGGCTCCTGCGCCTCGATCGTCGGCGGGGCTGAATGTGCGGGTCCCTGCGCCTCGATCGTCGGCGGGGCTGAATGTGCGGGCTCCTGCGCCTCGATCGTCGGCGGGGCTGAATGTGCGGGCTCCTGCGCCTCGATCGCCGGCGGGGCTGGGTTGTGAATCCCCTTGAGGCGCGGGGTCTCCGCCGCGCGCACATGGCCGAACCGCAGCTGACGAAGTAGTGGTTCATGTCGGCCGGATTCCACCGCCCCCCTGCATGATTTCCGGGAGATAACGGGGAGGAATCATGGATATCGCTCTCTACCAGCTGCGCACCTTCTGGGAAGTGGCCCGCGCGGAAAGCATCACCCAGGCCGGGCGGCGGCTCGGATACTCGCAGTCGACCGTCACGTCCCACATCAGGGCGCTGGAGTCCCAGGCGGGCGCGCCGCTGTTCCAGCGGCTGCCGCATGGGGTGCGGCTCACGCAGGCCGGGGAGACGTTCCACTGCTATGTGGCGCGGCTGTTCAGTCTCGTGGACGAGTTGTCGGACGCGCTCACGGCCCGCGGCGAGACGACGGGGCGGGTCTCGGTGGGGGTGGCCTCGCTGCTGGTGGACAAGGAGATGACCAGGCTGATCTGGGAGTGCCAGTACCGCTATCCCAAGGTCGAGCTGTCGCCGCTGACGATGCACTCCTCACGGATCGCCGAGGAGATCACGGCGGGCAAGCTCGATGTGGGCCTGGTGCTCGCCCGCCCCGGTTGTCCGGAGGACAACCCCGCGGATCTGCGGCACGAGGATCTGCACCCGCTCGATCTGGTGCCCGTGGCCAGCCCCGGCCTTGACGCGGTGCTCAAGACGCGCCGCGGGCTGGACGGGGTCCGGGTGCTGCAGATCGACTCGGGCTGTCCTTCGCATCAGTTCCTGCGCGACGAGATGGCCGCGGCCTATGGCGTCGGCCCGGAGTTCACCTCGGCGGGATCGGTCCGGGGAATCCTGGAGCTGATGCGCAACGGCCGCTTCGCGGCGATGCTCCCCGAGGACGCGGTGTCGACGGAGGTCGAACGGGGGGATGTGATCGTGCTGGACGAACTGCCGCGTCAGCACCGGGTCGTACGGCTGATGTGGAGCGAGCAGTCCTGGCTGCCTCCGGCCGTCGGCGCGGTCCTGGAGATCGCGCGGCGGTGGCGCGGCGCGGGGCTGACCGTCGCCGCCTAGGCGAGGACGGAAGGCGACGACGCGGCCCCGCACCTCGTTGGAGGTGCGGGGCCGCGTCGTCGGACGGCTTCGGCACTCACCGCCACAGCAGGGCGATCGCCCCCAGCGCGACGAACACCGCCGCGTACACGCCGAGCACGGTGCGCAGCACCCGGCTGGGATCCACGGTCGCCGCCGTAGCCGTAGCCGTAGCCGTAGCCGTAGCCGCGGGCGCCTGGACCAGCACCGTACCCGTACCGGCGCCCGTACCGGCGGACGCCTCCGACCCGCGGCCGGGCTCATCGCTCGGGCCGGGCGCGCTCTGGGCGAGCTGGGCCGCCAGCACCACGCGCGCGACGGCCGCCCCGGAGGCCAGCGCGGCGCTGACGTTCTGGACGGCGACCAGCTGGACCGCCGGATAGCCGAGGACCTGCGCCGTCGCGCCCTGGCTGGCCGCGAACATCGCATTGGCCCCGGTGTTGGAGCCGGCCAGGAAGCCGCCGGCCGCGCCGATCCACGGTGCGAGGACGAGATACGCCGGGCCGAGCCCGGCAGCCGCCTCCGCGATGGCGCGGCTCATCCCGGACGCGGTCAGCAGCGTGCCCAGCGCCAGGAAGACGACGGTCGTCATGGTCACCAGCCACCACCGGCCCAGCGTGTCCCGCACGGCGGCGCCCAGCACCGCGTCCCGCCCGCCGAGCAGCCGCGGGGTCAGCGCCACGGTCAGCAGCAGCCAGCCCGCGGGGCCCGCCAGGACCGCCCACCAGCCCTCCTCCACGCCCGCCGCGGCCAGCGCCGCCCGCCCGGCGAGGAGCCCGCCGACCAGGAAGGCGTACGGGGTCAGGGTGCGGGCGATCGGCTCCGCCGGCTGTCGCGGGCCGTCCTGGGCGCGGGAGACCAGCAGCAGCGCCGCGATCACCGCAAGACCGCCCAGCACACCGGCGAGCGGCACGCCGACGAAGGCGTTGACGGCCCATATGACGGTCCACAGCGTGCCCACGGCCAGCAGCCAGTCGCCCGCCAGGGACAGCGCGCCCCGCACCCCGTACGTCACGGCCAGCGCGGCCGCCGCGCAGATCGCGAAGACCGGCGCGGACAGCAGCGCCGAGTACACGCCCAGCTCCTGGAAGCCGACCCCGCCGAGCTGGGCGGCCACCAGACTGCCGGGGGCCAGCGACCCCCACGGCACGGTGACCAGGCCCAGCAGACCCACGACGGCCGCCTTCGCCGGGGACAGTCCGAGCTGCCGCAGCAGCGGGATCGCGACGATCACGCCGATGCCGAAGCCGGTGAGCGACTCGGCGAACGGCGTCACGCCGAGCAGCACCAGCAGCACCGCGCGCCCCGGCGTCCGGCACGCCCCGCCGATCCAGTCACCCAGCCGCCGCTGTGCGCCCGTACGGCTCATCAGCTCGCTCAGCAGGATGCCGCCGAAGAGGATCGCGGCCAGTTCCACGGCCGTGGGCAGCATATGCAGCCCGGAGTCGGCCAGTTCCCCGAGCGGCGTGCGGAAGGCCAGGGCGGTGAGCACGGCCGCCGAGGCGAGTGCGGCGAGGGCCGCGTACAGGGCCTTCACGCGCGCGGCGAGCAGGCCGAGGGTGACCAGGATGGGAAGTGTCGCGAGTGCCGCGTTCACCGGGCTGCCTCCGCTTCGGCCAGGGGACGGTCGTCGTGCTGGGCTGGTGGGCTGATGGCTGTCGGGCCCGTGGCTGTCTGGCTCATGGAGGGCATGACCGCGGCCCGCGTCGCCATGCGGGCGGCCGCGTCGAGCATCGCCGTGACGCAGCAGTGCGCGTCGAGGAGCGCGCGGTTCACCCCGCCCGGCGACGGCACATAGTGGTTGTAGAAGGTCGCGCCCTCGCACAGCGGCCCGAGAATCCAGATGCGTTCGTCTGCCGTGCCGTCGGCGGCGACCGGGTGCTGGCCCGGGGTGATGTCGACGCCCCGGCTGCTGGGCGCCTCAGGACGGTGCCGGCGGATGCGCCCGGCGGCGAGCATGCCCGCCAGCAGGGCGCTGCCGGTGCGCTCCACATCCGGCTGGCCGGAGGTCGCGTGCGCCAGCCAGTCGGCGCTCTCGCCGTACGGCTCCGCCAGCGCCGTGGACGTGATGCGCCAGACGCCCGCCTCCTCGTCCCAGTCTGCGCGCGGCCCCGGTCCGAAGGGCACGGCGACGACGCCGGCGTCCAGCAGTGCGAGCAGCTCCTCGTGGCGTTCGCGCTGCGGACCGGTCACCGACCGGTTGAGCACGGAGGTGAAGCGGCCGTAGAACTCCTCGTGGGACTTCTCGTCGAGGCCGCCGAAGTCCACCGCGTAACGGATCACTTCACGCTGGTCGCGCAGCACTTCGAGGGCGGACTTCAGCGGTGAGCCGGACAGCCCGAGGCGTGCCTCGATCAGGTCGTCGACGAGCCGCTCCCGGTACCACTCCTGGTAGGCGCCGCTGTCTGCCGTCACCGCGACCGCCGTCGTCCCCGCGATGTCCGGGAACAGCACGGCGTACGGGTCGAACACGCCGAAGCGGTCGGCGTGCTGGGCGTCCAGCTCGTCCAGCTCCCGGCCGAGGGAGCCGTCGGCGACGGCGGCGCGCAGCCGGGCCGTCGTACGGCGAGCCGCCTCGGGGCCGCCGCCCGCCAGCAGGGCGCAGCGGCGGTGGTAGGCGATGCGCATCTCGGCGCAGAGCAGCGGCAGGACGTCCCCGTACAGACTGAGCTGTCCGCTCGGCGCGGCCGAACGCAGCCGGTCCACGCCCGCCTGATGGAAGACCAGCGGCTCGAACGCGCCGCCGGGGCGGTGCAGCCGCGGCCGGGCGCGGAACGGCAGCCCGGTCCTGGAGAACAGCAGGATGCGGGGCTCGTCGCCGCTGGGGACATAGCGGCGCACTCCGCCGTCGGCGGTGTAGCGGCCGCCGCGGCCGACGGTGAGCGAGGCGACGGCGTCCATGCTGGACAGGCCGGTGCCGGCGAGTGCGACCGTCTGGCCCGGCGCGACGTCGGCGAACTTCCGCGCGGGCGGATAGATGTCGGCGATCCGCCGACGCCCGCCGACGCGGTGCGCCCGCTGACCGGGCGGGGTGTGACCGGTGAGGCCGTCCGCCCGTATGCCCGGCGCGGGCGGGGCCGCGGTCTCGCCCGGCCCGGTGGTCTCCGGCGGCCCCTCGTGCGGGGTGTGCCGGGTGCGGCCGTCTGTCCGGGTGCCCGGACCGGCCGCGGTGGCGGCCCGGGGCGCCGTCTCCAGGGGCCCCTCGTGCGGGGCGTGACCGCCGCGGCCGTCGTCGTGCGCGGCCGTGGCGGGCGAGGTCGCACGTGCGGGCGCGGCTGCCTCGTCGTGCGGGTCGCCGGGGTCCGGCGTTTCCCCGTGCGGTGTGTGGCCCGTGGTGAGGAAGACGAAGGGGCGGCGCAGCACCGTGCCGTCGTCCAGGGTGACGGCACGGGCTCCGCCGGGCGCGTCCGCGAGGGCGACGGCCGTGGCCCGGTGGAGCCGGATGTCCAGATGCGCGGGGGCGCGGCGCAGCGTTCGGCGCAGATACCAGGTGAGGTACTCGCCGAGGACGCGGCGCGGCAGATAGTCGTCGGGGCGGACCTCGCGGCCGGCCGGGCCGAGGGTGCGGCCGTCGTCGCCGAGCCGCAGTCCGCGGGCGCGGACCCACTCGTACAGATTCGGCCCGCGGTCGCCGACCGTGTCGCCGACGGTGGTCTCCTCCGGAAACGGCGACACCTGGCAGGCCACGGTGTTGAGCAGCAGATGGTCGGGCTGCTCGGGGTCGTGCAGGCCCGCTCCGTCCGCGCGCGGGTCGACGAGGTCGAGGGTGAAGGGCCGCTGCCGCCAGTGGGGGCGGGAGGTCAGGGTCACGATGCGTTCGAGGACGCCGAGGCCCCGTGAGCCCAGCCCGATGACGACCGCGCCGAGCAGCGGCGCGGAGGGGGCGGAGGCAGACGGCGTGGCGGAGGCGATGGCGGACATACGTCACCACCGCCGGGTTTCGCCGAAGAAGTCCTCGACGTCCACCGCTTCGCCCGACTCGCGGGCGTGGCGCAGCACATGCACGCCGACCGCGAGATCGAGCACGCCGAGACCGAACGGCGAGAAGATCACCGGACGGCCGGGGTCGGGCTTCAGCTCGCCGCGCATCACCTCGGCGAGGGTGCCGGCGATGAAGTCCCGGTGTCCGTACTGCTGCTCGGCCAGATGCGGGGAGGTGTTCGCCGTCATGCAGTGGCCGATGTCGTCGAGGATGTTCTGCGCGTCCTTGATGATCTCGGGGGCGATGTCCCGCAGGGAGATGTTGAGCACCGTCTGCCCGGCGCTGAAGGTCCGCGGGTCCAGGATGTACGGCTCGCCCGCGGTGGTCGCCAGGACGATCAGGTCCGCGCCGTCCAGGGCGGAGCGCAGCCCGGCCTCGAAGCGGGCGGTGTGGCCCAGTTCACCGGTGATGTACTGCGTGAAGGCGGCCCCGTACTCCTCGCTGCGGTCGTGGACGACCACCTCGCCGAAGGACCACTCCTGCGCGGTGAAGAACTCCAGGATGTTACGGGCGATCACACCGGCGCCGACGACGGCGAGGCGGCGGGCACTGCGGCCGCCGGTCAGCTCCTCGGCCGCCAGCACGGCGGACGCGGCGGTGCGGGCCGCGCTGATCTGGGATGCCTCAAGGCAGGCGACGGGGTAGCCGGTGGCGTAGTCGTTGAGCAGCAGCGCGGCCGAAGCGCGCGGGACGCCGCTTTCGATGTTCGCGGGGAAGCTGCTGATCCACTTGATGCCGGCGACGTCGTGCTTGCCGCCGAGATAGGCGGGCAGGGCGATGATGCGGCTGTCCGGCTTGTCGGGAAAGCGCAGGAAGTAGCTGTTGGGATTCACCGAGTCGCCGGCGTGATGGGTCAGATATGTCTCACGGACCTCCCGGACGATCTGCTGCCGGGTGCGGCCGATGATGTCACGCGCGGCTGTGCCGCCGACGACGCTGAACTCGAACATCAGGTGCCTTTCGGGGAGTTCGCGGAAGAGGTGGAAGGGGCGGAAGCGGCGGAAGGAGCGGAAGGAGCGGCGGCGGACGGCGTCGCGCCCGCCAGCACGGGCGGCTCGCCCTGGCCGCGGTGCCGGCCCCCCGCGGTGGCCGGCACCCGGCCCCGGTCGCTGTCCCGGTCATGGCCGTGGCCCTGGCCCTGGACGTCTGGGCCGCCGTCGAGTGGCGGGCCGCCGGCCCCAAGGTGTCCGCCGTCGCCCGACGCGCCGCCGGACCCGCCGGACCCGCCGGACCCGCCGGACCCGCCGGACCCGCCGGACCCGCCGGACCCGCCGGGCCGGTCGAGCCCGTTGAGGTCGCCGAGCCCGCCGGGCTGGTCGAGCCCATCGAGGTCGCCGAGGTCGCCGAGGTCGCCGAGCCGGTCGAGGTCGCCGAACCGCTCGAAGACCCACAGGTCGTCATAGACCGTGCTGAGATAGCGGTCCCCCAGGTCCGGGGAGATCGCCACGACCCGCGCCCCGGCCGGGATCTCCTCGCGCTGCCGCTCCACGGCCGCCAGCACCGTGCCCGTCGAGCCGCCGACCGCGAGCCCCCGCTCGGCGGTGATCCGGCGGCACATCCGTATCGCGTCGGCCTCCGGCACCTGGACGAACGCGTCTGCCAGCCGCCGATCGAAGATCTCCGGCCGGCGGCTGGCGCCAAGACCCGGTATATGCCGCTTGCCGGGCGGGGTGCCGAAGGTCACCGACCCCACGGAGTCGACGGCCACGATCCGGGTGCCGGGCGAGTGCTTGCGGAAGTACCGGGCGCAGCCCATGAGCGTGCCGGTGGTGCCCGCGCCGACGAAGAGGCAGTCGACCCCGTTCACCTGCCGGGCGATGGCGGCGGCGGTGCGCTCGTAGTGGGCGCGCGGATTGGCCGGGTTGGCGTACTGGTTGGGCCAGACCAGCGCGGGGTCGTCGCGCAGCCGCCGGTGGATGTAGTCGATGCGGGTCTGCAGATAGCCGCCGTTGGCGTCGCGCTCGCGCACGATCACCGCCTGCGCGCCGTACGCCTCCATCAGCGCGATGCTCTGCCGCGGGGTGTTGGGGTCGACGACGCAGGTGAAGCGGTAGCCGCGGGCCGCGCACACCGAGCTGAGCGCGATGCCGAGGTTGCCGGAGGAGGACTCGATGACCGATCCTCCGGGGCGGAGCAGCCCGCGCTGTTCCGCGTCGTCCAGCAGTCCGACCGCCGCCTTCAGTTTGATCGAGCCCGCCGGGTTGAGGCCCTCGATCTTCAGCAGCAGTTCGACGCCGGGGATGAACCCGTCGAGGTCCAGGAAGATGTCGTCCAGGACGACGTCATGGGCGTACCGGTAGATCACGGGGTGTCTCCTCCGTGCTGTCGATGTGCGTGTCCATGCGGGACCCCTGGGGTGCTCGGCGGCCTTGGCGGCCTCGGTGGCCCCACGCGGTTTCACGCGGTTTCACGCGGTTTCACGCGGCCTCGGCGGCCTCACGCGGCGGCGAACGGCGCACGGGAGGCCCGCCCCCTGCGGGGGCGGCGGGTCACCACCAGTAGGTCGGGTAGCGCGGGGTGCGTCCGGTGCGCCCGGCGATCACGCCGAACAGCACCAGCACCGCCGTGGCGAGGGCGAGCAGCGGCAGGAACGTAAGCGCGGACGGCTCGGTGACGACCACGATCACGGCCGTCGCGGCCGCTGGTGAGTGGGGGGTGCGGGCGAGCATCATCACGCCGAGGGCGAGGCCGCCGGCGACGGCGCTGCCCCAGACCGTGCTGCCGGACGCGGCGAGCACCGCGAATCCGGTGAGCGCGGAGAGCAGCTGGCCGCCGATGACGCTGCGCGGCTGGGAGAGCGGCAGCGCTGGCGCGCCGTAGACGAGCGCGGCGCTGGCGGCCAGCGGCGGGACCAGCAGCACCTGGTCCATCGCCTCGCCCAGGGCGACCAGGGCCACCAGGGCGAGGACGGAGAACGCGGCGCCGACGGCGATGGCCGCCGGGGCGGGGCGGGCGGGGGCCTTACTGGCGAACCGTCCGCCCCGCGGCGCGTCGGGAGAGGGAGCCGCGGGAGCCGCAGGAGCCGCCGCGGCCGTCTCGGCTGACGTGGCCGTCTCGGCTGTCGTGGCCGTCGTGGAGGCATTGTTTGTCATGGCCTGGACGCTATTGTGGCCTGACATCCGGTACGTAGCCGCAATCGCCAACTCTGTCAGGTTCTCGGCGCTTCCAGCCGGCACGTCCGCACCCCCTCTTCAACGGCCTTGCGCGCGCAGCCTCAGGCGGCGGAGCGCTTGTCGAGGACGAGATCGTGCCCGACGACGAACGCGGCCTCGTCCGAGCAGAGCCAGACGACGGTGTCGGCCACCTCCTCGGTGCTCGCGCCCCGCCCCAGCGGTGTCACGGGGGAGGGGCTGGGATCGATGACGGCGGGACTCGGCTCATGCGCCGGGCCGGGGCTGATGGCATTGATCCGGATGCCCTTGGGGGCGTACTCATTGGCGGCTGTGCGGGTCAGCGTGGACAGCGCGGCCTTGGACGCGGCGTATGCGCCCATGCCGGTCAGCTTGCCGGTGGTGGCCATGTTGCAGGCGGTGTTGACGATCACGCCGCTGCCGTTGCGCTCCATATGGGCCAGCTCGTGCTTCATCGCCATCCACACGCCGGTGAGGTTGGCCGCCAGCGTCTCGGCCCAGACCGTCTCGCAGATGTCGGCGACGTTGCGGTTCGGCCCGGTGACGGTGGCGTTGTTGAAGGCGATGTCGATCGTGCCGTAACGCTCCTCGGCGGCCCGGACCATGGCGCGGGCGGCCGCCGAGCCGCCGTCGGTCAGATCCACGGTGACATGGTCCGCCTCGCCGCCCGCGTCGAGGATCAGCTTCACGGTGCCGCCGAGGTCCTCGGACTCGGGGCCGGCGAGCATGACGGAAGCGCCCTCCTGGGCGAAAGCCAGCGCGGTGGCCCGGCAGATGCCGTCGCCGGCTCCGGCGACGAGGGCGACCTTGCCGGCGAACCGCTGCTTCGGCGGCCGTATCGATCGTGCCGACATAGAACTACCTCTTCTTCTCTGAAGTGCTGCCAAGTTCCATGGGGATGAGGATGAGGATGGGGATCGGATGGCGAGTGATGCCTTATGCCCCGGCGATGCGGCCGGCGGCGGCGCTCAGCTTGTCGAGCAGCTCGTCTGCCCAGTCCGTGTCGTACGCGTGCAGCCGCGGCAGCCCGCCCTTGTTCGGGTCGCCCGTCCACTCGAAGCGCGCGCCCGGGTTGTGCGCGGCATAGCCGTCGGCGGTGAAGAAGTGCGGGCTGCCCTGGATGTCCGGGCCCTGCGCCGTACGCCACTGCTCGTACACCTCGGCACGCCCGGCCCCGCGGGCCAGCGCCGCCTGAAGCGCCCCGGCGTCGACGTGCGCGCACTCCTCGGCGATGTCCAGGATCACCGAGTGGACGCTGATGCACCGGCTCTCGGCGTAGAAGGCCCGGCGCAGCGCACGGTCCAGCTCGCCGCTCGCCCGCAGCCCGCCGACCGCCGGGTCCTTGGCGGCCTGCACCGCCTCCAGCGCGGGCAGGGTGGTGACGGGGTACTCGGACTCCTTGCCCTGCCACAGCCGCCAGCCCAGCTCCGGGCGGCAGGCGGCGATCACGATCACTTCGGGGTCGACGATGAACTTCGGGGTGGGCTGGCGGTTGAACAGCTCCAGCGGGAAGGCGTGATGGTCGAGCAGCAGCGTCTGCCCGCGCCGTTCGGCCGCGGCGTGCAGGGTGTGCAGCGCGAGGCTGGCCCAGGGGCAGCCGATGTCCGACCAGACGGTGAGCACGGGAACGTTGTCATTGCCGCTGTCACGGCCGCTGTCATTGCCGGAAGGGCCCGTCATTTCGTCATCTCCTCAAGAAGGCTGGTGGAAAAGGAGCGCGCGCCCGGCCGCCCGGAGGAGGGCGGCCGGGCGTTCGCAGAGTGCGCGTCGCCTGTGGTTCGCCGGTGGCCCGCCCCGTCTACAGCTCGACCCGGACGCCGTAGGAGGCGACCCAGGCGTTGAACTCGATCAGCCGCTCCAGCACGGCGCGGGCGCTCCAGGGGCCGCCGATGTTGTACGAGCCCTCGGGCACGTCCAGCAGCCGGCGGACCTCCTCCTCCGACACGATCTGCAGCACCGGCGCACCCTCGGTGAGCAGCGCCTCCACCCGCTCCCGCAGGGCGAGTTCGTACTTCCTGTCCTGGGTGGAGGGGTACGGGTTCTTCTTGCGGTCCAGCACCGAGTCCGGCAGCACACCCCGCATGGCGGCGCGCAGCAGGCTCTTCTCCCGGCCGTCGAAGGTCTTCATCGCCCACGGCGTGTTGTAGACGTACTCGACGAGCCGGTGGTCGGTGAACGGCACCCGCACCTCAAGGCTGACGGCCATGCTGATGCGGTCCTTGCGGTCCAGCAGGAAGTTCTCCCAGCGGGTGAGGTTGAGATACGTGACCTCACGCATCCGCGCCTCCAGGCCGCTCTCGCCGTCCAGCCGCGGCACCTCCTCCAGCGCCTGGGAGTAGCGCTCCTTGACGTACTCGTCGAGACCCAGCCGGTCCCACAGCCCGACGGTGCGCAGCGCGCCGATGCCGCCGGCCTTCTCGAACGGGTGGTGCCAGGGGAAGGAGCCGTTCTCCACGGCCTCCTTGTCGTGGAACCAGGTGTAGCCGCCGAACAGCTCGTCCGCTGCCTCGCCGGACAGCGCGACCGTCATCCGCTCCTTCAGCGCCCGGCACAGGATGAGCAGCGAGTACTCCATGTCGCCGGTGGACACCGGCAGGTCCTGGGCGCGCAGCACCGTGTCGCGGACCTCGTCGTCGAGGATGTCGGCGTTGTCCAGCTCGACGATGATGTGCTCGGCGCCGACGTGCTTCGCCACCTCCACCGCGAACGGGGTGTCGGGGTCCTCCCACTGGACGTTGGACTCAAAGCGCTCCTCATGGCCCTTGAAGTCCACGGAGAACGCCCGGATGGGCTGCTCCACACCCTGCTTGGCCAGCGCCTTCGCGGCCAGCGCGGTCACCGCGCTGGAGTCCAGGCCGCCGGAGAGCAGGGTGCCGACGGTGACGTCCGCGACGAGCTGCCGCTCGACGATGTCCTCCAGCAGCTCGCGGACATGGGCCACCGTCGCGTCGAGGCCGTCGGTGTGCGGGCGGGCCGCCAGCTCCCAGTACTTCCGGGTGCTGATCAGCCCCTCGCGGCCGAAGCGCATCACGGTCGCGGGCAGCACCTCGTGCATGCCGCGGAACACCGCGTGCCCCGGGGTCTTCACAATGCTGAAGATCTCCCGCAGGCCCTCGGCGTCGACGACGGCCTCGGCGTCCTCGTGGGCCAGGATGCCCTTCGGCTCGGAGGCGAACAGCAGGCCGCCGTCCGCGGTCGGGTAGTAGTACAGCGGCTTGACGCCCATCCGGTCGCGGACCAGCAGCAGCTCCTCGGTGCGCGGGTCCCAGATGGCGAAGGCGTAGATGCCGTTGAGGCGCTCCGCGAAGTGCTCGCCCCACTCGACGTAGGCGCGCAGCACGACCTCCGTGTCGGACGTCGTACGGAAGCGGTGGCCGAGACCCTCAAGCTCCTCGCGCAGCTCGCGGAAGTTGTAGACCTCACCCGTGTAGGTGATGACCGGCAGCGAGTCGTCCTCGGCGGCCGCCATCGGCTGCTTGCCGCCTTCGAGGTCGATGATCGCGAGCCGGCGGTGCCCGAGGATCGCGTGGGGCGAGGTCCACAGCCCCCAGGCGTCCGGGCCCCGGCATTCCATGGTGTGGGTCATGGCCGCCGCCATGTCCTCGTACGCGGTCAGATCGCGCTGGTGGTTAACCCATCCGGCAAGGCCGCACATGTGTCACCGGTTCCTCTCGATAGGGCCGTGGGGCGTGGGACGTGGAACGACGTTCGAAGTCCGAGCAGGCCGGCCGCGCTGGCCGGGTCGATCTCGGCCGGTTCCGGGCAACTTTCCGGCCATCGCGACAGAGGGGTCCATGGCGCTGGGCGCACTTCGTCAAGTGGGCCGGACTTCCTGAAGTCGCCGTATGTGACGGACACCTGACGAAGTGTCCGGGCGGCCCTTGCCCGTCGCGGCGCGCGGCCCGCACTGTTCCTGCGCGTACACCGAGAGGGAAGGACGTGTCATGCCCGCCGTCACCGTCGCCGTCGATGAACTGCTCCTGCTGAAGCGGGTGCGCCGCCCGGACCCCGCGCTGACCGCCGAGCGGCGGGTGCGGGGCGTCATCACCGCGGAGCCCGGCTTCGAGGGGGCAGGCTTCCCCATCCGCCGCGCCTTCCCCGGGCCGATCGCGCCCCGGCACACCGACCCGTTCCTGATGCTCGACCACGTGGGGGCCGTCGACTACGCCCCCGGCGACGCCAAGGGCGCGCCCTGGCATCCGCACCGCGGCTTCGAGACCGTCAGCTATGTCCTGGACGGCGCGGTGGCGCACCAGGACTCCAACGGCGGCGGCGGGATCATCGAGGGCGGCGACACCCAGTGGATGACGGCGGGGTCCGGCATCCTGCATGACGAGATGCCCACCGAGGAGATGCTCGCCCGCGGCGGCGTCATGCACTCCTTCCAGCTGTGGGTCAACCTCCCGGCCGCCGACAAGTGGAACCCGCCCCGCTACCAGGACATCCGCGGCGACAAGCTGACCCTGCTCAGCTCCGCGGACGGCGGCGCGCTGATCCGGCTGATCGCGGGCGGGCTGGACGGCCACCAGGGGCCGGGCGCGACCGCCACCCCCATCACGCTCATCCACGCCACCCTCAGCCCCGGCGCCCGCCTCGAACTGCCCTGGCCCGCTGGCTTCAACGCCCTCGCGTACGCCTTCGGCGGCCAGGGCACGGCGGGCCCGGAGAACCGCGGGCTGCGCGAGGGCCAGCTCGCCCTGTTCGGCGAGGAGGGCGGCGCGCTCAGCGTGACCGCCGCCGCGCGGCAGGAGGGCCCGGCGGACGACTTCGACGTGCTGATCTTCGGCGGTCGGCCGATCCGCGAACCGATCGCCCGGTACGGGCCGTTCGTGATGAACACCCGCGACGAGATCGCCCAGGCGGTCGAGGACTACCGCGCGGGCCGTCTCGGCACGGTCCCGGCGGAGCATGCGGACGTGCCGCACGGCAGCGGCAGCACGCCGGCGGCGGACTGAGGGGGGACCCCATGACACCCGACACGCGGGAAACCCGCCGCGCTCCCCGCCGTACGAAACCCAGCACGCCCGCCGCCGGGCCCGCCTCCGCGCGCGCCACCGGGCCGGCCGCCGCGCCCGACACACCTGAGACGCGGCCTCTGCGCCTTCGCACGGCCCTGTACGAGTGCGCACTCACGACAGGAACACTCTTCGCCGTGGTGACCGCGGCCCGCTGGATGGGCCTCCCCGACTCACCGCTCGCCTCCGTGCTGTCCACCCCGGAGAGCCGCCTGGCGGCGATGGCGCTGATGGTCGGCATGATCGTCACCGCGGTCCTCGGCCCGGCCATGCGCCGCGGCACCGCGGGCCACCTCAACCCGGCGGTCACCCTGGCTCTCTGGCTGCTGCGCGTCTTCCCCGGCCGCGCCGTCGCCCCCTTCGTAGCCGCCCAGCTGACCGGCTCCCTGGCAGGCGTGGCCCTGGCCCGCCTGGTGTGGGGCGACCCCGCCACCCGGGTCGGCTACGCGGCGCTGGCGCCGTCCCCGGACTGGGGCACTGGCGCGGTGTTCCTCGCGGAGGCGGGCTGTATGACGGCCATCATGCTGATCGTCGCGATCGCCATCGCGCGCCCGCGCCTGGCAGGCTTCCTCCCCCTTCTGATCGGCGCCTCGGTCGCCGCGGTCATCTACTGCTTCGGCCCCCTCTCGGGCGGCGGCGTCAACCCGGCCCGCCAGCTGGGCCCGGCCCTGCTGTCCGGCCGTACGGACCTGCTGTGGCTGTATCTGACCGCGCCGGTCGCAGGCGCGCTGCTGGCGGCGGGCATCTCGGCGGCGCTGCGGCCGCCGGGGACACACGGGACCCCGGAAGCCGCGCCGGCGTCGCCGGCGGCCGACGTGCCCGTGCGATGAGATCCGGCCTCTGACGTTCGGACAATCGGCTGTGCCGATGGCCGTGTCTTCTTATCGGCGGCCTCCGTTGATCCCACGGAAATGATCCTCGGAGTGACTGGAGACAGGAAACGTGATGGGCGTGCGAAAGCAGGCGGCGCTGGCCGTGTGCGCCGGGCTGCTGGCGGCAGGCGCCGCCGCCGGGTCGGCGAACGCGGACAGCAACGACAATCTGGCCGACCCCCCGATGGTGTGCGGATCGGCGCCGCTGTCGCTGACCGGCGAGTCCCGGCCGTGTGTCACCGAACAGCTGGTCAGGCAGCGCATCGTGAAGCACGACACGACAAGCGCGGACATCGTCGACTTCGCCGATGTGATCACCCCGCTCGACATCCCGCTGGGCTGACCGGACCGCCCCTTCTCTTCCTGGAGTTCGCTCAATGCGTACGCGTGAATTCCCGCGTCTGGGTCTGGCGGCGGCCGTGGCCGCCGCCGTGCTCGGGTCGCTGGGCGCCGCCGGCACGGCCGTCGCCGACACCAACATCAACGTCCACAGCCCGTCGATGGCATGCGGGACCGGCTCGCTGTCCCACAGCAGCACCACCAGTCCCTGTGTGGCACGTCAGGGCGTCGAGCAGGAGGTCATGAAGTCCCGCACGCAGGACACGGACCTGATCAACCGGCTCGACGTCGCGGTTCCCGCACTGGTGGGAGGGTGACGGTGCGCGCATCGTTCCGTGGGGCAGCGGTCTCACTCACAACTGCCGCTGTCGCCGCTCTGGCCGGGGCCGTCCCGGCGGCCGCCGATACCAATCAGGTCGAGCAGCGGCCGCTGATGCTCTGCAACATCGTGCTGCTCTCCCCCGGCGCCCAGGTGGGCGACGGCTGTCAGGCCCTTCAGCTCAGCGAACAGGGCATCGTCAAGCAGGGCAGCGTCAGCAGCGGGCTTATCGACTACGTCGGCGTCCGCCCGGCCGGGCTGTGACCGGGCCCTTCCCGCCCCTCCAGTCCCGCCCGAAGCCGCCCGCCTTCCCGGCGGGCGGCTTCGGGCTGAGGGGAGCGGGCCCGGCCGCCCCTGCGGGCTCAGCGCGCTGGGGCGGCGCAGCGGCGAACGACAGCCCACGCCCGGCGCACGCTCGCCTCGTCCGCGTACGGGGAGCCCAGCGCGGCGCGCAGCACGGGCCGGCCGTCCACCTCGGCCGGTGTGCACAGCAGCCCGGGCTCCTCAGACAGCCGCTGTGTCAGCTCCCGGGTCCGCTCGTCGGAGTCGCATCGGAAGACCACAAGGCCCAGGTCGTGGGCGACGAGCCGGAAACCAGGCTCGTCCGCGACCAGCCGCGCCAGCGAGGCAGCCAGGCCGATGTCATGGCGGATGGCGCTGCGCAGCCCTTCGAGCCCATGGGCGCGCAGCACGTACCAGAGCTTCAGCGCGCGCATCGGGCGGCCGAGCGGGATCTGCCAGTCCTTGAAGTCGACGACCGCGTCCGAGGCCGGGCCGGCGGTGCGCAGATAGGTCGGGGCGGCGCCCAGGGCGTCGGTCAGGGCGTGCCGGTCGGCGACCCACAGGACATCGCACGGAGTGCCGGTGCGCATCCACTTGTGGGCGTTGACGGCGTACGAATCGGCGTACTCCAGGCCCGCGTTGACACGGCGGTGCTCCGGGCAGAGCGCCGCGCTGCCCGCGTAGGCGGCGTCCACATGCAGCCAGACGCCGCGCTCCGCGCAGACCGCGCCGATCTCAGGAACCGGATCATGGGCGCATGTGGCGGTGGTGCCGACGGTCGCCACGACGGCGGCGGGCGTCAGCCCCGAGCCCCGGTCGGCGTCGAGCCGCTCGGCGAGGGCGGCCGGGTCCATGGTGTGCGTGCCGGGCAGCACCGGGACCGGGACCGGCTCGCCGACTCCGGCGATCCGGGCGGCCTTGGGCACACAGACGTTGGCCGCGGCGGAACAGTAGACCCGGTGGCGGCCCTCGGTGCCATGGCTGCGCCAGCGCCCCCCGGACGCCCGGTTCGCCCCGGCGGCCAGGCCCACCAGGACGCCGGACGACGCGGAGTCCAGGATCACGCCCCCGCCGCGGCCCGACGCGTGCGTGAAGCGCTCCGGAAGCGCCAGAGCGCGGGCGAGCCAGTCGCACATCCGCTGCTCCAGCTCGGTGGCCGCCGGAGAGGTCGACCACATCATGCACTGCACCCCCAGCCCCGCCGTGACCAGCTCGGCCAGCACCGAGGCGGGCGAGTTGCCGGTGGGGAAGTAGCCGAGGAAACCGGGATGCTGCCAGTGCGTCAGCTGCGGCACGATCGTGCGCCAGGTGTCGTCCAGGATCGCCGCCAGCTCCTCGCCCTGCTCGGGCGCCGTCAGCGGCAGCTCCTTGAGCGTCGTGCCGGGGGCGCCCGGCGGGGTCACCGGGAGTTCGGCGGCGGCGAGTGCCCGCCAGTGCGCGGCCAGCCGTTCGGCCGCCTCGGCGGCGGCCGCCGGGAAGGGTTCGCTGTTCATGGGGAGACGCTAGGGACACGGGTCCGCTCATGACCGGTCAAGAACATATGATCACTCATACGGGCCCTCTGTGGCTTCCTCCGCCCGAACTGCTGCCCGCGCGCCTCGCCGAACTGAGCGACGCCGCCGCACGGCCGGGCCCCACCCCCCGAGGCCCGGCCGTACGGCCGCCCGACGGCCGGGACGCCGACTACGACGCCTACTTCGGTATCGCCCGCACCTCCCGTGCACCGGCGTACACACTCGTCCACGCGCTCAGAGCGAGCGCCGCCGACGTGCTGAGCCGGTCCGGGCAGACGGGCGAACAGGCGCTCAGGGCCGCGCTGGCGGCATGCGGCGTGACCGCGCCCCCGCCGCCCGGCGCACGGAGTGACGCACCGCTGGCGCGGTGGCGGTCCGGCCACCGGCTGTTCTTCACGCTCACCCAGGCCGCCGTGGTAGCCCTGCGCGACGCCACCGCGGAGGGCGCCCGCCGCCACCCCTTCCCGGCGGGAACACGGGCGGCGGCGGAGCTGCTGCGCGCCTGCGCCGTCGCGATGCAACTCACCGCCTCCTTCACGCCTGTCGACTACGAGACGCTGGTCCGCCCCTCGATGACGACCGGCGATCGCACGGAGGACGGCTTCTCCGGCCTGTGGTCCGCCGATCACCGGGCGCTGGTAGACGAGTTGCGCCGCTGGGGTTCCGCACATGCGCGCACCTGCCCTGCGGGGTGCCCGTCCCAGCGGGAGCTGAGCGCCTCCCTGGACCGGGTCCACTCCGCCCATCACGGCGTGTGCGCCCGCTTCGTCGGCCGCGGTCCCTCCCTGCTGGGCGGCCACGACGACGCCCTCGCCACCCTTACGCGGCTGACAGCCGCCCGCCGCCGGCTGCTGCGCCCGCGCGCCCCGGCGGAGGGCCCGCGCATATGACGCCCCCACGTATGACGCCCGCTGCCGCCCACCTCCCCGCGAAAGGCCCCCCTCTGTGTCATCCGATGTCTCTGCCGATATGCCCGCCGGTGTGTCTGCCGGTGTACGTGCCGGACTGTCCGCCCCCGCACCGGCCGCACCGGCCCGCGCCGCCACTCTTGAGGGCGTGCCCGCCGGCGAAGGACTGGCCGCGCTCGGCGAACTCGTCGACGAGGTGGTGTTCCTGGACCGCTCCGCGTTCCTGCCCGCCTCCTTCCGGCCCGCCGTCGACTGGCTGCGCCACGAACCGGTCTCCCCGCTGCTGACGGCGCATTCCGCGCTGCCCGCGGCACGCTCCGCCGAGACGCCGGGGCAGCCGTCGCGTACCGGCGCAGCGGAGCCGCGGCGCATGGCCGTGGCGTTCGCGCCCGAACACGGCGACCACGCCCGCGTATGGGCACGGAGGAACCGCTGCCGGCTGCTCGCCGCCCCGGCCGGGATCACCGAGCGGGCCGCAGACAAGATCGACTCGCTGGCGCTGCTGGCCGAAGCGGGCGTTCCGGTGGCCGAGCACGTCCTCGTTCCGGCCGCGGACCGCCGGCCTGCCGCCGCGTACTGGCCCGGCCACTGGGAACAGGCGGTGCTGCAACGCCGGGAGAACAACCTCATCGGCCGCGGCACCGTCCTGGTCACCGGCCCCGGACAGCTTGCCGAGGCACTCGACTGCCGACCGGGCCACCGGCTCAGACTCAGCCGGTTCATGCCGGGCCTCTCGCTCACCGTCAGCGCATGCGCCGGCGGCGACCGCACGGTCGTGTCGGCCGTCTCCCACCAGCTGGTCGGGCTGCCCGAGCTGACCCCGGGGTGGGGCACTCACTGCGGCAACCAGCTTCTCGGACCGGCCGATCTGCCAGGACCGCTGTACGCCGACGCCCGGGAGACCGCACGCGCGGTCGGCGAGGTGCTGCGCGGCCACGGGTTCCGCGGGGTGTTCGGCCTCGACCTGCTCAGCGACGGCGAAGGGCCGCCGCTGGTCGTGGAGATCAACCCCCGATTCCAGACGGTCGTCTCCCTGGTCCAGTCCGCCGAGGCCGCGGCTGGTCTGCTGCCGTCACTCGGGCTGCACATCCTGGCCTGTCTGCTGCCCGCGCTGCCGCCCGTACGCGAGTCCGCGCAGCCGACGCCTCCGCTCAGCCAGCTCGTCGTGCACGCGCCCCGGCCAGGCCGGGTGACCGCTCTTCCCCGGCCGGGCCGCTACCGGCTGGGCGCGGACGGCGCCCTGCACGGCCCGAGCGCCGGTGCGCCCCCGTCCCTGCCCGAACTCGCCGCCGACGCCGCGCTGCTCTGGCCGCACGCCGACCCGGGACCTGTCCAGGCCGGTGATGAACTGGTCCTCGTACAGACCGCGGAGCGGCTGTGCCCCCTCGCGGCGCGTCCCGCCCTCGGCCCCCGCGCCCGGGCGTGGACGCGGCGGATCCACACGCTCGCAGGTGACCCCGCGTGAACCAGCCGTCAGCTCAAGGCAGCGACGCGGCCCCCTATCGCGAGGGAGAACTCGCGCTGTCCGCCGACCGGATGCGTCAGACCGGCCACCGCGCGGTCGACCTGGTCGTCGAACGTCTCCAGGACGCCGCCCGGCATCCGCCGCACGCCGTCGCCTCCCCGGCCGACCTCGCCGGTCTGCTGCACGAGCCGCTGCCCGAGCAGGGCGCTGACCTGACCGCCCTGCTGGAGCATCTCGCCCGGGACGTGCTGCCGCTGGGCATCCGCTTCGACCACCCGCGCTGCTTCGCGTTCGTGCCCACCACCGGCAACTACCCGGCCGTCCTGGCCGACCTGCTGTCCAGCGCCTTCCTCAGCGTGCCTGGCGCCTGGCTGGTCGGCTCCGGCCCCACCCGCGTCGAGCTGACCGCCGTGGCCTGGCTGCGCGAACTGCTGGGCCTGCCCGACGGCTGGGGCGGGCTGTTCGTCAGCGGCGGGTCCGTCGCCAACCTCACCGCCCTCGCCGCCGCACGTGACCACCGCCTCGCGGGCGTCCTCGCCGACGCCCGCCTCTACTGCTCCACCCAGGCCCATCCCTCCATCGCCCGCGCCGCCCATCTCCTGGGCCTCGACCGCTCCCAGCTCACCGCTCTCGAACCGGACCGCGCCCAGCGTCTCGACCCGCGCGCCCTCGCCGCACGCCTCGAAGCCGACCTCGCCGCCGGACTGCGGCCCTTCGCCGTCGTCGCCACCCTCGGCACCACCGGCACCGGGGCGATCGACCCCCTCGCCGAACTGGCCGGCATCTGCCGCCGCCACCGGCTGTGGCTGCATGCCGACGGCGCACACGGGGCCGCCGTCGCCCTCACCGACCGCGGCCGCGAGCTCCGCCGGGCCCTCGGCCTGGCCGACTCCCTCACCATCGACCCGCACAAGTGGCTCTTCCAGCCGTACGAAACCGGTTGTGTGCTGGTACGCGACCCCGAACTGCTCAAACACACCTTCCGCATGGCCCGCCACCACCTCGACACGGGCTACCTCCACCCGGCCGAGGCGCAGGGCGACCAGATCAACCTCGACGACTACGGCCCCCAGCAGTCCCGCGGCCTGCGCGCGCTGAAACTCTGGCTGTCGCTCAAGACCTTCGGCGCCGCCGCCTTCCGCCGCGCCGTCGAACACGGCCTCCGCCTCAGCGACCACGCGGCGGCCCGGATCGCCGCGCACTCCGAACTGTCCCTGGTCACCGCCCCCAGCGTGGGCATCCTCACCTTCCGCTACCGGCCGCCGGGAACCATCGACCCCCGCACCCTGGACGAGCTCCAGCACACGGTCAGCCGCGCCGTCTGCGCGACCGGCGAGGCCATGCTTCTGACGACCCGCGTCCACGGCCGCCCCGTGCTGCGCATGTGCACGATCAATCCGGCCACCGGACCCGCCGACATCGACGCGACGCTCGACCTGGTCCTGGCCGCGGGACGATCCGCCTCCAGGGCGTCGGAGGACTGAAGCCCTCCCCTGGCAACCGGCAGGCCGTCAGAACGGCCGGTCGCCGGCGATGGCGACGCGTTCGGCGACGCGGCGGTGCGCGCCGTAGTCGTTCACCGCGTAGTGCTGGGTGGCGCGGTTGTCCCAGAAGGCGACGTCTCCAGGCTGCCAGCGGAACCGCACCTGGTACTCCGGGACATGCGCCTGCTGGAACAGGTACCGCAGCAGCCGGTCGCTCTCCTCGCGCTCCATGCCCGTGATCCGGGTGGTGAAAGACGTGTTGACGAACAGCATCCGCCGTCCCGTCTCCGGGTGGGTGCGCACCACCGGGTGCTCCACGGGCGGAAAGACGTCCTGCAGCGGGGCGAGCCGCTCGGGCCCGCAGAAGCGGGCGAACCCGGGGATGAAGTCATGGACGGCCCGCGCGCCGTCGATCCGGCCCTTCACCTCCTGCGGGAGATTGTCGTACGCGGCGGCCATGTCCGCCCACATCGTGTCCCCGCCGAACGGCGGCACCTCGCGCAGCTGAAGCACCGCGCCGAGCGCCGGACGCTCACGGAAGGTGACATCGGCGTGCCACACGTTCTCGAAGGTCGGCACGGCCCCGCTGCCCTTGTCGAAGCGGACGATGTCCTCGCTGGAGCCGCTGGCCAGCAGCGGATTGGTCTCCAGCTCCCCCCAGTTGCGGGCGAACGCCCGCTGCTGCGCCGAGGTGAGGTGCTGCGCGCGGAAGAAGAGCACCTTCCACTCCAGCAGCGCCCGGTTCAGCTCCTCCCGCAGCGCGTCCCCGAGCGGACGCCCCAGATCCACGCCCCGCACCTCGGCCCCGATCGTGCACCCCTGCGGCACCACCTCGAACAGCTCGTACGGCCGCTCCTGCCACCCCTCGGGCAGCCGCCGCAGCGTACGCGGCCCTTCGTACATCCCGCCGTCGGGCACGCGCGCGCGGCGCAGCGGCGCGGTCGGCGGTCCGGCATTGATGACGGTCATGTGGAGTCTCTCCTGCTTCGCGTTGTCTGGGGTCGGACGACGGACGGTGTGAGACGCGTGCCCTCAAGCACCGTGAACGAAGGACTCCGGAGACATACTGCTCCGACCGATCCGGTCATGGATTGGAGTGACCGGCACAACCCGACCCGCGGCGCCCATCGAGCACACGTCCCGACGGCAACCCAGCTAGCGCCCCGAGCGCTCGCACCCATCCCGATCCGGGACGCGCAGAGGCCCCGTCGTGGTGTCGAAGCGGCATTCGGTCATGGCGATGATTGTGTGAGCCGGGGTTTGTCCTGTCAACCGAGCCATGAACGGGTCCGGTAGGCATGCTGGCCGCACGGACGGGAGCCGTCTCGCTGTGCGCCCGAGAGCCTGAAGCGTATGGGCCTGGGCAGCAGGCCGGGCATCTCGGGTGTCGCTAGCCGTGCAGCCAGGCGCGGGGCCGTGGGTCGGATCAACTCGACGAGTGCCGCATTCAGCTGTCGAGGTGACCTTCGCGGACGCCGTCGAGGAAAGAGCGGAATGCGGCGGTCGGCAGCAGCAGAGCCGGGCCGCCGGGGACCTTGGAGTCGCGTATGGCGAAGGCGTGGGTCAGGTGGGCGACCTCGACGCAGTTGAGGCCGGCATCGCTGTACGAAGACTTGACCCATGCGACGTTGCGATCACGGGCTACGGGTATGTGGGTGTCAGTCATGAGAAATCTCTCGTGATAGCCGGTGCAGGAACTTCGGAGTTTCCTCGGTGGGCAATGCGGATCTCGACAGGGCGTCGAACTGCCTGCGGAACGCGCCGACCTCGCGGGGCTTGTCCGTCATCGCGACGCTCATCCATGGCACGTCGGTCTGGACGGCCGTGGGCATTGACTCGCCCAGGTTCAGGATGGCGAAGTTGTCCGCAGAGAGGTAGCCGCGCACCGTCTGGGGGAGAATCTGCACGGTCACATGGTCGAGGGCCGCGAAGTCGGCGATCTCGTTGTACTGCGCGCGCATCACCTCTGCGTCCCCGACGATGTAGCGAAGGGCCGGTTCGTAGAGGATCACCCACAGCTTCAAGGGGTTCTCCGTGCGGGTGAGGGCCTCCTTCCGCTGCATGCGGAGCCGCACATTGTGCTCGCTGAACTCCGTTGTGTACTCCTTGATGGGCTTGCCGTACTCGTGGATCGCCGTCGCATACGCCTCCGTCTGCAGCAGGCCGTAGACGAGGGTGGGGTGATACGCCCGGATCTCCTTGGCCGCCGACTCGACTCCAAGGAACCGCGGCATACCTGAGGACAGGTGTCCCGTGTAGTTCATCCACCACTCCTGGCTGGACGCCTCACGCTGTAGCGCCAGGAGCGCTTCGACTTCGTCCTCGTCGGTGACGTCGTACAGCGACAGGAGCTTCCTCAGCTCCTCCGCTCTGCGGAAGCTCTGGAGACCGGTCTCGACCCGCTGAAGCTTGGTGTCGCTGATGCGCAGATGCCGGGCCGCCTCCTCGATGGTCAGCCCGCACTCCTTGCGGAACTGGCGCAGCTGGTGGCCCAGCTCGATGCGTCGTGCGGTCGGTCGGTGGGGTGGTGCCATGTGCCTGCCCTTCCGGCTGAACTGCCCGGACCTTGTGCCGATGCGACCAGCATGGCAGTCAAGTGACTGCTGAATCAGGCGATTTACCTGCGGTGGCATGTACCAATTTTCCTACGCCGAGTGATTCGACGCGGATTCTCTTGCAGGCCTTTCGAGCGCCACGGCACCGTGGGAACAACAGACCCCGGCGGCCGCTGACACGGCCCCGGGGCGTGGCCGACTGCGAAGGAGTCGACGTGCATTGCCTACCACAGGCGATGGCCTGGCTGAGGGCCCGGATGGGAGGCGTGCGGCGATGACGTACACGCCGAAGCGAGGCGACTTGGTGCGCGACCGTCATCACGGCTGGGTCGGCAGGGTGCTTGGACCGACCGGAGAGTACGTACATGTGCGCGCCCTCGGCGGCGGGCTGGAGTGGGGTGCGAAGCCGGAGCATCTGTCCCCCGCGGACCAGTCCGAGGCGATGTCCTCCGCCGTGACCGTGGCCAACGCCCGTTCCCGCGGGGAGGCGGTGTGACGGGGCCGCCGGCTGAAGCGCTGCTCGACGCCGAGGGCATGCGGGCCACGGCGGAGCCGATGCTCGCTCCGGACGCGGAGTTCCCCGTCCGCGATGCCCTCAAGGAGTTGATCCTGCTGTACCGGGGCAACCTGGAGCTGCTGATTCCCGCGGTGGAGAAGTCCGCGTTCAGTCTGCCCAGAGGGCACGATGCCCGGTTCTACGCGCTGCACGGCGCCGGTGAGGCCCGACGGAAGCTGGACCACGCCCCCGGCCGGGACGTGCCCCGGCTCGCCGCGCACGCCGAGCGGCTGGCCCGCTCGGTCGTCTGCCTCCTCAACCACCTGACGTATCTGGAAGAAGCCAGGCCGTGAGGCGGCGGACGACCGTCTCGAATGTGCCCCGAGTCCCCGTGATGGAGCCTGGTGGCAGCTGTCGGCGCGCGGTTGGCACCGCATCGGTCAAACCGAGCCGGACCGCGGCGACATGCGCCTCTGTTTCGCGCGGACACGCTCGTCGCCGCGGCGGAGACCTGCTGCCAGGACTGCGCGACGAACGAGTGTCACAGCAGGTGCGGCGGTGGCACGACGAGGACTACAGCGAGAAGTCGCGGCCTCATCCGGGGAAGCGTCGCCTGGTCTCGAACCATCCGCCGGAGGGGAGCGTATGGCGGCGAGCCGTACCGGGGGTGGGGTCGCCTCGTACTCCCACACCCAGCGGTCGTCGGTCACCCGGCAGCCCCGCCGGCGGTACGGAGCCCTGCCTCATTGGCGGCAGCGTTGCGGATACGGCTGATCTCGGCGGCGATGTCACGGGCCTCGCCTGGGTCGGTGACCGCTCCGGCGGGGGACTCCAGCATGTGGAGTCGAGCGGCGGTCTCCGGGGGCCGGGCGATGGCCACCTCGACGGCCCATGCCTCCGTGAAGGCGCGGAGGGGAACCGCGGAGACCTCGGCGCGGTCGCGGGCGGTGCTGGCCGCGCGGTCGCGGTCGAAGTCGGCCAGCAGATGCGGCGGCCTGCCGCGGCCTACTGACGACTCCGCCGGAACGTCGTGCCGCAACGTGCCGTGACAGCCGAAGCCGCCGTGTCGTGGGCCGGCATGGCCGCCCGGCCGCGGCCGCTGTGAGGGCCGGAAAGGACGGGACAACCGCTAGCGCCCGCTTCCCTGCGCACCGCGGCTGCGGCGGGTGATGAGCAGATTGGCGAGCGCGATCAGCAGCGTGGCGAGCAGCGCGGGCAGCCAGGGTGCGTGTACGTGCAGCCCGGGAGTGAACGACGCGGTGAGCAGCATCCCCAGGAACGTCGACGCCATGGATGCGACGGCGTCGAGTGCCTCTGCGGTGCGCTGAGAGGGGCGCGCGCTGCGCGTCAGGAGGCGCAGGGGGGACAGGCACAGTGAGGCCACCAGGCTGTACGGGACCAGCAGGAGCGCTGCCCACAGCCAGGGCATCAGTCCGTCTGTCTCAATGAGCCTGCTGGACGCGACGGCGACGGTCAGACCCAGGGCCAACAGGGCGAGGAGCAGGGCCGTGAGGACTCCGAGGCTGAGTCCGGCCAGACCGAAGGCGGCCAGAGCCTTCTCTCGGAGCGAAAGCTGGGTCCACGGGACGTCGTCTTCTAAGCGGCGGTCGTCGTACAAGCTAATCCTTTGTCGCATGCGCTGTGCATGGATGCCCGGTGTCGAGTCGGCGTGCGGTGGGTGGTGGCATGGTGCTTCGGCTCGGAGAGGCCCCCGCGGGGAGACCGCATTGGCGGCTTTCGGCACGGATGTCTGTGAGTACCGTAACAACAGGTCACCAGCGCACAGCAGCCCGGGAACAGTGCTGCGCATGCCGTATGAGCGCCGCCGTCAGCCTGTGCGGCGGGCCGCGATGCCGGATTTCCGTCAGCTCGGCAGGGACGAGACGCCGACCCGCCTGACGTTCAGCTCTGCGCCCTGGCCCCACAGGCGGTTTTCCGGGCGGCTGTGGTCGTCGGCGAAGCACTGGCGGTGGGGGGCGCCGCGGTCCGGGTCGAAGTAGAAGGCTTCGTGGTCGCTCAGGCGGACCAGGCCGCCGCCGAGGGTGCGGGGGCCGGGTTCTTCGGCGTCGAGGAGGGTGAAGGTGCCGAGCGCGCAAGCGAGTTGGCGGGGGGCGGCGGTTTCGGGGGCGCCGCCGTGGTCGAGGATGAGGTGGGCGCGGTCGGCGGGGAGGTGGCCGATGCGGTCGACGCGGAAGACCTCGCGGGCGTCGACCGTCCAGGTGACCGTGCCGGCCGTGCGGTCGTAGGAGATGGCCAGGTCGTGGGTCTGCCATGGGTGGCGGTCGGCGACCGGGAGGGCGTAGGAGAAGGCCGCGTATGTCGCGCCGGGGGAGTGCAGACGCTCGTAAAAGGCGTAGATGCGGCCGTTGGTGATGAAGAAGTCGAAGACCATGCTGGTCTCGAAGTCGATCAGGGACAGCCCGCCGGCGGCGAGGCGCAGGTCCGTCTGCGGGTTGCGGGCGAAGAAGCCGAAGGGGTGCTGTTCGGTGCCGTGGGTGCGGACGGACAGGGTGGTCGAGCAGGTCAGCACCTGGCCGGGGACGGCGTCGAAGCCCTTGAAGCCCGCCGAGGAGGTGTGGTCGGCGACCGCGTACCACTTGAGGTGGTCGTACGCGCCCGCGCCGCCGTCGCCCTCCTGGGCGGTCGTGGAGACGAAGGCGGGCGCGCCGGTGCGGGGGTTCAGCCCGGTCGGCACCACCCGCAGCCCGGCGGCCGAGGTCGTTGCGATGCCGTCACCGTCGGGGAGCGAACCGGTCGGGGTGAGCGTCCACTTGGCGTCCGGGCCGGCAGTGGTGAAACCCGAGCGGAAGTCGTCCCAGACGAGGTCGTAGCCGGGGGAGTCGGCGGCGTGCGACGGCGCGGCGGGGATCGTCGCGGCGGCGGCCGCCGCGCCCATGGCAGCGGCGCCGCGCAGAAGCGTTCTGCGGTGCATCTGACTCGTCTCGCAATCTGGAAGTGGACGGTTGGAAAGGAGGAGGGGCCGGGGCCGTTGTGTCCGGCTCCGGCCCCTCCGCGTGACGCGGGCGTCCGACTCAGGCCGCCTCGAAACCCCGCTTCAGCGCGGACGCGATCTCCACCGCGCGGCGCGCCTGGAACTCGACCGCCGCCAGGTTGTCGTCGGCCACATTGCTCGGGTTGTTGCCGGAGACACTGCTCGCGCCGTACGGGTTGCCGTTGAGCTCGGAGAACTGGACCGGGTCGGCGAAGCCGGGCGGGACGATGATCGCGCCCCAGTGGTAGAAGGTGTTGTTCAGGGCCAGCACGGTCGACTCCTGGCCGCCGTGCTGGGTGGACGTCGAGACGAATGCCGACGCGACCTTGTTGACCAGCTTGCCCTGGAACCACAGTCCGCCGGTGGTGTCGATGAACTGCTTGAGCTGCGCGGCCGGCAGGCCGTAGCGGGTGGG
This sequence comes from Streptomyces sp. PR69, assembly GCF_026420845.1. Classification (GTDB taxonomy): domain Bacteria; phylum Actinomycetota; class Actinomycetes; order Streptomycetales; family Streptomycetaceae; genus Streptomyces. The sequence goes on along the minus strand of NZ_JAOWCB010000006.1, from coordinate 499 downwards.
CGTGCCGAAGAGCAGGACGTCCGCCCACTCCAGGTCGGCCAGGGTGGCCTCGGGGATGTCCTGGGTGGCGGCGGCGTGCGCGGCCCAGGGCTCGTTGGAGGCGACCACTGACGCGGGGGCCAGTTCGGCGACCTTGAGCAGGCGCACCTCGGCGGCTCCGGCCTTCTCCGCCGAGGCGGCCGCGGCCTTGGCCATCTCATAGACGTTTCCGGTGGAGGAGTAGTAGATGACTGCGACATTGGTCATGGCTGGCTGGCTCCCTCATCAGCGCGTGGAATGACCCTCACCTTGCGCGGTGCGGGCGATGGCGGACAATCGGCGGTCGCCGACTATGTCAACTGCGGTGTGTACGGGTCTGGTTCAGGTGTGCGGCAGGTTGTCGAGGCAGGACTGGACGTTGCGGCGGGTCTCGGTGACGCTGTCGCCGCCGAACTTCTCCGCCACCGCGTCGGCGAGCACCAGCGCGACCATCGCCTCGGCCACGATCCCGGCCGCCGGA
>NZ_JAOWCB010000059.1 GCF_026420845.1 Streptomyces sp. PR69 | reverse complement strand
CCGTCCGGACGCCGGGCGGAGGCAGCGGGCCGGATCGGGGCCAGGCGCTTCGCCCAGTAGGCGAGAGCTTCCTCGGACGAGGCCCGGGCTTCGGCGTCGAGCTGCAGATGCACGGCCTCGCGGTAGCCCTGGACCGCCTCGGCGGCGGCCCGCGGCTCGACGTCGTCCGGTCCGAGACGGTCGCGGTAGGCGGCGGACAGGCCGGCCAGGACCGCGCCGAGGGACTGCTCGTCGCATACGGCATGGTCCATGGCGACGGCCAGGATCTCCTCGGGCCCGTCGTCGGCCGCGTACAGCCGCAGCGGCGGTCCATCGGCGGACCAGGCGGTCAGAATGCGCAGCAGCGCGCCGGCCGCGCTCTCGCCCGGCTGCCGCGCCGCACGCCGCACCTCGGCGACCGGCTCGCCCATGCGCTGCACGGGTATGCCGCGCAGCGTCTCGGGACGGGCCCGCAGCGCGGGGTGGGCGGCGGCCAGCCAGTCCGCGGCCGCCCCCAGCCGCGCCAGGTCGAGCGTCCCGGAAGGGAACGCGAAGAACACCGGCACGACGTCCGGGCGTCCGGACGGCTCCATGCGGCGCGCGAGCAGAAAGCGCCGCTGGGCCCCGGTGACCGGCAAGAACGCCTCTTTGTCGACGTGTTGATAGCGGGTCAGATAGAGCGAGGTGATGTTGCTGGGCTGCACAGTGGCCTTTCGTGTCCCGTGCGGTGCTTCAGGAGTGCGTGTGAACCGTGTCGGAGGAGTGCGGTGCCGGCGGCAGATCGCGCATCCGGCGCAGCGGGGAGAGCAGCAGCGGCAGCGGCACCAGCAGATAGCCGGCCGCGCACGCCCACAGCGCGGCACGGGGCCCCGCGGCCTGGGCGACCGCCCCGCCCGCCAGCGCGCCCAGCGGCATGGTGCCCCACACCATGAAGCGCAGCGTGGCGTTCATCCGCCCCAGCAGCTCGTCGGGGCAGAGCATCTGACGGAAGCTGACCTGGGCGACGTTGTAGACCACGCCGCCGAAGAACACCGCCGCGGACGCGAGCGCGAACCAGATCGCCGCAAGGCCCGGACCCGACAGCGGCCACAGCACCGCGAACGGCCCGGTGACGAGAGTGGAGAGCCAGATCACCCGGGCCTGCCCCACCCGGCGGGCGAGCGCGCCCGCGCACACGGCCCCGGCCAGACCGCCCACGGCCTCGGCGGAGAGCATCAGCCCGAGCACACCGGGCGGCAGGCCGAGCACCCGGATCAGAAAGACCGTCTGGACGGCCAGGACCATCGCCGTGAAGAAGTTCGCCACGCCGGTGGACAGTGCGATCATCCGCAGGATCGGATGGCGCAGCACAAACGCCAGCCCCTCGCCGACCTGGGCGCGCAGCGAGGCCCCCGCGGCGGCCTCGGGCCGCGGCTCGGCCACCCGGATCCGTCTCAGGAACCACGCCGACACCAGATAGCTCAGCGCGTCCGCCACCACCGCGAGCGGCGCCCCGAGCAGCTGCACCAGCCCGCCGCCCAGCCCCGGGCCCGCCACATGCGCGGAGGAACGCACCGTCTCCAGCGCCCCGTTGCCCGCCACCAGCTGGTCCCGGCCCAGGATGCGCGGCAGGAAGCTCTGGTGGGCGACGTCGAAGAACACCGTCGCCACCCCGGTGACCAGCGCCACCGCATACAGCTGTGCCATCGTCAGCACCCCGGCTGCCGCGGCGAGCGGCACGCTGCCGATGGCCGCGGCCCGCACCAGATCGGCGCGGATCATCAGCGGCAACCGCCGCATCCGGTCCACCCACGCCCCGGCGGGCAGTCCGATCAGCAGAAACGCGGCGGTCTCCGCCGCGGTCAGCAACCCGACCTCAAAGGCGGACGCCTTGAGCTGGAGAACGGCCACGAGCGGCAGGGCGACCAGCGTCACCTGCGCCCCGACCTGGCTCGCGGCGGCCCCGGAGAGCAGCATCCGGAAGTCGCGGTGACGTAGGGGCCCCGCCTTCGCGGCCCGTTGAGACGAGTACACGCGCCGACATTTGACGATGAAGATGTTTCGGGTCAAAGAGTGAGAGAAGGTTCCGGACATTCTCTGCTTCATGACTCGGCGTCGCAGCGGGCGTCTGGGCGACCTGCCGGTGTCGCAGGGCTGAACCGCGCAGGTCGCGGGGCCCGCCCGGACGCCACCCGCCCGGCCCGCGGCCCCGTGTCGATCAAATGGGCGAAAAACTGATGTTGCGTTCTCTCGTGGGCCGGATCCGCCGGTGGCGGTCAGTGACAACGGCCCGGTGATCTGCTAGGCGCGCCGCGAGTGGCGCGTCGGCCGCGGCCGCTCATCCGTATGGGCGTCGTCGGCAGGCTCCGCCCCCAGCGGCCCCGGCGGGCTTGTGCGGGGAGCGGTTCAGGGGCGGGTGTGCGGTCGGGTGAGGTTGTCGGGGTGGAGGACGCGGAGCAGTTCGTCCTGCGTCAGCAGCCCCTTCTCCAGGACGAGTTCGCGCACTCCCCGGCCGGTGTCGAGGGCTTCCCGGGCGACGGCGGTGGCTTGCTCGTAGCCGATGTGCGGGTTGAGGGCGGTGGCGAGCCCGGTGGAGCCGTCGACCAGCCGGGCGAGGTGGTCGCGGTTGGCGGTGATGCCCTTCACGCAGCGCTGCGCGAGCGTGAGGCAGCCGGCCCGCAGATGGGTGAGGCTCTTGAGGAGGCTGTGGGCGATGACCGGTTCAAAGGCGTTGAGCTGGAGCTGACCTGCCTCGGCGGCCATGGTGACGGCCGTGTCGTTGCCGATGGTCTCGAAGGCGATCTGGTTGACGACTTCGGGTATGACCGGGTTGACCTTGCCGGGCATGATGCTCGAACCGGCCTGCACGGGCGGCAGGTTGATCTCTCCGAGCCCGGCGCGCGGTCCGCAGGACAGCAGGCGCAGATCGTTGCAGGTTTTGGAGAGTTTGACGGCGATCCGCTTCAGCACGCCGGAGAGCTGGACGAACGCCCCCGTGTCCTGGGTGGCTTCGACAAGGTCGTCCGCGACGGTCAGCGGCAGCCCCGTGATGTCCCGCAGATGCCGGCAGGCGAGAGCCGCGTAGCCGGGGTGGGCGTTGAGGCCGGTGCCGATGGCGGTGCCGCCGAGGTTGATCTCGCGGATCAGGGCACAGGCCTCGGCAAGCCTCGTACGGTCCTCCTTCAGCATGATCGCGTAGGAGGCGAACTCCTGGCCGAGGGTCATGGGGACGGCGTCCTGGAGCTGGGTGCGGCCCATCTTCAGTACGCCGGCGAACTCTTCGGCTTTCGCGGCGAAGGCGTCCTGCAGCACGTCCATGGCCTGCAGCAGCCGCTGAGCGGTGAGGTCCAGAGCTATTTTGACGGCGGTCGGGTAGACGTCGTTGGTGCTCTGGCCGAGATTGACGTCTTCGAGCGGGTGCAGACGCCCGTAGTCGCCCTTGTCGCAGCCGAGGAGTTCCAGGGCGCGGTTGGCCACCACCTCGTTGGCGTTCATGTTGGTGGAGGTGCCGGCGCCGCCTTGGATGACGTCCACGACGAAGGCGTCGTGCAGTTTTCCGCCGCGGATCTCCTCGCAGGCGGCCGTGATGGCCCCGGCCTTGCGGCCGTCGAGCAGCCCGAGGTCCCGGTTGGCGAGGGCGGCGGCCTGCTTGACGCAGGCGAGGGCGGTGACCAGCTCGGGGTACGCGGAGACGGGGATGCCGGTGATGGGGAAGTTCTCGGCGGCGCGCAGGGTGTGGATGCCGTAGTAGGCGTCCGCGGGGACGTCGCGGTCGCCGAGCAGGTCGTGCTCGCTGCGGAAGCCGGCGTCAGCCCGGGCAAGCACGGCGGCTTCGGAGACGGGGGAGGCTGAGGAGAGGGGGGAAGCGTTCTCGGCGTTCCCGGCGGCGGGGAGCCCCAGGGCGTGCCGCAGGACCCGCTCCCTTTCGCACGGCTCCGGGGTGGCGAGAAGGGCGGAGAGGACGGCGATCCGGGCCTGGCCGGCGCGGAGCGTCCCGGTGGGCACGGCCCCGGCGGCGACGAGGTCGACGCCGCCGCCGTGCGTGTAGATCTCCGTGACGGGCCCGGAGTGGACCCGCGTGGTCAGCGCGACCAGCACGCCTCGGGCGCGGGCGGCGGCGACGGCGTCGACGGTCTCGGGGGTGGCGTTGCCGGCGCCGGTCGCGACCAGCACGATGCCCTGCGCCCCGGCGTCGACGGCTGCGTTCAGCAGCAGGGGGTCGCCGTCGGCGTGGTGCATCACCATGTCGACGCGGGGCGGGCGGCTCTGCTCGTCGAGCGCGGCGGGCAGGGGCAGCGGCTCGGGCCGCTGTGGGCGCCGCAGGACGGAGATCTTCCCGAACCCGATGGCGCCGATCGGCGGCCCGGACGGGTCGGCGAAGGCGTCGGCGCCGAGGGTCTGCGTCTTGACGGCGCCCCGGGCGGCGTGCAGCGTGCCGTCGAAGGCGACGAGCACGCCGAGGCCGCGGGCACGAGCCGCGGTGAGCAGGGCGTCATGGAGATTGCGGGGCCCGTCGCCGTCCTCGGCGTCGAGCGGCAGCTGCGCGCCGGTGAACACGACCGGGCGCGGGTCGTCGTGGTGGAGGTCCACGAGGAACGCGGACTCCTCCAAGGTGTCGGTGCCATGCGTCACGACCACGCCGTCCACCCCGGGATCGCCGAGCGCCCTGTGGACGGCGCGCAGCAGCGTCAGCTGATGGGCCGTGGTGAGGCGCGGGCTGTTCACGCTGAACAGGTCGACGACCTCGACGGCGACCCCCTCGGGCACGGCGGCGGTCGCCATGACCTCCCGCCCGCCGGCTTCGGCGGCGAAGCCGGATCCCCGCCGGCGGCTGGCTATCGTGCCGCCGGTGCTGATGACGACGATCCGTCCCACGTGCCCACCTCTTCCCACGCACGCCAAGCGGCGCACGAACTACAGAACAACGGCACGCAAGGATAGAGAAATATCACCGCAATAGGATTGCCACTTCAACCCCGTGATCGCGCACTCAATGGCGAATAATTGCGCCATGGATGCAATCGACAGAGCAATCTTGCGTGAGCTGCAGAACGACGGACGGCTGAGCAACCAGGAGCTGGCTCAGCGGGTGGGCCTGACGCCCTCCCCGTGCATGCGCCGGGTCCGCCAGCTGGAGCAGGACGGGGTGATCCAGGGCTATCGCGCGGTGATCGACCCGGAGGCGGTGGACCGGGGCTTCGAGGTCCTGGTCTCGATCGAGGTGAGTCGCGACCGTGAGACGGTGGAGGCGTTCGAGGCGGCGCTCCAGGACATCCCGGATGTGATCGAGGCATACCGCCTGTTCGGCAGCCCCGGCTGCCTGCTGCGGATCGCGGTGGCGGACCTCCGCGCATACGAGCGCCTCTGGATCGAGAAGCTGACCGCCCTCACGGGCGTCACCGAGGTCAACTCCCAGATCATCATGAAGCGCGTCAAAGCCCCGCGCGGCCTCCCCGTAGACGGCTGATCCTCTTTACCCGGCCGGCCCGGGCCGGGTTTCATCGGGATGTCATCGCCCGCCGCTAGCGTCTCCCGGTGACCTTGGCCGACCGACCGCGTACCGCGTCGGAGGCAGACGCCTGGGCCAACTATCTTGGGGAGGACAGAATGCGAACAAGCAGGATCGTGGCCGCGTTAGCCAGTCTTCTGCTGACAGCCGGAATCTCGGTGGCACAGGGGACCGCGGCACAGGCGGCGGCAACAGCTCCATGCGAAGGCACCTACACGATCGTCGTCGGAGGCACGGGCAGCAAGTGGTACGACGACGGCTTCACCGGCAACATTCAGCAGCACGTCGGGTACCCCACCCAGATCCCCAACGGCGCGAGCGCCCGGGCAGGCGTCAATGAGCTGAACCGCCTGGTCCGCGACCAACGCGCCGCGTGCCCCAACCAGCACGTCAAGATGGGCGGGTACTCCCTCGGCGCCGCGGTGGTGCACATCTGGGTCTCCGAGAACTGGCGCACGTTCGGCAACGTCAACGCCATTCTCATCGCGGACCCCAAGCGCCAGGGCAACCCCGGCGCCGACGGCGGAGCCGTGCCGTTCGGCGGCGTCGTCGGCGCCCCGCTCGCCGGCGCCGACCGGAACTTCGGCAATGTGCCCGTCAAGACGATCTGCCACTGGGACTACGTCTGCGACGAGTCCGCCGGAATCTGGACCTACCCGGGCAACCACGTCAACAACTACCCCCACGACTTCAACATGGATCACCACAACGACAGCGCCAACGAGCAGTGGTACAACGGCGCCTGGCATCCCGCCTCCTGGTAACCACGGAAAGCGCGTCGTCCGGGGTACGGAACCACAACGTCCTTCCCGATGTGTCAATGGCCGCGGAACAACCGGCCATTGACACATCGGGCGATCTGTCCGCATTCCTCACCGCGCACAGCCGGCGTCGTCCCCGCACCGAATCGTCCGATGCGTACGCTGCAGCAGCCGACTCGGAGAAACCCCCAGGTCGTCGGCCAGACGGCGGCGGGCGCGGTCGAACACGGCCAGCGCGTCGGCCTGACGGCCGCTCTGATACAGCGCCCGCATCAGCATCGCGGCCACCGGCTCGTTCAGCGGGTGCGCCGTGTGCAAGGCAAACAGCTCGGAGATCGCTTCGGTGTGCCGGCCCAGCCGCAGCAGACACTCCGACTTCTGCTGCGCGATGGCGACCCTGCGCTCGGTGAGCCGCAGCCGCTCCAGCTCGGCGAGCGGCCCGGGCAGGCCTGCCAGAAGCTCCCCGCGAAACAGCCCCAGCGCCTGAGAACACAGGCGGACCGCCTCGGCCGGTTCACCCGCTCGATCGGCCGTCCCGGCGTCGGCGACGAGCTTCTCCACACGTGCCACGTCCACTTCGACCGCGCCGGAGACCAGCCGATAGCCACACCGGTCGTGCTCGATCACCGAGTCCGGACTCTCCCCGACGCGCAGGATCTTGCGCAATCGGTAGATGTACACCGGCACCACATTCGTGGCCGGCGCCTCCGTCCCCCACACCCCATCGAGCAGTTCCTGCCGGCTGACCGTCCGCCCCCCACTCAGCGCCAGCGCCGCCAGCACGGCCTGCCGGCGGAGATGCCCCAGATCCAGGGGCCGCCCGTCCTGCCACGCCTGCAGCGGACCGAGCACGGAGATCCGCACCGCCGATCCGGCCGCCCGGCCGCCTGCGGCCGGCGGCGCCGGGCTCACCGCCCGCGTACGGGGGCCGCAGCCGGGGACGACCAGACCGCAGTCGAAGGCGTGGACGATGGCGGCGGCCCGGTTGCGCAGCCCGAGTTTCACAAGAATCCGCGCGACGTGTCCGGCCACGGCATCCTCGGACATAGCCAGAACGCCGGCGATCTCATCGTCGCGCAGCCCGCAGCCGACCGCGTACAGCACCTTGCGCTCCTGCCGCCTGAGCAAGGCGGCAGTCGGCTTGCCCATGGTGGTCGTCGACATCGGCTGCTCCCCCGGGCTCCGGACTGGTCGATCTGGCGGACGCCGTCGACAACGTACGGGCGGGAGCGCCGGGCAAGGCATCCGGAACGATCCGGAGTGACACGTACGACGGCCTGAACGCCGCGATGCAGTAGCCGCGGCGGACCCTGGACGCCCGGCTGGGCGACCTCGCAGGCCGCCGACCGGACGCGGGGGGCGACACGCGGCCGGATCGGACGCCGCATGCCGCGCCACGCATCCATCGTGACGGACGATCAAATCGGCCGCCCCGAGCACGGCGGGGCGGCGGACGACGAGTGCGGGAGGTCGTGGTGGCGGAACATCCGGTGATCGGGTACCTGGTCTGGGCGATTCTGTTCGGGGCCCTGTTCGCCTGGGAGGGGCTCGCCCTCGTCCGGATCGGCGACGGCTTCCCCACGCTCAGCGACGCTCTGGGGGCGGTCATGCGCTATCCGGCGGGGCGCTGGGCCCTGTTCGCGCTCTGGCTGTGGTTCGGCTGGCACACCTTCGTCCGCGGCTGGCACTTCCTGCTCCGGGACCCGCAGTGACACTCCGCTGACGGCAGGGCCCGTGCGGTGCTCCCCACCACACTGAACGTCACCGTCATGCTGACCGGCTATCTGCTGGTCATGGGGGTGCTGGCACTCGGCCTGCGCATTCTGCGCCGCAGCCCGGCGCCGCCCGCTCCACGGCCCGAAGGCGGGGCCCGGCGGCGCGACGGCCGACTGGCCGCGCAGCTCGCACGCGCTGCTGTCGCGCGGCGCGGCCGGGCCGGGGTGATCCGCCAGGCGGCCGGCGCCGCCGTCGGCGGGTATGTGCTGCTCATGGCGGTGGTGGTGGGCTACTACTACGGGGTGGCGGGCCTGAGCGGGAGGTTCGTCATAAGCGCGGTCACCGGTTCGGCGAGTCTCATCGGGGTCGCCGCGCCGGTGTTCGCCGCCCTGTCATTGCTGTCCGAACGGCGGCGCGTACGGCCGAGCGCGCGGCCGAGCGTGCAGCGGCGCGGGCGGCGGCGCGTGCGGTGGCCTGGCCGACGGCGCTGACGCACCCGCGCGGCCCACGCCGACGCGACCCGCTCAGGCCCTGCCGTGCGCCTCCTGGGTCCGCCGCGACAGGGAGTCGATGACCACGGCGGCGAGCAGCACCCCGCCAGTGATCATGAACTGGACAGCGGCCTGAATGCCCAGCAGGGCCATGCCGGAGGCGATCGACTGGATGACCAGCATGCCGAGGAGCGCGGACCAGGTCCTGCCGTGGCCCCCGAACAGGCTGGTGCCCCCGATGACCGCCGCGGCGATGGCGTTCAACAGCAGCAGACCGGTGCCCGAGGTCTGGCTCGCCGAGGTGATGCGCGAGGCCAGGAACAGGCCGCCGACCACCGCCATCGACGCGGACACCATGAACACCGAGACCCGTACTCGCACGACGTTGACCCCGGCCCGCCGGGCCGCCTCGGCGCCCCCGCCGACGGCATAGACCCGCCGTCCATACGGTGTGCGGCGCAGCACGAAGTCCAGGCCCGCGACGAAGACGAGGAAGATCAGAAGGGCGAGCGGCAGGCCCCGGAACTGGTTGAGCACATGAGCGGCCGCGAACGCGATCACCGCCACCACGCCCGTGCGCAGCCCGATCTCGCCGAGGGGCCGGTACGGCAGCCCGGTGGCCTTGCGGTGCCGCCCGTCCTGGTACGACGCGAGGAAGAACGCGGCCGTGCCGAGCGCCGCCACACCGTACGCCACGGCGATGTCGCTGAAGTAGTGGCTGGTCAGCGTGGCGACCAGGCCCTCGTCGTCGAGGTTGACCGTGCCGCTGGTCCCCAGCACGTACAGCATCAGGCCGTTCCAGCCCAGCAGCCCCGCCAGGGTCACCACGAACGCGGGCACGCCGACCTTGGCGAAGAAGAACCCCTGCACCAGTCCGATCGCCGCGCCGCAGAGCACTGCCACGATGACGGCGAGCCACTCCGCCATGCCGTTCTGCACGTTCAGCACGGCGAACAAGGCCGCCCCGAAGCCGCTGACGGAGCCGACCGACAGGTCGATCTCACCGACCAGCAGCACAAAGACGATGCCGGCGGCGATCAGCCCGGTGCCGACGATGTCCACGCTCAGATTGGACAGATTGCGCGGCGAGAGGAAGTTGCTGTTGAGGCTCTGGAAGATCACCCAGATCATGACCAGCCCCAGGACGACCGGGACCGAGCCGAACTCGCCGCCGCCCATCCGGTCCCGGAAAGTCTCGGCGTAGTCCTTGAGGCCGGCGCGGCGCCCGCTCACCGCTCCTCCTCCCCGCGGGGCGAGGCACGGCGGGTCACGGCGTCCCCCGTGGCGCCGGTGATGGAGGCGATGATCTGCTCATGGGATGTGGTGTTCACATCGAAGAAGCCGTTGTTGCGGCCCAGGCGCAGCACCGCGGCCAGGTCGGCCACGGCCTTGACGTCGCCCATGTTGTGGCTGATGAGGAGCACGCCCAGGCCGTGATCGCGCAGCCGCTCCACCAGGTCGAGGACCTGGGCGGTCTGCTGGACGCCGAGGGAGGCGGTCGGCTCGTCCAGAAGAAGGACCTTGGGCTCGCCGAGGAGCGAGCGGGCGATGGCGACCGTCTGCCGCTGGCCGCCGGAGAGAGCGGCCACGGGGACACGCACGTCGGGGATGCGGATGGCCAGGGTGCGCAGCAGGTCACGGGTGCGGCGCTCCATCGCCACCTCGTCGAGGACACCGATCCGCCGGATCTCGCGGCCGAGGAAGAGGTTGCCGACGACATCGAGGTTGTCGCACAGGGCGAGGTCCTGGTAAACGGTCGCGATGCCCAGATCCGCGGCGTCGCGCGGGCGCTTGACGTGCACGGGCTCGCCCTGCCACTCGATGACGCCCCGGTCGGCCGGGCCGACTCCCGCGATCACCTTGACGAGGGTCGACTTGCCGGCGCCGTTGTCACCCAGCAGGGCGACCACCTCACCGGCGCGGATCGTCAGATCGACGTCCGCGAGGGCCTGGACGGCGCCGAAGTGCTTGGAGATGCCGCGCAGCGCCAGGAGGGGAGGGACTGCCACGGATACCCACCTCCTTCCGCCCCTTCCCGCCCGATTACGTCGTGAGTCCGGCCCTCTCGCAAGCCGAGGCGTACTTCGGGGTGCAGATCTGATCGATCGTGTACATACCATCCTTGACGACGGTGTCCACGATGTTGTCGACGGTCACGGCCGTTGGGGTGAGCAGGACGGCCGGGACGTCCTCGGCGGTCATGTTGTCGATCTCGTCCTCCGCGATGGCGTCGGCGGGCTCGCCGCGGCCCAGCGCCACGGCTATCGCGGCGGCGGCCTCGGCCTGCGGTTTGAAGGGCTTGTAGACGGTCATGGTCTGCTCGCCCTCGACAATCCGCTGCACGGCCGCGAGCTCGGCGTCCTGGCCGGTGACGGGGGGCAGCGGGCTGATGGAGTTGGCCTTGAGGGCCGAGATGATGCCGAACGCGAGGGCGTCGTTGGCCGAGTACACGCCGTCGATGTTGCCCGGCCCGAGGGAGGCGATGGCGCCGGCCATGTTGACGTGGGCGATGTCCGACCTCCAGCCGACGGTGTCGTACGACTTGCCGATCCTCACCTTCCCCTCCAGGACGGACCGCGCGCCCTCCTCGAACCACGCCGAGTTGGGGTCGGACGGGTCCCCGTTCATCATGACGATCTGCCCGCGGTCCGCCGTGTCGCCCATCGCCGCGAGCAGCCCCTCGCCCTGGAGCCTGCCGACCTCCGCGCCGTCGAACGAGACATACGCCGCTATCGGGCCCTCCGCGAGCCGGTCGTAGGCGACGACCGGCACATTCGCCGCGGCCGCGTTCCGGACCGAGTTCTGCAGCGCCTTCGGGTCGACGGCATCAAGGATCAGCACCTCCACCCCCTGGGTGATCATGGTTTCGATCTGCCGCTGCTGGGTGGCCACATTGCCCTGGGCATTGGCGTACTCCACGGTGCAGCCGGGGCAGAGCTCCTCGATCCGGTTCTCGATCAGAGGCCGGTCGAAGTTCTCCCAGCGGGCGGTGATGGAGTCGGGCAGGAGCAGGCCGACCTTCACGGACTCCCTCGCCCCGTCGCCCCGGTCGGGACCGGCGCCCGAATCCGCCGCCTGCCCGCAGGCAGCCAGTCCCGCGGCCAGCGTGAGCGCGGCCGCGCAGGCGGCCGCCTTGCCCGGACGGCTCTTCACACGAAGGTTCCGCATGTGAACCACTTCCTCACCCGGCCCGCCTAACCCGCCGCGGCTCCGGCTTCCGTAGGGTCTGGCTCCCCCGGAGGCACGACGATCTCGCTCCACACCTGCTTGCCTCCGCTGACCGGCACCGAGCCCCAGGCCGCCGACACCGCCTCGACGAGGAGGATGCCCCGGCCCCCGGTCGCCTCCCAGTCCACGATCACCGGCTTGGCGGGCGCCCGCGGCGACGAGTCCGCCACCGCGACCCGCAGCCGGTCCCCGGCAAGGGTCAGGTCCAAGCGCACCGCTCCGTGGGTGTGCAGCAGGGCGTTGGTGACCAACTCCGATACGACCAGCAGCACGACGTCGACATCCTGCGTCACCTTCCACGAGCGCAGCGTGCGCGCGGTGAAGCGGCGCGCGTGCATGACGGCGTCCGGCAGCCGCCACACCGTCCACCCGGCCCGGATCGGCCGGACCTTCATCCCGTCGTAGCGCAGAAGCAGCAGCGCCACGTCGTCGTCGCGCCGGCCGGGATCCCCGAGCAGTGCGTCGGCCACCCGGCCGGCGTCGGACGGGTCGGCGGCGGCGAGCGCTTCGCACACCCGGCGGGTGCCCTCCTCCAGCGGGAGGCTCGCGGACTCGACCAGCCCGTCGGTCATCAGGGCGACGACCGTGCCCGGGGCGAGCCCGACCGAGGTGATGGGGAACTCGGCCTCGCCGAGCACCCCCAGCGGCGGCCCGCCCTCGGCCGCCACCTCCTCGGCGGTGCCGTCCGGATGGCGCAGCAGCGGCTGCGGATGCCCGGCCCGCACGATCCAGGCGTCGCCCTCCTCCATGTCCAGTTCGACATAGCAGCAGGTGGCGAACAGGTCGGTCTCCATGCCGACGAGCAGGCGGTTGGCGTGCGAGACGACCACATCGGGCGGGTGGCCCTCCACCGCGTAGGCCCGGATCGCCGTGCGCATCTGACCCATGATCGTCGCGGCTCCGGCGCTGTGCCCCTGCACGTCCCCGATGACCAGGGCCACCCGGCCGTCGGCCAGGGGGATGACGTCGTACCAGTCTCCGCCCACTTCGAGCCCCGTCATCGCGGGCAGATAGCGGGCCACGGCCACCCCGCCGGGGAGCTCCGGCAGCCTGCGCGGCAGCAGGCTGCGCTGCAGCATCGTGGCCAGCTCGTGCCTGGCGTCGTAGGCGTGCGCGCGCATCAGCGCCTGGCCCACCAGGCCAGCCGTCGCGGTCAGCAAGGACCGCTCCTCAGGGCTGAACGCGTGCTCCCGGTCCCAGCCGACCACACACACGCCGACCACCCGCCCCTGGGCGGGCAGCGGCAGGACGGCCAGACCGCCGGGCCCGACGCCCGCGAGCCCGGGTTCAAGCTCGGCGCCCGCGGCCCACAGGCCCGTACGACCCTCACGCAGCGCGGTCTCCAGCGTGGGCAGGGCACGGGTCGGGGCGTCCGGCCACTCGCCGCGCCATTCGGACCGCCAGGCCTCCGGCCAGGCCCGGGGGTCCGCCGGGTCGAGGATGGCGACCACCAGCCGATCGGCCTCGACTTCCGCGAGCGCCATCCGGTCGGCGCCCAGCGGCTCGCGCAGCGCGGCGACCGCAGCCCGGCTGACGTCCCGGACGGTCATCGCGTCGGCGAGCGTGGCGGACAGCCACTGCACCCGGGAGACCTCGTCGGCCCGGGGCCGCAGGTGCGAGGCGTCGGCGACCACGCCGAGCACTCGCTCCGGCCTTCCGGCGGCGTCGGCCAGCACCCGGCAGCGCAGCCGCAGCCAGCGCAGCTCACCGGTCGGCCGACGGATGCGGAACTCCAGCTCGCGGCTGCCGGAGGCCATCTGACCGGGCTCGACGACGGACATCAGGGCGGGCAGATCGTCCGGGACGGTGTGCGCGAGCAGAGTCGCCACCAGGCCGTCGAACGCGTCCGGGGCGATGTCGACCAGTTCGAGCATCCGCTCGTCAGCGTCGATCCGGCCGATGCTCAGGGTCAGGGTGAACGAGCCGATGCCGAGGTGGTCCAGGGCCGGCTGCGGCCCGGGCGCCTGCGTGGGGACGGCGGCTTCTTCCGGCCGGCCGCCCAGCCGGCCCTCCGGGTGGTCACCGGGTCGCCCGCCCGGCCCGCCGCCCGCTTGGAGCCGCGCGGCGACCTGATCGGCGTACAGCTCCAGGAAGCCGCGCCGCTCGTCGCCGAATCCGCCGGCGGCGTCGTCCACGACGACCAGGCAGCCCAGGGGCCTGCCGACCGCTTTCAGCGGCAGCACACCCAGCGAGACGCCGGGCGGCGGGGCCTCGGGGCCGCTGTCCCGATAGGCGGCGAGCTCCGCGGAGCCCAGCCACAGCGGCCGGCCCTGCTGGAAGGCCTCGGCGACGGGAGAGCGTCCCGACAGGGCGTACCCGGGCGGCAGCCCGTACCGGGAGACGGAGCCGCCGGCGGTCTCGGCCAGCCGCAGCTCGTCCCCCTCGCCCACGAGATAGACAGCCGCCAGCGCCGCCCCGGCGAAGGCCGGAACCTGCCCGGTCACGGCCCGCTCGGCCGCCCGCGGCCGGGCAGCTCCGGCGTCGCCCGGCCCGGCCACTGGGTCCGACCGGGGCCTGGGGACGCCGACCCCGGCGCCGTCATCGCTCGACATCTCGTCATCCCACCTCCAGTCCGTGCCGCGCGTCATGGCAGACAGGAGCATGGAAGGCGCTCACACCTCTCAGAATGTCACAGCCGAGGGCACCCGCCAGGACTCGTGACCTGCCCCACCCCTCCGCAACAGCGACGGCTGCGCCGCGTGCGGACGGGTCCTGTGCGACCAGCCCCATCGAGGCGGGGCCACTGACGAGGACACGTTCCAGAAGGTCGACGGCAAGACGGCAAGACGGCATGGCGGCGGGGTCGCGCGGGCGGAGCAGGCGGGACCGAGCAGCCGTGTGCCGTGGCCGGCCGCCCCGCGAATGTCTTGAACGCGGCCCGCGCACAGGAGACCCGGCGGGGACTCCAGCCCCGGGGCCTCTCGTCCGCCGCGTACGGCCCGTACGCGGCGGCCAGCCCGCAGGACGACCCGCCCTCGGAGTCGCCCAGTCGGCACTCCTCAGCAGATGCCGTGCCGCCCGTGCATTCCGCATTCCCCCGCGCGTGACATGCGCGTGCAGCAGGCCGGGCCACCGGAGCGCACACCATGGGCCAGCGCGGGGACGGCGTACCGTCCTCGGCCGCGGACAGCGGCGGCCGCCGTGGTCACGGGCCGGCCGAGCGCGGCGTCGCAGCCGTGCCGGCGGGCCGCTTCGGCGGCGATCTGTGAGATGCCCGGCCCTCCCCGGCCGCCCGGATCTCGACGCACGGCGACAGGACTGCCTGGCCGGGCAGGAGCTGTGCCGGTGGAATCCCCGATGTCAGCGAGGCACGCTTTACGCATGCGGTCGCTCTCCCGCCCCGCTCACCCACCGGGAGCGGGCGGACACAGCCCGGTCCTGATCAGGCTCGCGCAGATCGTGCCCTTCGCGATCATCTTGGTCGGGCTCATCATCGAGCTCACACCCGCGCACTTTCTGTATACCGGGCCACTGCTCACGGCGATGCCGGCACTCGCCTCGCTGACGATGGGCCGCAACGGCATCCTCTCGGCGGCGGCCGGGGCGCTGTCCGTCACCGCGATCAGCGCCACCCTGCACAGCTCCTGGGGCCAGGGACAGGCGGCCAGCAACATTCTGGGCCTGATCGTGGTGACCTCTGCGAGTGTCATCACGAGCAACGCCGTGCACGGCCGCCGGCAGAGCGAGCTGAACCAGGTCCGCCGGATCGCCGTGGCGGCACAGGAGGTCATCCTGCGGCCCGTGCCGGGACGGCTGGACTCGGTGCGTGCGGCCAGCATGTACCTCGCGGCTGAGGCCGGCGCGCAGATCGGCGGCGACCTGTACGAGGCCGTGCCGACCCGCTACGGGGTCCGGATGATCGTCGGGGACGTCCGGGGCAAGGGGCTGCCCGCCGTGCGAGCTGCCGCAGTGGTGCTGGGCGCGTTCCGGGAGGCCGTGCACTACGAGGACGAACTGGTGGAGGTCATGAACCACTGCGCGGCGGCACTGCGGAGGGAAGGCATCGTGGCGGACTGCCCAGAAGCGGATGGTGCACGCGAGGACCCGGGGGACGGCCTCGTCGAGAGCGAGGCGGAAAGCTTTGTCACCGCGCTGCTGGCCCAAGTGCCGGACAGCCATGTGGTCCTCGTGGTCAACCGCGGCCACCCGCCCCCGCTGCGGCTGCACCACGGCACGGCCGAGGAACTGGCACCCGCCAGCCCGTTGCCGCCCCTCGGCCTTGACGCCTTCATCACCGGCCCGCCGGCCAAGGCCGACAGCTATGTGTTCGAACCCGGTGACCGTCTGCTGCTGCACACGGACGGCGTGGTCGAGGCCCGCGACGCCGAGGGCAGGTTCTTCCCGCTGCCCGAGGCCGCGGAATCAGCGCCGGCGGGCTGCACTCCGCCGGAGTTCCTCGAAGCGCTGCACCGGGAGCTGATACGCCACACCGACGGCCGCCTTGCGGACGACGTCGCCATGCTCGTCGTCGACCGGCTGGGCGAAGCAGCCGACGCGCCGCCGCGAGAGGAGGGCGCCGGGCGTCCCTGAGCCAGCATCAGCACACTGGTGCTCCCCGCGGCCGGCATCGGCGTGCTCGGGACTTCCGCCAACTGAGCGACGCACCCGACGCCAAGACGCCCGCCCTGCGGGACGTGCAGCCGAGGCCGCCGACGGACCAGCGGACG
>NZ_JAOWCB010000058.1 GCF_026420845.1 Streptomyces sp. PR69 | reverse complement strand
TGCCGGTGAGGCCGACAAGGCCGGTAAGGGGGGTGCGGCCGGTGGCCGCACCCCCCCTTCCTCTTTGTCCTGTAGGGACTCAGCTTTGTCCTGTAGGGACTCAGCCTGTGTGAGGGACTCAGCCTGCCAGGCGCTGCTTGACCGCGGCGGCGACCCGGCCGCCCTCGGCGCGGCCCGCCACCTTAGGGTTCACGATCTTCATGACCTGCCCCATCGCGCGCGGCCCCTCGGCCCCGGCGGCCCTGGCCTCCTCGACCGCCTCCGCCACGATCGCGGCCAGCTCCTCGTCGGTGAGCTGCTGCGGCAGATAGACCTCCAGCACCTCGCCTTCCATCCGCTCACGCTGGGCCTGCTCGGCGCGCCCGCCCTTGGCGAACGCCTCGGCGGCCTCCCGGCGCTTCTTCGCCTCCTTGGCGATCACCTTCTGGATCTCGTCGTCGGAGAGCTCACGGGCCTGCTCGCCCGCGACCTCCTCCTTGCTGATCTCCGAGAGGGTCAGCCGGAGCGTGGACGAGCGCAGTTCATCGCGCTTCTTGATCGCCTCGGTGAGGTCGTCCTGAAGCCTGGACTTGAGCGTGGTCATGGCATCCAGTGTGACAGGTGTGCAGGTCGTAGCGCCCGCGCATTTCGCGGTACTCCGTGGGCGTGGCCCCGTCCTGCGCCCGTCACACCGCGGACACACGCCGTCCCCCGAGTGGCGAGGCGCGCGTCGCCCGGCCGTCATCGGATGTTGACAGCCTGCCCGCGTGCTGGCCATCCGCCTCCCCGTCGTCGACACCCGCCGCTGCCAACTCCTGGGGCTGGCAGGCTCGACCGCGCTGGCCGCGGGCGGCGCCACGGCGGGGGCCCTGCCGGTGCGGGAGGTGCTCGCGGCGGGTTCGGGGCGCGCCGCCCTCGGCCTCGTAGGCGTCTACTTCGGCCTGGTCCTGCTGATCACGGGCTGGGCGCTGCTCGGCCGGGCCGTCCGCGGCCCCGAGCCACCCGGCCGACGCACCCTGCTGCTCACGCTGTGTCTGTGGGCGGCCCCGCTGGTGCTGGCGCCGCCGCTGTTCAGCCGGGACGTCTACAGCTATCTCGCCCAGGGCGCGATGGTCGAGGCGCGAATGGACGTATACGCCTACGGCCCCTCCCAGCTCGGCGGCCACCTGCCGGCCGAGGTCGCCCCGCTGTGGCAGCACACCCCGGCGCCTTACGGGCCGGTCTTTCTGGCCCTCGCCTCCGCCATAGCGGATGCCTCGCGGGCGGAGGTGGCGTCGGGGGTGTTCGGCATGCGGGTCGTCGCACTCCTCGGGGTCGCCCTGATGGCGCTGTGCCTGCCGGCCCTGGCCCGCCACTGCGGGGCCGACCCGGCGGCCGCGCTCTGGCTGGGCGCTCTGAATCCGCTGGTCCTGCTGCATCTGGTGGGCGGGGCGCACAATGACGCGGTCATGCTCGGCCTGCTGGGCGCGGGCCTGGTGGCCGCACTGGGCCGATGGCCGGTGCTCGGCGCCGTGCTGGTCACCCTGGCGGCCCTGGTGAAGGCCCCGGCGGCGCTGGGGCTCGCGGCGGTGGCGGCGCTGTGGGCGAGGCGGCGCACGGGCAGCGGGCTCTCGGGCAGCGGGCCCGCAGGCTGGAGGTCCACGCACGGCGGGCCCGCAGGCTGGAGGTCCACGCACGGCAGGCCCTCAGACTGGAGGTCCACGCACGGCAGGCCCTCAGACTGGAGGTCCACGGACAGCGGGCCCTCAGACTGGAGGTCCACGGACAGCGGGCCCTCAGACTGGAGGTCCACGGACAGCGGGCCCTCAGACTGGAGGTCCACGCACGGCAGGCCCTCAGACTGGAGGTCCACGGACAGCGGGCCTGCGGACAGCGGGCCCGCAGGCAGGCGGTCTGCCTATGCGCTCGCCGCCCTCGGCGTGCTCGCCGTCTCCGCGGCCACCACCGTCGTCACCACCGCCCTCACCGGCACGGGATACGGATGGATGTCCGCGCTGGACACCCCTGTCTCCCCCGAGAACTGGTCGCTGACCTCCTCCCTCGGCCGGATGACACACCGCCTTCTGGAGGGCGCGGGCAGCGGTCTCGCCCCGTTCGCCACCCCCGCCTGGCATATGACGGGCCTGGCCGCCACCGCGCTCGCAATACTCCTGGTCTGGCGTCGCCACCAGCTGCGCCGCCCCCTCTACGCACTGGGTCTGAGCCTTACGGCCGTGGCGCTGCTCGGCCCGGCGATCCGCCCTTGGTATGTGCTGTGGGGCCTGTTCCTGATCGCCGCGGCGGGCCCCGACCGCTCCGTGCGCCGCGCCGTCGCGGCCGGGAGCGGCGTACTGGCGCTCGCCGTCCTGCCCAGCGGTTTCGCGCCGGACGGACGGCAGCTGGCGCTCGCCACGGCGGGCGGGCTGCTGGCGGTGTTCACGCTCTGGTGCGCGTATCTGGCCGCGCGCCGGGGCCGGTCCGCATCGCCCGCGGCGGGAAGCCCCGTATGAGCGAGAAGCCCCGTATAACCCGTACGAAACGCACCCGCCTGACACGCGCCCGCCTGCCACGTGTCCTCCCGGCGCGCACGCGCCTGACACGCATCCGCCTGTCTGCGTACGTGCCCGGCTGGCCCGCGAACACACGCGGACGCGCCGTGCTGGTCGCGGCGCTGGCACTCGCGACCGGGATCTTCCTGGTCACCGTTCCGCTGCACCGGGAGTGGTTCGACCTCGCCGTCTACCGGGGCGCCGTCACCCACTGGCGGGGCGGCGGCCCGCTCTACGACTACGTCGTCCCGGGCACTCACTACGGCTTCACCTATCCGCCGTTCGCCGCACTGTGCATGCTGCCGATGACGCTCGTCGGCTGGCCGCAGGCAGTGGCGCTCAGCCTGCTGCTCAACGCCCTCGCCGGGGCAGCGATCCTGGCGATGACCGCACGGGCGGCGGTACGGCGGCAGGGCTGGAGCCGCTGGTACGCCTTCGCGGTCGCGGGCTGCCTGTTCGCGCTGCTGGAACCGGTACGGGACACGATCAGCTTCGGTCAGGTCAATCTGCTGCTGCTCGCGCTCGTACTGGCGGACGCCCGGCTGCTGGCCGCAGGCGGCGGCCGCGGCCGCCTCGCGGGCATCGGGATCGGCCTCGCCGCCGCGATCAAGCTCACTCCCGCCGTCTTCATCCTCTATCTCTTCGTCACCCGGCGACTGCGCGCCGGGCTGGTCGCCTCGGCGGTCGCGCTCGGGGCGACGCTGTCCGCCGTCTGGGCCGCGCCCGGCGCGTCCCGCCACTACTGGACGCAAGCCATGTGGGACACCGACCGGGTGGGGGCGCTGGCGTATGTCTCCAACCAGTCCTGGCAGGGGGTCCTGGCCAGGCTCGCCGACCCCGGCGAGCCCAGCCGAACGGTGTGGGGCATCGGCGTGATCGCGCTGCTCGCCCTCTGGGCGCGGCGGGCACGGCAGGCGGCGGCCGCGGGCGACGAACTGGCCGGCTTCGCGCTGACCGGCCTCACCGCCTGTCTGATCAGCCCTGTGACCTGGGTGCACCATCTGGTGTGGACGGTCCCGGCGCTGATCGTCCTGGCCGACTCCGGGCTGCGCTCCGCCGACGCCGAGCTGCGCCGCCGCCGGCTGGCCTGGGCGGCGTCGCTCTACGTGATCCTGTGCAGCAGCGTCGTATGGCTGTGGAGCTGGGACGCGGCCGGAGTCGACGGCTTCCTCGGCTCCAACGCGTACGTCTGGATCTGCCTGGGGCTGTTGCTCGCGCTCCCCGTGCGCGCATCCGCCCGCCGCGGACGACTCCCGGAGATGCCTGGCCAGCGCACTGCCGCCGAGACGTCTGCGACGATGGGCGCATGCACGCACGCTACGGAGTACCCCTTGGAATCACGGCAGTCGGCGCTGCCGGGCTCATCTACGCCGCCGGGATCGAAACCCGCTCCTTCCGCCTCCGGCGAGTGACCGTACCGATCCTTCCGAGGGGAATGCGGCCACTGCGTGTGCTCCAGGTCTCCGACATCCACATGGTGTGCGGGCAGCGCAAGAAGCGAGCCTGGCTCCAGGCGCTCGCCGGGCTCCGCCCCGACTTCGTCGTCAACACCGGCGACAACCTCTCCGACCCGGACGCGGTGCCTGAGGTCCTCGACGCGCTGGGGCCGCTGATGGAGTACCCGGGCGTGTACGTCTTCGGCTCGAACGACTACTACGGGCCCCGGCTGCGCAACCCGGCCCGCTATCTGATCGAGAAGGCCCAGGGCCGGCACGGCCTGAACGGCAACGCACCGGCAGTCGGCGTCGTCCACAACCCCTGGGAGGGCCTGCGCGACGCCTTCGACGCGGCCGGCTGGGCGGATCTGTCGAACACCCGCGCGGGGCTCAAGCTCGACGGCTACGAGATCGCCTTCACCGGCCTCGACGACCCCCACATCAAGCGCGACCGCTACGAACAGGTCGCCGGCGGCCCCGACCCGGACGCCGACCTCTCCCTCGCCGTCGTCCACGCCCCGTACCTGCGCGCCCTGGACGCCTTCACGGCCGACGGCTACCCCTTGATCCTCGCGGGCCACACCCACGGCGGCCAGCTGTGCATCCCCTTCTACGGCGCCCTGGTCACCAACTGCGACCTCGACACGGACCGCGTCAAGGGCCTCTCCACCCACCACCGCGCGGGCCGCACCTCCTACCTCCACGTCTCCGCAGGCTGCGGCACCAGCCGGTACACCCCGGTCCGCTTCGCCTGCCCCCCGGAGGCCACGCTCCTGACCCTGACCCCCAGGGACTGACCACCCCACACCGCACCCGGCCGCAGCCGGCGAAAACCGGATTTCGTCTCCAGCCGCGGGTGGGCTAAAGTAATCGACGTCGCCGCGACAGCACGCGACACCGGGGTGTAGCGCAGCTTGGCAGCGCGCTTCGTTCGGGACGAAGAGGTCGTGGGTTCAAATCCCGCCACCCCGACGCTGGTCAGAGGGCCAATCGCATGATCGCGATTGGCCCTCTGTCATGCTCGAGGGGCCAAACAGGGGGCCAAACGAATTTGATCAGGCCACCGCGTCGCCCTCTTCCCGGCCCTCCGCGTCCGCCCCTTCCTGATCTTCGGCGAAGATGTCATCCATCGCTTCGGCACCCTGCGTGATCACGGGCCGGAGCTGCTTGCGGTAGACCGCCTCTGTGGTCGTCTGACTGCTGTGACCAACCAAGAGCGCGATCCGCTCCAGTGGGATGCCGTGGTCGGAGAGCAGGGACACGAAGCTGTGCCGGAGCTCCCGCGGGGTCCACTCCGGCTTCAGTCCGGCCTTCTTCACGATGGCCTTGAAGTCTCGCCGGACGTTGGCCGCGTCGAGCGGCTCGCCGAACCGGGTCGTGAAGACACGGCCGGTCGGGCTCCACTCCATCCCTCTCGATGCCCGCTCCTGCTTCTGCCATCGCATGTGCTCTTCGAGGACGTCGACCACCTGTTTCGGCAGAGCGATGGTCCGGCGGCTCTTCCGAGTCTTGGTCTCACCGTGCTTGCGCACCGAACGCCACACCGCGACGTGCGGCGGGATGCCGTCCGTCGTCTCCAGGAAGACGTGATCCCACGTGAGGGGTCGCGCCTGTTCAGTGCGCACACCGCTGAGGAGCGAGAGCACGAGGTAGGCGTACAGCCGTGACGGACGCGCGGCGGTGAGCACGGCTTTCGCCTGCTCCAGGTTCAGTGCCTTGCTCGGCCGGCCGGGGCGCCCCTCCGGTGCGGTGACGAGTAGGGCGACGTTCCGCGCGGCCTTGTCCCTGCGCTGAGCGTGCGCGATGGAGCGGCGCAGGATGGCGAGCAGGTCACGCAGGCTTCGCGTCGCGAGGAATTCGGCCCTGTCGTCCAACCAGTCATCGACGTCGTCCGCGCTGAGTTCCTTCAACTTGGCCTTGCCGATGAACGGGATCAGGTGCTTGTTCGCCATCGAGCGGTTCTTGCCGATGGTGCCCTTCTCGTCGCGCCCCTTCAGCCCGCGCTCCAACCAGTCGTTCACCGCGTCGGCCACGGTGTAGTTGGCTGGCGCCTTGACGCCCGTCTGCACCTCCTTCTTCAAGTCCCGGATCTTCTGGCGGACTTCGGTCTTCGTCTTGCCGTACACCTTCGGTCGACGGCGCTTGCCGTTCGGGGCGTAGCCCAGGGAGACGGCTCCGACGTAGCTCTTCTTGACGGGATCCCAATAGATGGTGTACGCACCGTGGCCAGCCTTTTGGGCGCGCTTCGGGGTCTCGGTCATGCTGTGTTGAGCCTCCATAGAGCAGGGCCGCGCCCTGAAGGACGCGGCCCTGTGGAACTGGATGATGGGGCTTCAGGCGGTGGCCTCTGCCTCGCGCTTGAGGAGTTCGACGTACTGCTCGATGTACTCCGGCGGCACGAGACGGCGACGACCGATGCGGACGGTCTGAAGTCGTCCGAGGCGTATCTCCTCGTAGACCATCGAGCGTCCGATCCTGAGAGCCTTGGCGGCCTCTTCCGGCCGGTAGAGGAGCTGTTCGGCGGGTTCAGCGACGGTGGCCATGCGGCGGTGCCTCCTCGGCAGGGTGTCGGGGGCGTTGGCCCCCTTCCTGTCAGGTCCGCTACTTCCGCTACCTCCGCTACCGCCCTGGTCAGGGGCATGATCGAGGTAGCGGAAACGGGTGCGGGTAGCGGATGGAGCCGCTACCGGCCCCGGGATCGTGTCCGCGGGGCGGGTAGCGGATGGGGCGTTGTGGTAGCGGATGCGGAGCAGCGTGCCGCTACCCGGAAACCGCCTCTGAGCTGCCCGGTAGCGGAGGTAGCGGAAGTAGCGCACTTTCCGCGGGGGGAGGGCAGTAGCGCTGCCACGCGTCGTGCAGATCGCTCGCGTAGTAGCCCTTCATGACGCTCCCGCCCGCCTTGATGTTGCGGGCCGCGATAGGCACGTTGTCCGCGGTCATGTACTCCCGCAGCATCCGCGACAGTCCGCGGGCATCGAGCGGCTTGCCGCTCATGTCCGCCCACGGCGCCTCTTCGAGACTGTGCAGCCTGTCGAGGATGGCGACGGTGGGCAGGCGGTCGATGCCGTTGAACACGTAGTCGCGCAGGTCGGTCAGCAGGCGGATGCCGATGCTGCCCTTGTCGCTGGTCTTGGCCGCGTTCACCAGCTCGATGCACGCGGTGCGGGCCCGCTCCGGCCACGCGCCGCCCGCCGCGTCGGCCACGGCGAGCAGGGGTTCCCACACGTCCGCGGGCCGGTCGCTGATGCCCTCCGGGAGCTCCGGGAACACCCCGTCGACCACGTGGCGGACGGACTGTGCCCATGCGGCGAGCCGATCGCGCAGCGCGTGGCCTTCCTTCTCGTGGATGCGCTGCCGAAACGGCTCAACCCGCTCGTTCGGCGCGCGACGGCGCATGCGGACGATGACCGAGCGGGTCAGGATCGTGTCCGGCAGCGAGCCGAGCCCAGCGACCGCGACTCCACAGAACGACGGGAACTCCTGTACTTGCTGGTTGGAGCCGTCTCCCACACAGCGCCACATGACGCCGGAACGGCGGTGGCCTGCGTTCAGGAAGCCTCGGAGCTGTTCGTTCTCTCCGGCCTTGGGGCCAAAGACAGTGTCGATCTCGTCGAACAGGATCGTGGGCCGTCCCTCCATCCCGGACACCGCACGGAAGAGCGCGGAGGCGGAGGCGTTGACCGCGACCATCGGTTGCGGCACGAGGGTTTCCACGATCTCCAACGCGCGGGACTTGCCCGAGCCCGGCTCCGGAGAGAGGAACGCGAGCCGCGGTGTGGAGTCGAAGCAGTCGAGCAGGTGCGCGTGTGCGTCCCACAGCGTCACGGCGACGTACGCGGCATCGAGGGGGAAGATGTTGAAGCGCCGGTGGAAGGCTTCCACCTCATCGAGCAGTGCGGAGCCGTCCATGGCGGGTGCCGGCGGATTCGTGCTCATGCCGCTTGCCTCCCTTCCTGGTTGGTGCGGAGCGGGCATACATCGCGGTGGGCGGTGTGGTCTTCGATCAGGGCGAGCACCTTCGGGTGGCCGACGGCGCTACGGTCCCGGCCGCACAGGCACTTCGAGGTGGCGGTAGGCACGGCGCCGCGCGGTGCGCAGATGCACAGCCACGCAATCGAGTACCAGCCGTCTCCCTCGTGCGGGTCAGGACGAAGAGCAGTTCGGACGCCCTTACGGGCGGCGCCTTTCGGCTCGCCCACGGCCGGACCGGGCGCGGCTTGTGCAGCGGCGCGCGGGCCGGACGGGGT
Source organism: Streptomyces sp. PR69 (assembly GCF_026420845.1). Lineage (GTDB taxonomy): Bacteria > Actinomycetota > Actinomycetes > Streptomycetales > Streptomycetaceae > Streptomyces. Next base: position 8,869 of record NZ_JAOWCB010000058.1, on the reverse strand, counting down.
GGCGGGAAGGCTCTTCAGTGGGGAGCGGGGCGCGGTGCTCATGCCGCCCTCCACTGACCGTTGCGGGCAATCGACCAGTTCAGACCGCTGCGAATGGTCGCCTCACACGATCGCGGCGAGAGACCGGCCTGCTCCCCCGCCCACTGAAGAGCCTCCTCAACCTGCTCCCTGGGAAGGTCGCCCGACGCGATAAACCGCCCCAAGGCTCGCGCCGCCCGCAGCAACGTGGCGTTGCGCTCGCCCTCCGGGGCCTGCCGCACAGACGCGGTTTCCGCGTTCAAGCCCGCTGCCGCGTAGCGAGAGGCTCGAACGGCCGACGGTGCAGCCATCAGTGCCCGCGAAGTCTGACGGACCGTCAGGCGGGCATGCAGCCATTCCGGCAGGGGCGCGGGCAGCATGTCGTTGACGACCGCGTAGGCGCCCGTGGGGGTGAGGCTGCCGGGCGCGACGACGTAGCCGCCCCACGCGCGGGTGTCGATGCGCTTGCCGAGCCGTCCGGCCGTATTGCCGAGCCGGACGCCCGGCGGGGCGGTGAAGTACAGATGAACCCCGCCGCTCGCGGTCCGCACCGTGCGGGTAGTGGGCACGGCCTGTCCGGCGCGCTCACAGAGCGCCGTGAAGGTCGTCACGCCGTTAGGCGTGTCCGTACTGCTCTTCCGCTTGGGCATGTCGAGGTCGACGACGACCAGCGCGGACGGGCCGGTCGCGATGCCGACGTTGAACGGCAGGTCGCCCCACGCGCGGCGGATCCGGTCGGGGTCGACGGTGGCGCGCTCTTCCCACTTGCGGTGACCGCCCGCGCAGTCCCCGATGCCGGGGCAGACGTCCTCACCGTGCAGGGCCGGGCGCTTGTCGCCGGGGCGTAGCGGGAGGACGGCCCATCCCTGCTCCGCGGCGTCCAGGGCAGCGAACAGGAGGTGACGGTTCATGCCGTCACCTCCGCCACGCTCGATGGGGTGGCATGGGCCGGACGGCCCTCGCCGAATGACGCTCGTTGGGTCATGCTGGATGTCTCCTGCTCTCTTGGAGGGACTGGAGAACCGGGGCGGGCGCAGGCTTGTGGTGAGACGGCGCCCGCCTTGGGCGTAGCTAGTCGTTCTTGGCCCAGTGGGCGTATTCCTGGCGGACGTAGCCGCGCGGGTCGTCGGAGGCGTTCAGCACCTCGGGCGAGTGAGGTCGGCCGTGGTTGCGGTTGTCCGCCCTGTCCATGTCGATCAGGTACCAGGCAGCAGCCTCAGCGGCATCGCTCGCGTCGCCGGAGATGCCGTCGGTTTCATCGCTCAGCGCGATGCGGTCGAGCAGCGCGGCCTTGCGCAACCAGTACTCGCGGTCAAGGTCTTCACCGCACGGCTTGTCCGCGGCTGTCCCGGCGGTCCATCCGATCTCACGGATGATGCTCGGGGCGAGCGCGTACGCCTCTTCCGCCGTGGGCCACAGCCCCGGCGCGGGCCGGTGGTCGGCGGTGACGTACAGGCGGGTGCGCTCGCCATCGCGGGTGGGGTAGGTGCGTACGGCGCCGGTGGCGAATGTGTCGCTGAGTGCGGTGGTGATGTGGTCGGTGTCGGCGGGGTCGCAGATGATGCGGATCTCGAACATGGCTTCCTTTCGTCAGGCTGCGTCGAGGAAGGGCTGTTGCCAGGGCGGGAGACTGGCCAGGACGCGGGTACGCCAGCGCATGGCGTAGTCGATGCAGTTGGCACAGTTCTTGTGCGTGTGACCGGGTAGCGGTGGCCTGCGGCGGGCGTGATAGCTCCATGCGGCGGAATCGGCCGATACGAGCAGGTGACCGACCCGTTCCAGGCCGAGAATCTTGAAGCCGAAACCGTGCAGCTTCAGCCCTCGTGCGGCCATCGCGGTCACGATCGCTGCTCCCTCGCGAGTGGACTGAAGGCGGCAGACCGAGCCGAGCCCGACCGTGGGTTCGCGGGTCAGGTCGACCCCGGCTCGCTCGTACAGTTCCGCGCACCATTCGTAGTCCGCGACCGTCCGCCCCTGAAGGACAGGGGCTATGCGCAACTCGGGGGCGAGGGAGCGCAGTTCGAGGAAGTTGACGACGGTGCGGCGGATGTGCTCCGGCACGCTGAGGTGGGTGCCGACGAAGACGTTCGGGCCCGCCGTGCCGCCGTGGATGATGAGGTCTTCGCACATCCAGTCCTGCGGGGCGACCCAGTCGTAGGGGCCGACGCATTCCCAGATGCGGCGTAGGTCGTCGATGTACTGGCGTGGGGTGCGCGTCCAACGGCCGTGGCGCTGGAGCTCCGAGAACCCGCCGGAGTCCACCGCGTAAGGGCCGCGCGCCGGGTCCAGCTTGACCGCGTTCACGAAGTGCTCGGACTTCAGGAACAGCGGCACGTTGGTCAGCCGGACCCAGTGGCGTTTGTGGGTGGTCAGGTAGAAGCGCAAGGCGGTCCCCTCAGCCGTGGAAGTGGTTGCGCTTGAAGACGGCCTTGCGGATGTTGACCGTGGTCCCGCTGCGGTGGCCGCTTGCACTGAAGACCTGCACGGCCACCCACCCGCCGAAGATGACAGCGGCGAGGGTGATGAGCTGAGTGATGAGCGCGGTCAGCGCAGTGATGAAAGCGGTCAGCAGGAACAGGCCACCGCAGACGGCACCGAACCCGATGCCCCCGAGGGCGATGCTCACCGCCGCGCGGGAGACGGGCGGCTTGGCCGCGACGGGTTCGGGCTTGGCGGGTTCGAGGGAGTAGCCGGTGACGACGCGGCCGTCCGGCAGGACGATGCTCGTCACCGCCGGGATCGTGCCCGGCTGCACCGGTACGACCGGCGCCGACGGCGCCGGGGCGAGCGGAACAGGCCGGTGGACTTCCACGGTCGCCTCACGACGGCCGGTCACGAGGGGCTTGACGGGTTCGTTCATGGTTGCGGTCTCCTGTCAGCCGAGGTCGTTGAGGGTGTCGGAGCACGCCTGCACGAGGTTGTGGATGGGCTCGTACGCGCCGGTCCCGGCGGCGAAGAACCCGAAGAGGAACAGGACGATGGCCGCGCCGCCTCCGGCGGACTTGGTCTTGACGGCGAGGGCGGACGCGGCGCCGAACAGCAGCACGGCGGAGATGTTCAGGATCATCGGGAGCCTTCCGGTCAGGGGGTGTCGGTGCCTGCTCGGTAGATGCGGGCCCAGCGGTTGTAGAGCCAGCGACCGACGCGTATGCGCTTGCCGGTGGCCTTGCAGCGGCGGCAGTCCTTGCCGCGCTTCATGCGGCCCTTGCGGTCGGTCTTCATCGCGAAACCCCAGCCGTTGCACTTGCGGCAGTTGCCGAACGGCGAGGCAGCACACACAGCGACGTAACACAGCGTTACGCCAAGAATCAGGGTGATAGCGAGCAGGACAGGGGTCATGACGGGCCCTTCCAGGCAGGTTTCAGGGGTTTCCGCAGGTGGGCCGCTATCCGCTAGCGGCCTGATCAGAGCAGGTTTGGGGCGCTAGCGGAGCCGCTAACGTTAGCGGGGCGTGCCGCTAGCGCTAGCGGCCCCGGACACTCAGCCCGCGTCCCGCTTTCCGTCACACTCCGCAATCGCCGCGACGATGTGAGAGCGGTCGATGCCGCGCCGGTTGACGACCTTGCCCTTCACCCGGCGGCCCACCTGGATGGTGGAGACGCCGTGCGGCTTCAGTGCCGCGGCCAGGCCCTCCGGGTCCCAGCCGTCGTAGACCTCCTCGCGCAGCTCTGCGAGCCGGGCGACGACGGTCTCGGACCACACCTTGGGCTCATCGGCCGGCACAACGGCGAGGATGTCGCGCAGCAGGTCATACGCGCTGGTGACCGGCTCGGGTGCCTCCCCGAGCGCGTGGCCGGACAGGGTGCCCGCTTCCTCGCGCAGGCGGCGAGCGCGGGCGCCAATGGCGTCGGCGTCGCGTCCGTCGACGTAGATGGCGCGCACGATCCGGGCGTCCGATCCTTCACCGACGAAGTAGTGAATGCCCTTGTCACCCCAGGCGAACATGGTCGCCCGCACGCCCCGCTTGTACGCGGACGTGCCGAGCACCATGTCGTTTTCGAGCTGCCCCATGACCTTCAGGCACCAGCGGGCCGACGCGTTCGCGCTGATACCGGTGGGCAGCGCCTTGGCGTCCGGGCGCTGCGTGGCGAGCAGCAGCACGATGCCGGTGGCCGGACCGCGCTTGACCAGGTCGGTTGCGATCTCCTCGAACTCCTTGGCGTGCTCGGGATGCTCGAACAGCACCTGGCACTCATCCACCCCGATCACGATCGGGTGCAGACCCAGGGAGCGCTTGTCGGCAAGGGCGCTGGTCACCTTCGACTCCGGGCAGACATCCCGCGGAAGCGAGCGGATCACCTTGGTACGGCGTCGCAGTTCCTCGCGCAGCGCCCGGAAGTCGTTCAGGCAGTACTCGATGAACTCATCGTCGTCACCCGCGGCGTGCCGGTGCGAGACGGCGTCGCCCACCGGGTCCAGGTCGCCCGTGCCCTTCATGTCGTAGGTGTGCAGCTCCGCCCGCGGATCCAGGGCCGCGATGAGCAGCAGCAGCCTGAGCAGGAACGTCTTGCCCATCCGCGGAATGGCGCCGATGACACCCGCGATGTACATCAGCGTCGCCTCAACCCAGCGTCCGCGCTGGTCAGTGCCGTAGGCGACAGGCTTGAACAGGTCCACCGAACCCGACTTCAGCAACGGCCACTTGGGCTGCTTAGCGCGGGACATGTCCTGATCACCGACCCAGAGCACGAGGTGACCGGTGTGCTCATCCGGCACCGCCTCGGGCCACACACACCCGAGCGGGCGCCGCAGGCCGGAAGCGAGCCGGTCGCGACGCTCGATGACGTCGGTCACCGTGACGCCGTACGGGAGGTTGCCCTCAGCGCGCCAACCGGGCCCGTCGCGGGTGATGGGCGCGGTGAACTCGAACCCGTCGCGCCCCTTGGCCTGCGCCTGGTTGATGGCGGGGATGCCGAGCGCACCGAGCGCCCGCAGCACGATGTCACTGGTGAGCTTGACCGCCTTGGGCAGTTCCACCGCGCGGTGGATGACCGGGGCGTCCGCCTGCTGTCCGGTGAACCCGAGAGCCATCACGACCGCGCTCACCGACACCGCCTGAAGCCAGCCGGGGGCGAGCACGTACATGGCGAGCGCGGCGCCCAGTCCGACGAACATCGCGAGCACCATCACGAGGGTGCGCAGTCGGACGCGTCCGTCGCGCTGCCGCGACAGCTTCAGGTACTCCGCAGCGTCCTCACGACGGACCGCGGCGAGTCGGACCGGCTCGCCCTCGCGGTCGGCCACCCACCGCATCGTGCCGCCCACGAACCGGGCGGCGCCGGTCGGGGCTTGCAGGGCGAGCCGGGCGGCGTAGACCGGGGCACGCAGCGCGTGATACCCGGCAGCGTGCGCGTAGTGGCGGGCCACCCACGCCGTGGCGGTCCGCAGCTCCGCGAGCGAGCGCAACCACTCGGGGACGACCGCACGGCGGTGCGCGCCCGCGAGCCGACCGAGGTAGCCCGGACCGGTCACGGTTGGGGCCGGTTGGTCGACCATCACGGGCGCGGTCGCGTCGGCCGACGCGGCACCCGACCGGTCCGCGTCGGAGTCGGCCGACGCGTCGGCGTCGGGTCGGGTGGTCGGGTCGGGCGACTCGGTACGGGCCGACCGCGCCTTGTTCAGGTCGACCACCTCGCCCCCGGAGTCGGCCGACATCTCGGCTTCGAGTCGGCTGAACAGTTCGTTCTCGTCGTCGGGGTGCTTCACTGAGGGTCCCTTCCAATGGGAGGAAAGGCGGGGCCGGTCCGTTGCTGTAGGAGGCGAGCGGACGGGCCCCGCCGGATCGTGGTGCAGGATGTTCAGGCGGCGCGCTGTTCCTCGGGGTAGGCGCAGGGCACGCACATGCCGAGCGACGTGGGGATGACGTATCCGGCGTCCTGTTGGCACACGGGGCACGTGCGGCGGGCACGGTTCGCCTTGGCGAGCGCGGCCCACTTGCCCGGCGTCATCGGCCGGACAGGCTTGGCGCGGTCGACGCGGTAGAGGTAGGCAACCAGCGGGCCGCGCCGGTAGCGCGGGCGCATGATCTGCGCCGCGATGGACTGCCCACCAGGCCGTAAGCCGCGGACCCGTAACTGCCGTTTGGTGGCGAGTCCGTCGGGGGCACAGCGCCACGGGTAGGTGGGCAGTCCGTGCCTCGCGCCGGTCGGGTCGAAGCACTTGGCGAACATCAGGCAGCCTCAGCCGATGCGTCATCCTGACGCGAATCGGTAACGGCGTTTTCATCGACCGCGTGCAGCGGACGGCCGTCGGCGCGCTCGGCCTTCAACTGCTCCCGCAGCTTGCGGGCGTTGGCCTGCGAGACATGCAGCGTGGTGCGCAGACGGTCCGCGGTCAGCTCCGCCTCGGTCCACTCAGCGGTGACCGTGCGCGCCTCTGTCAGCGCCTCCTCGAAGGTGCGCTGAGCCTTGCCTTTGGCCTTGGTGGTCGTCCGGCGACGCGGACGCGGCTTGGGCTCAGCCGGGGGTGCCGGCGGATTTTCCACCGGGGGCGGCGCGGGCGTCTCCTGTTCGGTGGCGGGGGCCAGTTCGCCCATGCGCAGCATCACGCGCTCGCGCCGCGGGGTCTTCGAGCGCCAATTGCGGCCGTAGCGCTCGCGCAGGTCCGCGCGGGCCAACTGCCGTTCCTTCTCTCGCGCCAGCGCCTCGGAGTAGGAGGTGACCTCCCACAGCGTCATGCGGCGCCACAGCGCGAAGGTGGAGGGGAAGGCCAACAGCCAGCGAGAGAACCGGATCTTCTCCATGCGCCGACCAGTGGCCGCGCCGATCCGCACGGCGTAGATGTGCGCGCCGATCTCGGAGAACACCACCCACAGCAGCGGCATCGTGCCGTGGGCGACCTTGGCCCACATGCCCTGTCCGGCGGCAATGTTCAGCCCGCAGGTGATGAGGGTGAGCGCCCACGGCACGAACCGCACCCACGCGAGCGCCATGTCCATCCGGATCAACAGCAGGTTGGCGACGGTGAACACCGGGATGGCCACGTCGATACCGACCGGCAGCATCCACGGCTCGCCGAAGCCCCATCGCAGCGCGGCTGCGGACACGGCGTCAAAGGAGGAGATGAGGCCGAGCGCACCGACTCCGGCCGCGGCGAGCGCACCGACTCCGGCAAGCCCCATCTCCGGCTTCGTCAGCGGCGGCACCCCAGAGGCGGGCGTCTCGGGGGCGGGGGGTGTGGTGATCATGCCGCCACCGCCTTGCGTGCCGCGCGGCGGCGCCGGGCGGGGCGGGTAAGGGGCGTGACGTCGAACAGGTCCGGGTTCTCCTCGATGACCTGCGCGGCGATGCGGATCAGGTCGTCGGGAAGGTCGGGGTTGTCGGCGAGGATGTCGCGCGCCGCGTCCTCGCGGGCCGCGCGCTCTTCGTCCGTCTCGCCCTCGACCCCGAGCCACAGCTCAACCGGGGTGCCGAGCGCCAACTCCGCGAAGTCCGCTGCAGAGACGGCCTGTTGGTGGCCGATGTACGTACGCATGACAGCTCCTGAAGTGGGAGGGACACGGAGCCGGAGAGCCGCAGGCGTTTGGTGAGACGGCGACTACTCCGGAAGAACCCGAGCCGCAGCACGGCAGGGGAAAGTGCCCCGACCGGGAGTCGAACCCGGCCTGCGACCATCGGGGCGGTAGTACATGTCTCCTTCATCGCGACCGCGCTCCCGTGTCAGGTAGAGCCGTCCGGCCTCGAAGTAGGCGTATGGAGACGTGACCTTTCGGTCTAAGCCCTCCGGTTAATGACAAGGCGCCGGGTCGCCTCCCCCCGTCCGATGCGGGGCTCCTGGTCGTGCGGTCTTGCAGGTCAAGCACTTGCAGGCACAGTCCGGCGAAGCCCTTCCGGGCTTGCCGTGCTGATGCGTAACAGCATGTACTAGCACGTACCACGACGCAAGAGGGCTGCGAAGATTCGTGCTAGGTCGTACTAGGGGTGGGTACGCTCGATGGCGTGATGAGCGCTGAAATCTCGAAAGACGACCCCAGACCGGAGTCCGAGCAGGCGGCCGACATCCTGCGGCAAGAGATCCTGCGTGGCGACATCAAGCCGGGGGCCCATGTGGGCTCCGTGCGAGACTTGGCCACACGGTTCAAGATCTCGGGAATGACGGTGCAGCGAGCCCTTGCGATCCTCCGCGAGGATGGGCTCATCCTGACCACGTCGCGCGGTAGCTACGCCCGCGATCCGCAGCAAGCCACCGAAGCCGACGCGGGTGTCGACCTTCCCGAAGTCCTGCGTCAGCTCGAACATCTCACCTCCCAAGTTTCGGAGCTCCGCGGCAGGCTCGAAGCGCTCGAAAGCCGCTCCGTGCCGGGTGGTGCGTGATCTGCAACCAGCATGCGAGTAACGGAGGGTGTGACGTAAGTGACAGCCAGGGGACGGCAGAGCGGAGGAGGGGACATGTCCGGTGACACCCCCCTGTCACCTTCCCTGTCCCCCCGGCTCACGCGCGAGACTCGGAGTAGGCACTCGGAGGAGGGCGTATGACCGACGACAGGCCCGCATGGGCGCGGCGCATCGCTGCCGAACGAACGGCGCGCGACTGGTCGCAGCGTCAGGCAGTCAGGGCACTGCGGGCGCACGCTCCCACGGAGCTGCCCGCGGAAGACAGCATGATTCGCCAGTGGAAGCGCTGGGAGTCAGGCCAGATGCCGAACGACTTCTACCAACCGATCATCGCGGCTCTCTTCGGCACCGTGACGCACGCGCTCTTCCCCGCGCCCTCACGGCGCGATGGAGACAGGGAGATCCTTGCAGCGTCCGGCATGGAGACGCTGGAGATCGTGAGCCGTCTCAATCGGTCTGACGTTGACAACGCCACGCTTGATGCCCTGCGGATCACGGCGGACCGACTCGCCTCGGAG
>NZ_JAOWCB010000057.1 GCF_026420845.1 Streptomyces sp. PR69 | reverse complement strand
TGCCCCGCGGCCGCGTGCGACGCGGACGAGGAGCGGCCGCCGCCCCGCCGGGCCTCGATCATCGCGGTGGCCCGCGGCGGCAGCCAGGCCGAGGCAGAGCCGCCGTCGTCGCCTGAGGCGAAGAGATGGGGCGCGAGCTGCGCCTGGAGGTCCTCGGGCGTGGGCCGCCGCCCGGCGTCCATCTGCATACAGGACTCGATCAGCGGCCGCAGCTCCCCGGGCAGCCCCTCCAGGTCCGGCCCCTCGCGCAGCAGCATGAACACGGTCTCGACGGGGTTCGCGCCGTGGAAGGGCGCATGTCCGGTCGCCGCGAAGACAAGGGTGGAGCCGAGCGAGAACACATCGCTCGCGCCGGTCACGCTGCGTGAGTCGCGCGCCTGCTCGGGCGACATATACGCCGGGGTGCCCACGGCCACATTGGTCATGGTGAGCCGGGTGTTGGAGACGCCGGACGCGATGCCGAAGTCGATGACGCGCGGACCGTCCTCCACCACCAGCACATTCGACGGCTTGAGGTCCCGGTGGACCAGGCCCGCGCCGTGGATGGACTGAAGCGCCTCGGCGATTCCGGCGGCCAGCCAGCGCACGGCCTGCGCGGGCAGCGGCCCGCACTCGTTCACTATCTCCTCAAGGGAGGGCGCGGGCACATAGGCGGTGGCCAGCCAGGGCACCGCGGCCCGCGGGTCGGCGTCCACCACGGCCGCGGTGTAGAAGCCGCTGACCGCGCGTGCCGCCTCCACTTCGCGGGTGAAGCGGACACGGAACAGCTGGTCCTCGGCGAGCTCGGTGCGGACGGTCTTGATCGCCACCCGCCGCCCGGACGCCGACCGGGCGAGATAGACCAGCCCCATGCCGCCGGCGCCGAGCCTGCCGAGCACCTCGAACGGGCCGATCCGTCTCGGGTCGTGCTGTGTCAGCTGCTCCATCAGTTGCCTGCCACCTCCCCGTACGGGCCCCAGCGATGGGGAGCCCGTCTCTTTCAGCCCCGTGCAGCGTCTCACCACCGAGACCCTCCAGCGGTGCGCACCCTGATTCTTCCTGTCTTGGGCGGCGGTTGCGAACCCGGGGGCGGATCGGGGTGTCTCACCCGGTATAGGGCATGGCGGGTGGTATCAGGCGGCTTCGGGCTCCCCCGTACCGGGCTCCGGCTCCCCGGACGCGCCCCGCTCGTCCCCAGGGTCCTCGGGCTCCGCGGCCTCGGGCTCGGCCAGTACGGCGAAGGCCGCGCCCTGGTCGTCGACGACCACGGCGATGCGGCCGTACGCGGTGTCGAACGGCTCCGCCTGCACCCGGCCGCCGAGCCGGACGACCGTGCGCGCCGCCTCATCGCAGTCCGCGACGGTGAAGTACACGAGGAAGTGGCCTGGCATCTCGGCCGGAAAGGCTTCCGTGATCACACTGCGGCCGCCGATCGCGGTCTCCTCGCCCGGCTCCTTCCCGGCGGGCGACCACAGCCGGTAGTCCACGCCGCCTTCGTCGCCGTCGGCCTCCAGATCGGTGCCCTGGAAGCCGAAGACCGACTCGTAGAAGGGATCGACGTGCTCCTTGTCGCGGGTGTAGACCTCAGCCCAGCAGAAAGAGCCCGGCAGGCCCTGCTTCTCGAAGCCGGGGCGCTCAAGCTCCTGCCAGAGCCCGAAGACCGCGCCGCCGGGGTCCGCGCAGAGGGCGGTCACCGCGGCCGTGCCCAGCGGGCCCGGAGAGGTGATCACCTGGCCTCCGGCGGACTGGATCTTCCGGGCGAGCGCCGCGGCGTCGGAGGCCGCGAAGGAGACGCCCCATTCGGTGGGCATCCGGCCGTCCCGTTTGGCGGTGAGGGCGGCCACCCGCCTGCCGTCGCTGAGGGCGACGGCCGAGCGTGCGCCGGGGGCGTCGCCCTCGGTGAAGGTCCAGCCGAAGAGTTCGCCGTAGAAGCGCTTGCCCGCCTCCACATCGGGGAGCGATGCGTCCACCCAGCACGGCATGCCCTCTGCGAATGCGGCCATGGCCCGTTCCCTTCGAAAGCCTTCGGTACGGCCCTCCTCACCTCAAGTTAACGGCGCATCACACGGACCGCAGTTCACACGCACCCCGGCACACCGGCACACCGCGCCCTTTCGAACGTGCGATCGCACACGGGGCTCGGCGCCGGGGACATATCGCGGCCCCGCGCCCGCACCGCACCCCATTTGCAGTCGGCCGAATCGCGCGCAGATCACCCCTCGGTAAGCTGACGGCATGACAGGACAAGTACGCACCGTCGACGGCCGAGTGGCCGGACGACGCGGTCAGGCGACGCGGCAGAAGCTGCTCGACTGCCTCAGCGAGATGCTCAGCTCCTCGCCGTACCGGGACGTCAAGGTCATCGACGTCGCCCGGAAGGCGGGCACCTCACCTGCGACGTTCTACCAGTACTTCCCCGACGTCGAGGGCGCCGTCCTTGAGATCGCGGAGGAAATGGCCAAAGAGGGCGCGGGGTTGACCGATCTGGTCGCGGGCCGCTCCTGGGCCGGCAAGGCCGGCTGGCAGACCGCGGAGGAACTGGTCGAGGGTTTCCTCGACTTCTGGCGTCGCCATGACGCGATCCTTCGCGTGGTCGATCTGGGCGCGGCCGAGGGCGACAAACGCTTCTACAAGATCCGCATGAAGATCCTGACCTCCGTCACCAACTCCCTTACGGAGGCGGTGAAGGAGCTCCAGGCCAAGGGCAGGGTCGACAAGGACGTCAGCGCGGCGGCGATGTCCGGGGCGCTGGTGGCGATGCTCGCTGCGGTGGCCTCGCACCAGAAGGGCTTTACGGCCTGGGGCGTCAAGCAGGCGGAACTCCGCCCGAATCTGGCGCTGTTGGTCCACCTGGGGATCACCGGGAAGAAGCCCGCGAAGTAGCCCGCTCCCCGGGGGTGCGCCCCCTTGCGGCCTTGTCACGGGTCGCGGCCTTGTCACAGGTCCTGTCACGCCGACGGCGGTCCAGGCGCCGGTCTCCGGACTTCCGGTCCCCCGGCCGCCCGCCGTCGGCACTCCTGTCTTCGAGGCGCTTCTGCCTTCACGGCCGCTCCTGCCTTCGCGGCGCTTCTGACGTCGCGGCGCTCAGCGGCGTGTGAGGCTGAAGAGCCGGATCTCCCGCCGCACCCTCGACTGGTACGTCGCATACGGCGGCCAGAACTCCAGCACCGCGCGCCATGCCTCCGCCCGCTCCGCGCCGTCCAGCAGCCGGGCCCTGACCGGGATCGTCTCACCGCGCCAGCTGATCTCCGCCTCCGGATGCCTGAGGAGGTTGGCGCTCCAGGCCGGATGCCCCGGACGGCCGAAGTTGGAGCCGATCAGAATCCACTCCCCCGCCCCGCGGTGCAGACAGGCGAGCGGCACCGCCCGCGGCTGTCCGCTCCTGGCCCCGCGCGAGGTGAGAATGACGCCGGGCAGCAGCCGTGCGCTCGGCAGCACCCGGCCGCGCGTCATCCGGTGGACCGCGCGGTCCACAGCGGGGAAGACATGCGGCGCGATCTTCACAAAGGCACGGGTGGAGGAGACCCGCTGCACCAGCCGCAGCCCCGCCCGGCGACTCATACCGCCTCCGCCTCCCCCTGAACCGCCACGGCCGGTTCGAACAGCCCCGCCTGATCCGCCGCATGCGCCCTGAGCCGGTGCACGGGGCCGAACAGCAGCTCGTCGGCGGCCGCCCGTTTGATATACAGATGCGCCTCATGTTCCCAGGTGAAGCCGATGCCGCCGTGCAGCTGCACCGCCTCCGCGGCGGCCGTCCGCAGCGACTCAAGCCCCTGGGCGAGGGCCAGCGGACCGGCCCCGGCCGGGTCCCATGCCGCGTAGTACGCCGCCGAGCGGGCCGCCTGCACCCGCACATGCACATCGGCGAGCCGGTGCTTGACCGCCTGGAAGGAGCCGACGGGCCGCCCGAACTGCTCCCGCGTGCGTACGTACGCCACCGTAAGGTCCAGAGCGCGGCCGGCCGCTCCCGCCGCCTCGGCCGCCAGCAGCGCCGCCGCGCCGCGCCCGGTCGCGGCGAGGGCGTCGGCCACGGCAGCGCCCGCCTCTTCGTGCCGCAGGTCCCCCAGCAGCTCCGCGGGGGTGTCGCGCAGCTGGACGCGGGCCTGCGGGCGGGTCTCGTCCAGAGCCGTCAGCCGGGTGCGGGACAGTCCGGCGGCGTCCCCCCGTACGAGGAAGAGGAGCGTACGGCCGCGGGCGTGGCCGCCCGTGTGCGCGGCGACGAGCAGCAGCTGTGCGCTGTGCCCGTCGAGGACCTGGTCCGCCTCCCCGTACAGCAGCCAGGCCCCCGCGTCGCCCGGGTGTCGCCGCCGGGCCTGCACGCCCCCGGACCGGCCGCCGCCGGCCCACTCCCCCGCGGCGTTGGAGCCGGTCAGCGCGAGCGCCTGGGCGAGTGAGCCGCCGGACACGGCGAGTGTGCAGGTCAGCGAGGAGTCGGCGATGCGGGGCAGCAACGTCCGCCGCTGCGCCTCGGTGCCGAGTGCCGTGATCAGCGGGGCGGCGAGGCCAGCGGTCGCGAACAGCGGCGAGGGCAGCAGCACCCGTCCGGTCTCCTCGCAGGCGAGCGCCAGCTCCGTCAGTCCGCAGCCCACACCCCCGTACGCGGCGGGCAGGGCGAGCCCGGGGAGCCCGAGCCGCGCGGAGAGCAGCGTCCACAGCTCGGCGTCATAGCCGCGGTCGGCGGCGACGGCCGCCCTGAGGTGGTCGGGGCGGCCGGAGCGTTTGCCGAGCAGATCGCGCAGGGTGCGGCGGATCTCCTGCTGCTCGGCGGTGAAGGCGGCGTCCATCGGCGGGCTCCTCCCCAAGGCGGCTTCCTCCCCGGAGGCACCGGGAGCCTCCGCCTGACGGTCCGTCATATTAGGTCGGAGGGGCCGAGAAGTCAGCAGGCGTCACCGGGGCCGGGGGCGGGAGCGGGCGCCGCGGCGACCGCGCGCAGCAGATCGCGTACAAGACCGAAGTCGATCCGCTCCGCACGCCGGAACCGCAGGCACCCCTTGCCCATGTCCTGCCCGGCCAGCCGCTCCGCGAAGGCCTCGCGCACCTCCGGGCGCAGCAGATAGAGCGAGATGTACTGCTTCTGATTGGCGAAGGCGACCTCCGGCTCACCGCCGGACCTGCGGTAGGCGGGCATGCCGTAGGCCATGACCTCCTCATGCCCCGCCAGCTCGGTGCGGCACAACTCGCGGATCCTGACCAGGGCGGTCAGCCGGTCGGGGTCCGCCACCTCGGCGAGATAGCCGTCGACGTCTTCTGCGGCGCTCTGAACCATACGAGCACGTTATCCCGCCGAGATATCTGATGTACCGTCAGATCCATGCCTTCCACCGTGCTCCCGCGACCGGGCCGCAGGGCCGCCGTCGTCGGCATATCCCTCGCCGACTGCGGCCGGGTCGACGGCCTCACCCCGTACGCCCTGCACGCCCAGGCCGCGCGCCGCGCCCTCGCCGACTCCGGCCTCGACCGCTCGCTCGTCGACGGCTTCTGCTCGGCCGGTCTTGGCACGCTCGCCCCGGCGGAGGTCGCCGACTATCTGGGGCTGCGGCCGACCTGGGCGGACTCCACATCCGTCGGCGGAGCCACCTGGGAGGTGATGGCGGCCCATGCCGCCGACGCCATCGCCGCGGGGCGCGCCCGCGCCGTGCTCCTGGTCTACGGCTCGACGGCCCGCGCCGACATCAAGGCGGGCCGCCGCACCGCCGGCCTCTCCCTCGGCAGCCGCGGCCCGCTCCAGTTCGAGGCCCCGTACGGCCATACCCTCATCGCCAAGTACGCGATGGCCGCCCGCCGCCATATGCACCAGTACGGCACCACCCTGGAGCAGCTCGCCTCGGTCGCCGTCCAGACGCGGGCGAACGCGAGCCGGAACCCGGACGCGATGTTCCGCGAACCGATCACCGCCGACGACGTCCTGTCCGGTCCGCTGATCGCCGATCCCTTCACCAAGCTGCACTGCTGCATCCGCAGCGACGGCGGCTGCGCGGTGCTCATCGCGGCCGAGGAGTACGTCCCGGACACCGCCAAGCCGCCCGTCTGGATCCTCGGCGCGGGCGAGCACCTCTCCCATACGACAATGTCCGAATGGCCGGACTTCACCGTCTCCCCGGCGGCGGTCTCCGGCCCCCTCGCCTTCGCCCGCGCGGGCGTGACCCCGGCCGACATCGACATCGCCGAGATCTACGACGCCTTCACCTATATGACCCTGGTGACCCTGGAGGACCTGGGCTTCTGCCCCAAGGGCGAGGGCGGGCCCTTCGTCGACGCCGCGCAGGGCCGCCTGCGGCACGACGGCGAGCTCCCGGTGAACACCGACGGCGGCGGCCTGTCCGCCTGCCACCCCGGCATGCGGGGCCTGTTCCTCCTGGTCGAGGCCGTCCGCCAACTCCGCGGCGAGGCGGGCCCCCACCAGGTCTCCCGCCACGACGGCACACCGCCACGGCTGGCGCTGGCCTCGGGGACGGGGGGCTGGTTCTGCTCCTCGGGGACGGTGATCCTGGGGCGGGACTGAGTGCCGCGCGGAGCCTTTCCTCTCCCTCCCCTTCCCGAAACCGGGGCTCCGCCCCCCAGACCCCCGTACGGTCCTTCGGCCGTGTCCTCAAACGCCGGACGGGCTGAAAATTGGGCTGCGCCCAATTCCAGCCCCACCAGGCGCGGGTGCAGCACACCATGCCTCGCCTGGGGGCACCCCCCGGACGGAGTCTGGGGAAACCGCCCGCCGCAAGGCGCGCCGGTCCGGTTCCGCGACACCACCGCGATCCAGCCGTCCGGACGGGTGTTGGATGGCGTACATGTACGACACCTTCCGCGCCCTGTTGCACGCCCAGCGCGTCTGGGACACCGAGCTGCCCGAGTTCGATCCGCAGACCGCGCCGGACGCGCCGCTTCCGTTGTTCCACCGGTGGTTCGCAGAGGCCGTGGCGGCGGGGCAGACCGAGCCGCACACCATGAGCCTGGCGACCGTGGACGAGCAGGGCCGTCCGGACGTACGCATCGTGATGCTGCATGACGCGGACGAGCGGGGCTGGCACTTCGCGTCCCACTCGACCAGCGTCAAGGGGCGGCAGCTGGCGGCTCGCCCGGAGGCCGCGCTGGGGTTCTACTGGGCGGCTCAGGGGCGGCAGATCCGTATCCGGGGGCGGGTGAGCGCGGCCCCGGCCGATGAGAGCCAGGCCGATCTGCACGCACGGTCCACCGGCGCGCTGGCCGCGGCGCTGACGGGGCGGCAGAGCGAGACCCTCGGGTCGCTCGGGGAGCTGGCGGCGGCCTCCGAGGCTGCCTGGCGGCGGGCACGGGCGGAGCCGGAGGCGCCGGTGCCGACCTGGACGCGGTATGTCCTCGACCCGTACGAGGCGGAGTTCTTCCAGGGGGACGCCCTGCGCCGCCATGTACGGCTCCGCTACCGCCGCCGGGACGGGGGCGGAGGCGAGGCGGGGGGCTCGTGGGAAGCGGGGCTGCTGTGGCCGTGACGGGGCGGACAGGGCCCCCTGGGTGACAGCGGGCGCGAGGCCGTGTCCGGCGGGCCCGCTCGGGCGTTTCACAGGCCATGACCAAAGCACAGCGAGTCTTCGCGGCCGTAGCCCTCGCCACCGGCGCCTCCGCTCTCGCGGCCCCCTCCGCGAGCGCCGCCGGGTCCCCCGTGCCCCATCTGGGGACGGTCTCCGTCGCCCAGGAGCTCGACCATCTCGCCGTCACCAGCATCCCGGCCGAGCACCGGAGCAAGGTGCCGCTCCCCTCCGGCCAGCTCAACGAACTGGCTTCAGGGCTGGACAGGCTGAACGAGCTGCGTCAGGTCACCGACCAGGCCGCCCCCGTGCTCGGCCTGCTCGGCGCCTTGGAGTGAACTCTCCGGCTTCACGCAGGCGTGCGGCCGCACCCCAGCGCGATGCCCCGTATGCCCCGTCAGGCCGGGCGGAAGACGGGCACGGCCCATGCGGCGGGGTCCGCGGTCCGCTTCCGGAAGTCCGCCCTCAGCGCCATGCCGATACGCAGCTGTGCCTCCGGGCAGTCCACCACCTCGGTCATCATCCGGGGGCCCTCGGCGAGGTCGACGACCGCCGCGGTGTACGGGACGCGCTCGCCGAACGGGGGAAGGTCATTGCGGTGCACGACCGACCAGGTGTAGAGCGTGGCCCGGCCGCTCGCCTGCTCCCATCCGACCTCCTCGCTCCAGCAGTGCGGGCAGAACTCGCGCGGGTAGTGGTGGGCCCGCGCGCACGCCCGGCAGCGGCGCACCAGCAGCAGCCCTGCCGCGGCGGCCTGCCAGTAGGGGCGGGTGAAGTCATCGGCCTCCGGGGCGTCGCCCCCGGGGGGACGGGGGGCCCTAACCGGGGGCGTGCCTGGCGTGCCTGGGGTTCTGTCGGGGAACATGCCGGGGGGCGTGGCGGGGGGCTGCGGGGGCATCAGAAGAGTCCGATCGCGCTGTCGAGGGACCAGGTCTGCCAGGACATGGCGAAAAGGGCGACCAGCGAGATCAGCGCCATCATCGCGTTCTGCCCCTGTTCGGCCCAGTCGTGGATCATCAGGGTCAGATAGAGCAGATTGAGCACCAGACCGCCGACCAGCGCGACGGGCGTGAGAAACCCGCTGATCAGACCGAGCCCCAGCGCGAGTTCCGCGTAGACGACCACATACGCCATGACTCTGGGGCGGGGTGCGACGACCTTGTCGAAGCCGGTTCTCACCCAGGCCCAGCGGTGCTCGGCCGCCACATCCGCGGCCCAGGCGATCCCGGCGCCGCGCTCGAACCAGCCCTTCTTGTCCTTGTGCCGCCAGCTCTCCAGCCACCACAGCCCGAGTCCGACACGGAGCACGGCGAGCCACTCTGCGCCGGTGAGCCATACGGTCTGCATCGATACGCCTCCTCTGCTATCTGACGCACCGTCAGTTCACCGGAAGGCGCACACGGCGCGCAAGAGAGTCGTCAATGTGATCGATTTGCAACCGATTCCCTCATCCAGCCGAGACCCATCGCGTAATCGGACGATTACGCTCACGGTCCATGGCCGACCACCAGCTTCCCGACCCGTCCGCCCTCGCCGATCCTCCCGGCCTCTCCCGCACCAACGACCGTCCCGTCTATGTCATAGGCGGCGGCCCGGGCGGCCTCTCGGCGGCTGCCGCGCTGCGGAAGCGGGGGGTGCGAGCGGTGGTGCTGGAGAAGTCCGACGCCGTCGGCGCGTCCTGGCGCGCCCACTACGACCGGCTGCACCTGCACACCACCCGCAGGCTCTCCGCGCTCCCCGGGCTCGCCATGCCCCGGCAGTTCGGGCGCTGGGCGTCCCGCGACGACGTGGTGCGCTATCTGGAGAAGTACGCCGAGTTCCACGAACTGGAGATAGTCACCGGGGTCGAGGTCTCCCGCATCGAGCCCACCGGCCCCGACTGGCTGCTCTACGCCACCGGCGGACGCCAGCTCACCGGCCGCGCCGTCGTGGTCGCCACCGGCTACAACCACACCCCGCGGCTGCCCGACTGGCCCGGCCTCGACACCTTCCGGGGCGATCTGCGGCACGCCCGCGACTACCGCAACCCCGCCCCGTACCAGGACAAGGACGTACTCGTCGTCGGCGTCGGCAACACCGGCGCGGAGATCGCCGTCGATCTGGCCGAGGGCGGCGCGGCGCGGGTGCGGCTCGCGGTGCGCACCCCTCCGCACATCGTGCGCCGCTCCACGGCCGGCTGGCCCGCCCAGCGCACGGGCATCCTGGCCCGCAGGCTGCCCGTCCGGCTTGTGGACAGGGCAGCCGAGGTCATGCGCCGGCTGTCCGTCCCGGATCTGACCGCACACGGCCTGCCCCGCCCGGACACCGGCCTCTACAGCCGGGTCAGGGAAGGCGCGATCCCCGTCCAGGACGCCGGCCTGATCGACGCGGTGCGCAAGGGCAGAGTCGAGCCGGTCGCGGCGCTGGAGTCCTTCGACGACGGCAAGGCCGTCCTCGCGGACGGCACCCTCCTCTCCCCGGACGCGATCATCGCGGCCACCGGCTATCGGCGCGCCCTCGAACCCCTCGTCGGCCACCTCGGCGTGCTGGACGAGCAGGGCAGGCCGCTGGCACACGGCGACCGCACCCACCCGAAGGCCCCGGGCCTGTACTTCACCGGCTTCACCAACCCGATCAGCGGCATGTTCCGCGAGATGGCGCTGGACGCCCGGCGGATCGCCAAGGCCGTCAACGGCGCCGCCGCCGGCCTCTGACCGCCGACGCACACGCGACAGCCCGCGCACGACGGTTCCCCTGCAAGTTGCCTCTTCAGTAATCTGACTACGCGTCAGTTTCCGTTTGGCTACGAGCAGGAGCGGGGCTCAGCGATGCTTGGATCAACTCACGGCACCCTCACCTCCGATCTCCGCGCCCGGGTGGTGGCCTGTGGGGAGGAGCCCCGCAGCGCCGTCCACGACACGGCCGCGGCACGCGCCTCCCACGGCGACCTCGATGTCAGCGGCCGGCCGCTGTACGCCCCCGTGCCCGATCTCGACCGGTTCTTCGCTCCTTCCTCCATCGCCGTCGTCGGCGCGTCGGACGCCGAGGGGCGGCCGAACACCGGCATCACCCGGCAGCTCATCGGCTGGGCCGAGCGGGTCGGCGCCCGGCTGTATCCCGTGCACCCGCGCCGCGCCTCCGTCTTCGGCATCGACTGCGTGCGCGGTGTCCGCGAGCTGCCCGAACAGGTGGACCTCGCGGTACTGCTGGTCGGCGACCCCCTCCCGGTGATCGAGGAACTCGGTGAGGCGAAGGTCAGATACGCGGTGGCGTTCGCCTCCGGCTATGCCGAGACCGGCGCGGCGGGCGCGGCCGCCCAGGCGCGGCTGACCGCCGCCGTGGGGCGCTCAGGGCTGCGCCTGCTGGGCCCCAACACCAACCTCAACGCCTTCGAGACCTTCCGCGACGACCTGGACGGCCCGGCGATCGCGCTGATCACCCAGTCCGGCCACCAGGGCCGGCCGGTCTTCGCCCTGCAGGAGCTGGGCATACGCCTCTCCCACTGGGCGCCCACGGGCAATGAGGCCGATCTGGAGACCTCCGACTTCATCTCGTACTTCGCCGAGCGGCCCGAGGTCGGGGCCATCGCCTGCTACGTCGAGGGGCTCAAGGACGGACGCTCCTTTCTGCTCGCCGCCGACCGGGCCGCGCGGCGGGGGGTGCCGGTCGTCGCCGTGAAGGTCGGCCGCACCGAAGCCGGGGCGCGGACCGCCGCCTCCCACACCGGGAAGCTGACCGGCGCGGACCAGGTGGTCGACGCGGCGATGCGGCAGTACGGCGTGATCCGCGTGGACGGTCTCGACGAACTCCAGGACACCGCAGCCCTGCTGGCACGGGCCCGCAGGCCCGTCGCCGACGGTGTGGCCGTCTATTCGATCTCGGGCGGCACGGGCGCACACTTCGCCGATCTGGCGACGGCGGCCGGGCTGACGCTGCCCCGGCTGTCCGAGGCCAAACAGGCCGAGCTGCACCAGTGGATACCCGGCTATCTGAGCGTGGCCAACCCGGTCGACAGCGGCGGCCATCCGGTCGGCGACCAGCGCGGCCGGAAGATCATCGACGCGATTCTGGCGGACCCGTCCGTCGGCGTGCTGATCTGCCCCATCACCGGCCCCTTCCCGCCGATGAGCGACAGACTGGCGCAGGACCTGGCAGCGGCGGCGGAGACCACGGACAAGCTGGTCTGCGTGGTGTGGGGGTCTCCGGTGGGGACCGAGGAGGCATACCGCACGACGCTGCTCGGCTCGTCGCGCCTGGCCACCTTCCGCACCTTCGCCAACTGCATCACCGCCGTCCGCGCCCATCTGGAGCACCGCCGCTTCACCAGCCGCTATCTCTCCCCCTTCGACGAGGCCCCGCGCACCCCCTCGCCGTCCTTCCGCAAGGCGCGGGCGCTGCTGCAGCCGGGCACCCAGCTCAGCGAGCACGCGGCGAAGCAGCTGCTGCGGGCCTACGGCATCAGGGTGCCGCGCGAGCAGCTGGTGACCAGCGCCGCCGCGGCCGTGCGCGCCGCCGCTCTGGTGGGCTACCCGGTCGTGATGAAGGCCTCCGCCCCGCAGCTCGCCCACAAGACCGAACTCGGGCTGGTCAAGATCGGGCTGACCTCGGCCAGCCAGGTGCGGGACGCCTATCGCGAACTGACCGACATCGCCCGCTGTGAGGACATCGACCTGGACGGCGTCCTCGTCTGCCAGATGGTGGGGCGGGGCGTCGAGATGGCCGTCGGCGTCTCCCCCGACGCCCTCTTCGGGCCGACGGTCACGGTGGGCCTCGGGGGCGTGCTGATCGAGGTGCTGCAGGACACGGCCGTGCGGGTGCCGCCCTTCGGCGAGGACCAGGCGCGCGCCATGCTCCGCGAACTGCGCGGCCACGCCCTGCTGGAGGGCGTCCGCGGCGGCCCGCCGGCCGATGTGGACGCGCTGGTGGAAGTAGTGCTGCGGGTCCAGCGGATGGCGCTCGAACTGGGCGACGAGCTGGCCGAGCTGGACATCAACCCGCTGATGGTGCTGGATCGCGGACAGGGCGCGGTGGCGCTGGACGCGCTTGCGGTGTGCCGGTGAGCGCGGCGCGGGCGGGCCGGCGCCCGCGGACACGTACGCCACACAGGCCATGCACGCCGCACAGGCCATGCACGCCACACGGGACACATGCGGCACACGGACCGGGCGCGGTCTCCGTAACACCCTGCACGCCCTGCACGCCCTGCACGCCCTGCGTACGAGACGGAGCAGCTTGATCATGACGTCCTCCCCCCGAGAACCCGTCGAACCTGCCGAACCTGTCGAGCACGCTGAGTCATTGATACTGCACCGCACTGACAACGGCGTCTCGCACATCACCCTCAACCGCCCCTCCGCCCTGAACGCCCTCACCCGGGACCAGCGAGAACGCCTTATCGACCTCCTCGCCGCAGCATCCGCGGCCCCGGACGTCCGCGCGGTGGTGATCGACGCCGTCGGCAGGGGGTTCTGCGCGGGGGCGGATCTGCGCGGGGGCAAGCAGCCCCGCGACCGGGTCGCCGGGGATGTGGCCCGTACCATCCGGCTGGGGGCGCAGCGGCTCATCGCCGCCGTGCTGGACTGCGAGAAGCCGGTCATCGCGGCCGTCAACGGCACCGCCGCCGGGCTCGGCGCGCATCTCGCCCTGGCCTGCGATCTGGTGCTCGCCGCGGAGTCGGCGGCGTTCATGGAGGTGTTCGTGCGCCGCGGGCTCGTGCCGGACGGCGGCGGGGCGTATCTGCTGCCGCGGCTCGTGGGGCCGCAGCGCGCCAAGGAGCTGATGTTCTTCGGCGATGCGCTGCCGGCGGCCGAGGCCGAGCGGCTGGGCCTGGTCAACCGGGTGGTGCCGGACGCGGAGCTGGCGAAGACCGCCCGCGCCTGGGCGGAGCGGCTGGCCGCCGGGCCCACGCGCACGCTCGCACTGACCAAGCAGCTGGTGAACGCCTCCCTCGACGCGGACCGCGGCGCCGCGTTCGCCGCCGAAGCGGCCGCACAGGAGATCAATATGACGACGCAGGACGCCGCGGAGGGCGTGCGCAGCTTCACGGAGCGCCGCACGCCGCTGTTTCGGGGGCGGTGACAGGGTTCCAATCTGACGAGCAGTCAGATTCAATGCCCGTGTGATGGGACACGCGGGGATGGCGGCCGCCGCCGTCCGATACCTCAGATCAGCCGGCGGCACGACCGCCGCAGACGCCCCGACCGCCGGGACCGCCGGGGCCAGCGGGGCCAGCGGAGCCGCCGGAACCCCCGAGGCGGCAGGGACCGCCGGGCGGCAGCCGTCGTACGACGCGCTGCCGCGCCCCGACCTGCGCGCGGTCCGCGACGACGAGCGCGCGCCGCTCGCTCCGGCCGAATTCCGCCGCGTACTGGGACACTTCGCCACGGGCGTCACGGTCGTGACCGCACTCGACGCGGACGGCCCGGCCGGCTTCGCCTGCCAGTCGTTCGCCTCCCTCTCCCTCGACCCTCCGCTGATCGCCTTCATGGTCGGCCGTACGTCGACGACCTGGCCGCGCATCGCCCGCGCCGGCGCCTTCTGCGTCAACATCCTGGGCGCGCACCAGGCCGCCCTGTGCCGGGGCTTCGCAGTGAGCGGCGCGGACAAGTTCGCGGGCGTGGAGTGGGACGCGGCCCCGGCCACGGGGTCGCCGCGGCTGGCGGGCGTGCCCGCCTGGATCGACTGCACGATCCAGGCGGTGCACACGGGCGGCGACCATCTGATCGTCGTCGGCCGCGTCCGCGCGCTCGACGCGGCAGGCGGGAGCGAGGGCGGAAACGAGGGCGGGGACGGGGACGGCGGCGGCGGGCGTCGCGACGACGGCGGCGTGGCCTCGCCGCTGCTCTTCCACCGCGGACGCTTCGGCCGGTTCAGCGGCTGAAGGTGAGCACCCCGCGGGCCACCCGGCCCGCCCGTGCGTCCTCCGCCGCCTTCGCGAAGTCCTCGATCGGATAGGTCCCGGTGACCAGCTCGTCCAGCAGGAGCTGCCCCCGCCGGTACAGCTCCGCGTACAGCGCGATGTCGTGCTGCGGCCGGGAGGAGCCGTAACGGCAGCCCAGGATCGACTTGTCCAGAAACAGCGCGGCCGGCGCGAACGTCGCCTCCGCCGTCGCCGCGGGCATCCCCAGCAGCACCGCCTGGCCATGCCGGTCGAGCAGATCGACCGCCTGCCGGATCAGCCCGGTGTGGCCTACGCATTCGAAGACATGGTCCGCGCCGGTCGGCAGGATGTCCCGTACGCCGTCGGCGGAGGTCAGGAAGTGCGTGGCCCCGAAGCGCACGGCCGCCGCCTCCTTCGCCGGGTTCGAGTCGACGGCCACGATGGGGTGCGCGCCCGCGAGCCGCGCGCCCTGGAGGACGTTGAGCCCGATGCCGCCCGCCCCGATGACGACGACGGTCTCCCCGCGGCCGACCCGTGCCCGGTTGAGTACGGCCCCGACCCCCGTGAGCACACCGCAGCCGATCAGCGCCGCCGAGGTGAGCGGCACATCGTCCGGGATCTTCACCGCCTGTACGGCCCTGACCACGGTCCGCTCCGCGAAGGCGGAGTTGGCCGCGAACTGGTACAGCGGCTCGCCTCCGCGGGAGAACGGCCGGCCGGGCCTGCCGATCGCCCTGCGGCACATCGTCGGGCGGCCGCGGTCGCAGTCCGCGCAGGCGCCGCAGTTGGCGAGCGTGGACAGGGACACATGGTCGCCGGGCACGACATGCGAGACGCCCGCGCCAACCGCCTCGACCACGCCCGCGCCCTCGTGGCCCAGAACGACGGGCACGGGAAAGGGGATCGTGCCGTCGACGACGGACAGATCACTGTGGCAGAGCCCGGCCGCGGCGACGGCGACCAGGACCTCGCCGGGGCCCGGCTCGCGCACCTCCAGATCGTCGACCGCGACCGGCTGCTTTCCGTCGAAGACGACGCCTCTCATCAGGGTCACCCTGCTCACCTGGGCTCTCTCGGCAGGCCGAGCACCCGCTCGGCGATGATCGTGCGCTGGATCTCGTCCGAGCCGCCGTAGATGGTGTCGGCCCGGCTGAACAGGAACAGGCGCTGCAACGCGTCGAGTTCGTACGGCCGCTCCCGGCTCCAGTCGGCCGGCCCGGCGGCCGCGGCGGGCCCGCGGACCGCCATGGCCAGCTCGCCGAGCCGCTGGCGCCAGCCGCCCCACAGCAGCTTGGCGACGCTGGGCGCGCCGGGGTCGGCCGTCCCGCCGAGCGTGCGCAGGGCGTTCCAGCGCATGGTGCGCAGTTCGGCCCACTGGCGTACGAGGCGGTCCCGGAGCACCGGATCGCGCGCGGCCGCGCCGCTGCGGACGGCTTCGCGCACAATCCGGGAGAGCTCCTCGGCGAAGCCGATCTGCTGGGCGAGGGTGGAGACGCCCCGCTCCAGGGCGAGCAGGCCCATGGCGACGCGCCAGCCGTCGCCCTCGCCGCCGACGACATGGTCGGCGGACGCGTGCGCGCCGTCGAAGAACACCTCGTTGAAGTCGGCGTCTCCGGTCATCTGCCGGATGGGCCGCACCTCGATGCGCCCCGGCTGGTCCATCGGCACCAGCAGGAACGACAGGCCGTGGTGACGCCGTGAGCCGGGTGTGGTGCGGGCGAGTACGAAGCACCAGTCGGCTTCCTGCGCGAGCGAGGTCCAGATCTTCTGGCCCGTGACGCGGTACGCGGTCGTGCGGTGTGCGGCCGGGCGGTACGCGGCCGGGCCGCCGGTCGCCGTGTCCCGTACGGCAGTCGCGCCGGTCGCCGTGTCCCGTACGGCAGTCGCGCCGGTCGCCGTGTCCCGTACGGCAGTCGCGCCGGTCGCCGTGTCCCGTACGGCGGTCGCGGCGGTACGGACGGAGGCGAGGTCCGAGCCCGCGCCGGGTTCGCTGTAGCCCTGGCACCACAGCTCCTCGCCGCGGGCGATGGGGGGCAGGAACCGGGCCCGCTGGGCGGGCGTGCCGAAGGCGAGGAGGGTGGGAGCGAGGAGGTTCTCGCCGATGTGGCCGATACGGGCGGGGGCGCGGAAGCGGGCGTACTCCTCGGCCCATACGACCTGCTGGGTGAGGGTGGCGCGGCGGTTGCCGTACTCGGCCTCGCCCTCCGGCCAGCCGAGGCCGATCCAGCCCCCGCGGCCGAGCTCCCGCTCCCAGGCGCGGGGGGCGGGGGGCGGCGCGCCGGGCGGCAGACGGGCGGCGAGCCAGGCGCGGGCGTCCTGGCGGAAGGCGGTGTCCTCCGGGGGGAAGGCGAAGTCCATGGGCGTGATGCCTCCTGTCGTCACGGTCTCGCTCCGTCGCGGGTCCCTGTACGCCTCGGGCCCCCAGGCCGCGGGATCACCTCCCCGCGGGTCCGCACCCCTCAGGCCCCCGGGCCGCGGGCCGGTACCGTCCGCCCTGAGGCGTGGGGGGACCCCCAGCCCGACCACCGCACCCCGCACGCGCGGCTTGCCAGCCCCGCGCCGCCGGGGTCCCGCACCCCTGGGCCCCCGGCCGCGGGCCGGTACCGTCCGCCCTGAGGCGTGGGGGGACCCCCAGCCCGACCACCGCACCCCGCACGCGCGGCTTGCCAGCCCCGCGCCGCCGGGGTCCCGCACCCCTCAAGCCCCGAGCCACGGGCCGGCACCGTCC
>NZ_JAOWCB010000056.1 GCF_026420845.1 Streptomyces sp. PR69 | reverse complement strand
TGGGGATCCAGCTCGACCCGGTCATCGGGCGCGCCGAGCCGGACCAGGAGGTGCAGGAGCTGCTGAAGGCCAGCGGCGGGCTGAACCTCGGCATGGACTTCCTGCCCGGTTCGCTCGGCTTCGACCCGCTCGCCTACGCGGTGGACCCGGCCGAGGCGGGCCGGGTCGTCTGGTTCGACGCGCTGATCAACAATGTCGACCGCTCCTGGCGCAATCCGAACATGCTGGTGTGGCATGGCGACCTCTGGCTCATCGACCACGGCGCGACCATGATCTGGCACCACAACTGGCCCGGTGCGGCGGCCTCCGCGGCCAAGGGATACGACGCCTCGGACCATGCCCTCGCGCCTTTCGGGCCGGATGTGGCCGCCGCGGCCGCGGAGCTCGCGCCGCAGGTCACCGAGAAGCTGCTGACCGAGGTGACCGCCGAGGTCCCCGACGCATGGCTGGCCGGGGAGCCCGGCTTCGACGGCCCGGACGCCGTGCGCCGCGCCTATGTGGAGACGCTGCTGCCCCGCGCGGCGACGATCCATGAGCGGATCGTCGTCGGCGCCCCCACCGCCGACCGCCCCTCGCAGGCTCCCGGCTGGCTGACCGGAAAGGGCGCGGGCGAGTGAGCGAGCGCGATGTCTTCGAGTACGCGCTGCTGCGCGTGGTGCCGCGGGTCGAGCGCGGCGAGTGCTTCAACGCGGGTGTGGTCGTCTACTGCCGCGCCCGGTCCTTCGTCGCGGCGCGGACGCATCTGGACGAGGCGAAGCTCAGGGCCCTGGACCCGCAGGCGGACGTCGCCGGGGTACGGGCGGCACTGCGGGCCGTCGAAGGCGTGTGCCGGGGCGGGCGGGAGGCCGGGCAGGCGGCGGGCGACGACGCGGGACGGCGCTTCCGCTGGCTGATCGCGCCGCGCTCCACCGTCGTCCAGCCGGGTCCCGTCCACTCCGGGCTCACCGCGGACCCGGAAGCAGAGGTCGAACGGCTTCTCGATCTGCTCGTACGCTGACCGGCTGCTCAAACGCTGACCGGCCGCGCGGCATGGCGGCTGGCGGGGCGGGTGCGGCGGCCGTTGACACCGGGTGCCAGGGCTTCTAGCGTCTCGTCTGCCGAAGGTACTAAGCGGTCGCTCACCAGCGGGAGTGCGGGACAGGCCCCTGGTGAGCCTCCGCCGCACGGCCCTCGGCATCCGTCAGGCATCCAAGGCCATTCCCAGGGCGAGGAGAGACAGCATGTCCACCACCGAGCAGCGCGTCGCCGTCGTGACCGGCGCGGCACGGGGCATTGGCGCCGCCACCGCGGTACGGCTGGCGGCCGAGGGCCGCGCCGTCGCCGTGCTCGACCTCGACGAGACGGCCTGCGAGGAGACCGTCGAGAAGATCACCGCCGCGGGCGGCCGGGCGCTGGCCGTCGGCTGTGACGTCTCCGACGCCGCGCAGGTCGAGGCGGCCGTGGCGCGCGTCGCCGACGAGCTCGGCGCGCCGACCATCCTCGTCAACAACGCGGGCGTCCTCCGCGACAACCTGCTGTTCAAGATGACCGAGTCCGACTGGGACACCGTGATGAACGTGCACCTCAAGGGCGCGTTCCTGATGGCGAGGGCCTGCCAGAAGCACATGGTGGACGCCGGCTTCGGCCGTATCGTCTCGCTCTCCTCCAGCTCCGCGCTGGGCAACCGCGGCCAGGCCAACTACTCGGCGGTCAAGGCGGGACTGCAGGGCTTCACCAAGACCCTCGCCAAGGAGCTGGGCAAGTTCGGCATCACCGCGAACGCCGTCGCCCCCGGCTTCATCGTCACTGAGATGACCGCCCAGACGGCCGCCCGCATCGGCATGGGTTTCGAGGAGTTCCAGGCGGCGGCCGCCAGCCAGATCCCCGTCCAGCGCGTGGGCAGGCCCGAGGACATCGCGAACGCGATCGCCTTCTTCACGGGCGACGACGCGGGCTTTGTCTCCGGCCAGGTCATGTATGTGGCCGGCGGACCGCTCAACTGAACCGGAGGTGACCGAGATGACCGAGATGGCCGCACAGCAGGGACAGCGGGAACAGCCGCCGGCCGACAGCGGGAAGGTCGCGCTCATCACCGGCGGCAGCCGCGGCATCGGCTATGGAGTCGCCGAGGCGCTGGTGGCCCGCGGCGACCGGGTCTGCATCACCGGACGCGGCGAGGACGCCCTCAAGGAGGCCGTGGAGACGCTCGGCGCGGACCGCGCGATCGCCGTCGCCGGCAAGGCCCACGACGAGGCGCACCAGGCCGTCGCGGTGCAGCGGACCATGGAGGCCTTCGGCCGCGTCGACTTCCTGATCAACAACGCCGGGACCAATCCGGTCTACAGCCCCATGGCCGACCTCGACCTCGGCGTGGCCCGCAAGGTCTACGAGACCAATGTGATCTCGGCGCTCGGCTTCGCCCAGCAGGTCTACCGGGCCTGGCAGAAGGAGCACGGCGGCGCGATCGTGAACATCGCCTCGGTGGCCGGACTGTCCCCTTCGCCCTTCATCGGCGCATACGGGATGAGCAAGGCGGCGATGATCAATCTGACCGTCCAGCTGGCGCATGAATTCGCGCCGGGCGTACGGGTCAACGCGATCGCCCCCGCCGTGGTCAAGACCAAGTTCGCCCAGGCGCTGTACGAGGGCCGTGAGGCGGAGGCGGCCGCCGCCTACCCGCTGGGCAGGCTCGGCGTGCCGCAGGACATCGGGGGCGCGGCCGCGTTCCTCACCTCCGACCAGTCCGCCTGGATCACCGGGCAGACACTGGTGGTCGATGGGGGTATCTTCCTCAATGCCGGAGTGCACTGAGGCAGCCTGCACCACTTGTGCCATTTGTTGGCTTGCTGGTGATTGAGCCAAGTGCCCTGCCGGACCTCTCCATTGACCCGGCAGGGCCCTGCGGTATCGTCTGCCGACCCATGGCTGAACGAGGAGCGTGCAAGTGTTCTACCGGACCAGTCTGCAGGCCGCTGCAGCCCTAGCGTCCATATCTCTGCTGGCCGGATGCGGTCTGTTCGGGGACGAAGACTCCGGCGACGGCGAAAAGATCATCGTCGGCACCACCAGTGAACCGACGACTCTCGACCCGGCTGCCGCCTGGGACGGATCGTGGGAGCTGTTCCGCAACGTCTACCAGACGCTGCTCAGCTTCCCGACCGGCAGCAGCGCTCCGCAGCCCGACGCCGCCGAGGACTGCCGCTTCACGGACGCCTCCAACAAGGTCTTCCAGTGCAAGCTGCGCCAGGGGCTGACCTTCTCCAACGGCGACACGCTGGACGCCGCGGCCGTCAAGCACTCCATCGACCGGATAAGGACGATCGATGTGGAGGGCGGCCCCAACGGTCTGCTCGGCTCCCTCGACCGCGTCGAGACAAGCGGTCAGGACACGATCACGTTCCGGCTCAAGGCCGCCGACGCGACCTTCCCCTTCATCCTGGCCACGCCCGCCATGTCGCTGGTCCCGCCCTCGGAGTACCCGGCCGACAAACTTCGCGAAGACGGCAAGCTCACCGGATCAGGCCCCTATGTGCTGTCCGAGTACAAGAAGGGTGAGAAGGCCGAACTGGTCAAGAACGCCAAGTACCAGGGCTTTGCGAATATGCAGAACGACGGCGTCTCGATCCGTTACTTCCAGGAGTCGGACGTCCTGGTGGAGGCGCTGAAGAAGAAGGAGATCGACGCGATCTACCGCGGTCTGACCTCGAACCGGGTCGTCGAGATCCAGGAGAAGCGGGAGGGGACGGAGCACCTCCAGCTGGTCGAGACGGTCGGCGCGGACATCCGCTACCTCGTCTTCAACTCGAAGGACCCGATGGCGGGCAAGCTCGCCGTGCGGCGCGCCATCGCACAGTTGGTCAACCGGGACACCCTCGTGGCCAGCGTCTACCAGGGCACGGCCGAGCCGCTGTACTCCATGGTCCCCAAGGGCATCTCCGGCCACACGACCGAGTTCTTCGACCGCTTCGGGGAGCCGGACGTCAAGAAGGCCAAGGAGATCTTGGAGGAAGAAGGCATCACCGAGCCGGTGCCGCTGACCTTCTGGTACACCACCGACCGCTACGGCTCGGCCACCAAGGCGGAGTTCGAGGAGCTCAAGCGGCAGCTCGACGCCTCCGGTCTGTTCGAGATCACCATCGAGGGCAGGCCGGAGAAGGACTTCCAGAAGGGCTACAAGGCGGGCGACTACCCTGTCTTCGGCCGCGGCTGGTTCCCCGACTTCCCGGACCCGGACAACTTCATCGCCCCGTTCGTCGGCGAGAACAACGTGCTCAGCACCCCGTACGAGAACGCGGAGATCACCGAGCAGCTGCTGCCGCAGTCGCGGCGGGAGAGCGACCGGGGAGCGGTGACCAAGCAGTTCGAGCGGGCGCAGGAGATCCTCGTCGACGACGTCCGGCTGCTGCCGCTGTGGCAGGGCAAGCTGTATGTGGCCGCGAGCGAGGAGATCGGCGGCGGCGAGCGCGCCCTCGACCCGCAGACGGTCATGCAGATGTGGGAGCTGTACCGCAAGGCCAGCTGGTAGGCCGACACCGGCTCAGCGGCCCCGCGGCCCCGGCGGCAGCCCGGGCTGCGGGGCCGTTGTCAGTGGTCCCCGGTAGGTTCTGTGATCCGAGCATCTGAGCACCTGAGCCACGGATCGCGAACTGATCCCGTACCGGAGGTTGTTGACGTGACCGACACCGCCATGCTGCCCGAGTCCTGGCGCGGCGTCCTCGGCGACGAGCTGCAGAAGCCCTATGTCAAGGAGCTGATGGAGTTCGTCGAGGAGGAGCGCGCCAGGGGGCCGGTCTACCCGCCGCGCGAGGAGGTCTTCGCCGCCCTGGAGGCCACGCCCTACGAGCAGGTCAAGGTGTTGATCCTCGGCCAGGACCCGTACCACGGGGAGGGGCAGGGGCACGGTCTGTGCTTCTCGGTGCGGCCCGGCGTCAAGGTCCCGCCCTCGCTGCGCAACATCTACAAGGAGATGCACGAGGAGCTGGGCCACCCCATCCCCGACAACGGCTATCTGATGCCGTGGGCCCGCCAGGGGGTCCTGCTGCTCAACGCGGTGCTCACGGTCCGCGCGGGCGAGGCGAACTCCCACAAGGGCAAGGGATGGGAGAAGGTGACGGACGCGGTCATCCGCGCCGTCGCCGAGCGGCCCGATCCGGCGGTCTTCGTGCTGTGGGGGAATTACGCGCAGAAGAAGCTCCCGCTGATCGACCAGGAGCGCCATGTGGTCGTCAAGGGCGCACACCCCTCGCCGCTGTCCGCGAAGAAGTTCTTCGGGTCCCGGCCCTTCACCCAGATCAATGAGGCGGTCGCCGCCCAGGGGCACGCGCCGATCGACTGGCGGATCCCGGATCTGGGCTGAGAGGATCGGCGCGAGGGAGGTGCAGGCCCAGTGGCGGAGCGGCAGCAGGCGTCGGGGGACGCCATGATGACCAGGATCGGGCAGGCGGCCATGCTGCTGCACGGCGGCGACCGGGAAGAGGCGCGCAACCGCTTCGCCGCGCTCTGGGGCGAGATCGGCCAGGAAGGCGATCCCCTGCACCGGTGCACCCTCGCGCACTATATGGCCGACGCCCAGGACGACCCCGGCGATGAGCTGGCCTGGGACCTGCGGGCGCTGTCGGCGGCGGAAGGGCTCGGCGAGGAGCGGCTCGCCCGGCACGAGAAGGCGCTGGCGGTGCGGTCCCTGTACCCGTCGCTCCATCTCAATCTCGCCGCGGACTATGTGAAGCTGCACCGGCTCCAGGCCGCGCGCGTCCATCTCGACCGGGCGCGGGCGGCGACGGACGCGCTGGGGGACGACGGGTACGGGGACGGGGTGCGGGCGGCGATCGCGCGGCTGGAGAGCCGGCTGGCCTAGGGGGCTCCGCCCCCGGATCCCGCGCCGGGGGCTCGGCCCCCGGACCCCCGGTCCTCACCCTCCGGGTACGCCTGCGGCGGCTCAGCCTCCGGCTGCCTGTTTGCAGGTCACCGCCTGGGGGCTGTCCGTCGGCCACCCGCCGTACTCCTCGCCCCAGGCGCAGACGTCCGGCCGTACGACGGGCACGGGCGGCGGCGTATCGGCCGGGCGGGTGAGTGACGGGGACGCGGGTGCGGGCCGCCAGGGCGGCGTCTGCGTGCCGGGGCGCGGTCGAGGGGCCTCGTCCGTCGCCGGACGTTGCTGCTGCTGTCGTACGGGCGGCTGGGCGGCTCGGGCGGGGCGACGCCGCGGCTGCGGGGCGGCGGCGTCCTTCGAGGCGGGGGCGGCGGCCCGGGAGGTCCGCGGCGAGGCGTCACCACCCGGCGTCGGGTCTGCGGGCGGCCGCCGCAGGGCCTCGCGGCCCGGCCCCTGCACGATCTGCGGAGTCACCGCCTGTGAGGAGGGCGGGGCGTGTCGGGCGGGCGGCGGCGGCACCGGCCCCGCCTCCACGGCCACACAGCCCGACGCGGCCGCACAGACAACGACCCCGGCCAGTACGCATAACGCGGTTCGGGTCTCATGCACCCGCGCAACTCTGCTGCCCGCCGGGCGCCTTCTCAGCCGTACGGCCGTCAAATGGCCCGCACGGGTGACGCCGCCGTGGCTCCGGACCGCCGGACGGTCAGTCGCCGGTCGAGCCGTCGACGCGCTCGCGCAGCAGGTCGGCGTGGCCGTTGTGGCGGGCGTACTCCTCGATCATGTGGGTGAGGATCCAGCGCAGGTTGTACGACTCACCCGCGCGTGACGTCCGGGCGGCCAGGTCGTCCAGCGAGCGGTCCGCCGCCAGCTCCCGGGCCCGGGCGATCTCCGCCTGCCAGGTGGCCCGCGCCTCCTCCCAGGTGTCCTGCTCCGTGGGGTGGAAGTCGCCGTCCCGGTCCTCGTCGTCGTAGTACAGCGGCGGCGCGTCCTCGCCCGCCAGCGTCCGCCGGAACCAGCCGCGCTCCACCTCGGCCATATGCCGGACGAGGCCGAGGAGGGAGAGGTCCGAGGGCGGCACGGACGCGGTGCGCAGCTGCTCGTCGGTCAGGCCCGCGCACTTCCTCTCAAGAGTCTCGCGGTGGAACTCCAGCCAGCCCTCCAGCATGGCGCGTTCGCCGGCGGTGGTGGAGGGTTCGGTGCGGTCGGGCGTTGTCGTCATGGCGGCCATCATCGATCAGCGCAGCGCGGCACGCCATGGATTATCGGGCTATCGGCTCGGCCGCCTCCGCCCGCCGCAGCGCACGTATGCTGCCGGTGCCGCCGGAGCACAAACCAAGCAACCGCGGCAACGGTCACACTGACGGCGCATTGTAGGGAGGACCGACGTGAAGGTCGGCTGCATCGGGCTCGGGGACATCGCGCAGAAGGCCTATCTCCCCGTGCTCTCCACCCTGCCCGGAGTGGACCTGCATCTGCAGACCCGCACCCCGGCGACGCTCGCGCGGATCGGCGACATGCTCCATGTGCCCGCAGGACGCCGCCACGACGACCTGGCGTCACTGCTCGCCGAGTCGCCGGACGCCGCCTTCGTCCACGCCCCGACCGCCGCGCACGCCGAGATCGTCGGCCGGCTGCTGGACGCCGGGGTGCCCGTATTCGTCGACAAGCCCCTCGCCTACGAACTCGCCGAATCCCGGCGGCTCGCCGAACTCGCCGAGCGGCGCGGGGTCAGTCTGGCCGTCGGGTTCAACCGCCGCTTCGCGCCCGCGTACGCCCAGTGCCTGGAGCATCCGCGCGACCTGATCCTGATGCAGAAGAACCGCGTCGGTCTCCCCGAAGACCCCCGCACCCTCGTCCTCGACGACTTCATCCACGTCGTGGACACCCTGCGCTTCCTGCTGCCCGGACCCGTCGACCACACCGATGTGCGCGCCCGCGTCCGCGACGGGCTGATGCACCATGTGGTGCTCCAGCTCTCCGGCGACGGATTCACCGCCATCGGCGTGATGAACCGGCTCAGCGGCTCGGCCGAGGAGATCCTCGAGGTGTCCGGCCAGGACACCAAGCGGGAGGTCCGCAATCTCGCGGAGGTCGTCGACCACAAGGGCCAGCCGAGCGTGCGCCGCCGCGGCGACTGGGTTCCGGTCGCCCGCCAGCGCGGCATCGAACAGGCTGTCCTCGCCTTCCTCGACGCCGTACGGGCCGGAAAGACCCTCAGTCCCGCGGACGCCCTGAAGACCCACGAACTGTGCGAGCGCGTGGTGCTCCAGGCCCTTGAGCAGACGGCCTGAACGTACGGGCGCCCGCCACGGCGCTGAGCCCGGCGAGCACCGCCAGCGCGCCGTACACCGGCCAGTCGCCGAAGCGCGCATAGAGCGTGGAGCCCTCGGCCAGCGGCACCTCGTACACGGCGGTCGTGCTCTCCTTGGTGCCCAGCGCCCGGCCGATGCCCTCCCCTTCGGCGTCGTACACGGCGCTCACCCCGGTCAGCGTGGAGTGCACCATCGGGCGGCCGCTCTCCGCCGCGCGCAGCGCCGCCAGCGAAGCATGCTGCTCGGGCGCCCAGCTGCCCTGGAAGGTGGAGGTCGCCGACTGGGCGACGAGCAGCTGCGCCCCGTCGCGGACCAGCCGCCGGCTCATATCGGGGAACGCCGTCTCGAAGCAGACCAGCGGACCGATGCGCAGACCGTCGCCGGGCAGCTCCAGCACCACCGGCCGGGTGCCGCGCCTGCGGTCCTCCTCCGCGGCCTCACCCACGGAGGTCACCCAGCCCAGCAGCGCACGGGCCGGGACGTACTCGCCGAAGGGCACGAGCCGGATCTTGTCGTAGCGTCCCCCGGTCAGCCCCTCAGGACCGACGAGCATGCTGCTCTTGTAGATGCCCGGCCGGTCGGCGCGCCGCGCGTCCACATTGACCAGCAGCGGTGCGCCGACATCGCCGGACAGCGCGGCGAGCCGTCCGGCGAGATCGGGGCGGCGGATCAGGTCGGCGCCGACGCTGCTCTCCGCCCAGACCACCAGATCCACATCGACGTCCCGGCCGGCCAGGCTCCGGGTCAGCTCCTCACCGCGGTCGAAGCGCCGCTCGATGCTCTCGATGCCGTTGACGACGCCCGGCTGGACGACGGCGACGCGGGTACGGCCTGAGGGGTCGGGACGCGGGGCCCACAGCCAGGCCGCGGGGACGGCGAGCGCGACGACGAGCAGTCCCGCAAGGGCGGGGAGGCGGGCCGCCCGCGATGTCGCAAGCAGCACCAGAGCCGTGTTCACCGCGACGATCAGCAGACTCAGCAGCCATACGCCGCCGACGGACGCCAGTCGCAGCGCCGGATCGACCTGCCACTGGCTCGCCCCGATCAGTCCCCAGGGGCCGCCGAGCCCCTCCCAGGACCGTACGAGCTCGATCATCAGCCAGCCGGACGGCACGGCGAGCACGGCCGCGACCCCGCGCGCGGCGGACGGCGAGCCGCCCAGCAGCGTCCGCACCAGCCAGCCCCACGGCGCCCACAGCAGGCCCAGCAGCGCTCCCAGCACCAGGATGAACACATGCAGATTCGGCGTCAGCCAGTGATGCATGGCGATGACGAAGCCGGTGCCGCCGAGCCACCCCTCGAAGACCGCGCGGCGGCCCGAAGGCGCGGTGCGCAGAATCAGCAGCCAGGGGACCAGCGCGACACACGCCAGCCACCACAGAGACGGCTCGGGGAACGCGAGCACGGGCAGTGCACCGGCGACGAGGACCGCCCCGCCCCGTGCGAGGGGCGAAGACGCTCGACCCGGCGGGTCGCCGTGCCTCTCTGCCGCGATCCGCATGCCGCGCCTCCTCGTCCCGCCTCCCCGGCCGGTCGGACCGGGACACGCGAGCAGTGTTCCTTCCAGTGTGGGGGAGACAAACGCCCCGGGACAGACCACACGAGGCGCATCAGCCCTCGTCAGGCCCGAGGCGACCGGTCCTCCGCCACTTCTCGTGGATCACCGCGGAGCGCAGCCGCCAGCCGCTGTCGGTGCGTACGAGGGAGAACGCGTACCGGCCCCCCGAGGTGAAGTCCTCGCCGGAGTCCAGGCGCATCGGATTGAGATAGTCGGCTTGCACCTCGGCCGAGTCCCCCGGGTAGCCGCCGAGGTCCTGGAGCCGCACCCGCCGGTTGACGATCAGATGCTGGCGTACCGGAAAGACCCGCAGAGTCTGCGCCAGCCACTCGGCCACCTCGTCCGCCGGGCCCTCGATCCCTCCGGAGCTGCGGTAGTCCGCGCGGCCTCCCCGCGCGAACAGGGACCGGTAGGCGCTCCAGTCGCCGTCGTCCACCGCACCGGCATAGCGGGAGACGACATCGTCGATGGCGAGCCGGTGCATCACGGTCGTGAGATCCACACGCTGCGTCATCGGCTCAGTGTCGGCCACCGCGCGGGCCGCGCCAAGGGTGCGCGCGGATAGGCCCTTGCGCGGGGCGAGGCCCGTCAGCCGCGTTTGACGGCGCGCAGCACGACGAACTTGGGATCGCCGGCGACCGTCTCGCAGTTGCCGAAGAGCCTGCGCAGCCGGATGTGGTAGCCGAGGTGGCGGTTGCCGACGACCCACAGCTCGCCGCCCGGGCGCAGTGCGCGCCGCGCCCCGCCGAACATCCGGCGGGCGGTGGCGTCGCTGGTCGCCCGGTGCGAGTGGAACGGCGGGTTGCTGAGGACCAGGTCGACGCTGCCGTCGGGGAGGTCCGCCATGCCGTCGCCGACGAGGAAGCGGGCGCCGGCGTGTCCGCCTGCCGCCCCGGCCTCCACGACGTTGTCGCGGTAGGTCGCTTCGGCGGAGGCCACGGCGGAGTACGACTCGTCGATGAAGGTCACCTCGGCCTCGGGGTTGGCCAGGGCGGCCGCCGTGCCCACGATGCCGTTGCCGCACCCGAGGTCCACCACCCGTTCGGGGCCGTGGCGCTCGGGCAGCTTGCTCAGGAAGAAGCGTGTGCCGATGTCCAGCCGGTCGGCGCAGAAGATGCCCGCGTGATTGGTGACGGCGACCCCCGCCAGCGCCCCGGTGTCGGCGGGCAGCCGGTAGCGAAGCGGCCAGGGGCTGGCCTGCCTCGGCAGTGCGGGGTCCGGAGTGCAGAAGATCAGCCGCGCCTTCTTGGCGGCGAGCGAGGTCCTGGTCGGGCCGATGAGCCGCTCGAACAGCGCCAGGGTGGAGGTGTGGATCTCGCGGACCATGCCGGTGCCGATGACGACCGTCCCCGCGTGCACGGCGGGCGCCAGCCGGTGCAGCTGGTCCTCAAGCAGCGCGAGGCTCTTGGGCACGCGGATCAGCAGCACGTCGATTCGCCCGGGCGGTGTGTCCCGTGCGGTCAGCAGCCTTGCCGAGGCCGGGTCGATGCCGTTGCGCGCGAGATTCGACTCGGTCGCCCGGCGGCCGAGGTAGGAGTCGGAGATCTGCACGGGGCGGATCCGGGCGGTCTGTCCGGGCGGGCGTCCGGCGAGCGCCACGGTGAGCGCGCCCCAGCGGTCGTCCACCACGACCACCGTGCCGGACAGGTCGACGGGCGGGGCGTCCTCGATGCCGTCCAGGCAGCGCAGCAGATACTCGTCGGAGGAGTCCCAGGCGCGGAGCGGGTCGCGGGGGTCCTCAGGGAAGCGGGTGAGCTCGAACTCGCCCCAAGACGTGGTCAAACGATTCATCGTGCGCTCAGGCTATCCGAGCGCCCCGGCCCCTCGGCCGGGTCGGCCCGGCATGCAGCCGCCGGGCTCCGAAGAGCCCGGCGGGCAAGCCGGTGAAGCGGGGCGGCGCGGACGGTCAGGCCGCGTGGCCGGCAGGGGTGCGGGACGTCGCCGCGGCCCACTGCACCACCAGGGCCTCGTACTCCCGCCGCCGCTCTTCGGGCAGCTCCCCGTCCGCCCACAGTTCGCGGATGCGTGCGTTCAGCTCAGCGGCGGACAGCCGGTTTTCCTTCGTACGGGGGAGGGTCGTGCGGTGGAAATGGGGCATGGCACCAGGTTACGGCCTCGGTGAGGCGCTCGTCTTCCCCGCGGCGGCTGTTCTAATCCCCCGATTCTCCGGCGTGCGGGCTGAGCACATCAGTTCCGACCAGGATGAACAGCACAAGTCCCAAGATCACTCGGTAGATCACAAACGGCATGAAGCTCTTCGTAGTGATGAACTTCATCGAGAAGCGCCGCAAGGCCGCCGGCCCCGGCTACGCCGAACTGATCCGCCTGCTGAAGGGATGGATCCGCCAGAGCAAGCTCCACGACCCGGACCTGCGGTGCAAGAGCTTCCTCCTCGAGCTCCTGGTCGCCCACCTCGAGGAGACCGGATGGAACGGCGAGAAGCTCCAGGTCGACGACTACCCTCGGGCCATCGAGCAGGTCCTGTCCTACATCGTCCGAAGCGGCCTGCAGACCCCCGTCGTCTTCACCGACTACTACACAGCCGACCACGTGGCCCCCTCCCACGAACCCATCCGGGTGTGGGACCCCGTCAACCCCGCCAACAACGTCGCCGGCACCTACCTCGAAGCCGACCGACTGCGCCTGGTCGACCACGCCAACACCGCCCTGGAAGCCATCGCCTGGGCAGCCTGCGCTCCCACGAAGGGCGACGCGAACGACGCCTGGCGCGAGCTGTTCGGCCCCACCTTCCAGGGAGCATGACCATGACCGGCTCGTACACCCGATCCTCATCGTTCACCATCACCGACGCCCGCTACGTCGGCGCCAAGATCGGCGCTGACCTGCGCCTGCTCAACAACTACTACGGCACACCCGCCCTGGACAGCATCGACAACTACGTCGAAGAAGTCGCCCTCCTCCTGCGCGACGGCTACCTCGACACCGTGGACTACGGCTTCCGCGACAGCGTCACCCACACCTGGAAGCTGCGCCTGCGCTACAAAGCGACCACCGGCGGACATCTCACCGACAGCCGCCCCGGCACTCTGCCCCGCGCCGCCGAACTCACCGGCTACAGCTTCTACAGCTACCTCAGCTACAGCACCGCATACGGCGCCCTGACCGCCGGTGAGAAGGACGCCGTCAAGGCCAACCTGCCGTTCTCACGCACGACCGCCGACGCCCCCACGGCCCTGTCCGGCACCACCACGGGAAACGGCTACGCCCGCAACGGCGCCGGTGTCTCCCGCGACATCTACCTCGCCCAGTAGCCCAGCAGGAAGAGCGACCATGACCAGCCAGGACGACTTGTTCCACCCCGTCATCGAACTCCCCGACACCACCCGCCGCGCCCGCTACGACCGCCTGGTCGGCCTGGACGACGTAAAGCTGCGCCTGCGGAAAGAAGCACTCCTGCTGGCTGACCCCACCCGCCTGCAGGCGTGGGCCGACTCCTTCCACCACGGCCGCGTCGCCGCCCTTGACCTGTTCACCGACAGGGCGCCGCTGTTCGTGTTCGCCGGCGACGTCGGCTCCGGCAAGTCCGCACTCGCCGAATCCTTCGGATGTGACCTCGCCGACCAGCTGAACCTGCCCGTCTTCCTCTACCGCCTCAAACTCGCCACACGCGGCAGCGGCCTCGTCGGTGAGATGACCTCCCTGATCGGCGACGCCTTCTCCCACCTCCACACCGCCGGCCGCCGTGCCACCGGACCTCGCGGTATCAACTCGGCCATGGTCTTCGTCGTCGACGAGGCCGACGCCCTCGTTCAGTCACGCGAAGCCCAACAGATGCACCATGAAGACCGCGCCGGCGTCGATGCCTTCCTTGCTGGCATCGACAGCCTCGTGGGCACCAAGATCCCTGTCATCGTCGTCCTGTGCACCAACCGCGTCGGCGCACTGGACCCCGCCATCATGCGCCGGGCCGCCGCCACGTTCACCTTCACCCGCCCCGACGAGCAGCAGCGCCGCACCGTCCTTGCCGCCGCCCTCAACGGCACGGGCATCCACGCCGAAACCCTCGACAAGCTCGTCACCATCACCGGCCCCGGCCCCGACCGACCCGGATACACCTACTCCGACCTCACCCAGCGGCTCATCCCCGCCGCAGTCCTCAACGCATTCCCCGACCGCCCCGTCACCGACGAGGACCTCCTCGCCCTCGCAGAACTGACCCAGCCCAGCCCTGTGTTCACCGAGGACGGCCGATGAAACCCCTCCCGGCACCAAGCCCCACCAGCGTCAGGATCACCGGTGACCACTACCAGTGGCTCATCGCCTGGACCGGCTGCATCACCCTCCTGCGCGAGAACGCCATCCACGCCGCCAACCCCGTCATCTCCGTCGGCGTCGAAGCCGACGACGCAGGCAACCTCGACGACGTCGTCCTTCGGCGCCGCACCCCGCCCCACACCTACAGCCAGGTCAAGTACACCGTCAGCAGCACCACACCCGTCAACGAGGAGTACCTCACCAAACCCAGTCCCACCGGCGGTCCGTCCATCCTGAAGAAGATCGCCAAAACCTGGCGCACTCTCACCGCCGACGGCATCGACGTCGACCTCGCCATCATCACCAACCGTGCCCCGGATCCCAGCGACCCTCTCATCGCCGTCCGAGACGCCCGCACCCAGCTGCTGCTGCCCAAAGCCGCCGAAGGCACCGCACGCTCGAAGACCGGCCAGGCGCGAACCCGCTGGGCCCAGAACGCCGGCCTGACCGACACCGAGCTTCACGATCTCCTTTCCCGGCTGCGCTTCGACCTGTCCCGAGAACTGGCACACGTACACGAGCACCTGCAGCTCCTGATGGCCGTCTGCGGTCTGCGCAACGACAGCCACGCCGTCGACGAAGGCACCAACTGGGTCGCCCAGCAGGTCCGCAACGGCCACCGGACCATCACCCTCGACATGGTCAAAGCGGCCGTCGACACCCTCGACCTCAGAACGGGGCCCGCTCACGCGATCCTGTCGATCGCCACCCTCAAACCCGACCCGCTCGCTGACGAGGCCGACCACACCATCAACTGGATCGACCGGTTCGAGACCGACTCCGCATACACCAAACGCCGCCCGCTCGCGCCTGCCACCTGGACACAGCTCCAAAACGACATCGAGTCGGCGCCTGCCCACCTGCCCGGCCGCAGCGACGTCTCCGTGTCAGGAAGCCTCCGCCTCGCTCCCGCATTCCTGACCGGCACGGCATTCCGCATGGTCACCGGAGCCGACCTCGCCGTCCTCCAGCGCGGAGAGTTGTGGTCCACCCGCGACACCTACGACGCCGGCTGCGAACCCACCGTCAACGCGCACGACATCGGCCAGGGCGACGACCTCGCCATCGGCATCAACGTCACGGTCAAGGCCCACGACTTCACCCAGGACGTCCTCGAGTACCTCCGAGAACACAACATCCCCGCATCCCGACTCCTCATCCTCACCCCGCCCGCCGGACCCAAGGACCGCTCCGTCCTCGACAGCCACGCCGCCAGCGCCCTCGCCGTCGGCATCCGCGACGCCCTGCGCCACCCCGCCCGTACCCACCCCCGTCTTCCTCGCCTGCCCCATGGGACTCGCCCTGCTCCTCGGCCACCGATGGAACCGGCTGCGCCCCACTGTGGTGTACGAGGACGTCGGCACGGCAAACGTCTATGAGCCCGCCTTCTTCGTCCACGCCTGACAGTGGGAGGTGTCCAGCCAATGGTTCTGTCCCGATTACGGGACAGAACCAGCTTGCGCAGCCGGGACTCCAACGCTGCTGCCTGCGCACTGTGATGCTGCGGGAGACCGGCATGGCCAGGACGTCGGCGAGGCGGGAGGCTGCCCGGCCGCACAATTCCCGTGCCATCTGCGATATCTGGCCCCAAGGCGTACGGTGCGGCGCTGATGACGCTTCAACAGCCCCGGGGTCTGTTCCCGGAAGGTCTGATGCGGTCAGCTCAGGACCGGGCAGACCAGCCTCCGGTCCCGGACACGGTCGACGACCTGACGGTTGTCGACCGGAACATCCGTCACAGTCCAGAGGTGGACCCGTGCACTATCGCCGTCGAGGTTGCGCACACCGGACAGGGCACCGCATCATCCGGGTTCGCGCTGTGGCCAGCACCTTCGCACCGCCATCCGTCACATCCTCAACGACGAGCGCCGACAGTCCCGAAAACGCCGTCGTCGCCAGGGAGTTGACATCAACCCCACCTCGTGATCGCAGACGAAACCGTACGAGCCAGACGTTGACCGATACGGACGTGCTCGGCCAGGTCCTCGACGCGGGCCTTGAGGTGGGTGGGTGAGCCGGAAGTTGATCCGGGGCATGCCGCCCTCCCTCTCGTCCCTCGCCGGCGGCACGGGGGACACGCGTGGTGCCATCCGGGGCCGCGGCATCACCAGGAACTCGGGGCCGAATCCCCGCAGACGCACGTCAGCCAGTCGGCCAGGGCGCGCGCCTCGTCGCCGCTGACGTCCGCGGTGACCGCGAGCCACAGCGCGGCTGGTCGCCGTAGGGGCTTGGGGCCGTGTGGACCAACCTGGCCCCAAAGGCATGGCTGCGCCATGACAAGAAGCTGGCGCCTGATGGCACGGAGTGCCGTTCCATAGCGCCATCGATTCCCGCCGGGGTCGGCAGACGAGGACGCCCGCTCCGGTCTGTGGACCGGGACGGGCGGGTGTCGGCGCGGCCGCGCGTCAGCGGCGGAGGGCACGTGCGATACGCGTGATGCCTTCCGTGAGGGTGTCCACGTCGGGGCTGAGGCTGACGCGGAAACAGCGGGTGCGGTGGGAGGTACTGTAGGTGTCGGGGAAGAAGTGGC
Source organism: Streptomyces sp. PR69 (assembly GCF_026420845.1). GTDB lineage: Bacteria > Actinomycetota > Actinomycetes > Streptomycetales > Streptomycetaceae > Streptomyces. The sequence continues at coordinate 3,460 of NZ_JAOWCB010000056.1, read as the reverse complement.
GGCCCGGAACGATGAAAACCCTGTCCTGCTTGAGGCGTTCGTAGAGGGCCGTGTCGTCGAAGCGGTCGTCGTCGATCCAGAACCAGCAGAACATGCCGCCGTCACCGGAGTGCAGGCGCCAGGGCACCGACTCTGGCATAACCTCTTCGAAGAGCTTCTCCGCCAGGCGGCGGCGCTCCTGGTAGAAGGGGGAGACGGTGTCGGTGACGAGCCGGTCCAGGCGGCCCGAGGTGAGGGCGCGCGCGACGACTGACTGCTGCAATTGCGGGGCGTGCAGGACGGAGTTGGCCAGGAACGAGACCATCGGGGTGATCCAGCGCGCCGGCCCGACGGCGAAGGCGATGCGCTCGCCCGGCAGTCCCGCCTTGGAGAGGGTGAAGCAGTTGACCACGTGCTCGTCCAGCGGCGGGGGTGTGGGGGTCGGCGCGATCCGGGGGAACGGCTCCCCGTACGCGTGGTCCAGCAGCAGCGGTATGTCCCGCTGGCGGGCGAGGCCGATCAGGGCGTCGAGTTCGGCGGCGTCGACGGCGCGCCCGGTAGGGTTGCCCGGGCTGGACAGCAGGAGCATGCCCATGTCCTGCTGCCGCTCCAGGGCGTCGAAGTCGAGGGCGTAGCGGAACCGGTGGGTGTCCTCCGAGACCGGCGTGGCGGGGATGCCCGCTACGCCGTCCGGGTGCAGGCACAGGCCCTGGTACCCGGTGTAGTCCGGGGCCATGGGCAGGACCACCTTCGTGCCGGCGGTGGTTCCGGCGCCGGCGCTTCCCCCGGGGCCCGCGAACAGGGCGGCGGCGGTGAAACAGAGCATCTGGCTGCCCGGTCCTACCGCGACGTTGTGCGGGGTGAGCGACCAGCCGTACCGCTCGTTGAAGTAGCCGGTGATCGCCTCGACCAGGGCGGCCGACCCGCGGGACGGGCCGTACTGGCAGCCGGCCGAGGCGAAGTCCTCGGCCAGCGCCTCCTCGGTCAGGCTCCGCCACTCGGCGATCGTCCCGGGGATCGCGGCTGGGTTGCCTATGCCCAGGTTGAGCCAGTCCGCCGGGCCCGACGCGGTGCTGACGGCGATGTCCTCCATGATGCTGCGGAGGCCCGAAAGCGTGGCCATCTTGCTGCCGATGAGGGACAGCGCCATGTGGTGTTCCCTTCTGGGGAGGGGGCGGGGAGTCTTGGCAGGTCCGGTCAGACTGTCGGCCGGGTGGTCGCGGGGCGGTCCCCAGCAGATCGGCCGGGGGCTGCCAGGGTGCGGCCGACCCAGACCCCGAGCACTGCCTGGACCAGGGCGATCAGCAGGGCGGTGGCCACGACGGCGCCAGCGAGCGGCGGGAGACCGGCCAGGGCGGCGGTCGTCCGGGCGACCTCGGCCACCGGAGCTCCGCCCAGGGCCTGCACGGCCAGGGGGAGCGCCCAGCCGAGGACAGCCGCGAGGGGCGCGGTGAGGTAGCCGCGGGACAGGCGGGGGCCCTTGCGGGGGAACCGGCTGGTGCAACCTGCCACGGCGCCGACGAGGAAGGGCACGAACCAGAGGCCGGCGAGGGTGCCCAGGGCGGCGGCGGTCCCTCCGCCGACCATCACCGCGGCGGCGGCCACGCGGTGCGGAGCACGCGGGCCAGGGCCGGCCGTCGTGCCGGGGCCGGGGTCCACGCCAGCCTCCGCGCCGGGGGCGTCGTCCGTGGCCGTGGGCAGGTCCGGCTCCGGGGCCGAGGCCTGCGTACTGGTGTCCGTGGTCGTCGGCATGGGGCTTACCCTTCGCTTCGCAAGGTCCAGCGGATGTCGCCCTCGCCCTGCTCGTCGGTGGTGCGCAGCGGGCGGAGGGAGCCCTTCCACCAGTCCGGGGCCAGGTTCTTGTACCAGGGGGAGGCGGGGTTGTCGCTCTGGCCACCGGGGTAGACCGCGCGGGCGTCCGCCGTGCCCGCCGGGCTCCAGGCGACGACCATCCGCAGGCTGGGCCCGTAGTCGGAACGCAGGCCGTTGTCCGCCACGTTGACGGTCCAGGGGCTGCCGCCCGCCGGGTAGGGGCCGTCGCCCAGGGAGGGGGCACCGGTCAGAGAGGGCACCACCCGCTCGTGGATGCGGCCCCACTCCCACTCGGCGGGCTTCCCGCCGAGCCGGCCGTCCAGGTACGCGACCGCTCCGGTGAAGGCGGCGCGCATCGCGTCGGGCGCGGTGCGCCGCGGGCCGCCCGGAGCGGTGAACGCGGGGTTCTCCGGGTCCGTGAAGGTCCACTTCTCCAGGTTCTGCATCAGCGAGACCGGGGTGCGCAGCAGGTCCAGGCCCGCCGGGTCGACGTCCACCGGCACCTTGGCCGAGTCCCACCAGGGCTTGAACACCTCCTCGACGTAGCCGCCGTAGAAGGCGAACCAGATGGCGGCGGCCGGGGATTCGGCGTCCATCGAGGCGTTCCACCCGGCCAGCAGCTTGCGGGCCTCCTCCTGCTGCGGCGTCAGCTTCGCGCCCTCCAGAGCCTGGAGCAGCTTGGGCACCATGCGCTGGGCGAGCTCATCGGTGACGTCGTTCTGCAGGGCCCGGAACCCTTCCGCGGTCTGCGGCCTGCCGGGCCGGGACAGTTCGGCGAGGATGCGGTTGGTGCGGTAACCGGTGTCGAAGTTCGCCGCCGGGCCGATGTAGTACGGGTAGTCAGGGCCGACCGGCCGCTGGTTGGCCGTGACCAGGAGCCCGGACGGCGGGTTGTACACCTGCGGCACCGCGTCGAAGGGGATGGCGCCGACGACGTCCGACTCACCGGTGCCGGGGAGCGGTCCGCGTGCGTCGCCGGAGGCGATCTGTGGGTAGGAACCCGGGGCGATCACCCCGATGTTGCCCTTCTTGTCGGCGTAGGCGAAGTTCTGGGCCGGGGCCTGCCAGCTCCGCAGCGCGGCGCGGAAGCCGTCCCAGTCCTTGGCTGCGTTCAGGTCGAGCAGCGCGGTGAGGTTCTGGGAGGGACGGTTGCCCATCCACTCGACGGACGTGGTCTCGCCCTTTTTCGTCAGCAGTGGACCGTGCACGGTGAGTGCGACCTCGATCGGTACGGCGGCGCCGCCGCGGACCGGAACGGTGTACTTCACCTTCTGCACGGGATGCCAGGCGCCCTTCCAGAAGTAGGCGTCCGGGTGCTGCGGATCGGTCTTCTCCCGGTAGAAGAAGGTGGACTGGTTCTGCACGGCCGTGATGGACCAGGAGATGTCGGCGTTGCGCCCGATGAGCACGGCCGGCATGCCGGGCAGGCTGGAGCCGGTGACGTCGTACCCGGGGGACTTGAGCGAGACCTGGTACCAGTAGGAGGGGAGCGACAGCTTCAGGTGCGGGTCGCCGGCGAGGAGCGCGCCGCCGCCGGTCGCCGGGCCGTTCGCCACCCAGGCGTTGCTGTTGGGGTATAGGTGACGGGTGGTGTCGGGGAGCCTGCCCATGCTCCGCAGGATGGCGGTGGCCGCCTCCGTGGTCGCCCCGCCCGGCGCGGCCGGCTGCG
>NZ_JAOWCB010000055.1 GCF_026420845.1 Streptomyces sp. PR69 | reverse complement strand
GCCCGAACGCTATGGCGGCTGACCAGTCCACATGACGGCGATGCCAGCGGGACCCCGTGCCCCAGGCATCGGGAAAGGCGTTCCGCGCGGTACCTTCGGGCGACAAGCCACGCACCGTGGGCACTGAGCAGAGAGTGGAGCGCACCGTGAGCGTCGTCAGGACCACCGAGGGCCACGACCCGTTCGGCACGGCCCGACTCCGCCGCGGCGTGCTCGACGCCTGGGGGGCCAGTCCGGCGCGCTTCCGGGAGGATGCGAACGCGGAGGAGGACCTGGCGCTCGGGGGCTACCGGGACCGCCTCGTCGTGGAGCTCGCCCAGAACGCCGCCGACGCCGCAGCCCGCGCCGGGACCCGCGGCCGGCTGCGGCTCACGCTGCACCCCAGCCCCGCGCCCGGCGACCCCGCCGTGCTGGCCGCCGCCAACACCGGCGCGCCGCTCGACGCCGCGGGCGTCGAATCCCTCAGCACCCTGCGGGCCTCCGCCAAGCGGGAGGGGCATGAGTCGGCTGTCGGCCGGTTCGGCGTCGGCTTCGCGGCCGTGCTGGCCGTCAGCGACGAACCCGCCGTCGTCGGCCGCCACGGCGGCGTCCGCTGGTCCCTGGCGGAGGCCCGCGAGCTGACCGCGCAAGCCGCCAAGGCGAGCCCCGGCCTCGGGGACGAGCTGCGCCGCCGCGAGGGCCATGTCCCCCTGCTGCGGCTGCCGCTGCCCGCCGAGGGCACCGCTCCGGAGGGGTATGACACCGTCGTCGTCCTGCCGCTCCGCGACGGCGCGGCCGTCGATCTCGTCGAGCGGCTCCTCGCGGGCATCGACGACGCCCTGCTGCTCGCCCTCCCCGGCCTGGACGAGATCGTCGTCGAGACCCCGGACGGCACGAGGACGCTGCGCCGCACCGCGCAGGGCCCGTACGTCCATATCGAGGACAGCGCCCACGGCGACCGCCGCTGGCGGGTCGTCAGCCACGGCGGCCCCATTGACGCGGCGCTGCTCGCCGACCGGCCCGTAGAGGAGCGGCTGCGCCCGCACTGGTCCGTCACCTGGGCCGTGCCCGTGGACGACGAGGGAGCGCCCGCCCGCCCCCGTACCGCACCCGTCGTCCACGCCCCCACCCCCACCGACGAGCCCCTCGGCGTCCCCGCGCTGCTCATCGCCTCGCTCCCGCTGGACACCACGCGCCGGCACCCGGCCCGCGGCCCGCTCACGGACTTCCTCGTCGGCCGCGCGGCCGACGCGTACGCCGAACTGCTCGCCGACTGGACGCCGGTGACCGCAGGGACCATCGACCTGGTGCCGGGCCCGCTCGGCAAGGGGGAGCTGGACGGGGCGCTGCGCGCCGAGATCCTCACCCGGCTGCCGCGCGTCGCGTTCCTGGAGCCCGCCGCCCCGCGCGACGACACAGAGGAGGGCGGAGCCAAGGGGCTGCGCGCCATCGAGGCCGAGGTGCTGGAGGGCGCGGGCGCCGACACCGTACGCGTACTGGCCGAGGTCATGCCGTCGCTGCTGCCCGCCGGTCTGGAGCGGCGCGTGGAGCTGCGCACGCTCGGCGTCGCCCGCGTCCCGCTGACCGAGGCGATCGACCGGCTCGCCGGTCTTGAGCGCGCGCCCGAGTGGTGGCGCCGGCTGTACGACAGCCTGGCCGGAGTGGACCCAGACCGGCTCTCCGGCCTCCCGGTCCCGCTGGCCGACAGCCGTACGGCGATCGGGCCCCGGCAGACCCTGCTGCCGCTGCCCGACACCCCGCCGCAGCTCGCCCGCCTCGGTCTGAAGGTCGCCCATCCGGATGCCGCGCATCCGCTGCTGGAGAAGCTGGGCGCGCTGCCCGCGACCCCGCGCGCCGTGCTGACGACGCCTCAGGTGCAGGCGGCCGTGGCCGGTTCGCTGGACGCCGGGGAGATGTGGGAGGAGGACTCCCTCGACGCCGACGAACTCGCCGAGACCGTCCTCGCGCTCGTACGGGACGCCGATCTGGACCCCGGCGACGAGCCGTGGCTCGGCGCGCTCGCCCTTCCCGACGAGGACGGGGAGCTGGCCCCCGCCGCCGAACTGGTGTTGCCGGACAGCCCCTTCGCCGCCGTGATGCGCGAGGACGAACTGGCGCTGTGCGACGCGGAACTGGCCGAACGGTGGGGCGAGCAGCCGCTCGCCGCCTGCGGGGTGCTGGCGAACTTCGCCCTCGTACGCGCCGAGGACGTCGTCCTCGACCCCGACGAACTGGAGCCACGCGACGGCGACTTCCCCGAGCCGGACGACGCCGGGCTGCTCGACGCCGTCGACGTCTGGTGCGAGGACGTACTCGACCGGCTGCCGGAAACCCCCGTCCCGCCGGTCGCCACCGAGATCGTCGCCGTGCGCGACCTGGACCTGGTGGACGACGACGCCTGGCCGCAGGCCCTGGCGCTGCTGGCGCAGCCTCCGCTGCGGGACGCGCTCACCCAGCAGGTGCGGATTCTGCTGCCGGACGGGACGACCGAGACCGTGCGCCCGTACACCGCCTGGTGGCTGCGCGACCACCCGGTCCTCGACGGCCGCCGCCCCGCCGGGCTGCGGGCCGCGGGCGGGGACCCGCTGCTGGAGGGGCTGTACGACACGGTCGACGCGACCGGCTTTGAGGACGCCCAGGTGCTGCGGGCCCTCGGCGTGCGCACCACGGTCGCCGCCCTGCTGGAAGAGCCCGGTGGCGCGGCGGAGCTGCTGGGGCGGCTGGCGGACCCCGGCCGGCCGGTGCGGGCCGCGCAGCTGCACGGCCTGTACACCGCGATGGCCGGGCTGGCCCCGGAGCAGGTGACCCTGCCGGACGAGCTGCGGGCCGTCGTGGACGGCGAGGTCCGCGTGGTCGACGCGGCGGACGCGGTCGTGGCCGACGCGCCGGATCTGCTGCCGCTGACGAGCGGGCTGCCCCTGCTGCCGGTCGCTCCGGGGCAGGCGGCCGAGCTGGCGGAGCTGCTCCAGGTGCGGCGGCTCAGCGAGACCGTCGCGGCGGAGGTCACGACGGACGGCGAGGAACGCGACGTCCCTGCGTCGGTGCGCACCCTGCTCGGGCCGGACGCCCCGTCCTCGTACAACGAGCACGAGGAACTCCTCGCGGGCGGCGTCGAACTGGACTGGCGCCGGACCCCGGACGGAACGCTCCACGCCGCCACCCTGGAGGGCGTCGCGGCCGGCCTCGCCTGGGCGGCGGGCCAGTGGCCGAGGCGCTTCGAGGTGGCAGCGCTGCTGGAGGACCCGGACAGGGAGCGGGAACTGGCGCGGGACCGCTGGTTCGACGCGTGACGCTCCGCTTGGGCTGGTACGGGGGGTAAGGCGTCGGGCCTCCCGGGGCCCGGGCCGGTGGCTTGTCCCACCCACCCGCCTGATTGCCTTTGCCTGTAGAGCGCGGGCGGGTCACTGGGCCCCGGGCCGGGTGCGCGGTCTGCCCGTCCGCCAGGCCGCCCGTCCGCTCGATTGCCGTTGCCCGTTGCCCGTTGGGCGGGCGGTGAGGGGCGTCAGGGGCGCTTCGCCGGGTTGTGGTCGGTGCGGGCGGTCAGGCCGGCTGCGGTCTGGGTGAGGTGCCGGGTGAGCACCTCGGCCGCCGTGTCGGCGTCGCGGGACAGCGCCGCCTCCTCCAGGCGGCGGTGCTCGCCGGCGTAGTCCCGGTCGGGGTTGTGGTGCGCCGACCAGCGGCGGGCCAGTTCGCTCGCCGTCCACATCCGGTCGAAGGTCTCCAGCAGGACGGGGTTGCCGCAGCCCTCCAGCAGGGTGCGGTGGAAGGCCCGGTGGGCTTCGGACCATGCCCCGCTGTAGTACTCGCCCTCCTCCGGCGCATACGCCGGGGTGCGGGCCAGCCGGTGGTGGGCGGCTCGTACGCGGGCCTCCCAGTCGACGTCGCCGCGCTCGACGGACATGCGCAGCACGACCGGTTCGATGGTCCGGCGGGCCTCCGCGATCTCCTGCCAGCGGCGGTCGGAGAAGGACGGGACGGCGAAGCCCCGGTTGGGCAGCCGGTCGGCGAGGCCCTCGCCGACCAGCCGTACAAGTGCCTCACGCACGACGGCCAGGCTCACGCCCTGTTCCTTGGCGAGGTCCTGTGGTTTGAGGGCGTCGCCGGGGGAGTGGTCCCCGCGCATGATCGCGTCCCGCAGGTGTGCGTAGACCTGCTCGGAGAGCATCTGCTTCCCGGATGAGGCCGAGGTGTGGGCCGTCTGAGTCATGGACATCAGCATAGACGATCCAGCGAATAATCGATTATTAGTGTTATGGTCGATCTGCTGGCATGAAGCCCACCCACAGCACGGTCTGAAAGGAACGACGACGCGATGAGCGCCAACGACCCCTTCGCCCGCCTCCCCGAGGCGGCCTCCTTCACCGTCATGAGCACCACCGTCGCCGACGGCGACGCCTGGCCGCCCGAGCAGTTCTCCGGCATCTTCGGCGTCCCCGGCGGGAAGGACGTCTCCCCGCAGCTGTCCTGGAGCGGCGCGCCGGAAGGCACCAGGAGCTACGCCGTCACCGTCTACGACCCCGACGCCCCCACCGGGTCCGGGTTCTGGCACTGGGCGGTCGCCGACATCCCCGCCGGCGTCGCCGAATTGCCCGAGGGGGCCGGGGACGACACCGGATCGGGCCTGCCCGAGGGCGCTTTCCAGCTGCCCAACGACGCCCGCGCGGCCCGCTTCACCGGGGCCGCCCCGCCGGCCGGGCACGGCCCGCACCGCTACTTCGTCGTGGTGCACGCCCTCGACGTCGAGTCCATCGGCGTCCCGGCCGACGCCACTCCGGCCGTCCTCGGTTTCACCATGGCGGGCCACACCCTCGGCCGCGCGGTCCTGACCGCCACCGCCGAAACCCCCGCCTGACGAACGGCATGCCGAACAGCATGTCGAGCAGCATGCCGAACAGCAGGTCCGGACTCATCGACACCACGGAGATGTACCTCCGCACGATCCTGGAGCTTGAGGAGGAAGGCGCGGTCCCCTTGCGCGCCCGCATCGCCGAGCGCCTGAACCAGAGCGGTCCCACGGTCAGCCAGACCGTCGCCCGCATGGAGCGCCACGGCCTGCTGCATATCGCCGGCGACCGGCGTCTGGAGCTGACGGAGGAGGGCCGTCGGAGCGCCACGCGCGTGATGCGCAAGCACCGGCTCGCCGAGTGCCTGCTCGTCGACGTGATCGGGCTGGAGTGGGAGCACGCCCACGCCGAAGCCTGCCGCTGGGAGCATGTGATGGGCGAGGCCGTCGAACGCCGCGTCCTGGAGCTGCTGCGGCACCCGACGGAGTCGCCCTACGGAAACCCCATCCCGGGCCTGGAGGAGCTGGGCGAGCAGCGCGCCGCAGATCCGTTCCCCGGCGAGAGCATGGTCAGCCTCAGCGACCTGGAGCCCGGGCCGTACGGCATCAGTGCGGTCGTACGGCGCATCAGGGAGCCGATCCAGAGCGACCCCCGGCTGATGCGCACTCTGCGGCGCGCCGGGGTGCGGCCCGGCGCGGTCGTGAGCGTGACGCCGTCGCCCGGCGGCGTGACGGTCGGCAGCGGCGGGGAGGCCGCCGAACTCCCCACGCAGGCCGCCGCGTACGTCTTCGTGGCAACGCGCTGAGCCCGGCCGGGCCCCGGGGCGCCGAACCGGCCCCCGGGCCCGGCCCGTCCTACGCCGGGAATCTCCGTGTCACCCACCGCCACGCGAACTCCAGCGCCCCCGCGGCCGCCGCCGCGATCGCCACCGCCGCCCAGGGCATCGTCGTGCCGACGAGTTTCAGCGCGAAGAAGTCCTGCAGCCAGGGGACTGCCAGCACCAGCAGGAAACCGAGCCCCATCGCCGCCACCAGGCCCACGCGCCACCAGGTGTAGGGGCGGGCGATGATGGCCAGGACCCACATGGAGACCAGGAACAGCGTCAGCGTCGCGGCGCTGGTCTCCGCGGCGAGCGCGCCCGGGCCGCTGTAGTGGACGCGGGCCAGCAGATACGTCGCGAAGGTCGCCGCCGCCGCGATCAGGCCGGCGGGGACGGCGTACCGCATCACCCTCCGTACGAAGTGCGGCTTGGCGCGCTCCTTGTTGGGCGCCAGCGCCAGGAAGAAGGCGGGCACGCCGATCGTCAGCGTGGACAGCAGCGTCAGATGCCGCGGCAGGAAGGGGTACTCGACCTGGGTGAGGACCACCAGGATCGCCAGCAGCACCGAGTACACGGTCTTCGTCAGAAACAGGGTCGCGACCCGTGTGATGTTGCCGATCACCCGCCGCCCCTCCGCGACCACCGACGGCAGGGTGGCGAAGCTGTTGTTCAGCAGCACGATCTGTGCGACGGCGCGCGTCGCCTCCGAACCCGACCCCATCGACACCCCGATGTCGGCGTCCTTGAGCGCCAGGACGTCATTGACGCCGTCGCCCGTCATGGCGACCGTGTGCCCGCGCGCCTGGAGCGCGCCGACCATGTCGCGTTTCTGCTGCGGGGTGACCCGCCCGAAGACGGCGTTCTCCTCCAGCTCCGCGCCCATGGCGTCCCGCTCGTCCGGCAGCCGCCGCGCATCGACGGTGTTCTCCGCGCCGGGCAGCCCCAGTTTGCCCGCGACCGCGCCCACCGACACCGCGTTGTCGCCGGAGATGACCTTCGCCGAGACCTTCTGCTCGGCGAAGTACCGCAGGGTGTCAGACGCGTCCGGCCGCAGCCGCTGCTCCAGCACCACCAGTGCGGCGGGCTTGGCGTCGCGCGCCGCGTGCGCCCCTTCGAGCGCCCCGGACCCGTCCGCGGCGCGGGCCAGCAGCAGCACCCGCAGCCCCTGCTCGTTGAGGTGCTCGATCTCGTCCAGAGCCGGGTCGTCCGGCGCGAGCAGCACATCCGGCGCGCCCAGCAGCCAGCTGGAGCTCTCGCCGTTGCCCTCGCTGAAGCTCGCGCCGCTGTACTTGCGCGCGGAGGAGAAGGGCAGAGCCTCGGTGCACCGCCACTCCTCGCTGTCCGGATAGGCGTCGATGATCGCCTGAAGTGAGGCGTTGGGCCGGGGATCGGACTCGCCGAGCGCGCCCAGCACCTTCCGTACGTACTCCTCCTCCGTGCCGCCCAGCGTGCGCAGTTCGGTGACGTCCATGCCGCCCTCGGTGAGGGTGCCCGTCTTGTCGAGGCAGACGACGTCGACGCGCGCGAGGCCCTCGATCGCGGGCAGCTCCTGCACCAGGCACTGCTGGCGGCCCAGCCGGATGACGCCGATGGCGAAGGCGACGGAGGTCAGCAGCACCAGACCCTCGGGGATCATCGGCACGATCCCGCCGACCGTCCGCGCCACCGAGTCGTCGAAGGCGTGCTCCTTGACGATCAGCTGGCTGATGATGAGGCCGAGGGCGGTCGGGATCATCATCCAGGTCACATACTTGAGGATCGTGGAGATCCCGGACCGCAGCTCGGAGTGGACGAGCGTGAAGCGGGACGCCTCCTCGGCGAGCTGCGCCGCATACGCCTCGCGCCCCACCTTGGTCGCGGTGAACGCGCCGCCGCCCGCGACGACGAAGCTGCCCGACATCACCTGGTCGCCGGGGTGTTTGACGACGGGGTCGGCCTCGCCGGTGAGCAGCGACTCGTCGACCTCCAGGCTGTCGGCCTCCGCCACCTCCCCGTCGACCACGACCTTGTCGCCGGGGCCCAGCTCGATCAGATCCCCGAGGACGATCTCGGAGGTGTGGATCTCGGCGGCGACGCCGTCCCGCCGCACCGTCGGCTTCGCCTCGCCGATGACGGCGAGCCCGTCGAGGGTCTTCTTGGCGCGCAGCTCCTGGATGATGCCGATGCCGGTGTTGGCGAGGATGACGAAGCCGAAGAGGCTGTCCTGGATCGGCGCGACGAAGAGCATGATCGCCCACAGGACGCCGATGATGGCGTTGAAGCGGGTGAAGACATTGCCGCGGACGATGTCCGCGGTGGAGCGGGAGCTGCGTACGGGGACGTCGTTGACCTCGCCCCGCGCGACGCGCTCCGCGACCTCCGCCGTGGTCAGGCCGGTTGCTTTCGCGGCCGTGCGCCCGGCGGGCGACGCGGGCAGGGTCCGCGGATGCACGGGGTCGAGTTCGGCCCCCGCGTCTATGAGGGGGCCGCGTGCCGGCTCAGGGCCGTCGTCCTGGCCGTCGCCGCCGCTCTGGTCGGTCCTCGCCCGCTGCGTCATGGTTCCGACGTTACGGGCGGTTTCCGTGGTTCACCCCCCGAACGGGGTGAACTTCAGACTGCGGGAGGAGGCAGATCGTCCCCAGGGGGTACGCGGCCGTCCTGCCGCGCGCGCTTGATCGCGGCGTCCCGCTTGCGCACGTACCAGATGCCGATGAGGCCCAGGCCCGCGCCGGCCAGACACGTCCACACCCACCAGGTCAGATCGCGGTCGTCGAACCAGCCGTAGAAGGGGACCTGTGCGAGGAAGAGGACGAACCACAGGATCGTGCCGCCTGTGATGGTGGCGACGACGGGTCCTTCCAGGGGCTCCGGCGCCTCGTGCTTGGGAGTCCACTTCAGAAAACCGGCCATGCGGCGAGTTTAGTGGGTAGCCACTATGGGTCTACGCGCGGAGATACCGATCTTTCGTTCATGTGTTCATACTGAAACGGTTTGTGTCCAGCCCCTTGCGTTCGTATGAACAGCTGAAGAGAGCACGGCGAGGTTCCCGTATGCCCCCCACGGCCACTGCCCTTGCGGACGGCCAGCAGTCTCCGCAGCCGCAGCAGCAGCCGGGTTCCGGTCACGGCCGCCTCGGCGGCGCGCTCGACCGCTATTTCCGGATCTCCGAGCGCGGCTCCACCGTCGGCCGCGAGGTGCGCGGCGGGTTCGCCACCTTCTTCGCGATGGCGTACATCATCGTGCTGAACCCGATCATCCTCGGCTCCGCGCACGATGTGCACGAGAACTATCTCGACGGCGGCCAGCTGGTCACCGCCACGGTGATCACCGCCGCGTTCACCACGCTGCTCATGGGCGTGATCGGCAATGTGCCGGTCGCGCTGGCCGCCGGCCTCGGCGTGAACACCGTCGTCGCCCTCCAGCTCGCGCCCCGGATGTCCTGGCCCGATGCGATGGGCATGGTGGTGCTGGCCGGTTTCGCCGTGATGCTGCTGGTGGCCACCGGGCTGCGTGAGCGGGTCATGAACGCCGTGCCGCTGGGGCTGCGCAAGGGCATCGCGATCGGCATCGGCCTGTTCATCATGCTGATCGGACTGGTCGACTCCGGCTTTGTCTCCCGTATCCCGGACGACGCCAAGACCGCCGTTCCGCTTCAGCTGGGCCCGGACGGCCATCTGGGCGGCTGGCCGGTCCTGGTCTTCGTCGTCGGCGTGCTGCTCACACTCGCGCTGATCATCCGCAAGACGCCGGGCGCGATCCTGATCTCCATCGTGGCGATGACGGCCGTCGCGGCGGGCGTGCAGCTGCTCGCGGACCTTCCTCAGGGGGCGTGGGGGCTGACCACCCCCAAGTGGCCGGGCAGCCCGGTCGCCTCCCCGGACTTCGGGCTGATCGGCGAGGTGAGCCTGTTCGGCGGGTTCGAGAAGGTGGGGCTGCTGACCGGCCTGCTGTTCGTCTTCACCGTGCTGCTGTCGTGCTTCTTCGACGCGATGGGCACGATCCTCGCCGTGGGCGACGAGGCGAAGCTGATGGACGAGGACGGCAATGTCCCCGGCATCAACAAGGTCCTGCTGGTGGACGGTCTGGCGGTCGCCTCGGGCGGCGCCAGCTCCTCGTCCGCGACCACCTGCTTCGTGGAGTCCACGGCGGGCGTCGGCGAGGGGGCGCGTACGGGGCTGGCGTCCGTGGTCACCGGCGGGCTGTTCTCGCTGGCGCTGTTCCTGACCCCGCTGGCCACCATGGTGCCCTCACAGGCGGCGACGCCCGCGCTGGTGGCCGTGGGCTTTCTGATCCTGGCCGGTTCGGTGCGGGACATCGACTGGGGTGACTTCACGATCGCCGTGCCGGCGTTCCTGGCGATGGTGATGATGCCGTTCACCTACTCGATCACCAACGGCATCGGGATCGGCTTCATCGCCTTCAGCGTGCTGCGGCTGGCGGCGGGCCGGGGGCGTGAGGTGCCCGTCCCCATGTACGCCGTGTCGGCGGTGTTCGCCTTCTACTACGTGATGCCGGCGCTGGGCCTCACGTCGTAGAACTTCTCCGTCTCGTCGACGGCCGCATGGAGGCGTTCGTCGAAGTCGACGCGGGCGAGCGTCCGGACGACATAGTCCTGGACGCTCGTCCCCCGTCTGGCGGCATGCTGCCGGAGCCGGCCCAGCAGCTCTCCGTCTATCCGCAGGCTGAGCACAGTCGATGTCGATCCCGATCCCGATGCCGAACCCGGTGCCAGACCCGATGCCGTACCCGATGTCGATCCCATGCATCCCATGTCGGTCAGAGTGACCAGTGCGCCTCACGAGTGGCGTCACTTTCCGGATGCGACTCACTCATATGAGTGACACGTGGCGGCGATAACACGACTATCCTTAGCCTGGCTAATGAGCTACCCTAAGGACTATGCCTGACCTGAACCACGGCGACGACGCAGCCGCCGTGAACGCCCTCCGCTCGGCCGTGATGCGGCTGGGCCGACGCCTCAAGCACCAGCGCGTCGACGAATCGCTGAGCCCGACCGAGATGTCGGTCCTCGGCACCCTCGCCCGCTGCGGTTCCGCCACCCCCGGTGAGCTGGCCCGCAAGGAGCACGTCCAGCCGCCGTCCATGACCCGGATCGTGGCGCTGCTGGAGGCCAAGGGACTGGTCCGGCTGGAGCCGCACCCCGACGACCGCCGGCAGAAGGTGGTCAGCCAGACCGAGCAGGCCGAAGCCATGCTCGAAGAGTCCCGCCGCAAGCGGAACGCCTGGCTGGCCGCTCTCGCCGACGGCCTGGACGAGGACGAGTGGGCCAAACTCCGCGAGGCCGCACCCGTACTGGAGAAGCTCGCGCATATGTAAGCAGCCGCCGACACCCTGGGAGGCGAACACTTTTGCGTACGGGACCCGGAGCAGACTCCGCACCCGCACCTGCCCCTACGACAACACCCACCGCCAACCGCACCTCCATGTTCAGCTCGCTGAAGATCCGTAACTACCGGCTCTTCGCCATCGGGCAGGTCATCTCCAACACCGGCACCTGGATGCAGCGCATCGCCCAGGACTGGCTGGTGCTCACCCTCACCGGCTCCGCGTCGGCCGTCGGCATCACCATCGCGCTCCAGTTCCTGCCGATGCTGCTCTTCGGCCTGTACGGCGGGGTCCTCGCCGACCGGCTGCCCAAGCGGCCGCTGCTGCTGGCCACCCAGTCCGCGATGGCCCTGACCGGCCTCGCCCTCGCCGTCCTCACCCTCAGCGGCCAGGTACAGGTCTGGCATGTCTATCTGACCGCCTTCCTCCTCGGCCTGGTCACCGTCGTCGACAACCCCGCCCGCCAGTCCTTCGTCTTCGAGATGGTCGGCCCGGAGCAGCTGCCCAACGCGGTCAGCCTGAACTCCGCCAACTTCCAGTCCGCCCGGCTCGTCGGCCCCGCCGTCGCCGGTGTGCTGATCACCGCCGTCGGCAGCGGCTATGCCTTCCTCCTCAACGGACTGTCCTTCCTCGCGCCCCTCGCGGGCCTGCTGATGATGCGGCCCGCCGAACTCCACAAGTCCCGGCGCGCACCGCGCGGCAAGGGCCAGCTGCGGGAAGGGCTCGCCTATGTCGCCGGGCGGCCCGAGCTGATCTGGCCGATCGTCCTCGTCGGCTTCATCGGCACCTTCGGCTTCAACTTCCCCATCTGGCTTACGGCCTTCGTCGACGACGTCTATCACTCGGGAGCGGGCGCCTACGGCCTGCTCAACACCCTGATGGCGGCCGGCTCGCTGACGGGCGCGCTGCTCGCCGCCCGCCGCGGCGCCTCCCGGCTGCGCATCCTGGTCGGGGCGGCGCTGATCTTCGGCCTGCTGGAGATCGTGACGGCGTTCGCGCCCGCCTTCTGGGTCTTCGCGGTGCTGATGGCCCCCATCGGGATGTTCGGCCTGACCGTGAACGTCACGGCGAACTCCAGCCTCCAGATGGCGACGGACCCGCAGATGCGGGGCCGGGTGATGAGCCTGTTCATGATGGTCTTCATCGGCGGCACGCCGATCGGCGCCCCGCTGGTCGGCTGGATCACCGACACCTTCGGCCCGCGCGTCGGCTTCGCGGCGGGCGGCGCGGTCTCGCTGCTCGCGGCGGTGGGCGTGGGCCTGATCCTGGCCCGCGTGGGCGGCCTGCGCCTCAAGGTGGACCTGCGGCGGGGGGTGCGCCCGCGGGTGCGGTTTGTGCCCCGTGAGTCTCATGAGCCTCATGAGTGCCGCGAACCCGGTGGGCGCGGTGGGCGCGGTGACTCCCGCGCGCCGGGCGAGCGCCCTGCGCGGGAGCCGGCGGAGGAGCTGATTCCGGCGGTGTGACGGCGCGCGCCGGGTCGCGGCCCGGCTGTCTGCCGGTGTGACGGGCGATGGGCCCGGTGGCCGGTCGGCCCGGTTGGCCACCGGGGCGATGAACTGGGCATGGCGGCTCGGGCGGCTCGGGCGGCTCGGTCGGCTCGGGCCCGGTCGGCCACCGGGGCGATGAACTGGGCATGGCGGCCCGGTCGGCCCGGGCGGCCGGGGCCCGGTCGGCCCGCTGGGCAATGGCGTCGGCCCGCGGGGCAATGGCCTGGTGGGCTTGGCAATCGGACTCCGGCCGTCTGGCGGGGGCGACGGCGCGGGGACGACGGCGACCAGCCCGGCACTGAACCTCCCTCGGCGCGTCGCGCATGGCGCCCGGGCAGCAGACGCCACGCGCTGCGGCGGCGCGGAGCGCTGGGCACGGACAGGGCGGCTGGGCAGTCAGCCGAGCCGACCTCCAGCGGCCGGGGCCCGGAGGCCCGAGTGGCAACGGTGGACCTGACGGTCGCAGTCCGGCCGCCCGGAGCGGCGGCCGGCCAGTCAGCCGACCAGTCAGGGGGGACCGCCCTCAGGGCGTCTCGCGGGGCGGCGCGGGGCCGCGCGAGACGGCGCGGGGCTGCCGGTCGCAGACAGGGCGGCAGGGCAGAGGCCCGAGCGGGGTACCCGGCAGCAAGGGGGCGAGATGCCCTGGGGCGTGCTGAGTGGCCGGAGGCGCGGTGCCGAAGGCCCCCGCGGCGGTGGGAGACTCGCCCTATGAGACTCTTCACCGCCGTACTGCCCCCTCCCGCGGCGCTGGACGAAGTCGGCCGCGCCGTAGACCGGTTGAGATCTCTCCCGGGCGCGGACGACCTGCGCTGGACCACCCCCGAGGGCTGGCACTACACGCTCGCCTTCATGGGGGAGGTGGAGGAGCGGCTGCTGCCGGAACTGCATGAGCGGCTGGCGCGGGCGGCCCACCGGAGCACGCCCTTCCCGCTGCGTGTGCACGGCGGCGGGAGGTTCGGCAAGCGGGCACTGTGGATCGGCGCGGCGGGCGGCCTCGACGAACTGCGGCTCCTCGCGGAACGCTCCGACGCGGCGGCGCGCCGCGCCGGCGTGCCCATGGAAGAGCACCGCCGCTACCAGGCCCATCTGACGATCGCCCGCGCCCGCTTCGACGCCGACCTGCGGCCGTACGTCGCGGCGCTGGAGGGCTTGGAGGGCGAGCCGTGGGAGGTGGCCCGGCTGGCTCTCGTACGCAGCAATCTGCCGAAGGGCGGGGCCCCGGGCGGGCGGCCCCGGTACGAGACCGTGGGCGAGTGGGAGCTGGGCCGCTGAGCCCCGCCGCCGCCGGCCCGGTCCCGCCCCTCGGGAGAGCGGCGGGACCGGGCGGGTTAACCTCAAGGCGTGGACCCGAAGACCCGTAACCGGATCATGGCCGGTGCGCTTGTGCTGATGTTCGCGATCATCGCGGTGGCGTCAGTGCTCTGACGGTTGCCCGCGCCGGGCTCACCGGCCGTGCCTGCCTCACCGGCCGTACCAGCCTCATCAGCCGTGCTTGCCTCACCGGTCTCACCGGTCGTACCGGTCCCACCGCCCCCCTGGCTCACCAGGCGAACGCCTCGGGAGAGGGCCCGGGCCCCGGGAAGATCTCGTCCAGCGCCGCGAGCACGGTGTCCGACAGCTCCAGCTCGACCGCGCGCAGAGCGGAGGCGAGCTGGTCGGCGGTGCGCGGCCCGACGATCGGACCCGTCACTCCGGGCCGGGTCAGCAGCCAGGCCAGCGCGGTCTCACCCGGCTCCAGACCGTGCTTGTCGAGCAGCTCCTCGTACGCCTGGATCTGCGCCCGCACCTCGGTGTTCGCCAGCGCCTGAGCGGACCGCCCGGCCGCGGACCGGCCCGCGCCGCCCTCCCGCTCCTTCCTGATCACCCCGCCGAGCAGCCCCCCGCTCAGCGGCGACCAGGGGATGACCCCCAGCCCGTACTCCCGCGCGGCCGGAATGACCTCCATCTCGGCGCGCCGCTCAGCCAGGTTGTACAGGCACTGCTCGCTGACCAGGCCATACGAGCCACGGCGGCCGGCAGCCTCGTTCATCTGCGCGATCTTCCAGCCGGGAAAGTTGCTGGACCCCACATAGAGGATCTTGCCCTGCTGGACCAGGACGCCCATCGCCTGCCAGATCTCGTCCACGGGCGTGCGCCGGTCGATGTGGTGGAACTGATACAGATCGATGTGGTCGGTCTTCAGCCGCTTCAGCGACGCGTCGACCGCCCGCCGGATGTTGAGCGCGGAGAGCCGGTCGTGATTGGGCCAGGGTTCGCCGCCGTCCGCGGCCATATTCCCGAACACCTTGGTGGCCAGAACCACCTTGTCCCGGCGGTCGCCGCCCTTGGCGAACCAGTTGCCGATGATCTCTTCCGTACGGCCCTTGTTCTCGCCCCAGCCGTACACGTTTGCCGTGTCGAAGAAGTTGATCCCCGCGCCGAGCGCGGCGTCCATGATGGTGTGACTGTCCGCCTCGTCGGTCTGCGGCCCGAAGTTCATCGTCCCGAGGACGATTCGGCTGACCTTGAGTCCGGTACGTCCGAGCTGCGTGTACTTCATGGACGCCAAGCCAACGCCCTCGAGCCACTCCAGGCAAGCGAACGCGCGCGGCGCGGGCGAGCGCGTCCGTCGGCCAGACGTCAGTCGCGGGGGAAGTCGTCCGTGGTCAGGGCGAGGCCGACGGGGGTGTGGGTAAGGTCGATCTCGTCGCCGAAGTCGAACTTCGCCTCACTGGCGTAGTCGCCTTTCTCCGGGCATGTGTGGAGCAGGCACTTGCCGACGTACGGATCGACGATCAGATAGACGGGGATGCCCGCCTCGGCATAGGAGGCTTTCTTGGGCCCGTAGTCGTTTGCGGCGGTGTCCTTGGAAATAACCTCTGCGACGAACTCGATGTCCTGGTAGCGCCAGAGCCCCTTGGCGTTCTTCCTGGAGTGCTCGGTGAACGCGGCGACGTCGCACGCGAAGCCGTTGAGATATCCGGGAAAGTCGATCCGGACATCCGAAGCCAGCCGCTTCGGGGCGTACACAGCAGCCAGCTGCCTGGCGATGCTGAAGATGATCTCCCAGTGCGTCTGCCGCTGCGGCGACATATGGATGGACCCCCCGACGATCTCGACCTTGTATCCCTCGGGGACGGGCATCCTCTCGAGCCTCCTGAACAGGTTGTCCAGGGTGAGCTCGTCGCTGCTGTTGGCCATCTCGATCCTGTCGGCTTCTACGACGGTCATCGTGGCGCTCCTCCCCGCTGCCGCTCGATCGCAGACAGCGCCGAGTACAACGATACGCACGCAGGAGAGGACACGGTGGCAGCGAGGAAGTGTCAGTCGCGGGGGAAGTCGTCCGTGGCGAGGGTGAGGCCGGCGGGGGTGTGGGTGAGGTCGATCTCGTCGCCGAAGGTGAACCTGGCGTCGGTGTCGTAGTCGCCGTTCTTGGGTGTGGTGTGGAGGACGCACTTGCCGGTGTAAGGGTTGATGATGAGGTAGGCGGGGACCTTGGCCTCGGCGTAGGCGGCCTTCTTGGGGCCGTAGTCGTTCAGGGCGGTGTTCTTGGAGATGACCTCGGCGACGAATTGCACGTCCTGGTAGTTCCAGCGCCCGTGTGCGTTCTTCTCGGCATTGTCGCTGAGCAGTACCACGTCCGGCGCGAAGCCGTTGAGGTCACCGGGAAAGTCGATGCGGACGTCCGACATGATCTTGGCGTCCATTCCGAACCGGTCTTCCAGGGCTCGTACGATCCGGCGGATGATGTTCCAGTGGACGTCCCGTTGTGGCGACATGAAGATGTGCCCCCCGACGATCTCGGTCTTGTATCCCTCGGGGACGGGCATCTTCTCGAGCCACTCGAACAGCGTGTCCAGGGTGAGCTCGTCGCTGCTGTTGGCCATCTCGATCCTGTCGGCTTCTACGACGGTCATCGTGGCGCTCCTCCCCGCTGCCGCTCGATCGCAGACAGCGCCAAGTACAACGATACGCACGGAGGGAGGACACGGTGGTCGCTCCGCCTGCGGTCCTGGCGTACCGCCGCGACCGGCAGCCTGCGCCGTGCGTTGGCGCACCGCCTTACGCGAGCGCAGAGACGATGGCCACCTCCCAGTGCACAGCGGTGCACGGCGCGTACGAAGTGGTGGTCACCGTAGCCGCAGGTCGGAAGGGTGTGCGGGATGAATCCGAAGACTTCACCTGGACCGGCGCGCCCTCGTGGGTGCCGGCGTCCGGGCATGCTCTCCGCCATGCCGGAGTCCATTTCGACGCGGTCCGCATCGCGGGCTTTCTCGCCGAACAAGTCGCGTATGAGCTGATGCAGTTCACGGACTTTCAGGCCGGGCCGATCGTCCGTGAGAGCACCGGGGGGGGGGACGGAATATGTACTTCCTGCTTCCGCCTCAGACCGCGGCCGCTGGACTGGAGATCGCGGCCCACATTCGAAGTTCCGTTCGTAGAACCGGAGTTGTTGTACGACGCGGTCATCTGTGCTGTACGGTGACCGTGTCAATACGCTCCGTGAAAACAGGGCGGTCCTCGGCGGTGCGCCAACACCAATCCGAGGACCTTCACCACGAGTGGAAAGCGGTCCACCGGGATGCTCAGGCATGCTACCGCGCCGACGCGGCGCTTCACGAAGGTCTCGCACGATGTCGTACGCCACCGGCGGCTGAACAGCGACGCCAAGCTTCTGATCATTTACATCCAGGGGCTCCCCGAGGAAGAGGCGCGCAAGCCGCTGAACAGGCACGCGGAGAACATCGGGATCACGGGCAGGGCGTTCCACAACGCCAAACAACAGCTGTTGGCCTGCGGATACTTGCACCAGTGGCGGTGGCAGGGCGGCCGAGGGCTCTGGTCCACCGACCAGTTGATGTCGAACGTCACCCTCACGGATGAGGAGGCGGCTTCGCTGCGCGCCGCCGGGCAGACGGACGAGTCACCGCCGCCCAGCGATCCGGGAGACGCCGACGATCCGAGTGCCCGGCTTCCGGCGGTCGGTGAACCGGAGGCCCCGGAACTCGGCGGTCATCCCCCCAAGGGGGAAAGAACCCCGGAGAAGAACCTTCCCCACCCCCCACCCGAAACGCCCGCGGTGCCTGCGGCGTCTGCGGCACCCGAAGCGCCTGCGGCAGATGGCGGGGAGCACGCAGGTCTGACGGGGACCGTTCGCAGCAGTTCGCGGCATGGAACGACCCGCGAGGGCGCGTGCCCTTCGCGGGTCGTTCGAGGGAGCCGGTCTGCGGACGGGTCAGTTCCCCGCCGTTGTCACACGGTGATCGTCAGCGTGATGCTGTCGAACCAGGTGCCCAGAAGGCGGTCAGGACTTGGCGGGCCACATCCCCGTGCGGGAGCCCAGCTTGCCCTTGCCGTCACCCGGGTACAGGTACAGTCCGCCGCTGCTGTTGATTCCGGCGACGTCGGCCTTGCCGTCGCCGTTGAAGTCGCCGCCCATGATGACGCGGAAGCCGCCCCACGTCTCGTCGTGCCACATGGAGGTGCCGAAGTCGAACTTCCCCTTGGCGTTGCCCTTGTAGAGGTGGATGCCGCCGCTCTGGGCGATGGCGATCACGTCGTCGCGGCCGTCGGCGTTGAAGTCACCGCTGCTGATGTGCTTCTTGTTCCAGGTCCTGTCGTGCCACATCTCGTGGCGCTTGCCGGTCAGCACGCCGTTGGCCGCGCTCGGGTAGGCGTACAGGCCGCCGCTGGGAGCGATGGCGAGCAGCCCGTCGCGCTCCCAGCCGGCGCCGCGGTAGCGCGTCACGTTGAGGAAGTTGCGCCAGGTGTCGTCCTTCCACATCTTCAGCGGCGAGCCGAGGCGGCCGCTGCTGGTGCCCGGGTAGAGGTGGAGGTGCCCGTCGCTGGCGATGGCTGCGATGTCGGCGAGGCCGTCGCCGTTGAAGTCACCGCCGACGATCTTCTGCTTGCCTCCCCAGGTGCCGTCGTGCCGCCACAGCTCGCGGCCGTACTCAAGCTTGCCGTTCGCCGTGGTGTAGAAGGCGTGCAGATTGCCGTCCTTGAGGACGGCGGCGACGTCGGGGCGGCCGTCGCCGTTGAAGTCGGCGGAGGTGACGAGGTCCGTGACGTTCTGGTACATGGACGCCAGACGTATCCGCTGGATCCACCCGGCGGCGGTGTCGACCCGGCTCTCGACCGCGCCGGTGCGGGTCTCGCTCGTATTGCCGATGCAGCCGCCCTGCCACGAACGGCTGTTGACCGCGACCAGCTCGTAGGAGCCGTTCTTCTCGCGGAAGGCCGGGCCGCCGGCGTCGCCCTTGCAGACAGCCCCCGCTCCGTCCTTGGCGCTGATGTTCACCGCGGTGTCGGTGACGGAGTCCACGGTGAACGCGCCCGCGTGCAGACGGTTCGGGACCCAGGTGGTCTTGGTACGGCCGAAGCCCGCCACCTTCAGGGTGTCACCGGCCGCCGGGGCGCCGGACGACAGCTTGATCGGCGTCAGACCGTCCGCGGGCTTGGCCAGGCGCGCCATCACCAGATCGCGGTCCGGGCTGGGCACCAGCTCCACGACCTCGCTCACATGCCCGCCGCCCGCGGACAGATCCGCCCGCCCGACGGTGGCGACCGTCTTGACTGAGGGCTTGCCGGCCGGAACCGATCCCCCCGGAGTCTTGGCGAAGCAGCTCGCCGCACTGAGGACCCACTGATGGTCCACCAGAACGCCGGAGCAGGCACGGTCGGTGTCGCCGATGGCGAGATGCGCGGCGAAGCTGTACGCGCCCTGCTCGACGGTGTCGCCGACGACGGCATGGGCGGGGGCTGCGATGGCGATGGGGGCTGCGATGGCGGTCGCCATCAGTCCCCCGGTGAGCGCCTTGCGCGGACGATTGCTCAACATGGTCGTTTGTTCCTGTTTCCCTTTGGTCGCGGAGAGCTGGCCGTCTGCTCCGGCGTCACCGCCGGCTCATGGACCTGTCGTCGTTCCGGCGCAAAGTGGCCGCTGTCGGCCGCGGCGCTTGTGCAAGCATCAGGATCCCCCTGGTCAGATCGCGCCGCGCGCTTATGACGCCCTGTCGGTCCCAGCTCGGGCGGGGCATGAAAAGCCTGCTCCGGAGTATCGGGACAACCAGCTCACCTCTGGTATGCCGAGTAAATCATATGTAAGCGCCAATAAATGCAGGCGGTCCTCACTGCGAGCACGCCTGCACTCAGCCTGTGTACGAACGATCCGCCAGGCCGTCCATCAGCCTGGCGGATCATTGCGGACCCCCGCTTTTCCGGGTGACCGTCGCCGTCAGACGAGCTCCAGTACGGTCCGCCAGGAGTCGCCTCCGACGGGAACGGTGACCTGACCGCGTACGGAGCCGTTGCCGTCACCCTCGTACATATGGAGCGTGCCGTCGTTCCAGATGGCCATCAGGTCGGCGACGCCGTCCCCGGTGAAGTCGCCCGCGGTCAGCTGCCGGATGGATCCCCAGGTGTCGCCGCCAAGCGCGATCGAGCGGCCGTTCTTGACCTGCCCCGTGCCGTCACCCTGGTAGAAGTGGAGAGTGCCGTCCTTCCAGACGGCCATCAGATCGCTGATGCCGTCGCCGTCGAAGTCCCCGCCCGGCAGCAGCTTCACCGTGCCCCAGCTGTCCCCTCCGACGCGCATCTTCACCGCGGGCGCGAACTGTCCATTGCCCTTCCCCTGGTAGAGGTTCAGGGTGCCGTCCTTCCATACGGCCATCAGGTCGGCGTTTCCGTCGCCGGTGAAGTCGCCCGCGGTCAGCTGCTTGATCGTGCCCCAGGTGCTGCCGCCCTGGGCGACGGCAGTGCCGTTGAGGAACTTGCCCTTGCCGTCCCCCTTGTAGACATGCAGCGTGCCGTCGCCCCAGATGGCGACGATGTCGGCGATGCCGTCGTTCGTGAAGTCGCCCTTGGCGACCTGCTTGACGGTCTTCCACGTGGCGCCGCCCAGCTGGCTGATGCGCTGACCGCTGAGGACCTTGTCCCGGTCACCGGGGTACACATGCAGGGTGCCGTCGTTCCAGATGGCCGCGAGGTCGGCGATGCCGTCGCCGGTGACATCGTCCTGGACGCGGAACGTCGTCTCCTCGATCCAGCCGCCCAGATCATGGACCGCGACGTCGAGAGCGCCGGTGCGCGTCTCGGTCTCACCCAGACAACCTCCCTGATACGCCGCCACATTCAGCGCCACCAGCTCCGTCGCACTGTCGGCCTCCCGCAGCGCGGGCCCGCCGGCGTCGCCCTTGCACATGGCCGCGCCCGCCGACGCGGGGCTCAGGTGGACCTCGCTGCCGCTGACGGCGTCCACGGTGAACACCGAGGAGTGCAGCCGGTTGGGCACCCACTCGGTCTTGGTCCGCCCGAACCCGGCCATCCGCAGATCCTCACCGGCCGCGGCCGCCTTCTCAGCAACCTTGACCGGCGCGACACCCTGAACCCGCTGCGCCAGCTTGACGAGCACCACATCCCGGTCGCTGCGCGGAACCAGCTCGACGGCCTTGGTGACAAAGCCGCCTGCCTTCGTCAGATCGGTACGCCCGACGGTGACACTCGTCGCCACCTTCGGCACCCCGGCCGCGACGGCCGCCCCCGGCTTGTCGGCGAAGCAGCGCTTGGCGGTCAGGACCCACTGGGGCGCGACGAGGGATCCGGTGCAGGCGCGGTCGGTGTCGCCGATGGCGAGGTGTGCGGTGAAGCTGTACGCGCCCTGCCTCACGGGGCCGTCGACGACGGCGTGGGCGGGGGCTGCGACGGCGACGGGGGTCGCGACGGCCGCCGCAATCAGGCCCCCCGTGATCGCCCTTCGTGGACGATTGCTCGACATGGTCGTTGTTCCTGTTCCTCTGATAGCGGAGAGCCGGTTGTCTGCCTCGGCAACACCATCGGCTCGTGGCCCTGTCGCCTTTCCGGTGCATAGGGGCCGCTTCGGGTCGTGGTGATTGTGCAAGCAGCACAATCCCCCTTGCACCGGCGTCAGCCCTGTATGCCTTGACGTCGCTGCTGGCGATACTGATGGCTCAAGCTATTTGCTGGTGAAGATCTCTACCAGTGTGTGCTCGCGGCCGGCCGGGTCGGCGTTCTCGCCGACGCCCTTCCAGGAGTTCTTCGGGATGTCGAACGACTTGTGCTCGTCTCCGACCGTCATGTTGATCTTGGCGTTGTAGACGCTGCTCTTCACGCCGCCGACCGAAGGTACCTCCAGAGACAAGTATCCGTTGTCGCCAGTGACCTTGAAACAGAAATCATCGTTGTCGCGGTCACGGGCAGCGAACCTCAGGAGGCTCGGCTCACTGTCGCAGTCGGCCAGAAGGATCTTCCCGTTGCCGTGCTTCAGCTTAAGATTCTTCTCCTTGAGAATCTTCTCCGCGCCTGGGTAGGAGAAGTCCTCCACGGTGCTGGGAGGCTGCTCGGCAGATGTATGGGCAGCGCGGGATGTGCTCTCGATGTCGTCAGCGGCGCTCGCTGCTCCCGCGATGAGGAGAGTGGTGCCGACCATGGCGCCAGCTGCCATGCCAGCGGTCAGAGAGCGTGAGGATATCCGCATCGATAACTCGCGTTTCAGTTTGAGTGCAACCTGGAGGGCGTAGACAGCCCCCGGCAGAACGAATATCACTCGATGTCAGGATTCCCCAACTTGTGGCGATGTGGTCGATGTCTCACCCGTCGGCTTGTTGGTGCCCTGACTTACGAGTCAACTACCGGACTTATCGTCAACTTCGGCTGTGCACTGGAACTTCCGTGGATCGAAGTCGCGACTCACTGGGGTGATCAAGTCTCAGTGGGTCTATTGCGTCTGCAATGGGGAGCGGTTTGCCTGTGTGATCATGCTTCCCGGGTGCGTGGCCACGCCCTTCGACCTGACTGAGAGGCCGACCGCCTCAGTAAAGAAGCCCGAACGGGGAACTATCTGACATGAATCCGTCACGTATGTTGCGTCGTGGCCGACATCCACGCGGTGGATTCGCTGCCGTGGTCGCGATGACCACGGCAGCGTTGGTTTTCGGT
>NZ_JAOWCB010000054.1 GCF_026420845.1 Streptomyces sp. PR69 | reverse complement strand
CGAGTGCGCCTACCGTGCACGCCGAAGGGTCACGGCCAGTACGCGTCTGCCGTCGAGGCGGGGCAGCATCCGGCGTGCTTCGCGCAGCATGTTCTGTGCTTGGTCCTCGCCGAGCTGGCGGCGGAGGTCGGCTTCGTGTCTGATCCACAGTGCGTACAGGCGACGCCACATGGCGGGCTCGTCAGGCCGCTCGGGCCCCCGTGAGACCATCTCGTCAAGCTGACGTGAAAAGAGCTGAAGTTGCGTCCGGCCCTCGACCGGTCTGAGATCCTGGAGACCGATCGAGAGGGGCCGCAGGTATGCAGTGGAAAACCCACGGCGAGCGACAGGTCTACACCAACAAGTGGGTGAATCTGTGTCTGGTCGACGTTCAGCAGCCTGACGGGCGCAGGTGGGAGTATCACGTCGTTCGCCTCCGGCACCTGGCCGTGGCCGCCGTGGTCAATGACCGTCAAGAGGTTCTGATGATGTGGCGGCACCGCTTCATCACGGACTCGTGGGCGTGGGAACTGCCGATGGGCCTGGTGGAGGATGGTGAGACCCCGGAGGCGGCGGCAGCCCGCGAGGTCCTGGAAGAGACGGGCTGGCGTCCTGGCCCCATCAAGCCCCTGATCTACGCCGAGCCAGCCAACGGGATCACCGATTCGCAGCACCACGTCTTCCGCGTGGACGGCGCGACCTACGCCGGGCCGCCCACGGAGAAGAACGAGTCCGACCGCATCGAGTGGATTCCCCTCTCGGAGGTGCGGGGCATGATCGACCGCCGCGAGATCGTGAGCAGCGGATCACTTGTCGGCCTGCTCTACCTGCTCATGGATGAAGCGATCCGCTGACCGATGGCAGGAGATCCCGTAGGCGCGCCTCGAAGGCCAGAGCCACGGGTTCCCGCCGGTGCGGGGCCAACTGGTCGCAGAACTCCCGGAGGTGGTTCGACACGCGCTCGGAGGCCACTGCCGAAGCGGGCTCCAGAGCTTGTGTGGCGGTATGGCATGCCTGATCAAGCTTGCCTTGGTCCAGTTGCGTACGTGCAAGCCAGAACGCGTGAAACGCCCGGCCACGCTGGTTGGTGCGGTCCTCGCGCCGCGATGCGTCAGCGATCAGGGCTTCGGCGGTCGCAGCCTCACCCAATCGTCCGTGAGCAATGCCCGTGTCCACGATCAACTTCGTCTCGTCGAAATACGTCACCCATGACGGGTCCGGGTCGCTCGTCCGGATCTGCTCGAAATGGCGGTGCGCCTCCCCGACCGCTCGGTGAGTGGAATCCCGATTGCCCAGGGCGGCGTGAGCAAAGGCTTCGCGCATCGAAAGCATGGACAGGACGCGTGGGGTGGTGTCGAGTGCTGAGCGGGCCTGATCCTGGGCGGCGGCCACGAGCGCCAGAGAGTCCGCAGGTTTGTCCTGGTACGTGCCCTGCAAGCTCATGCACGCAAGGACGTTTGCCATGAACTGTCGGTCATCGATTTCCTTCGCCAGTTGCAGAGCCTCGGTGAAGTACACGCGAGCCTGGTTGTACTGACGGGCGTCGAAGTAGGTCCAGCCGGTGAGGCGTGCCAGCTCGGCCGCGATGCCATAGAGGCCGTTCCTGATGGACGGTGGCCGGTTCCCCTTCAGGAGTCCGACCACATACCGGAGCTGGCCGACGATGGCCGGCCTCAGGGCCTCGCCGCCATGCTGGTCGTCACGCCGCCAGTAGTCCTCGATGGAGGAGCGGAATGCTTCAAGTGTCGTGGCGCTGCGGCATGTTCGGGTGGCCATGGCCAAGATGCCGTCCACGTCGGGACCCGGTGGAGACGCGGGAGTCCGCTGCTCGGGCTCTGGCGCTTGGGGCACCTCTCGCTCGGTGACAACGAGAGCCTGAGGCGTCTCCCACACTCGGCGGGCAAGCCCGAGCATGTGTCCTGGGATGCGCAAACCGTCTGCGATGCGCTCGATCACGTCCATGTGTTGCAACTGGCGTTGACCTGCAATCACTTCGCCGACACGGCTCGGAGTCAACTCGCAGCATCTGGCAATCATCGAGGGGTAGATGCCTGCCTTGGTCTTCACCAGCCGGAAGACCCTGGAGAAATCCCGCACCTGACAAGCCTCGATCATCTCGGGATCGGTGAGCAGCCTGGCAGGCAGTTCCTGCGGCCGGTCGGCATCAGGCATTGGGCAGGCTCCTCACTGCGAGGACTACGCAACGTGCCGGTCTCTACTTCCCACCATATTACCCAAGTTGGGTAATCAGCCTGACCTTTCGGCGACGGCTCCCGGGTCGCGATGCTCCTGTTCATGGCAAGCAACCAGCAGACCAGACCAGGCATCGGTGAACTGGCGAGGGACACCGCCAGGGGACGTCTCGGCGTCGTCATGGGCAAGGTCGGCGGCCGTGTGCAGATAAGGCCGATCGATGGCGGCAGGGAGTGGGACGCCATGCCGGACAACGTGGTGGCGCTCGGCGCCCGGGAGGAACTGAGCGCACGCCTGGCCATTAGGAATGGCAACAGCCGGGATGGGCTGTGATGCGCGCCATCGGCCGGTATGCGGGAGTCCTGTTCATCGTCATGATCAGCGGGTCGTACGGCCCGGTGATCGGCATGGCGCTCGTCATCGGCCAGTAGACCGGCCGCCCCGAACGGGTGCCGGTTCCCCGGTTCCCCTGTTCGGGGCGGCCATCCAAGCCCGCCTCCTGGTCGTCCCTGAGCCAAGGCTCGGCAACCGATGCGGGCGGCAAGTGCCACGCACCGCCACACACGAGGAGTATTCGCATGACGGCAACGGCGAACGATCAGAGGACCGGTCGCGCGGTGGCTGGTGAGGAGTTGTTCGAAAGCCTCGCCCGCTTCGTGGTCACCCACAACGGGCAGTCGCCCGAGCAGGCCGAACGGATCGCGGACCAGGCGGTCGCCTTCGTGGTTACCGCAGCCACCGCCCCCCTCCCTATGGTCCCGTCGGACGACGTAGACCTCGGTCTGCACGCGCTCATCCTGCACACAAAGGAGTACACCGCGCTGTGCGAGCAGTACGCGGGCCGCTTCCTGCACCACAACCCGAAGCCGGGCGGAGGGGCGCGTGACCCGGAGCAGGTCGCTGCTTCGGCGCGCGCCATGAAGGCGGCCGGGTTCATGATCTTCGACGATCTGTGGACCGTGGACGGCGCGAACCTCGCGCAGTGCGACTCGGACTGCGGCCGACCTTACGGTCAGGCCTAGCACACGACAGCAGCGACGTGGCCGACCTCGACTTACGGCCGGCCGCGCTCGCCCGGAGAGGAGAACCGACGTTGTCCGGGTCACCCCCTGAACTGCCGATCGAGGTGCTCGACGCGCTCATGCCCACGTCGGTGCGCCTGGTCACCAACCGTCGAGGCTCCATGGTCTGGGAGGTCGAGAGCGGTCGGGGCCACTACGCCGTGAAGCTCGGCTATCCGATCGAGGCCACGGCTGACTGGCCCGCCCAGCCCTGGACCGCCCTCGCCCCCGCACGCGAAGGGGCTGTGCTGCATCGTCTCGGCTTCGATGACTGCGCGTACGGCGAGTGGGAACGAGGCACGTGGAACTTCCAGCCGTGGCATGAAGGGCCGGACCTGTACAAGATGTGGGAGCTGTGCCGTAGGCGAGACTCGCCCATCGCGCCAAACGTCGGCGTGGCGCTGGAATGCGTCTCAGCGCTGGCCGAACTCCACGCCAAGGGCTGGGTCCACGGTGACGTACAGCCCGCCCACTTCATCATCGGGCTGGAGCGGACCCACCTCATCGACCTCGCCCTCGCCCGTGGCGGACACATCCCCAAAGGGTACGACTTCCCGTTCCGCGGCTGCCTAGTCCACTACGAGGCACCGGAGATCGCGCGCAGCGTGCTTGCCACGGGTGAAGCCAAGCCCACGCAGAAAGCCGACATCTACGCTCTCGGCGCGTCGCTGCTCATCTCCGCAACCGGCTGGCGTGCCGTCGAGTACCCGGACGATGCTCCACGCCCAGTCCAGAGAGAGGCCGTGGCAGCTGGCAAGCGTCGTCCAGTGAAGGCACCCGGCGAGCTGGGCGACTTGATCGAGGTCATGCTCAGCCATGCGCCCGAGGATCGACCGACCATTTACGAGGTGGGCAAGGCCCTGTACTGCCTCTGAGAAATCATCCGCCTTCCGAACGTGATCGCATGGCTCGGACTGGGTGGCCATGAACTCCCCTCGGTGACAGGAGGGATGGGCGTGATTCGTCCGTTCGTCTCTCTCGTGGAGGCGGCGGTCGCCGTCGGTGCTCGGTCTGCTGGAGGCTCGAGAACAGATGGTGCGGCTGTGTGAGGAGGCCGGCGAGGGGATGCGGGGGGCGAAGCAGATCGCGGTGCGGCCGGGCTGAGGCCGGGCACGCCCAGGGCCCAAGTGGCCCACGCCTCGCAAGGATCAGGCACAGCCGGGAAGCCTACGGCGCGCAGCGCCGCACTGGGGTGTGGGCGGCGGAGCCTCCACACCCAGAGAGGGCGGGTGGGTGGGGAAGCGCCCGCGCCCGGGGGTGTGGTGCGGGCACCGTCGAGGGTGGCTGATCGGGGGGGTGGGTGGTGGTCCGGTCACCATGGCCGCGCGCCGGGAGGGCCGGAAGGCGGCCCAGAGGGGCCTTCCGTGGGCGGGTTAGGGGCGGTTTGCGCGGCCGTCCCGGCGCCGCCGGGTGGCAGGTGTGCATCAGCGGGCCCAGGTGTGTGATCGGCGCACCTGGGCTGCGGCACGCCCCGCACCGCACCGTGAAGGGCACCGCTTCACGGCGGGTCAGCGAGGGACGGGGTAGCCATGGAAACCAAGGTTGTGAGGGTCGACAGCCGACGCGCACACGGGGTGCCGGAGGCGATCGTGGGGGAAGTGTGCGCGGAGCTGTTCGCCGGGCTGGCGCGCAAGGACCAGCGCTGCAAGGGCGAGCAGTATCTGCGCGGACTGCTGACGACCCAGGGGCGCAAGTCGATCCGGAACATCGCCGCATCCGTCGGCGAAGGCGCCGCGGAGCAGAGCCTGCACCACTTCATCTCGGCATCCACCTGGGACTGGACTCCGGTGCGCGCGGCGCTCGCCCGCTATCTGGAGCGGGTGATGCGCCCGCGCTGCTGGGTGGTGCAGAACGTCGTGATCCCCAAGGCGGGGCAGCACTCCGTGGGGGTGACCCGGCGATTCGTGCCGAGCCTCGGGCATATCGTCAACAGCCAGGAGGCGTACGGCGTCTGGGCCGCCAACGAGGAGATGAGCAGCCCGGTGAGCTGGCGGCTGAAGCTCTCCGCGGAGTGGCTGCGGCAGTGCAGGAGCGGTGTGCCGGGGCATCCTGCGGAGCGGCTGGCCACATCGTCGCTGGCCTGTGTGACCGCCGCGGTGCGGGAGGCGCAGTCGTGGATCGGCGGCCCGCCGCGCCCGGTGGTCCTCGATCTGCCGGAGAGCGACCCGTCGGAGACGGCGAGCGCGCTGCGCGCCGCGGGGCTGCCGTTCCTGATGGGCGTGCACGGCACCACGCGGGTGACGGCCGCGGACCCGGCGCTGGCGGGCACCGGCCTCGGGGAGGTCTCCGTACAGCAGCTGTTGCGGGTGGCCGGTCCGCTGCGCCGCCCGGTCACCTGGACGGACCCGGAGACCCGGCGGCTGTGCACCAGCCTGGTGACCGCCCTGCGGGTGGAACTTCCCGCCGCGGGACCGGTGTTGCTGCTGGGCGAGTGGCGCGATCCCCGCGGCTGGCCGCGCAAGTGCTGGATCACCGATCTGTCCGGGGCGGCCTGGGGTGATCTGCTGCGGCTCGCGCTGCTGACCCGCCGGGTGGAGGCCGACTTCTCCCGTACGTCGGTCAACGTCGGCGTCGTGGACTTCGAGGGCCGGTCCTTCGACGGCTGGCACCGGCACACCACCCTGGCGTCCGCCGCGCAGGCGGTGCAGACCCTGGCGACGGCGGACGGCCGGGTGCGCGCCGTGGTTCGACCGACGCCCCAGCCGCTGGCTCAGCCGGCCTGACGGCGGGGGCTCAGGCCCTTCGCCCAGTCGGCCTGACGCCGCCTCAACCGCCCACTCAGCCAGCCTGCCCCGCCGTAACCGCTCGCTCAGCCGACCTGTCCAGCCGTCGGCAGCCGTCGGCCCGCGGAGCTGCCGATCAGCCGCCCCCGGCTTCCGGCCCGGCCACTGCGGCCCGCAGCAGTGGGCCCCAGCGCGGTCCGGCACCGGCACGGTCAACCCCCCGGCATGGCCGTCGTGCCGCACGGCCGCCCGACCGCGGTCGGCACCGCGCGGCCCGCATCACACGAGCCGCTCCGACCGGGCGGCCCGGACCCGCGCCGCCAACCGGTCCGCAGCAGTGGGCCCCAGCACAGTCCGACCCCGGACACGGCCAGCCCCGACGCGCACCGCCAACCGCACCGCCGCCCTGGCCGCACCGCACCGCCAACCGGACCGCACCGCCGCCCGGCCCGCGCCGACCGCCCGGTGCACGCCGGCCCCGGCACACCCGCCGGACGGCCCCGGCGCGCATCAGCCCCGCGCGCGGCCCGTCCGGGCGCCGCCGCGCCGTACCAGGGCCCGCCGGGTGCGCTGGAGCTGGAGGGCGAGCTGCACCTCCAGCGCCCGCGCGGGCTCCTGCCAGGCGGCGCCGAGGAGTTCGGTGATCCGCTCCAGCCGCCGGGAGACGGTGTTGGGGTGCACATGCAGGGTCTCCGCGGCACGGGTGGGGCTGCTGGCCGAGGCGAAGTACGCCTCAAGCGTCCGGGCCAGCTCGGTGGCCTGCTGGGCGTCGTAGTCCAGCACCGGCCCGATGGTGCGGTTGATGAAGCCGACGGTGTTGGGGCTGTCGGAGAGCAGCAGCCCGAGGAACCCCAGCTCCTGGGGCGAGACCGCGACCCCCACGCCGCCGAGGGCGGTCACCGCCTCCAGGCAGCGCCGGGCCTCCTGGTGGACGCCGATGATGTCGGCGGGGTTCGTGGTCGGCCCCGCGGCGCCGACGGTCACCGGGCTGCCGAGGACGGTGGAGAGCTCCGAGGACAGGGCCTCCCCCACGGCGACCGGGTCGGTCCCGGGGAGCAGCATGACGATGCAGTCGCCGTCGACGCTCTTGAGGCCGGACAGCCGGTGGGCGTAGGAGGAGGCCCAGACGACGGCCCGGCCCCGTATGCCTCCCTCCGGGCGGGCGACCGCGACGGTGTGCGGTTCTTCGAGGTCGACGGAGAGCCGGCGGGCGCGCTCGGCGAGCTGCGCGGGGGGCAGCCGGGAGCCGCTCAGCAGATCGTTGAAGAGCAGATCGCGCACCTGCCCCTCGGCGGCTGCCGCGCTGCGCCGCATCAGCAGCAGCACGGCGGTGATCTGGGCGACCGACCGCAGCAGCTCGATCTGGTGTTCGGTGAACGGTTCCTGCGGATCGTGCGGCACGAGGACGAGCGTGCCGAGCATCTCGTCGCGTGAGGCGGCGGGGCAGAGCCAGACGCC
Source organism: Streptomyces sp. PR69 (assembly GCF_026420845.1). Lineage (GTDB taxonomy): Bacteria > Actinomycetota > Actinomycetes > Streptomycetales > Streptomycetaceae > Streptomyces. Next base: position 17,060 of record NZ_JAOWCB010000054.1, on the reverse strand, counting down.
GCCCTGGGACCGGATGGGACGGCGTTCGGTGTGCGTGTCGAGGCAGAGGGTGTCCAGCTCGGACGCGTCCAGCTCGGGGAGTTCGCCGACGGAGGCCAGCCTGCGCCCGGCCGGGTCGCGGATCAGCAGGGAGCCCTGCAGCAGATTCGCCGCCTCTCCCGCGAGGCCGGTCAGGTCCCCGCCGTCGAGCAGCAGGTCGAGCAGGCGCGGGTGCGCGTCGCCGAACTCCCGGGCGGCGGCGAAGGAGTCCTTGGCGCGGGAGGTGTCCAGCTCCAGCTCCGCGACCTCGTCGCGGGTCCGCTCCAGCAGCCGGGTCTTCTCGATGGCGACGGCCGCGAGGTCGCCGAGCGAGCTCATCAGCGAGACCTCGTCGGGCGCGAAGTGCCGGATCCGGCGGTCGGCCACATACAGGACGCCGAACGTGGACTCCTCGGACTGCAGGGGTACGGCCATGATGGCGTGCAGCCCTTCGGCGCGCACCACGTCGTCGATGGTGTCGGAGTGCGCGAAGCTGTCGTCGGGCAGATAGTCGGCGGACCAGAAGGGCGCGGAACGCTGGGTCGCCTGGCTGCCGACGCCGCCCTGCATGGGCACCTCGAACCCCACGGTGATCGCCGAGGCATGGCCGTCCGCCGCCCGTACGCGCGAGCAGCCGGCGTCGAAGTCATGGAAGGTCACCCAGGACATGTCGAGTCCCAGCAGCAGCCGGGCGCGCCGGGTGATGACCTTGAGCAGGGCGTCCAGATGATACGGCAGCGTCAGATCCCTGGCGGTGTCGACGAGTGCGGAGAGACCGGCCTCGCGCTGCTGGCGTCGGGCGAAGAGCGCCCGGATGCCCAGGGAGAGGTCTTTGGCCCGGCTAAGCCGGTCGAGGGCCCCGGCACGCGCCCCTCCCCGACGCGCCTGCCTGACTACTTCTTCGAACTCGCTCTCGGGCGCCTCCTGGGCGAGCAGTTCGAGCATTGTAAAAGCATCAACATCCGACGACCGGCCTTCCGGCGTCATTCCCGCCCCCCGAGATCTCAAGACGCATGGACTGGCTGAAAGTAATGCGGATGGTAAGGGTTGGTCAACAATCCGTTGGGGTCGGACAGTCCAGGTCAACCCTGCACACGGTGACTGGATCACCACCCCCTCCGATCAACGGTGTCGCCGGACCACCTTCTGGAAGCTCTCGTTCCGCCTGAATGCTGATCGCACGTGCCCGGCTCGCGGGCACCTTGAGAACGACTAGAGGACAACTAGAGGGGGAGGGGTCCCATGTCTCAGATCCAGAGCTTCGAGCGCTCTATCGCTCGCAGCCGCGCGTCGCTGACCAGGGAAGACCGGCCGGAGACATTCACCTTGTGCGGTCGCGAGTGGGAGCTGCTGGAGGAGGTGTTCGCGCCGGTCTACTCACCTTCGACCGGCATCGCACTGGAGTTCCTCGGCCTCAATCACGAACCGCCGCTGCCGCACTCCGGCTCCTTCCTGGAGGTCGGCTGCGGGACCGGAGTGATCGCGGTGATGGCGGCACTGGCCGGATACGATCGGGTCGTTGCGTCCGATATCAGCCCCCGCGCCGTCGAGAACGCGGCCGTCAACGCCGAACGGCACGGCGTCACTGGCCGATTCAGGGCCGTGCACAGCGACCTGTTCTCCGGGCTTGACGACGGCGAGCGTTTCGACACCGTCTTCTGGAGCTCCAACTACGTGCTGGGCCCGGAACAGTACGAGTACAAGTCCGTGCACGAGCAGGCGTACGTCGACGCCGGCTACCGCACCCACCGCCGGTATCTGGAGCAGGTCCTGGGCCGGCTCGCCCCCGGCGGCTCGGCGCTGCTGCACTTCAGCAACCGCGGCGATGAGGCGGCCCTGCACCGAATAGCCGGGGAGTGCGGCCGTGAGCTGCGCACGCTGCGCGCCGACACCGTCCGCGAGGGCGAGTACGGCGACGACTCGGTCACGCACCTGCTCCTCCAGATCGTCCCGGCAGCCACCGTCTGAGCTCAGGAGAGGTCACCGTGCGCACGCTGCTCGTCGACAACTACGACTCGTTCACTTACAACCTCTTTCACCAGCTCGCCGAGGTGAACGGCAGGGAGCCGGAGGTCGTCCGCAACGACGATCCGCGCTGGCGGGCCGGGCTGCTGGCCTCGTTCGACAACGTGGTGATCTCCCCCGGCCCCGGACACCCCGGACGGGCCGCGGACTTCGGCATCTGCCGCGAGATCATCGAGGAGTCCCGGCTGCCGCTGCTCGGAATCTGCCTGGGGCACCAGGGCATCGGGCTGCTCAACGGCGCGGCGGTGTGCCGCGCGCCGGAGCCCTGCCATGGGCGGGTGTCCGCCGTGCTGCACGGCGGGGACGGGCTCTTCGCCGGTCTGCCCTCCCCCATGGAGGCCGTGCGCTACCACTCCCTCCAGGTCACGTCGCTGCCGCCGGAGCTGGAGGCGGTCGCCTGGACGCGGGACGGGCTGCTGATGGGACTGCGGCACCGGCAACGGCCCCAGTGGGGTGTGCAGTTCCACCCGGAGTCGATCTGCTCGCAGTACGGAGTGCGGCTGCTGGGCAACTTCGCGGAGCTGAGCCGGGGGCCGCGGGAGCACCGGGCGCCGAGGCCGCTGGGCGCGGGGGCGGGTACGGGTACGGGTGCGGGTACGGGTACGGGTGCGGGTGCGGTGGGTGCGGGTCCGGTGTCGGTCACCGCCGCCGGGGGAGGCGGCGCGGCCCGTACGCGGCGCGCGCCCGTGCCCGCACCCGGGCCCGCTCCGGCGGCGTCCGCGACGCGGCGGCTGCGGGTGCTCGTCGAGACGCTGCCGACCCGCTGGGACGGCGAGATCGTCTACGACCGGCTCTTCCGCGGCCACGACCACGCCTTCTGGCTCGACAGCAGCCGCCCTGACGCCGGCCGCGGCCGCTTCTCCGTGATGGGCGACGCCTCCGGGCCGCTGGCGCGGGTGGCCCGCGCCGATGTGTGGAGCGGCACAGTCACGGTACGGTCCGCGGCCGGCACCGAGATCGTCGCCGGGCCGTTCCTCGACTGGATCGACCGGGATCTGCGGTCCTGCCGCACGGAAGTGCCGGAGCTGCCCTTCGGGTTCGCGCTCGGCTGGGTCGGATATCTCGGCTACGAGCTGAAGGCGGAGTGCGGGGGCGAGGCGGTGCACCGCTCCGAGGACCCCGACGCGACGATGGTGTTCGCGGACCGGGCGGTGGTGTTCGACCATGCCACGGGCATGACGCATCTGCTGGCGCTGGCGGAGGAGGGGGCGACGGCGGCGGCGCGTGCGTGGCTGGCGGAGACGGCGAGCGCCCTCGCCGAGTGCGGGGCCTTCCCCACCCACCCGCCCATTCACCGTGGGGGCGAAGCCCCCACACCCCCGGCAGCAGGAGCCAGCCCGGCGCTCCGCGCGGGCGGGCCCGCAGGGGCCGACAGCCCCGTCGGCCGCGCAGACGACAGCAACGGCGCACGGGACGTCCCGCCTTGCCCGAATGCCTCCCAGGCAGCAACACCGGCACTCCGCGCGGGCAGCGCCCAACAACCGGACCCACACGCGGGCGCTCCCGCTCCCGCCGACGCAGAGACCCGGAACGACAGCAGCCGTGCACAGACCGTCCGGCCCCACCCGGACGTCTCCCAGGCAGCAACACCGGCGCTCCGCGCGGGCGCGCCCGCAGGGGCCGACAGCCCCGTCGGCCGCGCAGACGACAGCAACGGCGCACGGGGCGTCGCACCTTGCCCGAATGCCTCCCAGGCAGCGACACCGGCACTCCGCGCGGGCGTGCCCGCAGCCGCCGCCCCGGCCCCCGGCACCGCGCCGGGAGGGCGGCCCGCTCACCCGCCCGTGCAACGGGGGGGCGAACCCACGGCTGCGGCGCTTCGCGCGGGCGGGGGCGGGGGCCGGCAGGCCGTCTCCCCCCGCTCGGGCGACCGGGCCGTGGCGGAGGGGGTCGCCGTGGGGCTGAGGCATGATCACGAGGCGTATCTGGGGCTGATCGCCGAGTGTCAGCGGCAGATCTCTGCGGGGGAGACCTACGAGGTGTGCCTGACGAACATGGCCGAGGTGCGCGGCGGTTACGACCCGTGGGCGGCGTACCGGACGCTGCGGCGGGCCAGTCCCGTGCCCTTCGGCGCGCTGTTGCAGTTCGACGGGCTGGCCGTGCTGAGCACCTCGCCGGAGCGGTTCCTCGGGGTGTCGCGCGATGGGCTGGCCGTATCGGAGCCGATCAAGGGGACCCGGCCGCGCGGGCGCACCCCGGAGGAGGACGCGGCGCTGGTCGCGGATCTGCGCGGGGCGGAGAAGGACCGCAGCGAGAACCTGATGATCGTGGATCTGGTCCGCAACGACCTCGGGCGGTGCGCCGTGCCCGGCTCGGTCGAGGCGGACGAGATCTTCCGGGTGGAGAGCTATGCGACCACGCATCAGCTGGTGAGCACCGTACGGGCCCGGCTGCGGCCCGGCGTCAGCGCCGTGGACTGCGTACGCGCCGCCTTTCCCGGCGGTTCCATGACCGGCGCGCCGAAGAAGCGCACCATGGAGCTGATCGACCGGCTCGAAGGCGGGCCGCGCGGGGTGTACTCGGGGGCGATCGGGTACTTCTCGCTCACCGGGGCCGCGGACCTGAGCATCGTCATCCGTACGGCACTGATCACGGAGGACCGGGTCCGCTACGGCGTGGGCGGGGCGGTGATCGCGCTGTCCGACCCGGAGGCGGAGTTCGAGGAGACCGCGGTCAAGGCCGCGCCGCTGCTCGCGGTCACCGGCGCCGCGTTCCCGCGCGGCGGCACAGACCGGCCGCAGCCGGACCCGCGTCACCGTCCGGAACCCCAGCGGCAGGCGGAAGCACGGCGGCAGCCGGAACCCCAGCGGGTCGCGCTGTGACACAGCCGTCAGCGGTGTTCCCAGGAGTGCTGGAGACGCGCGAGTTCCGCCGTCTCCAGCACCCCGGCCAGCTCGCCCATGCGCACACCGTGCCGCTCCAGGGCCGCCAGGGCCCGCCGTCCCTCGGTATGGGTGTTGAGCAGAGTGTCGCCGAGGAGTTCGAGTTCGTCCGACGCGGTTTCGAGGACGTCCGGGGGCATGGCGATCGCCGTGTTCCAGCCGATGAGGGAGGCGATATGGCGGCAGTGGGGCTCGGTCCACAGCAGCCGCGGCGGACGTGCCCCGCCTGCTCTGAGCACCCGCCACCACTCGCTGGCGAGCCGCTCCTCCCGTACGCGGAACACCTGGCGGGCCACCGCGACGGCGGCCGTGTCGGCCACCTCGCACGCCGTCGTCCCGGCGACGGCCTCGCGAGGGTGCGGGGTCCGCGTGCGCACCGGCCCCCTGGGGAACTCCGGGACGGCCGCACCTTCCGGGACCCCCGCGGCACCCGGGACGGCCGCACCTTCCGGGACCCCCGCGCCCTCGGGGACCCCCGCGGCACCCGGAACCCCCGCGCCCTCGGGGACCGTGCCCTCGCAGACCGCGGACGGCCCTGCTCCCCCTCCGCCCTGGGGGCGTGGGGTCACAGCCCCCAGCCGCGCGTTCGCCTCCGTGTCGAGCGGCCCGACCGGGAAGGAGGCCACGCAGGCGATCGTCTGCAGCGCGAGACCGGAGGCCAGCGCCCGCTCCATGCCGGAGAAGTAGGCGTCGAGGACCTGGCCGTAGCGCTCCGCGCAGAACACAAGGGCGCTGTCCACCCCGATCCCGTCGGCAACACAGTCGCCGAGGGCAACCAGTCCGGCCGCGGTCGCCGGAATGCGCACCAGCAGATTGGGGCGGCCCACCTCGCGGTGGATATAGCGCGCTTCCTCGGTCAGCGCCCGCGCGTCATGGGCGATCCGCGGATTCACGGGCACCGACACATGCCCGTCATGGCCCCCGCTCGCCTCGTGAACGGGCCACAGCGCATCGCAGGCCCGCCGGGCGTCCGCAGGTGAGGAGGGAGGTCTCACCGCGCCGCGGAAGAGCCGTGCCTCGGTGAGCTGGTCCGGCGCACCACCGGTGACCCCGCCCCGCCCGCTGTCGGCGAGCCACGGCGAGACACCCTCGGCGGCCAACCGCTTGAGCAATACGATGGCCGATTCGCTGTTCATGCACCGACCTTAGGGCGCAGGCGGCCTGAGGCGGCAGAGAGATGAGGCGTCTGTGTCAAGTCGCGGCCGGAAATCTCCGGCTGAATATGTCCACGGCCGAAAGCCCTTCTGACTTGACCAAGTGAGCCTCACTTGACGAAGTGGCGATCGACCGTTGGTTTCCGGCCTTAGGCCATTCCCAGACTCCTCAGTGCATCCGTTGGGGCAGTTACAGCACTGGGAGGTACCACGTGCAGGAAGTTGACCTCTGGAGGACCCTGCCGGCAGGCCAGCAACCCGACTGGCCGGATGAGAACGTTCTGGCCACCGTCCGCGACAGACTGGCCAGCGCGCCGCCGCTCGTCAACGGCGACGATGTGAGAGAGCTGCGTTTCCTGCTGGCCGCCGCCGCCGCGGGCGACCTGCAGGTCATACAGACCGGGGACTGTGCGGAGGACCCGGCCGAAAGCACCCCCGGCTATGTGGCGCGCAAGACGGCGCTGCTGGATGTGCTGGCCGGGGTGATGAAGGCGCGTTCGCTCAAGCCCGTGATCCGGGTGGGCAGGATCGCGGGCCAGTTCGGCAAGCCCCGCTCCAAGCAGACCGAGATTGTGGGCGGCGTCGAACTCCCCTCGTACCGGGGCCATATGGTCAACAGCCCGACGCCGGACCCGGTGCTGCGCCGGCCCGACGCCGAGCGGCTGTGGGCCGGCTACCGGGCCGCCGCGGTGGTCATGGAGCTGCTCGGCCGGCACGGCGGACGGCGGCCCTTCCCGGCCGAGGCCCCCGTGTGGACCAGCCATGAGGCGCTGCTGCTGGACTACGAGGGCCCGATGCTGCGGACCGAGCCGGACGGCACCCGGCTGCTGACGTCGACCCACTGGCCGTGGATCGGCGAGCGGACCCGTGAGCTGGACGGCGCGCATGTGGCGCTGCTGGCGTCCGTGTGCAACCCGGTGGCGTGCAAGGTCGGGCCCAGCATGACCGTGCCCGAGCTGCTCGCCCTGTGCGAGCGGCTCGACCCCGAGCGGGACCCGGGACGTCTCACCCTGATCGCCCGGCAGGGCGCGGGCACAGCGGCCGAGCGGCTGCCGGAGCTGGTCCGGGCCGTGCGGGAGGCCGGGCATCCGGTGCTGTGGCTGTGCGACCCGATGCACGGCAACACGGTCAGCGCCCCCGACGGGGTCAAGACCCGCTATGTCGCCACCGTCATCCGCGAAGTCGAGGAATTCCAGACCGCCGTCATCGAAAACGGCGGCACAGCGGCGGGTCTCCATCTGGAAACCACCCCGGACGATGTCCGCGAATGCGTTCTCGACCCCTGTCACAACGACGAACTGGGCGAGAAATACACCACGTTCTGCGACCCCCGGCTCAATCCCTGGCAGGCATACGGCGTCGCCTCCGCATGGCGTGGCTGAATCCGTAGAAGCGAGGGGACAAGGAGGCACAGCAGTATGGAAATGCAAGGCAAGACCGCACTGGTCACCGGAGCCGCGGGCGGCATAGGCGAGGCGATCGTCAACGCCCTGGCCGAACGCGGGGCGCGGGTGGCCGCTGTCGACCGGGACGCGGACCGGCTGCGCGAACGCGTCAAGTACGCCGTGGAGCAGGGCTACCCGGTCCAGTCGTTCCCCGCCGACATCACCTCAAGCGCGGAGGTCGAGTCGCTGGTCGACGACGCCGAGGCGCTCTTGGGCCCCATCGACTACCTCGTCAACGCCGCCGGGGTGCTGCGGCTGGCCGAGGCCCGGAAGCTCACGGACGAGGAGTGGGCCACCACCTTCGCCGTCAACACCACCGGCGTGTTCTTCGTGTCCCGGGCCGTCGTCAACCGCATGGTGACGCGGCAGAGCGGCGCGATCGTCACGGTCGCCTCGAACGCGGCCGGCACCGCGCGCGTCGAGATGTCCGCGTACGCGGCCTCGAAGGCGGCGGCGACCATGTTCACCAAGTGCCTGGGGCTGGAGGTGGCCAAGTACGGCATCCGCGCCAACATCGTCGCCCCCGGCTCCACGTACACCCCGATGCTCACGTCCATGTGGAAGGACGACAGCGGTGCGCGGGCCTCGCTCGACGGGGTGCCGGAGGCGTACCGCGTGGGCATACCGCTGCGGAAGCTGGCCCAGCCGGGGGATGTCGCCGACGCGGTGGTGTTCCTGCTGTCGGACAAGGCCGCGCACATCACGATGCACGATCTGACCGTGGACGGAGGTGCGGCGCTCGGTGTCTAGCACCCTTCAGCAGTCAGGCGAACAGTCGGGCAAGCAGTCAGCCGAGCGGCCAGCTGAGCGGTCGGGCCGGCCGCCGGCTCCCGGAATCCCCGCGATCAGCCCGTATCCGATGCCGCGCGCGGACGAGCTGCCCGCGAACACGCCCGCGTGGACGCCGGACCCGGCACGCGCGGTGCTGCTCGTCCACGACATGCAGCGCTACTTCCTCGCCCCCTTCCCCTCAGGACAGCAGCCCGTCACCGCGCTGGTGGACAACGCCGCGCGGATACGGGACTGCTGCGCCGCGCTCTCCGTCCCCGTCGCATACACGGCACAGCCCGGCGGCATGGACCCGGAGCAGCGCGGTCTGCTGAAGGACTTCTGGGGCCCCGGCATGACCCCGAGCGCCGAACACCGGCAGGTCGTGGAGCCGTTGGCGCCCGCCCCCGGCGACTGGGTGTTCACCAAATGGCGTTACAGCGCCTTCCACCGCACCGAGCTGCTCGCCCATATGCGGGCCGCCGGGCGCGACCAGCTGATCATCTGCGGGGTGTATGCGCACGTCGGCGTGTTGATGACGGCCGTCGAGGCGTTCAGCCACGACATCCAGCCGTTCCTGGTCGCCGACGCCGTCGCCGACTTCAGCCGGGAGGAGCACCGTATGGCGCTGCACTACGCGGCCACCCGCTGCGCCGCCCTGACCACCGCGGAGGAACTGCTCGCCGCCCTCACGGCCCGCCCGCCGTCGCCCGTGGGCGCCGGCTCCCACAAGGAGGAGTCATGGCAGGAGTCATAAGAGAAGACGGTGACCTGCTGGGGCGGGTGCTCACCGCCGATCCGCCGCCGTTCGCGCTGGTGCACCGCCCCGAGACCACGGGGCCTGGCCGTGGCCAGGTCGATGTGCTGCTCGGCCCGGTCGGCGAGGTGGACGGCCTCGCCGCGCTCCCCCTCCCCGGCCGGGTGGCGCGACGGGGGGCCGACACTAGCGGCGGCGCCGCCCGTCAGGACCTGCTGGCGCTCATCCCGTACCGGCAGATCGCCGAACGCGGCTACGACGCCCCCGACGACGGCGAGCCGCTGCTCGCCATGGCCGTCGAGGAGCAGACGGCCGTGGCGCTGTCGGAGGTGCTGCGCCGCATCCCCGACCTGCCGGTCCCGCTCCGCGAGGGCGGCGGCTTCGACGTCGACGACGCGGACTACGCCCGCACGGTCCGGGAGGTGATCGCCCAGGAGATCGGCACGGGCGAGGGCGCGAACTTTGTGATGAAGCGGTCGTACGTCGCGGAGATCGCCGACTACTCGGTCTGCGCCGCGCTGCGCTTCTTCCGGCTGCTGCTGGAGAAGGAGTCCGGCGCGTACTGGACGTTCATCGTGCACACCGGGGACCGCACCTTCGTCGGGGCCTCCCCCGAGCGGCACATCAGCGTCGCGGACGGCCGGGCCGTGATGAACCCCATCAGCGGCACCTACCGCTACCCCGACTCCGGGCCCACCCTCTCCGGGGTCATGGACTTCCTCGCCGACCGCAAGGAGTCCGACGAGCTGTACATGGTCGTCGACGAAGAGCTGAAGATGATGGCGCGGGTGTGCGACACGGGCGGCCGCGTCGTCGGCCCGCACCTCAAGGAGATGGCGCGGCTCGCGCACACCGAGTACTTCATCGAGGGCCACACGACCCGCGATCCGCGCGACATCCTCCACGAGACGCTGTTCGCGCCGACCGTCACCGGCTCCCCGCTGGAGAGCGCCTGCCGGGTCATCAAGCGGTACGAGCCCCGGGGCCGCGGCTACTACAGCGGCGTGCTGGCCCTCATCGGCCGGGACGCCGGCGGCGGCGACACGCTGGACTCGGCGATCCTGATCCGCACCGCCGACATCGACGCGCGCGGGACCATGCGGATCGGCGTCGGCGCGACCCTGGTGCGCCACTCCGATCCCCTCTCCGAGGTCGCCGAGACCCGCTCCAAGGCCGCCGGGCTGCTCAGCGTCCTCGGCGACACCGGGCCGCGCCGCCTCGGCGGCCACCCTCAGGTGCGGGCCGCGCTGGAGAGCCGCAACGACTCCATCGCGGGCTTCTGGCTCGACGATGTGTCCGGGCGCCGCCGTGAGCTGCCCGGCCTGGCCGGGCGCGAGGTGCTGGTCGTCGACGCGGAGGACACCTTCACCGCGATGCTCGCGCACCAGCTGCGGGCGATGGGCGCACGGGTGACGGTGCGGCGGTTCGACGAGCCGTACGCCTTTGACCCGTACGAACTGGCGGTCATGGGACCCGGTCCGGGCGATCCCCGGGAGACCGGCCACCCCAAGATCGCGCATCTGCGGGCGGCGATCGACACCCTCCTCGCATCGCGGCGGCCGTTCCTCGCGGTGTGCCTCAGCCACCAGGTGCTCAGCGCCCGCCTCGGCCTGGACATCCTCCGCAGGGCCCACCCCAACCAGGGGGTGCAGCGGGAGATCGACCTGTTCGGGCGGACCGTGCGCGTCGGCTTCTACAACACGTTCGCCGCGCACGCCGGAGACGACAAGGCCGAGACGGACGCCGGCGTGGTCGAGGTCAGCAGGGACCGGGCGACCGGCGAGGTGTACGCGCTGCGCGGGCCGGGCTTCCGCTCCCTGCAGTTCCACCCCGAGTCGGTGCTCACGGAGGACGGCGTCCGCATCGTCGGCGAGGCGCTGACCGGGCTCCTTGAAGGACAGCCCGACGGACAGCCGGAAGGACATCTCGTATGAAGGCCGCCGTGGTGTGGTGGGACCTGAAGGACACCGGGCACAGCGCCGAGTCGCTGCGGGAGTTCCTGCGCGACGAGGCGATCGAACGGTTCGCCCGCATCGACGGGCTGCGGCTGAAGTTCTGGATCTCCGACCCGGAGACCGGGCGCTGGGGCGCGGTGCTGCTGTGGGAGTCGGCCGAGGCCGCGGCCGCGCCGCTGCCCGCACGGGCCGCCGAGATCATCGGGCGGCCCCCCGTCCAGGCCACGCTGTTCGACGTGGAGGCGGTGGTGGAGGGCCGGCACGCGAACCCCGATCTGTCGGCCCTGGGCCTGGCCAGAACGGCCGTGATCCCGTGAACCGGCCGCTGGCGGTCCTCATCGGGCTGCCGGGCAGCGGCAAGACCACCGTCGGCCGGCTGCTCGCGCGGCGGCTGGGGGCGGACTTCCGCGACACCGACGCCGATGTGGAGCGGGCCGCCGGGCTCACGGTCCGGGAGATCCTCCTGGAGCGCGGCGAGGCGGCGTTCCGGGTGCTGGAGCGGGAGGCGGTGCGGCGGGCCCTCGCCGAACACCCCGGCGTGCTCGCCGTCGGCGGCGGGGCCGTCCTGGACGACGCCACCCAGCGGCGGCTGGCCGGCCACCGCGTCGTCCACCTCCGCGTCGGCCCGGCGACCGCGGCGGCGCGGGTCGGCGGCGCCCGCACACGGCCGCTGCTCGCCGACGATCCGGCGGGCGAACTCCGGGTGCTGGCCGCCGTGCGGCTGCCGATCTACGACCGGCTGGCCGGGGCGCGCGTCTGGTCCGAAGGGCGCGGGGCGGGGCGGACGGCAGAGGAGATCGCGGAGCTGCTGCCGGCTGCCGTGCCCGGCGGGGGGTGACTGGGGCTCCGCCCCAGACCCCGTTTCCGGGGGCTCCGCCCCCGGACCCCCGCGCCTCAAACGCCGGCGAGGCTGATTTTCCCAGCCCGCCCGGCGTTTGAGGGCCAAGGGCCTGCACATTTCAGCCTCGCCCGGCGTTCGAGGCGCGGGGCCTGCACATCCCAGCCCCGCCGGCGATTGAGGCGCAGGACCCGGCACAAACCAGCCCCGCCTGGGGGTACCCCCAGCGGTAGCTGGGGGAGTTTGAGGCGCGGGGTCTGGGGCGGAGCCCCAGTTGCAGAGCAACCCGTGTCGGCCACCTGACGAAGTGCGAATGAGCCACTGCGCACAACCGCCCCCACACCCCCACGCTGGTCGCAGACGGCCGCGGGCCGTCGGGCGCCCCCCTTCCGCCCGACGGCCCCGGCACATCCCCCCACCCCTGCCCCCGGCGCGATGACATTCCCTCTGGCGAAGGAGCCCTGAGCAGACGGTGAGTACCCCATTGGAGACCCCGCTGGAGACCCCGCCCCGCGGCCGCTTCGAGTGGAGCGAGCTGGACCGGCGTGCCGTGGATGTGGCGCGGGCGCTGGCCGTGGACGCCGTGGAGGCGGCCGGGCACGGACATCCGGGCACGGCGATGAGCCTGGCCCCGGCCGCGTATCTGCTGTTTCAGCGGCTGCTGCGGCATGACCCCGCCGACCCCGCCTGGGCGGGCCGGGACCGGTTCGTGCTGTCGTGCGGCCACTCCAGTCTGACCCTGTACGCACAGCTGTATCTCTCCGGGTACGGCCTGGAGCTGGACGACCTCAAGGCCCTGCGCACCGCGGGGAGTCTGACGCCCGCGCACCCCGAGTACGGGCACACACCCGGCGTGGAGACCACGACCGGGCCGCTCGGGCAGGGCTTCGGCAACGCGGTCGGCATGGCGATGGCGGCCCGCCGGGAGCGCGGGCTGTTCGACCCGGACGCGGCGCCCGGCGCAAGCCCCTTCGACCACACGGTGTGGGTGTTCGCCTCGGACGGCGATCTGGAGGAGGGCATCAGCCACGAGGCGGGCTCCCTCGCCGGGCATCAGCAGCTCGGCAATCTGGTCGTGCTCTACGACGACAACCACATCTCCATCGAGGACGACACCCGGATCGCCCAGTCCGAGGACGTGCTCGCGCGGTTCGCCGCGTACGGCTGGCATGTCCAGCGGGTCGACTGGACGACCGGGAGCGGCGCGTACGAGGAGGACGTGCCCGCCCTGTACGAGGCGCTCGACGCCGCCCGCGCGGAGACCGGCCGCCCTTCGCTGGTCGCCCTGCGCACGGTCATCGGCTGGCCGTCGCCCGGCAAGCAGAACACCGGGAAGATCCATGGCGCGGCGCTCGGCGCGGCCGAAGCGGCCGCGACCAAGGCGGCGATGGGGCTGGACCCCGAGGCCGCCTTCCAGATGCCGGCCGAGGTCCTCGCCCATGCGCGCCGCGTGGCCGAACGGGCCCGCGAGGACCGCGCCGTGTGGGAGAAGCGGTACCGCGACTGGCGTGCCGCCTGCCCGGAGCGGGCCGCGGAGTTCGACCGGATCTCCGCCCGCGAACTGCCCGGGGGCTGGTCGGCGGCGCTCCCCGTCTTCGAGCCGGGCACGGCGATGGCCACCCGCAAGGCGTCCGGCGAGGTGCTCGGCGCGCTGGCCTCCGTACTGCCCGAACTGTGGGGCGGCTCCGCCGATCTGGCCGAGTCGAACAACACCACCATGAAGGGCGAGCCGTCCTTTGTGCCGGAGGACCGGGCCACCGCCGCCTTCCCCGGCCACCGCTACGGCCGCACCCTGCACTTCGGCATCCGCGAGCACGCCATGGGCGCGATCCTCAACGGCATCGCCCTGCACGGCGGCACCCGCCCCTACGGCGGCACGTTCCTCGTCTTCTCCGACTACATGCGCCCGGCGGTGCGGCTCGCCGCCATGATGCGGCTGCCCGTCACCTATGTGTGGACGCATGACTCGATCGGCCTCGGCGAGGACGGCCCCACCCACCAGCCCGTGGAGCATCTGTGGTCGCTGCGCTCCATCCCCGGTCTGGACGTCGTGCGCCCCGCCGACGCCAATGAGACGGCGGTCGCCTGGCGCACCGTGCTGGAACACGCCGACCGCCCCGCGGGCCTGTGTCTGAGCCGGCAGAACCTGCCGGTGCTGGACCGCTCCCCCGATTCGGGCGTGGAGTCCGCGGAGGGCACGGCGCGCGGCGGCTACATCCTGGCCGAGGCGTCCGGCGGCATCCCCGAGGCCGTCCTGATCGCCACCGGCAGCGAGGTGCACATCGCACTGGACGCCCGCCGCATCCTCCAGCGTGACGGCATCCCCACCCGTGTGGTGTCGATGCCCTGCCTGGAGTGGTTCAACGAGCAGGGCCAGGAGTACCGGGAGCGGGTGCTGCCGCCCGCGCTGCGCGCCCGCGTCTCGGTCGAGGCGGGCTCCGTGATCGGCTGGCACGCGCTGGTCGGCGACGCGGGGCACACGGTCGGCCTGGACCAGTTCGGCGCGTCGGCCTCGTATACGCAGCTGTACGAGCAGTACGGATTCACGGCCGAGCGGGTGGCCGCGGCCGCCCGCGCGAGCGTCGCACGGCAGCGGGACGCCCGCCGGCGCGACGCCGACCGGGACGGGCAGGTGGCGAACCCGCTGCGCCGGGGGCTGGCATGACCACCGCCGCGGCGCCCGTCGCCGCCCGCATCCCCGGCTCGAAGAGCATCACCAACCGCGCGCTGCTGCTGGCCGCCGCGGCGTCCGGCACCAGTCGGCTGTTCGCGCCGCTCGTCAGCGAGGACACGGTCGCCTTCCGCACGGCGCTTGCAGGCCTGGGCTACCGCATCGTCACCGGGCCCGGCGACGCCTGGTGGGAGGTGACCGGCAAGGGCCACGGCCCGGTCGGCGGCGGCCGCGTATGGTGCGCCGACGCGGGCACGGCCGCGCGCTTCCTGCCGCCGTTCGCGGCGACCGGCAGCGGGGACTTCCTCTTCGACGGCTCCGACCAGCTGCGGGCCCGTCCGCTGCAGCCGCTGGCCGACGCGCTGACCCGGCTCGGCGTGAGCGTGCAGACGGCGCCCTGCGGCGGGCTGCCGCTGCGGGTGGCGGCCGCCGGGTCCTGGGGCGGCGAGCTGTTCGTGGAGGGCGGGCTCAGCAGCCAGTATCTGAGCGGTCTGCTGATGGCGGCCCCGCTGCTGCGCTCCCCGCTGACCGTGCGGTTCCGGGATCTCGTCAGCCGTCCGTACGTCGATATGACCATCGCGCTGATGCGGCAGTTCGGGGCCAAGGTCGCCGAACGGCCCGAAGGCCCCATCGAGATCGCGGCCGACGGCTACTGCGCCACCGGGCTGCGGATCGAGCCGGACGCCTCCGCCGCCTCGTATCTCTTCGCGGCGGCGGCCGTCACCGGGCGGAGCGTCACCGTGCCGGGCCTGGGGACGGACAGCATCCAGGGAGACGTGCGGTTCACCGACGTACTGGCCCGGGCGGGCGCCCATGTGGAGGTGAGCGAGGACGGCACGACCGTCACCGGCGCGCCGGACGGCCGGCTGCGCGGCGGTTTCGACGTCGACATGGGCGATATCTCCGACACCTTTATGACGTTCGCCGCGATCGCGCCGCTCGCCGACGCCCCGGTGACCATTCACGGCATCGGCCACGCCCGGCTGAAGGAGTCCGACCGGATCGCGGCGGTCGCCCAGAACCTCACCCGCTGCGGGGTGTCCACCGAGGTCGGCCGGGACTGGATCACCGTCCATCCGGCCGCGCGGCCGCACGGGGCGCGGATCGCCTGCCACCGGGACCACCGGATCGCGATGGCGTTCTCGGTGCTCGGGCTGCGGGTCCCCGGGATTGTGCTCGACGACCCGCGGTGCGTCGCCAAGACGTTCCCGGGCTTCCGTACGGAACTCGACCGCCTCTTCCCCTCCCCCGACCAGCTCACCTCTACCCACGTTTGAGAAGGGACTCACGACCACCATGGCTCACACGATCGTCGCAGGCGGCGGCATAGGCGGACTGGCCACGGCCATCTCCCTCGCCCGGCACGGCCACCGCGTCACCGTCCTGGAGCGCCGGGACGCCTTCACCGAACTGGGCGCGGGCATTCAGCTCGGCCCCAACGCCTTCCACGCCATGGACCGTCTCGGCGTCGGCGCACAGGTGCGCGCCCGCGCCGTCTACATCGACGAGCTGCGCTTCATGGACGGCACCACCGGACAGCGGGTGGCCTCCATGCCGCTGACCGACGCATACCGGGAGCGGTTCGGCAACCCGTACGCGGTGGTGCAGCGCATGGACCTGTACGAGCCGCTGCTGGACGCCTGCCGCCGCCACCCGGACGTCGAACTGCGCACCGACTGCGCGGTGACGGGGTACGAACAGACCGCGGGCGAGGTCACCGCCGTCCTGGCCAGCGGGGAACGGGTTGCCGGCACCGCGCTGATCGGCGCGGACGGCATCCGCTCGGCGGTACGGCAGCAGCTCGTCGGCGACGGCGACCCGCGCGTGTCCGGCCACACCATCTACCGCTCGGTGATCCCGATGGAGCAGGTGCCGCAGGAGCTGCGCTGGAACACCGTCACCCTGTGGGCGGGCCCCAAGTGGCACTTCGTGCACTACCCGATCGGCGGCGGCGCGTACTTCAATCTGGCCGCCACCCGCGACGACGCGGCTGCGGAGGCGGTCGTCGGCAAGCCCGCCGCCCGTGACCATGTGCTGAACGAGTTCCCGGAGCTGGGCGAGACGGCCCGGCGGCTGCTGGAGCTCGGCCGGGACTGGAAGGCGTGGGTGCTGTGCGACCGCGACCCGGTGGACGGCTGGACGGACGGCCGGGTCGCCCTCCTCGGCGACGCCGCCCACCCGATGCTCCAGTACGCGGCGCAGGGCGCCTGCCAGGCCCTGGAGGACGCCGTCGTCATCGGCGAACTGCTCGGCGACAGCGGCGCGGACGAGGTGGTGCAGCGGCTGGAGAAGTTCAACGCCGAGCGGCGCGAACGCACCGCGCGCACGCAGCTCGTCGCCCGGGAGATGGGCCGTCAGCTCTACCACCCGGCGGGCGCGGCGGCGCGGGAGCGCAACGCGATGCTGTCCTCGCTGTCGGCGCAGGACATGTACGACAAGGTGGCCTGGCTGCACGGCGACTGCGACTTCGTCGCGGACGCTGGGGCGCGTGCCGCCGAGGCGCATGCCGCCGGGGTTCGTGTCGCCGGGGCCCGTGCCGGGGCGGCG
>NZ_JAOWCB010000053.1 GCF_026420845.1 Streptomyces sp. PR69 | reverse complement strand
GGCCGTACCGTCGTGGCTGGCGGTGGCCAGGGTGTGCCCGTCCGGGCTGAACACCGCCGAGCTCACGCCGCTGGTGTGGCCGGTGAGGGTGTGGGGGAGGGGGGTTGCGGCGGCGGTGCGGAGGCTGGAGGTCGCTTCAGCGGTGGGGGAGGTGCGGTAGGCGTAGGCGGCGAGGAGGGCAGCGAGGTCCGGTTCGGTATCGATGAGGCTGTCGGATGCAGCGGCGAGTTGCCGGGAGATGGCTTGTTGGCGGGCGGTGATGGCGTTGTTCCATTGCCAGCTGGCCAGGCCGGTGGCGATGAGGGTAAGGGTGAGCAGGCCGACCAGGAAGTAGATGCGCAGGCGGGCGCGGTGGCGGCTTTTGGTGATGTAGCGGCGGATGTGGGCGGGCAGCCCGCGCTGGCGGGCGTATTCGGTGCCTACGGCAAGGTCGCTGCCGTGCAGTAGCCGGTCGGCTTCCTGGTGGTGTTTCCAGCGGGTGTGTTGTTCTTCGGTGCGGTGGAGCCAGCGGTGGAAGTCCTGGTCCTCGGTGACCCAGGCGCGCAGGTCGGGCCAGTCACGGACGAGGGAGTCGTGGATAAGTTCCGCGAGGGGCTCGCGGGGTTCCGGGCCCGTGCGGGGGGTGTGGGTGATGATGATCCGGTGGCGGGTGAGGGCGTTCAGGACGGCGTCGACGTCGTTGTGCCGGCGTGAGGTTGGTGGGGGCTGGTCGAACAGAGCGTGGAGGGTGGTCAGGGGGCGTTGGAGGCGGGCTGCGGGGGTGGCGTGGTCGGGGTGAGCGGGTAGGACCAGGGCGGTCAGGATCTGGCGGGCGATGTCGTGGTGAGGCTTGGGCAGGTCGTCGAAGACGTCCTTGCACCAGGTGGTCAGGGCGCCGGTGACGGTGCCGATGCGTTCGTAGGCCTCGTGGATCAGCCGGCCGTCGGTGCGGCGCTGCCACAGTTGGTGCAGGGTGAGCTGCAGGGCGGGCAGGGAGGTGACCGGCGCGGTGCGGGCCGTGCCACTGCCGGCTGCGGGATCTGTGCCGGGCTGGGGGCTGTCGACCGGGTCGAGCAGGCCGGCGATGAGGCGGTTGGCCAGGCCTTCTTCGATGTGCAGTCCGGCGTGGGCGGCGGGGTGTTCGATGATGGCGCGCAGGTCGCGTTCGCTGAGGGTGGCGGGGATGTTCAAGGGTGGGGAGACGGCCTCCAGCAGGGCGGGCGCGCGGGCGGCCATGGGCGCGTAGAAGTCGTCACGCATGATCAGGATCAGGGTGACCGGGGCCCGGGACCTGGCCAGATGTGTCAGTTGCCCGATGGCAGGACCAATATTGTCACCGTCTGTCGCTTCGGTGGGGGTGAATAGTTCTTCTAACTGGTCGATGACCAACAGCACCCGGCTGTGCGGTGGTTGTTCGTCCAGCAGGCGGCGGGCAGCGGCCTCGATCCCCTCGGAGACGGCGCCGGGCAGGCCGTGGCGTTCGGCTGCGGCCAGCAGGTCGTGGCCGGGGCGGGGAACGATCACGGGCAGCCAGCGATCGCTACCGGGCACCGCCGTCCCCTCGGCCAGCGCGGGCAGGACTCCGGCCTGCAGGAGTGAAGATTTACCCGATCCGGACGGGCCCAGCAGCATCACCGCCCGGGCGGGCCCGTTCAGCGCCGCGATGACGATGTCCTGCGCTGTAGTGCGGCCGTGGAAGAAGGCGGCGTCCTGGATGGTGAACGGCTTCAGGCCCGGGTACGGGCACAGCGCCTGCTCGGCCAGGTCGGGGCGGAGAGCGCGCAGGACCTTCACGGGGGTCGCATAGGCGATGCTCAGGCCACGGGAGTGCCGGTCGGCGGCGGTGATAGCGGTCACCATACCGATCACCAGGCCGGTGATGTCATCGACGACCGGGGCACCGCTGAAGCCCTCGGTGAGGGCATTGGCCTCGGTCAGCTGCAGCAGACCCCCCGCCCACGCTCCGGTGGGGCTGTCCAGGACATGCCCCACCGTCAGATGCCCGAAGTGCCCGCCGGGCCGGGCCTGTCGGGGGAAGCCGTAGGAGCTGGCCGGGTGTCCCCGGCAGCCCTCGGCGCTGCCCAGAGCGAGCACCGGCACGCCCGGCGGCGTGCCATCGAGCCGCAGGAACGCCACATCCTCCGCTTCCGGCTCCCGCCACGTCCCGGCCTCCACCACCCCCCACGTCTCAAGGCCCTCGGGCTGGCCGGGGAAGGCCAGCGACAGGCGGTCCCCGGGCCCGAAGCCGGCCTCGCGCACCACGTGAGCACAGGTGACCAGCAGATCCTGACCGGCCAGGAAACCCGCCCCGGCGACCACGCCGCGCACGGTGCGGATCTCCGCGACCGCCCGGGAAAACCCCCGCCCCGCCCCGTCCGACGGGCTCGCCGTGCCCTTCACGGGCTGCCGTCAGCGCCGTCTTCGCCGGTGGAGGATGCGGCTGCGGCATGCCAGGTCACAGTCACGGTCAGGTGACAGCCCGTCTCGGTCCTGGCGATCACGGCACCGGCCTCGGCAGACAGGTCGACGCCGAATTCGATGACGACCTCGTCCGGACCCGCCTGCCGCAGCTGCTCCAGCGCCGCCCGTGCCATGCCCGTCACCGGCCGCAACGCCTGCTGCACCGTGTGCGGCAACTCCTGAACGGCGTCGGCCAGCCGTCCCACCTTCACCGGCCCGTCCGGCTCCTCCGTCGTCGCCAGCAGGACCGAACCCCCGTCCTCCAGCGGCAGCCGCGCGAGAACCCCCACACCAACCTCCCCATCACCGACAACACCGGATCGTGAACGCAGCGTCCAGAGCACGAGCGAGAGAAACGCTAGCCCACGTGGCGCAATCCAACCGGAAATCGGGTAAATCAGAGTGACGCTTTCGTTGGTGGGCGTCCTCGGATCGGGGGCTGAGGAACAGGGCGTCAGCCACGACGCCGTCCGGTTCGACCTGCATCAGCAGTCGGCTTCTGAGTAGCACCTATGACGCGGTGCTGAGATGCCAGCCCGGAATGATCACCCTTTCGAGTGATCGAAAATGCGTGTGTCTCTTCGTACTCCAGTGCCCGTGTAACTGTTCTGCGGATCAAGTTCAGTTACACGGGCACTGGGGCGGATGGTGGATGCAGAGGTGCATGTCCGGCTTGTCGAAGACGAGGTGCGCGAGGGTCTCGCCTGGGAGTCGGTGCCGTTGGAGATGCTGTACGCGGCCGAGCCGTGGCGGACGTTCCGCTGGTACATGGGTCAGAAGCACTATTCGGGCTCGTACTGGTCGAGCACGCAGTCGGATCACGTGATCTACGAGTCGCGGCTGGAACTCGCGCGGCTGTGGTACGCCGACTTCGACCAGGACGTGACGGCGATCGTGGCCCAGCCCTTCTTGCTGAAAGCCGAAGTGGACGGCAAGCTGCGCCGGCACATCCCGGACTACCTGATGGCCACCACCGCGGGCCCGCTGGTCGTCGACGTCAAGCCGCGCCACAGGGTGGCCCGGCCGGAGCACGCGTTCACCTTCGCCTGGACCCGTGAGGCGGTCGAGTCCCGCGGCTGGCGCTACGAGGTGTGGAGCGAGCCGCCGGACGCCGAGCTGGCCAACGTCCGTTTCCTCTCGGGCTACCGCCGCGACTGGCTGTTCGAGCCGGACCTGGCCGAGCAGAGACACGGCCAGGCGGTGGACGGGGAGTCGCCGCCGGGGCGGCTGTTCGATCCGGTGATCCTCGACGAGGTACGCGACCGGGTCGTGGGTGGGGACACGCTGGGAGAGGCGTTTGCCTGCCTGCCCGGTCGTCCGAATCCGCTGGTTCGGGCCGGGGTCTTGCATCTGCTGTGGAAGCGGCAGTGGCTGACTGATCTCAGCGTCCCGCTCAGTGCCGGCAGCGTGCTGAGGACGGTGTCGTGAGCCGGGCCGCGGTGCGCGTGGGAGTGGGGAGCCGGTTCTCCTACGACGGCGAGATCGTTGAGGTGGTGGAGTTCGCTGGCACGCAGGCGGGCGGCGAGGCGGTCCTCAAGGACGGCCGGGGACGGCTGCTGCGGCTGGCCGTCAAGGAACTGCTGCTCTCCGACCGTGCCCGCATCATCCCTACGGGGCCGGGGCCGGCCTCGGATGATCCGCGGGAGACGGCGGCGGTGGTGCTGGGCCGGCTGGATGCCGGCGAGCGGACGCAGGTGCTGGAGCGGGCCGCGCATGTCAGGGAGGTGCTCACCGGATTCCGCAGCGGCAGTGAGGAGTTGTCGGCCGTGGGGGAGCCTCGTCCCGCCTACGCGGCGGGCGAGCCGATGGAGAGCCGGTATGCGGCGAAGGCGGCCGAACTGGGGGTGGCTGCGCGCACGGTCAAGCGGTGGGTCGCGGCCTTCCGCCGGGACGGTGAGGCGGGACTGGTGCCGGCCCGCAGCGGCCCGCGTTCGGGGCACCGGAACGCGGAGGTGTGGTCGGAGGCGGCGTTGGAGGTGATGGTCGAGCACACGGGCCAGTCCAAGCCGTCGCGCAGGATGGTCATCGAGCGGACCCGGGCCCGGTTACTGGCCAGGGGGTTCGAGGAAGCGGACCTGCCCAGTCGCGCGACGGCCTATCGGCTCCTGGAGGATCTGGAGCGGCGGCATCCGACGTTTCGGCTGAGCACGAAGCGGAACCGGGACATCGCCGCCCGGCCCGGAGGGGTCTACGGGAAGTTGCGGCCGACCCGGCCGGGCGAGTACCTGCTGATGGACACCAACCGGCTGGATGTCTTTTCACTGGACCCGGTCACGCTGCAGTGGCTGCAGGCGGAGCTGACCGTCGCGATGGACTGGTACACCCGATGCGTCCTGGGGATCAGGATCACGCCGGTGTCGACGAAGGCTGTGGATGCCAGCGTCGCTCTCTACCAGGCGTTTCGGCCCCGGCCCGCGGGGGAGGACTGGCCGGCGCACGCTCTCTGGCCCGAGCACGGCATCCCGCGGTCGGTGCTGATCGACGTCGCCGCATGGGAGGGGCCGATGCGCTCGGCGGCGTCGCCGGCGCTGGTTCCGGAGACAGTGCTCGTCGATCACGGCAAGGTGTTCGTATCGGAGCATCTGACCAGCGTCTGCCGCAGGTTGGGGATCTCGGTACAGCCGGCCCGGCTGCGGACGGGCCGGGATAAGGGCCCGCTGGAGAGGTTCTTCCTGACCCTGCGCGAGGACCTGTTGCAGGCCCTGCCCGGCTACAAGGGTCCCGATCTGCATTCCCGGGGCGAGCGTCCGGAGGGGGAGGCGTTCTTCTTCCTCCACGAGCTGGAGGCGATCATCCGGGAGTGGGTGGCCTGTGTGTATCACCACCGGCCGCACACCAGTCTGGTCGATCCAGGGGTGCCGGGGCTGCGGATGTCGCCGGCGGCGATGTTCGAGCACGGGCTGAACCGGGCCGGCTACATCGAGACCCCGCGCGATCCGGACCTGGCGTTTGAGTTCCTGCGTGTGGAACGGCGGAAGATCCAGCACTACGGCATCGACCTGGACGCCCGCCGCTACAACGGCGCTGCCCTGGACCCCTACCGCGGTCTGCACAGCGGCGAGCGGGACGGCAAGTGGCCCATCGCTGTGAATCCGGACGACATCAACGCGGTCTACTTCCGCGACCCTGTGAGCCGCAGGTGGCACGCGCTGGGCTGGGAGCACGCACCGGGTCGGGACATGCCGGTCAGCGAGGAGGCGTTGCAGTTCGCCCGTCGCCTGGCCGCGGCCCGGGACCGGTTCCCGGACGACAAGGCCGCGGTCCGTGACCTGTTCGAGCGGTGGAACCTCGGTCTGGGCACGACGCTGGTCGAGCGTCGCATGGCGCTGCGGCTCGCCCGGGAACAGGCGGCCTTGGACCTGCCCGAGCCCGAGGAGGGCGTCGCGACGCTGCCAAGCGTCAGGCGTCTGATGGACCTGCCCGACGCGGCACCACCACAGCTCGCGTCCCGGGCCGCGCAGGAGACCGGCGACGACGACGCGGCGGACGAGGCCGACGTCGCGGAGCTGGAAGACGACAGCGACTTCTACGTGGACGCGCTGGAGGACGTGTGAACAGCGAGGGCACCTGGACGCAGGGAGATTCCCACCGGCTGGACGCGCTGACGCTCTCACGCAAGGAGGGCTGGGCGGCGTTCGCGGAAGCAGCACCGCGCGTCCAGCCGGAACTGCTGCCGCGCAGCGAGTACGTGGCACTGGGCGAGCGCGCGAAGGCGGAGTACGACCATGCCCGGCGGGTCTGGCACGCGAATCTCGGTCCGTTGCGCACGCCGCAACTGGCTGAGCTGCACGAGGACTTGTGGGACATCCTCGACAGCAACCAGCAGGACGGCGACCAGGCCAAGGGAGCCGTCGCGGTGGACGCCTTTCCCGGGCTGGGCAAGACGACCGCGGTGCTGGCCTTCGCCCGGGACTTCCACCGCCGGGAGATTGCCGAGGGCGGCGCGTTCACCGCTGGCGGGCACGAACGGCTTCCTGTCTGTCGGGTGGGCCTGACCGGGAACACCGGGATGAAGGACTTCAACCGGGCGATGCTGGAGTTCTTCGGTCACCCCGGCCGCACCACCGGCACCACCGCGCAGTTCGCCCAGCGAGCCTTGGACTGCGTGCTCTCCTGCGATGTGAAGCTGCTGATCGTGGACGATCTGCACTTCTTGCGCTGGAGGGCGGCCGGCGGCGTCGAGGTGAGCAACCACTTCAAGTACGTCGCGAACGAGTTCCCGGTCACGTTGCTGTTCGTGGGGGTCGGTTTGGCCAAGCGTGGACTGTTCTCCGAGGGCGAGTCCTACGACAACGCGGTCCTTGCCCAGACGGGCCGGCGCACGACCCGTCTGGACATGGGGTCTTTTGAACTGGCTACTGACCAGGGCCGCAGCCAGTGGCGCCGGCTGCTGTTGGCTCTGGAGAAGCGCCTGGTTCTGCACGGCACCTACCGGGGCATGCTCGCCGATGACCTGTTCGATTACCTGTTCATCCGCTCCAGCGGCCACATCGGCTCGCTGATGACCCTCATCAACCGCGGCTGCCAGCGAGCCGTCCGCACCGGCGCCGAGCGTCTCGACGAGGACCTTCTGAGCCGCGTCAAGATCGACCAGGCGGCCCACCTGGCCCAGGACGACGTACGCAATCTTCTGAAGGGACAGCGGTCACGACGGACCCGCCGGACGGCGGCTCGCCGGTGACGCACGCGCGGACTCTGCCGATCCGCCTTGCCCCGCAGTCGGGCGAGGCACTCGACTCCTGGTGGGAGGCGATCGCCCACCGACTGGGCACCACCACCGGCGACGTCCTGGCCTCGATGGGCCTGCTGCCCCGCGGCGCCTGTCGACCGGTGGAGTCGGGCATGTTGGGCCGCCTGGTCACCCTCCTCGACGCGGACCAGGCGGCGGCCATCTCATGGTCGGCCGGCCCTACCCCGGCGCAGGCACACGGCATGACCCTGGCCCGCTACGACGGACGGGTCCACGTGGTCGACGCGCGGCGGCGACGGGTGGAGGCGAGGCATGTCTGGGGGCGGGCCCGCGGGTCTCGATACTGCCCGGCCTGCCTGGCCGCAAGCGGCGGCAGATGGCGGCTGAGCTGGAGGCTCGGCTGGTCCTTCGCCTGCCTCGATCACCGCCTGCTGTTGGTGGATGCCTGCCCGCGCTGCAGCCGCATGCCGCGGCACTTCCCGGCGACCACCCGGCACCCGCTCGCTCCGGGCCGCTGCCACAGCCCTTCGGAGAAGGACTCCCCGCCGGCGCGCTGCGGTCAGCCGTTCGAGGAGGTTCCCGCCCTCACGCTCGCCGCGCAGGGATCCGTGATCGCGGCCCAGAAGCTCCTCGAGGAGGCCATCTCCTGCGGCCGGGCCGGCTTCGGCGTCTATCAAGACCATCCCCAGCCCAGTCTTGCTCTGTTCGGAGACCTCCGGGCACTGGCCTGCATCCTCCTTCGCCGTGTCCCCGACCCCGACCGGCTGGCGGGCTTCGTCCCACCGGAGATCCTGGCGCTGCACCAGCAGTCCCTGCCGGAGAAGCGGCGGTCCTTCGACCCTGTCGAGGAGACCCGTCCGGGACGTCTTGCCCCGCAGCGGGCCGCGACCGCCGCCCTCGCCGTCAGCGCAGCCCTGCACATCCTCGAGCAAGGCGACGTCCACGAGGGCGGAGCCGCCCTTCGCCACCTGATCAGCGACGCCGATGTCAGCATTCCGCTCAAGGTCGCGCACCGATGGGCCCACACCAGCCCGGTTTTCGACGCGATCCATCTCGCGACCCTCGCACCCCGCCTCAAGGGCACTGACCAGTTGCGTTATCGCACCGTGGATCGACTGCCACGCAGGCCCGGCCGCTCGGCGGCAACGCGGGTCATCGAGCGGGCCCGCAAGATTCCGACGCAGCTCTGGCCGGCCTGGTCCGCCCGGCTGAGTCCCCAGAACGGGGCCCTCTCGCGCACCATCCGCCCTGCCCTGTCGTGCTACCTCCTGCTGATCGGGGGCACAGGGGACTTCGCCACGGCGGCCCGTCTTCTTCGCGCACCGGTGGAAGACAGGCTGGGCTCTCACATGACGTTCAGGCTCACGAAGCGGGGCCATTTCAGGGGCATCAGTCTTGGCCTGTCCGTGCTGGCGGACTACCTTGACCAGGAAGGATCGCCGATCGACTACGATCGCCGCCGCGCGGTCGACTACCGAGGACTGCTGCCGCTGGACACCTGGACGCGGCTCTGTCGGGACATCGGATTCGAGGCCGGCGGAGTGCGGCGCCACCAGTTCGCCCGAGCGCTGTTGTTCGAACGGCTCAGCGGGCTCCCCGCAACCCTCGCCCCGGCGGCCTACGCGCCCAGCACCCAGGAACTGCGGACCATGCTGCGGACCTTCGAAACGGATCTCACTCCGGCACTGATGAGTCAACTCGAAGGACACGCAGCGGAGTTCCTCACCCGACAGGGTGTCCGCGGGGAGCCTCTTTCCTGGCAGCCCCCGGCGGACATCATCCGCGATCTTGAGCTGCTGCCGGGGTGCGACCTGCGGGACATCGACCTCGGCACGCTGCACCGGCTCATCAGGGACGATTGCCTGACGACAGCACAGGCCGCCCGCCGCCTGGGCGTCAGCCATGATGCTGTCCGGTTCGTCCTGCAGGAGCAGCCGGCGCCTCCCGGGGAGGCGAAGAGCGCGAGGTGGGAGAGAGGAGCGACTGTTCGCCGGGCTCGCGAGAATCTCCCCAGGGAGAAGCTCGCACGCTTCTACCTCGACGAGTACCGCTCGCTCAAGTGGATCGCGGAGCACGTCGACGTGAACGTCGAGGCGATCAAGGTCCTGGTCCGCGAATACGGCATGAAGCGCGACGGCAAAGCGACCCGCTGGCGCCAGATCGATCTCGACTGGCTCCGCGACCAACGCGCGGCTGGACGCACCTGCCGCGAACTCGCAGAGGAGACCGGCTTCTCGCTCGGAATGATCAGCTACCTGGGCCGGCGCCATGACCTGCCCGGTCGCCACCCGGGCAATGCTGTCCAGTCTCCCCTGTCTCAACGGTCCAGCATGACGGCCAATGCCTCACGCAGATCAGCAGATTCACGATAATGCACACCCGTCATCCCGAGCCCAACCGCGGCTTCCACATTCTCAAGTCGGTCGTCCACAAACAGACACCGGTCCAGGGCAACCCCTGCCTGGCCAGCCGCGATCTCATAGATCTTCTGGTCCGGCTTGGCCACCCCCACCCGAGCACTGCTGATGACGTGATCGGCGAAATCGGCGAGCCCCAGCAACGCCAGGTCGTCCTCCAGCTCCACGGTCGCATTGGTCACCAGCACCAAGGGCACGTGCGTCCGCACCTGAACGAGCATGTCGACCACGACACCGTCGGCACGGAATGGCGCGTTGGCGAGCGCCGTCCCCAGCTCGCGCGCCTGGGCCTCCGGTATCTGACCAGCGAGGACCACCACAATGGACTCCACCCACTGCTCCTCGGTGATCTCACCGAGGAGCAGTGGGAGGTCTATCTCCGGCGCGAACGCCACTCTCTCGGTGGCCCCCTCCACCAGCCCGGCACCGCGCTCCAGGCTTGCCAGTTCCGTCGTGTCATAGAAGCGGATCACGTTGTCGAGGTCGCACAGCACTGCGTCGAAAGGTCTGCTGGAGATCTTGGAAGTCGTCACGGCCCTTGAATAGCACAGCAACGCGCCATCGATGCTTTCGGTTGAGCGAGACAGGACAGTCGTCGAAGTCTCGTTCGATCTGAGGCACCTCAGGTCAGAGCACGTCCTGCCTCAGTTCCAGCGAGACGGGACAAAGCCGATCGCCCTCCGGGACTCGAACCAGAGATACCCCGTTATAACGGAGGTCCGTGGTCTATCCTGAACAGGTTGTCTCGGCATCTCCGACCACCCGAGGCGGCCTCGCAGGGAGGCGCGATGATTCAGATCACCCTCGGCAAGAAGAAGGACGTCGACCCGAACAGCGATCCTCTCCAGCGCTCGCAGATCGGCTGGATCGATGGGCTGTCCGACCAGCAGCTCCACGAGGTCGCCCGCGGTGTCTGGGTCATGCCCGGAAAGCGCGTCGAGCGAGAGCGGTTCGCGGTCGTCAACGGCGGTGGGATCATCCGCCAGGCCATGGAGATCGACCGGATCGTCGACGTCCCTGGTGGGCGACGGGCGTTCGAAGGCCGCATCCTCGCCCCCGGGCACCCCGTCCACGACCACTACGTCGGCAATCCCGCCCCGAACGGCGCCCAGCAGAACCCCATCACCTACTTCGACTCCCCGCTGGGCAGCCGCGAGTGCAACTGCGGATGCGGCAAGCCCATCAGCCGGGGCGACTTCCTCCCCGGCCACGACCAGCGAGCCATCCACGAGAGAATCGCCCGCATCGGAACCGTGAAGGACTTCATCGCCTGGTTCGACCAGACCTGGAAGCCCGACGAGGGCCAGCAAGGCGATGCGGCATGAGGAAATGCCACCGAACTGAGACGGAAACCGCGGGACATCCGATGAGACAGAAGCACAAGCAGCAGGTCACCGTGGTCCGGAATGACACTGGCGGCGCGAACCTACACGACGCTGTCCTCGACGAAGGAGAGTAGGCGCTGTGGGAGAGATCGACGACGCCATCGAACGCGCCGACCGGGAAGCGTTCACCCGCCAGCCGCCCAAGACCCTCCAGGCCCGCATCAACTTCCTGATGAAGCAGCTCAAGACGACCAAGGCCGTCGCGGCGGAGCTCGGGGTCAGCCAACGGTCGGTGGAGCGCTATCGCAAGGGCGAACGCAAGCACCCGCCCAAGGCGATCGCGGACCGGATCGACGACGCGGTACGGCAGCGGTGGCAGCCGCAGGTCCGCAAGCGCCGCCAGAAGCAGGCCGCCACCACGCGCGGCATCACGGTGGAGACCAGGGCCCGGTTCGGGTACACCGCGCCCATCGGTACGACCGACGACGGGCGCTTCCGGCGCCTGACCGTGCATCTCCCCCCGGCGTACGCGCAGCGCCTGTTCGACGCCCGCAACACGGGTGCCAGCGACCAGCAGATGCGCCAGATCATCGCCGAAGGACTCAAAGAGATCTACTTCCAAGACAACGGCAGCCGCGCCCTGGGACTCTCCGACGTCACCCTCAACGACATCGACTACCTCGACCTCGACTACTGACCCCGGCAGCGGCCGGGAGCCCGGACCTGCTCGTTGAGCCGAAGCACGATCGTTGTCGCAAACGACGGAATGGGTGGGGAAGCTGTTGCTGGCTGCGGGTGCCTTTCGGGTGGCTCCCCTGCAGGGTGAGATGACGCTGTCGTTCCTGGGGCGGATCGCGGACAGGTACGGCCTGACGGTGCGGAGTCTGCTGTCGTCGGTTACCGAAGTGGCTGGCCAGCAGGGCGTCGTTGGGGCTCTGCGGGGCGACAGCGAGGTGTTCTTGAACGTCGCGGGCCGGGACCGGGTCGCGGCGCTGTGTCGTGTGCCGCAGGTGGGCTTACACCGTGCGTTGCCGGCCTGGACGCGGCAGGAGCCGCTGGGCCCCTCGAAGGAGAGGCCGACGGCGCGGCTCCACAACGGGGTCGAGACGGTTGCCGCCTGGGGCCCGGCCTGCCCGGGCTGTGTGGCTGCGCGGACCGGTCGCGTTGCACCAGCCCGTGTGTACCTGGCGGCGCACCAGCGAGTCTGCCCACGCCACCGGTGCTGGCTGATGAGCGTGCCTGGCAGCGGGGGCCGTGTCGTCGGGCTGGCCGGATGCCCGGAGGTGGTCCAGGCGCAGGAGGATCACCGGAGGCTGCTGCGCCGCCGTCCCGTCGCTGCTTCGGCATTCGAGGTTGCTGAGGCGGTCACCGCCTGGTGGTGGGCGCAGAAGTGGCCCGAGGAGCGCCTGTGGCCGATGCGGCTGGAGGCGGCCATGCCCGCGGGCGAGGATCCGCAGCGGTGGCGGATCCTGGCGCGGGATCTGGTCACCTACCCCGAGACCGTAGCCCTCGCCACGCTTCTGGCCAGCCCGGCCTGGCGGCTCCGTGTCGCTACTGACGGTGGTGGTCACCTCCCCTACCGGTTGGCTGATGTGCCCTGTGTGCCCAGCGAGCTGGGCCATCGCGTGCGGCGACCGTGGCTCACCGAGCGTCTGGCCGCCTGCACCCACGGACCGCTGTTTGCCTGGACGTACCAGTGCATCCGTACCAAGGGCGGCAGTGGAGACGACGAACAGCGGCTGTGGCAGGTCCCCTTGGCGCTCCGGCCCCGGCCTCTCGCCGACGTTCTCGCGGGCTACCAGCGTCGGCAGACTGCAGGCACAGAGGGTCTGCCGGCTCAGAAACGGCTGCGGGGCCACAGCGTGCACGCCGACGGGGCCTTCGCCGCCGGCCTGGCCCACGCGCGCACCTACGCCGCCCAGCACGGCCACCTCGCCACCCAACGCGACACCCCAGTCGGTTCCTTCGCCCTGGGGAAATGGGTGCACAACCAGCAGGCCCACGCCCTGGCCCTGCCTGAAGAAAAGGCCGCCGCCCTGAAGGAGGTGGATCCGTGGTGGAACATCCCCTGGTCGGTGAAGTGGCAGCGCTCCTACTACCGCGCCCGCGACCACGTCAGGCGCCACGGCCCCCTCAACGCCGCCGACGGCTTTTCCGACACCCACGTGCTGACCGGGGAGTGGCTGTACCTGCAGTGCACCGACTACGGCTCACTCCACCCCGAACAGCGCCGTCTGCTGGCCGACATCGGCATCACGGCCCAGGCAGCCGGCAGCGCACGCCCGCGCCGAACGAGCCGGACAGCGGGCATCGATAAGGCTGTTGCCTGTGCGCGCGCCTTCGTCGCCGAACACGGATGCCTGGCCCTGGCCACCAAGAACGTCTCGTACCAGGGGTTCTTGCTCGGGAAGTGGCTCACTGCCCAGCGTTGCCTCACCCGCCGCCAGGACGAACCAGCGTACCTTCAGGTGCTCGACGCGATCGACTTGTGGTGGAACCCGCCGTGGCCCTTGGCGTGGCAGCGCACCTGGCACCGGATCCGCGCTCATGCCCAAGACCGGCGCCAAGGGGCTGCAGAAGGGAGCTGGCCGGAGGGCAGTGACGGCTGGGCCACGTGGCTGTCCGTACAGTGCACCCGCTACAAGCAATTGCATCCGCCGCAGCAGCGCCTGCTGGCGGAGATCGGCATCACCGCCGAGACCGCCGCCACTCGCCCCCACGAGATCATCGTCCAGCTCTGCGGCACGGGCCCCGGGCTGGCCCACGCACGCGCCTACGCCGCCGCACACGGCCACCTCGCCGCGCCCCTGAAAGCTTGTCCTGAGGGGTTTCCGCTGGGCCGGTGGCTGAGCGAACAGCGCCACCAGGCGCGGGAGCACCATCGCAGTACAGGCGGGACATGGCCGGTCAGCACGCTCCTCGCAGCGCTCGACCCGTGGTGGAATCCGAGCTGGTCCTTGGAGTGGCAACGCAATTGGAGGCGCATACGCGAGCGGTCAGAGTCCGCGTCCGCAGCCGACGGCAGCGGTACCGGCATTCGGGTTCTTGAGAAGGAGCTGGCCGGCTGGCTGAGGCGTCAGTGCACCGGCTACGGCACACTCCACCCCGAACAGCACCGCCTGCTGACCAAGATCGGCATCACCGCCGAAACAGCCCGAGCCGCCCAACCACCGGATCCCCGCGCCGAGCCCGATCTCCTCGACACCGCGCTCACACGAGCTCGCGCTTACGCGGCCGAGTACGGCCATATCGCCGCGCCCGCCAGCACCGTCCTCGACGGGTTCCCGCTGGGGAAGTGGCTGGCCTGGCAACGACGACGCGCCCGTCAAGGCCGCCTCTCCCCCACCCGGGCCGAAGCCCTGACCATGCTCGATCCGTGGTGGAATCCGCCCTGGCCCCTGCAATGGCAGCAGGCCTACCACCGCCTCCGAGCCACGAGCGCAGGCGGCGTAGCGGACGCGGACCTTCCCCGCGGCCTGTGCCGCTGGATCCGTGTCCAGCAGGAATCCTGGGAGCATCTCCACCCCGGCCAGCAGGACCTCCTGACCGCCCTCGGCGTCACACCCCACGCCGTCGTAGGCGAACGGCCCGCCCCGGCCACACGCTCCTACCCCGCCAGCCCCGGACTCCACCACGCACGCACCTACGCCGCCCGACACGGCCACCTCACCCCGGACAAACACACCCAGCATGCC
Organism: Streptomyces sp. PR69; assembly: GCF_026420845.1. GTDB lineage: Bacteria > Actinomycetota > Actinomycetes > Streptomycetales > Streptomycetaceae > Streptomyces. Next base: position 10,677 of record NZ_JAOWCB010000053.1, on the reverse strand, counting down.
GGCTTCCCCCTCGGCAGATGGCTGTGCCAGCAACGCCGCAAACAACGCGCCGGCGTCCTCTCCACCACCACCGTTGAGGCGCTCACTGCCCTGGACCCGTGGTGGAACCCACCCTGGCCCTACACCTGGCACCGCACCTGGCAGCAATACCGCGCCCTCGGCTCCGCAGGCGGGCCCGTCCCGGAGAGCTTGCGGCGCTGGGCGCACCTGCAGATCGCCCAGTGGGACCGGCTCCACCCGCATCAGCAGGCGCTGCTGACCACCGCCCGCATCACTCTGCTCCGTGACACTGACGGAGAGAGCACTTGACGCGGTCCGGGGTCCGGTCGTCGGCGTAGCGGCGCTCGTCTCCGGGTGGGTAGCCCCTCGCGGGGAGCAGAGATCGGCTGTTCAACTGGCCTTCACCACTGCAGCGCTGTCCACCCATCTCGCCAAGATGCTGAAAACCGCCCATTCTCTGTTCATCTGCGTCATGGCCCGATGCTGCCGCATGCCACCGACATCGCCTCACCTGCACCGAGAATCGGCGGCCTGCGTTCGGGATCACCGGAGTCCTGACGGGACGGGCGCGCCGCCATGCCGGAGCGCCGTTCACCCGTTCGGGTGGCGGATTCGGATCACGGCGTTCAACAGCCTTGCGTGCGCTTGGGTGTTGGGGATGGAGGGGCACGGGCACAGCAGGTTGGTGGGGCAGGCTGCCGCAGGGGTCAGCGGTACGGGAGTCGAGGCCGCCTTCTCCACTGCTGCCGGACAGGCGACGCAGCTGGCGTGGGATCAGGCGGCGATGTCGGTGCGGTTCGAGGACCTGGCGCCGGTATCCGCGTTTCCGGTCGTGCCGGGCCGCCGGTGGGGGCCGGGCTGGTGGTGGTCGGCGACCACCGGACGGCACGTGGTGCACGGTTCGGCAGCGATGCTCATCCAGCTGATGATCCTGGACCGGGATCCGGACGTGACCGGCCTGTCCGCGCGCCCGGTACGGCTGCTGTGGCGGGACACGTCCGACGGGCGGGTGCGCTCGTGGGTGCCCCAGCTCTTCGCCCGGCACGCGGACGGCACCGGCCTGCTCGCCGACTGTCCCTCAAGCCCGACCGCCGGTGGAGACAGGGCGCAGCGGGCGCGGGGGGTCCTGGAGGCGGCGTGCGCACGCGTGGGCTGGGCGTACCGGCGTCTCAAGCCACCTCCAGCGGTGGTGGCAGCGAATCTGCGGTGGCTGGCCGGCTACCGCCACCCACGCAATCAGGGCCCACCCGGGCTACGGGCCGCGCTGACCGAAGCGTTCGCCGAACCCCGGCCGCTGGGCGAGGGGACAGCGGCGGTGGGCGATCCCTTGCAGGTGCTACCCGCCGCCTACCACGCGCTGTGGTGCGGGCATCTGACGACGCCTCTTGATGAGCCACTACACGAGCGGGCGCTAATCTGCGCTGCCGCAGAACGTGATGGGGCGCCGAAATGCAGCTGAGCACCGGCGGCGGCCAAGAGAAGGGGTGAGCACAGTGGGCGGCACACATGGTAAGAGCCAGCGACCGGTGATGGAGGTGGGCGCGCACGTCGCCTACCGGGGACAGACCTGGCAGGTCGCCGCCCTGCAGGGCCAGCAGGTCTACCTGCTGCAGGAGAACGGCACCGAAACAAGCCTGCTGCTGGGGCGGTTGTTCGCCGATCCGGGCTTTGAAGTGGTGGGCGCGCGGACACCGGACGCGGTGCCACAGTGGGGTCTGTTCGAGACTGTTCCGCTGGCGGCCCAGCAGCGTGCGCTGGCCTGGCTGCCCCATATCCGTGAGGTGGAGACCGGGTGGCCGCGCTCTGAGGGCGGCCGTGAGGGACAGACGATGCGGCCGGAGTACGACCCCGAGCGGTGGACGCTGGCGCAGCGGGACGCGGCCAAGGCGCAGGAACTGGCAGCGCTCGGCTTCGCCCGGGTGACGCGTACGACGGTGGAGCGGATGCGGCACGCCTACCGCAAGCAGGGGTTGTGGGGGCTGGTCGACAAGCGCGCAGTGCCGGCCCGTGGCCGTCATCCGACGGGGTATGCCAACGAGCGGGTCGTGGCCGCGGTGCTGGAGGCGCTGCGGCGTCAGCGGGGCCGGTCGAAGGGGACGGTGAAGGGGCTGCAGGTACTGGTCGGGCAGATCCTGGAGGATGTGCACGGGCGCGGGGTGGTGGAGATGCCGTCACGGTCGACGTTCTACCGGCTGGTGAGTGTGCTGGCCGACCCAGCCGATCGTCCAGGACTTCCAGCGCGTACCGCCACCGCACCCGTCCGCGCCTCGTCGGCGCCGGTGGTGCTGCGGCCCGGGGAGCAGGTGCAGATCGACACCACCCGCCTGGACATCATGGCCGTCCCGGAGGACGGCAGCCTGGGCCGGCCGGAGCTGACGATCGCCGTCGACGTCGCCACCCGTTCCGTCCTGGCCGCCGTCCTGCGCCCGCACAGCACCAAAGCCGTCGACGCCGCCCTGCTCCTGGCGGAGATGGCTGTCCCGCATCCTGCCCGGCCGGCCTGGCCCCAGTCGCTTCATCTGTCACACGCGGAGGTGCCGTATCAGCGGATGCTGTCGCTGGACGAGCGCCTGGAGGGAGCAGCCGCACGGCCGGTGGTCGTGCCCGAGACGATCGTCGTCGACCGCGGGAAGATCTACCTCTCGCAGGGCTTCGTCGCCGCCTGCGAGACCCTCGGGGTGAGCGTGCAGCCCGCCCCTCCGAGACGGCCGCAGGCCAAGGCCGTGGTGGAGCGGACCTTCGGCTCGATCAACGACCTGTTCTGCCAGCACGTCGCCGGCCACACCGGCTCCAACCCCCAGCGCCGCGGCTCCGCGATGGAGGCCGAGGCGCGGTGGACAATCCCGCAGTTGCAGGACTTCCTCGATGAGTGGATCACCTGCGGCTGGCAGAACCGGCCTCACGACGGACTGCGCCACCCCGTCCTGCCCAAAACCGCCCTCACGCCGAACCAGATGTGGGCCGCGCTGATCACCATCAGCGGATATGTGCCGGTGCCGCTGAGCGGGGCCGACTACCTCGAACTGCTGCCCGTGCGCTGGCAGCCCATCACCGAACGCGGCATCCGCCTCGACTACCGCACCTACAACCACCCCGTCCTCGACCCCCACCGCAGCCAGCGCTCCCCCGTCGCGGCCAGGGACGGCAAATGGGAGGTCCACCACAACCCCCACGACGCCCGCCAGATCTTCGTCCGCCTCACCGACGGACAGCTCCACGAAATTCCGTGGATCCACCGCGACCACGTCCACCAGCCCTTCAACGACGCCACCTGGCGCCACATCCAGACCGAGGTCGAGCAACGCGGGGGCCGCGAGCAGCACGAAGCCGACCTCGCCGACGCCCTCGACCAACTCCTACGCCACACCCGCAGCCCCGCCGGGACAGAACACGAAACCAACCACCGCAAAAGGCGTCGTGCCCGCGGTACAGCGGCGCAGCTGCCCGACCTGCCGGGCCAGCGGCGCCCCCTCGAAGCAGAGACCGCACCCGCCCCCGAACCGGACTGGAGCGAGAGCCTGGACGACCTCATCGGAACTGGCCTGGCGACCGAGTCATGCCCTGGCGACCCGGAAAACACCAGCGCGGCGCCGGCCGAGGCAGGCGGATACGGGCTGTGGGACGCCGAAGCGGAAGCCGAGCAGTGGTGAATCCCTCTCCGGGCACGAGCGATGCGCCAGCCACCATGTCCCCGTCGACAGCGGACCGGTCTCCCGGTGCCACGGCAAGCGCCGCCAGCAACGCCCCTGATCCGCAGCCTCAGTCCGTGACCACCTGGGACGGCTTCCAGGCCTTCGCCACCACACCTGTGGCGGCTCCTCCCCCACCCGGGGCGCCGCGCCGCAGCCTCGAGGAACGCGTGGCCTACCACTCGCGGTTCGTCACTGTGCGCACCCCGGCCATCGACGCGCTCGCCAAGAACGTACGCACCCTGATGATCCTCGGCCGCCATCAGACCGTCACCGCACGGCCGTCGCTGATCGTCACAGGCCCCGCCGGCGCCGGGAAAACCACCGCCCTGCTCCAGGTCGGGCGCGCCTGCCACCTCGCCCACATCCGCCGCCACGGCGCTGAAGCAGCGGCCGGGCAGGTTCCCGTCGCCTACGTCCTGGTCCCGCCCGCCGCGAGCGCCAAGACCCTGGCCACCGAGTTCGCCCGCTACCTCGGCATCCCCGTCGCCGCCGGCATGTCCCAGGCCCAGATCACCAACGCCGTCTGCCACACCTACACAGCCGCCAAAGTCCAGTTGGTGATGATCGACGAGATCCACCGGCTCAACCCCCGCACCACCACCGGCGCCCAGAGCGCCGACCTGATCAAAGACCTCACCGAACGCATCGGTGCCACCTTCGTCTACGCCGGCATCGACGTCACCACCACCCCCTGTTCACCGGCGTACGCGGCGCCCAGCTCGCCGGCCGCGCCTCCCTCATCGACTGCGCCGCCTTCCCCGCCCGCCTCGGCGACGAAGAGCCCTTCCGTAACCTCGTCAACGCGATGGAAGGCGCGCTCGACCTGCGTCATCACCGGACCGGAACCCTGCCTCAACTGGCCCCATACCTGCACCAGCGCACCGCCGGCCGCATCGGCAGCCTCGCCCGCCTCATCCGCCAGGCCGCCATCACCGCCCTCATCGACGGCACCGAACGCATCACCAAAACCTCGCTCGACGCGATCCGCCTCGACCACCTCGCCGAACAGCACCACCGCCCCCGGGCCCGGAGCACCAACACCCCGTGAGCCCGACAGACGTCGCGGCCCGTGCTGCGGCAGGGGCCGGCACCGCACAGCGCAGCGTCGTCACCACAGGGGCATGGCATCGGATCCCATTGACCGCGCCGGGCGTGTTCCGCGTACGGCCACTGCCTCGCGAAGCGACCGCCTCATACGTGCAACGCCTGGCCGACACCTACCAGCTGACGCTGCCCCAGCTCCTCGACGGCTCCGGCATCACGACCCTGACCGGCCACGGCACGCCACCGACAGCCGAACTCATCCTCACTCCGGGCGCGGCCCGGCGCTTCGCCGTCCTGGCCCGCACCCCGCTCCCCCAGCTGACGTGCGCCCTGCCCCATCTCCCTCTCAGCGACACCGCCCACGACACCGAGGCGGCCGCGAACTGGAAACGACTCGATGCCGGGCAACAACCCGTCCGTGCCTGCACGCTGTGCACCCGCCACCGAAGTCAAAACGCCACCGACACCGCCTGGATCCACCCACCGCCGCACCAGCTGGTATGCCCACGCCACCACCAAGCCGCCCCCGACCCACGACTCACCTCCACCGTCCGCACCCGAGACGTGCCCGAGCTCGCCGCCACGCACCACGCCCACCAGCGCCTGCTACGGCATCCCCGCGCCGTCACCGCCTGGATCACAGCGCGCGCCATCACCACCCGCTGGTACGACCATCAACAACACCTCACCCACCGCTGGCACACCCGCCTCAACCAGCTCCGCGCGACCAACCCCCACATGACCACCACGGGCAGCGCCTCCCCCGCACTCCTGGCACGCGACCTGATCACCTACCCCGAAACCGTCACCCTCGCCCGCGCACTCACCACCCTGCCGAGCCGCCGACACCACGACACCGACGACTCCCTCGCCCTCATCGCCCACCAACTCGGACTCCCCCGCCTGGCTGGCAACGCGAACGACCCCCTCCGCGTCTTCCTCACCCACACACGCCACTGACCAGCATCAACCCGAAACGAAGCCCGGAGAGCTCAGTCGCGCATAGACGTGCCACTACACCTACGGGAAACACAAGATCATTCCCACCCAACTACCGGACTCCAGGCCATCCGCCCGAACAACCAAACCGAACACACCCCCAGGCCGCGCCCATCACACTTAGACCCGACCGCTCCCCCAACTCAAAATCCCAACGAAAAACCAGGACGCCAGACCAGAACGGCCAAACTCCCTGAAGATCACTGCTCCGTCACAACAGCGGCGGATCCGAGCCGTCCTGGCCCCTGACCACCTGGCAGGGCTGGCACCGCTTCGCCACCACCGAACCCGTCACCCCGCCCCAGCCCAACGCCCCGCCCCGCCCCGCAGCACCGAAGAACGCCTGGCCTACCACTCCGCCTTCGTCACCATCCGCACCCCCGCCGTCAGCCAGCTCGCCACCCAGGTCCGCACCCTGATGATCCTCGGCCGCCACCAGCAAACCACCGCACGGCCCTCCCTCATCGTCACCGGACCCGCCGCAGCAGGGAAAACCACCGCCTTGCTGAACGTCGGCCGCACCTGCCGCCTCGCCCGCACCCGCAAAAACCCCGCACCGCCCGGATCAGCACACGCCGCGGCACCCGTGGCGTACGTCTTGGTCCCGCCCGGCGCCACCGCGAAAACCCTCATCACCGAATTCGCCCGCTACCTCGGCATCCCCACCACCACCCGCATGACCCAGACCCAGATCACCGACGCCGTCTGCCACGCCTACACCCAAGCGGGCGTCCAACTCGTCCTCGTCGACGAGATCCACCGCCTCAACCCCCGCACCACCACCGGCGCCCAGACCGCCGACCTGCTCAAAGACCTCACCGAACGCCTGGCCGCCACCTTCGTCTACGCCGGCATCAACGTCACCGACACCCCCTCTTCAGCGGCACCCGCGGCGCCCAACTCGCCGGACGCGCCACCCTCATCACTGCGGCCCCCTCCCCGCCCGCCACGGCACCCGCCAACCCTTCACCGACGTCATCACCGACATCGAAACGCCCTCGACCTCCACCACCACAAACCCGGCACCCTCCCCCGCCACGCCGCCTACCTCCACCAGCGCACCGCCGGCCGCATCGGATCCCTCACCCGCCTCATCCGCCAGGCAGCCATCACCGCCATCCACGACGGCACCGAACGCATCACCAAAGCCGCCCTCGACGCGGTACAGCTCGACCACCTCGCCGAACAACACAGACGCCCCACCCGCAGCCGCTAACCCCCGCCCACCAACCAGCCAGAACAGCGCTGACCAGCACAAACACCAACCGAGCCTTTACGCGCTGGCGAAACCCACAATGAGCCCGGTCCCACTCAGCGCACACGACACAACCCCAGCTCACACCCCGAACTGCCCGCTGGAACCGTGCACCCGGCCTCTCTCAACGAACCCACAACACACCAGGCCAGCAAGCCCGCGATACACCAACAAGCCCCCCTCCGAGCGTCAAGGGGGGCAGCCGATTACCCAGCGCACCCGGCACAACCCCGGCGACGTCCCGCGATGCGGCGCGTCATCGGCGCAGTGGTGCGCGCGACCGCACCCACGCCAGACAGCGACACGCGCCGGAGCCGGATGCGGGTACGCGGGGCGGGTGCGGTGGTGCGGTGCGCTTGCCGGGTGGCCGGTGCGGTGCGATGCGGTCCAGCCAGAACCCACAACCGCTCGGCACCTCTCGCCTCGCCCTGGCACCCGGTCGGGTGAATACAGGCGGTCCTCCCGCCCCGTCGCCTGGTCCCGGCCTAGGGTGGGCTCCGCCCACCCCGATGCGGCCCGGCCGAAAGGGCCCGTGGGGCGTCAGGCCGTGAGGTTGGCCAGGTAAGAGGTGCCGGTGTTCCACGGGGTGAGCGCGGCCGACGGTCTCGAACGGTCAGTCTAGGTCGGCGAATCACGCACTGACCCGTTCGGCCCTCCCCGCTCGGCTTCGCGCGGGGAGGGCCGGGGTGTGCCGGCCGTCGCTCGGGCCGGTGGGCGCCGGGCGGCGCCGGTTAGTAGGTGTTTTTCTTCTTGGCGCTTTCAGCAGCTGCAGCCCAGCCGTTGACGCCGCCGTGCGGTCGGCGAGAGCGATGCGGCCGCTGGAGTTCCTGTGCGAGGCTGAGGTGGCGCTGCGGTAGTCAGACGCTGGTGGTTTCCCGCCATCGCCGTGATCGTTTCCCAGCTCGCTGGTCAGGGCCGGTGCGTGCGTCAGCAACGTGCTGACGCACCGGAGTGGATCGGTGCTTGGCAAGGATGTGTATGTCCACCCCGGTCGAGGCCGGTCCACGGCCGCGCGACTGCCCGCGCCGTTGCCAAGCCGGGCGGCACGGGATCCAGGAGCTCGGGCGGACAGTTCCGTACGCCCTCGAAGAGGCCGAGACGTCCGAACGCCGAGACGTCGGTTCGCCCGTGATGCGTCACAGGCGGGCCGACGTCGGCGTCTCCAGCACCTCTTCTTCGTCGTCGGTGAAGATGCCGGACGCCGTCGCCCCGCCGAGGAGCGCAGTGACGAGCGCCGCCGCGCCGACGAGTGTCCACCGCGTCCGCCATGGCCTGGTGCGCGCCGGTGCGGCGACCGCGGGTGCGATGTTCGCGGGCGTGGCGTCCGTGGGTGTGGCGTCCGTAGGCGTCGCGGGTGTGGGCGTGGGTGTGGGTGTGGCGTCCGCCGGTGCGGGACCGCACGCGATGTCGGTGCGGGCGTCCAGCCATGCCTCCGCCTCGTCGCCCCGTACTCCGCACGCCGCGACGAACGCGGCCACGAGTTCCTCGCGGGGAAGCCGGTCCCTGCCGAGCATGGTCGCCGCCGTGGAGTACGGCAGACAGTGGCCCACGTCCGCCGCGTGGCGTTCCAGTCGGCGGTAGCTCAGACCCGACCATGCCTTGAGGCGCCGCAGCGCCGCCACGAAGGCGGCCGCGTCGGTGTCCGGCGGTGTGGGCGGTGCGGTGGTCATGATGGTGGTCCCCCCTGGTGAGCTGGACGTACACGGGTTCGCACAAGCTCGAACACCCTGACAGCTTGAGGAACGGCGGCAGCGACGGTCAACCTCGGTGCGGATTCCCGATGTTGGAGGTCACAGGTCATATGGGTCTGCCCCGCTGTCGTCGCACCCGTGCCGCCGTCACCGCCCTGGCGGTCCTGATGACGCTGGGCGCGTGCGTCGAAGAACCCGCCGCCGGGCAGCCGGCCACCGGATCCGCCGCGGCCGCCCCGAAGGCACGCGACGGGGAGTCGGTCGCCGACTTCCTCCACCGTGTCCTGCCCGCCGGGGCGGGCGGCACCGTGATCGCCGCGCGCGGCGACGAACTCGCGTACTGCGGAGGCTTCGGGGCGGCGGACCGAGCCGCCGGCACTCCCGCGAGCTGCCGGACCGTGTACGACGTCATGTCGATCACGAAGCAGTTCACCGCGGCCGCGATCCTGAAGCTGGAGGTGATGGCCCGGCTGCGGGTGAGCGACCGGATCAGCCGGTTCCTCGGGCCGGTGCCCGAGGACAAGCGTGACATCACGGTCGAGCAGCTGCTCACGCACACGTCGGGCCTGGTCGAGGGGCTCGGCGACGACTACGACCCCGTCTCGCGCGACGAGCTGGTGCGCCGGGCTCTCGCCTCGAAGCAGCGGTCCGCCCCGGGAGAGGAGTTCCACTACTCCAACACCGGGTACAGCCTGCTCGCCGTGATCGTGGAAGAGGCGTCCGGGGAGGGGTACGAGCCGTTCCTGGCCCGGCACCTGTTCGCCCCGGCCGGGATGGACCGGACCGGATACGTGCTGCCCCGGTGGCCGCGGCACCTGGTCGCCGTGGAGTACGACAGCGAGGGGCGGAGCAAGGGCAGGCCCTTCGACCACCCCTGGGCCGCCGACGGGCCGTACTGGAACCTGCGCGGCAACGGCGGCATGCTCTCCACCGCCGAGGACATCTTCCGCTGGCACCGTGCCCTCTCGGGCAACGAGGTGCTGCCGGAACGGGCCAGGCAGAAGCTGTTCGCGCCGCGCGTGCGGATGCCCGGCCTGGACGACTCGTACGGATACGGCTGGGCCGTCCGCGAAACCCCCGACGGACGGATCGTCTGGCACAACGGCGGCAACGACTGGTCGCTGGCATACCTCACGAGATCGCTGCGCGACGGCGTCCTGGTCTACTGGGTCAGCAACCACGCCTACCAGGACGGCAAGTGGAACCTGGAGGACCAGGCAGAAGAGCTGACACAAGGCATCGCCGACCGCGTCCGCGCCGAAGACCGCTGAACCAGTGACCGCTCCAAGCGGCACCGAACGTGAGGGGCCCCGAAGATCCCGGACAGGGACCCAATAGGGTTGTCCAGTAAGGAATCGAGGCAAGCAGCAAGTGGCACGTCCAAGTCCGTACTCGCCGGAGTTCCGTGAAGAAGCGGTCCAGTCGGCGTTGAAATCCAGCAAGCCGGTCGCTCACGTCGCCCGGGAACTCAACGTGAATCCCGAGACGCTCCGCACCTGGCTGCGCCAGTATGAGCGCGAGCACGGACAGCAGGACGGGCCGCTGCCGGTGGACGAGCGTGCCGAATCGAAGGAGCTGCCACGCCGGAACCGAGAACTTGAGCAGGAGAACAACTTCCTGAAAAAGCCGCAGCGTACTTCACGAGGGATCCCCGGTAGCGAGCAAGTACGAGTTCATCGATTCGATGCGGCTCGACGACGCGGAGTGCGCGTACTCCGTCGAGTTCATGTGCAGAAAACTCGGCGCGTCCAAGACCGGCTACTACGACTGGAGAAACCGGACCGATACCGCAACCGCCCGGCGGCGCGAGGAATTGCGACTGCTCACCAAGAAGGCGTTCGACATGTGGGGGTCGCCGCCGGCCCGGAGCTGGTCCGCCAGCTGATGCGCAACGTGGGCCTGGTGCCCTGTCAGCCGCGGCCGAAGCGGTGGTCGCTGACCCAAGGGGCACCGGGGTCGGTGCCGGACCTCGTGGGGCGCAACTTCACCGCGCAAA